>CAVYPL010000011.1:0-20185 GCA_963770355.1 uncultured Alphaproteobacteria bacterium | reverse complement strand
GGTGATGGGACCGGACGGGGGAAGGTAGCGACTATTTCGCCGCCCGCATCTTGGCATTCAGCGCAGCCGCCACGCGGCTGACCGGTGGCCGGCCGATCAACTGGCTCACCACATTGGTGGCCGCGACCAGCTTCGGCATATCGACGCCGGTCCTGATCCCCATGCCCTCGAGCATGTAGACAACATCCTCGGTCGCGACATTGCCGGTCGCGCCGGGGGCGTAGGGGCAGCCGCCGAGGCCGCCGGCGGCGGAATCGATAACGCGGGCGCCCTCCTCCATCCCGGCATAGAGATTGGCCAGCGCCTGACCGTAGGTATCGTGGAAATGCATCGCGAGATTGGCCATCGGCACGTGGCCCGCCGCCGCGCGCAACAGCTGCCGGGCCTTCATCGGCGTGCCGACACCGATGGTGTCGCCGAGCGAGATTTCGTAGCAGCCGAGGTCCCACAACACGCGCGCCACCTCGACGACCGCCTGCGGCTCGATATCGCCCTCATAGGGGCAACCGAGCACGCAGGAGACGTAGCCGCGCACCTTGACGCCATCGGCCCTGGCGCGGGCAACGACTGGTTTGAAGCGTTCGATCGATTCCGAAATCGAGCAATTGATGTTGGCCCGGGAGAACGATTCCGAGGCGGCGGCGAACACCGCGATCTGCTTGGCGCCGGCCTGTTGCGAGGCCTCATAGCCCTTCTCGTTCGGCACCAGAACGGGGAATTCGATGCCGGTGTGGTGGCTGACGCCGCGCAGCACCTGGTCGGAATTGACCATCTGCGGGATCGCCTTTGGCGAGACGAACGCGCCAACCTCGACGGTGTCGAGACCCGCGCCGATCAGCGCCTCGATGAAACTGATCCGGTCGGCGACGCTGATCGGAGTCTTCTCGTTCTGCAGGCCGTCCCGCGGGCCGACTTCGACAATGCGGACGGTATCGCTCATCAGGCCACCGCCGGTTCGACTTCGGCGAGTTCGACGCCCTCGCCGACGATATCGCCGACCTTGCACTTGATCTTCTTCAGCACGCCCGCATATGGCGCGCGCAGGGTCTGCTCCATCTTCATGACCTCGAGTGTGAGAATCGCCGCGCCCTTCTCCAGCGTCGCGCCCTCCTCGGCCAGCAACGCCACCACGGTGCCCGGCAGCGGCGCCACGATCTTGTCCTCGCCGACGTGCTCCTCGGTCTCGCCGCCGAACGGATCGACCCAATGCAGGTCGAAGCGGCCATTGCGGGTGCGCAGATAGAGCTCGTGGCCCTCGATCACGGCTGTGATACGGGATTTCATCCCGTCGAGCGTGAGGTCGAAACTGCCGTCATCAACAGGCGACGCGGTGAAAACGAATTTGCGATCGCCGATCGTCAACGTCGACGGCCCGCCGCCATATTGCAGGCTGACCTTGTGCTCCGCGCCCTGCCCCTGCCGGAACGAGAACACCCGCTGCCGTTGTCCGACCGGCATCCAGCCAAAGGTCTGCCAGGGCGAGTGCGCTTCCTTGCACGCTGCTCGTTGCTCACCGCTGACGATGGCCGCGACTGCGGCGCAAAGCTCGAGATCATCAGCCGCACCCGACGACTCCGTCAGACTCTTCAGCTTGCGTTCGATGAAGCCTGTGTCGATCGTGTTGGCGCGCACGTCGGGATGCGTCACCAGCGCCGACAGGAAGGGGATGTTGGTGACGATACCGCGCACGTCGGTCTCTTCCAGTCCGCGGTTGAGCCTTTCAATGGCCGCTTGTCGCGTCGGCGCCCAGGCGATCACCTTCGCCAGCATGGCATCGTAATAGGGCGACACCGCATCGCCGCTGCGATAACCGGCGTCGATCCGCAATCCGTCAACGGCGTCGGGCGTGCGCCAGGTCTTGATGCGGCCGACCGACGGCATGAAATTCTTCTGCGGGTTTTCGGCATAGACCCGCGCCTCGATGGCGTGACCATTCAACTTGATCTCGTCCTGCGCCAGCGGCAGTTTTTCGCCGAACGCGACCCGCAACTGCCATTCGACGAGATCGATGCCGGTGATGAGCTCGGTGACGGGATGCTCGACCTGCAAGCGGGTATTCATTTCGATGAAGAATACGTCTTTGCCGTCGGACACGAATTCGATGGTCCCCGCGCCGACATAATTGACCGCACCGGCCGCTTTCCGCGCGGCGGCGCAGACCGTCTCGCGTTGTTTGGAGTTCGAGCGTCGGCGATGGCGCTTCCTCGATCACCTTCTGATGCCGTCGTTGCAGCGTGCATTCGCGTTCGAACAGCGACAGCAGGTTGCCGTGGCTGTCGCCGATGATCTGCACCTCGATGTGGCGCGGGTTTTGGACGAATTTTTCGATCAGCATGCGGTCGTCGCCAAACGCCGCCTTGGCCTCACGCTTGGCGCTGACGATCGCCGGCGCGAGTTCGGCTGCCGAGTTAACGACGCGCATGCCGCGCCCGCCGCCACCGGCGGAGGCTTTCACCAGCACCGGGAAACCGATCTTGTCGGCGGCCTTGGCCAGCGTCGCCTCGTCCTGGGCCTCGCCGTGATAGCCGGGCACCAGCGGCACGCCGGCCTTTTCCATCAGCGCCTTGGAGCCGGATTTTGAACCCATCGCCGTCATCATCGCGGCGGTGGGGCCGACGAACACCAGACCGGCGTCCAGACACGCCTGCGCGAATTCGGCGTTCTCAGACAGAAACCCGTAGCCGGGATGCACCGCCTCCGCGCCGCTTTGGCGCGCGGCCTCGATCACCCGTTCGACATTGAGATAGCTGTCGCGCGCACGCGCTGGCCCCAGCAGCACGGCTTCGTCAGCCATTGCGACATGCATGGCGTCGCTGTCGGCCTCGGAATAAACCGCAACCGTGCGCAGCCCCATGGCGCGGGCGGTACGGATCACGCGGCAGGCGATTTCACCGCGGTTAGCGATCAGGAGCGTGCGAAAACGCCGATATAGTTTCGAGCGATCCATCATCACATCCTGAACAGGCCGAATTTGGTAGGCTCGATCGGCGCATTGGATGCGGCCGACAATCCGAGGCCGAGCACCAGCCGCGTATCGGCGGGGTCGATCACGCCATCATCCCAGAGCCGTGCGGTGGCATAGTAGGGATTACCCTGGTGCTCATATTGCGCGCGGATCGGGCTGCGGAACTTGTCCTCCTCCTCAGCCGACCAGCTATCGCCCTTGGCTTCGATATTGTCGCGGCGCACCTGGCTCAGCACCATCGAGGCCTGTTCGCCGCCCATCACGGAGATGCGCGCATTCGGCCACATCCAGAGGAAGCGCGGGCTGTAGGCACGGCCAGACATGCCGTAATTGCCGGCACCGTAGGAGCCGCCGATCACGACGGTGAATTTCGGTACGCCGGCGGTTGCCACCGCCGTCACTAGCTTCGCGCCATCGCGCGCGATGCCGCCGGCCTCGTATTTTTTGCCGACCATAAAGCCAGTGATGTTCTGCAAGAACACCAGCGGAATATTGCGCTGGCAGCACAGTTCGATGAAATGCGCGCCCTTCAGCGAGCTTTCGCTGAACAGGATACCGTTATTGGCGATGATGCCGACCGGATAGCCCCAGATATGGGCAAAGCCGCAGATCAATGTCGTACCGTACAACTTCTTGAACTCGTCGAACTCGGAGCCATCGACCAGCCGTGCGATGATATCATGCACGTCGAACGGTTTTCGTCCATCGGCGGACACCACGCCGTAGATTTCCTCGGCCGGAAACAGCGGCTCGCAGGGCTCGCGCATGTTCAACACGGCTTTGGCGGGCTGCTTCAGCGTGGCAACAATGCGCCGGGCGATCCCGATCGCATGGGCATCGTTCTGTGCGTAGTGGTCGGTGACGCCCGATTGCCGCGAGTGTACGTCTGCGCCGCCGAGTTCCTCGGCGGTGACCACCTCACCGGTCGCAGCCTTCACCAGCGGCGGTCCGCCGAGGAAAATCGTGCCCTGGTTGCGCACAATGATGCTCTCGTCCGACATGGCAGGCACATAGGCGCCACCGGCGGTACACGAACCCATCACGATCGCGATCTGTGGGATGCCCTGCGATGACATTTGCGCCTGATTATAGAAGATGCGGCCAAAGTGCCGTTCGTCGGGAAAGATCTCGTCCTGCATCGGCAGGAACGCACCGCCCGAATCCACCATATAGATGCAGGGCAGGTTGTTCTGCCGCGCGATATCCTGCGCACGCAGATGCTTCTTCACTGTCATCGGATAGTAGGTGCCGCCCTTGATGGTGGCGTCGTTGGCGACGATCACGCATTCGCGCCCGGAGATGCGCCCGACGCCCGTGATGACGCTGGCGGAATGCACGTCCCCGCCATAGAGGCCATGGGCGGCCAGCGGCGACAGTTCAAGGAACGCGGTGCCGGGGTCGACCAACAGGTCGACGCGCTGGCGCGCCAGCATCTTGCCGCGCGAGGTGTGTCGCTTGCGCGAAGTTTCGCCGCCACCGCCGGCGACCTGCTTGAGCTTTTCGCGCAACTCCGCAACGAGCCCGCGCATGACGTCGGCGTTACGTGCAAATTCCTCGGATTTGGGATCGATCGTGGAATGGAGCGGCATGGCCTCTGATCGGTTTATGGTGCGCCGCAATCCGGCATTGGGGCTGGCATCATGGTGTCATTGGGCCGCGGTCTAGCGCAACCCTGACTTTTGAAATGTCTTGTTCCTGACATTCCCCGAAAAGCGATTCCGCCGCCCAGCCCGCATCATCTCCGCGGCCGCGAAAAAGGGCGCACTCCGGTCCAGCGAACTATGCCGAACGTCGCTGGATCTCAGTGGGTCCAGGGTTCGCCGCGCCGGAAGGCGAAATTGTCGGCATAGGCGATTTGCCGGTGCAGCGAATCCTTCGGCTCGATCACCTGATAGGCAATGCCCTTTCGCTCGCAGTAAGCCACCGCCTCTTCCTTGGTCTCGAAATGCAAGGTGAGCTGCTGCTTCATATCGCCGGAAGAGGTCCAGCCCATCAGGGGCTCGATCGCCTGCGGCTGCTCCGGCTCGTAGTCAAGCTGCCACTCCTTGGTTTTGGCCCTCCCCGATTGCATCGCGTTTTTGGCGGGCTTAAAAATGCGTGCGGTCATGGATGGTCGGACCCTCAGAGATGTGCGACATGGAAGCGGTTGGTGGAAGCAACCGGGATAGTATAGATACACCTTTCAAGGATTTGATCGGTGATTCCGTAACCCCGGATGTACCATTTCCAGACCGGTATAGTCATTATGCGGTACTGTGACAATCTTGGGCGGTCCGGCGGCCGGGGCGCTGTCCTGCGGTACAATCCTGTCGAAAGTATCACCTCAAAGCGGCACCCATGAAAATCAACGCCACCCTGCCCGAAAAAGGACGCGACCTCCGGCTTGACCTGTTTCGCGGGGTCGCAAACTGGGCGATCTATCTGGATCATATTCCAGATAATGTCGTGAACTGGATCACCACCCGCAATTACGGTTTTAGCGACGCGGCGGACCTGTTCGTTTTCATCTCCGGATATACCGCTTCCTTTGTCTATGCCCGAATGATGCTGGAGCGCGGTTTCATCGTCGGCGCCACCCGGCTGACCAAGCGGGTCTGGCAGCTCTATGTCGCCCACATCATCCTGTTCGTGATCTATATCGCCTCGATCAGCTATCTGGCGCTACGCTTTGGCGATTCCGAACTGGTCAACGAGTTCAACGTCGTCGGCCTGGTCGACAATGCGACCGAAACCCTGCGGCAGGGATTGTTCCTGAAATTCAAGCCGGTCAATCTCGACGTGCTGCCACTCTATATCGTGCTGATGGGACTGTTTCCGCCGGTGCTGTGGATCATGCTGCGCCAACCCAACTGGACGATGGCGGCCTCGCTCGCGCTATGGCTGGTGTCCCGGCAAACCGGGTGGAATCTCCCCGCCTACCCCGCCGGAACCTGGTACTTCAATCCGTTCTGCTGGCAGGCGCTGTTCGTGTTCGGCTCATGGTGCGCGCTAGGCGGTGCGCGGAGGTCGATGGCAATCATCAATTCGCCGATCACACTCTATTTTTGCATCGCCTATCTATTCCTGGGACTGGTCATGACCATGGCCGGCAAATTCCCGGATTTCGGAGCCATGTTCCCGCACTGGCTCTATTCAACCTTCAATCCGAACGACAAGACCAATCTGGCGCCGTACCGCTTCCTGCATTTCGTGGTGATCGTCATCATGGTCATCCGCTTCATACCGAAGGACTGGCCAGCGCTGGAATGGAGAGTGTTCGACCCGCTGATCGTCTGCGGCCAGCAGTCGCTTGCCGTGTTCTGCGTCGGCGTGTTCCTGTCCTTTGTCGGGCACTTCCAATTGTCGTTGAGTTCCGGCTCGCTGTTCGCGCAGATCTTCGTCAGCGTGACCGGCATCGCGATCATGACTATCGTCGCCTATTACATCTCCTGGTCGAAACGGCAGGACAAGCCGCTGCCCAAGGCGCCAGCGCCCAAAACGGCATGATCGAGGCGGCCTGATCGCAACAGCCTGAGCCTTTCAACCGGGCGCCGTTCAGGCCGGTTGCGTGGTCGACGCCACCAAATTCGCCACATCGGTATAGGTCGTGACCAGCGGCGCGACGACCTTGTGCATCGCCGCCTTCGATACCACCGTGTCGTGCATGACGAGATTATCGATGCCGGTGTTTAGAAAGCAGTTCACGGCATCGCCCGGCGTTTCCACGATCGGCTCACCCTTGATGTTGAATGAGGTGTTGACCAGCACCGGGACGCCGGTCAGCGCATCGAACTCCCTGAGCAGCCGGTACAGCATCGGATTGGTCGCCTCGCGCACGGTCTGAATGCGGGCCGTGCCGTCGACATGCACGATCGCCGGAATCTTGTCGCGCCATTCGGGGCGAACCGGCTTGGCGATCAGCATGAAGGGTGAGTCCTCGTCCCCCTCGAAAATCTCCTTCATGCGCTCAGCCAGCACAATCGGAGCGAACGGCCGGAACGCCTGCCGGTGTTTGACGCGGCTGTTCAAGATGTCCTTCATCTCGGGCTTGCGCGGGTCGGCCAAAAGACTGCGATTGCCGAGTGCGCGCGGGCCGAATTCGGAAGCGCCCTGAAACCAGCCGATCACCCGCTGGTCGGCGAGCAGTTTTGCGGTGTCGCGGCAGACATTGTCGCTGCGCTTGGCATCGACCTGGATGCGGACCAGAAACTTCTGCAGCGAACTGGCGACCTCCTGATCGCTGTAGGTCTTGCCGACATAGGAATGGTCCATGACAAAGCCGCGGCGCTGCTTCAGGATCTCGATCCAGCCGTAAAGCGCGCAGCCGATCGCAATGCCGTCGTCACCGGCCGCCGGCTGGATCCACACATTGTCAAAGCCGGCTTCGCGCGCGACGCGGCCATTCGCTACGCAATTCAGGGCGACGCCGCCGGCCATGCACAGATTTTTGGCGCCGGTGGTTTCGCGCAGCCATCGCGCGCGGGCGAGCAGCACGTTTTCGGTGTCGTCCTGCACCCGCCAGGCCAGATCTTCCCAATGCCGCATGGCGGGGCTGCGCTCCCAATTGCTGCCGTCCATGACGTAGGGCTGCTTGAGATCGATGGTCCAGTGCGGCACGTTCAATTTGCCGTTGTCGAGTTCAAGCAGATGCTTGACCTGTTCGCGGCGGCCGTAGGGCGCGAGCCCCATCAACTCGCCGCATTTATTCCAGTCGCCGAAGATATAGGTCGAGGCGCGGCTGTAGAGCGCGCCCAGCCCCGGCATGTTGTAAAACTCGTCGCTGAGGAAGCCGCGGTCCGGCTCCATCCAGACCTTCTTCAGGCATTCGAGTCTTGAGCCGCTGAATTTGTAATAACTCTCCGACTCGCGGGCGAGCGGCGTCGCCGTATCGGTCGACGGAAAGGACTCCATGACGTCGGACCGATAGCTGCCGACGCCGTCGACAATCATCACAACGCCCTCGTCGAACGGTGATGCCGCGAACGCGCTGTAGGCGTGCGCCAAATGGTGGGAGATCGTCACCACCTTGTCCTGGCGCGACAGATAGAGCGGGTGTTTGGCCGCATCGCCCCGTTCGAATTCCGGCAGGAAACCCGGCGCATCGAAGTAGACCAGCCGCTCTTCCATTTCCGGGACCGGCAGGACATAGCAATTGCGAACGATCAGATCGACGTCGTCCAGCGTGATGCCTTCGGCTTCGAGGCAATATTCGATCACTTCCTTGTAGAAGCCCGACGCATGCTTTGCCCGCGTGATCCGCTCCTTTGCAATTGCAAACGCAATCGCACCGTCGCGCAACAGGCAGGCGCTCACGTCATGGTCATAGGTATTCAGGCCGAGGACATAGGTATGTTGTTTGGGCATGTGCACTCTTCAGGGAGGGGATCGTGGGGCGCTCAAAAATGCGGATCGCGTCGACCTCAAATTCATGTTCAGATTCTTGTTCAGATTGCTGGCCTGGCGTTGCTGAATTTTTCCCGCTAGAGAAATTCTGCAGCGCACAATTGCCGCAAAGCTGAATGAATTATGAACGACACGATGTGTGAATTGATCCCACGCTGACAGTAACTTGACCTTACCTTTCCGTCTCAATAATGTCCTGGACGCTCGCAAGAACCTTAGTAAAAATATTGTCTTAGCGCATCTGAACCAAAGGCTTTCTCATGCGTCTAAGTGCGGTGTTTCGGAAGTGACCGGGAGATTCTTGAATGGCTAAACGCTACAATATCCTGACGCGCTGCCTCGCAGCGTTGGCTTTGTTGTTCGTGTACGTCGCCAGTACGTCTGCCATCCTGGTAGGCGCAACGACCTCACCGGCACAGGCTTGGCGTGGTGGCGGCAGGGGCGGCAGAGGCTGGGGTGGTCGTGGCTACTATCGCGGCGGCCGCGGCTGGGGCCGAGGCTATGGTTACTACGGTGGACCCGTGGTCGTCGGTCCCCGTTGCTGGTGGAACGCTTACGGCGTCCGCGTCTGCAGGTATTGATGACTACGCGATCGCTGTAACCCTAACGCGCGATCGAAGATCAGAATTGGGTGTGCCGGGCAACCGGCACGCCTTTTTTATTTTGCGCAGATTCGAAATTGCCGTCGCGCCATGAACAGCCAAGCGCGTTTTCTCCCCAATGTTGTTTTCGGCCGCCCGATTCTAACCGTCGAGAATAGCGACGGCCCGCGTCCAGCCCGCCGAGGCGCGCTCGATCTTCACCGGAAAGCACGACACCATGAATCCGGTCGGGGGCAACTGCTCGAGATTGTGCAGCTTCTCGATGTGGCAATAGCCGATGTGACGGCCCGCCTTGTGGCCTTCCCAGATCAGGCTGGCGTCCTTGGTCTCGGCATACTTCTTCGCGGTATACACGAAGGGCGCGTCCCAGCTCCAGCCGTCGATGCCTGTCAGCCGCACGCCACGTTCCAGCAGATACATGGTCGCCTCATAGCCCATTCCGCAGCCGGAGGTGACGTAATCCTGCCGGCCGTATTTCGCGCCGGCGCTGGTATTGACCACCACAATCTCCAGCGGGGACAGCGTGTGGCCGATACGCTTGAGCTCGTTCTCGACATCCGCCGCGGTGGCGACATAGCCGTCGGCGAAATGCCGGAAGTCGAGCTTCACGCCCGGCTGCAGACACCATTCCAGCGGCACCTCGTCGATGGTCCAGGAGCGTTCGCCGCGGTTCATGGTGGGATGAAAATGCCAGGGCGCATCCAGATGCGTGCCGTTGTGGGTGGAGAGTTGCACTTGTTCGACTGCCCAGCCCTGCCCGTCCGGCAGATCTTCGGCCTTCAGCCCCTCGAAGAATTGCAGCATGCGCGGCAGGCCCTGCTGGTGATCGATATACTGAATGGTCGGATGACCGCCCGGCGGATCGGCCGGCACGTCGTTTTGCAGGGGGACAGAAATGTCGATCAACTTACGCGCCATGGCGTTTCCTCACTGATTGTTCTTGTTGTCGTGTTCAGATTCTTCAAAATACCGATCTTTTCGAGTTCGATGGTAGCGCGCCGCGATCAGAACAACGATAGCCGCAAACGGTGACCCTGATCGCCGGGAAACATCTGTTCCGGATGCACCTCCCGGCATCCTGTTGGGTGTCGTTGCGGGTGCTGGAACGGCAACGGCGGCACTCGCCGCTTTCAGGAAGTCGCAAAAAGCGCTGTGGCCACGCTGGGTTACGGCGTGAGCTACGCGGTCGGCAATGTGCTGCCCGCGCTCTGGGGGACGGTGATGGTGCTTTTGGTCAATTAGGAAGGGGTCGCTGTGGCGCCCGGCCGCCTTGCTGCGGCCCCCCGGGACGGGTTTAATGCTGTCTGCGACCAGGGTGAGATAGCGCGGAACAACAATGCCGGCGTCTTCGAAATCAGCACGCAAGGCGACGTCGCACGTCGCCGGAGCGGCGTTGTCTCAGCGGCTTAATCCGGCGATGGCCTGCGATACCGCGTTTCGTATCATCGCTCGTCACTGTCTCGAAGATCTGGCGGCAAATCAGCCGGCGACATGCCAGACCGATGCCGCAGCGCTGCACCGGATGCGCATTGCGCTAACGCGTCTACGCACGGCAATCGTTTTCTTCTCGCCGGTGGTCGCTGACCCCGAACGAGAGCAAATAAGACGCGAGCTGAAATGGCTGAATAGCCACCTTGGCGGGGTACGCGATCTCGACGTTGCCGTCGAACGGATGGCTGCCGCGGGCGGCAGCCAACGATCGGCTCTGGAGCGCCAGGCGCAAGATCATCATCTGCGACTGGCGCGCACGCTCAATTCGGCAAGATATCGTCGTCTCATCGACAGTACTCTCACATGGGCCGAGAATGGATCCTGGTCGACCACCCGCGACAAGCGGGCGGCACGGATCCGCGCGCTGCCGATCGCCGCCTACAGCGCCGACAAACTGGCGCGCTGGCAACGTAAACTCGTCAAGAAGAGCGACAAGCTTTCCAGGATGGACGCAAAGCAGCGGCATCGGCTGCGCCTGAAAACCAAAAAACTCAGCTATTCCGTTGAATTCTTTGACGGCCTGTTTCCAGGCAAAATTCATTCGCGGCAGGAACTTGCGTTGAAACATTTACGCAGGGCTCAAAAATCGCTTGGGCAATTGAATGACGATGCGCGAGGTCAGTCTCTTGCAACCACCGCCGGGACATCGCTGCGGTTGCCGCCAAAGCGCAGAAAACGGCTGATCAAGGCAACGGCCAAGGCGTATCGGAAGCTAGCCACTCAGAAGCCCCCCTTCAGGCGCCAGCCCAAAGGGATTCCGGTCGAAGATGCGCAGCTTTCACATTGAAAGAACAGGGAAATTGGTCGGGAGGCGTCACGCAGACCCGCCCGGAAACCGTTTGCACGATCTCGGAATGCAATTATTCAGAGCTGTACTTTCACAGACGATCTAACGCAGTCGATAGGCGTCGACCGCATGCGCCACGAAAATACTGACGCTAAACAATCCTAGAACCGCCGTGATTGCCTCAACCATGGGACCAATCCTCACGCTCACGCATACGCTCACAGCCCACCCCTTCCTACAACTTGGCTTGTTTCAGGATTGCTTCGTCGTATTAGGAAAATGGTTTCGTGGTCAGGTCAGCAGGCAACGGCCGCAGGAGCCATTTTTAATGGTCGGAACCGCGGCCGCCGCTTCCTCCAATATCGGTAGCCGGCAACCGCCTCCAAGACACGTCGCCCTCAGATATCACAAGCAGAGACTTAGAATTTTCAATCGACATGCCTGCGAAGCGCGAGCTTTGGGCTTTGCACTGACCGACTGTTTGGAACTCGCCATCGTTTTGGGACGCTCATAATCGCCTGCAATCTCCATCGCCCAGTACGTGCGGCCCGTCGTCGCGCTTTTTGCGCTGGCAACACCTACGCGCGATGCGTTGTGCAACAGGAGGTTTTTTCGGTGCCCCGCTGAATCAATCCACTGGTTGAGCGTCTTCGCGAAGCTGTCGTAACCATAGGCAATGTTCTCCGCTGCCCGACCTGCCCCCGCTGAATCGATGCGCGCGTTAAATCGACCGAGGACATCGTGGTCGAGGTGATCCTTTGCCGCCATCGCCGCAGCTTGCTGGTGCGCAATACGGGTGAGTTTCGGATCGGAGGTCACGCGCCGTTCACCATGCTGAGCGCGAAAGTTCGAGATCATCTCGGCGGGGGACTCTGCTCGGACTGTTGCCGGGTAACAGCAAGCGGCAAACGATAGGCAGAGCAAAAGATATGATCTCATTTTTGCTTCTGTTGTCCCCATGCCCTTCCCAATTCGTATTTCCGGGAAGATCGAAGCGCAGAAAATTGATCTAAACCATTGATTTTATTGGTCGGGGCAGCTGGATTCGAACCAACGACCTGCAGTACCCAAAACTGCCGCGCTACCAGGCTGCGCTATACCCCGATCATGTTGGGAAATGACGTCGATACACGCTTAAACCGGCACCAGCAAGGCGCCGATGGCTCGAGCTTCGGGTCAAAAGCGCCCAAGCTCCATCTCTTTGTTTTGACGCGTTTTCTTTACATGATCCGGCCCCCCGGATCAGGTCCGGGAAAGCTTTGGCTTGAAAACGTTCCCTATAGCGTTTTCGAGCGAAGTGGATCCGGTTCGCGTCAAGAAAACGCGTCAAAACAAAAGACTAGAGCCTGGTTCTGATTCAATCAGAACCGATAAGGCTTTAGTGGCCGAACAGGGGATGGGCGACCCGGTCGCCGGGCTTGATCCCGTATTTTTGCGCCGTGCCCGCGATCACCTCCAGCACGCCCTTGGCGAGCCCGCCTGAGGAGATGATTTTGGTCGACATCGGTTCGGTATTCTCGGCGATACGCAGGATCCGGCCGTCGGCGCGGATGAAGATCATATCCAGCGAGATGTAGGTGTTCTTCATCCACATCGAGACCTGCTGCTCCGGCGAGAAGTCGAACAGCATCCCTTTCCCGTCCGCCAGTTCCTTGCGGTACATCAGGCCGGTGGTCTTCTCCTCTTCAGTGGTCGCCATCTCGACCGAGAAGACCTGCACGCCCGATTGGGTGACGATCTCAAGCGGCTGGATGCTCGCCGCCTGCACGGCGGGACTTGCGCAAAAGCCGATGAGCATACCGAGCGTTGCGATCAGCGGCATCGTCAGCCGCGCGCGAAACCGTTCAACCATTGAAGCGAAATTCATAGACAACACTCACGCCGGCTTTTGGGGATATTGCCGGCGGACCCTAACCCGATGATTACGGCAAATGCCAGAGGCGGCAGCCGTCGCGTGCCCCGTCAGGCTCACGATTCCGTCAGGTGGTGGAGGAGCTTATAACGCTTTTCGGGCGAACCATGTCCTCGGACTTTGATCCGGGGGTGGACACACCGGTTCGCGCCAAGAAAACGCGTCAAAACAAACGCGTCAAAACAAAAGTCTAGTGGGACGACAGCGCCGGCGATCCGCTCTCCGGGTGAATCTCGGCCGCCATCATGCCCTTGGACCCGGGCCCGAACCGCACCAGCACATACTGGCCGGGGCGCAGTTCGGTCATGCCGAAACGGCGCAGCGTTTCCATATGCACGAAGATATCGGGCGTCCCCTCCCCGCAGGTCAGGAAGCCGAAGCCGCGCAGCCGGTTGAACCATTTGACTTGCGCCCGCTCCAGACCGCTGGTCGGGGTGACGCTGACATGGGTCCGGGGCGGCAGCATTTGCGCCGGGTGAATCGCGGTGGACTCATCCATCGAGACGATCCGGAACGCCTGATAGCCCTTCTGGCGCTGTACGCATTCGACGACCAGCCGCGCGCCCTCATAGGCGGTCTGATAGCCGTCGCGCCTGAGCACGGTGACGTGCAACAGAACGTCCGGCCAACCATTGTCGGGAACGATGAAACCGTAGCCCTTCGATGCGTCGAACCATTTGATGACGCCGGTGATTTCGACCAGATTGGCCGCGGCATCGCCAAGACCTGAAAGCGCATCCATCGCCGGATCGCGTTCCGCGCCGGCTGAAAATTCACTTTGCCCAAGTCTGTTTTGCCCCGTCCCGCCTGACGGCGGCCCCCCGAGCTTCTTGGACTCAAAACTGTCCGACCCCATGACCCCGGACCCCACACATCATTTGCAGCCCGTCATTTGCACGACGGGACCCGAACACGCGTCGATCCATGACCGCTCATGATAACGCCGCGCGAATCTCTCGAATCAAAAGATAACACTCCCGCCTGCGGCGCATAGCTAAAAAACCTAACGGCCGGGAACTATGAACAGGCTTGCACAGCCGCGAATCAATCAGACGGTCAATTGCCTACGAACGGTCCGAGCGTTTCGCCGATGTCGTGCCGGATCACCAGGTCGGCGATGTCGTCCTGCTCGGTCGGTTCGTTGTTGATGATCACCAGTTTCGCACCGCAGTTCTTGGCCATCAGCGGAAAGCCCGCGGCCGGCCAGACCACCAGCGACGATCCGATCGCCAGGAACAGGTCGCAATGCTGGGCAAGCTCCGTGGCGCGACGCATCTCGTCTTCGGGCATCGCCTGCCCGAACGAGATGGTCGCGGTCTTGACCGGCTCGTCGCAGACCGTGCAGTCGGGCGCACTGCCGTTCTCTTCGAAACGCTGTTTCACCCACGGCAGATCGTAAGCCTGCCCGCAGCCGACGCAGCGGGCGTAGGTCGTATTGCCATGCAGTTCGATGACGTCATCGGCCTTGAAGCCCGACACTTGATGCAGATTGTCGATGTTCTGGGTGATGATCGCGGGGATCTTGCCGGCCTTGTAGAGCGAGGCCAGCGCCCGGTGCCCGCGGCCGGGCTTTGCCGCCGCAAAGGTCGGCTCCATTGCAAAACGCCGCCGCCAGGATTCATCCCGCGCGTCCGGACTGGAGACGAATTCGTCGAACGGGATCGGGCGGTTACGGGTCCACAACCCGCCAGGAGAGCGGAAATCGGGAATGCCGCACTCGGTCGAGATGCCGGCGCCGGTGAAGGGAATGATGGACGAGGACTCGGCGATCATGTTGCCGAGCGCTTCGACGCCGCTGCGCAGATCTTTGGCTATCACGTGGGATGGTCCGACAATTTGCTGTGCCGAGTATAGACACGGCCGTTCGGATTGCCAGCTACCGCAGTCCAGCGGCGCTGCACCGCCGCCTCAAACAGGTCGCGTCACGCCGCCTTGACGACCGGTTCCTCCACGGATTCCCTAGAAGAATCTTTGGGCTCTTTCGTCTCCTCGGTCTTCTTGACCCTGGCGATCGGCGCGCTTTCCGACTTCTTCACGGGCTTGCCATATTGGGCGAGCTTTTCCAGTTCCGCCTCGAGCTCAGCGCGCCGTGCGGCGACCTTCTCGAACAGTTTATCAGCGGCGTGCTCGCGCAATGCCGCGAGTTCTTCGATGCTTAGCGAGTCCAGATCGATCTTTGCCATTAGAACCTCCCGTTTTGCGTTTCGCTACCGGGAAGGCATGGAAGCCACAAGGCGAGTTCCGCTTTTATCCACCACTTGGCTTTGCAAACCAGCAATCACATTCCTGCAACGCAGCTTCCCAATTCGCGCCCCAATCGCAACCGCCAATGCGCGCGGGGCCGAATCAAAAATGAATAACAGGACAGGTAATGAGCGAAAAGGAAGACCGGCTCGCGCGCGATCGCGAAGAAATCGCGGCACGTGTTGCGAGGTTTAAGGCGACCCAGCAAAAATTCGAACGCGAGCGTGAGGAATATTACGCGACGACCTTGGGCAATGCGTGGAGCGGATATCACCGGCCGTCACTTTGGACGTAAAGCGAAACTCTAGCCGCAAAAAAGCCCGGAGCGATGCTCCCAGCTCTTGGAACCAGTGGAACCGGGCGCGCAGCCCGTCCGGAAAAAATCAGGAAAGAGCGGGAACGAAACCGCCGGCCGGAAGTTGCCGGACGAAGTTGCGAGAGGTGAAGGCATGAACACCCCGCTGGCATCTGCGGATGCCAGCGGGGTTTCCGCTTGGCGGGAGTTCGAGAACCGCTCTGCCGCAAGAGGCTCAATAAATGCCGCTCTGGATGGAAGTTTTGCTCAACGTAGTCGCCTATGCCGGCTTCGTCGCCATTGCGATATATCACAAGCCGTCCGGCGACGATTTGCCGACCGATAAGCGCTAATCTTTCCGCTGACGCGTTTCTTGACGCGAACCCATGCACGCTAATTGGCTTTGTGCGGTTCCCCGGCGGTGCGAACCAGCCTGTCGGCCTTGACCAACACGCGGCCAGTGTCCGGCTGCGAGCGCAATGAAAAACTGATCGCCACAAAGGCAAAGCAGAACAGCAGGCCGACGAGCATTACGCGCCGGTGGGTAGGCTTATCTGCGTTGTGAAACGAAGGGACCATGGCTGTTTCCTCAAGCCATCCCTATCGCAACCCGAGATGCGTACAACGCGAATTGGATTTTAACCTAACTGAATAGGGTTATCCCTTGTCCGGAAAGAGATCATTGACGAAACCGGGAGGCACCCTCCGCTGACTCCGGCGCGGGGCGCTGCTTATCCGCAGCAAGTTTTGAGTTATCCGCAGCATATCGACAGGGCCGGAAATCTGCTTTCCCGTGCGGCTACCGTAGCTTGCTGCGCAGCGATCCACAGGTGCGCACGATCACCAGTCCAAGCGTCAGGCGTCGGCGAGTTTCTTCTATGTGGCGCAAAAACTGAGGCAGCGGTTTCCGACCAGTGTGACCCAAGACGGATGCGACCGAGGCCTCGTGCGACCCAAGACTGATACGACCCAGGACGAAAACGGCTGAGCCTAATGCGACCGGGCGGATCGACCGAAGAAAGACTCCTTTTGTTCCCGGGGAACGAACAGGGGGTGCGTTTTCTCGCTGTGCCGGTCACTTAAAATACTGTTACTCCTCGCGTTCTCCGTGACAGCCTATCTGGCCGAACGGATCAAGCGTGCCGGCCCGGCGACCGTTCTCATCACCGTGATCGAACCTTTTTGGCGCAACTTGCACCTATCCAAAAAGGTGCTGACATGACCCAAGCCGATCACTATCGCGACCAATCCCTCCGAGCCAAACGATTGGCGCATGCCGTCAAGGACCCTGAAGCTTCCCAGAAGCTTATCGAGATGGCCGAGGAATTCCGGCTTTACGCCGAGCGGCTCGAACAGAGCCACTAAGTTTTTCCAACGCTGTTGCCCGGAGCAGAAGTTAAAGCTTCTGTTTACCCATTGTTGCTAGCAGCCTCCCCCGTTAACCCAATCTCTTTACAAAACGTAAATGGGCGCCTGACAAGTTTCGATCAGGAGGGTAATCCCATGATTATTTATCCCGTACCCGTTGAAGTAACGCAGGCCAGAATCCAGCTCGTCGTCGACCAGAACGCCAAGGCGCCGCCGAAAACAATCAACGAGGATCTGAAGGCGGTCGACCACGCCACGGCGGCAGCCGAAGAGGCAGCATTGGTGGACATCAGGGCCTGATCCAAGTCGCGAGCTCAGCGACGAACTCTGGTCGCGAGAGAGAACAGACTCCCTTTGTTCTCAAAGAACGAACAGGGGGCGCAATTGTTGTTCGCTCCGTCCGCTTAAAATACTATTACTTCTCTTGCTCCATCGTCACGGCGACATTCGCGTTCGCGGATAGCCGCACTTTGTTTCCCTCGACTTCAGCAACCAGGCTCTTGTCGATGAAATGGTGATGGCCCTTGTGCGAACCTTCTCCACTATCCTTTTTGGTCAACTTGATGCGGCCGCCTTCGACCTTATCGACCGTGCCGACGTGCACGCCGTCAGCGCCAATGACTTCCATATGTTCTTTAATGTCCATTTTGCGTTCTCCGTGAGGACGGGTAACGCACCGGGCGTGCAATAGTTCAGGCCCCTGAACTGCGTCCGCACCCAAGCCTCTGCCCCTCCCCCGATTTTGCTGCTATTGAAGCCCCGAACCAAAACCAATCCTCAAAGGGAGCCAGGAAACATGCGTTACCTCCACACCATGCTGCGTGTCCGCAACCTCGATGCCGCGATGAAATTCTATCGGGACGCGATGGGGTTGAAGGAAGTGCGCCGCGTCGATAACGAGAAGGCCCGGTTCACGCTGGTGTTCCTGTGCGCGGCCGAAGACGAAGGACTGTTCAAAGCGGCTCCCCAGAACCGCGGCGCGCCGCTGGTCGAACTTACCTATAATTGGGACGAGGAAAAATATGGCGAAGACCGCTATTTCGGCCACCTCGCCTATGAGGTCGACGACATCTACGCGACCTGCGATCGCCTGATGAAGGCCGGCATCACCATCAACCGGCCACCGCGCGACGGCAACATGGCCTTCGTCCGCTCGCCGGATCTGCATTCGATCGAGCTGTTGCAGAAGGGCGAGCCGAAGCCCCCAGCGGAGCCGTGGCTGTCGATGCCGAACACCGGTCACTGGTAGGCATTGTACAAATTTTTCACGCACGTCCGCCATCCCAGCTACCGCCTCGTGGTGAAAGCGGACGTGCCGTTTCCTTCCGGCACGTCCGAGGACGAATGGCTGATGACGCGCAGCCGCGAGGCCGGCGACGTGAATGCTGAAGTGCGCGGGGCCGTCGACAAGAACGGCTACTCGCTGTTTCGAATCGGATTGTCGCTCTCCGAAATTCCCAAACCCTAGAGCGCGCGAATGCGCACAAGCATCGAAAACCGGCCCTGAACAGGAACCGATCGCTATCCCTCGCGTTGTCTTCGCGAACGAGGAATATGAGGAGGCGATAATGGGAAGAGGAATTCTGCTTTGGCTGCTGGGTGTGCCAATCCCGGTGATTATTCTGCTGTGGTTGTTTTTCGGACGCTGACCGGTTGAGAGCGTTAGGCATTACGCGAGATCAGGCTCCGTCATTACGCGGCGGGGCCTGATTTTTTATCTGTAGCGTTTTCGCGCGAAGTGAACACCGGTTCGCGTAAAGAAAACGCGTAAAAACAAAAGAATAGAGCCCGGTTCTGATTCAATCAGAACCGAAAAAGCTCTGGCGCGAATTGATCGACTGCGCGCTTTTTCGCTGATATTCCGCTATGAACTGCAATTGGCAGATAAAGCGGGAGCGAAAACGCGTGGCTGACAACAAGCAACAACAACCCACAATTTGGGGCCGGGCCAATTCGGTCAATGTTCAAAAAGTGCTGTGGTGCCTGCACGAGCTCGATCTCAGCTATGACCGGATCGATGCCGGCATGCAGTTCGGCAAGAACAACGAGGCGCCCTATCTTGCGATGAATCCCAATGGCCGCGTGCCGACGCTGGTGGATGGCGATTTTGTGCTGTGGGAATCCAATTCGGTCATGCGCTATCTCTGCATGGCGCACGGCCAGGGATCGCCGATCTATCCCGCGTCACCGCAAGCGCGCGCGGCGGTCGACCGCTGGCTGGACTGGACGCTGTCGACCTTGCAGCCGGTCGACCGGCCGGTGTTCTGGGCGCTGGTGCGGACGCCGCCCGAAAAGCGCGACATGGCCGCGATCCAGAAGGATGCCGACGCGGAAGCCGTGGTGTGGCGGATCGTCGAGGCGCAAGTGGCGACGCGGCGCTTTATCGAAGGCGATCAATTCACGATCGCCGACATCGCGCTCGGCGCGTTCGCGCGGCGCTGGTTCGGTGTCGAAGGCGTGGCCAAACCAAAGCTACCCAATCTCGAACGCTGGTTCGCACAAATCTCCGAACGCGCCGGTTTCAAGCAATTCATCGCGCCGCCGATGACGTGAGTCCCATCCGCTCTAGCGGACGAACTTGACGCCGACCGACTTGCCGCGGCGCCAGACCACTTCGCAGGGGCGCCCGGTCCTGGCATCGCGCGAAAACGCCAGCCGCAATTTGGCGGGCAGCGTGTTGGGATCGTCGATCGTGACCTTGGCCCCGGTCGAAGACATGTCCTGCACCACGCACTGGCGCGCCGCAAACCCGCCATCGAGCGTAATCCAGCCGGGTTGGCTCAATGATTTGCGCTTCTCGCGCTTCTTGTCGGAAAGCAACGCCATGTCAGCAATTCCCCTCGCTGCCAGCCCTACTCCATTCGGCTTTAAAAAACGTTGCGAAATACCATCGCTTTGGGCAATCAACGGCTCGTCCGCTCGGACCCGAAATCGCCGCAAAAAGCGGTTTTCGGGCGGCTTGCCCACCCGGCCAAACGCCACTATACGTTCGCCCGTCGCCGCCTTGATTGGACATCACGGTCGGGGACCAACACGGCAGGTCGCGCGCATAAAGCACTGATCTGACAGTTGTTTTTGCTCCCTTCGTCTATCGGTTAGGACGCCACCCTTTCACGGTGGAGAGAGCGGTTCGATTCCG
>CAVYPL010000010.1:0-24988 GCA_963770355.1 uncultured Alphaproteobacteria bacterium | reverse complement strand
GGACGTCGGCGCTCGCAATCCTAAGGTCCACTCTGCCCCCGAAAGCAGACTTCATCGGGCCATTCGAAGACGTCCGCTAAGTGCCGATATTGTTGCAAAAGTCTTTTCGGGGTGGCGTCCGAAAGTTCCTAGAGCCGCTGAGTGGTCTAGCGCGCGGCGACGTGAGGGACCAAATCGTTTCACCCAAAATCGATCACGCACCTCCGTAGTGGCGTTGAAAAGCGACGCAGCGGCGGAGAAGTCTAAAGATCGAACTTTCGCGAGATTTTCAGGTTTGTTCGATTTTCGACTTTTGCGAAGAATATCTGCCAACAGCGGACTTATGCACCGCAGAAACTGCAACTTTATTCGATCACCTCGTCGGCGCGGGCGAGAAGCGACGGCGGGACTTCAATACCAAGCGATTTCGCGGTCTTGAGATTGATGGTAAGCAAGAATTTGGTGGGCTGCTCAATAGGAAGCTCGGCCGGTTTGGCGCCTTTGAGAATTCGATCGATATAGTGGGCGCCGCGACGCGCCAAGGCGACGTAGTCAGGGCCGTAAGAAATTAATCCGCCACTCTCTCGGGCACCCGCCAAATAGATCGGCGGCAGCCCTGCTTCCGCCGCAAATTCCGATACCCGGCTCGATGGGGAGTTAAGGATCGAGTCACCCGCTATGTACAAAGCTTCCGCCCCTACGGCTTTAGCGGTGGCAATTGCGCCAGGAACTTCCTCTGCATTACGCACCTCGATAACGTCGAGCTGAAAGCCGAGCGTGGCAGCCGCAGATAGTGCGTCCCTTAATCCCAGCCGATGGACTTCGTTTGAAGGATTGATGAAAGCTGCCAAACGCTTCGCCTGTGGCAAAAGTTCGCGAATAATGCCAAACGCCTTTCCCACGAAATCGCCTCCAGCCAGCGTGGCGACACCAGTCAGGTTTCCGCCAGGGTAAGCAAGGCTTGACGCAAGTCCCAAACCGAGCGGATCGGCGACGAAGAGCATCACGATTGGTATCTCGGAGGTCGCTTCCTTAACGGCGCGCACGGGTTGAGGAGCGAAGGCGACGATGAGATCGGGTTTTGATCGCACAAGATCGGCGGCGAGCGCCGGCAGCCGATCGAAGCGACCACCCGCTTCCTTACGCTCGATAACGATGGTGGTACCCTCGAGCCAGCCGAGCTTGCGAAGCTCGTCTGATAGAGCGTTTGTAATTGGCGCCGGTGCACACGAGTTGGGGCACAGCATTCCTACGTGCGCCACTTTCCGCACGGCTTGAGCTGTGGCCGCCGACGCGAAGGCAAGCAGCACAACCAGAAGGACCGGCAAGGTAGCGAGAAATCGCCTCATTCGATCACCGTGCCGTCGCACAGGAAGAACCGCCATCGCGAGGTCGAGCGCCATGGTCCCGAGAAGTCTAAGTTATAGCGGCTTCAGGCCGACCGGCGCATCACAATTGTCCGCTTCGGGTCAAAAGGCGACATGCCCACCCTGAAATCCGGCTTCCGGTTTACCCTTCACAGCAGACTTCCAACGGCGCGATCGTCATGTCCGAAAAGTGCCACATCCGGACTCATGCGAGATCAGCGGACCGGCAGCATCAAATGCTCGTATTGCGTGCCAGGCCACATCACATAGGGCCTCGTTGGGTCGGCCTTCGCGTCGCGTGGATAACCATCCAACATCTTAGCGCCAGAGCCCACGATCATTACGTGTGCGCCGGTTTTAATCCAATTGTTGCCGGGCTCTTCTTTTGTTGCATAGGGGTCGGTGTTGCTTGCACCTCCGTCCCCTTGGAGCATGTACATGAACCCTACCTTATTTGCGGGCGGCTCCTTGTGATCCATCCATGCCGTCGCCCATTCCATCGCGTTTTGATCGCCGCACATCGGGTCGGGGTTGGCCGGATCGGCATGACCCGGCATGCACGTCCACTGCCCGGTTCCTTTGCGCAAGGTCCGCATCTTGCCGTCATTATCCATAGCGACGATCGTTGCGTCTTTGGCGATGGCCTCGGGTGCCGCGGAAAGCGACAGCTTAATCAGCTCCTCGTCGCTCATCTTGTGGCCGGATGAATGTTGAGCGAAGCCGTAGCTCGGGGTAAGCGCGAGGGCAAATAGAGTTACATAGGCCAGCGATTTCATCGCGAAATCCTCCCATGATCTTTCGCTGATGCCAGCCGCGGAGGAGCCGAAGGCGGGCGTCTGCGCTGAGGTGCTTGCCCGTAGTTATCCTAGCCTCCCTTTTGGGCTCGTGAAACGCGCCATTTGGCCGCTGCCGAGCGATCAGCTCCCGGACTTCCGCTCATGGTCAAAAGCGGAAGCGGCAATCGGCCTTCGCGACGGCCGGTTTACCCCCGAAAGCAGACATCACGCGGACCGGCTGGCACTTCCGTTTTGTGCCATTTCCGGAAGTGTTGGCACATTGACGCGATGACCATTTCAGCACAATGATCGGACATTAGTGCGGGTTACCGGACTGTGCGAAAGGGGCTGAAGGCGAGCATCCAAGGATATTCCCTGATGATCTACGAGGCCGCGCGTCACGAAGCCCTCAATGGGTCAAGTTGGAACGAAGCGACTTCACGCGAATACATTCAACGCATTGCAGCCGACGCCAACGCAACGTTTTCTCGCCGCGACCTATGGCCAACACATCCGCTGGAGGAAGCCCGGTCCGGGCACTCGCTTCTATAATTTATACGTTGGCGCGGGTGGTGTTGCGTGGGCGCTCAACCACCTGAGGCGTATCGGAGCCATTGTCGATCATCCCGATTTTCAGGAAGTAATACCTGAATTAAGGGAGGCCAACCGCGCCCAGATCGAAGGCGGACGGTGGCGCGGCCACGGTGCCGACGGCCTTCTGATCGGTGACGCTGGACTGCTTCTAGTTGCAGGCCGATTGGTGGGTCTTGAACACCGTCGCAAATCAATTGGGAGCCGCTGTTGATAATAGTAAGGACAATCCGGTGCGAGAATTTATGTTTGGGTCTCCGGGGACAGCAGCCCTATCACTCGCGCTGTTTGAGGAAACCGGTGACGACATTTGGGCGTCGCGATTCCGTCGCGATATCAGGGTTCTGTGGGACCTGCTTGAAACTTGCGAGAGCGCGGATTGCCTGATCTGGGAGCAAAATCTTCAAGGGCATAAGGCGACACATCTAGGCGCAGTTCACGGCTTCGCGGGAAATGCCTTTCCTGCGTTGCGTGGCCGACATCTCTTGCCCGAGAGCGAGCAAAAACAATGGCTGGATTGCATTGCTCGCACGCTGCGGGCGACGGCAGTGCGCGAGGGGGAGTTGATCAATTGGCCGCAATCGGTTGGCAAACATCGACCGGGCCGCACCGCAATGCTGATGCAACACTGTCATGGTGCGCCTGGCATTGTGAACACCATGGCACCTTTCCGGGCTCAACCATTGACGATCTCTTGACTGCGGCTGGCGAGACGATCTGGCAAGCTGGCCCGCTGAAAAAAGGTAGCTGCATCTGTCACGGCACGGCTGGAAACGGCTTTGCGTTTCTCAAATTGTTCAAGCGCATCGGAAGTGAGATGTGGCTGGATCGTGCTCGACAGTTCGCGGCCCACGCAATAGGCCAGTGTGAGGCAGCAAAGCAGCAGTATGGTCAGTACCGCTACACGTTGTGGACCGGCGATCTAGGGCTTGCGATCTTCCTCTCAAAATGCATTGAAGGCGACGATCTTTTTCCAACCGAAGACTTTTTCTAGCCAAACATCCAGTGTCCGCTGTGGGTCACAAGCTGACCTTGCCACCCCGCGTATTCATCTCTCAAAAGCGGAAATCGCGGGGTGCGGAGGAAGTGTTGGCAACGGGCCGATTGTGTTGCAAAAGTCGCTTGCAGGAAGTGTCAAAAATTCTGAGGGCCGCTGGCGCGTTCTTCGTGTAATGATCCGAGGGACCTCATCGCCTTGCGCCAAATTCATGGGCGACTTCGGTAGCCCGACTGAAGCTGTGCGAATCATCGACCTCTTTGCGCTTCAGGTTTTCGCCAAAAATTTTGACCGCTGCAACTTTCGAGTTTTGCAACACAATCGGCCACACGCAGACATACGCGGGGGGCGACGGCACCGCGGTTCGTCTGTCAGCCCCCGGGGCCGTCCTTCATGATGTAGCCCATCAGGTCGTCCACGTTGTGCTCCAAATCCCGGATGATGTCCTTGACGACGTCTCCGATCGAGATCACGCCCACGACCTTGCCCGCGTCCAGCACTGGCAGATGGCGAAAACCGCGCGCAGCCATCATTGCCATGCAGCCTTGCAGCGGATCGTCCGGCTTGGCCGTCACCGGGTTGCCCGTCATCACCTGGCTCACCGGCGTCTGCTTCGCATCGAGCCCGGGCAGCAGCACTTTGATGGCGCAGTCACCCTGGGTCACGATACCGACCAGCACGTCGTCGTCGATTACCAGCACCGACCGGACCCGGTTGTCGCGCATCTGGAGCAAGGCTTCGACGACCATGTCGCCGGAACGAACATGGATCAGGGCGCCACTCTTGTGGGCCAGAGCGCTTTTTACTGTGCTCATCGATCTCCTCTCGTGGCCCTGTCCTGCCCGGCCTTGATGGTCCGCATTGAAGGATAGTCGAAAGATCTTGCCTCGTCAGCACCGTTCCGATGTCGCGGAGACCTTGAAGCACGCGATTTAGACCGCGTGAGAATCCTATTGAGTACAGATCCTAGGGCTTACGGTACCGTCCACCTTGCTTGCTACAGTCGATAGAGTGGTGGAGTAGGGTATCCCAGGTTTAAGCGGTCTAAGCACTGGTACCGGCTCAAGGGCTGCTATGGGTCAAAACCGGAAGTCGCGGCCTTGCGGCTGGACGTCTGCTTTGCCCCGGTGAGCGGACGTCGTGTGTAAGCAGTCAAGGCCGCCTCAGTATGGGAATATGCTCGAAGTCGGCAGTCGCGCCGCGGTCTTTATTTCGATGACCATTGAAATAACTCTTGCGTCAACTCAATCATTTCGATAGTTATTGAAATATGAAAAAGCCGGACGTTCTAGCCGCGCTGGCGGCTCTCGCTCAAGAAAACCGCCTCGATGCCTATCGACTACTCGTCCAGGCGGGCCCTGACGGGATGGCCGCGGGCGATGTCGCCGCGTCGCTCGGCGTATCGCCGAACACACTGACGTTTCATTTCGACCGGCTTCGCGAGGCCGGGCTGATCAGCGTACGGCGCGATGGCCGCTCGATGATCTACGCGGCCCAATTCGACACCATGAATGCGCTGCTCGGATATCTGACTGAGAACTGCTGCGGCGGTGCAACGGAATGCGCGCCGGCCGTTGCCTGCAAGCCCGCGCGCAAGCGCACCAAGATCGACGCTTAGACAAGGAGTCACCCCATGAAGCGCCTGCACGTCCATGTTGCCGTGAACGACCTTACTCAATCGATCGGCTTTTACTCCGCCTTGTTCGCGGCCCAGCCCTCCGTTGTAAAAACTGACTACGCCAAATGGATGCTCGACGATCCCCGCGTTAATTTCGCGATCTCCGCACGTGGCCGCGAAGCAGGCCTCGACCATCTCGGCATTCAAGTCGAGGATGCGAACGAGCTGCAGGAAGTTTATGCGCGGCTGCGCACAGCCGGAGGCGACGTCATCGAGCAGGGTAAGACCGCTTGCTGCTACGCCAAATCGGAAAAGTCGTGGATCGACGATCCCGCTGGCATTTCATGGGAAACCTTCCTCACGACCGGCGAAAGCATCAACTACGGCGATGGCACCGGCGAAAACGAAGCCCGGATCGCGCAGGCGAAACAATCGGCTTGTTGTGCACCCGAGACGAAGCCTGCTCCCGCGTCGGCCTGCTGCTAGAGGATGTCATGACGGACAAGCCGTACAACGTCCTGTTCCTCTGCACGGGCAACTCTGCGCGCTCCGTCATCAGCGAGGCGATCCTGAACAAGATCGGAGCGGGTAAGTTCCGCGCCTATAGCGCCGGAAGCCAGCCTAAGGGCAAGGTCCACCCTGAGACGATCCGACTATTGGACGGGCTCGGTTACGACACATCGGGGTTTCGATCGAAGTCATGGGCTGAGTTCGCCGAACTCGGCGCCCCCGAATTCGATTTCGTGTTCACTGTCTGCGATAGCGCCGCGGCCGAGGCATGCCCGGTCTGGCCCGGCCAGCCCATGACGGCCCATTGGGGCGTGCCCGACCCGGCAGAAGCAACAGGCACCCCCGCCGAGATCGCCCTCGCCTTCAAGGAAGCGTATCGACTGCTGAACCAGCGCATTGGGGTCTTTGCCGCCCTGCCCATTCGCTCTCTCGACAGCATGACCCTCAAGCACAGGCTGCGCGACATCGGGAACATGGAAGGCGCAACGAAGGCAACCGAACCAAGCTGATGCCTTCACCCGCTCAACGCGTTTTTGCAGAATGGCTCGGTACGGCCTTCCTCCTCGCTGCCGTCGTCGGCTCCGGCGTCATGGCGCAAAAGCTCGCGGGCGGTAATGGGGCCATCGCGCTCCTATGCAATACGCTTCCCACGGGTGCGATTCTCGTCGTGCTGATCCTGATCTTCGGTCCGGTTTCCGGTGCACATTTTAATCCCGCCGTCTCGATCGCCTTCGCCTTACGGGGTGAACTGCCCTGGCCTCAAGCCGCGCTTTACATCGTCGCGCAGATTATCGGAGGCGTCATCGGCGTCTGGGCCGTACACGTGATGTTCGATCTGCCGATCTGGCAATTCTCGACCACGGTACGAACGGGGCCGAGCCAATGGTTTGCGGAGTTCGTCGCAACGTTCGGGCTCCTGCTGACCATCCTCGGCTGCGTTGCGCGCAATCCCGCA
This sequence comes from uncultured Alphaproteobacteria bacterium, assembly GCA_963770355.1. Taxonomy (GTDB): domain Bacteria; phylum Pseudomonadota; class Alphaproteobacteria; order Rhizobiales; family Xanthobacteraceae; genus Bradyrhizobium. The sequence goes on along the minus strand of CAVYPL010000010.1, from coordinate 18,195 downwards.
GCCGCACCGTATGCTGTGGGCCTCTACATCACGTCGGCCTATTGGTTCACAGCCTCAACATCGTTCGCGAACCCTGCCGTCACGATCGCCCGGGCGATGTCGGACACGTTCGCAGGGATCGCGCCAGCCGGAGTGTTGGCGTTCATCGTCGCGCAGATGACGGGGATGGTCGCGGGCCTGTTCATCGGGGGATGGTTGTGGGGAAAAGCGGACATCGGCCGGCACGACTTCCATGTCCGCTAGGCATCAGAAGCAGACAAACACCATTATTCGATCACCTCGTTGGCGCGGGCCAATACCGAAGGCGGCACTGTGATGCCCAGCGCCTTGGCAGTCCTGATATTGATTGCCATCTCGAATTTGGTTGGCGCTTGCACTGGCAAGTCGGCCGGCTTCTCGCCCTTCAGGATGCGATCGATATAGCCCGATGCGCGTCGGTATTGATCGGGGATGTCAGGCCCGTAGAACGTCAAACCACCGGCGGTGACGAACGGCCGTAAACCGTAAACCGCACAAAGCTTGTAACGGGCGGCCAGCGCCACGATTAGATCGCGATGAACCAGGGCCAACGGGGCCGCCGTTACGATGAGGCCTCCATTGGATGAGCGCGCAAACGCCGAAACCGCACGCTCGATCTCGCCGGCGTCGCGTATGTTAACGGGGATCAACTCGACGCCCAGTGACGGTGCTACAGATTGGATGGCGCCGAATTGCCCGGTCCCGGCAGCTATGGCGGCATCCCGAAGGACAGCCGCGCGCGTCACATTGGGCGCGATCTCTTTGAGAAGTTCGAGCCATTTCGCGCCAATGCCGTACTCGAACAAAACGAAACCGGTGGCATTGCCGCCCGGCCGCGCCAGGCTATCGACGAAACCGGCGCCAACCGGATCGACCGCGTGTGCAAATACGATCGGCACGGTTCGGGTTACCGCTTGCAACGCCGCCACAGTCGGGCTCGCCGTGGCCAGGATCACATCGGGCATCAGCGCGACCAATTCCGCCGCGAATTTACGATCAAGCGTAGGGTCGGCTGCCGCCCAGCGAACGTCGATCTGGACGTTTTGACCGTCTGCCCACCCCAATTTTTGCAGGCCTTGCCGGAATGCCGCAATGCGAGCTTTCCCTTCGGGGTCATCCTCAGCCGCACTCATGAGGACACCGATCCGCGGCACCCGCGCGCGTTGTTGCGCCCGCGCTGCAATAGGCCACGTGACCGTCGCGCCGCCTACAAGTCCAATGAACTCGCGTCGCTTCACCGCCGCCCCCAAGCTCAGAACGAGCCATCGTAACGGTTACCCAACCTCATTTAAACAGGGCAATGTCCCCTCTGCACGAGGACTGGCTTACGCCCGGATCGACAAGAATAACCTGGCGGGCCGCACAATCGGCAGCTCAGAGGGCGTTAGCTGGCGCCAGCGACAAAGCTGGTACTTGATTTCCTGCCGGGACCGGCGACAATGACGCCGCGCCAGCTTCCGGTATCACGCTTCCTACAAGACGGGGAAAACCCGCGCGGCGACGGCAGTACTACTGCGGCGCGGGAGGGCGCTATGGCAGTGTGCTCAATGCCTGCTCTGCAAGGAATGCGCGCTGTTTTGCGCCCAAATTTCCACCGACGCCGCAGGCTGGCAACATCAAGGCTGGCAACATCAAGGCTGGCAACACCAACAAACGATCGCCGAAACAGCGTGTTGCGCACGGGAGAACGTGCGCCTGCGTTTAGATAAGGAATCCAAGCCGGCGTCAGATCGGCCAAAGCACATCACCCAGGGGAGGAATGCATGACGAGAGTGACCCGACGTAACGTCCTCAAAGGCGGCACCGCCCTCGTGGGCGGCATGGCCGGCATCCTGGCCACCGGACGCCCGCCCGCCTTTGCACAGGGCACGACGATACAATGGCTGCGCTGGAACGACTTCGTCCCGGCTTCGGACCAGTTGCTGCGCAAGGAACTGATCCCTGCTGCCGAGAAAGCGCTGGGAATGAAGATCAATCTGGAGACCGTGAACGGCAACGACCTGCAACCGCGCATCACCTCGGGGATTCAGTCGGGCGCAGGTCCCGACATCATCATGCTCTTCAACAACCACCCGCAGATCTATTCGGAGAGTGTCGTCGACCTTTCCGACATCGCAACCAGCGTGGGCAAGGCCGAAGGCGGTTACTACGACCTGTGCAAATCGAACTCTGCCGACGGCCAGAAATGGATCGCCCTGCCATGGACGATCGTTGGCGCCATGATCGCCTACCGAAAATCGTGGTTCGACGAGGTCGGGTCCCCGGCCTTCCCCGACACCTGGGAGAAATATCGCGAGGTTGGCAAGAAGCTCAAAGCCGCGGGCCGGCCGATCGGCCAGACACTCGGCCACACTTTCGGCGACGCCCCGACGTTCAGCTACCCCTATATGTGGTCATGGGGCGGCTCCGAGATCGAGAAGGACGGCAAGACTGTCAACATCAACAAGAAGGAAGTCATCAACTCCGTCAAGTTCATGACGGCTTTCTGGAAGGAAGCCCATGACGAGGGCGGCCTCGCCTGGGACGACACCAACAACAACCGCGCGTTCCTGTCGCAAACGATCTGCGCCACGCTCAACGGCGCTTCGATCTACATCGAGTCATTGCGCAATCCCGACAAGTACATCACCGAGAAAGGCGCGCAGCTCAAGACCGACATCCAGCACTCGCCGTTACCCAAGGGGCCGGCCGGGCAATTCGCGATGCACACCTACTTCTCTCACGTGATTCCGAACTATTCGAAGAATCAGGCCGGCGCGAAGGAATTTTTGAAGTGGATCCACACCAAGGCAAACTACGAGCCGTGGTTCGTCTCCCAGAAGGGTTTTGCGACGCCGCCGACCCACGAGTGGGAGAAGCACAAATTGTGGGAGGAGGACAAGGTGATGGCGCCCTTCAAGGTCGCCGGCCTCCTCGGCCAGACGCCCGGCTATCCCTTGCCTTCATCCGGCAAGAAGCCCGCCGAAGTGCTCACCAAATACATCATCACCGACATGTACGCCAAGGCTGTCCAGGGTAGCTCGGCAGAGGATGCCGTGAAGTGGGCGGAAGGCGAACTCAAGAAGATCTATACCTGACGCTCTGCTCTCACCGGTCCCTGCGGCAGCAAGACGGCTGCCGCAGGCCGGGTGCATCGAGGTGAATCGAAATGGCGATCGCCGAGACCCGAGTCTATATGCCACAGGCGCCGCGGCCCAGGATGCGGCTGCTCGAGGACGAGCGCTGGCTCGCATTCGTGCTGCTGGTGCCGACCCTGGTGCTGCTCGCTCTGTTCATCGCCTACCCGTTCGTGCGCGGCATCCTGCTGTCGGTGACCAACTCGCGCGTGGGCGTGCCCGGCGAGTTCGTCGGCCTTGCCAACTTCTACAAGATTTTCAACGACGGGATTTTCCTCACCTCGGTCTACAACACGTTCGTCTATACGGGCGTGACCACCGTGTTCAAGCTGGCGCTTGGATTGTGGCTCGCCATGCTGCTCAACCGCGATTTCCGCGGCAAGGCTTTCACCCGTGCTTTCATCCTGCTGCCCTTCATCATCCCGACCGTGCTCTCGACTTTCGCCTGGAAGTGGATGTTCGACCCGACCTTTAGCGTTCTCAATTGGCTCCTCTACCGTCTCGGGCTGATCACCGGCCGGATCAACTGGCTGGGCGATCCGGACCTCGCCATGATCTCGATCATCATCATCAACATATGGCGCGGGGTGCCGTTCTTCGCCATCAGCCTGCTCGCCGGCCTGCAGACCATCAGTCCCGAACTCAGCGAGGCCGCCGCCATCGACGGCGCCAAGCCGTGGCAGCGGTTCTGGCACATCACCTGGCCGCTGTTGCTGCCTGTGACCATGGTTGTCGTGCTGTTCTCGGTCATCCAGACGTTCGCCGACTTCCAGATCGTCTATGTGATGACAGGCGGCGGTCCGGCCAACGCAACGCATCTGTTCGCCACCTACGCCTATCAGATCGGTATCGGCACCGGTCTTTTAAGCGAAGGCGCGGCCATCGCACTCACCATGTTTCCGGTCCTGTTTCTGGTCGTCATCGTCCAGCTTCTCTACATCCGCCGCGTAGAGGTTCGCTGAGCCATGATCGAAGGCGCAAGATGGCGAAAGTGGGCATTCTTCTACGCGCCGATGGCGCTGTTCCTGCTGTTCCTGCTGTTTCCGTTTTACTGGATGGTGATCACCTCGGTCCGCCCGGACGGCGAACTCTACAGACCCTGGAACGCGATCAACTACAATCCGTTCTGGACCTGGAAACCGACCCTGGATCACGTCAGATATCTGTTGGAGGAGACGCTATTTGTATCGTGGCTGTGGAACACGACGTTCATCGCGCTTGCGTCAACGGCCATCTCGCTCGTGTGCGGCGTGTTCGCCGGCTATGCCCTGTCGCGGCTGAACTTTCCTTTTGCCGGTAGCCTCGGCACCGGCATCTTCATCACCTATCTGGTGCCGCAGACGCTGCTGTTCATTCCGCTGGCCGAGATCATCCGCAACTATCGCCTCGGTGACACGCCCTGGTCGTTGATTCTGACCTATCCGACTTTTCTCATTCCGTTCTGTACCTGGCTCATGATGGGCTACTTCAAGGCGGTGCCCAAGGAGCTCGAGGAATGCGCGCGCATTGACGGCGCCTCGCGCTGGCAGGCCATGCTCTACATCGTCATACCGGTTGCAATCCCGGGCATTCTTTCCGCCGGCATCTTCGCGTTCACGCTGTCGTGGAACGAGTTCATCTATGCTCTGGTCTTCCTGTCCTCGCCTGAACAGAAGACGGTACCGGTCGGCGTCACATCGGAGCTGATACGCGGCGACGTGTTCTTCTGGGGACCCTTGATGGCCGGCGCCCTGCTCGGATCGATCCCGGTTGCCATCGCCTATTCGTTTTTCGTCGAGCACTACGTCGCAGGATTGACCGGATCGGTAAAGGGCTGACAGCGCCCCGTGGGAGGCAGTGAAAGCGAATGGGACAAGTCGTCCTCAAGGGGATCAACAAGTTCTACGACAGCGTGCACGCCGTCAAAGACGTCAATTTGCAGATCCGCGACAAGGAGTTCGTGGTGTTTGTCGGACCGTCCGGCTGCGGCAAGACGACGACGCTGCGGATGATCGCCGGGCTTGAGGCGATCAGCTCCGGCGATATCTCGATCGACGGCAACGTCATCAATGAACTGGCGCCGATGGACCGGGACATCGCCATGGTGTTCCAGAACTACGCGCTCTACCCACACATGAGCGTGTACCACAACATGGCGTTCGGCCTGAAGATGCGCAAATTCGAAAAGAGCGAAATTGACCAGCGGGTGCGGGAAGCTGCTGACATTCTCGGCATCGGCGAATTGCTGACCCGCAAGCCGCGCCAGCTCTCCGGCGGCCAGCGCCAGCGCGTGGCGTTAGGCCGCGCCATCGTGCGCCACCCCCGTGTGTTCCTGTTCGACGAGCCGCTGTCGAACCTCGATGCCAAGCTGCGGGTACAGATGCGCGTTGAACTCAAGAAGCTGCATCTGCGTCTCGGCACCACGGCCATTTACGTTACCCATGATCAGGTCGAGGCCATGACTTCTGGGCGATCGGGTCGTCGTCATGAAGGACGGCGTCGTGCAACAGGTGGGGGAGCCGCTGGAGCTGTACAATCAGCCTGCCAACAGGTTCGTTGCCGGCTTCATCGGTTCACCCGCGATGAATTTCGCCGCCGTTACCGTAACCGAGGCGAATGGATCGCTGATCGCGGAAAACTCCGGCTTGCGCATCAAACTGCCGGACGAGACCGCGCAGCGCCTGCGCAGCCATATCGGCCAGGCGGTCACGCTCGGCGTGCGCCCGGAGGACCTCACCGTGGCCGATACCACCAATCCCGACCACTCCTGCTTCGATGCCGTGATCGAGGTGATCGAACAACTCGGCTCGGAAATCCTGCTCGATATGAAGGTTGGCGAGGGTGTCATGGTGGCGAGCGTCGAGCCGACCGTACGGGTGAAGGTGCGCGACAAACTGCGCGTTGCCATACGTCCGTCCAGGCTTCACGTCTTCGACGCCAAGACCGAGGCGGCGATCTAACACGTACGCGTCAGCTTCTCCCTTTGAACGCTATCGCGATGTCGCGGTCGGGGTAATCGTTGCCCCCGCACTGTTAGCCGCTGCAAAAGATATCATCCCGATACCTCGACTTTCCGGCTCGGTCTCAAGGACGACGATCAGGCACCCTATCGTCCCGATCACTGCAATGATCGCCGATATTGCGGCAGGCAGACATCTTGCGGGTGGTTCGTATCTGTTCATTGGAAATTTGGTGTTTGTAGCTATCCGAACTTGAAAAGGCAGCCCGCCGGTTCAAACCGGCGGGCTTGCTCGCGAGGCCTAGAAAGCGGCGCCCCCGCAAATGTACACGCGACGCGGTCCGGAATTGGTCCACACGGTCTTGTAGCAGCTGCGGCCTACGAAGAAGGCCGAGCGACCCCAGTAGCGGCCGTGACCGAAGTGCCCGCCGTGATTGCCGCTATGGCCACCCATATGCATCCCACTGCCACCGTGACCACCGCTACCACCGTGACCGGCAGCAGCCGGAGCGAGGGCTGCGAAGCTCAGGGAACCTGCAGCGATAATTGTAAAAGCAATCTTGCGAAACATCGTGGTCTCCATTTGTGTGAAACGAGGCACCGGGTGTGCTGCTCTGCCCCATGGGACGCGACTGGGGAAATTTGGTTCATGAGATACCGTCCATTTTAGCTTGAGATTTTCTCCGAGAATGAGCTGGGACCTTGACGCGTTGGCGCGCGCACCAAGTGGCCTCGTCCTTAATGAACGTCTGTTCAGCAAAATCTTGCGAAGTCTTCGCGCCGCGGCTGTGTGCAGTGTCAGAGGCGGGTAACGACCGCCGGGTTCGACGCGCCAAAGCATCCGCCGCTACGCCTCGATGAAGAGATCGCCGTTCGTCTGGTGCCGGGGTCCTGAAACCAGATCAGGCTGAAGACGAGAGCCCGCCGGTTACACCGGCGGGCTCTGTCCGTTTTCCCTGATCTTTTACGGAATCGGAATGCCGGGCCTGTTACCCTGGTTTTCCCTCACCGTCGGCACAGGTCGCATCGTCCCTTGTGCAATCGATGCCCACTCCGGTTGGGCCATTGCACCTCAGCTTCCCGAACACTTCCTTGTACTTGCCAGTGTAGACGTGGTCATTTCCCTGGTCGGCGTGACAAGCTGCGCCGATAGTGCCTTTCCCGGTAAGTTTGGCAAACCCGGTCGATTTCGACGCGGTGCCGTCATTTGCGTGCACGATGGTGGAAAAACTCGCTAGCGCGACGACGCAAGCTGCCGTGATAGCCGTCAATTTTTTGGGCGATATCGCTTTGAGAGAAATCATCGTCATTTTCTCCTGAGATTCGGTTCCCGGTCCAATTACCGGCCGCCGGCTTATGCGCCGCAATGCGGTCCCTTGACCTTGCCTTCCCGTGGATTTGCGCGTGAGATGGCCTTGATTGTCGTCACGGCCGCCTCAACAAACTGTTGCAGCTTCACATGGGTCGTCGGGAATCAGCTCCGCCCGTGGCGTCGAGACCTGCGCGTCCTGGGCTCGTTTGCCACAGTCGTTCGCAATCCGAGCAACGCATTGCGCACGATTTCGATCGCCGGCTCGTTCGGCTTGTTGCGATGTTCGATGAGAGCGAGTGTGCGCGACAGCGCCGGCCTCAACGGCCGTACGATGAAATCCGACATGTGCGGGGCGACCGCCACCTCCGGCACGATTGCCATGCCGAGATTCGATGCGACGGCGCTCTTCAATGCCTCGACTGTCCCAAGCGGCATCGGCTCCCGCGCCGGCGCACGTCCCGATAGCCAGCCCAGGACCAGCGCGTAGGCCGCGCTACTCTGCTGCTCCACCAGCAGATTATGCGGCGCGACATCGTTGGGCGTGATCTCGTCGGGAACGTTCCGCGTGCCGACGGGAAATATCGCGACCATTCCCTCCGAGCAAAGCGGCGTCGTCTTGAGTTGCTTCTTCTGGACGGGAAGATTCACCAGCGCCAGATCGATCCTGTTCTGTATGATGTTTTCGACGCTGGTGGGCGTTGGCGTGTTGTTGATGACGAGGTCGATGCCGGGATGTTCGAGGCGTATCCTGCGCAGGATCGGCGGTATTCTGTAGATCATTGCCGTGAGCGTCATGTTGACGCGCACACGGCCGACCCAGCCCTCGCGAAAACGGCGCATCGTCGCATCAACGTGGTCGCACTCGCGGAAAATACGCTGCGCTGCCTCGACAAGCTCGCGGCCCGGTACCGTAGCATGCGCCTGCTTGCCCAGACGTTCGATCAGCCGCAAGCCAAATCGCCGCTCAAGCTCGCGGATCTGCAGGCTGACCGCCGGTTGTGTCAGGTTTAGCCGCCGCGCCGCCGCGGAGAAGCTCCCGTGTTCGATCACCTCGAGGAGAGCTCGCAGCTGGTCGAAGTTCAGCCCGCGCATTCAAAGTTTTCCTTATCAAAGTAATATAAACAACAAACTTGTCTTATCGTGACGAGTGTTGCAAGTCCAGCGCGCCGGGTAATCGCAGTCCGACTGCGCCGGATCAGTTTGTATCGCCGGGGTGGCAACGCAGCGCACAAGCGCGACGCCTAGCCTCGATCACTCGGCCGCGTGTTTCCGATTCCGAGAAAATTTTGAAACGGATTGCAGCTATGTCACATCTGGGAAATTGCCTTTGCGGCGCGGTCAAGGTTGAGGTCACGGGATCGCCGGAGGCCATGGGCTATTGTCATTGCAGCTCCTGCCGTTGCCGCTCCGGATATCCTTTCAATGCGTTGAGCCTGTGGAAGCCCGAGGCTGTCCGGATCAAAGCAGGTTCGCAGCATGTCGCGACGTCTCAGAAGAGACCAATGAGCCAGCAGAAATATTGCGCGAGGTGCGGCGACATCTTGATGACCGATCATCCGACACTCGGTCTCGTGGAGGTGCTCGTCGCGACGCTCCCTACTCTCGCGTTCTCTCCGAGCATTCACGTCAACTACGCAGAGACGGTGCTGCCCGTACGCGACGGCTTGCCGAAACTGAAAGACTTCCCGGCCGAACTCGGCGGCTCAGGCGAGATGATCGCGGAGTAAGCCGCGGCAACATCAACCTTACTTCGGCGGCTTCGCCTTCGTCTTCATCTCGCGATAACGCTTGGCGCCGCCTTCGCGGTTGTTCTGCGGGCTGCGCTCGACTGCCATGGCATCGTCGGGCACGTCCTTGGTGATTACCGATCCCGAACCGATATAGGCGCCATTGCCGATTTTCACCGGCGCCACCAGCGAGGAATTGGTGCCGACGAAGGCACCCTCGCCGATCATGGTCTTGTGTTTCGAGAAGCCGTCGTAATTGCAGGTGATGGTGCCGGCGCCGATGTTGGAATTGGCGCCGACATGTGCGTCGCCGATATAGGAGAGATGGTTGACCTTGACGCCGGCCTCGAGCGTTGCGGCTTTGGTCTCGACGAAATTGCCGATGCGTGAACCGTCGCCGAGCGAGGTCCCCGGCCGCAGCCGCGCATACGGTCCGACCGACGCCTTCTTGCCGATCGTGGCCTGCACGATGTGCGAGAACGAATGGATCACCGCGCCGTCGGCAATCGTCACGCCGGGACCGATCACCACGAACGGCTCGATCGTGACGTCGTTGCCGAATTTGGTATCGGCGGCGAGATAGACGGTTTCCGGCGCGATCAGCGTCACGCCGGCATCGAGCGCCGCCTTGCGCAACCGCGCCTGCATTACCGCTTCCGCTTCCGCCAGTTGAGCCTTGGTGTTGATACCGCGCACTTCATCCTCGCTGGTTTCGATCACGACGGCCTCCAATCCCGATTGTCTGACGATAGTGACGGCATCGACCAGATAATACTCGCTCTTGCTGTTGGCATTGCCGATCTTGCCGATGATGTCGAGCGCGCGGCGGCCGTCGAACGCCATCACGCCGGCATTGCACAGCGTGATCTTGCGTTCCTCCGCGCTGGCATCGGCCTGCTCGCGGATCGCCACCAGGCGGTCGCCATCCATCAGCAAGCGGCCGTAGCCGGTCGGATCGGCGGCGCGAAAACCCAGGACGGCGAGTGCTGCGCCCTTTTCCAGCGGCGCGCGCAGCCGCGCAAACGTCTCGGCCGAGATCAGCGGCGTATCGCCGAACACCACCAGCAGATCGTCGGCGCCGCGGGCGATCGCCTCGCGGGCCGCCAGCACCGCGTGCGCAGTGCCGAGACGCTCGCGCTGAACGAAGGTTGTGGCGTCCGGACGCATGCGCGCGACCTCGTCGGCAACAGCCAGATGATCCGGCCCGATGACGACCGCAAGCGACGCGCCCGCGCCGTGCGGTGCGGCATCGAGTACATGCGCCAGCAACGATTGGCCCGCCACCGGATGCAGCACTTTTGGCAACGAGGACCGCATCCGCGTGCCCTCGCCGGCCGCAAGTACTACCGTCAGGCTGGATCGAGCCGTCATCGAAATCCTCTTTTGATCGAGCGGGGTTACGCGGTCATTTAGCAGGCTGGCCGTCTTTAATTGTTTTCCCCCGGAGATGAAACCGATTCGCCACTCCGGGAACTCTCGGACTCAAGCCGGCATGGCATTTCCTGTTAATGTTTGCACCGTGATTCGGCAGGCCTTGGGAGGGCCCGGGACGTTTTGGCCAAGAATTCCGACCATCTCGCTGGCGGCTTCGAGACGGACGACACCGGCGGCGTGCTGAGCGGTCTGCTGGCCGAGGAAGACGAACTCGACCGCCGCATGCTGTGGCGGATTGGCTCGTGGGGCGTCGGCCGCAATCGGTGCGGTGATCCTGGCCGTGATGGCCAACCAGACATCGCTCGGGCTGAAGCGCGACCAACTGGCCGCGGCCGACCTGACCCGGCACGCGCAGAATTTCCAGTTGGCAGCCAAAGAGAGCCAGAACGAGGCCCGGCGGCTGGCTTCCGCAGTCGAGACGCTCAATGGCGACCGGGATCGGCTGTATGCCCGTGTTACCAGCCTCGAACAGGGATTGGACTCCGTGACGGGCGCCATAGCCCGGCAAGGCTTCCCAAGGCTCCATCGTGACCGCGCCGCCTCCCGCCCCCGCAACCCCAGCGGCGACCGCAGCACCTGCGCCGGCCGTGGCGCCCGTTGCATCGATCCAGCCCACTCTGTCGGCGCCCGACAGGCCGGCTGCTGTTGAGACGAATCCTGTGAACAAGTCGTCTCTTGCCAGGGATGCCGCGAAGACGGATGTCGCCAAAACTGAAACCGGGAAGCCTGAAACCGCCAAGACTGAAACCGCCAAGACTGAGATCGCCAAGACTGAGATCGCCAAGACTGAAAGCGCGAAGCCCGAAAGCGCCAAATCGGAAATTGCCAAGTCTGAAATAGCCAAGTCTGAAACGGCTAAATCTGACACTGGGCAAATCTGACACCATCAAGTCCGAGGGCGGAAAGGCCGATACCGCCAAGAGCGATACTAGCCAAATCCGATACCACCAAGACCGATATCGGGAAGGCTGACAGCGTGAAGACGGATTCCCAAAAAGCGGATCCTTCAAAAACCCCTGTCGCAACACCCGCCACGCCGCTGGTCGCCTCGAAATCGATCATGGCACCGCCCGATCCGGCGGCGGCAAAACTGATCGAGCCCAACAAGCCGGTGAGCGCGGTGACGGCTAGTCCGATTCCGGAGGTGGTGGCATCTGCGCCCTCTACCGACGAGGAAGCGGACGAGGCCATTTCGCAAAAGGTCGCCATCCGGCGAACCGAATTCGGGGTCGATCTGGGCACGGCCAATTCAGTCGGCGGCTTGCGCGCATTGTGGAGCGGGCTACTGAAATCGAAATCCAACGCGCCGCTGACCGCGCTGCGCCCGATCATCGTCATCAAGGAGCGCGGCAACGGACTGGGCATGCAGCTTCGGCTGGTCGCCGGACCGCTGAACGATGCCGGCGCCGCCGCCAGGATCTGCGCCGTCCTGACCGAAAACAAGCGAAGCTGCGAGACAACAATTTTTGACGGTCAACGCCTCATGATGAATTCGGAGGATCCACCGCCGGTAGCCAGGGCCACACAGCGCCGGCGCGGTATCGCCATGCGCACGGTCGCCGAGGAGCCGCCGAAGAAGCCCGAAACATCGGCGGTATCCACGATCTCGTCGATGTTCGGCCGCAAGGGACAATAAATATTTAGCGGCAATGTGTTACGGCTGATTTCTCACCCCGTTTTGACCCGACCCAAGCGAGCTTCGGCTTGTCCTGCCAGGCGTTCCCGAGCATATTCCCGAAATGAAAAAAGTTCCCTTCAGGCTCACTCCGTATCAGGTGCAATTTCTGTTGGTCGTCGGTTTTGTGACCGTCGGCTATGCGCTTTATCTGCGCTATCTCGCGATCGAACTCTCGACCGTTGGCCTCGCCTGCGAAGCCGGCCTGCAGACGATGCTGTGCAAATCCCGCGCGCTGGCCACGACGTTGTTCAAGAATTCGGTGTTCGGCACCGTCGCACTCGTGATCGCGGTGCTGCACGTGATGCGGCCGTCGATCGCGCTGTTGACGGCTGGCCTGATCGCAGCCGGCCTCGGCATCGTGCTCTACAATGTCGCGCTGTCAGGCATTGCGATCGGCTTGCTTATTTTGGGATTTGCACGCCCCGCGCCCGCCACAGCGTGAGCGCGAACACCAGATAAATCGCGCAGGTCCACATCGACTGCCAGTTTTGCGCGCCTTCGTTGATGCCGACGTAGATCGCAGCGGCCACCAGCAGCGCGGCAAAGGCGGATTTCGGCAATCGGGCGAACGCCCTCTTTGGGCCGGTTGAGCAGCATCAGCGCTGCGAACGGCACCACCGCCATGGTCAGCGCAGCGAATGGAAAATCGCGATAGCGTGGATCGAAGGTGAAGCCGAGCGCGGTCTCCGCGCCGATCAGTGTGGTGACGACCAGCGCCAGACCGAGCAGTACCGTCAGCACCGATCCGGTCCGCCCCTCGCGCGGACCCAGTAATTCCAGGAAGGTCGGCAACGGTCGCCCCGACATCGCGGCATTGGCACAGAGCATGGGCGAGGCAATGGCAGCGGCGAGCAGCGCGCCCCATTGCAGCCAGCCGCCGAGGCCGTAGCTCTCATAGAACATCTTGTCTGCGGCGACGCCGAGCAGCATGCCGGCGGTGGTCGCAGACGTGCCGACCGCGATCCACGCCGCCGGGCGCGGCTGCCATGGCCGCCGGCGCAACGTGAGCCACGCTGCCAGGAACACGCACGCACTGAGCGCCATGCCGCAGCCCATCCACAATTTCCAGAGCGGATAATTACTGATCGGTTCGCCCGGCGGATATTTCACCGCCCGCTGCACAGCATCGATCAGGCCCCAATAGCCGCCGACGGTGCCCTCGAGCTGGCGCTTCCACGGCTGGTCGTAGGCCTCGATCAGATTGACGCGAAAGCCTTCCTTCTTGGCGAGGTCGAGAATCTCGGAGACGACACGCGCCTGGTTGGCGCGTGACGGCAGCGCGCCATCGCGCATCCGCCCCGCGCTCGGCCAGCCGGTTTCGCCGATCAGGATTTCCTTGCCGGGAAAGGCGAGCGCCATCCGCTTGCGGATGGCATCGACGTGGCCGACGGCGAATTTCGCGCGGACCGGCATGTCCTCCCAGTACGGCAGGATGTGGATCGTGACGAAATCGACGGCGTCATAGACTTCGCGATTGCGTAGCCAGAATTCCCAGACATCGGCATAGGTGACGGGAACGCTCACCTGCGCCTTGACCGAGCGGATATTGGCCGCGAGATCCGATGCCGTCATCTCGCCGCGCAGCAGCACTTCATTGCCGACCACGAGGGCAGTGACGACGCCGGGGTATTCCTTGGCCAGACCGACCGCAGTCGAAATCTGCACGAGATTCCTGACCCGGTTGGTGCCGAGCCAGATTCCCTGGATGACCTTCAGCCCAACCTTGGCGGCAAGCCCCGGAACCTGATCGAGCCCGTTCTCGATCGAATAGGTGCGCACGCAATCGGTGATCTTGGCGAGCTGGGCCAGATCCTGCGCGATCTGATCCGCCTCGATATGCGTGGTCAGCGTGAGCGGCGTCTGCGCGTCGCGAAAAGGCGCGTAGGAAACGCATTGCAGCTTGGCGTTGGGGTCGATCGGCGCGCGCACGAGTGTGATCGGCGTGGCCAGCCACCACCAGACGGCCGCGATCATACCTAGCGATGACAGGAGAAGCGCCAGCGGCGTACGAAGAGAAATCGGTTCCATCCTCCGGGCGGGGACCGTCGATTAGCCGGTCACCGGCCATCTGCCAAGAGCGAGGATTACCGTATTCCCGCTCTTCCGGTGCGGCAGTTTTACCACGGCGCGATAAAGTTGTGACATTGCTGGACAAAATCCGTAATAATCGTCATGGGAATCCGCTGACGTCTCTGCCGTATTGGAGACCTATTTGGTCGGCAACAAGCTGGCCAGGAAACTGGGCCAAGAAATTGGGCTATGGCACGAGGCGTTGCAGCGGAATTTGCGATCAGAATTGTCTTGTGGCGGAAAGTCTTTGTGACGGAAGTCTTGGGACAGGAAACAAGTTGGGGAATGTATGCGTCGAAGGGTGTCTAGTCCAAGAGTTGCGTTTTCGCGCCATTTCGCCGTCGCGGGCCTGGCCCTCCTGATCGGGATTGGCGGCGCGTTCGCCCAGAGCGGCAACCAGGCCGCGCAGGACCAGGGCAAAGCTCCCGCCGCCAGTCCGGCCGACGCCACCAAGGACAATCAGCGCAAGACCGACGAATTCGTCGAGGCCCAGCAAGCCATCAGCGGCCCGGCCGGAAACCCGGAATGCGTCTGGCTCGGCCGCCGCGTGGTGAGCCTGATGTGGCGGGACGACCTCGATACTGCCTTCCGCCATCTCGACCTCTACGACCGGTTCGGCTGCCCCGGCGGCCATGTCCAGGCAACCTTCCGCTGCCTGACCCGCTTTGGCGGCCAGATCGACGACAAGGTGCCGAGGAGCCTGAGTGACCGCATCCAGGCATGCTGGATCAACCCGGGCGCCCAGCCCCAGACCGCCGCGGCGACACCCCCGGCTCCCGCGGCGTCCGCGACCGCCGGCAATGCCTCGCCCGCACCGGCCGCTTCACCTTCGCCGGCGCCCGCAGCAGCGGCACCGGCGGCGCCTGCGAAATAGCTACCGGCACCAACCGGTCGGAACGATCCGAATTATTCGTCGTTTGATCGGTTCGCGCCCTTAAAACGCCATGGCCTCATATCAGTTGTGAAATTGAGCGGCAGGATTATCTTCATGAAGCCGCTGTGTCGGTCGAACCTTGGGGACGGGTTCGCGTCCTCCCAATGCAGGCCCCGTATGGTTTAGTCGCCGATGCGCGCCGTC
Source organism: uncultured Alphaproteobacteria bacterium (assembly GCA_963770355.1). Classification (GTDB taxonomy): domain Bacteria; phylum Pseudomonadota; class Alphaproteobacteria; order Rhizobiales; family Xanthobacteraceae; genus Bradyrhizobium. Next base: position 2,824 of record CAVYPL010000010.1, on the reverse strand, counting down.
GTCGCCGTTCTGGTGTTTGTGACCGCAGCTCACGCTGCGCTGTGGGGTCTTTTCCAGGAAAAGCAATCGGCGCCCGATTTCCGGGGCATCCTGCCGAGCGTTTCCTATGCGCCGTTCGAACGGAATCATTCCGTCGACCAAATCCGCGATACCGAAAAGATTCGCGTCGACCTGAAAAAGCTGTCGACGATGACGCGGGCGATCCGCCTCTACTCTTCGACGGAAGGCGTCGAGCTGGTTCCCCCTATCGCCGCCGAGTTCGGCCTCAAGGTCACGGTCGGCGCCTGGATCGACAAGGATGTCGACCGCAACGACCGCGAAATCGATGCGGCGATCAATCTCGCCAAGCGCAACAGCAATGTGAACGGCATCGTCGTCGGCAACGAGACGGTGTTCCGCGGTGAGCAAAAGGTCGAGGACCTCATCGACCTGATCAAGCGGGTCAAGAAGTCCGTCAACGTTCCCGTCACGACCGGCGAAATCTGGAACATCTGGCGCGATAATCCGGAACTCGCCTCCTCCGTCGACTTCATCGCCGCGCACGTTCTGCCCTATTGGGAAAACTTCACCGACAAGCAGGCGGTCGATCAGGCCGTCTATCTTTACGGGCTGTTGCGCGAGAAATTCCCGGGCAAGCGGATCGTCGTCGCCGAATTCGGCTGGCCGAGTGCCGGCTATAATTTGAAGAACGCCGAACCCGGCCCGTTCGAGCAGGCCTCGGTGCTGCGCAACTTCGTCACCCGTGCCGACGCCATCGGCATGGAATACAACATCGTCGAAGCGATCGATCAGCCCTGGAAATACTTCGAAGGCGGCGTCGGGCCCTATTGGGGCATTCTCAACGCCGACCGCGAGCCGAAATTCGCCTGGACCGGGCCGATCGTGAATCAGGACTATTGGAAGCTTGCGCTGATTGCGCTGCTGATCGGCGTCCTGATGTCATTGCCGATCCTGCGGCTGGACCGGCCCACCATGATGCAGGCGCTGGTGCTGTCGGCGGCTGCAAACGGGGTCGGTGCCTGGGTTGCGACCGTGTTCAGCTATTGGAACGGGCACTATTTCCTGTTCGGCTCGGCCTTCGCGTTGACGCTCGGCCTGATCCTGCTCGTACCGCTGGTGCTGATCGCGATGGCGCGGATCGAGGAGATCGCGGCGATTGCGTTCGGCCGCGGCCCGCGCCGGCTGATCGCCAAGAGCGCGCCCGTGGCCCCGGCCACCATGGGCGACGGCGTCACCTTCCCAAAGGTCTCGATCCACATCCCCGCTTATTTCGAGCCGGTCGAAATGCTGAAGCAGACGCTCGATGCGGTGTCGCGGCTGGATTATCCGAATTTCGAATGCGTGGTTATCATCAACAACACGCCCGATCCGGAATTCTGGCAGCCGATCCAGGATCACTGCCGCACGCTCGGCGAGCGCTTCAAGTTCATCAACGCCGAGAAGGTCAAGGGCTTCAAGGCCGGCGCGCTGCGCATCGCGATGGACCGCACGGCCGCCGATGCCGAGATCATCGGCATCATCGACGCCGACTATGTGGTGCAGCCGGACTGGCTGAAAGACCTCGTGCCGGTGTTTGCCGACCCCCGCGTCGGCCTCGTCCAGGCGCCGCAGGAGCATCGCGACGGCGACCGTTCCTTGATGCACTACATCATGAACGGCGAATATGCCGGGTTCTTCGACATCGGCATGGTTCAGCGCAACGAGTTCAACGCGATCATCGTTCATGGCACGATGTGCCTGATCCGGCGCACGGCGATGGACATGGCGGGCGGCTGGGCCGGCGACACCATCTGCGAGGACACCGACCTCGGGCTCGCGATCATCGAGCATGGCTGGCTGACCCACTACACCAACCACCGCTACGGCCACGGCCTGCTGCCGGACACCTATGAAGCCTTCAAGAAACAGCGCCACCGCTGGGCCTATGGCGGCTTCCAGATCGTCAAGAAGCACTGGCGGCGGTTCCTGCCGGGCGCCAGCCGGTTGTCGCCCGATCAGCGCCGCGAATTTTCGCTCGGCTGGCTGAACTGGCTTGGAGCCGAAAGCCTCGGCGTGCTCGTTGCCATCCTCAATCTGATCTGGGTGCCGATCGTCGCCTTTGCCGACATCGCCATTCCCGACAAGATTTTGACGCTGCCGATCATCGCCTCCTTCATCGTCTCGCTCGTGCATTTCGTGGCGCTGTACCGCCTGCGCGTGCACGTCAAAGCCGGCCAAATGCTGGGCGCCATGATCGCCGCCATGTCGGTGCAATGGACGGTGTCGCGTGCGGTCGCGCAGGGCCTGATCACCGAGCATCTGCCCTTTGCCCGCACCTCAAAGGGCGGCTTGTCCGTGATGTCGATCGAATTCCAGGCGTTCTGGGAAGCCGTCATCGGCGTGCTGTTGCTGGTCGGCGCCGCCGTGCTGGTCGTGACGAACGGCTCCAAACAGGTGCGCGAAATCTACATTTTTGCTGGCGTGCTGGTGCTGGAAAGTCTGCCGTTCCTCTCGGCGGTCGCGATCGCGCTTTTGGAGAACTCCCGCATCAACTCGTTCGCCTTCTGGCGCAACAGCGCGGTGCGCACTGCGGAACTGATCGGGCTGCGCCCGGTCACGATGCCGACGGTCGCGAGCCCCTCCCAGCCGGTCACATCCGAGATTCACCGGGAAGCGAATTAATTCATCGCGTTTTCAGGCGAAGCATGCCCTCGGACTTGATCCGGGGGTGGATCCCGGTTCGCGCCAAGAAGACGCGTCAAACCAAAAATGGAGCTTCGGTTCTGATTTCGAAGAGAACCGAAGGTCCGCGGTGGATCGATTGGCCCTGCCCGCTTGAAGAGCC
>CAVYPL010000009.1:0-274232 GCA_963770355.1 uncultured Alphaproteobacteria bacterium | reverse complement strand
ACTCAAAGTGGTTCGCTCAACCCACCTGCTGGTAATCCATGAACTGCGCCGTTACGTCCGCATACCTGTGGTCACCGACGTAAAACTCGAAATCGGATCAGGATCCACCAATGTGGTGAGCGTTGAGGTCAGTTCAGGCGGCATGTCCGTCCGCTCCCAGGTGCCCATCACCTCCCAGGAAGCGGTGCAAATGACCACCACTCTTCCTGGGCTGCCAAAACTCACGGTAAGGGCTTACGTCTGCTGGTCTAAGCCGGCGGAAAAGCTTTATGGGCTGCGCTATGATCCCGGGGATGAACGGCGCCTGCGGGTGCGCAGCTGGATCGACCAATATCTTGAAATCGTGTAACCTGTGTTCACTTCCAACGTATAGCTTCTGGAGCGACTCTCGCACATGCCTATTGACCAATCAACAACCGGCCAGGCTGCCGGTTTAGCACAATCCAGTCAAACTTCGCCCTATCCGAACCATGCCGGCCTGCCATTGACCATTGAATTATCACGAGTACGCAAGAGCTACGGTGAGTTCGTGGCCGTGGACGACATTTCCTTCACCATCCCGCAGGGAATGGTGTTTGGACTGCTGGGTCCTAACGGCGCCGGCAAAACCAGCACCATCCGAATGATGATCGGCATCACCGCGCCGGATTCGGGCGTGATCAATGTCTTCGGCAGGCCTTTTGAGCGCAAGAGCCTGGAAAAGATCGGCTATCTTCCGGAAGAGCGTGGTCTATACAAGAAGATGAAGATCCTTGACCAGCTCGTCTTCCTGGGTGAACTGCACGGCATGAGTGCTGAAAACGCTCGGCCGCAAAGCGATCGCATGGTGCGAACGGCTGGAAATCGCCGAGAAGATGCAAAGCAAAGTGGAAGAGCTCTCCAAAGGCATGCAACAGAAAATCCAATTCATAGGAGCCCTGCTGCACGAACCTGACTTTGTGATCATGGATGAGCCGTTCTACGGGCTCGACCCGGTGAATGCCGGACTTCTCAAAGATGTGCTGCTGGACTTGAAGAAACAGGGAAAGACAATCCTGTTTTCCACCCATCGCATGGACCAGGTGGAGAAGCTATGCGATTCCATCTGCCTGATGAATAGAGGCAGGCCGGTGCTGCAGGGAGCACTGAAGACAAGTGAAATCTCGCTTCGGCAAGAACAACGTCCAGATTGAATATGAAGGCAATATCGACTTCCTGCAACAGAGCGAGTTAGTAAAGACATACAACAATTACGGCAACTACGTGGAAGCCCAGTTAGTGCGGGGCGCTGATCCGCAACAACTGCTGCGGCTGGTGATGGAACGCGCACGCGTGAATCGATTTGAGCTGATGGAGCCTTCACTGGAAGAAATTTTCAAGGAAGTGGTGGGGAAAACCGATGCGTAACATCTTTATCATCGCCAAACGGGAATACCTGGAGCGTGTTCGATCACGTTCTTTTCTGATTATGACCATACTGATCCCAGCGCTGATGTTTGGCGTGACGGTTGTGCCGTCCTTAATTGGGGCCAGAATCGTCGGGCGGAAATAAAAGCATTGTTGTAGCCACCGCGAACCCGCAGATTGGCGACATGGTCCGGAAACAGGTCATGCAGATTAATGACGAACCTGCGGATACCAAAGTTTCCCCTGGCGAACAACGCCAGACGTCAGCCACTCGCTACCAAGTGATTGTGCAATCCGATGTCTCCGACGCTGCCCGGAAATCGCTCACCGAAAAGGTTGCGCAGAAGGAAATAGACGGCGTGATCTGGGCCAGCGATGACGCCGTGGCTTCACGCAAAATCGACTTCATCACCCGAGATGTTTCCAGCTTCGTAGATAGCGCGCTCCTGGAAAGAACTCTTGGCCAGGCTCTGCGCCTGCAAGCCCTTAAAGGAAAAGGGCTGACCGACCAGGAAATTGAAGCAGCGCTCAAACCGGTGGACCTGTCGCCTGTGAGCCCCTACGGAAAAGACACTCCTAACCCGCAAATCCTGTTCTTCACCGTGTTCGGAATGGTCATGGTGCTGTACATGACGGTGCTGCTTTATGGCATGAACGTGATGCGTGCGGTACTGGAGGAAAAGACCTCTCGCGTCATGGAAGTGATGCTTTCCACCGCCACAGCCGGCGAAATGATGGCCGGCAAGATCATTGGAGTAGGCTCAGTGGGACTTTCACAGGTGGCCATCTGGGCTGCTGTGGCGGGAGGCTTGCCACTCGTCGTGGCAGGCGGGGCCGGGTTACTGAAAGGCGTTCTTTCTCTGAAGCTGATTTCCTTCTCGGAGCGTTTTCTTCCTTTTGGGCTTCGCACGCTATAGCCCACCATGTGCGCCGCGGTGGGAGCCATGGTGAACTCTGAACAGGAAGCACAACAACTGCAGTTTGTGGTGGTGATGCCCCTGATTCTGTCCATCGTTATCATGGTCAATGTGATCCAGTATCCGGGGAGCGCTCTAGCCTTCTGGGCGTCGATGTTCCCGCTCACAGCGCCGTTGATTATGTTCACGCGTATCGCGCTGCAAACGCCGGTGTGGTGGCAGATTGCTCTTTCCATTTCGATTCTGGTACTGACGGTGTGGGGTTTTGCTTTCCTCTGCGCCCGCATTTACCGTGTGGGTGTGCTCATGTATGGTAAGAAGCCGACTCTGCCGGAAATCATGAAGTGGATCAAATACGCCTGATTTTGCCTGTAACAGATAAAATCAAGCGGATGGAACCGGTAGCGCAGGAACAATCCGAGATCAAGAGCGAGACGGCCTCTCGCTCTTTTTCATTGCGTCAGAGGATCCAGCTTTTCCTCATCACCTGGGCTGCCTACCTGGTGATACGCCTCATCTGTCCGACCCTGCGATACCGCGTTGAAATGGAGCCGGGCGTTCCCTATGATGGCCGCCACGCAGAGCCGATCATATGGTGCTTCTGGCACCGCTGCGTGATTCCAGCGTCCTATCAATTCCGACACAATCAGATCGCGGTGATGACCAGCCGCAGCTTTGACGGTGAATACATTGCCCGGATCATTGGCAAATTCGGGTACGGCGCCGTGCGCGGCTCCAGTTCACGCGGAGCCGTGGGAGCGCTGATAGGAATGCGGCGCGAGCTTGAGCTGGGCCATCCCGTGGCCTTCACCATCGATGGTCCACGCGGTCCGCGAACGTAGCCAAACCCGGACCGGTCTTGCTGGCCAAGAAAGCTGGACGCCCCATAGGCTGCTTTTACGTGGCGGTACAGAATACCCTCGGTGCTAAACTCATGGGACCGGATGGTAATTCCCAGGCCGTTCTCCCGCGCCGTCTTGTTTGTGGCATCGCCCATTCACGTTCCTGCGGACGCCGACGACGTGCAGATGGCCGCCTATCACGGACAAATGCAAAGTGCTTTAGAGCGTTGTCGACAGGTTGGCCGAAAAGTCTTCCGGTTCGATTTCGCCGCGCTTTTCGCGCCACAGCCGCACCAGGGCGGCTTCATCGTCCCCCATAATGATCCGGGCGTCCGACCCGCCGATAAAGCCGCGGCGGTCGCGTGTTGACAATACCATTCTGCTCTCCATTGATCGTTGGTCAATGGCGGCCAGTCCTCCGCCATGCCCTCGCTGCGTCGAACATCCGGGAGTACGGACTGCGGGCGAGGCCAAAATTGATCGTGGAGTGTGCGGGAAGACAGTCTTGCAAGCGGCTGGCCCGCTCCTAAGCCGGGTTATGTATGGGCTGCCCAACCGCCCCTCTGCCGCGGGCGGCGAGGCTTGCGGGCGGCTTCGAGATTTCGGAGCCATGTCTCCAGATGCAGGTGCCGTGCCGCCCAGGCCAGCATCGCGCAGGAAATCGCGAGGTCATCATGTTTACCCGGCGGACAGGTATAGACCGCCCCACTGTCCCGATATTCCAGCTCCAGATTGGCGAGCTGATCATAGGCCTGTCGCAACGGCCCTTCGGCAAAACGCACCAGATCCGACTGCAGCTCGGTATGGAATAGCTCGATCAGGTAGGTTCTGCCGATTGTATAGACCGGCAAATGACCATGGCGAACGGGCCGCCAGTCGGCATTCATGCCATCGCCATAGCGGCTGATCTGAAGGCCAATTACACGTTGTCCAAATGTCTGCACTAACACCTCGGCGTAGGTGGCGTCGTTGCTGAGGTCTGCCACGATCAGCGCATTATGGTGGTGGCGTGCGTCGACCGCCGCCAAGGCACTCGCGCGCGCATGTCCGAACAGGCCCTGCGGCAGCTCTTCGGCTTCGCGTATCCCGACCAGGCGTCGTCCGCAGGGCGAGTTGCCGCCGACCACGGCGGTGGAACGATCGCGGCTGCGGCCGACATCATGGGCAATGATCAGAGGTTTGAATACAGGCCAGCTCGTCACGTCATCCGGAACGTAAGTCATCGAAAGGCTCCATTTATTTGAAGATGGCGGAACGGGTTGACACCAGGCACGGATTGTTCAGCGGATGGCGAAAAGGCCGTTCCTGCGGGTACCAGCGGCGTGCGAATTCGGGTGGCGCGCTCATAGAGGTCCCACGTGAATGGATTTGCCTCTCCACCCCCCGGGATGCCAAGATATTCGCGCTTGTATTTGTGCTCCCCCATATTCAGTCGTTCCTTCTCGAGAAATTGTGCATCCAGCAACCCCGGTATCTCCGCGGTGGCTCTCAGCCGCATCCAGGATGGATCGTCACTGGCCCACGCCGTCCAGAATGGGTCGGTGCGGCTCCAGGCCGTCGACAGCATCGCAAACCGGGCCTGCGGGCGGCGGGCCCGCATCGGGCGCAGCGCACTGATCAGGTCGTCATCAAGGCGGGCGGCCTCGTCGGCCACGATCCAGCCATCCACCGTCAATCCGCGGATCGAATCATCACTCCCCGGCAGCGCCAATACCCGCGATCCATTCTTCAATTCCAGGCCATAGACATTGTTGACCCTCAATTCAGCGTCGACCCGGTCAAGAATCGCGCGCACCCGCCGCACGGCTTCGGCGCTTTGGCGCTGCGCGGGGCAGGCGATCACGCACAACCCGTGCGGTGTAAAGCGCATGAAATGCGCAATCGCCCAGCTTGCCGTGGTGGTCTTGCCGACCTGCCGTGCCGTTAGTGCGATGATCGAGGCGCCAAGCGGCGCGCGCAAGAATTCAGCCTGCCATGGCGCAGGTTCAATCCCAAGTTTGTCGCGGACCCATTGTACCGGGTCAATTCGATAGGCCAGTTCACGTAGTTCGTTCATTGTCGATCTCCAATAGAGCTTGCGCAATTCGCGCCTTCAGTTCGGGCTCGCGATCAAATTTGCCGATAACGCGCTCGGCGATCTGCGTCAGGTTCAGGTTGACATTGGTCTGCACCGCGACATTGACCTGGGTCCCCTGCCGGTCAAAACCTGAAAGCCGCGACAGGCTGTCGAGCGTCTGCCGGATCGAGTTCAGCCCCGACAGCGCGACCTGAAGCGAGCCTTGCTGTTCGGCCTGCGTGACGATCTGGTCGATCCGCGACCCGCAGTTTCGAAATAGCCGGTGCTAAGATCTTCCTTGGTTGGCAGGCAGGCGACCGCGGCGGTACCGCGCGAAACCTCTTTCATGATCGCATTTGACGATGAAAGCTTCAGGCAATTGGTTCGATGTCGGTGCAGGCTCGAGGGATTCAGATCATAGTCACGCGCGATTGGACCGCCCGGCTCCCCGGCCGCCAACCGTCGGTCAATTTCAGCCCGCTTGATGTGCTGGCATGTGCCGCATTTTCTCGCCATTTTACCCAACTCCTACGCTACCGATCTACTTCGCAGATCGAACCTGGTGTGTTCGCTCCCGCGGCGCGCGGCACCCACAAGAATCCTAATGTGACGTTACCAACCCGCCGCGCCCTTCTTGCGTGGCTGGCTGTCGGTTAATTATGGGTTAATCGGGATTTTGCCTGGCTTCGGGCGACCAAACAGGTTCGGGACCCTGGCCAAGCTCGACACTAGTTAAGTTAGCCGCGATAGTGGCGCCGTGTGCCGTAGATGATCTTCGCTCGGGGGTGGAAGCATCGGCTTGCCGCTCAGCGCCACCAAGATGTTGGAGTCTGGTCTCGGATCTTGATGCCGTTTTTTGATCCGATCTGCGCGGGCTCCCTGTTCGAAATTTCTCGTTTCGTCGCTCGCATTCCGAAATAATACCGGAATGCTCGTCCGCAAAAGGCAAGTCCAATCCAAATCTTCGTCGGGGGCACGAGAATATCGGCCTTAAAATTCGTTCGTTAAATCCCGCGATTCCAAACCAGCAAGTTCCTCTTAGTCGTTCTTGCAGCCCGACGTGAGCGCGTGCAGTAAGCGCAGCTTTCAAGCCGAACCGGATTCATTCCGGCTTACGGTCCAGTCCGCTAAATTTCGTTTTCGGGAAGTTGGGCGAGCCGACCGGGCCGAATGCAAAGCTTTGCGGACGAAGCTGAAGTCTGGAGGAGCTAACGCCTCCAAGTGGCTTAGGATTTTTCAACTGCCTTCGATCGCTGGCTTATCCTTTGACCCGCAAGACCGTGCGCCCTGGATGCATGTAAGCCTTGGGCTGTACATAGCCCGGAGCGGGTAGGCGTGCCCGTTCCCGCAAATGAAGGCGATCTCGTTGCATCTTCCAACAGCGCTCGGGCCCGACGTCATGATCCCGAGGTCCGCCGCGCCGGCCGAACGGAAATTGGCGCGCGTCGCAACCCCCGACGCGGATAAAATATTCCCAAGGACGTCAATTAGACTTGGCAATATCGGCATTTTCCGACACGGCGCTTGAGCGCGCGACCTCTGGGAACCCGCCCGCGTGACATTATAATACCAACACGGTTTTCCCCGCTATCTCAATCGGTTACATAGCGCCTCACACTCCTAACAAGGAAAGAGGGAAGAAACGCGTCACATCGGCGGGGTAATTCCGTCGCGGCCGACATTGACGCGGTTGGCTTCAAGCGTGCCGTCGTCCTTCTTGACCGCGCCGAAGATGATGATCTTGGCGCCCGGCTTCACCTCGGACTTGTCGCCAGCGACAAATGTCACGATCGGAGTTCCCGGCGGGACCACAACTTTCTTTTCGCCGTCCTTATACTTGACCAGGATGTTCTGGCCGTCGGTGCCCTTGACCGTCTGCGCGACAGTGGCGTTGGTCATGGTCGAGTTCGGGCGCTGATCCCAGGGCCGAAAACCTTCGGCCGCGCCGCGCTGGTTCTCAGGAAAGATGTGGACCGCGACCGCCTTCTGGGTGCCGTCCGGCTCCGGCATCGCGGTGACGCCGATATAGGAGCCTTCCTTGATCTCCGACAATTCGGTCTTGGCGACGCCGAACACCGCCACATTGTCGGTCATGCGCACCTTCATGTCGGTGCCTTCGCGCGATTTGATCGACAGCAAAGACCCATCGACGGCCTCGATGGTGCCCCGAATCCGGACCGTCGGCGGCTGCTGCGCCCACGCTGTCGTTCCGAGCACAGTCACAAATGTCAGCAACGCGGCGAACAGGCGCGGCATCCACGAAATCGTTGGCATGATTTTGTCCCTCCCAATGGTTCCGAACGAACAACACCTCACCCTGCGCGGTATTCCCGGAGTGGTTATTGTTCAAAAACCGTCATTCCGGGATGGTGCGCGAGCACCGGACCCGGAATCTCGAGATTTCGACACCGCGTCGCCCGGAATAACGCTTGCGTTACATCGGCGGAGTGAGGCCATCGCGGCCGACGCTGACACGGTTGGTCTCCAACGACCCATCCGGCAGCTTTTTCATGAAAGCTATCACCTTGGCGCCAGCCTTGAGATCGGATTTTTCGGCGGGGACATAGGTCACGACGGGCGTCTCGGGCGAGACGACGACCTTCTTCTCGCCGTCCTTGTACTTGATCAACAAGGTGTGACCGTCATTACCCACCACGGACTCCGCCACCGTCGCATTGGTCATGCTGCTGTTCGGCTTGAGATCGTAAGGGCGCGAGCCCTCTCCGGTGCCTCGCATATTTTCAGGAAACACATGGACCTCGACCGCATTCTGGATGCCGTCCGGACCCGGCACCGTGGTGGTGCCGATGAAGGAACCGACCTTGATGTCGGACAGTGAAATCCTGGTGATCCCGACAACCCTGATATCGCCCGTCATGTGCAGCGTGACGTCCTCGCCGCTGCGCGACTTGACTACAAGCACGTCGCCGTCGACGCCCTCGATCGTGCCGCGAACCCGCGACGGCGCAGGCGGCTGTTGGGCGATGGCGTAGAGTGAGGACGCCGCGACCATCGCGACGGCGAATAGCGGGCGAAGAAGGCTGGAACGATGGGCAGGCATGAAGCGGTCTCCGAAGGCGGCATTGACATAACCATTGACCCCGGTTTTTCAAAAATATTCCGGCTCAAATGCGCGCGAGCGACGGATCATGCTTTTGTGAGATCGGCCTCGATCAGCGCACGAAGTTCCAATGTCACATCGGGGCGCTGTCCGAACCATAATTCGAACCCGCGCACGGCCTGATGCAGCAGCATGCCGAGACCGTCGGCGGTTTTCAGTCCGCGCGCTCGTGCTGCGGCGAGCAATTGCGTTTCCAACGGCACATAGACGAGATCGGCGACCGCGGCATCCGGCGGCAACAGGCTGACATCGAGTTCGAGCGCGGGCTGGCCATGCATGCCGAGCGACGTCGTATTCACCAACAAGCCGGCGCGCGGAAGCAATCCACCGACCGCATCCCACGCCACCGGCAAAACGCTTGCGCCGAATTGATCCGCCAGCGTACGCGCCCGCTCGATGGTGCGATTGGCGAGATGCACGCGCTTGATGCCACGCTCGACGAGGCCGAACACGACCGCTCGGGCGGCGCCTCCGGCGCCGAGCACCAGCGCATCCTCAACCTTGTCCCAGGTGGGCGCGCAGGCGTCGAGATTGTTGATAAAGCCTTCGACGTCGGTGTTGGTCGAGCGCAGCTCGCCATTGTCGTACCACAGCGTATTGGCCGCGCCGACCGCGCGGGCGCGATCATCCGGCTTCGACAGCGCCAGCGCTCGCTCCTTGTGCGGCCGGGTGACGTTGGCGCCGGCGAAGCCGTGCGCCGACAGATGCATGATGAACTCGGCAAATCCCTCCGGCGGGATCGCCTCGATGTTGTAGCCGCCTTCGATGCCGAGCGTGCGCAGCCAGTAATGATGGATCAACGGCGAGCGCGAATGCGCGGCCGGCCAACCGATCAGGCATGCGGCGCGGGGCTTTGTTACCGATGTCTTTGTTCCCGATGTCATGGCTGTCCAATCGGACAAGCCGGGTCCGCTGTCAATGCCGTCGCGCCGTCACCACGACCATGCCGCTTAAGATCAGCGCTATGCCTGCGGCAAACCAGATCGCGTCGAGATTGATCCAGGAATAGGCGAGTGCGCCGCATACCGAGCCCGTGACCATCGCCGCCCACAGCAGCAGATTGGGCGCCCAGGCCCAGCGTGCGCCGCCGGTCAGCGCGGTCGCCATGAGTTGGCCGACCTTGACCAGTGCGCCGGTGACGTAGGTAAGGCCGAGGCCGGCGCCGCCGTCGATCTGGAATACGGCATTCTCCAGGCCCATCGCCAGCACGATCGCTGCGATCGCGACATTCAACAGCCCGAACCTGTAGGCGATCGCCGCGGCGGCGAGCAGGAGCGCCTCCACCAGCAGCACGGCGGCCTGCCGATTGGCGCCACGGCCGAGGACGATCAGGCTACCGGCTGCAGCGCCGATCACGAACAACCCGATCAATCCGAACGCCTCTGCCGCGCTCTGCCAATGCGCATCCGCAAGGCTGACACCCATCCGTGTCGAGTTGCCGCTCATGAAGGAAACGAACAGCCCGCCAAGATGCAGGAAGCCGATGGCGTCGACATAGCCGGCCAGCGCGCTAAGCGCACAGGCGAGGACAACGTTGCGTCGTGAATCAAGCATCCTAGTCTTGCGCACCGATCATTGTGCGCAAGCTACCTTCGGCCATCTGTATTGCCAATGATCATGCCCCTTGAATTGGTCATGATCCCCGGCAGCGCTACGCGGCGACGCGGTGGGCGGCAATGATCTGATCGGCGGCGCGGCCGGTGACTTCGGCCATGCGGTCGAACTGCCGCGTAAAACTTCCCGCACCGGCGGTCGCCGACCGCAACTCCACGATCAAATCGCCGATCTCCGCTTCCGGCATGGTGGCGCGGACGCAGTCCCACCCGGACCATCCCTCCCGCGTGTCGAAGCCGAGGATCTGGCCGCGCCGTGCCGACAGGATGGCGTTGATCTTTGCCGTCGCATCGGTCGGGCAGACGATCTCCACCATGTGGATCGGCTCCAAAAGCACCGGCTGGCACTGCGGCAGCGCTTCGCTCATGCCGACCCGTGCCGCCGTTCGGAAGGCAAGATCGGAGGAGTCCACGCTGTGATAGGAGCCGTCCGTCAGCGTCACGTGAAGATCGATGACGGGGAAACCGAGCGGCCCGCGCGTAAGGCCGTCGACCACGCCCTCTTCCACCGCGCCGATATAGTTGCGAGGCACCGCGCCGCCGACCACCTTTTCGTGGAACTCGAAACCGGTGCCGCGCGGCATCGGCTTGATTTCCAGCACGACGTCGCCGAACTGGCCGTGGCCGCCGGACTGCTTCTTGTGACGGCCGCGCTGGCTGATCGCCTTGCGGATGGTCTCCTGATAACCGATCGCCGGTGTCTGCGATTTGACGTTGACGCCAAAGCGGTCGCGCAGGCGCTCGAGGGCTACGCGCAGATGCATCTCGCCCTGCCCCCACAAGACGATGTCGTGGGTCTGCGGATTGTGGATCATGGTCAGCGACTGATCTTCCTCGTTCAGCCGCAGCAAGGCCTGGCCGAGTTTGACGTCGTCCTTGCGATCGGTCGACGCCAGCGACATCGCCAGCACCGGCGGCGTCGCTTCTATCTTTGCGAGCGCCGCGGGCGCGGTCTTGCCGCTCGACAACGTGTCGCCGGTCTTGATCGCGTCGAGCTTGCCCAGCGCTACGGTGTCGCCGGGTTCGGCCGCGGGTCGTTTGGTATCGTGCGCGCCGTTGACCGAGAGGATGCCGGACACCCTGCCCGCTTCGCCGGAGGAGGATTGCAGCGTCGCGCCGTCATCGAGATGTCCGGCCAGCATCCGCACCAGCGACAGCTTGCCGCCGTGCTGCAAATGCAAGGTCTTGAACACATAGGCCAGCGCATCCTTTTTCGACGAGGCGCCGAGACGTTTCGCCGTAGCGGTCACGTCAGGCGATTCATGCCGCAGCGCCTTCATCAGCCGCAGCACGCCATTCTCGCGCGCGGCCGCGCCCAGCAGCACCGGGCAGATCAATCCCTCGCGCAATTCGCGCGCGAGATCGTCGAACACTGCGTCGCGCGGCGGCTGGATGTCTTCGAGCAACTGCTCCATCAGCGCGTCGTCATGGTCGGCGAGCTTCTCCAGCATCGAGAAGCGGGCTTCCTTCTCGCGGTCGAGATTGCCGCCCTCCAGTTCCACGACTTCGGATGGCTTGTGTTCGCGATAGACGAAGGCGCGCTCCAGCGCGAGATCGACAAAACCTTCGATCAATTCGCCGTTCCAGATCGGAATCTGCCGCAGCACCAGCGGCACGCGCGACGCCGGCTGCAGGGTCGCGAGCGTTTCGCGGATGCGCTTGTTGGCGCGATCGATCTTGTTCAGAAACAGAAAGCGCGGAATGCCCAGATCCTCGAGCTCGCGCAGGATGATCTGCAGTTGCGGCAGCTTTTTCTCGTCCGCCTCGCAGACCACGACCGCGGCATCGACCGCGGGAAGTGCGGCGCGCATGTCATGCGCGAACTCGATCGAGCCGGGACAATCGATAAAGGTGTAGCTTTCGCCCATGAAATTGGTCGTCGCAGCGCTTAAGCCGACGCCCATCTTGTGGTTGCGGGCTTCCGGGCTGGAATCGCCCACCGAAGTTCCCGCATCGACGCTGCCGGCACGCGGGATAGCGCCCGTGCGCGCCAGTATGGCTTCAAGAAGTGTGGTTTTACCGCTCTGGAAAGGGCCCACAAGTGCAATGCACCGTGGACCTCGGGGACTTCTGACGTCTTGTCCCATTGCCGCCTCCTGCAGTTGGAGCTCGGCCCTTGATTGGGTCGGCGATTGCAGATGCTCCGCCCGCGGCGGGATTTTGGCAAGCGGGAAAACGTCGCTGCGGTGCATCGTGACGCCGGGCGAAGTGGTGTGATCCGGATTCAAACAAGATTCCACGTTCCCGCGGCGTGATACGCCCGAGCTGTGCCGGAGGTTCCGCCCCGGTCAGAGGGCGTGGGGAATGCCGGGTGCCCGATGCACCCGCAGCCCGTGTGCATTGGTAGTAAGCACACGGTAGTCACCACGGTCGCACCGGAATCACCTGGCATCCCCGCACGCGAATGGTTTTAACGGCTTATATCGTGATCTCCCCGGCGACGAATTCGTCTTGTCACCGTCGCCGACGGATTGAAGCGGTCAATCGCAAACCCGGTTGGGCTCAAGAAAACCTCCGTCAGCTTGACACCAGCAACGGGTGCCAGGACCACACGGCTTTGCCGTACGCGACCGCATCGTTCGTCCTGCGCGCTGCACGGATCGCTCACGGGAGACCCGCCCTGCGACCGCAATCGCGCCCGACGCTGTCGCGTCCACCGCATCCCGTCCCAACGTTCGTGACGATGGCCAACGCCCCTCTTTCGGAACGGGATGGCGGGATTTGTAGAGGTGATTTGGGGTGGTGGCGAAGTGGAATTTTTTTGCGAACGAGACTGGACCGGGCAAATCAGCTTGAAGTTGTTGCGGAAAATCGCACAATCGCGCACGACCGATAGAACCCCCGGCCGTCCGCCCGTCGGGCGCTATCAGCGCTGCAACAACAAGGCCAACCAGCGTACCGGCCAGACCGTAACCGACAATAGCCTGGTTCAACTATCCCGCCGCCACGCCAAGCACGGTGAGCTACACCGCCGATGCGCTCAATCGCTACACCGCGGTCGGCGCGGTGACGCCGAGCTATGACGGCAACAGCAATCTGACCTCAGACGGCACCTTCACGTTCGGCTACGACGCCGAAAACCGGCTGACTTCGGCGAACGGCGCCGGCAACACGGCGAGCTATACCTACGACGCGCAGGGCCGCCGCAAGACCAAGACCGTGAACGGCACCACGACCGTGTTCGTCACCGACGCCGGCAACCGCGAGGTGCTGGAATATGACGGCGCCAGCGGCGCGATCCTGCGCTGGTACGCCTATGGGCTCGGTTCGAACGATGTGCTCAGCCAGATGAACGTGGGCGCGGCGACGCGTGCGAACTCTGGTGCCCGATATTTTGGGCTCGGTTATCGCGTTCGCAGGATTCGAGTTCGGGAGCGCTGAGCAAGATCGGGTATCTGCCTTACGGCAAGAGCGCCAGCGCGGGACCGTTCGGCTTCACCGGCCAGCGCGTCGATGCGGAGACCAATGGTCTCTATTACTACCGTGCCCGGCACTACTCACCTGCTTGGGGACGGTTCTTGCAGTCCGATCCGATTGGATACCGCGGGGGCAGCCATCTCTATGCCTATGTCGGCAACGATCCGCTCAACAACATTGATCCGAGTGGCCTCGATACTGTCGTGATAATCACGCGTGACCCTGTTCCGTACACGTTCGGACTTTTAACATATGGAAGTCACTCTGCCGTTCGTATTGACAACGGCGACAATCCTGTTCTGTACGATCCTGCCGGAAGCTTTCGCGCAGCTACTCGCGGGAGCGGAGACGCACTTTATGGAAGTGATGCAGCTTTAACTCCATATATTGGCTATCAAAACTCCTTAGGTTCAACAGTTAACACCTATCGTTTCTCGACGACACCCGCACAAGAAGGTGATATCGCGAATCGAATTGAAAATCTCGGAGGCGCTATACCTTGTTTCTGTGCCGCCTCAACTTCCAGCGCATTAAGCGGTATCGGACCATTTCAAAACGTGAGGTCGTTACTTCCGGGCAATTTGGAGAATCAGGTCAAGGGTTTGTCGGGAGCGACCGCCACAACGAACTCTCCGAGTTCGGCGACCACTAATTCTGGGGTACCGCAAGTAAGCGAGCCGAGCAAATAGACCCACCGCAGTCGTTTTTGGTAGTACGCAGAGGCAACGTAAACATCAAATGCCTATTATCCGTCGCTTCACATTTTGTCTATTGAGTAGCCTCGTCGCTTGCGGTGGAGCTACTCTCATTGGCGCAGGTCATCCTGCAGCAAAACTGTTACATGAATGGTATGCTGGCGTACTCACCTTGTTTCTTATTTTCTTTGTCCTTTTAATGAGCGCTGCGCTGCGTGACGGCCTTGAAAGGTCGTTCTGGGCGATACCGGTTAGTGCCGCGCTTTGCTATCCAGCTGCTGCCCTTGCATATATCGTGTACTTTAGTTCATTTGAACCGCAGCGCTTTGTTAACACCGTGAATCAGGTGCAGTCGTCGACAGACGCATCTGTCCGGCTGTTCGACATCATTCTTTTGATCTTTCTTATCGGGCCGACCATTTCACTGGCATGGCTTTTTGGTATCTTGGCCGGCGTTGCTTTTCTATTGATTGGACGCCTAGCGCCTAGATTTTTGGACCGCCTGACGAACGATGGTAACTAAAGCTTAGCGGCAACTATGCAGCCCGCAAGGGCGTAATCCGCCATCTCTTGCAGCGTAACGGCGGATCGACGCCGACGGCAATGTGCTGACGCGAAAGACCAGACCATCAGCTTCACCTACGACACGCTGAACCGGCTGAAGACCAAGACCCCGCCCTCGCCCGCACCCGTGGTGAGCTATGCTTACGATCTCGCTGGCCGTCTGACCCGCGTCAGCGACACCAGTGCGGCGATATCGGCCGCCGTGCCGCCGTCCGGCTCCTCAGTCCAGTACACCACGAACCTCGGTTATGACGCGCTGAACCGGCCGACGGCGGTGACCTGGAGCCCTGCCCCGACGCCGGCCGTGCCAGCCGCCGGAAGCGTCACCTTCGGCCACGGCTACAACAAGGCCAACCAGCGTGCCGGCCAGACCGTGACCGACAATAGCTGGTTCAATTATCCCGCCGCCACGCCAAGCACGGTGAGCTACACCGCCGATGCGCTCAATCGCTACACCGCGGTCGGCGCGGTGACGCCGAGCTATGACGGCAACAGCAATCTGACCTCAGACGGCACCTTCACGTTCGGCTACGACGCCGAAAACCGGCTGACTTCGGCGAACGGCGCCGGCAACACGGCGAGCTATACCTATGACGCGCAGGGGCGCCGCAAGACCAAGACCGTGAACGGGACCACGACCGTGTTCGTCACCGACGCCGGCAACCGCGAGGTGCTGGAATATGACGGCGCAAGCGGCGCGATCCTGCGCTGGTATGCCTATGGCCTTGGTTCGAACGATGTGCTGAGCCAGATGAACGTGGGCGCGGCGACGCGTGCGACTTTGGTGCCCGATAATTTGGGATCGGTGATCGGTTCGCAGGATTCGAGTTCGGGAGCGCTGAGCAAGATCGGGTATCTGCCTTACGGCAAGAGCGCCGGCGCGGGACCGTTTGGGTATACCGGCCAGCGCGTCGATCCCGAGACGAATGGGCTATACTACTACCGTGCGCGGCACTACTCACCCGCTTGGGGACGGTTCTTGCAGGCCGATCCGACGGGATACGGCGGTGGAAGCCATCTCTATGCCTATGTCGGGAATGATCCGCTGAACCTCGTCGATCCGTTTGGATTGTCAGCGGATAGTCCGTCGACTACACGGGCTTCAGCAATCGCATTGCCGGGTTTTGGCACGGCAGGAAACATTCTCTCTGGCGCGGCAATTGGTGCCGGAGCGGCCACCGCAGCGGTCGCAAGCGCTATCCTATTGGCGACAACAACTTCGACCGCCGATCGAACGCAAGACGAAGTTCAATATGTAGTACGTGGTGGAGCTGGTGCGGCGAGTAGTTTTGAACGAGGCACCAATCTCACCTCAAACGGCTATGGGTTCTCGGTTCAAACGGCACCAAATGTCTCGACCGGCGAATTGGCGAGAGGCGGATATTTTCCAAATGCTCAGATCAGTGTGAGCACCGTTCAAGAACTTCAAGCCATTCCGGGCGTAACCGTAAATTCTCCGACCCCAGGTTTTGGTGACTATCATGGTACAGTTAATGTACCAAATCCTCCGCCAGCCGGATTTTTCAATGTGATCAGTGGGGCTTTCGTGCCGCAGCCAAACCCATTTCAAGTTTCACGATGAGTATCGAAAGATATGACCATGCTCAGGGTGTTCACAGACTTCAATGCGAGAACTAGCGACGGTGTTTGCTGGAATCTTAAATACGATGACACAGATTTGGAAAAAAGGATTGATGACCTAAAATTCACTATGGGTGATAAGGTGCAATTGTTTCAGGATGAGAATGATTTTGAAGTAACTGCCGTGCTTGACTACAGGTATGTTGATATTTTGCAGCGAAAAGCTTGGGTTGCGGTTCCTGATTGGTCCACGTTGGTAAGAAAGTAACCGAAGTGGTTGTAGACCGTGACTGACAAAAGCTGGTTCAACTATCCCGCCGCCACGCCAAGCGCGGAGCTACAGCGCCAATGCGCTCAACCGCCGTCGGCACGGTGACGCCGAGCTGTGACGGCAACAGCAGTCTGACTTCAGACGGCACTTTCACGTTCGGCTACGACGCGCAGGGCCGCCGCAAGACCAAGACCGTAATTACGATGACAGTGCACTAAATTGACACTTCCACGCCCGCGGTCCATCGGACCAAAACCGCGTAGAGGGCCGGAGGGGAGTCGCGCCTGCGCGGACATCACGCTCCACGTCCCGTCGCGCCCCTGGTATCGTTCCTCGTCGTTGCACAGGCAGAGTATGAGGCGCCGGCTGGGCAAGATCGACCCGGATCAACCGCGCATCCCGCCGCTGAGGCGGCGCGCGGCGCAACATCCGTGGAGAGAGGTCCCTCTGCCCGCAAGAGCGGGGCGAGGGAGAAGAGTCACCGCCCCGGCCGCAGTTCCAGGCTTTCAAGTCCGGCGGCGATGCTGATGCCGACCTGGCCCTGCACGCTGAGCGGCTGCAATGCGATGGAGTTGGCGGAGCCGCCGACCAGCACGTTGCCGCCGACGCCGACGCCCAGCGTCGCGCTACCCTGCGCGCCGGCATAATTGCCGGAGAGATCGCCCGGCCCGAGCCGCGCCACCGGCGCATAGACGCCCCAGGCCAGCGCCGATTCCTGGGTGATGCCGAGGTCGAGGCCCACTTTACGGATGGTGGCGATGTAACGGTCTTCCGGCATCCCCTCGGCGCGCAGCACGCAACCGAGATTGGTCACGGAACCGACGACAAATCCGACGCTGGCGCCGCCGCGACACTCCAGGATGCCGACCTGCACGCGCTGGATCGGCTGCTGCGCGCTGGCACCAACGATGGACGCGGCCAGCGTGGCAAGGGCGGCAGCGGCAAGAATGAGAAAGCGACGCATGAAGAAAATCTCCGGCTGGAAAAAGATGTGATGCGAGCAGAGAGAACGAAAACCGCGCCGCGCCCGCGGCGCTCGCGGTTCTATGCCACAACATCGATGGCCGTGCCAGATTTGGCGCGAACGCGGGCAATGACGAACACAATCGCAAACAAAAAAGAGGCCCGCTTGCGTGGGCCTCTTTCTTAAATCCTTGTCGCTATCAGCCGTGACGGCGATGGTGGCGATGATGCCGGCGAGGACCGGCGGGGACGTAGGGCTGCAGCTCGATGCCGGCGATCCCGGCCGCGACGTTCAGCCCGGTCTGGCCTTGCACGCTGATCGGCTGCAACGCGTAAGCATTCGCCGGGCCGCCGACCAGGAAATTGCCGCCGCCGCCGATGCCGACAGACGCATTGGCGCCGACGCCACCATAGGTGCCCGCAAGTTCACCATATCCGAGGCGATTGTTCGGTGCGTTGACGGCCCAGGAGAACTGGGTCTGCGCGGTGATACCGAGATCGAGGCCAATCCGGCGCACGGTGGCGATATAAGGTTCGGGCCGGCGGCCTTCGCTCTGGAATACGCATTCGAGACTGGTCACCGAGCCGACGACGAAGCCGACATTCTGGCCGCCCTGGCACTGCAGGATGCCGGCGCGAACCGGCGGCGCCGCATCGGCGCTTGCGATCGGCGCCACGAGGGCCGCGATGGCGATGGTGAATGTCAGGAATCGCATTGGGTCTTGTCTCCGCATAATGAAAATGAATTTGCGGGCGGACAAGAAGGAAGCGCCGTGTTCAAAACAAGGCGGTTCCAGAAGAAGACTTCAAAACAACGTGCGATGCGTGATGTGATTTGACACGCCTTTTTTCCGACGCGTTCGCTTGAAGTGGATAGTGCCGCCGGATCAAATCCGGAGGCATGGAATTCCACGCTCGAAAACGCTCTTCTATTTCTGACGCGTTTTCTTAACGCGAACCGGATTCCACTTCGCTCGAAAACGCTCTTCTATTTCTGACGCGTTTTCTTAACGCGAACCGGATTCCACTTCGCTCGAAAACGCTCTTCTATTTCTGACGCGTTTTCTTGACGCGAACCGGATTCCACTTCGCTCGAAAACGCTTTACCTCAAATTTCCGCAAAAGCGCTGGATGCGCTTGCAGGCGTCTTCGAGATCGGAGGTCTTGGTGGCGTAGGAAATCCGGAACGCCGGTCCGAGACCGAACGCCGAACCCTGCACGACGGCGACGCCTTCGTTTTCCAGGAGCTCGGTGACGAAATCCTCGTCGTTGCCGATCACCCTGCCGGTCGGCGAGGTCTTGCCAATGGT
This sequence comes from uncultured Alphaproteobacteria bacterium, assembly GCA_963770355.1. Classification (GTDB taxonomy): domain Bacteria; phylum Pseudomonadota; class Alphaproteobacteria; order Rhizobiales; family Xanthobacteraceae; genus Bradyrhizobium. Next base: position 255,496 of record CAVYPL010000009.1, on the reverse strand, counting down.
GCCGGCGCAGGACGGATAGACATAGAACGCGCCTTCGGGCCGCGGGCATACGATGCCGTTGGCCTGATTGAGCATCGACACCGCGAGGTCGCGACGCTCCTTGAACACCTTGTTGTGGGCCGGGATGAAGTCCTGCGGACCGTTGAGCGCCTCGACCGACGCCCACTGCGCGATCGACGACGGGTTCGAGGTCGACTGCGACTGGATCGTCTGCATCGCCTTGATCAGCTCGGCGGGGCCGCCGGCATAGCCGATACGCCAGCCGGTCATGCAATAGGCCTTCGACACGCCGTTCACGGTCAGCGTGCGATCATAGAGTTTCGGCTCGATCTGCGCCGGCGTGGTGAACACGAAGTCGTCATAGACCAGGTGCTCATACATATCGTCGGTCATCACCCAGACATTCGGATGCTTCACCAGCACGTCGGTGATCGCCTTCAATTCGCTCTTGCTATAGGCGGCGCCGGTCGGGTTCGACGGCGAGCACAGGATGATCCATTTGGTCTTCGGCGTGATCGCCTTTTCCAAATCGTCGGGACGCAGCTTGAAGCCGTGCTCGGCCGTGCACACCACGGGCACGGATTCGCCGCCGGCGAGCGCCACCATTTCCGGGTAGCTCACCCAATAGGGCGCCGGGATGATCACTTCATCGCCCGGATTGATGGTCGCCATCAGCGCATTGTAGAGCACCTGCTTGCCGCCGGTGCCGACGATGATCTGGTTCGGCTTGTAGGTCAGGCCGTTCTCGCGCTGGAACTTGCCGATGATGGCTTCCTTCAGCTCGGGAATGCCGCCGACATCGGTGTACTTGGTCTTGCCGGCCTCGATGGCATGGATCGCCGCCAGCTTGATGTTGGCGGGCGTGTCGAAATCCGGCTCGCCGGCGCCAAGGCCGATGACGTTGCGGCCCGCCGCTTTCAGCGCGCGTGCTTTATCCGTGACCGCGATCGTCGCGGACGGCTTCACACGGTCGAGCGCAGCGGACAGGAAGGGCATCATCATCTCCTGGCAAACGTCGTGACTTGAGGATTCCACGACTCTTTCTGATGGGATCGGCGCACCCTAAGCCGCGTCACGCTGCATCGCAAGAAGCTTGGCCCGAAAGGCGCAAACTTTAGCCAATGTTGAAGCGGAGCCGGCACGTCCAGCGCAACATTTGCAAAAATTCGGCCGTGAAATGACTCATTTCTGGCAAAACTCCGATTGCTCCGAGGTCAACGCCGCTGGGTACTGGCCGCTGCGCGGAGACCGATCTATCCGCTCCGGCACACCGCGGAACAGGCCGATACCCGGCCGCGTGGCGCCATTCGACGCCTGGGATTCCCAGCCGTTATTTTTCGCAATCGCCGGTTGCCGCGGCAAATAATCGCGCAGGTGTGACCTGAATTGTACTCACGTGTTGATAGAATCATTCTGCGCGCGTGCAGTGCGGTAGAGGTTTTCGACTTTTTCCATTCGACGGCTCTTGCGACCCATCCGTATCGGCATCATTGTTTACCCGCGTTACAACGACGAGCCGATCCCCTCCGTGGCGCGCGCAGCGCCCAATCGATCGAGTGAAATCCGACACGATGTACAAGCTCTATTCGATGCAGCGCTCCGGCAACAGCTACAAGGTTCGCCTTGCGCTGGCGCTGCTCAATGCGCCGTATCACGCGATCGAGGTCGACATCCTGCGCGGCGAAAGCCGCACGCCGGATTTTCTGGAGAAGAACCCCAGCGGCCAGGTGCCGCTGCTCGAAGTCGCCGAAGGACGCTACCTCGCCGAGTCCAATGCCATCCTCTGGTATGTCTGCGGCGGCACATCGCTGGCGCCGGAATCGCGGGTCGAACGCGCCGAAGCGCTACAGTGGATGTTCTTCGAACAGCATGCACTCGAGCCCAATATCGGCGCGGCCTATTTCTGGCTGTCGCTGGTCAAGGGCGGCCGCGACCTGCAGACCCACGCGCTGGAAGACTGGATGGAGCGGGGCTACGCCGCGCTTCAGGTGATGGAAAACCACATCAAGACCCGCCAGTATTTCGCCGCCGGCCAGTTCACCGTCGCCGATATCGCGCTGTACGGCTACACCCATGTCGCCGACCGCTGCGACTACGATCTGGCGACCTTCCCCGCGATCCGCGCCTGGCTGCGCCGGGTTGAGCAGACCCCTGGTTTCGTATCGATGGACTGGCAGCCCGGGAACCAGGTTGACGATACCCCGAGCATCGCGGCCGGGGCTTAAGCCGCCGGGCCCGCTTTCATTTTGGCGTGTGGTCCCCACGGGATTCACGCGGATCGCCACTGCAAGGCTTTAACCTTCGAAAATACCGAAAAAAGTTGAGAACAGCGGGAATAACCGTGGTTTTTGCCCCGGTTCTGCCATTTTCCGGGCTCCGACCGCCGCAATGTTGCCGGCCGGCCTTGCGAGTTTTTCCCTGACGCCGCAAGTGATTCGTCCGCGTCCCAAGGGATTTAGACCATGATACGGTCGACCGGCACGGCAGGCTTTGTGAGCCGCCTTACGCCAGTTGCTTCTTCCCAATTGACCAACGCGATCGCCGCCTCGCTCGCGATCGGAGCGCTGTCGCTTTGCCTCGTCATCACGCTGACCGTGCTCTCGATCAGAGGCACCATGGCGATGCCGATCCCGCCGTTATAATCCCCAAAATAATCCCAAAAGCATTTTTTGGTTTGTAACTTTACGCGGCAACGCGCGATGAACTTCATCGCGATCGGGACACGATGAAAACACCTGTCGGACTTGTGACCGTCGCTTTGACGGCGGCAATCCTGTTGACGGCCACTTTCGTAATCGCCACCGGCACGCGCGGCGAAGACACCCTGTTTCCTTCGTCGGCGGGCGAGCTCGAGGTTCGAACCTTCGCAAGGGGTCTTGTCCATCCATGGTCGCTGGCGTTCCTGCCTGACGGGCAAATACTGGTGACCGAGCGGCCGGGCCGCATGCGCCTGGTCACGGCGGAAGGACAGGTTTCGCCGCCGCTCAAGGGCGTGCCTGAGGTCTGGGCATCCGGCCAGGGCGGCCTGCACGACGTCGCGCTCGACAAATCCTATTCGCAAAACAAGACGATCTATTTCTGCTTCGCCGAACGCATCGCCGGCGGCGGGCGAACGGCGGTGGCGCGGGCCAAACTGAACGACGGCAACGGCCGCCTCGACGACACCAAAATCATCTTCCGCCAGGACGGGCCGCTGTCCTCGGGAAATCATTACGGCTGCCGCATCGTGCAGGCGGACGACGGCAATCTGTTCGTCACGCTGGGCGAACATTTCACCTACCGCGACCAGGCGCAGAATCTCGGCAATGATCTGGGCAAGCTGATCCGGATCGCGCCGGACGGATCGATCCCCGCCGGCAACCCGTTCGCTGGCCGCACCGACGCCAAACCTGCGATCTGGAGTTACGGCCACCGCAACCCGCAGGGGCTTGCGATCAATCCGGCGTCCGGCGCGCTCTGGGAAATCGAGCATGGCCCGCGCGGCGGCGACGAGGTCAACATCATCGGCAAGGGCAAGAATTACGGCTGGCCGGTGATCGGTTACGGCATCGATTACAGCGGCGCGAAAATCCACGAAAGCAGTGCCAAAGAGGGCATGGAGCAGCCGATCAAATATTGGGTGCCCTCGATCGCACCGTCCGGGATGGTCTTCTATACCGGAAAGCTGTTTCCGAAATGGTCGGGCAGCCTGTTCACCGGCGCACTGGCGGGTGCCATGCTGGTGCGGCTGTCACTGAACGGAGATATCGTAACCGGCGAAGAACGCCTGCTGCAAAATCTGCACGAGCGGATTCGCGACGTGCGACAGGGCCCGGATGGCGCCTTGTGGTTGCTCACCGACAGTTCGGCAGGGCGAATATTGCGGGTGGTGCCGTCTTCGAAATGACTGGTGCCTTGCCGAAGGACTCACGTCCATTTGTGAAAGATCAAAAACGCTCCCGCGGCGATCAAGGCAAAGCCCAACGAGTGATTCCAGCCCAGCGGCTCCTTCAGATACAGCACGGAGAATCCGGCGAACACGACCAGCGTGATCACTTCCTGCATGGTCTTGAGCTGCGCCGCCGAATAGACCGCACTGCCCCAGCGATTGGCCGGCACCGCCAGCCAATATTCGAAAAACGCGATGCCCCAGCTTGCGATAACGACCAGCGGCAGCGGGCTCCCCTTGAATTTGAGATGGCCGTACCAGGCAAAGGTCATGAACACGTTGGAAGCGAACAGCATCAGGATCGGCAAAATCGTCGGGGAAATAGTCGGCATCTGAGCTCTCTTTCGAATGTCCCGGCCCTAACGAGCGAGCGCGGAAGGCGGTTCCATCCGCCTTGGATATCATTTGATTTCAAAAACGCGAAAGACCCGCGCAGCCAAGGTAACGCGATCTTAAGAATAGAAAAAGAAAGCCCACCGCGATCGAAACGTTCGGGCAAACTGTTTGCCCTTATTGTCGGCGGACAACGAGTAGGGACATGCAGTTCGACTGGCGCGCTATTTCCGGTCCGGCTTTGACGACAGCGACGGCGTTGATCGCCTTCTACGTCGACCGCCATTTCGTTGCGGTCCCCAATCCCGCCCCGCTGTTCGTGTGCATCGTCGCGTTGGCAAGCTCGGTGAGCGGCACCACCTCCGGCATGATCAGCGCGGTCATCGCGGTAATGTCCTCGGCGTTGTTCTTTCTCAATCATCGCGCCACGCCGGGCTACGACACGTCGGATCTGGCGCGCATGCTGCTATTGGCTGCGACCGCCACCGGGACCGCCTTGATTACAGGGTTGCTGCGGCAAAAATGGATCGATGCGTTCGCATCGGAGCAGGAGCATCACGCCACCGCCATGCGTTTGTCGGCGGCGCTCGATCAGGTCGACATCGGCATCGTGCTGCTCGATTCCGACACCCGCGCCGAATTCATCAACCGCGCCTTCCGCGATTATTTTTCGTTGTCCGACGAGCAGGCCGACAGCAAGCCGCCGTTCATCGCGCTGATGTATCACGGCCGCGATACCGGCGCGTATGAACTGCCCGAGGATGAACTGAGCATTTTCATCGCGCGCCGCACCGAGATGATGCGGGCCGGCGATTCCACGCCGATCAACATCAATCTCGCCGACGGACAGGTGCTGCGTTTCAGTTGCACGGCATTGCCCGATGGCGGGCGCATGCTGAGCTATACGCCCGTCACCGACCTCGTCCGTCACACCGACGATCCCGCCGATGCCGACTATCTGCGCTCGCTGCGCGGTGGCGGCCAACTCAGTCCTGGGCGACACCTGCGCGCCGCGGAATAGAGCGGCAGTGAGATGCAGCAGCGGCACGGACCACTGCGCGATTGATCCGCCCCGTCCACGTCTGTAGTAAGGGACCGGCGTCACCCGCCCGCGCCAGCCGCGCCCTCCATCCACTACGGAATCACCCATGTCCGGCGATGTCACCATTCGCTTTGTCACCCGTCAGGATTACGCGCAGTGGCTTCCATTGTGGGACGGCTACAATGCCTTCTACGGCCGGTCGGGTCCGACTGCGCTTGATCCTGCCGTCACCGCGATGACATGGGCGCGCTTCTTCGACGGTTATGAGCCGGTGCATGCGCTGGTCGCGGACAGAGGCGGAGAACTGCTGGGGCTGACGCATTATCTGTTTCACCGCAGCACGACGGCGATCGAGCCGACATGTTACCTGCAGGATCTGTTCACCAGCGAAGCCACACGCAGCAAAGGCGTCGGCCGCGCCCTCATCAAGGGCGTCTACGCACAGGCACAGCTTGCCGGATCGTCCCGCGTGTATTGGCAGACGCACGAAACCAACCACACGGCGATGCAACTCTACGACAAGGTCGCGGACCGCTCCGGCTTCGTGGTGTACCGCAAGCTGTTCTGACGGCCATAGCGTTTTCGAGCGAAGTGGATACCGGTTCGCGTAAAGAAAACGCGTCAAAGCAAAAGAATAGGCCGTGTCTACCTTCGCGCGCGCCCGCGCCGTTTCTTGCCGGGCGCGGTTTCCCCGGATATCTCGCTCATCTCGCTTTCCACGATGCCCCGCACGACATCGCGCAGCCATTGCAGACCGGTGTCGCTTTCGCGCTTGGCATGCCAGATCATCGAGATTGCCAATGGCGCAATGCGCACGGGCACGGGACTGGACGTCAGGCCGAACACTTCGGCCCAATGCTGTGCCGACTGCTCGGGTACGGTTGCGATGACGGCTGCGCGTCGGAGAATCAGCGGCAACGCGGCGAACCGCGATGTCGTATAGATGACTGTCCGCCGTTTGCTATGTGCGACTAGTTCGTCATCGACCGCGCCGCGGAAATCGGTCTGAGTTGGCGTCACAAGATGCGGAAGAGCGAGATACTCCTCAAGCGTCAGCGGCGAACGAATGCCAAGGCGGTTGCCGTCATACACGCATCGGTAACCCATCAGGGCAAGTTGTTCCCGGCGTTGCCATGACGGCCCTTCAGGAAACACCGAAACGCCGAGATCGATCTCCTCGTTTTCCAGCATGCGTGCGCCCCGTCGAGCGTCGCTGGCGCGAACCGCGATCCGCACGCCCGGCGCTGCCTGTTGAACGCGCGCCATGAGTTCGGGCATCAGCCAGGTCTCCACCCAGTCGCGCATGCCCAGATGGAACGTCCGCGATTGGGTCGCGGGATCGAAAGCCGGTTGCTCAAACAACGTGGCCCGAATCGACTCCAGCGCCGGCGTCAACTGTGCGTACAGCGTGAGGGCCTTTGTCGTCGGCTCCATGCCGCGACCCGTCCGCACCAGTATCTCATCCCCAAAGACTTTCCGTAGCCGCGCCAGCACCGCGCTCATAGCCGGCTGCCCGAGGAACAAGCGTTCGGCAGCCCGCGAAACGCTCTTCTCCCTCACCAGCACCTGGAAAGCCACAACCAGATTCAGGTCGATCTTTTTGAAATCATTTTCCCTGATAGACATCATCAGCCCAATCGATTTGAATGATATATACGACGAAGGCATAGTGCGACCCGCCGATCCAGACAAGCTATTTTGGAGAACACCCAATTCCTACGCGAAAAACACTGGCCGCTCTCGCTTGCTCAGCAACGCCAACACCACGAGACAGGAAAACCGTACGCCGGAATTTCTCGCGCGCGACGCTGATGTGCGCCGCCATCGTGGCCGCCGGACTTGCGATATGGCCGGCCCGAGCCGAGACGGAGGCCTCACGCCACAGCGTCACCCTTGAAGTCGGCGCCGGGTCCACCGTCATGCTTGAGAGACCCTTCAAAACAGTGCTGATCGGAAACCCCGATGTCATCGACGTTCAAACGCAGGATGAACGCTCCGTTCTGCTCAAGCCGCTGAGCGCGGGGGCCACAAACCTGGTTTTCATTGACGAGCAAGGTATGGTGATCGCCAATTTGGCAGTCCTTGTTCGTAGCGCTCGCTCAATTTGAAATTTCGGCCACCGCAAGCTGTTCTGACGCTTTTGAAGGGCGCCGGCGCCGTCTGTGGATAAAGTCCGGATGTCACTGGCGCGTAACAAAGCCCGGCTAGGTTTCGCCTCGCGTATGATCAGGCCCCCCGTCTCAGATCACGCGCCACAGCGGCCCCTGTCAGTCGCCGCGTCTGACCGGGGCCGCATCTTTTTGCGCTATACTATCGCCCCGTTTTGACATGTCAGACCCGCCGCCCATGTCGGGCTCGCGGTAGGACCGCGCCTTGCGGGTTGAGGGCGCGCAGGTCACAATGCGCCCCCTCTCATTTCCCTACCCCCCACAGGATTAATCCATGCAAATTCGCAATCTCGGCGGCTCCGGCCTGCGCGTTTCCGCCGTCGGCCTTGGCTGCAACAATTTTGGCCAGCGCACCGATCTCGAGACTTCGCGCAAGGTGATCCACAAGGCGATTGACCTCGGCATCACGCTGTTCGACACCGCCGACATCTATGCGGGCATGGGCGGCTCCGAGACCGTGCTGGGCACGGTGCTGGGCGACCGGCGCAAGGACATCGTGCTGGCGACGAAATATTCCAAGCCGATGGCAACCGACGGCACCAAGCAGGGCGCCTCCCGCCGCTACATCATGTCCGCGGTCGAGGCGAGCCTGACGCGACTGAAGACCGATTACATCGATCTCTACCAGCAGCATGATTACGACCCGCTGACGCCGATCGAGGAGACGCTGCGCGCGCTCGACGATCTCGTCCGCCAGGGCAAGGTCCGCTACATCGGCAATTCGAATTTTCCGGCCTGGCGTATCGCCGAGGCCGAGCTGATCGCGCGCCAGATGAACGTCAGCCGCTTCGTCTCGTGTCAGGACGAATATAGCCTGGTGGTACGCGGGATCGAACAGGATCTGCTGCCCGCCGCGCAGGAATACAAGCTCGGCCTGTTGCCGTTCTTCCCCCTGGCGAGCGGTCTACTGACCGGCAAATACAAGCGCGGTGCCGCCGCGCCCGACGATACGCGCTTTGCAAAAGCGCCCGCGTTGAAGGATCGCTACGTCACCCCGCGCAACGAAGAGATCGTCGAAAAGCTGCAGGCGTTCGCACAAGCGCGCGGCCACAGCATGCTTGAACTGGCTTTCTCGTGGCTGGCAGCCCGCCCGCAAGTCTCAAGCGTCATCGCCGGCGCCACCCGCGTCGAACAGGTCGAGCAGAACGTCAAGGCGATCGGCTGGGCTTTGACTGCGGAGGAAGTGGCGGAGATCGACAAGATCACGAAGTAGGCGCGGCTCCGCTCTCTCTCCCCGCCTCTTGCGGGGAGAGAGTCGGGGTGAGGGGCCACTCTCCGCGAGTCGTGAAGATGAGGGGCATATCAATGCGTGGCCCAGATCGCAGGACCACCGGAATCGCAAGACGGTTACGTGTCAATCAAACCGACGCAGAGACAGTCTTTTGGAATCGTATCCGAAACCGACAAATCGACGGACACAAATTCGTGCGGCAGGAACCGACAGCCGGCTACGTCTGCGATTTCGTATGCCGCGAGCGACGTCTAATCGTTGAAGTCGACGGCGGACAGCACAGTGAATCTGCCGCGGACGTATTACGAGATAAGCGCTTGCAAGAGGAAGGTTACAGGGTGCTTCGATTCTGGAACAACGATGTTCTTGGCAATCTCGAAGGTGTCTTGACCACAATTCAGGCTGAACTTCGCGGATAGAGCCCCTCACCCCAACCCTCTCCCCGTGAAGAACGGGGAGAGGGAGCGAGGCAACTACCCCACCAATCCCTTCATCGGCTTCACCGGCGCGCTGTCGGGAAATACCGACTCGGCCAGCACACGTTCTGCCAAACCGAACTGGTCGTGCAGCACGCCCTTCATCACCGCGCGCAGATCGGTGGTGGGCGCAAGGTCGCGGCCCTGATAGAGGTTGGCGACTTTCAGTCCCGGCCAGTCCGAGATCACCCGGCCGCCCTTCACCGCACCGCCCGCGAGCAGCGCGACCGTGCCGGTGCCGTGATCGGTGCCTTCGGTGCCGTTGATCCGCGCGGTGCGGCCGAATTCGGTGACGACCACGATCGCCGTGTCACGCCAGCGCGCGCCCAGGCCGCTTTCGAATTCCGCCAGCGCGCCGTCGAGGCCCGACAATAATTGCGCCAGCCGGCCGACCGGGCCGCCTTCATTGGCGTGGGTGTCCCAGCCGTCGAAGGCGAGTGCGCCGATCCGCGGGCCGTCGTCGGCCGCCATCAACTTGGCCGCGCCACGCGCCACCAGCCGCATCGCAGCCGTGCCATTGGTGCCGGGCTTCGGCTTCATGTCGTCGCCTTGCGCCGCCTTGTCGAGCGCCAGCCCCTGCGTCAACGCCGTGGCCAGCGCGGGATCGCGGTGGCTGTAGAGTTCAACGAGCCGCATCGCGGTATCGTCGGCGGCTTGCGGCAACGCCACCGGCGTCCAGCCGACGGTCGGCGCCGCGCCGCGCAATACCAATGGCGTGGTCGGGCCGACAGCGAGCGCACTCATCACCCGATCGCCCTTCGGCAGCGCTTCCAGCGCGCGATTGAGCCAGCCGGATTGCACGCGGCCCGGCCCCGCAAAGCCGCTTTCGAGCACGTCCTGTCCGTCGAAATGCGAACGGTCGCGATAGGACGTTGCGACCGCGTGAACCACCGCGGCCTGCTTCTCGCGGTACATCCGCGCGAATTCCGGCATCGCCGGATGCAACGCGAAGAAAGAGTCGAGCATCGAGGCCGCATTCGGTCCTTCCGATCTCAACGCGATCGATCCATGCAGGCCGGCATAATCGGGGTCACCGATCGGCGCGACGGTAGCGAGCCCATCGAGCGCACCGCGCAGGATCACCACGACGAGGCGCGGATCGCGCCCGTCGGCGGCGCGCGCGAATTTCGGCAAATAGGCCCATGCCGCAAAGGAAGCGCCGCCGAGCAGAACCGCACGCCGCGATGTTGCCGAGGAGGCCGGGCTTTCGCAGCAATCCTTCGTCGTTTCCATTGCCGTCATCTCCTCTGGAATTCCGGCGACATCAACAATAGCGCCAGCGCCTGCTGCCGCGATTCCGCCCGCTCGATGGTGCGCCGCGTCTCCGGCGACGCGGCGTCGGCCATGACGAGTTCCAGCAAATCGCGAGGATCGATGCTGTCGGCGAGGCGCGAGGCAATCTGCGCGGAGATATCGAGGCGCAGCTTCATTCCCTCCGGCGCCGCCCAGGCCGCGTTGGTATCGGGAAAGCCGTTCGGCCCCGCCGGCGACCATAATGGCTGACCCAACACATTCAGCCCGCCCAGATAACGGGTGGGGTCTCCCGGAATTTGCGCCAGCAGCCGCCCGGTCGCCACCAGGAATTCATAGGGCGTCCGCACCTTGGTCAGCGGCGCATTCCACGCTTCGTCGGAATCCAGCAGTGCCGTCGCGAGCGCCTTGAGGTCGCCGTCGGAGTTGCCGAACGCGTCGGCAAGCCGCGTCACCAGCGCCGGTGGCGGATCGTCGGCCACGAAGTGGCGCGCGAATTTCGTGGCGATGAATTTTGCGGTCGAGGGGTGGCGCGCGATATCTGCCAGTACCGCTTCGCCCTGCGCCAAGCCATTGGCCTCGTAGATCTTGCCCATCACGCGCTGCGCGCCGGGCTGATGCGCATTGGCGTTGAACACGAAGGTGCCGGGCGTGCCGAGCTGGCCCTGCCGTCCCGCATAGGTCCAGCCGGTGATGATGCGCGCCAGCGAAGTCACGTCGTCCTGCGAATAGCCGCCGCCGACGCCGAGCGTATGCAGCTCCATGATCTCGCGCGCGAGATTTTCGTTCAAGCCGCGGTTGCGGTTCTGCCCGGCGCGGAAGTCCGGGCCGAGCGATTGCTGGTTGTCGAGAAAGAACAGCATTGCCGGATGCTGCTCGACTGCTTTCAGCATGTCGCCGAAGCGCCCGAGGACAAAGGGGCGGATTGCCTCGCGCTCGAACGAACCCGCCCACATCCGCGCCAGCCCGCCCTTGTTGGCGGAGATACAAAAATGATTGGACCAGAACACCACCAAACGCTCCGTGAAGCCGCAATCGGCGATGATGCCGCGTTGCAGCCGCGCCAGCGCCTCGGCGCGATACGTCTTCTGAATGATGTTGAGCTGTTGCGGCGGCGGCTTTGGTGTATTGGGCTGCATCGTCTCGGCAGGCGTAGCTGAAGGATTGGCCATCGATGCATTGGCGTTCTCCGGCGTCTTCGCCGGCGCCTCCTTGGCCGTGATGTCCATCGCGATGCTGTTGAGCGACAGGTTTCGCCGCTGCGCGTTCGCATCCGATGCTGCCGGCGTCTCGGTCGTGGCGGCGGGAGCCGATTTCGACGCGGCGTTGCGGGCCTGCACGATCTCGAACTGATAGTCGAACACCGCCTTGCCGAGCGCCGGCGTCGACTGCAGCCCCGGCACCTCAAGCAACACGCCGTTGGGGCGGCCAAGCTCGGCTTTGACGAAGCCCCGCGGGTCAGAGGCTGCGTTGACGAAATCACCCGATGCGCCGCCTCGCGCGCCGAATCCGAAGCGATTGAGGGCAACTAACGCTGCTTGCGAATCGCGCGCCATCGGATTTCCCCTCAGGTGATCCCCGGTATATGATTTGTCGAGATGGTAACGCCATTCGGAATAAACCCCGAATTAAATCCCGGTCACAAAGCGGCCCGATTCATGACAAATCGGAAAGAAAATCCGCCCTCGCGCCGCCTCGCCTGCGCCGGCTGCGGCACCGAGTTCACCTGCAGCCTCTCGGGGCCGTGCTGGTGCGCCGAGGAAGATTATCGTTTGCCGATGCCGTCCGACGGCAGCGATTGCCTGTGCCCGGACTGCCTGCGCAAGGCGGCGGCGCACGCCGCGAGCGCGGCGGCAACGTGACCGGCAAATGGAATGTCAGCGCCGTCCTGCTCGACATGGATGGAACGCTGCTCGACACCGAGAGGGTCTACTTCGAGAGTCTGGTCGCGGCTCTGAATGCGTCTGGTTTCACCGATGACATCATTCCGCTCTGCCACGCCATGGTCGGCCTTCCCGGGGCGGAATGCGAGGCGATGCTGATTGAACGTTACGGCCAGGATTTTCCGCTCGCCGACATCAGCAACGCCTTCGTCGCCAATCGGGACCGAATTCTCCGGGCCGGCTTGCCGTTGAAGGATGGCGCGATCGGACTGCTGGATGCACTGCACGCCGCCGAGTGCCCGATGGCGATCGTGACCTCGTCGTCGCGGCGCAATGCCGATGCGCATCTGACGTTGGCGGGAATCCGAACCCGCTTTGAAATGATCCTGACCGGGGACGACGTCACCCGCGGCAAGCCCAGCCCCGATCTGTATCTGCTGGCGGCGTCCCGGCTCGGCCTGAAGCCGGAAGTCTGCGTCGCTGTTGAAGACTCCAACCACGGGGTAACGGCGGCGCACGCTGCGGGCACCATCACCATCATGGTGCCCGACATGGTGGCGCCGACGGAAGCATCGCGGACGAAATGCGCGGCGGTGCTGCCGGATCTTAACGCCGTGCTCGACATGCTGCGGGACCGTGGCGGATTTGCAAGCTGTTCGAGATAATCGCTCCTGCCGACCGGTCGCGTCCTGTTCCTGATTGCGAGAATTCCTCGGCAGATCAGGGCGCCCTTGTTGCTGCCTGCGCCCCCAGCGCTGCCTGCGCGCCAAGGGGAGGCCTCTGCTCCCTCGCTACTCCGCCGGTCCCGCAAACAGCAGCAGATTGCCGTCGGGATCGTTCACGATAAAATCTCTCGCGCCCCAAGGTTGCCGCTTGAGCGTTTGAAAGAACGTTGCGCCCGAGGCCTGAAATTCGAGGAAGAGCGCCTCGATCTCTTCCGCCGTCGCAACCGTGAGCGAGGCAGAAAGCAATTCCTCGCGGTTGCGCAGCTCAGCGTCGATCACGGGCTGTTCGACGCATCGCAGATTGAGCCGTACGCCATCGCGCATGACCTGAGCATAGAACGGCGGCTCGCCATAGGTGAACGCAATCTTGAAGCCGAGCTTGCCGTTGAAGAAATCGCATGACGATTTGATATCGGCGACGAACAATTGCGGCTCGGCGGCTGCGATGACGGCTTTCGTGGAGATCGTATCTGCATGGTCCGGCATGGGAACAAGTCCTGTCTTGAGCGCTTCCCGAACTTTCAACCACGCTGCCGGGCGACCAGTTCCACCCTACACATCATATCCCGGCGACTTGCGTGCCATGCCGTCGAACGCGGCGAGCAGCCGCTCGCGCCAAGCGTAGACGGGATCATCCTCCGCGAGCAGCTTGAACGGACTGACAACGCGCGCCCACTGAAACGGTCCGAACACGATATAGTCGGCGTAATTCGGCGCGGCGCCGCCGAGATAGGCCTGCGTCTTCAGCGTCAGCCGCAACGGATCGAGCGACTTGCGAAAGCCTTCGACGGATTTTTCGCGGGCCGCCATGATTTCTTCCAGCGGCTTGCCGAATCGTGCTTCGCGGGTCTTGCGGAAATAGACGGCGTCCACCGGCTTCAGATTTTTGGGTATGTCGGCGATGATCAGCGGAAAGATGCCGCCGACCACGGTCATATCGCCCCACCAGTTCAGCATCCGGCCCACCGCGCGGCCGCCCTCGCCGCCGAACAGCGACGGCTGTTCCGGATAGGCGTCTTCGAGATAATTTGCGATCACCCAGGAATCGACGACCGCCTTGTCGTCGTCGAGCAGCACCGGCACCTTTTCGGATTGGTGCGGGGCGATCGCTTCCTTCTCGGTAAAGCACCACGGAATGGTTTCCGCGCCGAGGCCCTTATGCGCGAGCGCCATGCGCGTCCGCCAGCAGAAAGGGCTGAAGGGACGGGTTTCGTCGGCGCCGACGAGTTCGAAAAGTTTGAGGGTCATTTCGATATTCTTGCGCGAACCGGAAGCATGAAACAAGAGCCGTCATTGCGAGGAGCCAACGGGTCCGGCCTGTGGCCGGCCCGATGATAAACTCCGCGACGACTTGTCCGCCGTAGCTCAGCGAGCGAAGGCGGAAGCAATCCATACTTTCCTTGTGGTTATATGGATTGCCTCGCGGAGCCTGTCATCGGGCGCGCATTCGCGCGACCCGTTGGCTCGCAACGGCGGTGGACGGGCACGCCCGCCCCAACGTGCTACCGCACCACAGCCGCCGTCTGGCCGAACAGCAGCTTGCGCTCTTCCTCGGTGCGGATCGCGGGCTGGCCGAAATTCGGATTAACCTCTTTGGCCTTGGCATAGGCGCGCTCGGTCGCGGGGCGCGCACCGATGGTTTCCAGCCAGCGTTTCAGATGCGGGAAATCGTCGATGTTCTGGCCCTGGTTCTTGTAAGGCACGACCCAGGGATAGCTCGCCATGTCGGCGATCGAATAGTCGCCGGCGATGAATTCGCGGTCCGCGAGGCGCTTGTTGAGCACGCCATAGAGACGATTGGTTTCGTTCACATAGCGGTCGATGGCGTATGGGAGCTTTTCCTGGGCGTAGTTCCGGAAATGGTGGTTCTGCCCGGCCATCGGCCCGAGCCCACCCATCTGCCAGAATGTCCACTGGATCGTGTCGTAGCGGCCGTAAAGATCGGAAGGCAGGAATTTTCCGGTCTTCTCGGCGAGATACAACAATATCGCGCCGGACTCGAAGATTGAGATCGGCTTGCCGCCGCCCTTCGGCTCATGATCGACCATCGCGGGAATCCGGTTGTTCGGCGCAATCGCCAGAAACTCCGGCTTGAACTGATCGCCCTTGCCGATGACGACCGGGAAAATCTTGTACGGCAACCCGGTCTCTTCGAGGAACATCGTTATCTTGTGGCCGTTCGGCGTGGTCCAGTAATGGAGGTCGATCATGGGACGATCCTGCTGCTGTGGGATTTCCGGGGCATCGCAAATGGATGCGATTGCATGGATGTTGAGCAGATCGGTTCACCAAGTCAATGGTATTGAGGCTGCGCGCACGAAAGTGATGACGGACCTGCGCTCATTATGCATTGAGCGGATGCGCGTTTGCACCTAGGCTTGCGCCTGCCTGCGAACGCTTTGACCAATACTGCTGGGGGATGTTCGATGACCGGGGATCTGGCACGCCGCGATTTTCTCAGGGCTACTGCAGCACTTCGCCGGCGCCGCCGCCGCGAATGCATTTTCATGTGTCGAGATCGCCAGCGCCGCGCCGATCGCGGCGCCGACGGTGGACAAACTATCGATCAAGGTATTGGTCGATTCCAGTTTCGATCAGTTCTTCCGCCCCAAACAGGCCAACGGCGTGTCGATCACGCCGGCCGCGAGAGGCGCCGACTTCCGCAAGACGCTGCACAATGAATGGGGGCTGTCGCTCTGGCTGGAATCGCAGGCCGCGGGCAGCCAGCGCACGCTGATGCTGGACTACGGCTATACGCCCGAAGTTCTGCTCAACAACATGGAACTGGTCGGCGTCGATCCGTCCAAACTCGATGCGCTGATCGTCAGTCACGGGCACTACGATCATTTCGGCGGTCTCATCGGCTTCCTCGACAAATTCCGGGACAAGCTGCCGGCCGACCTCAAGCTCTATGCCGGCGGCGAGGACAATTTCTGTCACCGCGTCAGCGCCACGCCGACCAAGGGCCAGTTCACGGATTTCGGCGCGCTGGATCGCCGTCAGCTTGCGGCGCAGAAGGTTTCGACCGTGCTGTGCGAAACCCCGACCGTGATCGCGGGCCATGCTTTCACCACCGGCAAGATCACGCGCCGCAGCGGCGAACGCATCCTGCCGCAGACCTGGGTCGAATTCGGCATGAAGGACGGGCTCGGCTGCAACGTCGGTCACTACCTGCCGGCGGAGATGGAGGGCAAGATTGTTCCGGACGAGCACATTCACGAGCATGCGACCTGCTTTAATGTCAGGGATATGGGTCTGGTCGTGATCAGTTCCTGCGGCCATGTCGGTATCGTCAATTCGGTGAAGCAGGCCCAGGAAGTTTCAGGCATCCAGAAGGTTCACGCCATCGTCGGCGGCTTCCATCTCGGACCGGCGCCGGCCGATTACCTCAAGCAGGTGGTCGGCGAGATCAAGGCGCTCGAGCCCGATGTGCTGATCCCGATGCATTGCAGCGGGCTGAATTTCGTGCAGGAAGCGACCGCGCAGATGGGCGACAAGGTTTTGGTGACCACCACCGGCAGCCGCCTCACCTTCGGAATATGACTTTTCGCGCCGCGTGCCGCGCGGGTCTCGGTCTGTGGCTGCTGCTGACGCCCGCCTGTGCCGGGGATGCGCCGGCACGATCGCCTGCGGAGGTCATGGATATCCTGATGTGGAATCGGGAGCCGGTCGGCGGGCCGTTCGAACTGATCGACCACACCGGACAAGCCCGCACCGAGCGCGACTTTCGCGGCAAACTGATGCTGGTCTATTTCGGCTTCACCTATTGCCCCGACGTCTGTCCGACCGACCTGCAGGCAATCGGCCTTGCGATGGATAAATTGGGCGCAGGTGCGGACAATTTGCAGCCGCTGTTCATCACCGTCGATCCCGAGCGCGACACACGCGAGCATCTTGCCGAATATGTAAAGCTGTTCCATCCGCGGCTGATCGGACTGACCGGCGCCGCCGATGCGATTCGCCGCGCGGCCGATGCCTACAAGGTCTATTATGCGAAGGTCCCTCTCGGCAAGGACGCCGGCGACTACACCGTCGATCACACCGCGTTCATTTACCTGATGGATCGCGACGGAAACTATCTCGGCTTTTTCCCGCCGGGCACATCGGCCGATCGCATGGTGGAGATCATCCGGCCGCGTTTGACCGAACCGGCGCGATGAAACGATCAGCCGACGCGGCCGTGCGCGCGTAAAAATTTCTCGCCGCCCTCGGTGATCGCAATCCGCACGCCGTGGCCTGCCACCGGCTGCCGCGTGACATAGCCGCGATCGACGGCGTCTTCCCAGATCGTCAAGCGCGGGCAAGAGGTGCGCCAGGCCTCGATCACTTCGGAATAAAGTCGCGGCTCGCGCGCGATCCATTCGACGAGATCGAGCACCAGTGCATCGGTTGTCTCGGTCATCGGGCCTCCTCCGTCTATTGCGCCATCGCGCTCGTGCGCGCGAACAGCAGCCAACCGCCATAGAGGATGTAGTAACCGGCGACGGTCGTGATCAACCGGTTCGCCCAGGTGCGAAACTGCTGGTCGCTCATGGCTTCGAGGATGCGCCGCGCCAGCGTGGTGCCGAGCATCGAGGCGGCGATGGCGACCGCGGCAAGCACCGGATCGAGCGTGGCGGCCTGATCGATGATGCCGCCGAAATAGATCAGCTTGGTGAAATGACTCGCGACCTGGCACGTGGCCTTGGTGGCGACCGTTTCGCGGCGGCCGAAATTGCCGCCGAGGAAGAAGGTATCCATCAGCGGACCGGAAACGCCGGTCATCAGCATCAGCCCCATGCAGATCGAGCCGTAGAAGGTACCCTGCCAGATGCTGTCGGGGTTCGGCTTCACGTTCTTCGGCATCAGCCGCGCCATGAACGGCGTCACGCCGAGCAACAGCAGCGCGACCGGCTTATCCGGCACATAGCGGGTGATCGACCAGAGCCCGAGCGCGAGCGCGCAGCCGATCAGATAGACGAACACCGGCCGCCAGCGGATATGCGCGCGCCACAAAAAGGCGCGCCAGCCGTTCGACGCCATCTGCGTGATCGCATGCAGCACCATCGCCGTCGGCAGCGGCATCAGCGCCAGCAGCACGCCGATCAGGATCAGCCCGCCGGCCATGCCGAACAGGCCCGACAGGAACGCGGTCGCGACCATCAGCGAGCCCAGCGCGGCAATCATCAGCGGCGTCATTCGAATCTCCTTCAACATATCTGCCGCGCTTGGACGCGACGCGCAAACTGAGTTATCTTGTTCTGCCATAAGTTTTCCTGAGGGTCGAATGCGGCGTCTGCTCTTTCTCAACGGCATCAAGGCGTTCGAGGCCGCCGCGCGTAGCGGCAGCTTTGCGGCGGCCGGCGCTGAGCTGAACGTCTCGGCGGCAGCGGTCAGCCGGATGGTGCATCTCCTGGAAGAGCGGCTCGGCGTCGCGCTGTTCGAGCGCAAGGCCAATCGCCTGGTCATGACCGCGGCCGGCCGCGCCTATCAGAGCGGGCTGACGCCGATCTTCGATGCGCTGGCGAGCCTCACCGCGCAGGTGACCGCGCCGTCCAGCGTGCGTGTATTGACCATCGGCGTCGGGCCGACCTTTGCGATGCGCTGGCTGATTCCGCGGCTGGCGGATTTCCGCAAGCAAGAACCCGACATCGACGTGCGGATCACCACCGGCGGCGCGGCGGCGCCGTTCGGCGACGACTGGAGCTGCGGCATCAAGCTCGGCGACGGCGAATGGCCCGGCCTGATCGCCGAACCGCTGTTCGCCGCCGATTTGCTGCCGGTCTGCGCGCCGCGGCTCGCCAACCAGCTCAAGCGCGCGAGCGACCTGAAAGGACCGACGCTGCTGCGCGTCGCGCATTCGCCCGACGATTGGCCGTCATGGCTCAAAGCCGCCGGTGTCGCACGCGTCAGCGCGCGCGGGCCGGAATTTCAGTTCTATGGCCAGGCGTTGCAGGCCGCCGTCGACGGCCTCGGCATCGCCATGGGCATCCGCCCCTATATCGACGACGACCTCGCCGCCGGGCGGCTGATCGCGCCGTTTGCGCTGAGCGTGCCCAAGGGCATGCGCTGGTATCTGGTCTATCGCGGCTTCCGCACCGAGCAACGCGATTTTGCCGCGTTCAGGCGCTGGATCATCCGCTCCGTGGCGGAGCCTGCCGCACGCCGAAAAGGTCAGCGCCATGCCGGCTGAACAGGTAGAGACTCTAATTATCGGCGGCGGCCAGGCCGGGCTCGTGATGAGTCACCGGCTCAAGCAGCGCGGGCTTTCTCATTTGGTATTGGAGCGGGCGCGGATCGCCGAGCGCTGGCGCAGCGAACGCTGGGACGGCCTGAATTTTCAATTTCCTAGCTGGTCGGTACGGCTGCCCGACTTTTCGTTTCCGCATACCGATCCCGAAGCCTTCCCCACCGCGGGCGAGATCGTGAATTTCATCGACGCCTATGCCGCCTTTGTCGCACCGCCGATTCGCTGCGGCGTCGAGGTGAAGCGGCTGCGGCGACGCGACGGCGCGGCAGGGTTCACCGCCGAGACGTCAGATGGGGTGATCGAAGCAACAAACGTCGTCGTCGCCACCGGCCCCTATCAGCGCGCGCTGATCCCGGATTTGCTGCGCGACCAAACCGTCTTTCAGGTTCACGCCAACCGATACCAAAATCCCGGACAGCTCCCGCCGGGTGCGGTGCTGGTTGTCGGTTCCGGCGCATCGGGCGCGCAGATTGCCGAGGAACTTAATCGCGCCGGCCGCCGCGTCTTTCTCTCGGTCAGCCAGCACGGTCGCTTGCCGCGCCGATACCGCGGCCATGATATGACGTGGTGGTTCGGTACGCTGGGTCTGTTTCAGATGACGTCGGAGCAACGTGGGCCGTTTCGGGTGAATCCGGCGATCTCCGGTGCCTATGGCGGCCACACCATCGACTTTCGCCGCTTCGCAGCCCGGGGCATCACGCTGCTGGGACGTGTGGCAGCCGTGCGCGATGGCGTCATCGATATCGCTGACGATCTCGCGAAGAACCTTGCGATCGGGGATATCTACTACGCCACCTTCCTTGATCGGGCGGACGCGCATGCAACACAGCACGGCCTGGATTTACCCGACGATTCCGGCGCCCGGGCCGTGCTTCCAGACCCGCCTTGCGTCACCGAGCCGCTACGGCATCTCGACCTCGGCACCAACGGGATTGCCGCGGTGATCTGGGCTACCGGTTACGGGCTCGATTTCGGCTGGCTCGATCTGCCTGTCCTCGAACGCGCGTGGCGAACCGGTTCAAATTGGTGGCGTCACCGACGTGCCCGGGCTGTATTTCCTCGGCCTGTCATGGATGTCGAACCTGAATTCCGCTTTCCTGTCGGGTGTCGGCGACGATGCGGCCATCCTCGCCGATCACATCGCCGCCCGCGGCTGATTTTCAGCCCTCACCCGTGCACCGGCTTCCCTGAAAAATACCGGGAGATGTGAACCCGTTCACATTGGCTTGCGCCGGATCATGCTTCCCTCGGACCGGGGCAATTCCCGGGAGACGGCCATGATCTACGGTGGCTTTGAAATTCAGTCGTTCGAGGCGGGAAGAGGGCAATGGCACGCCAGAATTCAACGGGCCGATCTCGCGCCGGTCGTCATCGATGGCATGTCGTTTCCAATCGCTCGAAGTCGGATTTGCGTGGTCCGACCAGGAAGCGGCGATAGCGGACGCGAAAGCTCATATCGACCGCTTCAGGCCACGCTATCTGACGGAGGAATCGCAGGCCTCACGATAGAATGGTCGAAAATGATCACGCTCGTGCCGCAATGCGAACCCGAACCGCCGTCGAAGCCGGTGAAGTCCAACTGTCCGGATTGCGACGCCGAACTCGCGGTGCTGCGCATCATCTCCGGCAAGTCCGGCGCCGAATACTGGACCATGCGATGCACGCGATGCGGCGGGATTCATCTCGACATCAAGGAAGCGGCGCCTGCCACGGCCCCGCAGGATTCCGGCAACGTCCTCGCTTGAAAGTCGTGCCTGCGCCGGTTCCATCCCGTTCTCTTGCTGACATCTACTGACACGACCGCGCATTCGAGCATGGCGGCCATTTGCCCTTTTCTCGGGCCCGGACTCATCCCATATTCGCCCCATGGCGAAGAAACCAGATACCCCCAAAAAGCCCGGCAAAACCCCGAAATCCAAAGCACACCGGCCTGACGTGCAGCCGATCGGGCCGGCGCTTGCGGAACTGCTCAATCCCGCGATCAATCGCGGCGATGCGGGCATGGGCTCGGGCACCGGCCTGCAGCCGCCGCCGGACAATTCCTGGGACCGCCGCGCCGGTGGCGAGGCCGCCGCGCATCGCGCGCGGGCATCGACGCGCGGGACCAGCGATGACGTCGCAAAACGCGATGCGTCGCCCTCCTCCACACGGCAAGGTTTCGACGAGGCCCCGCAAGCCAATTACGGCACCTCGGCGACGATCCCGACGCTCGATCCCGAATTGGCGCGGCAACTCGGCCTGCCGACCGCGGAGGACGATGACGCAGCGCTGGCACGACCGCCGCGCAACAAGATGGAAGCGCTCGGGGTCGCCGCCACCGCGGATGCGCTGGAAGCCCTGATCCGCGACGGCCGCCCGGAATTCAGGGGCGACGACGGCCAGGTGAAAATCTGGACGCCGCATCGCCCGCCACGCCCGGAAAAATCCGAAGGCGGCGTCCGCTTCGTCATCAAATCCGAATACGAGCCGAAGGGCGATCAGCCGACCGCGATCGCCGAACTGGTCGAGGGCATAGGGCGCAACGACCGCACGCAGGTGCTGCTCGGCGTCACCGGTTCCGGCAAGACCTATACGATGGCCAAGGTGATCGAGGCGACGCAGCGCCCTGCCCTCATCCTCGCGCCGAACAAGACGCTGGCCGCCCAGCTCTATGGCGAGTTCAAGAGTTTCTTCCCTGACAATGCGGTGGAGTATTTCGTCTCCTATTACGACTACTACCAGCCCGAGGCCTATGTGCCGCGGACCGACACCTATATCGAGAAGGATTCCTCGATCAACGAGCAGATCGACCGCATGCGTCACTCGGCGACGCGCGCGCTGCTGGAGCGCGACGACGTCATCATCGTGGCTTCCGTGTCCTGCATCTACGGTATCGGTTCGGTCGAGACCTATACTGCGATGACCTTTGCGCTGAAAAAGGGCGAGCGCATCGACCAGCGGCAATTGATCGCCGACCTCGTCGCGCTGCAATACAAGCGCACCCAGGCCGATTTCACCCGCGGCACTTTTCGCGTTCGCGGCGACGTCATCGACATCTTCCCGGCGCACTATGAAGACCGCGCCTGGCGCGTGAACCTGTTCGGCGACACCGTCGAAAATATCGAGGAGTTCGATCCGCTCACCGGCCACAAGCAGGACGATCTCGAATTCATCAAGATCTACGCCAATTCGCACTATGTGACGCCGCGGCCGACGCTGGTGCAGGCGATCAAATCGATCAAATCCGAGTTGAAGCTGCGGCTCGACCAGCTCAACAATCAAGGCCGCCTGCTGGAAGCGCAGCGGCTGGAGCAGCGCACCACCTTCGATCTCGAAATGATGGAAGCGACCGGAAGCTGCGCCGGCATCGAAAACTATTCGCGCTACCTCACCGGACGCCGCCCCGGCGAGCCGCCGCCGACGCTGTTCGAATACGTCCCCGACAATGCGCTGGTGTTTGCGGATGAAAGCCACGTCACCGTGCCGCAGATCGGCGGCATGTTCCGCGGCGACTTCCGCCGCAAGGCGACGCTGGCCGAATACGGCTTCCGCCTGCCCTCCTGCATGGACAACCGTCCGCTGCGATTCGAGGAATGGGACATGATGCGCCCGCAATCGGTCGCGGTCTCGGCGACGCCGAGCGCTTGGGAGCTGAACGAAAGCGGCGGCGTGTTCGTCGAGCAGGTGATCCGTCCCACCGGGCTGATCGATCCGCCCGTGAACATCCGTCCGGCCCGCACCCAGGTCGACGATCTCGTCGGCGAAGTCCGCGCTACCGCGCAGGCGGGCTACCGCTCGCTCGTCACGGTGCTGACAAAGCGGATGGCGGAGGACCTCACCGAATATCTGCACGAGCAGGGCATTCGTGTCCGCTACATGCACAGCGATATCGACACCATCGAGCGCATCGAGATTATCCGCGATTTGCGGCTCGGCGCGTTCGACGCGCTGGTCGGCATCAATCTGTTGCGCGAAGGCCTCGACATTCCCGAATGCGCGCTGGTCGCGATCCTCGACGCCGACAAGGAAGGTTTCTTGCGCAGCGAGACCTCGCTGATCCAGACCATCGGCCGCGCCGCGCGCAATGTCGACGGCAAGGTGATCCTCTATGCCGACCAGATGACGGGCTCGATGGAGCGCGCCATCGCCGAGACCGACCGCCGCCGCGAAAAACAGGTCGAGTACAACACCCTCAACGGCATCACACCGGAGAGCATCAAGAAATCCATCGGCGACATCATGAACAGCGTCTACGAGCGCGACCATGTGCTGGTCGAAATCGGCGACGGCGGCATGGCCGACGACGTGATCTCAATCGGGCATAATTTCGAGACCGTGCTGAACGACCTCGAAACCAGAATGCGCGAAGCCGCCGCCGATCTGAACTTCGAAGAAGCCGCCAGACTCCGCGACGAAGTCAAACGCCTGCGCGCCACGGAATTGGCTGTCGTCGACGATCCCACCGCCAAGCAGCGCACGGTGCAAGGCAAAGCCGGCGCGTATGCGGGAGCAAAGAAATACGGCGAAGCCGCAAACCTCCCGACGTCCGCAATGAAGAAGCGCGGCGGTGGAATGCGTGCCGGAGGTGCCTCTTCCCCCTCGCCCCGCCCTTCGCGGGGAGAGGGTCGGGGTGAGGGGCGCCCCACGGGCGGTCCCACCACCTCCCGCGTCCACAAACCCCACCTAGACGAAATGCACGGTCCGGAGTCCCTGCCCTATCGCGCCGGCAACGAGCTGCCAAAAAAACCATTCGGCAGCACAAGCAAAGTCTTCCAACCCACCGACTCGCGCCAGTCCGGCCCCGAATTCGGCCCCGCCCCGCGATCGAGCGGCGGCGCGCCTGGGCATCGGGGCGGGTGGAAGAAGCGGTAGCGACTCAGACGCTAGCAATTCTAGCGTGTTTCGTTACGCTAGCGTCATGAAGCTCGGCTTTGAAGAAACCCAATCGTCCTACAGCAGCGGGTCGCAAAGCGCTCGCGTATGGACCGAAGCTTGGGTGAGCGCGTGGGCTTATTGTCCTCATTGCGGCAATGCGAAGATTTCATCTTTCCCTAACAACAGTCCGCTCGCCGATTTCTTTTGTACCTCCTGCAGCGAGGAATTCGAACTCAAAAGCCAGAAGGGAAAGTTCGGAACGAGGGTTGTCGATGGCGCATTCAAGACCAAGTGCGAGCGCTTAGCTGCCAGTAATAATCCGAACCTGCTCCTTATGAACTACGACCTCAAGTCGCTTGCAGTCGTCAATCTCTTCATCGTGCCTAAGCACTTTTTCATCCGCGAGATCATCGAGGAGCGAAAACCATTGGCAGCGACGGCGAGGCGTGCGGGCTGGATTGGCTCGAACATCCTGCTCAACCGCGTCCCGGAGTCCGGCAAGATTCATATCGTGCAAAACGGCCGCATCCGGGAGAAAGACCTCGTTCTTGCGGAATGGCAGAAGACACTTTTCCTCAGAAATGCATCATTAGAAGCACGAGGCTGGCTGATTGAAGTCATGAAATGCGTTGAGTCACTTGGGAGGCGCGACTTCACGCTTGAAGACGTCTACGCTTTCGAGCGACACTTAGGCGACCTGTATCCTGGCAACGAGAACGTCAGGCCCAAGATACGCCAGCAACTTCAATTTTTGCGTGATCGTGGATTTATCGACTTCGTGTCCCGCGGAAATTATCGTTTACGATCATAGGAGACCCCGCATGGCATGGTTTCTGAATTTCTACAAATGCGATCAGTGCAGGCGTCGATGGACCGACGAATGGTCATGCATGTGCGACGACGAATGCCCACGTTGCGGCGCGCGGGACATGACACCCTACAACAGCGAGGATTTGACGGAACTCATTGAGCAGGACCGCGGCGAGTTCGTGGCACTTCGCTCACCCGACTCGGCAGAGCATGACCCTGAATACCGCGAAGTTGGCCGCTTTCCAACGCGCGCGCAGGCCGAAGAATTTCTGGCTTCGACTGAGCTAACCTGAAGCGCCATTCCCGAAACCTCGCAACGACCGCCCGGAATCCGTACTCATTATCGTGGTTATGGATTCCGGGCTCGCGCTTCGCGCGCCCCGGAATGACGTTGGAGAGTGCGGAACGACGCGCTTGCCTGCGCCCGACGGGCAAATCACGCCTGCGAACACTGTCCAGCCCTCTCGCGAAAAATATTTTGCTTTCGCCGTCGGGCAAATCAGCGCTACCAGCTCGCGCCATCCTGTACCTCTCAAAGAGGGGCGCTTCGCGATCGTCACGAACGTTGGGTGCGGGATGCGGTGGACGCGGCGGTGCGCGAGACGGGCGCGCCAATGCGTACGGCGAAGTCGTGTGGTCCTGACACCCCGACGCTGGTGTCAAGTTCTTGGGAAGCTAACGCTTCTTAGGGGCGACGGTGGCAAGAAAGCCCGGTCACCGGGGAGAGCACGAAGTAAGCCGTAAAACCATTGCGCGGGGAAGGCCGGAGTGTTTCCGCTGAACCTGTATGCTCGTGTGCGTTTGCTTTGTGCATTTTGCGCACGAGACCGCGGGTGCAGCGCGCACCCGGTCTTCCCTGCGCCCTCTCACTTTCTGGGAGGGACAACGAAATGCAAAGCTCGGGCGAAATACGCCGCGAGAATGCGAACTCGCATCCTCAACTACTGTCATGCCCCGCGTAGGCGGGGCATCCAGTACGCCGCGGCCTCTCGGCTCAAGCACGGTCTCTGGAATACTGGATCACCCGCTTTCGCGGGTGACGACAATCCAGGGCCGGCTGTTTGACATTGAAATCAGAAAGAGGCGCTTGCGACCCCAGCGCCTTCACCCCGACCGTCGGTTGCTGGTGTTCTGCGTCAGATTGCCGTGCGCAGCCTGCTCGCGGATGTTGTGCTTCTCGTCGTCGCGGTGGCCCTTGGTGGTGTCGAGCGGAACATCAGGCGCGCTGCCGGGGCCTTTGTGACACTGGTTGTCCTGGGGAACGGGCTGGACGGCTCTCGTCGGCGGTCTTGTCATGCGTATCTCCGTTGTGCACGGAGAAAGACAACGCGGATGGCGAGGAGGTTGTTCCGGAGGGAATGACGCAAACTATTTCCGTCGTCATTCCGGAAGCCGCGAAACGGCTGTCCGGAATCCATACGCATTATCGTGGTTATGGATTCCGGGCCTGCGCTTCGCGCGTCCCGGAACGACGGAGCTACAACTTCTCCTGCCCGGCGGGCCCTCTGGTCTGCTGTTGTCGCTGACGATCCTGTTCGTTGGCGCGGTGGCGGCCATAGGCGCAGCCGGCGATGGCGCCGACGACGCCGTGATGTCCGGCATAGTGACCGGCGACGCCGCCAACCACGGCGCCTTTCAGGCAACCCTTGGCATCAGCGGGCGAAGTGGAAATGATCGCCAGCGCTGCGGTGGCGAAAATGGCGGCTGCGGTTTTCATGATGCCGTGACTCCGTAAGAATTCGCATCCTCAACGGTCCGTGCGCTGCGAAGTTCCATGTCTCCACACTCACAGTCGTCGTCGCCCGGCTTGCCGCCTCCGCTAAAGCTTCGGCGAGCCAAGCATGGGTCGGGGCGGCTTCGCCGGCCCTTGACAGCAGAGGATACGGACCTTGGAGCACCGGACAAGTGCGCCAGTCAAAGATTTGCCTGGCGACCGGTGCGGAATAAATCGGCGGCTCCGCGGTTATCCAGACCTGAGCGGCACGCGATCCCGGCGATCGATGCGGTCGTCTTTCCCCGGCTATGGAAGCGTGTGTCAGGCTGATGCATCTTTTGCATATGAGACGTTTTGAAAATGGCGTGCGAGACTTCTGCGTCATTTTACGGATTGATCGCAGCGTTATTTCGGTCAGAATACAACCAGTATGCGAGTCGGGTCGAGCACCGACGGAGAAACAGGGATGACTGAGGATCTTCACCGGCAGCGCGTGCTGAATTTCCTCGATGTCTATTATTCCGGCGATATCGAAGGCGCATTGGCGCGTTGCACCGACGACATCGAATTCGCCGCCAACGCTCCGATCGATATCCTGCCGCATATGGGCTATCGCCGTGGCAAGGCGGCGATGCGGGAGACGTGGACCACCATCCACGCCCGTTATTCCGAAATGCGCTGCGAGGTGCCGATCCTGGTCGCCGAAGGCGACACGGTGGCGGCGAACCTTCGCGTGTTCTTCCGCAAGAGCAGCAATCAGCGCATGGTGCAATTCGACATCGCGGCCTTCTACACGTTTCGCGAGGGTCGCATCGCAAAGATCCGCGAAATCATCGATACGTTCGATATGGTCCAGCAGGTGCTCGAACGTGACGTCAGCGCGGTTCTGACCGGCCACACCGCCGACGAGATGTAATTGGCGCGTCATTCCCCGATGCGCAATTGCGCATCGTGGATGCGCCACTTGGCGCAGGCCCGGAACCCATACGCACGATCGTGGTTATGGATTCTCTGATGTGCAATTGCACAGAGCTCGCGACGTTGTCGCGCCCGGGAATGACGAGGTGAGCCGGGGAAATGACGTCTCCACTTATTCTCCGCAACGTTGAACCTCACCGCGCCAACCGTGACACATCACAAGGCCTGTTCCGGACAAGAAGAACACATGAAGATCGCATTGCTGGCTTTGCTTGGTTTGGCATTGGGCGCGCTGGGCGGCGCGACGCTCGGGATCGGGGCCGGTCTGGCCTGGGTCCAAATCTTTAAAACCACGAGTCTTGAAGGCTATAGCGGCATGCTGGTGTTCTTTACCTTCATGCCGCTCGGCGCCGCGATCGGCGGTATCGGGGGCGCCCTGCTGTTTGCCGTGATCGCGATTCGTGACGCTGAAATCGCCCTCGAACGGCAGCCGGCACGCCTGCGCGACCGGTAAAGGGTTGAAAACCATTGCATTTGTGCAATGCAAAAATGACAATTGCATTTTAGGCAAAGAGCTTTATTTGAAGCTTCAAATAATTGAGTGCAGCAACCAGGCACGGCGTCGACGCTGACGCCCTCAGGGCCGTTGCTGTTTGCAAGCCAATTTCGAGGATCCAACCAAATGACAGAGCATAGCCTCTGGCGTTTTTCTCGTGCGTTGCATCGCGCGATCAACGAACGCCAGCCCGCCGATCTCGAAGCCGTACTCGACGATGACGTCGACTGGGCCATCTATGGCCCGATCGACATGTTTCCGTTCTTCGGATCGCGCCAGGGCAAGGCAGCCGTGATCGAAGTCATCCGGCAGATCGCCGAGAATGTCCGCATCCATCGCTTCGACCGCGAGTCGATCATGCTGGGGCCGGACTCGGCCTCCTCGATGATGCGCTATTCGCTGACGGCGCTGGATTCGAACAAGCCTATCAGCCTGCGCATTGCCCATTTCGCGCAGTTCAAGGCCGGCCGGCTGACCAATTTCCGAGTCATGGTCGATTCGTTCGATCTGGTCGAGCAGACGGTGGGTTATCCCATTCATCTGCCGAGAATGGCGGTCTGACGATCGATCCTCTCCGTCATGCCCCCGGGGGAATCCACGTCCTGTCTTCACCAGCCCCAAGACGACGTGGATGGCATGACGGAGCGTGCGAGGGCGCCCTGCGCGCCCTCGCCATAATTTTGCACCGGAACGAACGCATTCTCAGCACCATCTGGAATGCGGGCGGGTAATGATTTCCAAGACAAGATGTGGCTGGGCAAGGCTGCCGATGCTGGTGGCCGGCTTCAGCCTGGCCTCGATGCTGGCGGCAACGGCGCAAACGCCGCCCGCCGAAGACGCCGATGCGGAAGCGACCGCAACGGAAGCCGCGGCGCCCGATGCCGACGACGCCGACATCTGAAAGACATCGACGTCAGCAAGCTGGACTGGAGCCAGCTCAATGTCGATGCGTCCACCCTGCCCGCTCCGGCCCTTAAGGGCGGCCCGGTGCCCAAGGGAGCCGCGAAGGCAGCCGCGAATGCCGACGCATCCTGGTCTTCCAGTCAGAAGGCGAACGGCGTATCCGGCGTGTCGGTCAAACAGTCCGTCTCGCCGTTCCTGGACACAAGGATCGGTGCCGACATGACGGTTGCCCGGCAGGGCACGCTGACGACCTCCGAACTGCTTTCGGAAAAACTGGCGAACGGGGGCAGCCTGCCGCAATCTTCCGGCTCCGCGTGGGCGGCCATCACCGCACCCGGCTTGGCCTCGATCTGGGACAAGACCGCGGTGGAAGCACGCGTCGATCCCGCACAGGAGCAGAGCAAGCTCGGCACCTCCTTGAGCAAATCGGTGCCGCTTAGCGAGCAATATTCGCTCACGCTGGAGAATGGCTACAATCTGATCCAGCAGGGCCTGGTGCCCGTGCCCGGCATCGTCAGCCACCCGGCGCGGAGCTACGAAACCGGCCAGTCGGCGAAGCTGAGCATCACCGATACCGGCACCAGCTTCATGGCCGGCCAGACGCTGTCGACATCGGACGACAAATGGCTGCGCAAGATCGGCGCCGAACAAAAACTGTTCGACGGCGTCACCATCTCGGGCTCGGTCGGCGAGACACCGTCCGGCGCCGCGAACAAGAGCATCAGCGCGGGCTTCAAGCGCAGCTGGTAGAACACTTCGGCCGCTTCCTCTCGCAGGAATGATCCAGCATTGCCGCATATTGGCCCAGATGCGGTCAAAATCGGCAGCCCTGATGTCACCGCTCCACTTCGTCGTGCGGGGGACGTCCGCGCTCGCTTATGCGAAACAGAGGAATAGCCGATGAACGCTACCATTCGTTCGGAAGAAATTGAAGCAACTGAGGAAGTCGACAGCAACCTCGCTGCCGTCACCGAAGTCGAGGCGGGGATCCGCGACTTCGTCCGTAACGACATTGCCTATCTGCGCCGTCCGGCGGTGCCGAGCCCTGAAGCAGCTCCGCTCGATGCCCAGGCCGAAGCCACCGTCAACAACGTCAACTCGTTGATCCAGCGCGTTGCCGGAACTTCTCTCGCGGAAATCGAGAAGCTGATTTCGGAACTCGAAAGCCTGCGCGACCTGCTGCATGCCGAAGGCCAGCGCGTTCAGCGCGAAATCTCAGGCTATGCGCAGCTCAGCCAGGCCGCGATGAAATCGACGCGCATGATTGCCGACAACGTCACGCAGTGGAAACGCGCAGCCGACGGTCTTCGCAACAGCTGATACTGACCGTTGCAAAAATCTGACACCCGCCGCCTTTCCGAACAGAACGGCGGCGGTTTTGTTTGGCAGTGCATGATTTCAACTTTATAAACGGCCTCGCGACCAAGGACGGATGCCGTCACGTGGCGGCAGACAAATTCCTGAGGGGACACTCTGATGCAAAGCGTTCAACCGGACAGCCCGAACCCGATTGCATTACGGCAATCGGCCCACGGCGTGGGTACTCTCCTGTTTCGTTTTGTCGGATTGCTGACCGCTGCCGTCGTGGTAATGGCGCTGATCTGGAGCAGCTGAGTTTTAGCGCGGGCTGGTCGCGCGATTCAGCTTCTATGGTTAGTAAATTCTCAACCTATCCGCGGTCGAACGACGCACTCGCGGGGGTGTAACCGCCGTCGGCATAGCTGTTCACCACCATCGCGGTGGTCAACATCACACCCAGCGTGATGGTTGCGAAAATAAAGCCGACAAGTTTCAGGCCGCTGCGATCCGCCATGGTCATGCCCTCGGTACTGTCCCTGAGTCAGATATGACGGGGATAGGTTCAAAATGCGTTAGCAAAAAATTCGTTCCACGGATTCATCGCTGCGGCGAAGGAACAAAAAATCAGTAACGTTAATCGAGGGCCTGTGTCGGCTCTTCAGCCTGCATTCCGCCGCGGCACGAAGGCGGTCGCCAATAGCGAGAACACCGGTTCGCCGCGCTGATTGGCACCGCTGTTGCGGGCTTGCACAATCCCCCATTCCGGACGCTTGTCCGACAACCGCTTCGATTCGATGACGCTGGCGAAACTGATGGTGTCCCCGGCAAGGACCGGCCTGATCCAGCGCAGTTCGCGAAAGCCGGGCGACGGTCCCCAGACCGCAATCTCCTCGCCGCGCGCGGCGGCCTCATCTATCTGACGCTGGCCGTCGGCGACCAGGAGCTTCATGCACACCGAACCGACATGCCAGCCCGATGCGGCCAGACCGCCGAACAAGGATTTACGTCCCGCTTCCTCGTCGAGATGAAAGACTTGTGGATCGAATTGCGCGGCGAATTTCTTGATCAGTTCGGCGGTGAAGGTGAACGAGCCCACCTCACGCCGCGCGCCGATCTCCAGCTCTTCAAAAAAATGCATTGGACTGCCTCACGCCGCGGCGTCGGCGCGCCGCCGCACGATGATCGGCGACACCATCTCGCACAGCGCCACGCCGGCCGCGTTGCGAACCACGCCCTTGAACGTCACGATGCCGGTCTCGGGGCGGCTCTTCGAAACCCGCGCCTCTTCCACCTCGATATCCAACGTCAAATCGTCGCCCGGCCGCAGCGGCGCGAGCCAGCGCAGTTCGTTGACGCCGGGCGAACCCATCGAGGCAGTGCGGCCGATGAAGCCGTCGAACATCATCCGCATCAGGATCGAGCAGAGGTGCCAGCCCGAACCGGCAAGTCCCCCTAGCATCGAGGCCTTGGCGGCCGCTTCGTCAAGATGCATCGGCTGCGGGTCGAATTCGGCGGCAAACGCCAGGATCTCCTCGCGCGTGACATGGCGCGGTCCGAACGTGCCGAAATGGCCGGGCTTGAAATCTTCGAAGGTCAGCACTGCCATGGCTTTAAAGATTCGGCCTTAAGGATTCGGATTGATGATTCTGCTTGAGTTGGATTGGGAGTTTCCTCGGGGGAAGCCTGATTGTGGCCGTTATTTGCAGCAATCTCAACCCGCCCACTCGCATGGCTTGTCCACGACTTGCCCGAAGCAACATTCGGGGTTAGCCCTGTGCCAGGTTGAACGTTGTCCATATTCGCCTCGCCGGGAGAACCACCGATGTTCGATTTTCAGGATCTGTTTCAGTGGGACCGTTTTATCACACCCACGATCATCAAGACCTTCTACTGGCTGGTGATTGGATTGATCGTACTGTTCGGCATATCCGGGATTTTTTCGAGTCTGGCCACGATGGCAATCAGCCCGTTCGGCGGCTTCATCCTGCTGTTGGCCTCGATCGCCGGCGTCGTGGTCGGCGTCGTATTTTCACGCATTGCAGCGGAACTGATCCTGATCATATTCCGCATCAACGAGCATCTCGGCGCAATCCGCGACCAGGGGCAGATGCGCTAGAGCCTTTTCCGTTCTGATTGAATCAGAACGGGGCTCTAGTCTTTTGTATTGACGCGTTTTCTTCACGCGAACCGGAATCCACTTCGCTCGAAAACGTTCTAGGTATTAAACCGGAAATGCATGACGTCGCCGTCGGCGACGACGTATTCCTTGCCTTCCAGCCGTAGCTTGCCGGCGTCACGGGCGCCCGCTTCACCGTTCAACGCGACGTAATCGGGATAGGCAATGGTTTCGGCGCGGATGAAGCCCTTTTCGAAATCGGTGTGAATGACACCGGCCGCCGCAGGCGCCTTGGTGCCGCGGTTGATGGTCCAGGCGCGCGCTTCCTTCGGTCCGACGGTAAAATAGGTGATGAGGTCAAGCAGCTGGTAGCCAGCACGGATCAGACGGTCGAGGCCGGCCTCTTCCAGACCGAGCGTGTCGAGAAACTCAGTACGCTCTTCGCGTGACAGGGTCGCGATTTCGGATTCGATCTTGGCGGAAATCACTACCGCGACCGCGCCTTCCTTTTTGGCGTGCTCGAACACCAGTTTCGAAAAGCTGTTGCCGTCCTTGGCCGAGCCTTCCTCGACGTTGCAAACATAAAGCACCGGCTTCGATGTCAGCAGGCCAAGCATGCCGAACGCGCGCTCTTCTTCCGCCTTGCGCTCGAGAAAGCGCGCCGGCTTGCCTTCACGCAGCAGCACCAGCGCGCGGTTGACGAGATCAAGCTGTTCCTTGGCGTCCTTGTCGTTGCCCTTGGCCTTCTTCGACAGATTGTCGACGCGCTTTTCCAGGCTGTCGAGATCGGCGAGCATCAATTCGGTTTCGATGGTCTCGATGTCGGCCAGCGGCGCGATCTTGCCCTCGACGTGGGTAACGTCGGAATCCTCAAAGCAGCGCACGACATGCGCTACCGCATCGACTTCGCGGATGGTGGCGAGGAACTGGTTGCCGAGACCTTCGCCCTTGGAAGCGCCGCGCACGAGGCCCGCGATATCGACAAAGGTCAGCCGCGTGGGAATGATCTGGGCTGATTTGGCGATCGCCGACAGCTTGTCGAGCCGGGGATCCGGCACGGCCACTTCGCCGACATTCGGCTCGATGGTGCAGAACGGATAATTCGCCGCCTGCGCCGCTGCCGTCTCGGTCAGCGCGTTGAACAGCGTCGACTTGCCGACATTGGGCAACCCGACGATACCGCATTTGAATCCCATTTCGTCCTCAACATCCGTTCTTCGTCATGGCCGGGCTTGTCCCGGCCATCCACGTCTTGCTTTATCTGCAGCCACAAAAACGTGGATGCCCGGGACAAGCCCGGGCATGACGATGGAGAAGTCAGTCCGGCTTCTCTCCACCGTCTTCTTTCTCGAAAAATCCCTTGGCCTGCATCGCCAGATGCACCTTGTTCTGAAACGTCGAGTCGCGCCCGCCCGCAAGCAGGCCAGCATTATCGGCGACGGCCTGACACAGCGCCTCGACCCAGGGCCGGTCGCTCTTGGCGAAGTCCGACAACACGTGGCTGTGCACCAGCTCCTTGACGCCGGGATGACCGATCCCGAGCCGCACCCGGCGATACTCATTGCCGATATGCGAGGAGATCGAGCGCAAGCCATTGTGGCCGGCAATGCCGCCGCCGACCTTGACGCGCACCTTTGCCGGCGGCAGTTCGAGTTCGTCCTGAAACACGGTGATCTCGCCCGCACCGAGCTTGAAGAAGTTTGCGGCTTCCTGCACCGCGCGCCCGGACTCGTTCATGAAGGTGGTCGGCCGCAACAGGACGACCTTCTCATGGTCGAGCGTGCCTTCCGACGTCTCGCCCTGAAAGCGTCGGCGCCATGGTGAAAAACCATGACGCCGCGCAATTTCATCGACGATCGCGAAACCGATATTATGCCGGTTGTTCGCGTATTTTGCGCCGGGGTTACCGAGGCCGACAAAGAGGCGCATGACGCGGCATCCCGCGCTAGCTTATTTCTTCTTGTCGCCACCACCGGCAGGCGCCTTCGCACCCGCCGCCGGAGCAGCAGCCGCAGCACCTGCCGCAGGCGCGGCCGCAGCAGCACCCGCCGCCGGAGCAGCACCCGGAGCCGCAACGGCTCCCGTACCGGCAGCCGCGGCAGCCGCAGCCGCCTTCATTTCTTCGGCATAGCCTGACGGCGGCACGATCGTCACCAGCGTCGCGTCTTCACGCGACAGCGACTTCACGCCGGCCGGCAGCTTGATGTCGGACAAATGCAGCGAGTAGCTGATTTCCAGTCCGCCGACATCGGCCTCGATGTACTGCGGAATGTTGTCGACCGAGCATTCGAGATCGATGGTGTGGGTGACGATGTTGATGGTGCCGCCACGCTTGACGCCCGGCGCCGAGTCTCCGTTCACCACGTGCAGGGGAACGCTGACGCGAATCGTGGCGCCTTCGCCGAGTCGCATGAAATCGACATGCAGCGGGAAGTCGCGTACCGGATCGAGGTGGAAGTCGCGCGGAATCACGCGGTGCTTCTTGCCCTCGAGGTCGATGTCGTAAATCGTGGTCAGGAACCGGCCGGCCAGGATGCGCTGGCGCAGTTCGGCATCGTCGACCGAGATGGTGACGGGGGGTTGGTTGTTACCATAGATCACTCCGGGAACTCTCCCGGCGCGACGCTCTGCCCGGGCGGCCCCCTTGCCGCTCTGCGGACGTGCGGTCGCCTTCAATTCCTTGACGGTCGCCATCGTTGTAAGTCCTTGTTTTCTAAAAAGTTAAAGGCCGCATCGCGGCCCGGTAGCGCCCTACAGCAAGCCTCCAGGGGTGCGGGGGCTGCGGACGTGGCGGGCTTTTAGCCCCAAAGGGGCGAAATGACAAGGAAATGAAGGGACTTTTCTGCGGTTTTAGGACGGATTAGGCCGTGGGATCGTCATGGCCGGGCTTGTCCCGGCCATCCGCGTCTTGGCGCCCAAGAAAGGAAGAAAACAAGAAAGGAAGAAAAGACGTAGATGCCGGGACAAGCCGACAAGCCCGGGCATGACGGAGCGCTTATGCTAAGCTGTCAGTCTTCATCCTGCCTGCGGCGCCCCGCCGAGCTTCGCTTCCAGCGCCATGATCCGCGCCTTCAGCGCCTCGTTTTCCTCGCGCGCCAGCCGGGCCATATCCTTGACCGCGTCGAACTCCTCGCGCTTGACGAGGTCGAGATCGCGCAGGATCCGCTCGGCTTGATTGCGGACCACCGCATCGACCTCGCGCTTGACGCCCTGGGCGGCGCCGGCGGCGTCATTCATCAAACGGCCGATCTCGTCGAAAAACCGATTGTTGGTCTGGGTCATCAGGAACGCTCCGCTCGCTGCACATTTTCGTTACGCGAGACAATGGCGATCCCGGAGACACTGTTCAAGGGCGCGGTCGAGGCCAACGTGATCGCCGTTCGCCTTGTCATGCTCCCCTTTCCTTGCAATCGTATCGAACTACCGCCCAGAAACCAGAACCATAACAGGCAAAGAAACGCCCATGATCGACCAGCAGATCGAAATTCCGACCAAGGACGGCAAGACCACGACCTTCATCACCCACCCCGAACGCGGCGGCCCGTTTCCGGTCATCATTTTTTACATGGACGCGCCGGCAATCCGCGAGGAGCTACGCGACATGGCACGGCGGCTCGGCACCTCGGGCTATTATGTGATGCTGCCCAATATGTATTACCGCTCCGGCGCGATGGAGCTGGGACCGATCAATCCGGACCCGAATTCGCCCGAGCGCAAGCGCATGTTCGAGCTGATGAACTCGCTCAATATTCCCCTCGTGATGGAAGACACCAAGGGATT
The DNA here is from genome assembly GCA_963770355.1 of uncultured Alphaproteobacteria bacterium. GTDB lineage: Bacteria > Pseudomonadota > Alphaproteobacteria > Rhizobiales > Xanthobacteraceae > Bradyrhizobium. Next base: position 219,280 of record CAVYPL010000009.1, on the reverse strand, counting down.
GCTCGCTTACGCCGACGGCCAGTCGGCTGCAAACACCAAGATCGTCGGCACCGTCGGCTACTGCATGAGTGGCCAATACGCGGTCAACGCTGCCACGCATTTCCCCGAACGCGTCAAGGCGGCAGCCTCGATGTACGGCGTGCAACTGGCGACCGACCGGCCCGACAGTCCGCATCTTGCCGCGAACAAAACCAAGGCCGAGCTCTATTTCGGCTGCGCCGAAACCGACATCTACGCACCGCAGGAGATCATCGATAAGTTGAAGGAAGGCATGAAGGGATCGAACAACGAGGTCGAGATCTATCCCGGCACCCATCATGGCTTTGCATTCCCGAAGCGCCCGGTCTACGACCGCGACGCCGCCGAGCGGCACTGGGAACGGCTATTGGCGCTCTATCGCCGCAACCTCTCTTAAAATTCCGGACTCGATGCCCTTCCTCACGATTGCTTTCCCCGTGTTCGACCCGATCGCCATTTCGATCGGGCCGATCGCGATCCGCTGGTATGCGCTGGCCTATATCGGCGGCATCGTGCTGGGCTGGATCTACGCGCGCTCGCTGCTCAAGAACGAGAAGCTGTGGGGCGGTCCGGCGCCGATCTCGCTGCCCCAGCTAGACGATTTCATCCTGTGGGTCACCGTGGGCATCATCGTCGGCGGCCGCACCGGTTACGTGCTGTTCTATAATCTTCCCTTCTTCGTGCAGCACCCGGCCGAGATTTTCGAACTGTGGAAGGGCGGCATGTCGTTTCACGGCGGCTTCCTCGGCTGCGTCGCCGCGGTGATGCTGTTTTGCCGGGTCAACAAGCTGCCGATCCTGTCGCTCGGCGACATCACTACTGCGGTCGGGCCGATCGGGCTATTCCTCGGGCGGCTCGCCAATTTCATCAATAGCGAGCTGTGGGGCCGGCCGGCCGATTCGAGCGTGCCGTGGGCGATGGTATTCCCGAACGGCGGACCGCTCCCGCGCCACCCGAGCCAGCTCTATGAGGCCGGGCTCGAAGGCATCCTGCTGTTTACGATTCTGGCGGTCATGATTCGGATGGGCGCCCTGAAGCGGCCGGGCCTGATCCTCGGCAGCTTCATCGCGATCTACGCTTTTGCACGTATTACAGGCGAATTTTTCAGGGAGCCGGACCCGCAGCTCGGATTTTTGTGGGGCGGCCTGACTATGGGTATGCTGCTGTCAGTGCCAATGATCATTGCGGGCGCCATCCTCATTGCAATGGCATGGCGCCGCAAGACGCCGGAGCATTTGTAAGAGTCATTTTAAGGCAGGTCGTGACCGAATATTCGCCGCTGCAGTTGGAAATCAAGAAGCTGATCAAATCGTCGGGACCGATGCCGGTCTGGCGATACATGAAACTGTGCCTGACGCATCCGGAGCATGGCTATTACGTGTCGCGCGATCCGTTGGGCCGCGAGGGTGACTTCACCACGGCCCCCGAAGTGAGCCAGATGTTCGGCGAATTGCTCGGGCTATGGGCAGCGTCGGTCTGGAAGGCGATCGGCTCGCCACCGCTGCTGCGGCTGGTCGAACTCGGCCCCGGCCGCGGCACCATGATGGCGGATGCGCTGCGCGCGCTTCGGGTACTGCCGCCGCTCTATCAATCGCTCAGCATTCACCTGGTGGAAATCAATCCGGCGCTGCGCGAAAAGCAGCAGGCGACGTTGTCGAGCGTGCGCAACATCGCCTGGCACGACTCCATCGACGACGTACCCGAAGGCCCCGCCGTCATTCTTGCCAACGAATATTTCGACGTGCTGCCGATCCATCAGGTGGTGAAGCGCCAGACCGGCTGGCACGAGCGCGTGGTCGAGATCGATCCCAACGACAAGCTGGCGTTCAGCTGGTCGGCTGAGCCGATGCCGCGTTTCGAGGTGTTGTTGCCGCCGCTGGTGCGCGCCGCCCCACCCGGCGCCGTGTTCGAATGGCGTCCCGATACCGAGATCATGAAGATCGCGACACGCGTTCGCGATCAGGACGGCGCGGCGCTGATCATCGATTACGGCCATATGCGCAGCGATGCCGGCGACACGTTCCAGGCCATCGCCCGCCACAGCTTTACCGATCCGCTGAAGAATCCTGGTCAAGCCGACGTCACCGCGCATGTCGATTTCCAGGCGCTGGCGCGCGCCGCCGAGGACGTCGGTGCGCGTGTCCACGGGCCGGTAACGCAGGGTGAATTCCTCAAGCGACTCGGCATCGAGACCCGTGCGGTGACACTGATGGCGAAAACCACGCCCGAGATTTCCGCCGATATTTCCGGCGCGCTGAAGCGGCTGACCGACAGCGGCCGCGGCGGCATGGGATCGATGTTCAAGGTGTTGGCGGTCACGGAGCCGAATCTCACCTCGGTCGCGGGGCTGACCGACGAACAACCGGAAACCGAGACCGAAGCCCCATGACATTCGGATCGTCGCTGCTGTCAGCCATTCCCGGCGTGCGTCACGCGTTCTTCACGCGCGAGGGCGGCGTATCCAGCGGAATTTACCAAGGCCTCAATGGCGGTCTCGGTTCAAACGACGATCGCGCCAAAGTCGTGGAAAATCGTCGCCGCATGGCCGAGCAGATGGGCGTAGCACCCGAACATTTGTTAGGCGTGCACCAGATCCATTCACCGGACGCCGTGGTGGCGACCGGACCCTGGCAAGGCGAAGCGCGGCCGCGCGCCGATGCTATCGTCACGCGCACCGAAGGGATCGCCATCAGCGTCACCGCGGCCGATTGCGGCCCGATCCTGTTGGCCGACCCGAGTGCGCGCGTCATCGGCGCCGCCCATGCCGGCTGGAAAGGCGCGCTGACCGGCGTGCTGGAATCGACCATCGCCGCGATGGAGAAACTCGGCGCCGACCGCAACAGCATGGTGGCGGCGATCGGCCCGCTGATCCGCCAGCACTCCTATGAAGTGGGCGCCGAATTCGTCGAACGTTTTCTGAATGCCGACGCGGACAATGCCTCTTTCTTCGTTCCCTCGACACGCGACGGCCATTCGATGTTCGACCTCGCCGGTTTCATCCGGATGCGGCTCGAGAATGCCGGCGTGCTGATGATCGACGACATCGGCGTCGACACTTATTCGGACGAGCGCTTCTACAGCTACCGCCGCTCGGTGCATCGGAAAGAGCCGGACTACGGCCGCCACGTCCACGCGATCGCGCTGGAACCATGATCGGCCGCTGGAAGTACCTCAACTTGAACGAAAATTCTTGGAATCCGACGGAGCGCTGTGTGCTCACTCCGGAAGTCGCTGTGGCGTCCCTGCCCTAGACCTTAACGGATTTTAACGATATCGCAGAGGTCGATGAGGGACTCCGTTCAAGATCTTTGCCTGAAAGCAACGCGCGCAATGATCGCCGCGGCATTGCTCGTCGTGGCGTGTGCGCTGGGCGGCTGCGCCGGGGGCGGCGCGGCAAGCGGCTCGTTCGCGATGGCTTCCAGCGGCGGTGGTTCCACCATTGCCTTCGAATCGATCGATGGGCCGCCGCCGCCGGTGTTCGACCGCATGGTGAGCGTGCTCGACAGCGAATCGAAGCTGCGGAATCTGTCGATCGTCTCCCGCGAAAGTGGGGCCTCCTACCGCGTGCGTAGCTATCTCTCGGCGCAGGTGGTTCGCGGCAAGACGATGATCGCCTGGGTCTGGGACGTCTATGACAGCAACCAGCAGCGGGCGCTGCGGCTAAGCGGCGAAGAACCGGCCGGCAAGGCCGGACGCGATGCCTGGGCCGCTGCCGACGATCTGATCTTGCGGAAAATCGCCCAGGCGGGCCTCAGCGGCCTCAGCGGCATGATTAACGGAACGCCTGATGTGCCGCCCGCGTCGGCGCCGGGCCGCCGCGGTCCCGCGGTTGCGAGCGCCGAGCCGGCAGCACCCGCGGTAGGGACATTTGGCGTCGCGTCGCTGAGCTACAGCGGCCAGTAGGCCACCCCGGATAGTCCCGGTATGGGCCATTTTTGCCCGGGAAAACGGGGGCAATGGGTTGCCAGCCAAGCCACCTCCCTGATATCTCCTCGCACGTTGAAACGCGCCGGTTCCGAGGATTTCTCGATATGCTGAACGTTGTATCCAGCAAGGCGCGGGGAGAGGCGTCAATGTCGGCCAAGAACGGCTCAATCAAGCTGGTCGCCGGCAACTCCAATCCCGTGCTGGCCCAGGAAATCGCCAAGTGGCTGAACCTGACGCTGACCAAGTCGGTCGTCCGGCGCTTCGCCGACATGGAAATCTTTGTCGAAATCCACGAAAACGTCCGCGGCTCCGACGTCTACATCATCCAGTCGACGTCGTTTCCGGCCAACGACCATCTGATGGAATTGCTGATTATCACCGATGCGCTGCGCCGGGCTTCCGCGCGCCGCATCACGGCGGTGGTGCCCTATTTCGGCTATGCCCGGCAGGACCGCAAGGCAGGTTCGCGCTCGCCGATTTCGGCAAAGCTCGTCGCCAATCTGATCACGCATGCCGGCGTCGACCGCGTCATGACGCTCGATCTTCACGCCGGCCAGATCCAGGGCTTCTTCGATATTCCAACCGACAATCTCTTCGCCTCGCCGGTCATGGTGCGCGATATCAAGGAACGCTTCGACCTCACCAATGTCATGGTGGTGTCGCCCGACGTCGGCGGCGTGGTCCGTGCACGCGGCCTCGCCAAGCGTATCAATACGCCGCTCGCCATCATCGACAAGCGCCGCGAACGCGCCGGCGAATCCGAGGTCATGAACGTGATCGGCGACGTCGCCGGCTATACCTGCATCCTGGTCGACGACATCGTGGATTCCGGCGGCACGCTGGTGAACGCCGCTGACGCGCTGATCGCCAACGGCGCCAAGGAAGTCTACGCCTACATCACCCATGGGGTGCTGTCCGGCGGCGCCGCGGCCCGCATCATCTCTTCCAAGCTGAAAGAGCTTGTGATCACCGACTCGATCCTGCCGACGGACGCGGTCAACAAGGCCGCCAATATCCGCACGCTGTCGATCGCGTCCCTTATCGCGGAAGCGATCGGCCGCACCGCCGCCGAAGAGTCGGTGTCGAGCCTGTTCGACGATTAGGACGCGCGCGGCCCTCCGGGACTTCAGCCGGATTTCTCGCCATGGCCCGGCCGCGGCACCAGGTTCATCAGCGTCCGGACATAGCCGCCATCGACCGTGATCTCGTCGCCGTTCACATAGGACGATCGATCGCTTGCCAGAAACAGGATGGCGTCGGCGATGTCTTGCGGCATGCCGATCCGCCGCGTGGGGACGACAGCCGTGCGCCGCTCGGTCACCCCCGGCGTATCGTAAAAAGACTGGCTCATCGGCGTGATGACCATGCCGGGGCTGACGACATTGCTTCGGATGCCCTGCGGGCCCCATTCGCTCGCGAGCTGCCGCGAGAGCATGATGACGCCGGCCTTGCTGACGCTATACGCGCCGCTATGTCCCTGGGCGTGACTGCCGGCGATTGACGCCACATGGACGAGACTGCCGCGCCCAAGCTTTCGCATCTGACGGCCGAAGATCTGCGCGCAGAGGAAATAGCCGGTCAGATTGACGGAGAGAACGGCATTCCACTCGGCCAGCGACAACGTGTCGAGCCCGCCGGGGCGCAGTACCGCGGCGGTGTTGACGAGGACGCTGCACGGGCCCAGCGATTTCTCGATCGTCTCGGAGACAGCGGTAACGCGCTCGGCGCTGGTCGTATCGCAATTCGTCACGACATGGTCGCGGCCAAGTTCGCGCAGCTCCGCGCGCGTCGCCTCCAGGCCCCGTTCGTCGCGATCGATGGCGGCAACACGGGCACCGGCCCGCGCAAGACTTGTGGCAACGGCACGGCCGATACCACCGCCTCCCCCTGTCACAACGCACACGCGGCCCGAGAGGCCGAGCCAATCGGATGAATCCTGTCCGGTCATGTCGGTCTATTCCCCAATGAGGTGAAGCCCCGGCAGGATAGCCGAAAGTCATGAGCGGACCGAGGACAAATCAGTCGCCTACGCGGCCGGGACAAGATTGGTGCCACGCTGGCCGCGGCGGCGCTCAACGGTAATTTCGGCCAAAATCGACATAGCGATTTCTTCCGGAGTGATGGCGCCGAGATCGAGCCCGGCCGGCGCCTTGACCCGGTCGATCGCCTCGGGCGCCACGCCGTTGGCGACGAGTTTTTCGTGCAGCGCCGCCATCTTGCGGCGGCTGCCGACGAAAGCGTGATATTCGGCCTCGATTGCGACGGCCGCGCGCAACGCGGCTTCATCGCCCTTGCCTTGCGTCGAGACCACGATGAAGCGCCGTGCCTGGTTGAGTTCGCCAGGCGCAAAGCCATCGACCAGCATATCGGCATCGGGCACGGCCGAGAGATCGCCCGCGGGCGCCGCCAGCGTGACGTGATAGCCGAGTTGGCGTGCCTGCGCCGCCAGCGACATCGCAACCGGACTTCCACCGAAAATCACCAGCGAGGGATGCGGCAGCACCGGCTCGATGAAGATATCCATGGTGCCCTTGCTGGGACACATGTTGCTGGCAAAGCGGACCCCGTCGCGGTTCTCGCCGGGCTTGACGCCGAGTTCAGCCAGCATGTCCTCCGGCTGCACCGACACCATGCGCGGCTCACCATCGGCCAGCGCCTCGCGCGCCGCTTTCAGCACCGCGCCCTTCGCGCAGCCGCCACCGATCCAGCCCGCCGCGATCGTGCCATCGGGGCGGATGATCGCCTTGGCGCCGGCTTTCGCCGCCGTAACCGACACGGTGCGCACGACGGTCGCCAGCACAAACGCCTGCTCGGCGGCTTTCAACTGCGCGACCAGGTCCATCACTTCGACATGAGCGGTCATCAGAGTTTGGCCAGATATGGTTCGAGCGCGGTCAGGCTTTTAAGCGTGTTGGCCGGCGCGTAGAGATCGACATGCGGCAGCGCCGCCTTGATACCGGCAGCGACAGGCGCATAGCCTTCCCATGCCATCATCGGATTGAGCCAGACGATGCGGCGGCAGCGCCGGCCGAGCGCGGCCATTTCGCGGCCGAGCAAGGCGGCATCACCCGTCTCGTAACCGTCGGACACGATCATCACCACAGTTCGAGAATGAATCACGCGCGCGGCATGCCAGCGGTTGAACGTCTGCAGGCTCTCGCCGATCTTGGTGCCGCCGCCGGCGCCTTGCGCCATGATCGACAGCCGGTCCAGCGCGCGCGCCGCGTCCTTTTCCTTCATCGCATCGGAGACATGTGCAAGGCGAGTGTGGAACAGGAACGCTTCGGCCTCGCGAAACTCGTCCAGCACGCCGTGGATGAAGCGCAGGAACACACCGGTATACATGCTCATCGAGCCTGACGCATCGAGCAACATGACGAGACGCAGCGGCTTCTCCTTGCGCTGGCGCTTGACGAGCGTGATCGGAACGCCGCCATGGCTGATATTGCTGTGAATGGTCCGGCGCAGGTCGAGCCGATAGCCGCGCCGCCGCGCCAGATCGCGCCGGGTCAGTCGCGTGCGCATGGTCTGCGCCAGCCGGGCGGCCGCGGCATGCGCGTCCTCGATCTGCTCGGGGTCGGCCATCTTGCGGAAATCGATCTCGGCGAGATTATCGGTCCGTGAGGCGCCCTCCATGCGCCCTTCGCCGCTGCGGTCATTGTCCGCGCCATCACCCGATGGAATCTGATCCATCGCCGTGTCGCCGCCGCCGCGCGGTTCCGAACGATGGTTCGGCAAACTCTTCAGCGAGGGATTATTGGCCGCTTTGGCTGAGCCGATGGTGGTCGATCGCGACCTCACACGTTTGCCGAGCCAGAACGCATCAAACAGCCCGTCGAACTTTTCCCAGTCGGATTTTCGCGCCGAGAATAGATGCTTGAATGCCGAACGCAGCAGATTGGGTTTAGCGACATATCCGGCCGTCATCAGCGTCGCCGCGTCCTGGCCTTCGGCAAGGCCGACGGCAAAACCGTTGTCGCGCAACGTACGGAGAAAGGCCGCGAGTTTCCCTGAAACCAGGCGGGAGACCTCGTCTGCTTCGTGGAAATCAGGCGCTGTGCCACAGCAGCTCATGCGACCTTCCCTAGCAATCGTTCGGTGACCTCGCGGCTCATCCGCGCCTTGTCCTCATGCGTCTTGAGCAGGCACATCAGGGTTTCGTGCACTGTCTCGGGCGCATCATGCAGATCCCTGATATCGAGTCCGACCAGCGCCGCGGCCCAGTCCAGCGTCTCCGCCACGCCGGGCACCTTGCGCAATTCTTCCTTCCGGATGCTTTCGACCATCCGCGCGATCTGCAGCGAGAGCGAGGCGCTGGCGCCATCGATGCGGGCCATGATGATACGCGCCTCGCGGTCGGTGTCGGGGTAATCCACGTAATGATAGAGGCAGCGGCGGCGTAGTGCGTCGGACAGCTCACGCGTGCCGTTCGAGGTCAGCACCACATGCGGGATCGTGGTCGCGGTAATGGTGCCGAGTTCGGGAATCGAGACCTGGAAGTCGGACAGCAATTCGAGCAGGAACGCCTCGAACTCGTCATCCGCGCGATCGATCTCATCGATCAGCAGCACCGGCGGTTTTGCTCGGCGGATCGCGGCCAATAGTGGCCGCTCCAGCAGATATTTTTCCGAGAAGATTTGATCCTCGACGGCATCGGCGTCGCCGCCACGATGGGCCTGGATCGACAGCAATTGCCGCTGGTAGTTCCATTCGTACAGAGCGGCCGATTGATCCAGCCCTTCGTAGCACTGCAGGCGGATCAGTTCGGTCGCATGCACCGTGGCCAGCGCCTTGGCGACCTCGGTCTTGCCGACGCCCGCCTCGCCCTCCAGCAGCAGCGGCCGTTTCAGCAATTGCATGAGCGAGACCGCGGTCGCCAGTTCGCCGTCGGCGATGTAGCCGCTGGCCGCTAAGCGCTCCGCGATCTCTTCGCGATTTCTCATCGTTACGCAAATACTCCAAGATCCTTCGCCGCCTTCCAGTTACGCCAGAAATCATGCGGCATCTGGATGTGGGTGGCGCCCAGGAACGAGAAGGCGTCGTTGACGGCGTTGGAAAACGCCGGCACGCCGCCGACATTCGGGCTTTCGCCTACACCCTTGGCGCCGATCGGATGATGCGGCGACGGCGTGACGGTAAAGTCTGTCTCCCAATGCGGGGTCTCGACCGCCGTCGGCATGAAGAAATCCATGAACGAGCCGGTCACCACATTGCCTTCGTCATCATAGCGGATTTCCTGGCCCATCGCGATCGCGAAGGCTTCGGTCAATCCGCCATGCACCTGGCCCTCGATGATCATCGGGTTGATGCGCGTGCCGCAATCGTCGAGCGCATAGAAGCGCCTGATCTTGTAGACACCGGTATCGACGTCGATGTTCATCACACAGATATAGGCGCCGAACGGATAGGTCATGTTGGGCGGATCGTAATAGCTCACCGCCTCGAGGCCCGGCTCCATGCCGGGAGGCACCGAGTTGTAAGCCGCCCAGCAAATGTCCTTCATCGACATCGACTTCTCCGGCAGGCCCTTGACGCGGAAGCCATCGATATCCCATTCGAGATCGCCCTCGTGCACCTCGAGCTTGTACGCTGCAATCATCTGCGCCTTGGCCTTGATCTTTCGTGCCGCCATGGCGATCGCTGCACCCGCCACCGGCGTTGAGCGCGAACCGTAGGTGCCGAGCCCGTAAGGCGCGGTATCGGTATTGCCCTCCTCCACCATGATGTCGTCGGCTGGGATGCCGATTTCGGTAGCGATGATCTGGGCCCAGGTGGTTTCGTGACCCTGGCCCTGGCTCTTGGAGCCGACGCGGGCGATGCCCGCCCCGGTCGGATGCATGCGGATTTCGCAGGAGTCGAACATCGCGATTCCCAGGATGTCGCAATTCTTCGACGGACCGGCGCCGACGATCTCGGTGAAGAACGACACGCCGAGGCCCATGATCTCGCGCGTCTCGCCGCGCTTGAACGCCGCGCGTTGTGCCGCCTGCTCCTTGCGCAGGCCGGCATAGTCGACCGCCTCCATCATTTTGTGCATCGCGGTGTGGTAGTCGCCGGAATCGTATTCCCAGCCCAAGGCCGAGTGATACGGGAACTGCTCGCGCTTGATGAAGTTTTTCAGCCGCAGCTCCGCCGGGTCCATCCCGAGTTTTTGGGCGAGAATGTCCATTCCCCGCTCGATGCAGTACGCCGCCTCCGTTACCCGGAACGAGCAGCGATAGGCAACGCCGCCCGGCGCCTTGTTGGTATAGATACCGTCCACCGAAAGATGCGCGGTCGGGAAGTCATACGAGCCCGTGACGATGTTGAAGAAACCGGCCGGCCATTTCGACGGATCGGCGCAGGCGTCGAACGCGCCGTGATCGGCAAGCACATGAACGCGAAGTCCCGTGACCTTGCCTTCCCTGGTCGCGGCGATTTCCGTGGTCATGTGATAGTCGCGTGCAAATGACGTCGCGGTCAGGTTCTCGATGCGGTCCTCGACCCATTTCACCGGCTTGCCGGTGACGATCGAAGCCACCGCCGCACAGATGTAGCCGGGATAGGCGCCGACCTTGTTGCCAAAGCCGCCACCGATGTCAGGCGAGATGACGTGGATCTTGTGCTCGGGAATTTTTGCAATCAGCGCCACCACCGTGCGGATCACATGCGGGGCCTGGAACGTGCCCCAGATCGTCAGCTCGCCCTTGATCTTGTCGAAGGAGCAGACGCACTGGCAGGTCTCCAGCGGTGACGGATGCGTGCGATGGTAGGAGATCATCTCCTTGATCGTCACTTCCGCCTTGCGGAACGCGGCATCGGTCAGATCCTTGTCGCCAACGGTCCATTCGAAGATGTGGTTGTGATGCTTGCGCGGTCCGTGCGCGCCCGTGGTCTTGCCGGCAAGGTCCTCGCGCAGCACCGGTGCGTCCTTGTCCATCGCCTTGAACGGATCGATCAGCGGCGGCAACGGTTCGTATTCGACGACAACCTTGTTGATGCCGTCGTCGGCCGCATAGCGGTCGGTCGCGACCACGAAGGCGACTTCCTGATTCTGAAACAGCACCTTGCCGTCGGCCAGCACCATCTGCACGTCGCCCGCAAGCGTCGGCATCCAGGCAAGGTTGACGGTCTTCAGCGTCTCGGCGGTGATAACAGCCAATACGCCCGGCACTTTCAGCGCCTCGTCGCCATTGATCGATTTGACGCGCGCATGGGCATGCGGGCGAGCGGACAAAATCGCCGTGCAGCATGCCCGGCAGTTTCAAATCGTCGACGTAATTGCCCTTGCCCTGCGTGAAGCGGATGTCTTCGACTCGCTTGCGCTTGCAGCCCATACCCTCGAGTTTGGCTTCGCGTTGTTCCCGCGTGGGAGTCATGTCGTTCATTCCGCGGCCTCCTGGAATTCAACGCCATTGATCTTGGCGGCGGCGTACTGGATCGCCCTGACGATGTTCTGGTAACCGGTGCAGCGGCAGATATTGCCGGAAATGCCCATCCGGATTTCTTCCTCCGTCGGCCGCGGATTTTCCTGCAACAGCCGTTGCGCCCGTACGATCATGCCGGGCGTGCAGAAGCCGCATTGCAGGCCGTGCATCATCCGAAAGCCTTCCTGCAGGGCGTGCAGCGTTCCGTCGGCATTGGCCATGCCTTCGATGGTCATGATCTCGGAACCCTGGGCCTGCACGGCAAACATCGTGCAGGATTTCACCGACATGCCGTCGATATCGACTGTGCAGGCACCGCAATGGGTGGTTTCGCAGCCGATATGGGTGCCAGTCATCTGCAGATTTTCGCGGATGAAATGCACCAACAACGTGCGCGGTTCGACGAGGCCTTCGACCTCGGCGCCGTTCACCTTCATGGTGATGTGGGTCTTTGGCATTTGTCCTCCCCCTAACCGGCTTTGGCCATGGCGCGCGTCAACGCGCGTGCGACCATGATGCCGCCGACATGTTTGCGGTATTCGACTGGGCCGCGCGCATCCGCGGCCGGCGACATGATGGCTTCGGCTGCGGCGGCAGCCTTTTTCAGCGTTGCTGCATCGAGGTTCGTTCCGATCACCGCTTTTGCCGCATCGGTCGCGAGCAGCGGCGTCTCCGAGAGATTGGTCAAGCCGATCGTGCAACTCGCGACCTTGCCGCCTGCCATCGTCAGCACGACGGCCGCCGCCGCAGTGGCGTAGTCGCCGACCTTGCGCTTCAGTTTTTCGTAGGCGTAGCCGTGACCGGCGACGGGCACGGGAATGGAAATCGAGGTCAGGATTTCGCCGGGCTCCAAGGCCGTGAAATAGGCGCCCTGATAGAACTCGACCGCCGCGACGTCGCGGGCGCCGGACGCGCCTTCGAGCCGGTAGTTCGCACCCAGCGTCATCATCACCGCCGGCATGTCGTTGCCGGGATCGCCATTGGCGACGTTGCCGCCGATGGTGCCGCGGTAACGCACCTGGGGATCGGCGATAACGGTAGCGGTTTCATGCAGGATGGGGATGGATTTGGCGATCTCGTCGGAGGCCAGCAATTGGTGCTGGGTTGTCATCGCGCCGATCACGACCTTGTTGCCGTCGCGGCGGATGCCCTTGAGCCCGGCGATGCCGTGCAGGTCAACGAGATGATCGGGTGTGGCGAGCCGGAGCTTCATCATCGGAACCAGGCTATGGCCGCCGGCCAATGGCCGGGCTTCATCGCCCAGAGTCGCAAGCAGTTTGACCGCGTCGGCCAACGTCGTCGGCCGGTAATAGCTGAATGGGCCAGGGATCATGCCTCTCCTCCATTCGTCCTTTGGGCACCCTTTGGACTGGCGCGTATTCTGGTCGCAAAATCGGTATCCACTTTTGCGGAATACGCGGGCCGCGGGTGCGCGGACGTTGGAAGGGACGCTCTCTCCGCGCCTTTTCGCCTGCAAGAAGGTGGTCACAAGCTCAGGGAATTCGCACGAGATGCAGAATTTCACGCACGAAGTGCGTCAGCCTTGGCGACCTAATGGCGTGACGAGGATCAGGCGTGCCGCCGGGCGAGGCCTAATCGGGCCTTGACCTCGGCGATCTTGGCGCGGCTCACCGGCACGCGATGCGGCGACGGACCGTCGAGCTCCACGATGGCGCCGTCGCCCTCCTTGCGGACGAGGGTAACGTGCGGGATGGCCACGATGTGGCTGCGGTGCACCCGGACGAACAAACTCGGGTCGAGCTGGGCCTCGGCTTCCGAAATCGACCACGGGCACATCCGCTCCCGGGTCCCGTCATGAACCTTGGTGTAATGCGCGTCCGCCCGGACGCTCCTGATATCGGCGGTATCGATAAAGTGAGTGCCATCGGCGCCTTCGACCGGCAGCCTTGGTGCCGGTGCGGCGCGCGGCGGCTGGCCGATACCGCCGAGCGGGGTTGGCCGCAGCCGCGGAGCGGTGAGAAATACACCCGCATCCGTCGATAGGACCTCCAGCCGGAGGCCGGCCGGCTCGGGAATGGCGGCAACCGGTTCGGTCACCGCCATATTTTTATTGCGCGGATCCGGCACCAGCGACAACAGAAAGCCCGCGGCGATCACAAAGCACAGCAGTGCCACGACCAGCGACAGCATTTGCGACGAGGCCGCGAGCCCCTCGACATGTCGATGCGTCCCTTCCGATGGTGCAACCAGATGCATGCCAGCCATCGCGGTGTAGTGCATACCGGACACCGCAACACCGAACGCGACCGCGCTCAACGCGAGTTGCACACCGCCCTGACGCGCGAGGAAGGCCCGCAGGCCGCCATAGGCGGCGGCGATTGCGATCAACACCGACAATACGACCATCGCGGCATCATGGGTCATGGCGAAATTGCCGGATAATCCGTGCATGCCGACATAATGCATGCTGGCGATCCCCACCCCGAGCAACACCGCCGAGGACAACACGCGGGAAACCGGCGGCTCGCCGACGCTGACAAAGAACAGCGAAATCCCGACCACCAACGCGCAGATCAGGAACGAAACGATGGTCGGCAGCACCAGATAGGCGGTGCCCGACGGCAACGGCGCCGCCAGCATGCCGACGAAGTGCATGGTCCAGATGCCGATGGCGAGAAAAAACGCGGCGCCGGCAAGCAGCAGGCGATGACCAGCGTCCGGCGTCCCGCGGATGCGCGCGGTAAGGCCGAAGCCGGTGTAACCTCCCAGAATCGCGACCACCACCGAGAGCGCGACGAGATAAGGATCGTGTCCTGCGAACATGATCGTCTCGACCGCCCGTCTCCACGGGCGGACCTCCTCCCGCCGCCGAGCTTACAGGCGCGGCGACGGGAAAGACAATCGGCCGATTGCAGGGTCTCGCTACACAATTCCCGCCGCGACCTGACCGCGCAGCCGCTCGAGGCTGTGCAGCGTGTTGGCGCAGGCTTCCGCGACTTCGATCCCCTTGATGACGAAATGTTTACGGAAGAAGTCGTGATGTACCGCGCTTTCGTGGAATTGCTGCGGGGTCAGCACCGCCGAGAATACCGGCACTTCAGTCTTCAACTGCACATCCATCAACGCCTTGATCACGGTGTCTGCGACGAACTCGTGGCGATAGATGCCGCCGTCGACGACAAGGCCTGCGGCCACGATCGCGGTGTAGCGCCGCGTCTTGGCAAGCAGTTGCGCATGCAGCGGGATCTCGAACGAACCCGGCACCTCGAACAGATCGACTTGCGCGGAGGCGATATGGCGCGTCTCGATCTCGGCAAGGAATGCGATGCGGCATTCCTCGACCACGTCGCGATGCCAGGACGACTGCACGAAAGCGACCCGCTGCGGTTTTGCAAATCGCGGATGCGCTGGCGCCGGCGGACGCGCAGGCGTATCGGGAGCGTTTTCGACTGTGGAAGAGTTTTCTACTGTGGGAGCGTCTTGCAACATCTGATTCATGGCTTTCCTCTTTCAGGACCAGAATCAGGGCACACGGAACGAGACAGCCCCACGCAAACGCGCGGAGCCATCGCAACCGTTCTCTTTCATCCGGACTATAACCGTCGGCCTCGGAATCACACCGAATCTGCTGACCCTTCTTCCCAAAGGGGGAGGAAGGCGCTCGCGGGCTTGGGCTACGTCACCCTTACCGCCGGTGGGGATTTTCGCCCCGCCCTGAGAACATCGGCCGTCCGGAATGGACGACCTGAGCGCAAATATGCCCAAGCGCTGACAGGCCCGCAAGCACCTTTGGCATCGGGAATCGGCATGTCCCCATGCCTCCCGAACAGGGCACGCGGGCAAGCCTTTATTGGCGGTCTGTTCTTGCGCGTTGGCTGGTGGCCCTCGGCCCGAGCTGCAGCCGCGATCTTTCCCGTGCAGCCGCCTCGAGACCGTAATCCAGATCCGAGCGGTAGATTCCAATATCCCGGAGTTCACGACCGCTGAGGTGACGCAGTACCGCCAGTGCTGCATGACGCTCACGACGCGCGATCACGACAGCGACCATGCGCTCAATATGACGGCGCACGCGCGCGAGAAAAATGAAGGTTCGCCGCCATGCAATTGGCGTGGCGGCCGCGGATAAAATGTCATCGAGCACAGTCATAGTCGTAGTCTTTCAAAAATATCTGGAGCTCAGCGAACAGCCTTTGCTCCAATGGGGAGTGGGGACAGCATCACCATGCCCAACTCGGAAGCCCAACGCTTCCAGAGGGCAGTGATTTGTCGTCCAGACGTGCTTGATATGTCCGTGAGCTGACCTGAGGGATACTCGCTTCGCGCCGCTCGCGACGGCAATTGCCCAAACCGGCCAGCACCTTGTTGTCGTGACCGGAAGGCCTTACTGAGGCCGGGCCAATTGCGATAGCTTCGCTGCCACGGGGACGCACGATGAAACTTTTCCGCCGACAATTTCTACAACTCGGCGCGGGCGCCTTAGCCGCCCCCGCCTTTCCGCGATGCGCATCGGCGCTCGATTATCCGACGCACCCCGCGCGCATCGTCGCAGGTTTCGCCGCCGGCGGCGGGGTCGACATTACCGCGCGCCTGATCGGCCAATGGTTGGGCGATCATTTCGGCCAAAACTTCATCGTCGAGAACCGCACCGGCGCCGGTGGCAATATCGGCACCGAGGCCGTCGTGAACGCGGCCCCCGACGGATATACGCTGCTGCTTGCGACCGTTCCGAACGCGGTCAACGCCTCGCTCTATGACAATCTCAAGTTCAATTTTGTCCGCGATATCGCACCGGTCGCCGGCGTCATTCGCGTGCCGATGGTGGTGCTCGTCAATCCCGCGGTCCCGGCGCAGACGCTGGCCGAGTTCATCAGTTACGCCAAAGCCAATCCCGGAAAGGTGAACATGGCTTCCGCCGGCAGCGGCAGCGCGCCGCACATGGCGGGCGAGTTGTTCAAGATGATGACCGGCGTCGACATGGTTCACGTCCCCTATCGCGGCCAGGGTCCGGCGATGACGGATTTGCTTGGCGGCCAGGTGCAGATCTTGTTCGCGGCGGCGCCCGGCACCGCGGACTACATCAAAACCGGCAAGCTGCGCGCGCTCGCGGTGACCACCGCCGCACGCATGCAGGAACTGCCTGAGATCCCGACCGTAGCGGATTTCGTGCCGGGCTATGAAGCCAGCCAATGGTACGGCTTCGCCGCACCGAAAAATACGCCCGTCGAAATCGTCGACAAACTCAACAAGGAAATCAATGCGGCGATTTCCGACCCCGGCATGAAGGCGCGGCTGGCCGCCATCGGCGGCGAGCCGATCCCGGGCTCGCCCGCCGAGTTCGGCAAGCTGATCTCGGAGGAAACCGAGAAATGGGGCAAGGTGGTCCGCGCCGCCGGCATCAAGCCGGAGTGAGCCAGGCTGCTTACTCGCCGTTGAAGTAAAGCTCGCGCGCCGTCGTGCCGAAAATTTTCGCACGCGCGGTCGCGTCGGGAATGGCGTCGACCAGCCAGTCGATCGTGGCCCGATATGGAAACTGCCCTTCGTGTCCGACGAAGGGACAATCGCTCGCCCACACCAGCCGATCGGGGCCGGCGACGCGGAGAAGCTCGCGCGCATATTGCTTTGCCTGGGGCCCGAGCCGGTAGCCGCCGGACACCTTGACCCAGGTACGGCCCGCATCGATAGCGCGCAACAGCGCCTTGAAACCCTCACTGTTGATTCCGGATTTCGGATCGGGCCGGCCAAGATGATCGACCACGATCTTGACGCCCGAGGCCAACAGCGTCGGCAGGATTTTCGGCAGATCCTCACCTTCGACATGGGGATGAACGTGCCAGTCGAGATCCGCGAGCCGGCGAAACAGCGCGCGATAATTGAATGTGGTGACGTCGGGAAGCTTTGGCAGGCCGATAAAGGGAAGCCGCATGCCGACGAAGCCGTCGCGGCTCATCGCCTCCAGCGCAAATCGTTCGACAGGATTGTTGAAGATCGCGGTGCCGCGCAGCCGCTTCGGGTGGGCGCGCAGCGCAGCCAGGATGTAGTCGTTGTAGTCGCCCCAGGGACTTGCCGCCGCGATCACGGCGCGGTCGACGCCGTTTTCGTCGAGCGTCGCGATCAATGCCTCGTGGGTAAAACTGTAATTCGGCGCGTGGCGCGGATTATCGATCAGCGGCATGTCTGTCGTGAAGACATGCACATGGGCGTCGATCTTGAAGCTGTTGGGCATGGGGATTGTGTACCTGTTCAGTTCGGCTGAAGGCCGGCCTTTTTCACCACGGCGGCCCACAGATCGATATCGGATCTGAGCCGCGCTTCGAGTTCCTCCGGCGAGCTGGCGACAGGTTCGCCGCCGAGCTCGATCATGCGTTTCTGGAAATCGGGATCGGCGATGATCGCACGGACGTGGCCGTTGAGGAAGGTGACGACCTCGCGCGAGGTCCCGGCCGGCGCCACGAGCGAATTCCAGCCGTCGACGGCGGCGTCGATGCCGCTCTCGCGCAGCGTCGGCACGTTCGGTTGCTGCGGTGAACGCTTGGCTCCGGACGAGGCGATGGCCCGGATCTGCCCGGCGTCGATCGGCGACTTGAGCGCGGCATAGGACTCGATGCCGATTTGCGTGTCGCCCCGGAGCAGCGAAGTCAGGACTTCTGCCGAGGTACGGTGCGGCACCACCGTCACTGGAATGCCGGTGACCGCGCGCAGCAATTCGCCGGTAACGTTCTGTGTGCTGCCGGGGTTGATCGTGCCGACGTTGAATTTCTGCGGATCGACGCGAGCGGCATCGAGGGCCCCCTGCAGGGTCTGCAACGGCGAATCCCCTTTCACCAGCAGCAACAGGTCGAACTGGGCCATGGTCGAGATCGGTGCAAACGCCGTGACCGGATCGAACGGCAGCGATTTAAGCAGCGATTTCGACAAAGCGATGCCGCTGGAGAACACGAACAGGGTATAGCCATCCGGCTCCGCAGAGATCACGGCGTTGGCCGCGACGACGCCGCCTGCCCCGGGTCGATTTTCGATGACGACCTGAGCGCCGGTGCGTTCGGCGAGTTTCTGCGCGAGTAGACGGACCGTGATATCGGCAAAGCCGCCGGGTCCGAACGGCACGACGATGCGAATCGAACGGCTCGGATAAGGCGCCTGTGCACCGGCTGGGAAGACCCATGCAGCGCCGATCGCAAACGCGATCAGGATGCACGCTGTTCTGAACAGCAACACAACCCCCCTTGAATTTCTTTCGCTGCCCATTTTCAGCCGGGCAGTCGGTCGATCAAGAATTCACTATAACAGGGTGCCTGGGCTGCGCGCAGTGGCCATTAATGAAGAATTAACGATTGTGGCAAGCCTGTGCACCGGATTCGCTTCCGGCGAATCCGATTCCGGTTTGTTCTCAAATTAATAATTGTGACAGACATGAGTTGTGGACGACGCAGCTTTGCCCTGTGGACGGACTCAGGGGTCGGTTGCGCAGATTCCGCAAATCACATCACTTGAGCCGGCAGGCCCCCAAGGCGATCTCAAGCTGATCGGGAACTGCGCTCGGCAGCGACGCAACAATCCAGCGTGCGCCGCGCCCGTGTGCGTATCAACAGAGCAAAAGAATAAGGGTCGAGACGGCATGTCCCTCCTCGAAAGCACTATTGATTCCCGAAACAACCCGCTCGCGGTGGTCGAGGATATCGCCGCCGATAACAACTGGGCGTTCGAACGTTCGGGCGAAGACGAGGTGACCATCGTCTCCAAGGGCGACTGGACCGACTACCAGCTTTCCTTCACCTGGATGGCGGAGATCGAGGCGCTGCATCTGGCTTGCGCCTTCGACATGAAGATTCCGCCCGTAAAGCGCGCCGAGGTGCAACGGCTGATCGCCGCGATCAACGAACAATTATGGGTCGGCCATTTCGACATCTGGACCCACACCGGCATGATCATGTACCGGCAGGCGCTGGTGCTGCCGGGCGGGATGACCGCCTCGACCGCGCAATGCGAGGCGATGCTGGCCGCCGCCATCCACGCCTGTGAGCGCTATTACCCGGCGTTCCAGTTCGTGGTCTGGGCCGGCAAAAGCGCCGCCGAGGCCATGAGTGCTGCGATGTTCGATACCGACGGCGAGGCGTAGGCGTCTCGTTAGCCGCACTCGTCTCCAAATACTCGATGTCGTCCCTGCGAACGCAGGGACCCATACGCCGTGACGTCGCAGTTCAAGCAAACTGCTTGTAGCCTCTCTCTCGCTTTACTAGAACCGCCTGTGGTTATGGGTCCCCGCGTTCGCGGGGACGGCGACAGTATTTGTGGTGACAGCTTTGAACAGCAATAGCAGCTTGAAGGACATCACCGGCACCATCGCGCTCGCCGGCGCAGGAAAAATGGGCGGCGCAATGCTGACCGGCTGGCTGGCGCAGGGCCTCGATGCCAAACGCGTCGTGGTGATCGAGCCGCAGCCATCCGCCGAGATCAACGCGCTGGCGGCAAAGGGCATCCGTCTCAACCCTTCGGCTGGGGATGCCGGCGCCGTCGATACGCTGGTGGTCGCGGTCAAGCCGCAATCGTTCCGTGAGGCGGGCGCGGCGCTGAAGCAGTTCGTGGGATCGTCCACGCTGGTGGTCTCGATCATGGCCGGCACGACCATCGCGGCGCTGGAAGAGGTTTGCGGCGGCATGGTGGTTCGCGCCATGCCGAACACGCCAGCCGCAATCGGCCGCGGCATCACAGTTGCGGTCGCGGCAAAAAATGTCAGCGCCGCGCAGCGCACGACCGCGGATGCGCTGTTGCGCGCGACCGGCTCGGTCGAATGGGTCGATGACGAAAGCCTGATGGACGCGGTGACCGCCGTCTCCGGCTCGGGTCCGGCCTATGTCTTCCTGCTCGCCGAAGAACTCGCGCGCGCCGGTGTCGAAGCAGGCCTGCCGGCCGAGCTTGCCACAAAACTCGCGCGCGAAACCGTGGCAGGATCCGGCGAACTGCTGCATCGCTCGGAACTGGCATCCGCCACGCTGCGTCAGAACGTCACCTCGCCCGGCGGCACAACCGCAGCCGCGCTCGAAGTGCTGATGGGCGAAGGAGGAATGCAGCAGCTCATGATACGCGCGGTAGCTGCTGCGACCAAGCGCTCGCTGGAACTGGCGAAGTAGTTATTTCGCGCCAAGCCGCTTATTGAACGCCTCGACATTGATGAGGCCGCGGGCGTGGCGGCCGTCGCCGATCTTGCGCTCGCCCTCAAAAGCCTCGACCTCGAAGCGGATCACGCGGCGTTCCACCGCGACCACTTTGGCCGTGGTCCGCACGGTCGCCCCTACCGCCGAGGCGCCGAGATGGCGGATATCGACCTCGGTACCGACCGTAACCCAACCCGGCTGAAGACAGCCCCGGATGGCATCGACTGAAGCCATCTCCATTTCCAGGATCATCATTGGCGTCGCATAGACCATCGGCATGCCCGGGACCAAATGCCCGACCGTGCGCTCGACCGGCACAACCAGCGTTCGCTCGGCGCTCATGCCGATCTTGATGAAGTCGCGGGCGTCCATGGGTGATCCTGATCAATCATGAATTCGCGCTCACTCGACCACGAACGTCGTTATTCCGGGGCGCGTGGAGCGCGAACCCGGAATCCATACTCCCGATCGTGGTTATGGATTCCGGGCCTGCGCCCAAGAGGGCGCATCCCGGAATGACGGAGGGAGTTACTTCTTCGCGGCAGCGGCGCGCTCAACAAAGGTCTTGCCGCCCTTCATCTTGTGAGCGAGCGGCGCTTCGTTGATTTGAATCACGACCGCATCGGCATCGACGCCGAGGTTCTTCACCAGCGCTTGTGTGATGTCGCGCATCATGCCGGCCTTCTGGTCGTCGGTGCGGCCGGCGGCCATGCTCACGGTAATCTCAGGCATTTTAGTCTCCTCGTTGTTTCTTCTTTTCGTCATGGCCGGGCTTGTCCCGGCCATCCACGATCTCCCGCATCAAACAAGACGTGATCGCCCGGCACAAGGCCGCGCATGACGCCTGGAATGAATAGCTATCCCCACTTCACGTCATGGCGGGCGAGGACTTTGCGGACCTCGGCGACAAGGCTCGCCTCATCGACCACGTATTGGGCCTCAGTCTGCTTTTTCAGATATTCCTCGCGGTCCTTGATGTCGGTGAGGCCGGCGCCCAGGATCAGGTCCTTGATCTGGATTTTCCCGTTGGCCTTCTCGTCGCTGCCCTGAATGATCGCGCAGGGTGAATTGCGCCGGTCTGCGTATTTCATCTGCTGGCCGAGGCTATGCTTGGGATTTCCAAGATAGAGTTCCGCGCGAATGCCCGCGTTGCGAAGCATCGAAACCATTTTCTGATACCCGGATATCTCGCCGCCGAACACGGTCACCACCACCGGGCCGAATTCCGGCTTGGTGTCGAGCTTGCCGAGCATGGTAAGTGCAGCCTGCAGCCGCGAGACGCCAATCGAAAATCCGGTCGCCGGCACCGGCTCGCCGCGGAAGCGCGAGACGAGCCCGTCGTAACGCCCGCCACCGCCGACCGAACCGAAGCGAACGGGGCGGCCTTTTTCGTCCTTGGTTTCGAGTGTGAGTTCTACTTCGTAGACCGGACCGGTGTAGTATTCGAGGCCGCGGACGACGGAGGGATCGATACGGATTTGGTCAGGACCATAGCCGGACGCAGTCACGAGCTTGCTGATCGCGTCCAGTTCTTCGCGACCTTCCTGTCCGATCTTGCTGTCGCGCAGCCGCGCATCGATCTGCGCTCCCTGCTCGATCGCGCCGATCACCAACACGATATCGTCGGCTTTAAGTCCAGCACCCTTGGTGAAGTCACCTGACTCGTCCTTACGGCCATCGCCGAGCAGTTGCTGAACGCCGGAAATGCCGAGACGGTCGAGCTTGTCGATTGCGCGCATAACGGTGAGCCATTGACCGTCATCGACAATACCGAGCGCGTCTCTCACCCCGTCAAGCACCTTGCGGTTATTCACCTTCACCAGATAGCTGCCGCGGGGAATGCCGAGCGCTTCCATCGTGTCCGCCGCCATCATGCACATCTCGGCATCGGCCGCCGGCGACGCGCTGCCAACCGTGTCGGCATCGAACTGCATGAACTGACGGAAACGTCCCGGTCCCGGCTTCTCGTTGCGATAGACATAGCCGGCCCGATAGCTGCGATAGGGTTTTGGCAGCGCGTCGAAATTCTCCGCGACGTAGCGCGCCAGCGGCGCGGTCAGATCGTAGCGGAGAGATATCCACTGCTCGTCATCGTCCTGGAACGAGAACACGCCCTCGTTCGGCCGGTCCTGGTCCGGCAGGAACTTGCCGAGCGCGTCGGTGAACTCCATCGCGGGGGTTTCCACCGGCTCAAAGCCGTAGCGTTCGTAAACTTCGCGGATTTTCTCGACCATACGCCGCGTCGCTGCGATCGCAGCGGGGCCACGATCTTCCAGCCCGCGCGGCAGGCGTGCTTTAAGTTTCTGGGGTTTTTTGGATTTGTCGGCCATGGGCGGCGTTGGTACCAGCCGACGCAAGATGCGGCAACCTGTTCAGTCGATCAAGTCACGTCGTAGCCGTCCCAACTCTCGTCATTCCGGGGCGATGCGCAGCATCGAGCCCGGAACGACGGTGGGCGGGACGCCTATCGCAGAAACAACGGACCACCGCCGATCAAAGGACCTTTCTGATCCAGTTGTGCGGGTCGACCGCGCGACCGTACTGGATGTCGACCAGCTTCTTGCGCATCTCCATGGCGACGGGACCGGCCGCGCCGCCGCTGATGATAAAATCGCCGCTCGTGGAACAAACCTTGCCGATCGGCGAGATGACGGCCGCGGTACCGCAGGCGAAGGCCTCTTTCAGCTTTCCGCTGGCGGCATCGGCGCGCCACTGGTCGATCGTGTAGGCCTCCTCACGCACGCGCGTGCCGGAATCTTTCGCCAGCGCGATGATCGAATCGCGGGTGATGCCCGGCAGGATCGTGCCCAGCGGCGGCGTCAGCAACGAACCGTCATCGAACACGAAGAAGATGTTCATGCCGCCGAGTTCCTCGATGTAGCGGCGCTCGACCGCATCGAGGAAAACGACCTGATCGCAGCCGCGATCGATCGCCTCGGCCTGCGCGCGCAGGCTCGCGGCGTAATTGCCGCCGCATTTGACGGCTCCGGTGCCGCCGATTGCGGCGCGCGTGTAATTCTCCGACACCCAGATCGACACCGGCGCGGGTCCGCCCTTGAAATAGGAGCCGACCGGCGAGGCGATGACGGCGAAGATGTATTCCGCCGATGGTTTCACGCCGAGGAAGACCTCGCTCGCGATCATAAAGGGCCGCAAATAGAGACTGCCCTCGCCGCCCGGAATCCAGGCGCGGTCGATGCGCACGAGTTGCTCAACCGCTTCGATGAACACGGA
Source organism: uncultured Alphaproteobacteria bacterium (assembly GCA_963770355.1). Classification (GTDB taxonomy): domain Bacteria; phylum Pseudomonadota; class Alphaproteobacteria; order Rhizobiales; family Xanthobacteraceae; genus Bradyrhizobium. The sequence goes on along the minus strand of CAVYPL010000009.1, from coordinate 195,582 downwards.
CTCGGGCAGCTGCGCCATGGCCATGCGGTCAGCCGAACTCTGGAAGCGCCGGGCATTGGCGTCGGGGCGGAACAGGTTCACGCCGCCATCGTCGCGCGTGTAGGCCTTGAGGCCTTCGAAAATTTCCTGCGCGTAGTGCAGGACGGCCAAAGCCGGATCGAGCGGGAAATTCGCGCGGGATTCGACGCGCGCGTCATGCCAGCCCTTCGCCTGATTGTAGCGGACGATAGCCATGTGATCGGTGAAAACCCGGCCAAAGCCGGGGTCCACGAGCTTTGCCGCGCGCTCCTTCTCCGACGTCGGATTCGTTGCAGGCAGGATTTCGAATTTCAAACTCATGGCCTTGCTTCCTGCTGTCGGGACCAGCGCGACTTCTGGCGCCGGCCTGTCCCTCCGGGCCTGCTGGGCAGACTTGTCTAACGAAACTCCCATGGACTCTCTCCCGGATTGGCGCGAAACGCGCGCCTGGCGCCGTGGCGCTGTTTGAAAGGTCTGAACCTCGCCTGCACCAGCCTTGCCGCTGGTTTCCGTCGCCATCATGTCGGTGAGGACATGCTTTTGCGGAATGCCGAAGTCCAGTATGTTTGCCGAAATGCCACTCGACAATCGCACGGTAGTCAAATTCGCGGCCGTTGCCGCCATTGCTGGCTTTTCCGGCTGCTTGAATCATCGTCACGGCCGAAACGATCTAAAGTTTCGTCGCGGCTGCCAGTTTTGTAACATTGAACCCAAGATATGTCAACATGACTGACATAAATTTCTCAGGCTCGACCGCAGCCTCCGATTCGAAGGGTGGCGAAGGCTCACCTGTCCGCTCCGGCGATCTGCGCTGGGACATTATCGAGCTGCTGTTCTTCGCCTACCGGGATTTTGTCGGCGACGCCGACCATGAACTCGAGGCGTTCGGGTTCGGCCGGGCCCACCACCGGGTGATGCATTTCGTCCACCGCTATCCCGGCCTCAAGGTCGCCGATTTGCTGGACGTGCTGCGCATCACCAAGCAATCGCTCGGCCGGGTGCTCAAGCAGCTGCTCGACGAAGGCTATATCGTGCAGAAAACCGGCAACAACGATCGCCGGCAACGCCTTCTTTACGCCACCCCCAAGGGCGAGGCCCTGGTGGCGAAGCTCGCGGGGCTCCAGACCGATCGCATCAACAAGGCGCTAGGCGAAATCGATCAGGCCGGCGCGGAGGTGGTGCGCCAGTTCCTGCGCGCGATGATCGATCGCGACGACCCCGACAAGGTGCTGGAGACGATCTTCGGAACCGGCAGCAAGAAACCAAGGGAGTGATCGTGGCCCAAGGAGCTATCAGTGCTGCAACAATCGCACGGCCGCCGGCGCAGCCTGCCGACGATGCCCCGCATCTGCTGCTCGTCGACGACGATCGGCGCATACGCGACCTGTTGTCACGGTTTCTCTCCGGTGAAGGCTACCGCGTCACGACAGCGTCGAGCGCCGGCGATGCCCGCGCCAAGCTGCTCGGCCTGCATTTCGATTTGTTGATCCTCGACGTGATGATGCCCGGCGAGACCGGATTCGATCTCGCACGGTTTATCCGAACCTCCTCGTCGGTACCGATCATCATGCTGACCGCGCGCCATGAGGCGGAATCCAGGATCGAGGGTCTGCAGATCGGCGCCGACGATTATGTCGCCAAACCGTTCGAGCCGCGCGAGCTGGTGTTGCGGATCGGCAATATCCTCAAGCGCACCGCGCCGCCGCCCGTGCAAACGTTGGAGCAGATCGCGTTCGGGCCTTACGTCTATCATCTCGAACGCGGCGAACTGCGTCAGGGCGAGGAGATCATTCATCTGACCGACCGCGAACGCGAAATGCTGCGCATTCTCGCCGTAAGCCCGGGCGAGACAGTGCCGCGCGCGGCCCTGACAGGCGACGGCACCGTCAACGAGCGTGCCGTCGACGTACAGATCAACCGCCTGCGGCGGAAGATCGAGCGCGATCCCGCCAATCCCCTGTTCCTGCAGGCGGTGCGCGGCATCGGCTATCGCCTGGTCGCGTCGCCTTGAGCCGAACGCCAATGAACCCCGCGCCGAGCCTCGCGCCATGAGCACGCTCGACACTGGCCTGACGATGATCCGCACCGCTGCGGGCCGTGTCGCCGCGGTCAATGGCTGGATGGGCAACGCGTTCAAGAGCTGGATGCCGACCGGTCTCTACGCTCGCGCGTTGTTGATCATGATCGTGCCGATGGTGATCCTGCAGACCGTCGTCGCCTTCGTGTTCATGGAACGGCACTGGAATACGGTGACGCGACGCTTGTCGGCGGCCGTGGTGCAGGACATCGCCAGCCTGATCGACGTCTACAAGGCCTATCCCCAGGACAAGGACCGCGCACAACTTCGGCGTATAGGTCAGCGGCTGCAATTGGTGGTCGACTTTCTTCCCGTCGGCGACATGCCGCCGCCGGGTCCAAAGCCGTTCTTCTCGCTGCTCGACCAGACGCTCTCGGTTCAGCTCGGCCGCCAGATCGGCAAGCCGTTCTGGATCGATACCGTCGGCCGCTCCAATCTGGTCGAAATCCGCGTCCAGCTCGACGATGCGGTGATGCGGATCTTCGCCCAGCGCAGCGCTGCCTACGCTTCGAATTCGGAGATTTTCATCTTCTGGATGCTGGGCACCTCCTCGATCCTGCTGATCGTCGCGGTGCTGTTCCTGCGTAACCAGATCAAGCCGATTTTGCGGCTGGCGGACGCCGCCGAAAGCTTTGGCAAGGGCCGTGAGGCGCCGAACTTCCGGCCCCGCGGCGCGCGGGAAGTGCGGCGCGCGGCGCAGGCGTTCCTGGAAATGAAAGGCCGCATCGAACGCTCGATCGAGCAGCGCACCGCGATGCTGGCCGGCGTCTCGCATGATCTGCGCACCATCCTGACACGCTTCAAGCTCGAACTCGCCCTCATCGGCGACAGCCCCGAAGTCGACGGCATGCGCAAGGATGTCGACGAGATGTCCGGGATGCTGGAGGATTATCTCGCCTTTGCGCGCGGCGACAGCGGCGAGATTGCGCAGCCGACCGACATGGCGGCTGCGCTGGAGGAATTGCGCAGCGACGCCGAACGCAACGGTCATGCCGCAACCGTGACGTTCCACGGCCTGCCGGTCGTGATCGTGAAGCCGGCTTCGTTCAAGCGCTGCCTCGCCAACCTCGTTTCCAACGCTGCGCGCCACGCCAACTCGATTTCAATCACCGGCCATCGCGATCACCGCTATCTGACGGTGACGGTGGACGACGACGGACCGGGAATTCCGGCGGCGATGCGCGAGGAAGTGTTCAAGCCGTTCCTACGGCTCGACGACGCCCGCAACCAGGACGAGGGCGGCACGGGATTGGGCCTCGCCATCGCCCGCGACATCGCCCGCTCGCATGGCGGCGACATCACGCTCGGAGATAGTCCGATGGGTGGTCTGCGGGCAGCGGTGCGGGTGCCGGTTTAGACTTCTCCCTCTCCCCGCAAGCGAGGCGAGGTGAAACGAATCACTTCGGCGTCTGCTTCGGCATCATGCCCTTCAGCTTTTCCATGTCCTTGACGTTCATCTTCATGCCACCGGGCATCATGATGTCGCCGGGTTTCTGATCGGGTTTGCAGGCCCCCAGCCACTTCGCCTCGATCGTCGTGGTCGAGTTGCGCGGCACGCCGGTCGGGCCGCGCTCAGAGTGCGCGGTCGATTTCACCGTGTAGGCCGAATTGAAGTCGCCGGTGATCTCGGCGTGCGAGGTGATCGACATCCCTGCGATGCCGCACACGGAATCGCTGACATAGCCGGTGGCGGTCTTCTGGATATCCTGCTTGGAGCACATCTCCTTGCCCATCGGCGAGAACGCGGAGCTCATCTCCTTGTCGGTGCTCTCGTCGGTGCAATGCTGCATCGTCATGTCGGGCGCCGGCGAACCGGTGCGCAGCACCTTCATTTCCCACAGGCCCGCCTTGCGGACCGGCAGATCCAGCGCGCTCGCGTCGCTTGCCGGCAACAGCGCCAGCAGGCACAGCACGGAAACAAATGACAGAAGCTGCCGCGTCATGCTCGCGCTCCCGGCTGATGATTTGGTTGGAGAGCCGACCCCTTAGTTGGAGAGGCGGTCCCGCTCAGTAGCGGGTGCGTAGCGGCGCGTCATTGGCGCCGTAAGGGACCCAGCGGCAGGCGAACGAGAGATATCCACCCTCCTGCGGTTCGACGGCGAGGAATTTCACCACCTTACCGTAATTGGCGCAGTGTTCGACCGCGCGCTGGCGCGCATCGATCTGGGTCGCCATCGAATAGGCGATGATGCCGCCGGTATCATTGCCCTTGAACGGCGGTACCCAATCGGCCCGCGCCGGCGCACCCGCCAGCATCCCGCAAACGGCAACCAGGCACACGGCCCCAAACATTCGCATCGCAGACTCCATTTCGCTCGGCAGCAGCATAGAGCGCGGCGGCGGCCGTGAAAAGAACGACGGGCGCCTGGATTGCGGCTTCTCGACAGGTGTTGCCGCGTTGCACTTGACCTTGCTCGGGCTTCACGGCACCGTCCCGATGTTGGATTAGACGGCGGATTCCCATGCGCAACCTCTTCACATCCTTGAAAGCACGCGTTCTCGGGCCTTTTCTTGGGCCCGTCTTTGGCGCCGTGGTCGGCCTGCTGGCGTTCGGCCAGGCGGCCCAGGCCGCAAATCCGCTGGAATTGAATTTCGGGCTGTTTGGCCCCCGTTATGACGGGCGCGTCAAAGAGTGCGAAGCGGCGCTGTCGACCATCAGCTATCAGTTCCAGGAGAAAGAAAGCACGTTCTGGAATTCGCCGCTGACGATCACGGCCTATGGCCGGATCCATGAAACCGCGTTCAGGCCCTGGCAGTCCGACAATATCCCGCGCCGCTATTGCAGCGGAGACGTCATGCTGAGCGACGGCAAGATGCGGACCGTGCACTACTCGATCATCGAAGACGGCGGCTTTGCCGGCTTCGGACAGGGCGTCGAATGGTGCGTGACCGGGCTTGATCGCAACTGGGCCTATAACCCCGGCTGCAAGGCCGCCCGGCCCTGATTCCAATCTGAATTCCATCCATCGACTCAACAGGCCCGACCGGTTTCGGGCCTGAACCAATTTTGTTCTTGAAATGTTCCCATCCGCTGTTAGGGTCGCGCCACTCTGAGTTGGGCGCGCGAGTGAGAGCCGCGAGTAAAGGGGCGTTTGATGTTTCGATCGGTTGTTTTTTTGCGGCTTCTGGTTTCGCTGGCATTCATTGCCTTCTTTGCCGGGATGGCGTCCGCCCAGGATCGCCGCCAGAACGCCCCGGGCGAGTTTGATTTTTACGTCCTGTCCTTGTCGTGGTCGCCGTCCTTCTGCGAGGCGGCCTCCGAACGCGGCAATAGCGGACGTTCACAGACCCAGTGCAGCGGCCGGCCGTTCTCCTTCGTGGTTCACGGCCTGTGGCCGCAATATGAGCGCGGCTTTCCCGAATACTGCCAGCGGCCGGCGCCGCGGCTTGCGCGCAACATCATGAATTCCATGCTCGACCTGATGCCGGCGCCCGGGCTGATCTTCAATGAGTGGGACAAGCACGGCACCTGTTCGGGGCTTGGCGAGCGGGCCTATTTCGAGACCATCCGAAAAGCCCGCGCCACGGTGAAAATCCCCGAGGAATTCCTGCAATTGTCGGAGCCGAAAACGATCGCGCCCGGCGACATCGAGGAGGCGTTTATCAAGGTCAATCCGGGCCTGAGCAGTTCCGCGATTTCGGTGACCTGCGACTCCAGACGCCTCAGCGAAGTGCGGGTCTGCCTCAGCAAGGACCTGCAATTCCGCTCCTGCGAGGAAATCGACCGCCGCGCCTGCCGGCGCGACGAGGTGGTGATGCCGCCGATGCGAGGCGGTTGAAGACGCAACGCACGGGTTGCTTTCGCCGCCCGATGTCGTAACCCCCTGCCATGAACTACCGACACGCCTTTCACGCCGGCGGCTTTGCCGACGTCATCAAGCACATCGTGCTGGTGCGCATGCTGACCTATCTGCAGGACAAGCCGGCGGCGTTTCGCGTCCTCGACACCCATGCCGGCGCCGGGCGCTACGATCTCACCGGCGACGAGGCGCGCCGCGGCGGCGAATGGCTGACCGGCATTGCGCGGGTGATGCAGGCGCGGTTCTCCGAAGCAGCCCTGCCGCTGGTCACGCCCTATCTCGACATCGTCAGGGCCTTCAACCCGCAACGCGACTTGCAGGCCTATCCCGGATCGCCGTTGATCGCCCGCGCTCTGCTGCGGCCACAGGACCGCCTCACGGCCTGCGAAATCGAACCCAACGCCCGCAAGCAATTGATCGAGGCGCTGCGCCGTGACACCCAGGCGCGGGTGGTCGATCTCGACGGCTGGACCGCCCTGCCGGCCTTCGTGCCGCCGAACGAGCGGCGGGGCCTGGTGCTGATCGATCCGTCGTTCGAGCAAAAGGACGAGTTCGAAACGATCGCCGACGGTTTCGCAGAAGCCTTCGCGAAATGGCCGACCGGCAGCTATCTGCTCTGGTACCCCGTGAAAAGCCGGCGCGTCACCGACGGCCTTGCGCGCCATGTCGCGAGCGTAGCTGGAGCCAGCAAGCCGGCGGGCAAATGCCTGCGGCTGGAATTCAGCGTCGCGCCGCAGCAGGCGGGCGGCCCCCTCACCTCCACCGGCCTCCTGATCGTCAACCCGCCGTGGACGCTGGCGGGCGAGTTGAAAACGATTTTGCCCGAACTGGAAAAGCCGCTCGGCCAGGGCGGCGCCGGCCGCTTCAGGCTCGAGACGCCCAAAGCTTAGGCTCAAGGCCTAGACTTCCGCTTTCAGCGAATAATGCGATTGAACCGTAGTCAATTTGCTGGGAACCGTATTATGCTCCGCCTGTTGGGACTGGCTTTACGTTCCGCTTCCGCGAATGGTTGCGGCGGAGTGATCAAGGCCTAAAAAAATCCAGGCTGACCGGGCGTGACCCGATCGGTTCAGGTGGCCAAGCTTCCGGCAGCGAATGTCCGGTCGGCCGATACGCGAGGTGCGCGTAGCGGCAGAGCAATACGGGGGAGGAGTTTCCCGATGGCCATGACTGGGACAGTCAAGTTCTTCAATGGGGAACGCGGCTACGGCTTCATCAAGCCCGATGACGGCGGCCGCGATGTGTTCGTTCACATTACCGCCGTCGAGCGGGCCGGATTGAAGGATCTGACCGAAGGACAACGCATTACATTCGAGGTCGAACCGGACAAGAAGGGCAAAGGCCCCAAGGCGGTCAACCTGGTGATTTCATCGTAAGCTGCGGCTGGCGGTGAAAGCGATGTGAATTGTTGCGTGCAACGTTCGGCTGGGCGCGAAGCCGCAGCTCAGATGGTGGAGGCGTGCATGATATGGCCGCGCCGCGCGAACGCTGAACAAAAAAATCCCGACGGCTTACTGCCGCCGGGAGGTTGCAACCGATAGTTTTCTTGTTCTCAGAAGTGATAGTTCACGCCGGCACGCACCAGGCCGAAGCGGTAACCGTTCGACGCCCCGGTGATGACGAAGTTGCTGTTGGAAAGATCGACGTAGAGATATTCGATCTTGGCGCTCCAATTCGGTGCAAAGCCCATTTCCGCGCCCGCGCCCAGGGTCCAGCCGACATTGGTGTGGGATTCCGACAGGCCGAAGGTGGTGGCGCGTAGTTCGCCGAAGGCCAGGCCGCCGGTGCCGTAGAACAGGATGTTGCCGAGCGCATAACCGGCCCGGCCGCGCACGGTGCCGAACCAGGGGTTGGAGAACTTCCAGGGCGCGAAGGTTTCTTCGGCGCCGGTCGCCTGGATGTCGCCCTCGAGACCGAAGACCCAGGGACCGTTTTGCCAGTTATAGCCGGCCTGAATGCCGCCCGAGAAACCCGACGGCTTGGTCAGGTTGTTGTCGATCGAGCCCCAGGCATAGCCGAGATTGCCGCCGAGATAGGGACCGGCCCAGCTATAGGCATTGAGCGGTTGATTGACGGTGTAGCGCGAACCGTAATTGAGGTCGGCGGCCTGCGCCGACATGATCCAGCCTGCTGCGATCAGCGTCAGAACGCGCAACACAAACCTGATCATCACGCAACTCCACCACGCAGCTGCCGTCACCGGCGGGCGCGAAGGACCTGCCTGGTTACGGAATTCCACTTTTTCCAGTAAGATTTATCGAGAGTTTTAAGTTAAAGGCTTGTTAAGGCCGGTTACCGCCCGCTCATCATTATTAAGAATGTGTTACCGGGTGTGGCCTCCCCGTCGGCGGCAGCGCTGGCGATGCCGCCTTCCAGCGCTTAATTTAGGGCCATGGATCACGATTCTACCGATCAGCCCGGGCCGGCACGCAAGGCGCGGCGGGGTGCCCCGTCCGATTTGCCGCCACAGGACCTCCCGACCGGCGATGTCGACCCGGCCACCACGAATGCCGAGGAGGACGAAGAGGCGCGCCTGCCGGACGTCCCGGAAGAAACCACTGATGCTGTCGCCGAAGGCCCGCTCGCCGTCGGCCATGCCGCGATCGAAAATGCGGTGCGGCTGGCGCCGACCTCGCCCGGCGTCTACCGCATGCTCAACGCCGGCCACGACGTGCTCTACGTCGGCAAGGCGAAAAACGTCCGCAAGCGGCTGTCCTCCTATGCCCGCGTCAACGCCCCCCAGCCGGCGCGCATCCTGCGGATGATCGCGGCCACCGTGAACGTCGAGATCGTCTCGACCACGACCGAGACCGAGGCGCTGCTGCTGGAGGCCAACCTCATCAAGCAACTGCGGCCGCGCTTCAACGTGCAACTGCGCGACGACAAGTCGTTCCCCTATATCCTGATCACAGGCGATCATTGGGCGCCGCAGATCCTCAAGCATCGCGGCGCGCAATCGCGGCCCGGGCGATATTTCGGCCCGTTCGCCTCGGCCGGCGCGGTCAACCGCACCATCACGGCGCTGCAGCGCGCATTCCTGATCCGCTCCTGCACCGATGGCTTCTTTGAAAGCCGCACCCGGCCCTGCCTGCTGTATCAAATCCGCCGTTGTTCCGGGCCCTGCACCGGCGAGATCGATTTCCCCGGCTATACCGAGCTGGTGCGCGAGGCCAACGACTTCCTGTCCGGCCGCAGCCATCTGGTGAAGAAGGAACTGGCGGGCGAAATGGAGAAGGCCTCGAGCGAACTCGAATTCGAGACCGCCGCGCTCTACCGTGATCGGCTCGCTGCACTCTCGGCGATCCAGTCGCAGCAGGGCATCAATCCGCGGACGGTCGAAGAGGCCGACGTATTCGCCATCCATCAGGAGGGCGGCTATTCCTGCGTCGAGGTGTTCTTCTTCCGCACCGGCCAGAACTGGGGCAACCGTGCGTACTTCCCGCGCGCGGAAAAATCCTTCACGCCGGAAGAAGTGCTGGCCTCGTTCCTCGCGCAATTCTACGACGACAAGCCGCCGCCGAAACTCATCCTGCTGTCGCATGAGATCGAGGAAAGCGCGTTGCTGGCCGACGCGCTCTCGGTCAAGGCCGGATCCAGGATCGAAGTCTCCACGCCCAAGCGCGGCGAGAAGAAGGAGCTGATCACCCACGCGCTGACCAATGCGCGCGAGGCGCTTGGCCGCAAGCTCGCCGATACCGCGACCCAGGGCCGCCTGCTGGAAGGCATGGTCACCACGCTCGGCTTGCCGCATGCGCCAAAGCGCATCGAGGTCTACGACAACAGCCACATCCAGGGTACCAACGCGGTCGGCGCGATGATCGTGGCGGGGCCGGACGGCTTCATCAAAAACCAGTACCGCAAGTTCAACATCAAATCCGAGGGCCTGACGCCCGGCGACGATTACGCGATGATGCGCGAGGTGCTGGAACGGCGCTTCAAGCGGCTGCTGAAACCGCCCGAGGACGATACGGAAGGAAAAGCCAAGGCCAAGGCAGACGATGATTCGTTTCCGCAATGGCCGGATCTCGTCATCATCGACGGCGGCCGCGGCCAGCTCAATGCCGTCCGGGAGATTTTCGCCGGGCTGGGACTGACCCAGGTCTCGCTGCTGGCGGTCGCAAAAGGCCCGGACCGCGACGCCGGCCGCGAAACCTTGTTCATGCCGGACCGAGAGGCGATCAAGCTCGAACCGCGCGACCCCGTGCTGTATTTCATTCAGCGGCTGCGCGATGAGGCGCATCGTTTCGTCATCGGCTCACACCGGAAACTGCGCAAAAAGGACATCCGCGAAGCGGGCTTGCAGGAAATTCCGGGCATCGGCCCGTCACGCAAACGTGCCTTGCTGCATCACTTCGGAACGCTGAAGGAAATCGAGCGGGCCTCGATCGCCGATCTCGGCAAGGTTCCCGGCGTCAGCGCCGAAAGTGCCCGCAAGATTTTCGAGTTTTTCCATGCCCAGCCGGGGTAAACGGGTCTTGAGTCACATCGGGGTCACCTGCGACAGATCATCTTAGGTCCGCACTGTTGACCTTCACGCTTGAGCGGTATTGGTAAGACGGATGAACATCGCAACCACCAAAGGACAGGGGAAAACCCTGTCCATCCCGAATCTCCTGACCTACGCCCGGATCGCGGCCATCCCGGTGGTGGTCGGCTGCGTGTTCTGGCAGTCGATCCTGGACGGGCCCTTGTGGCTGCGCTGGGTGGCGTTGGCCGTCTTCATCGCCGCGGGCGTGACCGACTATCTGGATGGGTACTACGCGCGAATCTGGGATCAGCAGTCGGCCTTCGGCCGGATGCTCGATCCGATCGCCGACAAGCTTCTGGTGGCGTCCTGCCTGCTGATGCTCGCGGCAGATAACAGCATCCATGGCTGGACGCTGTGGGCCGCGATCGTGATCCTGTGTCGCGAAATCCTGGTATCCGGCCTGCGGGAGTATCTCGCTGGCTTGCGGGTGAGCGTGCCCGTCACCAAACTCGCGAAGTGGAAGACCACCATCCAGCTGGTGGCAATCGGCTTCCTGATTGCGGGCGAAGCGGGCGAGCAAATCATCCCCCCGACCACCCTGATCGGTATCGCCTTGCTGTGGATGTCGGCGATCTTCACGATCTACACCGGCTGGGATTATTTCCGCGCCGGCATCCATCACCTCATCAAGGAGGATGAGGGATGAAGGTCAAATATTTCGCCTGGGTACGCGAACGGGTCGGCATCGCGGAAGAGACGGTGGAGCCGCCGGCCAGCGTGCGCACGGTGGATGATTTGATCGGCTGGCTCTCCAAGCGTGGCGAGGCCTATGCTTACGCCTTCGAGACGCCCAAAGTGATCCGCGCGGCGATCGACCATGCCCATGTCCGGCCGGACGCCGCGATATCGGGTGCTCGCGAGATTGCGTTTTTCCCGCCGATGACCGGTGGCTGAGCCATTCGATGACCGTTGTTGCGACCATCCGCATTCAGGAAACCGATTTCGACATCGGGCAGGAAATTGCCGCACTCACAAAGGGCCGCAGCGATGTCGGCGCGGTCGTCAGTTTCAGCGGCATCTGCCGCGGCAGCGAGAACGGCGAGCCGATCGCGGCGCTGACGCTCGAACACTACCCCGGCATGGCGGAAGCCGAAATCAAGCGGCACGCCGATGAAGCGATCTCGCGCTGGCCGCTGACGGGCCTTACCGTCGTGCACCGCGTCGGACGGATCACGCCCGGCGAAAACATCGTGCTGGTGCTGGCAGCTTCGCAACACCGGCAGGCGGCGTTTCAGGCGGCCGAATTCCTGATGGACTATCTGAAGGCCAACGCGCCGTTCTGGAAGCGCGAGGAAAGCCCAAAAGGCGCGAGCTGGATCGAAGCGCGCGACCATGATGACGCGGCCGCCGCGCGCTGGACCAAATCCTGATGGCCAAAATCCTGACGGCCAGGCGCAGCAAGGTAGCGGCCAAGCGCGGGCGAACCGTTTCGAAATCCCCAAAGGTCAGTTCCGGCGAATTGCTGACGCTGCTTGACTACGTCCGTTACGCCGTCAGCCGCTTCGTCGAGGCCAAGCTCGTGTTCGCGCACGGCACCACCGATCCGGTGGCGGAAGCCGCATTCCTGGTTTGCGAAACGCTGCATCTTCACCCCGACCAGTTCGAGGCTTTTGCGCCGGCGCGCGTCACCGCCGCCGAGGGCAAGAAGATCTTCGACCTGATCGAGCGTCGCGTCACGACGCGAAAACCCGCCGCCTATCTCGTCAACAAGATCTACATGCGCGGCCTGCCGTTCTATGTCGACGAGCGCACCATCGTGCCGCGCTCCTTCATCGGCGAGTTGCTGGATTCGCATTTCGGCGGCGACGACGACGATGACGAGCGGCTCGCTGATCGGCGATCCCCTGTCTGTGGAAAACGTGCTCGACCTCTGCACCGGCTCGGGCTGCCTTGCGATCCTGGCGAGCCGGAACTTTCCGAATGCCGAAATCGACGCGGTCGATATTTCAAGGGACGCGCTCGAGGTCGCCGCGCGCAATGTCGGCGATTACGGGCTGCGAAGGTCGCCTCACGCTGCACCGCGGCGACCTGTTCAAGCCGCTGGGCGGCCGGCGCTACGACCTCATCATTTCAAATCCGCCCTATGTCGATGCCGAAGGCATGGCCGGCCTGCCGCGCGAATGCCGCGCCGAGCCGAAACTCGCGTTCGACGGCGGCGCCGACGGGCTCGATATCGTCCGCCGCATCCTCGACGAGGCGCGCACGCATCTGACGCCGCAAGGCGGACTGTTGTGCGAGATCGGCCGCTGCCGCCCGGCGCTTGAGGCTGCCTACCCGCAATTGCCGCTGCTTTGGCTCGACACCGAGGATTCCGAGGGCGAGGTATTCTGGATCGCGGCCGCCGACCTCTAAACCCTCCTGGCGTGATGACTATATTGTCATTGCGCTCTAACTTTCTGTTCGAGCATGATCCTTTTGGAATGCCGTCGCCGGATCATGCTGGATTGCGCGGAAATATCACAATCTATTGGCGTTCCCGTCGCGCGACGAAGCTGATAGCTTGGCAGCCAACCGCCATACCCAAAAACGCCAAAAGAGGCCCCCATGCTGGACAAGAGCCCCCACCCCTCCGCCGTCAACGTTCCGAACGACCTTGCCGCGCACTGGATGCCGTTCACGGCCAATCGCGCGTTCAAGAAGAACCCGCGGCTGCTCGCCGGCGCCAAGGACATGCATTACATCACCGTCGACGGCCGCCAGATCATCGATGCCGCCGCCGGCATGTGGTGCTGCAATGCCGGCCACGGCCGCACCCAGATTTCATCCGCGATCGGCAAGCAGGCCGAGGCGCTGGATTACGCCCCGCCGTTCCAGTTCGGCATTCCCCAGGCCTTTGAGCTCGCCAGCCGCATCGCCGATCTGGCGCCCGCCGGGCTCGACCATGTGTTCTTCTGCAATTCCGGCTCGGAAGCGGCCGACACTGCACTGAAGATCGCCCTCGCCTATCACCAGATCAACGGCCAGGGCACCCGCACCCGCCTGATCGGCCGCGAGCGCGGCTATCACGGTGTCGGTTTCGGCGGCACTTCCGTCGGTGGCATCGTCAATAACCGCAAGATGTTCGGCACGCTCTTGGCGGGCGTCGACCATCTGCCGCACACCTACGACCGCGAGAAGCAGGCTTTCAGCAAGGGCGAGCCGGAATACGGCGCGCATTTCGCCGACGAGCTGGAGCGGCTGGTCAATCTGCATGGCGCCTCCACCATCGCCGCCGTCATCGTCGAACCGATGGCGGGATCGACCGGCGTGCTGCCGGCGCCGAAGGGCTATCTCAAGCGGCTGCGCGAGATCACCCAGAAGCACGGCATCCTGCTGATTTTCGACGAGGTCATCACGGGCTATGGCCGGCTCGGCTTTGCCTTTGCCGCGGAACGCTATGGCGTACTTCCGGACATGCTGACCTTCGCCAAGGGCGTCACCAATGGTGCGGCGCCGATGGGCGGGGTGATCGTGCGCGACACCATCCACGATGCCTTCATGAGTGGCCCGGAGCATGCCGTCGAACTGACTCACGGCTATACCTATTCGGCCCATCCGCTGGCCTGCGCGGCCGGGCTTGCCACGCTCGACATCTATCGCGACGAAAAGCTGTTCGAGCGTGCCAACAAGCTCGAGCCGAAATTCGCGGAAGCCGTGATGTCGCTGCGCAAGGAGCCGGGTGTGCTGGATATCCGCACCGTTGGTTTGACAGCGGGCATCGACCTCGCGCCGCTTGCGGACGCGCCGGGCAAGCGCGGTTTCGCCGGGCTGAACAGCGCCTTCCACGATAACGATCTGATGCTGCGGGTGGCCGGTGACACGCTGGCGCTGACCCCGCCTCTGATCGTCAGCGAAGACCAGATCGGCGAGATCATCGAGAAGGTCGCAAAAGTAATCCGCGCGACGGCCTAGCCGCTTCCAGGAACATTCGAAACCAGCCCGCGTTCATTCCTCGGCGGAGACAATCACGTCTCCGCCGATGGAGGGATTGCAGACATGCTCGCGCCTTCGAGCAGCCTGCTGCGCGCCGGCATGGGACTGAAGCTCAACCAGATCAAACGGGCGATGCGGTCCTATGCGCGCGACCGGACCAACCAGGCGACCGGAACTATCGCCTCGTACGCCGTAGCCGCCGGGTTATTCGTGACCGCCGGCATTTTTCTGATCGCCGCCTGCTTCGTCGGCACAATGGCGCTGTTTCGCTGGGTCGAAATCAATTACGGGCAGTTCTGGGCATTCGGCGCTGTCGGCGCATTGATGGTGTCGGTCGCGGCGATTTGCGCGGGGCTGGCAATGACAAAGCTCAACCGTTCGCCGCCGCACTTCCCCTCCCTCACCAGTCGCTTGCGGGTCGCCATCAAGGCCAACCCTCTCAAAGCGGACCAAATCGAGGCCGCGCGCGACACGGCCGCCGAAATTCTGAGGACGCCCGCGGCGCCCGTGACGCGCACCAACCGCAGGCGGCAGCCTCGGTCCGGACGCTCCAACAGGAATGTTCAGGCCGGCCTGATCTTGACGGCAACCTTATTGGGGTGGGCGATGACGCGGCGCCGGCGACAAACGGAAATCTGATGTCCCGCGGCCGCTCCGAACACCGTGACAATCTGCTGCTGATCGCCGCGACGACGATCCTGATCCTGACCGCGCAGCGGTATTTTCAGACCAGCACCACGCCGACTTCCGCCGATCCCGCGGTCGCACCAAGCGAGCAGTCTGTGCGCCCGCTCTCGCAGCACGGTCGCGGCAGACACTCAACCAGCCTTTTTCAGATTCCGTGGGCTGGCTGGAAGGACATCCTGTGGCGCACTTATGAGCAGATCGGCGAAGACCGCCTCCTCGCAACCGCCGCCGGCGTGGTGTTCTATGGATTGCTCGCGGTATTTCCGGCCGTGACCGCGCTGGTCTCGTCCTACGGCCTGTTTGCCGACCCCTCGACCATCGGCGCCAATTTGCAAACGCTGGCGCTGATGCTGCCGGAAGGTTCGTTCCAGATCGTGCAGGATCAGATCGCGCGGGTGCTTAGCAAGGGCAATACGGCCCTCGGCACGACGTTCCTGTTCGGCCTCGGGCTCGCCATCTGGAGCGCCAATGCCGGCATAAAAGCGGTCATCGATGCCTTGAACGTCGTCTATGACGAACAGGAAAAGCGCGGCTTCATCCGATTGAGCCTGCTCTCGCTGTCATTCACCATCGGTGGCATCGCCGCCCTGTTGCTGATGGTCTCCGCGGTCGTGGCGTTTCCCCTCGCGCTGGATCATCTGGGCCTCGGACCGGAAAGCCAATCGATCGTGAGTTTGGCCCGATGGCCGCTATTGTTTGTCGTCTTGGTTACCGCGCTCGCCATTCTCTACCGGTTCGGACCGAGCCGTCGTGCGGTACGGTGGGAATGGTTGAGTGTCGGCACGCTGGCTGCCGCCCTCCTATGGATATTCGGCTCGACGATGTTCTCCTGGTATCTGTCGAATTTCGGCAACTACGACGCGACCTACGGTTCGCTCGGCGCCGCCATCGGCCTGATGATGTGGATGTGGATGTCGGCCATCATCGTGTTGTGCGGGGCGGAGTTGAACTCGGAAATCGAGCACCAGACGGCAGTCGATACGACGGTCGGGCACCCCAAGCCGCTGGGTGCCCGCGGCGCGGTCATGGCCGATACGCTGGGTCCGGCAGTTCCGGCCGTGTCAAAACAACACTAGTCTCCCGAATCAACATTAGTGCTAGGATTGCCGCGCTCGGGGGAGTTGGCGCGCGACATGATTCGCATTTCGACGATTTTTATCGCCATCTGCATGGTGCTGGTCGCGGCATCGCTTGGCCTGATCCTGCATTCGGTGGTTGGCATCAGCGGCTCGGAATCCGCGATCGTAGCGCTCACCGCGCTGACCTTTCTGATCCTCTACAACGCCGTGTCGATGCGGCTGCGCGATCGCTCCGACGTCGGCAGCCAGATCGCCGACCTGTCGCGCGGCACCGCCGACCTTGCCCGCCAGGTCGCCGAATTCGGACGGCGCCTTGCCGCCGTCGAGGGCCGGGTGGTATCGGCGAACTCCGCGAGCTCCGACCGGATCCAGGCCGTGGTCGGCGAGATCAACGAACTCGGCGTGCTGGTCAAGCAGCTCGCGGTCTCGGTCGCCAGCCACGAAGATCAATTGGCCTCGCCCGCCCCGGCTCCAGCCCCGGCGCCGTCAATCAAGCCGGATATCGAAGAGCAGACCGAACCGCCGCCGGCCGCCGAGACCGCGGCGCCAATTGTCGCCAAGCAGGCCAGGCAGGTCCCGGTCGCAACTGCACCGCCGGCGGCCGTTGCCGCGGAGACCGCGGCTGCCTCGCACAACCGGCAGCAATTGCTCGCGGCGGTGAAAAACGCGGTCGAGGAAAACCGGCTCGATATCTATCTGCAGCCGATGGTGACGCTGCCGCAGCGCAAGGTGCGGTTCTACGAGGCGGTGACGCGGCTGCGCGACGACAAGGACCAAATTCTCGCCGCCGACGATTTCATCGCCACCGCCGAATCCGGCGGGCTGATCGGACGCATCGATCACATGGTGATGCTGCGCTGTATACAGGTGTTGCGGCGCCTGATGGTGCGCAGCAAGGATGTCGGCGTGTTCTGCAACGTCTCCGCAGTGACGCTCGGCAACCCCACTTATTTCGCGCAATGCCTCGATTTCCTCGAGGCCAATCGCGCGCTGGCGCCCTCCTTCGTGCTCGAATTTAAACAGGCGACGTTCCGCGATCTCGGACCGACCGAGACCGAGAACCTCGCGGCGCTGTCGCAGCGCGGCTACCGCTTCTCGATCGACCATGTCACCGACCTCCGCGTCGAGCCGCGGGAACTCGCCGACCGCGGCGTCCGCTTCATCAAGGTGCCGGCTGCGCTGCTGCTCGATTCCAAGCAGACCTCGACGTCGGACATCCATCCCTCCGACCTGTCCGATCTGCTCGGCCGCTTCGGGATCGACCTGATTGCCGAAAGGATCGAAGGCGAGCGCGCGGTGGTCGATCTGCTCGACTATGACGTGCGGTTTGGGCAGGGCTTTCTATTTGCACCGCCCCGGCCGTTGCGGCCTGAAGGGGCATCTGCTACCGGCGGGGCGCCCGCCAACAAGGCCCCCGAATCCGGTGTTTCCAATGGTTCCAGCAATATCGCCTCCGCCGCCGTCCCGGCCACAGAGCCGCCGCTGCGGGCGACCGGCAATGCCGCGCTGGCGCGCCGCGCCGCCGGACCGGGCTAACCGGTTCCCGATATCATGACGTCACTTCGTTTCGTCGAGAAGCTGCGCGACCTCGTTGACGGCAAGGAGGTCGTCCTCTCCGATATCTGGGGCGTCGTGCATAACGGGCTTGAGTCGTTTCCCGAAGCCTGCGACGCGCTTCACACCTATCGCAAGCAGGGCGGCACCGTCATCCTGATCACCAACGCGCCGCGGCCCGCCGATTCGGTGCAGCGCCAATTGCGCAAGCTCGGCGTCGCCGACGAGACCTATGACGCGATCGTCAGCTCCGGCGATCTAACCAGGCTCTTCGTCGCCGACCACCCGGGCAAGAAAATGTTCTGGCTCGGCCCGGAGCGCGACAGTTCGATCCATCGCGGGCTCGATGCCGTCATCGCGCCGCTGGAGCAGGCCGACTACATCGTCTGCACCGGGCTGTTCGACGACGAGACCGAGACGGCGGAAGATTATCGCGCGATGATGCTGCAGGCGCGCGAGCGGAAGCTGACCTTGATTTGCGCCAATCCCGACATCGTCGTCGAGCGCGGCGACCGGCTGATCTATTGCGCCGGCGCGATCGCCGAACTCTATCGCGAGCTTGGCGGCGAGGTGATCTTTTACGGCAAGCCGCACCGGCCGATCTACGAACGCGCGATGGCGCTTGCCGCCGAGCGTTCCGGCCACAAGGCACAGCTCAACCGCGTGCTGGCGATCGGCGATTCCGTGCGGACGGATCTGACCGGGGCGCACGGTTTCGGCATCGATTGCCTGTTCGTCACCCGTGGCATCCACTCCGAAGAGTTCGAAGGCATCGACCAGCTCGACCCGGCCTCGGTGAAGGAGCTGTTCGGCCACCCGCCCCGCGCGCTGATGCGCGAGCTAAGGTGGTAGCGAAAACGAAAATGCCCGGCACCGGCCGGGCATGATGAAAGCTTAAGCCTGTCGCTCTGACAGCCGGGCGGCGCTTTTACGCCGTCGCCATATCCGGGAAGACCGCCTCGATCTTGGTCTTCAGCGTAGCCGCGTTGAACGGCTTGACGATATAGTTGTTCACGCCGGCCTTCTTGGCCGCGATCACGTTCTCGGTCTTGGATTCCGCCGTGATCATGATGAAGGGCGTGGTGGCCAGATTGGGATCGGCACGGACTTCCTTGAGCAGGTCGTAACCGGTCATCGGCTCCATGTTCCAGTCGGAGATCACGAGCCCGTATTTTTTGCCGCGCATCTTGTTCAGCGCTTCCGAACCGTCGCTGGCGTCGTCGATATTGTCAAAACCGAGCTGCTTCAAAAGATTTCGGATGATGCGGATCATGGTGTTGTAGTCATCAACCACCAAAACCGGCATGGACAAATCAACCGCCATCTTTTCCCCCACAGGACGCTTACGCCACTAATTCTCGGCAGGCCTGCGCGATCCGCAGTCCTCCCCCCACACCTAGCAGCAGGCGTTAAACAGCGCGTTAATTAAGCAGCCCAAGATTGTATCCGATTTGATGCGACCCCCGCCCGCTTGACTTCGAAGCCGCCGCCAAGTCACGGTTCGGCCGCAAGAATCCGGACCAAGACGACTGGCAGGAACGCTTGCCTGCCGAGAAGCCCTGCCAAGAACCCGTGCCAGAACCGCTGCCAAGAATGCCTGCAATGACAAATGGTTTTACCGTCATCCGCGATACCACCCCTGCCGACGCGATCCCCAGGGGGGCGGTGGTCGCCATGGGCAATTTCGACGGTGTCCATCTGGGCCACCGCGCCGTTATTGCGGCCGCCCTGCAGATGGGCCGCAGCCACGGCAAGCCCGCCTTTGCCGTAACCTTCGAGCCGCATCCGCGCAGCTTTTTCAGCCCGAACAGCCCCCAATTTCGCCTCTCCGACGAGACCAACAAGCTGCGGCTGTTGGCCGGAACGGGGCTCGCCGGCGCCGTGGTGATGACCTTCGACAAGGCCCGCGCCGGCACCACCGCGCAGGATTTCATTCACCATGACCTGGTCGCGCGGCTCGGCATCAGCGGGATCGCGGTCGGCTACGACTTTCATTTCGGCAAGGGTCGCGTCGGCTCGCCTAGCCTCTTGGTCAGCGAGGCGCCGCGGCTCGGTATCGAGGTCGATGTCCAGGCCCATGTCGATATCGCGGAACGGCCGGTATCCTCCAGCGCCATCCGCATGGCGCTGGCCGAGGGCCAGATCGACGACGCCACCGCCATGCTGGGCGGGCCGTGGTTCGTCACCGGCGAGGTGATCCACGGCGAGAAACGCGGCCGCGATCTCGGCTATCCCACCGCCAATATCCGTCTCGACAAGAATTGCAGCCTCAAGCATGGCATCTATGCGGTGCGGGTCGGTCGCGGTCAGGGAAAAGATCAGGAACGTTTTGACGCCGTCGCAAGCTTCGGCCGCCGTCCGACCTTCGACAATGGCGCGCCGTTGCTCGAAGTGTTCCTGTTCGGCTTCCAGGGCGACCTCTATGGCGCCGCCCTCGATGTCGCCTTTATCGGCTTCATCCGTGACGAACTGAAGTTCGACAGCGTCGACGCGCTGATCCGGCAAATGAACGACGACAGCGCCCGGGCCCGGGCGCAGCTAGCCGCCGCGCCCGACGCGTTTCCCAGGCTCGGAGCACTCGGCTGAGCAAGACCGAAAAACAGAAGATGCTTGCGGGCGAACTGTATCGTCCGGGAGATACAGAACTGCAGACGGATGCAGCTGCGAACAAGGCCTGGCTCGCACGCTATAACGCGGCGCTCGCATCGCCCGTGTCCGAGCGCCACGCGCTGCTGTCCCAACATCTCGGCCAGGTCGGCAAGGACACCGTGATCCGGCCGCCGTTCTTTTGCGATTACGGCTATAACATCCGTCTCGGCGATCAGGTTTTCCTGAACTTCAATTGCGTCATCCTCGACGTCGTCGAAGTGAGCATCGGTGACCGCACCCAAATCGGACCTGCGGTGCAGATTTACGCCGCCGACCATCCGCGCGACGCCAAAACGCGGCGTAGCGGCCTGGAATTCGGCCGGCCGGTGCGGATCGGCAGCGATGTATGGATTGGCGGCGGCGCCATTATCCTGCCCGGCGTGACGGTTGGTGACGGTGCGGTCATTGGCGCCGGAAGCGTGGTTACCCGGGACGTCGGCAAGGATCAGACAGTCGCTGGAAATCCAGCCCGGCCGCGTCCCGGTTGAATTGGCGTCGAAAACCCGGCCCTTTGCGATTTCCCCTTCCGGCTGCTATGGAAAGCCCCATGTTTGCGCGGCGCACCATCAGCATTAGCGGCCCGGCTTCCGCCTGAGCTTCGGCTCGGCGCAAGACCGGGATTCCCTCGTTCACCCGCGAATGTTCGCGCTACTCGCGCCTTTGAGCCAAACCAGAGCCTTCATGTCCGAAAAAACCCAAAAATCCGACACGGCAGACTATTCCAAAACCCTGTTCCTGCCGCAGACGGAATTCCCGATGCGCGCCGGCCTGCCGCAGCGCGAACCGGAAATCCTCAAATACTGGAACGAGATCGATCTCTACGGAAAGCTGCGCGAGGACGCGAAAGGCCGCGCCAAATTCGTGCTGCATGACGGCCCGCCCTACGCCAATGGCAACATCCATATCGGCCACGCCCTGAACAAGATCCTCAAGGACGTCGTGACCAAGAGTCAGCAGATGCTCGGCTTCGATTCCAACTACGTGCCGGGCTGGGACTGCCACGGCCTGCCGATCGAATGGAAGATCGAGGAAGAGAACTACCGCTCCAAGGGCAAGCAGAAGCCGGATTTTCGCGACTCCGCCGCAATGGTAGCGTTCCGCAGGGAATGCCGCGCCTACGCGACGCACTGGCTCAACGTGCAGCGCGAGGAATTCAAGCGGCTCGGCATCATCGGCGATTGGGATCACCCCTACGCCACCATGGACTATTTCGCCGAAGCGCAGATCGCGCGCGAGCTGATGAAGTTTGCCGCCAACGGCACGCTCTATCGCGGCTCAAAACCCGTGATGTGGAGCGTGGTCGAGAAAACCGCGCTTGCGGAGGCCGAAGTCGAATATGAGGATTACACGTCGGACACGGTGTGGGTGAAATTTCCGGTCACCTCACCGGCGCATGGTGCGCTGGCCAATGCTTCCGTCGTGATCTGGACCACGACGCCATGGACGCTGCCCGGCAACCGAGCCATCAGCTTCTCGCCGAAAATCGCTTACGGCCTCTTTAAGGTCACCGACGCGCCGGCGGATAATTGGGCGAAGAACGGCGATCTCCTGATCCTGGCTGACGCGCTCGCCGAGAGCGTATTCAAGCAGGCGCGCGTCACGGCCTACGAGAAAGTGCGCGATCTGCCCGCCGATACGCTCGACGCGATCGAATGCGCTCACCCGTTGAAAGGTGTCGGTGGCGGCTACGAATTCACGGTCCCGTTGCTATCAGGCGATCACGTCACCGACGACACCGGCACCGGCTTCGTACACACCGCACCCGGCCACGGCCGCGAGGACTTCGACGTCTGGACCGCGAATGCGCGCGAGCTGGAAGCGCGCGGCATTAACACCACTATCCCCTATACCGTCGATGAGAACGGCGCCTTCACCGATCACGCGCCGGGCTTCACCGGCAAACGCGTCCTCAACGACAAGGGCGAAAAGGGCGACGCCAATGAGGCGGTGATCAAGGCCCTGGTCGAAGGTGGCAAGCTGTTGGCGCGCGGCCGACTCAAGCACCAATATCCGCACTCGTGGCGTTCGAAGAAGCCGGTGATCTTCCGCAATACGCCGCAATGGTTCATCGCGATGGACAAGGATATCGCGGACAACGGCAAGGCCAAATCCGGCGATACGCTGCGTGCCCGTGCGCTGCAAGCGATCTCCGTGACGCAATGGGTGCCGCCTTCGGGCCAGAACCGCATCAACGGCATGATCGCCGGCCGCCCCGACTGGGTGATCTCGCGCCAGCGCGCCTGGGGCGTGCCGATAGCCGTGTTCGTGCGCGAGAAGGGTGACGGCTCCGCCGAGATCCTGCAAGACGCAACGGTCAACAAGAGCATCGCCGACGCGTTTGAAAAGGAAGGCGCCGATGCCTGGTATGCCGACGGCGCGCGCGAGCGCTTCCTCGGTTCGCTTGCCAATGAAGAGTGGAGGAAGGTCGACGATATCTGCGACGTCTGGTTCGATTCAGGCTCGACGCATGCCTTCGTGCTGGAAGACCCCGTGCATTTCCCGGGGCTGGCCGGCATCAAGCGCAAGATCGATGGCGGCCAGGATACCGTGATGTATCTGGAAGGGTCCGACCAGCATCGCGGCTGGTTTCATTCCTCGCTGCTGGAAAGCTGCGGCACCCGCGGCCGCGCGCCCTATGACGTGGTGCTGACGCACGGCTTCACGCTGGATGAGAACGGCCGCAAGATGTCGAAATCGCTCGGCAACACCGTCGAGCCGCAAAAAGTGATGAAAGACTCAGGCGCCGATATTCTGCGGCTCTGGGTCTGTGCCACCGACTATGCCGACGACCAGCGCATCGGTCCCGAAATCCTGAAGAACACCATCGAGACCTATCGCAAACTGCGCAACTCGATCCGCTGGATGCTCGGCACACTGCATCATTTCAGGCCGTGCGATGCAGTAGAGCCATCGGACATGCCCGAGCTCGAACGGCTGATGCTGCACCAACTTGCAGGACAGGCCGCGATCGTGCGTCAGGCCTATGCCGAGTTCGACTACAAGACGGTGGTCGCTACCCTCTCTGCGTTCATGAACACCGAATTGTCGGCGTTCTATTTCGACATCCGCAAGGACACGCTTTACTGCGATGCGCCGTCCTCGCTGGCGCGCAAGGCTGCGCTGACCACGATCGACATCATCTGCGATGCGATCCTGCGCTGGCTGGCGCCGGTGTTGAGCTTCACCACCGACGAAGCGTGGCGGATGTACAAGCCGAACGACGAACCGTCGGTGCACCTGACACTGTTTCCGGAAGGGTTCGACAAATTCCGCGACGATGCCCTCGCCGCGAAATGGGAGATCATCCGCAACGTTCGCCGCGTGGTCACCGGCGCGCTGGAAGTCGAGCGCGCGGCCAAGCGGATCGGCTCGTCGCTGGAAGCTTCGCCGCTGGTCTATGTATCGGACAAGAATATCTTCAACACGCTGTTTGATGTTGATTTGGCCGAAGTCTCGATCACCTCGAACGCGATGGTGACCAATGACGCCGCGCCGGCCGATGCATTCAAGCTGGGCGACGTGCAGGGCGTCGCGGTCGTGGTCGAAAAAGCGCAGGGCATCAAATGCGCGCGGTCGTGGAAGATCCTGCCGACCGTGGGCGAAGACGCCGAATATCCCGACGTGTCCCCGCGCGACGCGCAGGCATTGCGGGAATGGAGGGCGCTGGGAGTGACGGTTTGACCCCTCGCCTCCGCGCCGGCGCCATCGCTGCGATCGCAACCCTGGTGATCGATCAGGCCTCAAAACTCTGGCTGCTGTTCGTGTTCGATATCGCCCATCGCGGCGCAGTGAAGGTGACACCGTTTTTCGACCTCGTGCTGGCCTGGAATGTCGGGATCAGCTTCGGCTGGTTCCAGAACGATGGCGTCCTCGCCCAGATCGTGCTGACCGCGATCAAGGCGGTCGCCGTGATCGTTCTGGCGGTCTGGATGGCGCGCTCGCGTAACTGGCTTGCCACCGTAGCGCTCGGCCTGATCATCGGCGGGGCTGTCGGTAACGCCATCGACCGTGTCGCTTATGGCGCAGTGGTCGATTTCGCCCTGTTTCACATCGAGATCGGCGAAAAAACCTTCAATTGGTACGTGTTTAACCTTGCGGATGTGGCCATTGTTGCCGGGGTAGCGGCCCTATTGTATGATTCCTTCCTGGGGGTACCCGCCGCAAAAGCGCCCTGATCCCGGCCGATACGGAGGCCAGCGGTATGTTGCCTGCAGGCGCGGAATTATGCCCGCATGCCTCGCAGAAAATATGAATGGGAACAGCGCGATGCGCGAGACCGAAGCCAGCTTCTGGATGGTGCGAAATGTCTCCCCGGGACGTGCGCTGCGGCTCGCGGCCATTGCCTTGGGCGTCGGCCTCGTGATGGCCGCCGGCCCCGTTCGAGCCGGCGATGATGACGACGACGACAAGACCTTCGAGGAAAAGGTTATCGAAGGCATCATGAAGGGCATCGGCGGCACCAACATGGAAAACCAGGGCATCGACTACCGCGAGCGGTCGCCGCTGGTGGTGCCCCCCAAAATCGATCTGCGGCCGCCGGCAGGTACTACGGCTGAAGCGAAGGCCCCGAACTGGCCGAAAGATCCTGACGAGCAGCGCCGCAAGGCCGCGATCGCCGCCCGCAAGAAAGCCAATAAGGATCCGATCGAAGCGAGCCGCATCCTGACGCCGAACGAACTCGCGGCGGGCAAGACTGCCAGCACCGCCCGCACCAGCAACGATCCGGTGCAGCCCGGCAATTCGGTCAACAACCCGATCCTCAGTCCGTCGCAGCTTGGCTATACTGGCGGGCTCGGCAACCTGTTCGGCGGCAACAAGAGCGAGACGGCGCCGTTCAAGGGTGAGCCGACCCGGGACACCTTGACCATGCCACCGCCCGGCTATCAGACCCCGTCGCCGGCCTTCGCCTACGGTACCGGGCCGAAGGAGTCGATGAACAAGGAATACAATCCGGCCCAGGGCAAGTATGGCGAATAGTTAAGCTCATCTCTCGCCTTCGTGACGATGATCGCCTCGCGCGCGGTGTACGATGCCGCCGTTTTACGCCGAACGATTTTGTTCGGGCTTCCAGACAGGTCATGATGTCCTCACACCGCTTTGCCATTGCGCTCGTTGCAGCTTCTATCTCGACATTTGCTTTCTCTACCGGCAGCGTCCTCGCCCAGACCACCGTCACGTCGGAACGTCCCGCAAGCTTTACGCTCGACAACGGTCTGCAAGTGGTCGTGATCCCCGATCACCGCACCCCCGTTGTCACGCAGATGGTCTGGTACAAGGTCGGCTCGGCCGATGAGACACCGGGCAAATCGGGACTGGCGCATTTCCTCGAGCATCTGATGTTCAAGGGCACCAGCAAGCATCCCGCCGGTGAATTTTCCCAGACCGTGCTCCGGATCGGCGGCAACGAGAACGCCTTCACCTCGGTCGATTACACCGGCTATTTCCAGCGCGTGCCGCGCGAACAGCTCGGCAGCATGATGGACTTCGAGGCCGATCGCATGACCGGCCTCATTCTCAAGGACGAAAACGTGTTGCCCGAGCGCGACGTCGTGCTCGAGGAGTTCAACATGCGCGTCGCCAACAATCCGGATGCACGGCTGACCGAGCAGATCATGGCGGCGCTCTATCTCAATCATCCCTATGGCCGTCCCGTGATCGGCTGGCGCCAGGAGATCGAAAAACTCGACCGCGAGGATGCGCTCGCCTTCTACAAGCGCTTCTACGCGCCGAACAACGCTATCCTCGTGATCGCGGGTGACGTCGACGCCAAGGAAATCCGCCCGATGGTAGAGAAGGCCTATGGCGGCATTCCATCCCAACCGGCGATCCCTGCGCAGCGCATGCGACCGCAAGAGCCGGAACCCGCGGCGCCGCGTACCGTGACGCTGTCCGATCCGCGCGTCGAACAGACCGGGTTGCGGCGCTATTATCTCGTTCCCTCCTCCACGACCGCCGCGGCCGGCGAAGGCCCCGCGCTCGACGTGCTTGCCCAGCTGATGGGCGGCAGCGCCAACTCCTACCTTTATCGTGCGCTGGTGATCGACCGGCCGCTCGCGATCAGCGCCGGCTCGGGCTATCAGGGCACCTCGCTCGATCCATCGCAGTTCTCGATCTCGGTCTCGCCAAAACCCGGCGTGGAGTTTTCGCAGATCGAGCAAGTGATCGATGGTGTCATCGCCGACGTCATCCAGAATCCCGCGCGCGCCGAGGATCTCGAACGGGTGAAGACCCAGCTGATTGCGGAAGCGATCTACGCCCAGGACAACCAGGCGACGCTCGCGCGTTGGTACGGCGGCGCGCTCACCACCGGGCTGAGCATCGACGATATCCGAAGCTGGCCGGACCGCATTCGCGCCGTCACCGCCGAACAGGTGCGGGACGCCGCAAGGAAATGGCTCGAAAAAAACCGTTCGGTGACCGGCTATCTGATCAAGGATCCGACACCGAAACGCGAGGAGAAGCGCTCGTGACCCAATTCAGGACCGGCGCGCAGCGCTTCGCATCCATCCTTGTCGCCGGCGCAGCGCTGCTGTCGCTGGTATCGACGCCATCGCAGGCGGCTGCAAAAATCCAGCGGCTGGTTTCGCCCGGCGGTATCGAGGCCTGGTTCGTACAGGACGCCACCGTGCCCCTGATCGCGATGGAATATGCCTTCAGCGGGGGCGCCAGCCAGGATCCGGCCGGCAAATCCGGTACCGGCAACATGGTGGCCAGCCTGATCGATGAAGGTGCCGGCGATCTCGATTCCAAGACCTTCCACGAGCGCCTCGACCGCCGCGCCATCGAACTGAACTTCTCTTCGACGCGGGATTATTTCCGCGGCAGCTTGCGGATGCTGAAGGACAACAAGGACGAAGCCTTCGACCTCCTGCATTTGGCGCTGACCTCGCCGCATTTCGACCCGACCGACGTCGAACGGATTCGCGCGCAGGTGACTTCCGGTCTGCGCCGCGACTCGACCAACCCCTCCTCGCTGGCGAGCCGCAAATTCCTCGAGGTCGCGTTCGGCGATCATCCCTACGGCCGACAGGCGAACGGCACGCTGGAGAGCGTGCCGAAGATCGATGTCGCCGACATGAAGGACTATGTCGCCCGCGTGTTCGCCAAGGATACGCTGCGTATCGCGGTGGTCGGCGACGTCGACCCGGACACACTCGGCAAGCTGCTGGACAAGACCTTCGGCGGATTAGCGGCCAAGGCCAGTCTGACAGCGGTCCCCGATGTCCAGGCCGCCAAGCCACCGCAGCGCGCCTTCATCGCGCTCGACGTGCCGCAAACGGTAGTGACGTTCGGCGGCCCCGGCATTCGCCGCCACGATCCGAATTTCATGGCCGGCTATGTCGTGAACCACATCCTCGGTGGCGGCGGCCTGTCGTCACGGCTTTACAAGGAAGTCCGCGAAAAACGCGGCCTGGCCTATTCGGTCTATGAATCGCTGCTCTGGATGGATCACTCCGCGCTGTTCATCGGCAATACCGGCACCCGCGCCGATCGCGCCGGCGAGACCGTCGATGCGATCGAAAAGGAAATCCGCCGCATGGCCGAGGAAGGCCCGACCCAGAAAGAGCTGGACGAAGCCAAGTCCTATCTGAAGGGCTCGCAGATGCTGGCGCTCGACACCTCGTCGAAGCTGGCGCAGGCGCTGCTGCAATACCAGCTCGACAAGTTGCCGATCGATTACATCGAGAAGCGCAACGCCATCGTCGACGCCGTCACGCTCGACGACGCCAAAAAGGCCGCGCAGCAACTGTGGGGCCAGGGCCTGCTCACCGTGATCGTCGGCCGGGCGCCGCAAGCCGCCGCGCAGCCGGCCGCGGCCGCGCCGAAGGCGAACTGAACTTCTTTTTATCGGACGCGCTGCAGCCGCACGGCACGAGCAACTTTGGGGCAAAACCGCTATCCTCGCTCACCGATTCCCTGTGCCCCCGGTGAGCGCCATGCTGCGGGTTTCCCGCGACCTTACGATCGACGAGAACGACATCGAGATCGGCTTCGTCCGCGCCTCCGGCCCGGGCGGGCAGAATGTCAACAAGCTCGCCACCGCGGCGCAGCTGCGCTTCGACACTCGCAAGATCACGCTGGCCGATGACGCCGCCATGCGGCTTAATCGCCTGGCCGGCCAGCGCATGACGAAAGAGGGCGTGATCGTGATCCACGCCCAGCGCTTCCGCACCCAGGAGCGCAACCGGGCCGACGCCATCGACCGCTTGCTCGAACTGCTGCGCGAAGCCTTGATCAGGCCGACACCGCGTCGGGCCACCAAGCCGACATTCGGATCGAAGCAACGGCGGCTCGAAGGCAAGAAGCGCCGCAGCGACGTCAAGGCCCGGCGCAACACGGCGCGCTTCGACGATTGAGACCTCGACACCTCACCGATCCGCGCGCGGTTTTGACGCAATAGCGCTCTGGATGTCCGGAACCGGGCGGCCACACAGCAGAACCGCTTTTGTTCCGGGGTGAAACAGCCCGCTACTACCACCGCCTGCTTGCTGCGACCTAAAGTCCGCGCACGCAACGGTGATGTGAATGACAAAGCTGCGCGCGGCACAGGCAATCGGGCTGGGATTTGGCGGCGCGTTGGTTGTCGTGGGCACGGCCGGCCCACAAATGCCGCTGCCCGCCGCGAAGCCGAGCAACCCGGCGCCCCCACCATCGCAGATCTCAAGGAGCTGAACTGAATGGCGAAACCGGTTCATTCGATGATCCGCGTGTTCGACGAGGCGAAGTCGCTGGATTTCTACGCGCGCGCGTTCGGACTTGAAGTTGCCGATCATCTCAAATTTCCGGATTTCGCGCTGATCTACCTGCGTCATCCATCGTCGCCGTTCGAGGTCGAACTGACCGTCAATTTCGACCGCAAAGAGCCCTATTCGCTCGGTGACGGATACGGCCATCTCGCTGTGATCGTCGACGACGTCGATGCCGAACATGTCAGGTTCGAGCGAGAAAAACTGTCGCCGGGGCCACTGCGCGACTTCAAGCATGACGGCCGGACGCTGGCGCGCTTTTTCTTCGTCGCCGACCCCGACGGTTACAAGATCGAAGTAATCCAGCGGGGCGGTCGCTTCGGTTAATCGCAACCAACAAAAACGTTCAATGGAGGACAGCCATGAGAGAAGTCGATCGTCGCAGCAAATATAACCGCCGGGTCTTTCTCCAGGGCGCGGCAACCGCGGTGCCGACTGTTGCTGTTGCCGCCAGCGCGGGTCTCGGCATCTCCGACGCCTGGGCCGACAATGCGACCGCGCTGACGCCGGCGACACTGAAGACGCTGGTGAAGGTCGCGCGCGATATCTACCCGCACGATTTCCTCGGCGACAGTTACTACATCACCGCGGTCAAGCCGTGGGACGGCAAGGCCGCAAAGGATCCGGCTGTGAAGTCGCTGATCAATGACGGCGTCAGCCGGCTCGATGCCGAGGCCAACGATCGTCACAAGGTGCCTTACGCCCAGGTGCCCTGGGAATCCGATCGCGTGGCGCTGCTGCAGAAGATCGAGCAGTCCGCGTTCTTCCAGAAGATCCGCGGCGACCTCGTCGTCTCCCTCTACAACCAAAAAGAGCTGTGGCCGAAGTTCGGCTACGAGGGCTCCTCGGCCGAGCATGGCGGCTACATCAAACGTGGCTTCGCCGATATCGACTGGCTCCCGAAGGTCTAGCCCCCGCACAACGAACGCTCAGGAGGAACTCCAATGGCAAAATTCGATCTGAATGATAGCGGCGTGGTTGTGATCGTGGGCTCGGGCGCCGGCGGCGGAACGCTCGGCAACGAACTCGCACAGAAGGGCGTCAAGGTCGTCATCCTTGAAGCCGGCGCGCGCATCGAGAATCATGACTTCGTCAACGATGAATGGGAGAGCTTTACCCAGCTCGCCTGGTCCGACATGCGCACCACGTCAGGAAGCTGGCGCGTGGCCAAGGACTTCGCCAATCTTCCGGCCTGGATCGTCAAGGCCGTCGGCGGTTCGACGACGCACTGGGCCGGCGCGTCGCTGCGCTTCGACGAGCACGAGTTCAAGGCGAAGAGCGCCTATGGCGGGCTGCCCGGCGCCAATTTGCTGGATTGGCCGATCACGCTTGCCGAAATGGAGCCGTGGTACGCCAAGGCCGAAAACAAGATGGGCGTCACCCGGACCAACGGCATTCCCGGCCTGCCCGGCAACAACAATTTCAAGGTGCTGGAGGCAGGTGCGAAAAAGCTCGGCTACAAGACGGTGCACACCGGCAACATGGCCATCAACAGCGAGCCGCGCGACGGGCGTGGCGCCTGCCAGCAGATCGGCTTCTGCTTCCAGGGCTGCAAGTCCGGTGCGAAATGGTCGACGCTCTACACCGAGATTCCCAAGGGCGAAGATACCGGCAATCTCGAGGTGCGGCCCAACAGCATGGCGATCAAGATCGAGCACGATGCGTCGGGCAAGGTGACCGGCGTGGTCTATGCCGATGCAAACGGCGCCATGCAGCGCCAGAAGGCGCGCGTGGTGGCGGTTGCCGGCAACTCGATCGAAAGCCCGCGCCTGCTGCTCAACAGCGCCTCGAACCAGTTCCCGGACGGTCTTGCCAATTCGTCCGGGCAGGTCGGGCGCAACTATATGCGGCACATGACCGGCAGCGTGTACGCCGCGTTCGAGAAATCGGTGCACATGTATCGCGGCACCACCATGGCCGGCATCATCCGCGATGAGGCCAGGAACGATCCGAAACGTGGCTTCGTCGGCGGCTACGAGATGGAGACGTTGTCGATCGGCATCCCCTTCATGGCGGCGTTCCTCAATCCCGGTGCGTGGGGACGGCCATTCTCAAGCGCGATGGAGGCCTATCCGCGAATGGCCGGCATGTGGCTGGTCGGCGAGGACATGCCGCAGGAGACCAACCGCATCACCCTCGACCCCAAGGCCAAGGATAAGTTCGGCATGCCGGTCGCGAGCGTGCATTTCGACGACCATCCGAACGATGTAGCGATGCGCGACCACGCCTACAAGCAGGGTGCCGCGGTCTATGAGGCCGTCGGCGCGACCGTGACCTATCCGACGCCACCCTATCCCAGCACTCACAACATGGGCACCAACCGGATGAGCGAGAAGGCCAGGGATGGCGTGGTGAACAAGTTCGGCCAAAGCCACGATATCAAGAACCTGTTCGTATCCGACGGGAGCCAGTTCACTACCGGCGCAGCCTGCAACCCGACGCTGACGATCGTTTCGCTCGCCATCCGGCAGGCGGACCACATCGCCGGCGCCATGCAGCGAAAGGAAATCTGACCGCTTCACAAATCAAACGGCTCTGTCCGGTACAGGACAGAGCCGTTGTTATCAGATGCCGGCCCGAAAAGTCCGACCGCCGACGCGGCCTATTCGGCCGCGTCAAGAATGGCCGCGGCGCTGCCACGAAACTCCGGAACAGCCGCTGCGGACCTGGCGCGATAGATCAGGCAGGAACACCGCAGCAGCGACGCGAAATTCTTGACCTCGCCATGATGGTCGAGGACTTCGTCATGCAGCGTTGTGAGGAACTTCGCGAGGCTCATCCCCTCCTTGGCCGCGATCTCTTCCAGAGTGTCCCAGAACGACATTTCCAGCCGGATCGAGGTGCAATGGCGGCCCATCCGCAGCGACCGGGTCTGCGATTCGTAATCGCGTTGAGGCTGGTGCGCGAACAAATGGCACATGGCGGTCCTCCCATCGGATTATAATTTTTCTAAACGATATACCCGCGCATGCGACCTCACAATCCCACCTCGCGATCGCTCGAAGCGATCGGTCGAACTGCGATACAAGGCTGAACCTCAGCATCTTCAACGTGATAGTTCGACCTCATCCCCAGCGGACAAGGATTTGGCCGCCACCCCATGCATTTACCGCCACGGCGGCCTAGAATGGGCGAAAGCCCCGACTCGACATTTTGAACGAAGTTCCATGCCCGTCCGCCAACTCCCCGAACAAGTCGTCAACCGCATCGCCGCCGGCGAGGTGGTCGAACGCCCTGCGAGCGTGGTCAAGGAACTCGTTGAAAACGCCATCGACGCCGGGGCCAGCCGGGTCGACATTTTCACCGATGGCGGCGGCAGGCGGCGGATCGGCATCACCGATGACGGGAGCGGCATGACTGCCGCCGACCTGGCGCTGGCGGTGGATCGCCACGCCACCTCCAAGCTCGACGACGAAGATCTCTTGCGCATCCGCACGCTCGGGTTCCGCGGCGAGGCGCTGCCCTCGATCGGCGCCGTCGCAAAACTCGGCATCACCACGCGCCATGCCAGCGAACCGCATGCGTGGTCGCTGTCGGTCGAAGGCGGCGCGAAATCCAAGATCATGCCCGCCGCGCTCGGCCAGGGAAGTCGCGTCGAAGTCAGCGATCTCTTTTATGCCACGCCGGCGCGCCTGAAATTTCTGAAGACCGATCGCACCGAAGCCGAAGCGATCCGCGAAGTGGTACGACGGCTGGCGATGGCACGGCCTGACATCGCCTTTACGTTGGCCGGCGAAGAACGCGCGCCGGTGACCTGGGCCGCGGCGCTACCCGGTGCCCCCGGCCGGCTGACGCGGCTCGGCGATATCTTGGGCGCTGATTTCCGCGGGTCCGCCATTGAAGTGCGCGCCGAGCGCGAAGGCGTCGCGGTCGAAGGCTTTGCCGCCGCCCCCTCGCTGACCCGCGCCAACGCGCTCGGGCAATATCTGTTCGTCAACGGCCGTCCGGTCCGCGACAAACTTATCCTCGGCGCGGTGCGCGCAGCCTATTCCGACTATTTGCCGCGCGACCGCCATCCCGTGGTGGCGCTATTCGTCACGTTGGAGCCGCAAGAGGTCGATGCCAATGTGCATCCCGCCAAGACCGAGGTACGATTCCGCAACGCCGGCCTGGTCCGCGCGTTGATCGTGCATGCGCTGAAGGACGGTCTCGCCCGCGAAGGCAAACGCACCGCCGCCAATACCGACGGCGCTGCGATATCGGCGTTCCGCCCATCCTTCGCGCCGCGCCCTGGCAATTGGGACTGGCGCAGTTCGCCGGCCTATCCGGTCAGGCCGATGCCTTCATTCGACGGTTCGGCAGCACAGGCCTTCGCCGAACCAGGACAGGCCGCGTTCGACGTCGGCACGCCGACCGCCGACGTGCGTTTCGATGCGCCGCCATCCGCCGATCTGCTCGACCGCCCGCTTGGAGCTGCGCGGACGCAGATCCACGAGACCTATATCGTCTCGCAGACCCGCGACGAACTCATTGTCGTGGACCAGCACGCCGCCCACGAACGCATCGTCTATGAGAAACTAAAGGCTTCGCTGGCGAAGAACGGCGTGCAGCGGCAGATCCTGCTGATTCCCGAGATCGTCGAATTCGACGAAGCGACCGTCGAAAAACTGCTCGATCGCGCCGAGGAACTGGCAAGTTTCGGGCTTGCGATCGATACCTTTGGCCCCGGCGCGGTCGCCGTGCGCGAGACACCGTCGCTGCTGGGCAAAGCCAATGCCGCCGGCTTGCTGCGCGATCTCGCCGAGCATATGGCCGAATGGGACGAGGCGTTGCCGCTGGAGCGCCGCCTGATGCACGTCGCCGCCACCATGGCCTGCCATGGCTCGGTCCGCGCCGGCCGCCGCCTCAAGCCCGAAGAGATGAACGCGCTGTTGCGCGAGATGGAAGACACGCCGAATTCCGGCCAGTGCAACCACGGCCGCCCGACCTATGTGGAATTGAAGCTGAGCGATATCGAGAAGCTGTTCGGGAGAAGGTGATGGAGCCGCATTCTCCCTGTCATCGCACGGCTTGACCGGGCGACCCAGTACGCCGCGGCGGTTGTAGGACATCGAGGTCTCTGGGACACCGGTTGCCCCGCTTTCGCGGAGCATGACAGCCGTGGTTGACGCGGTCACCGAGCCCGCAAAAACACAAATTCCGTATCGTCATACGCCCGCCGCTCCAACTCCTCAAACCCATCGGGAGTAGCGAACCCCGCCGCTTTCGCTTCCTCCACCACCAGCAGCGCACCTGACGTCAGCCAGCGGCCATCACGCAGCGAGGCCAGCGCTTTTTCCGCCAGCCCCTTGCCGTAGGGCGGATCGAGAAACACCAGCGAGAACGGCTCGACCGGATGCGCCGGGCCGAGATCGGTGGCGTCGCGGCGATAGACTTTGGTCACCCCGCCGAGGCCGAGCGACTCGACATTGTTGCGCAACAGCGCACGGGCTTCCGCACCATTGTCGACGAACAGCGTGAAACCTGCGCCGCGCGACACCGCTTCGATCCCGAGTGCACCGGTTCCGGCGAACAGGTCGAGCACGCGCGCGCCTTCAATCGGGTTATCGTGGGCGTGGATCAGGATATTGAACACGGACTCACGCAGCCGATCCGCAGTCGGGCGAATATCGCGCGACAATGGTGACGCCAGATTACGGCCCTTCAATCGTCCACCGACGACACGCATCGTCTAATTACTCGTCCCGCGGCTTCAGGTCGCGCTTGCCGTGATAGCCGCGCTGGGGACGGCGCGGCGGGCCGTAGCCGTTGGCCTCTTCCTCATTGCGCGCACGCGCTTCGTCGCTGCCGGTACGCTGCACCAGCACGCGGCGGCCCTTGCGGTCGGCGATCAGCCCGCTTTTTCCCGCCGGCTTGAACGGCTTTTTGCCGCGCGGCGCGTCGGCCTCTGCGTCCTCGGATTTTTCACCGGGCATCGGCCGGTTGAAATCGGCACCTGCGAGCGTTGCGATCTTCTCGCCGAGTTGCTCGCGCAGCACGCGGGTCTTGACCTCCTCGACCTGGCCTTCGGCGAGTTCGCCCAGCTGGAACGGCCCGTAGGAGACGCGGATCAGCCGGTTCACCTCGAGGCCTAGATGCGCCATCACGTTACGGACTTCGCGGTTCTTGCCTTCGCGGATCGCAAACACCAGCCAGACATTGGCGCCCTGATCGCGCTCCAGCGTCGCGTCGATCGAGCCGTATTTGACGCCGTCGACTTCGACACCCTTTTTCAGCTCATCGAGCTGCGCCTGCGTGACCTCGCCATGGGCGCGGACCCGATATCGCCGCAGCCAGCCGGTGTCGGGCAATTCGAGCGCACGTGCGAGCCCGCCGTCATTGGTCAGCAGCAGCAGGCCTTCGGTATTGAAATCGAGACGGCCGATCGAGATCAGCCGCGGCAAACCTTCCGGCAGATTGTCGAACACGGTCGGCCGCCCCTCGGGATCGGCATGCGTGGTCATCAGGCCGCGCGGCTTGTGGAACATGAACAGCCGCGTGCGCTCGCGCGGCGGCAATGGCTTGCCGTCGACCGAGATGACATCGTTCGCGGTGACATCGAGCGCCGGCGAATTGATGACGCGGCCGTTGACGGTGACGCGGCCCTGCGTGATCCATTCCTCGGCGTCGCGGCGCGAGGCCAACCCTGCCCGAGACACCACCTTGGCGATGCGCTCGCCGGCTTTCTTGACGCGCGGAGGCTGCGGCGCGCGCTTCTCGAATTCAGGCTTGCGCTCGCGATAGGCGCCGCGGCCACCGAACGCGGGACGTTTGGCAAAGACCTTGCTGTCGTCTTCATTGTCGCGGCGCGGCCGATCGTCACGCGATTCACTGCGCGGATGTTCCTGCCAGTCGGTTCGACCCTCGGGCCTTTGACGCGGACGATCGAATTTCGGGCGATCCTCGCGGGGACGATCCTCGCGCGAACGCGAAAACCGCGGACGCTCTTCGCCGCCACGGTCGTCGCGCGGTCGATCAAAGCGCGGCTTGTCAAAATTCCGGGCATCAGCACGGGCGGGACGGGAATCGCGCCCGCCGCGATCCTCGCGCTTCTGCCACGGCTTGGAATCGCCGCGCTCGGGGCGATCTCCATAATCCTTGCGCGGGCCACGATCCCCTCGGTCGCCCTTGCGATCCGGGGCACCGCGTCCGAACTTCTTGTCGCCGCCGAATTTTCGTTCTGGCCGATCGCCACGCGGACGATCACCGTCACGTGGCGGTCGCGCACTAAAGGGACGATCCCCACGCGGGCGATCGCCGTCCTTACGAAAACCTTCACCACGCGGCGTATACGGCCGCTTGTCGCCAAATTTCTTCTCGGCAAAGCGCGACGCCGGACGGGCGTCTCCGCGGTCACTGTCGCGATCCCGGCGCGGGGCGCGATCATCACGATTAAAGTTCGGGCGATCTCCACGCGGCTTGAACGAACGCTTCTCGCCATCTCGATCCTCGCGCGGGCGAAAATCTTTCCGTTCACCGCGATCCGGACGATCGCCGCGCGGGCGGTCGTCGCGGTTGAAACGCGGCCGCGGCGCATCGCCGAAATCCCGGCGCGGCGGACGATCATCGCCATCACGCTTGCCGGCATAGGGCTTGCCGCCACCCGCATAGGGTTTCTTGCCAAACGATCGCGCGCCGTCGGATTTCCCCGCATAGGGACGCCGTTCACCGTCGCCATCGCTCTTGCCCGCAAAACCACGTTTGGCGAATTTCTTCTCGGGTCCCCTCGCAGCCCCGGATCGGCTTTTGCCTCCGCCGGCGCGGCCCTTGCCGCCGCCTGGACGATCGCGCCGGCCGCGGGAATCGTTGTTTTTGTCGTTATCGCGGGGCATGAATGGTCTCTCGGGTACAGATGAAATGGCTATCAGGCGGATGGGCTGTCATAGCGATAACGCGCGCGCACTTTGCTCAAGGCGCATTCTCACGCAAAACCGGCATCCACGTTTGCTGAAGGCGGCTCTCATAGCAGGTTTCTTCCGATGATACGAGGCATGACTGCCCCTTCTTTCATGGATTTGGCCCTCAAAACGGCCGAAAATGCCGGAAAAGCGGGCGAAGTTCCGATCGGATGCGTGATCGTCAGGGATTACGAGGTCATTGCCACCGCCGGCAACCGGACACTGACCGACTGCGATCCGACGGCGCACGCCGAAATTTTGGCAATCCGGCAGGCCGCCGAGGCCATCGGCACCGAACGGCTGGTCGATTGCGACCTCTATGTCACGCTGGAGCCCTGCACGATGTGCGCCGGCGCCATCTCCTTTGCACGCATCCGCAGGCTCTATTACGGCGCAGCCGATCCCAAGGGCGGCGCGGTCGATTCCGGCGTCCGGTTCTTTGCGCAGCCGACCTGCCATCACGTGCCGGAGGTTTATTCGGCGGTCGGCGAGACCGAAGCCGCGACGCTGCTGCGAGAGTTTTTCAAGGTGCGGCGGTAGTTTGCCTGCCCCGTAAATCGCACCCTCGCTGTCATCATCCGCGAAAGCGGATGATCCAGTATTCCAGAGACGTCAGTAATTAAATCGAGAAACCGCGGCGTACTGGATACCCGCTTTCGCGGGTATGACGAATTTTGCTGTAGTTAAGCCGCCGTAAAAAACTCCTTCAGCAACTTCGCCGTCACGTCCGGATTTTCCTCGGGGAGAAAATGCCCGGAATCGACCGGTGCACCCGTCACATTGGTCGCCCATTTCCTCCAGGTGTCGAGCGGCGTCGCCGTGGCGCTGGCGATGCCGGCGTCGCCCCACAACGCCAGCATCGGGATCGTGATCTTCTTGCCGGCATCGAAATCGGCCTTGTCGATCTCGTAGTCGGCATAGGCGCCGGCGCGATAATCCTCGCACATCGCATGCACGCGCGAGGGATCGCGGAACGGCGCGAGATAATGCTCCAGCGCACGCGGATCGATCGCGTCCAACGTCTTGGATTTGGTTTGGCTCGCCATCTTCTGCCTGAGAAAAAAATCCGGATGGCCGCCGATCAAAGTTTCCGGCAACGGGTACGGCTGCGCCAGAAACGCCCAGTGATAGATCTTCAGCGCAGAGAGTCGATTCAACCGCTCCCAGTAATCATAGGTCGGCAGGATATCGAGCACTGCAAGTTTCGACAGCCGGCCGGGATGATCGAGCGCCAGCCGATAGGAAACCCGCCCGCCACGGTCGTGACCGGCGAGCGCGAAATGCACATGGCCGAGCTGCTCCATCGCTTCCACCATCGCCTTCGCCATCGCGCGCTTGGTGTAAGGCGTGTGATCCTTGTCGCTCTCCGGCATGTCCGACCAGCCATAGCCCGGAAGATCGGCGATGATCAGCGTGAACTTGTCGGCGAGTTTTGGCGCCACCGTATGCCACATCACATGCGTCGACGAAAATCCGTGCAGCAGCAACAGCGGCGGGCCCTTGCCGCCGACGCGGGCGAAAATGCGGCCCGATTTGGTGTTGATCCATTCGGCGGAATATCCGGGAAACAGATCGGCAAGATCGGGCATGTCCGGCGTCCTTCGCAGCTAGTTTGATGGTATCGAGGGCGCGGCATCGACGATGGCAAGCGCTTTAAACATTGTTTGTCGTTGCCGCTGGCACGTCCCGGGTTTATGCCATCGGCCAAGCCCAATCATCAAGAAGCAGAACCGAGGGAGTGCCATGTCGATCGATTTCGAAATCCCGGCCGAGGCCAAGGCGATCCGCGAAAAAGTCCGCAAATGGGTGCATGACGAATGCATTCCGGCAGAAAAGGAACTCGACACCAAGCCGCTCGCGGAAGTGCTGGGCCCGCTGCGGAAGAAGGCCCGGGCGCAGGGTCTGTGGTGCCCTTGGGTGCCGAAGGAATATGGCGGCATGGGCTTGGGTCCCCTGGCCAACGCGCTGGTGCAGATGGAGCTCGGCGAGAGCATGCTCGGCGCGCTCTCGATGAATACGCAGGGGCCCGACGACGCCTCGATGATGACGATCCTCGCCCACGGCACGGAATACCAGAAGGAGAAATTCCTCAAACCCCTGCTCAATGGCGACAAGCGCATCTGCTTCTCGATGACGGAAAAGGCCGCCGGTGCCGACGCCACCGGCATGCAGACCACGGCGGTCAAGGACGGCAACGAGAACTACATCCTCAACGGCGAGAAATGGTTCTCCTCTTCCGCCAGCGTCGCCGACATGGCGCTGGTGGTCGCCAGGACCGATCCGAACGCGCCACGCCACAAGCAGCATTCGACCTTTATCGTCGAACTGCCGAACCCCGGCTACAAGATCAAGCGCAATGTGGCGAATATGGCGATCGAAGGCCCGCACGCCGACGTGATCCATGGCGGCCACTCCGAGATCGAGATCAAGGATTTGAAA
Source organism: uncultured Alphaproteobacteria bacterium (assembly GCA_963770355.1). Taxonomy (GTDB): domain Bacteria; phylum Pseudomonadota; class Alphaproteobacteria; order Rhizobiales; family Xanthobacteraceae; genus Bradyrhizobium. The sequence goes on along the minus strand of CAVYPL010000009.1, from coordinate 156,215 downwards.
GTGCCGGCCGACAATTTGCTCGGCGGCGAAGGCAACGGCTTCAACATGGGCCAGCACCGCCTCGCCTATGGTCGCTTGCGGCACGGCATGCACAACGTCGCCAAGGCGCAACGCGCGCTCGACATGGCGGTCGCACACGTTACCAAGCGCTCGACTTTCGGCTCGTTGCTCGCCGACCGCCAAGCGGTGCAGTTCATGCTCGCCGATTGTGCCAGCGAACTCTATATCGGGCGGCTGATGCTGCTGCACATCGCCTACAAGGCGGAAAAGGGCCTGGACATCCGGCAGGAGAACTCGATCGCCAAGATCTTCCATGCCCACATGGTGCACAAGGTGATCGACACCGCGATCCAGCTCCACGGCGCGCTCGGCTTCAGCCAGGATACGCCGCTCGCCAAATGGTACACCCAGGTGCGCTCGCAGCGGCTGGTCGACGGTCCTGACGAGGTGCACAAGTGGAAGATCGGCAAGAACGTCATCAAGGCGTTCCGCGAGCACGGCACGACGGCGAGCGCCGTGGGCGGGGATTTGCTTTGAGATAGCCGTCATTCCGGGGCGATGCGAAGCATCGAACCCGGAATCTCGAGATGGCGTGCGCAAGACAATTGCGAGATTCCGGATCGACGCGCATGGCGCGTCGTCCGGAATGACGGTCGCTCGCCAGCTAACCGCCCCGCTCCCGCTCCACCGCTTGCCACCCGATGTCGCGTCGGCAAAAGCCTTCGGGCCATTTGATGCGATCGACGGCCTGATAGGCGCGGCGTTGCGCCTCGGTGACGGTCTTGCCTGACGCCGTGACGTTCAGTACCCGACCGCCATTGGCGAGAATCGCTGTCACCGTCTGCCCTGGTTCCGGCATGGAATATCTCGACGCCCTCGACCTTGGCTGCGTCATCGAGCCCTTCGATAACGGAGCCCTTGCCGTAGTCGCCGGGATAACCCTTGGTCGCCATAATCACCGTCAACGCGGCGTCATCGAACCAGCGCAGGCTGAAATTCTTCAATTGCCCATCGGCGCAGGCGATCAGCGCCGGCAAGACGTCCGACATCATCCGCAGCATCAGCACCTGACATTCCGGATCTCCGAAGCGTGCGTTGTACTCGACGAGCTTTGGCCCGTCTTTGGTGACCATCACGCCGGCAAATAGCACGCCCCTGTAGGGCGTCCCCATCGCGCTCAGTGCGCGCAGCGTCGGATAGATCATTTCCTCCATCACCTGTGCGCATATTGCGTCCGTCATGACGGGCGCCGGCGAATATGCGCCCATGCCGCCGGTGTTCGGGCCCTTATCGCCGTCGAAGGCGCGCTTGTGGTCCTGCGCGGTCGCCAGCGGCAGCGCGTGCTCGCCGTCGCACAGCGCGAAGAACGAGGCTTCCTCGCCCTGCATGAACTCCTCGATCACGATCTCAGCGCCGGCGTCGCCAAACCCGCCACCGAACATCAGGTCGACTGCTGCGAGCGCTTCCTCTTCCGTCATCGCCACGACCACGCCCTTGCCGGCGGCAAGACCATCGGCCTTGATCACAATCGGTGCGCCTTGCGCGCGAATATAGGCCTTCGCCTTATCCGCGTCGGTGAAATGCTCATAGGCCGCGGTCGGAATATGATGGTCGCGACAAAGTGCCTTGGTGAAGCGTTTCGAACTCTCAAGCTGCCCGGCAGCCTTGGTCGGACCAAACGCCTTGAAGCCCGCAGCGTTGAGATCGTCCACCATGCCGGCGGCGATCGGCGCATCCGGTCCGACCACCACGAAATCGACCTTGTTTGCCTTGCAGAAATCGATCACGGCCGGATGGTCGGTGATATCGAGCGGAACGCATTCGGCTTCCCGGGCGATGCCGGCATTGCCCGGCGCGCACCACAGTTTGGTCAGCAGCGGAGAAGCGGCGATTTTCCACGCGAGAGCGTGTTCGCGGCCGCCGGAACCGAGCAGGAGGATGTTCATGAATCGAGCCAGTGCGGGGTTTTGACGCCTCGTCGGTCGCACGAGTCTCCCATGCCGTGCAAGGGGCATAATCCATCGGTCGTCATTCCGGGACGTGCGAAGCACGGGCCCGGAATGACGATCGGGAGAGCGTGATTATCCTGCTATGATTTCCTGCAGCATCGCGACATGGCGGGCTCCGGCGCATCCACAGCCCGCCCAGAACAAGCCCGCCGCCATCGCCATTTCCTCGGCAATATAGAATACTCCAGATTACAGAGTATATAGTTCCACAACGCCCTGATTTGCAGGAAAGGCAAAAGTCCCTACCTTGCGCGAACGCCTCAAGAGTCCGAATCGATTGCCCATGACGTCGGTAGAAAACCTGATCAACGCGCCTGAATTCACCGTCTCGGAGCTGTCCTCAGCGCTGAAGCGGACGGTGGAGGACGCCTATGGACACGTCCGGGTGCGCGGCGAAATCTCCGGCTTTCGCGGGCCGCACTCGTCCGGTCACTGCTATTTCGCGCTGAAGGACGAAGGGGCCAAGATCGAGGCGGTGATCTGGAAATTCGCTCACGCCCGGATGCGCTTCAAGCCGCAGGAGGGGCTGGAGGTCATCGCGACCGGCAAGCTCACGACCTATCCGGGTTCGTCGAAATACCAGATCGTCATCGAAGCGCTCGAGCCCGCAGGGGTCGGCGCGCTGATGGCGCTGATGGAGGAGCGCAAGAAAAAGCTCGCCGCGGAAGGCCTGTTCGACGAGGCGCGCAAGCAATTGCTGCCGTGGCTGCCGGAAGTGATCGGCGTCGTCACCTCGCCGACCGGCGCGGTCATTCGCGATATCCTGCATCGATTGGAAGACCGTTTTCCGCGCCGCGTGCTGGTGTGGCCGGTGAAGGTGCAGGGCGAGGGTTCGGCCGAGCAGGTTGCGGCCGCAATCCGCGGCTTCAACGCGCTCCCCGAGGGCGGCAAAATTCCGCGGCCGGATTTGCTGATCGTCGCGCGGGGCGGCGGCTCGCTGGAAGACCTCTGGTCGTTCAACGAGGAGATCGTGGTTCGCGCCGCCGCCGACAGCATGATCCCGCTGATTTCCGCCGTCGGCCACGAGACGGACATCACGCTGATCGATTTTGCCGCCGACAAGCGCGCGCCGACGCCGACCGCGGCCGCCGAGATGGCCGTCCCGGTGCGCAGCGAATTGCTGGTCGAGGTCGCCGGCCTGGCGCGGCGCACGATGGCGGGCTGGCAGCGCGGCCAGGAAAGCCGCCGCACTGAATTTCGCGCCGCGGCCCGCGCCCTGCCCGCGGCGAGCGAACTGCTCGCGATACCGCGGCAGCGGCTGGATAGTCTGAGCTCCGCCCTGCCCCGCGGGTTGAAGGCCAACACAAATGCGCATCATCGCCGCTTCTCGCAGGTCAGCGCCGGTCTGACGCTAAAGGTCCTGCGCGGACAGGTCGCGCAGGCCAACCAGCGCCTGACGGTATCCGGCGAGCGCATACGACTTTCCGCCCGCGCGCTGCTGCGCCATCGCCGGGATCGCTTTGCCGGGCTCGAGATCAGGCTGAAGGCGTCGAAGCTCTCCAACGCGCAGGCACAGCGCAATGCGATCGCGCGCGACCGCGAACGTGCGCAACGGCTGGCCGAGCGTGCACGCCGGGCACTGGCCACGCTGCTGCAGCGGTTGGAGGCGCGCGTCGGGCACAGCGGACAATTATTGTCGGCGCTGTCCTATCGCGGGGTGCTCGCGCGCGGTTTTGCACTGGTGCGCGATGAGCAGGGCCATGCCGTCCATGCCGCCGCCGCAGTCGGCCCGAACGCACATCTGTCCATCGAATTCGCCGACGGCCGCGTTGGCGCCACCGCGGACGCGGATCGGCCGGTGGCGAAGTCCGGACCGGCAAGCCCGCCGACGGCTGCGCCACCGCGTGAAGCGAAGCCGGCGGCGCCGAAGCGCCTAGCGAAGCCGGTCGATCAAGGAAGTCTATTCTAGCTTTTTGTTTTGACGCGTTTTCTTTACGCGAACCGGTATCCACTTCGCTCGAAAACGCTATGGCTCACCGCGCCAGCCATTCCGCGACACGCTTCTGCGAATCCGCAAGCGCTTCGGCGTCGGTGCCGATATGGCCGCGTTCCGGCAATGTCGCGTCGGAACCTCCGGCGATCGCGTGCAGCGGCAAATTGGCGCGGTCGAAATCATGCGATGCGCCGGGATAGACCTCGATCCGCGTCAAGGCGCTGCGGCCGCGCGCGCCGTCCACCATCTGGCGGCAGGCGGAGGGCGAGCTGACATCATCCTTGGCGCCGATCAGCAACAGCGTCGGCACGCGCGTGCTCCAGCCGAGGCCGGAGGAGATCCGGCAGTCCGGATAGAATGCGATCGCCGAACGGAAATCCGGCCCGGTTCCGCGCGACGACAATTGCGGTCGCACCGCCCACAACAAGGCGCTGGCGCCGTTCGCCCACCCCATCAGGCTGATGCGATCATGCGCCACCCAGCTCTGCTGCAGCAGCCATTGCCGCGCCGCATTGATGTCGGCCACCCGCTCGCGGCGAGCCAGCACGCGACGCTCCTTGACGCGACATTGCGGACCGAGTTCGCGCGAACCGTAACTATCCGGCAACAGCACCGCGTATCCCGTCTTCAGCAATTGTTCCGTCCAGTCGCGATAGCGCGGCAGCACGGCTTCGGGATGCCCGGCCAGTCCGCCACAACCATGCAGCGCAATCACGGTCGGAAACGGGCCATCGCCATCCGGCTTGTAGAGCTGCGCATGCAGCGTCAGATTGGCCGAGGCGATGTCGACCTGATGCGGCGCCGGCAATGGTGCGGCGTCCGCAGCGAAGGCCGCAGTAAGGAGCGCCAGGAATAGGGTTGCTGACAGGGAACGCATCGGTTTCGGCCGGATCATGGTGACGCTGCAAGCAGCAGGCCATGAACGCAAGGCTATCATGCAACATAGCCGGAATTCATCACAAGTCGGTGGGTTTCGGGGGCGGACAGCATCGCCTATTTATGATAGATCGCATCAGGAAAATACACTTGGCCGGTCCGTAACGGACGGCCTATCGGAGAGTTCGACGGTGCTCAATAAATTCGGTCCTTCGGGGCATGGCGAAGCGCAGGTGCAATATCTGGATGGCGATTTCCGCGTGATCTCGCCCGGAACCTATGTGCGTTGCGCCGTCACCGACGCGCGGATTCCGCTCGATGAACTGAAATATTGGAGCGTCGATCTGCAGGAGGCCTATGCGGTTCCCTCAGCCGTGCTGCAGCGGCATTTTCCCGGCGCACTGAAGAGCTAATCGTTTTCAGGGCTAATCGCCCTGAGGCTAGTCACCTCCACTGCGCTTTTTCTCGCGCGCCTTGAACAACCGATCGGCCACGAATTTTCGCAAGCGCGCCGCGTCGTCGAATTCGAGCGTCACCGCGAACGGCGTGATGTGCTTTGCCGAATCCGGCAACGCGTCGCCGTTGCGCAGCCGTACAAAATCCTTTTCCGTCGTTACCAGCGTCAATGCGTCGCGCGTTGCTTCCGCGACCAGGCTTTCGATCTCTGCTTTCGAAAACGCATGATGATCGGCAAACGCCCTCTGCCGCACCACGTCGATGCCGCTGGCTTGCAGCGTCTTGAAAAATCTCTGGGGATCGCCGATGCCGGCAAAGGCCAGCACGCGCTTGTCGCGAAGCGACGAGACCTGAGCATCGTCCGGCCTGAGATGCGCACGCAGCACCGGCTTGCCCTGCGCGGCAATGTCAGCCGCCACTGTTCCGGCCGCGGCGCCATGGCCGACAATGACGAGTGCATCGGTGCGTGCGAGTTGCGGGCGCAGCGGCGCGCGCAAGGGACCTGCGGGAATCACCTGCCCGTTGCCGAGACCGCGCTCGCTGTCGATCACGATCACCGAGGCGTCCTTGGCAATCGACGGATTCTGGAAGCCGTCGTCCATCAGGATCACGCTGGCGGCCTGCGCACGCGCCAGGGCAACACCGTCGGCACGATCGCGTGAGATCACTACCGGCAATGTGGCGGCCAGCATCAGCGGCTCGTCGCCGACATCGGAAGCCGCGTGCCGCGCAGAATCGACCCTGACCGGCCCTTGTAACTTCCCGCCATAGCCGCGCGAGAGCACCACCGGTATCTCCCCGAGATCGCGCAGCAGCTTCGCCAGCGCCAGCACCGTCGGCGTCTTGCCGGCTCCGCCGACATGATAATTGCCGACGCAGAGCACGGGGATACCGGCATTCATTCCCGTGTGCTGCAGGCGTTTCGCGGCGATGGCGCCATAGAGCGCGCCGAGCGGTTTCAATAAATGCGACTTCCACGAAGGCGGGCCGTGCCAGAAGCCCGGCTCACGCATTCGCGGCTCCCATTTCGAGCCGCAACTGCAACAGATAAGGCTCGAGCGCCGAGAGTGTCCGTTCCAGCGCGCCACCGAGCTGTTCTACGACATGTTCGGCTGCAACCAGCGAGGCTTCGCGCGCCTTGGGATCGGAGAGCAACCGGCCGAGCTGTTTCATCAACGCGTCCGGGCTATCGGCCCGCCGCGCGCCGCCGGCAGCATCGAGCGCTTCATACACATCGGTAAAATTGAAGACATGCGGGCCATGCACGATCGACGCACCGAGCTTGACGGCCTCGATCGGATTTTGTCCGCCATGCTCGACCAGCGATCCGCCCATGAACACGATCGGCGCCAGCCGGTAGAACAAACCCAATTCGCCCATGGTGTCGGCGACGTAAATATCGGTGACCGCCGTCGGCAATTCCTCGCGCGAACGCAGCGCCACGTTCAGGCCGGTGGCGCCGATCGTGCGGGCAACCAGCTCGCCGCGATCGGGATGCCGCGGCACGATCACGGTCAACAACTGCGGAAAGTATCCGGCCAGCGTCCGGTGCGCATCGGCCAGCAGTTCCTCTTCGCCGGGATGCGTGGAGGCTGCGAGCACGATCGGGCGGCCGCGCGTCACCGCCATCAGCTTCTCCAGCTTCGCGGGGTCGGCGGGCGGCGCGGGAACGTCGAGCTTGAGGTTTCCCGTGGTCAGGACGTTGCGGCTGCCCAATGCGGAAAAGCGTTCCGCATCGACCTGCGATTGCGCGAGGCAAATGTCGAATTGGCCGAGCAGCGCCGAGATGGTGCCGGAGACCCGGCGCCAGCGCGGGAACGAGCGATGCGACATCCGTCCGTTGATCAGGACCATCGGCAGCCGCCGCGCCGCGCTCGACAGGATAAGGTTCGGCCACAAATCGGACTCGATAAACAGCGCCAGCGAAGGCCGCCAGTGATCGAGAAATCGCGCGACGTAACGCGGCGAGTTGTACGGCACGTACTGATGAATGACGTCAGGCGGAAACCGCTTGGCGACGATCGCAGCCGACGTCACGGTGCCCGAGGTCACCAGGATGCGAAGATTGAGCGCACGCAGTTTCTCGATCAGCGCGGCTGCCGCCAACACTTCGCCGACGCTGGCACCGTGAATCCAGACCAGCGGGCCGGAAGGGCGGATGTCGGCACTCATGCCGCGGCGCTCGCTGACGCGCTCCGGGTCTTCCTTGCCGAGCTTCAGCCGCCGCTTGATCACCGCAGGCGCCAGCGGCACCATCGCGAACGACAGCTTCCGGTAGACGCGCAACGTCATTGGCAGCGTGCTAGCCAAGAGTGGCCTCCGGTCGCCCGACGGCTGCATAGGCGCGCCGGGTCGCTTCATTCAGATAAGTCTCTACCTGCAGACGCAATTTTTCCATGGTCTCGGCGTCGGCGTCCGGCGGCACGAAAACCGCATCAATGCCTACCACGGCGCCGCGCCCGAATGGCAAATTGATGGTGGTACTGTCCCAATTTTTCAACCGGATAAACCGGCTGGTCACCATCGCAAACGGCAGGATCGGCCGCCCCGACTTCCTCGCCAGCATGATGACCCCAAGGCCCGCTACCCGCGCACGCTTCGGCACGTCGGCGGTGGTCGCGACATTCCAGTCGTCTGCCAGCGCCTGCACCATTTCCTTGAACGCACCGACGCCGCCCTTGCGCTGAAAGGCGCCGGAATGATCGCCGGAGCCCCGGATCGTGCCGATGCCGAGCCGCTCGGCCGCAATGGCGTTGAATTCGCCGTCGCGATGCCGCGAGATCAGCACCTTGGCGCGATGGGTCTCCTTGGTCTTGATGAACGGCGTCATGAAATGCTGGCCGTGCCAGAACACGAGGATCGCGGGCAGGCCCGGTTCGACCTGGTCATAGACGTCCGCCGGCTCGTAGCTATAGCGGTTGGTCAGCCAGACCAGCCGCAGATACTCGGCCGCAAGGACACCCAGCGCACGCTGAACCCAGCTGCTGCGCAGCAAATCGCGAAGGAATCTTTTCAATTTGAAGGCTTTGTTTTTTGACCTGGCGAATCTTGACCGGGATCGAGCAGCCGGTGGAGGTGCACGACGAAGTAACGCATGTGGGCATTGTCCACGGTCTGCTGCGCTTTCGCCTTCCAGGCCGCATGAGCGGTTGCGTAATTGGGAAACACGCCGACGATTTCCACCTGATCGAGATCCTTAAACGTCGTGTGTTCGAGATCGGTCAACTCGCCGCCGATGACGAGATGAAGCAGTTGCGGCTGGGCACTATCTGACATGACGGTTTTCCTTACGAGGCGCCCGGCAAGCAAGTATGTATCGCAAGATCGGCTAGCGTGTCGAAAGATTCATGACGCGTATTTCTACTTGGTCAGGGCAACGGGCGGTTGCGAAAATGCTCGACAATGCGCGCATGACGATCGCGTCCCGCTGCCACCAGCACCCCATGCCCCACCTCCCGGCGATTGTACTCAATCGTGTCCCCCGAAAGTGCGGTCATCCTACCATCCGCTTCCTGCACGATCAAATTCGCCGCGGCAAGATCCCAGTCGCGGCTCTGCCCGCCGGCAAAAGCGGCATCGAGACGCCCTTGCGCGACCCGGCACAGGCGAAGCGCCAGCGATCCTATTCGCGGATAAAGCGTGATTTCATCCGGGGACGGGCTCAACCGTTGCACCAGCGGTTTCGGACCGGCCATACGGGAAAAATCCAGATCGGTGCCCGCGGTCGCATGAACGGGCTTGTCGTTGAGGGTGGCGCCCTGCCCGCGCACGGCGAAGAAAAACTCATCGCTGACCGGCGCGAACACCGCCGCCAGCAGCGGCGTTGCGTCCGCGACCAGCGCCACACTCACGCACCAGTCTTCGCGGTGGGCGAGATAGGCGCGGGTGCCGTCGATCGGATCGACGATCCAGACCAGCGGCTTGCCGAGGCGCGCTTCGTCGTCGGCACTTTCTTCCGACAGCCAACCATAGTCAGGCGTTGCCGAACGCAGCCTGTTCTCGACAAGATCGTTGACGGCGATATCGGCCTCGGACACCGGTGACGAAGCGCCCTTGGTCCAGTTCTTCAGATCGGTGCGGAACAGCGACAGCGCCAGCGCGCCCGCCTCGCGCACCGTGTCCGTCAGCAACGCGATATCGCGCGGCTTGATCTCGTCGATCGTGTCAGCGTCCGCCAAGCGTCAAGCCCTCGATGCGAATTGTTGGAGCATTGACGCCGTAACGGAATTCCAGGTCGTTGGCAGCGACCAGCGATTTGAACATCGGCAGCAGATGACCCGCAATCGTCACCTCGCTCACCGGATAGGTGATCTCGCCGTTCTCGATCCAGAAGCCGGAGGCGCCGCGGCTATAGTCGCCGGTCACGCCGTTGACGCCGGAGCCGATCAGGTCGGTGACGTAAAACCCCTGCTTGATGTCGGAGATCAGTTCCTTCGGCGTCATTGCGCCTGCTTCGAGATGCAGATTGTACGATCCCGGCGACGGCGACGACGATACCCCGCGATGGGCATGGCCGGTCGTGACCAGGCCGAGTTCGCGGGCGGTCGCCGAATCCAGCAGCCACGAGGTCAACACGCCCTCGTCGATGATCGCGAGTTTCTTCACCTTGACGCCCTCGGCATCGAAAGTCTGCGAGCGCAGTCCGCGTACCCGCAGGGGATCGTCGATGATGCGGATATTCTCAGCGAACAATTGTTCGCCGAGACGGTCTTTCAGAAAGCTCGTCTTGCGCGCGATCGAGGCCCCGTTTACGGCGCCGACGAGGTGGCCAACCAGCGAGCCCGAAACCCGCGGGTCGTACACGACGGGCACCTTGCAGGTTTCGACCTTGCGCGGATTGGCGCGCGCCACGGTACGTTCGCCGGCCTTGCGGCCGACGCTTTCGGGCGAAGCGAGATCGGACGCATGTGGCGCCGACGTGAAGTCGTAGTCGCGCTCCATGCCGGTACCTTCGCCGGAAATCGCCGTCATCGAGATACCCTGGCTCGATCGCAGATAAGAGCCGTGGAAACCGGTCGAGGTCACCAGCACCATGCCGCCGATGCCGCTCGAGGCCGCTGCACTGCCGGATTTAGTGACGCCCTTGACCGCAAGGCCAGCGGCTTCGGCTTCGCAGGCACGGCGTTCGAGTTCCGATGTCGTTGGAATTTCGCGATCGAGCAGATCGAGATCGGCAAATTCATGCGCCAGCAACGCCGGATCGGCGAGGCCGACATATTTGTCGTCGGGCGCCACGCGCGCCATAGCGACCGCGCGCTCGGCCAGTTTCGCAATGCCATCGCCGCTGACGTCATTGGTCGAGACCACGGCCTGGCGCTGTCCGACCAGCACGCGCAAGCCGACATCGTCGCCCTCGGAGCGCTCGGATTCCTCAACGCGGCCGTCGCGTACTTCGACGCCCTGCGAAACGCCGCGCACCGCCACGGCGTCGGCAGCGTCCGCGCCCGCCCGCTTCGCGGCCTCGACGAGGCGCTGCGCCAGCGTCGAGAGCGCCGATTGGTCGAACAGATCGGAGGTCGCAGAGGAAGTGGCGGAGGAAGCGGAAAGCCTTGAGGCCGTGGATGGTGAAGAGTTCACAAACAAAATCCCTGACATTGACGAGGGTGCGGAACGCAAATCGGCAAGCCCATCAGATGTGCCTGATTCACAGGGATTTCAAGCATTTTGCGGCACGAATTGCCAACGATTTTCGACACTCCCGCAAGGTCTCGTCAATCATGTGAGCCAAGGTCTTGTCAATCATGCGCGCAAATGCGCGGTGAGTCACACCGGGTTAACCAGCCTTTTTAAGCCGAAACGGAAACGGCTCGGCTAAGGTCTCACGTATCGACCGGGAACATAATCCCGGCGGGGAGACAAAGTGGTGAGGCGTCAAACATCAACAAGCGGGATCAACCCCGCCGGGTCGAGCCGCGCCTTGCGGCTCGACCCACTTTCTCTTCCGCTCTCCTTTCAGGCGCAGGACGCCCGCGCAGACGGCGGCGTGCGCAAAATCGAGCTTCATCGCGAACGCGTCGTGCTGCACCGTGCCATCAAGGGCATGCGGATGGCCGTCAATGTTCGCGTCAGCGATTTTCTCGGCGTTGGCCTCCGCGGTCTCGACGACGCGCAAATGCTGGCGCTGGTCCACCGCGATCCTTCGCTGACCATTCCGTTGTGCGTGAGTTCCGACCGCGCGGAGATCGAAACCGCTTGCCAGATCTGGAGCGCGATTTTTGGGCTTCCGCAATTGCCCGAAGACAAGCCATCCGAGCCAGCCGCCCGCCGCCGCCGTCACAACGCCATCCGCACCCGACGCCCGAAATTCCTGGTGCGCCGCCGCGCCGGCGATTTGCTTAATCCCGCGAATATCCATCAGGGCGAACGCGAGATCATCGCGCGGGATTGAACTTGACTTCGTCATTGCCGGGCTTGACCCGGCAATCGATAGCCTTCCAGGAAGCCTTTTCAAAATCGATGGATGCCCGGGTCAAGCCCGGGCATGACGAGTGTGCTTGCGTCGACGTGCGTAAGCGCAACTCCGCCTTCCCGCGACGCGATGCGCCAAAAAGCAAACTTTTGGTACTCACTCGCTGCGTCGCGACCGGGACGCGGGATGCGTTTTGATCTAGATCAAGCGCGCCGCGACAGCGCCGCCCAAGATATCGTCGGCCCGTGCCAAGCGTTACCGCACAGCATGGAGATGATCATGAGGTTGTTGACTTCGGTGCGCACGGCTTCCCTCGCCACAACCGCCCGCTCTGCTCGGTGCGGCGCGCAGGCCGGGCCAATGCCGACCAATGTGGCGGCAATGAAATCGCTGGTCGACCAAGCCACGACCGAAGTGCGTTGGGGCGGCTGGCGCGACAGCGGCTGTGGCTATGTTAGCGGATATGGTTATGGCAGTGGGTATGGTTATAGCCGCGCCTATTGCCCGCCCAATGGCGTCGGCGGCGCCGCGCGCTATTACAGGTGGTGAAATCCGACGCTCTGGGGCAGCACCGGATTTGGCAGTTGATGAAGCGACGGCGCTGGCCGCTGATAGCCGTCGTATTGCTTTCAGTGTTCGCGGCGTTCAGTCGATCCAGCGGCCCCGATCCGGCGGCGGAGCAGCCCTTCAAGTCTCGCGCCGAGATTCGCCAGCAGGACGCGGTGACAGTTCGTGCCGCGGTGCTCACCGACGACGAAAGTGAACGATATTTCGGCGCATCGCTCGCTGACCATGGCATCCAAGTTGTCTGGCTGAGCGTGGATAACGCCAGCGATCTGCGGCTACGCTTTCTGCCGATTGTCACGGACCCGAATTACTTCTCGGCCCCTGAAGTCGAACGGATACTCCACGGCTGGTGGCGAAGCCGCAGCAATGAAGCGATTGCAGCGGCAGTCATGAAATCCCCGATGCCGGATGTGATCCCGCAAAAGCAAACTGCTGCCGGGTTCGTCTTCACGCACCGTGAAGGCGGCCTGAAGCTACTTGAGGTCGGGTTCGAAACCGACAGACGGATGCTTCAGTTCAGATTCGTGCTACCGATCGGCGGCTCATATGCGATCGAAAAAGTCGACTTTGGAAATATTTATGCAACCGGCACGGTAGAAGCCGTCGATATCGCCACGCTGCGTGAGAAGCTGGGGCAGCTGTCCTGTTGCGCTACCGACAAAGCCGGCAATACCAACGGCGATCCGCTCAATATCGTGGTCGTCGGGCGCGGCATTGACGCGCTGTTCGCCTTCATCGAGCGGGGCTGGAGGCTCGACGAGCCGTTCGATATTCACAGCACGTACCGCACCATACGAGCCTTCCTGTTTGGCAGCGAATATCTCCATGCACCGGTGAGCCCGCTCCATGTTTTCGGGCGCCAGCAGGATGTTGCACTGCAGAAAGCGCGCGACAACATCAGCCAGCGCAATCATCTGCGGCTGTGGCTGGCGCCGTTCACGATTGACGGCCTTCAGGTGTGGGTTGGCCAGATCAGCCGCGACATCGGCATCAAGCTGACCACGCAGTCCTGGTATCTGACGACCCATCTCATCAGCCCGGATGTCGATCAGGACCGCTTCTACTTGATGCAGGACCTGATCCTGTCGGGAACCGTCTCACGCTTTGGCTTCGTACGAGGCGTGGGCGTCTCGTCGAAGCCAGATCCCCGGGTGAATCTCACTGGCGACCCCTATTTGACCGATGGCCTGCGGCTCGTGTTGTTCCTCAAGGAGCAGCGCCGGGTCTTCGATCATATCGAGTTTCTGGATTGGGAGCGCGTTTCCCCGGGTGAGGCTTCCAAATCTCCTTGATCCAAATCAACGCGGCGCCCGGCAAAACCGGCTCCCTAGCAAAATGAAAAGAGAAGAGGGGTAAGTTTTCATGCGCATGTCAAAAGCACTTGCCGCGGCTCTGATCCTCGCGGCCCCGGGTTTTGCGTCTATCGCCTCGGCGCAAACCGCTTCCGAATGTCCGGTAGCGGGAGTACTCTCCACCTTTGGCATCAATTCGACGGGCGTCTTCAACATCGCGTCCGGAGGAGCTTGCCTGTTCCCCCTCAGGATCGAAGGTGTCATCGCGGATTCGAGCATTGTGCAAAGGCCGGCATACGGAGTTCTGAAACAACTCAACACATCCACCTTTGAGTACACGGCGAACCCCGGCTACGCAGGCCCCGATACCTTCTCCGTTCAAGTGACAGGCAAGGGGCCTACGGCTTCCGGCACGTCGGTCATCACCCTGGTTGCAACGGTTCGCTAACCTTGATCTGACGGGTAGCATCCTCACCTTGACCGATCCAAATGATGCGGCCAGGCTCCGCGAAGCAATCCATCGGGCCGCAGAAAGAAGAATGGATTGCTTCGTCGCGGAGCCCGTCATCGGGCGCGCATTGGCGCGACCCGTTGGCTCCTCGCAATGACGGCAGCGCATATGGCGGTTACGCTTCGCTACCCACCCTACTGAACCGCCCGCATCACGGCATCCACCAACAATCCCGCAAACAGCAACAGCCCGGCGTCGCGGTTGGATTTGAAGATGCGCAGGCACAAAGCGGGATCGCCAATATCCAGCCGCCGGATCTGCCAGACCAGATGCACCGCGAATGCAGCGAGCCCGATCCATGCCGGCCATCGTGCTCCGGCGAGCATTAACGCTACGCCGATCAGAATCACCGCAAGCGTGTAGAATAAAGCCAGCGCGCGATGGGTGCGTGCGCCGAACAGGCGCGCGGTCGATTTGATGCCGATCAGCGCGTCGTCCTCGGCGTCCTGATGCGCGTAGATGGTGTCGTAGCCGATCACCCAGGCGATCGAACCCAGATAGAGCACGAGCGCGGTGGCATCGATCCGTCCGAGCGTGACCGCAAATCCCATCAGCGCGCCCCATGAGAAGGCGAGCCCAAGCACGACCTGCGGCCACCAGGTAATGCGTTTCATGAAGGGATAGATCGCGACGATGAGCAGCGAGGCGATGCCGGTCATGACCGCGAAGCGATTGAATTGCAGCAGCACCGCGAGCCCGATCAACGCCTGCGCGACCAGGAACGCAAACGCCTGCGCCACGCTCACCTGGCCGGCCGGGATCGGCCGCGACCGCGTCCGCTCGACCCTGGCGTCGAGATCGCGGTCGGTGATGTCGTTCCAGGTGCACCCCGCGCCGCGCATCAGGAAGGCGCCGATGAAGAACAGGGCGATCACAAGCGGCAATCGGCTGACGTCGTGCGCAACGCCGGCAGCGAGCGCCGCCGACCACCAGCATGGCATCAGCAACAGCCACGATCCGATCGGCCGGTCGAGACGGGAAAGGCGCAGGTAAGGCCGCGACCAGGACGGCGCGCGCGTATCGACCCAGTTGCCGGTCGCGTCGGCAACGCGGGCGGTCGCGTCGCTCATCGGATGAGGGTCATCGCGTGAGAACGTTGCCGTTCAGCGTATCGAAGGTGCTGCCGCCCTTCTTCACCGGTTGTGCCTCGGGGAGCGCTGCCGAAGAACCCAGCACTTCGCTGAGGCTGGGGCCAGCCGGTCCGCGCGTCTGCGCCTGCTGCGCCATCGCGCAGACTTTCACCCGCATCGCCTCGGTGTTCTTGTGGCCGGTCTGGAGCTGTTCGCCGATCTGCGGCGGAATTCCGCATTTCGTCGCATTTGCCTTGATGTAGTTGATCATCTTGACTTCGGCCGCGCCGAAATTTCCGATCAGCTTGCAGGCCTCATCCGGCGGCGCGTGGCGCTCGCTCGCGGTCTTGATCATCTTGCCGCGCTTTTCCGCCTCTTCGCGCAAGGGGACGAACCCCTTCATGCAGGCGTCCGGCGGACCGGCCGATGGCGGTGCAGGTCCCCGATCGAACGCCGAACCCGAGATCGGGGCAGCGCCGGTGCTCGGGAAAGCCGAAGGCGCGCCAACCGACGCCGCGGGTGCTCCGTTGACCGGCGGAAACGGCGATGCGTTGCTGGGCGCGGCCTGATTGGGCAGCGGCGCCGGAAACGCACCCTGCGCAAAGGCCTGACCCGTGTGAAAGGTCACGACGGCTACAGTCAGCGGCACAATCAGGCGGCGGATCATCAAAGGTGTTTCTCCGGCAAGGCCCGGTGGGCCCGCAACGTTTTCCAACAGACAACGTCTTCCAAACGAAGCACGACTTCGGGTAGGGCTTTTTACGATTGCTGGGTGCCCTTAACAACCCGTCGAATCAGGCAACAGCGCGGCACAGAGCCGCGTTACCGGTCAATAATTACCCCTGATTCTAGCCCTTTAGGCTAAAAACGGCGCGGATTGGAACATCAAATATGCCTGAACTCGACTTCTCCGCCCCCCGCCTGTTCGTCGACGCCCCCTTGGGCGCCGGCCAATCGGTCGCGCTGGAGCGGAATCAAAGCAACTATCTCGGCAATGTGCTGCGGCTCTCGGCGGGCGACACGATCCTGGTGTTCAACGGCCACGACGGCGAGTGGCAGGCGCGGATTACCGGCCGCAAGAAGGCTGACAGTCTCGAGATCGTCAACCAGACCCGGCCGCAGGATCGCCTGCCCGATATCGCCTATGTGTTTGCGCCGCTCAAACATGCCCGGCTCGACTACATGGTGCAGAAGGCCGTGGAAATGGGCGCCTCACGCTTGCAGCCGGTTTTGACGCGTCACACCCAGGTCTCGCGGGTCAACAGCGAGCGGATGCGCGCCAATGTCATCGAAGCCGCCGAGCAATGCGGCATCCTCAGCCTCGCCGCAGTCACCGAGCCGGTGCCGCTCGATCGCTATCT
The DNA here is from genome assembly GCA_963770355.1 of uncultured Alphaproteobacteria bacterium. GTDB lineage: Bacteria > Pseudomonadota > Alphaproteobacteria > Rhizobiales > Xanthobacteraceae > Bradyrhizobium. Next base: position 139,731 of record CAVYPL010000009.1, on the reverse strand, counting down.
CGGCCAACGCGAGGCCAAGCGCATGCTGGTTTTCTGTGACGAGGCGGCGGATGTTCGAAATCCCTTGGAGGCGCTGCAACAGGGGTTAGCCGTCGCCGACGGGGTCGACATCCTGATCGGACCCGAAGGCGGATTTGCCGAGGAAGAGCGCACCCTGCTGCTGCGCCAGCCCAAGACGCTGCGGCTTTCGCTCGGGCCCCGAATCCTGCGGGCGGATACGGCAGGCGTCGCCGCGCTGGCGCTGGTGCAGGCCGCGCTCGGCGACTGGGCCGCACCGGGATAGCCATTAACGAGTAGCCACCGACTACGTAACCCGTTAAGGCACCTCGCAAATAAGCCGCGTATTAAGCCACTTGGCCAATCCCTGTCGAAACCCCGGCCCGGCCATGCTAAGGCCTGCGCCAACGAACTATTGAGCCCCTTTGGAACCCGGTTTTTCCGGATATTTGGACGTCGAATGACCGTGACCGCCGCCATCAGTGGTGCCGCCGGGTCCGCCACATGGGCGGACGCGCTGCTATTGTCGTTTGCGCAGGCCGGCTATGTCAGGGCCGAGCCCGGCATTTTGCAGCCGGCCGAGCCGTTCCTCGACCTCTCCGGCGAGGACATCCGCAAGAGCCTTTACCTCACCACCGACGCCAGCGGCGAGGAACTGTGTCTTCGGCCCGATCTCACCATTCCGGTGGCGCGGGATTATCTCACCTCGGGACGCGCCGGGCAGCCTGCGGGCTTCAGCTATCTCGGGCCGGTGTTTCGCTATCGCGGCGGCCGGCCGAGCGAATTTTTGCAGGCCGGCATCGAATCGTTCGGACGGCAGGACCGCGCTGCGGCGGACGCGGAAATGCTGGCGCTGGCGCTGGAGGCGACGTCGGCTTTCGGTGTGAGCGATGTCGAAATCCGCACCGGCGACGTCGCGCTGTTCAATGCGCTGATCGATGCGCTCAATCTTTATCCGGTGTGGCGGCGGCGGCTGATCAAGGATTTCAACCGCAAGCTCAGCCTCACCGACGATATCGAACGCCTGACGCTCGCAACCGCCCCCGGCCGTAACGAATATGAGGGCGTGCTGGCGGCGCTAGCTGGCTCCGACCGCAAGGCGGCGCTGGCACTCGTCACCGACCTGATGTCGATCGCCGGCACCACCAATGTCGGGGGACGCACGGTTGCCGAGATCGCCGATCGCTTCCTCGAACAGTCGACGCTGAAGGGCGGCGCACTGCCGCGCGACGCGCTTGGCATCATCAAGCGTTTTCTCGCCATCGCGGGCGATCCCGACAATTCGGTGGCGCAACTGCGCGCGCTGGCCGACGACGCCAAACTCGATCTGTCGGCGGCAATCGACCAGCTCGAAAGCCGCGTCGGCTTCATGGCCGCGCGCGGCATCGATACCAGGCTAACGCGCTTTTCGACCTCGTTCGGGCGCGGCCTCGACTATTACACCGGCTTCGAATTCGAGCTGCACGCCAAGGAAGACGTCAAGGAGCACATCAAGGCCAACGGCGTCGAACCGCTGGTGGCGGGCGGGCGCTATGACGGGCTGATGACCCAGCTTGGTTCGGCGACGCCGATCCCCGCGGTCGGCTTCTCGGTGTGGATCGAGGCCTTGACGCAAACAGGCAAGCCTCGCGCGCAAGGTGCGGTTCAAGGGAGCGCGTCATGACCGCCCCCTTCGTTCTCGCCGTTCCCTCCAAGGGCCGCCTGCAGGAAAATGCCGAGGCGTTCTTCACGCGCGCCGGGCTGTCGCTGGCAAAGCCGCGCGGCGCACGCGACTATCGCGGCACCATTTCCGGGCTCGACAATGTCGAGATCGCCTATCTCTCCGCGAGCGAGATCGCTTCGCAGTTGGCGCGCGGCATGGTGCATCTCGGCGTCACCGGCGAAGATTTGTTGCGCGAAAGCATCGCGGACGCCGACAAGCGCGTGCTGCTGATCGACAATCTCGGTTTCGGCAGCGCCAATGTCGTGGTCGCGGTGCCGCAGGCCTGGATCGACGTTCGCACCATGGCCGATCTCGACGACGTCACCACCGGCTTTCGCGCCCAGCATAACCGGCGGATGCGGGTCGCGACCAAATACATCAATTTGACGCGGGCGTTCTTTGCTACGCACGGCGTGGTCGATTACCGCATCGTCGAGAGCGCAGGCGCCACCGAAGGCGCGCCCGCGGTCGGCACCGCCGAAATGATCGTCGACATCACCACGACCGGCGCGACCCTTGCCGCCAATGGGCTGAAGGTGCTCGACGACGGCGTGATCCTGCGTAGCCAGGCTAATCTCGTGGCGTCGAAAGACGCCGACTGGTCGAGCGAGGCTCGCGAAACCGCGCGCGTCATCCTGGATCATATCGCGGCGCGTGCCCGCGCCAGCAAATTTCGCGAGGTACGCACTCGTTTCACCGGCTGCAACGAGGCGCTGCTGGCGGAAGCGCATAACCGCTTCGGCGTGGTCGCCCCGTTCGGCGGGCCGACGTCGTCGGGCATGCTGACGCTGCACTGCCCGCCGATGCAGCTCTACGCGCTCGGAAGTTTCCTGCGCGAGCACGGTGCCGATACGGTTTCGGTGGCTTCCCTCGACTATGTGCTCGATCGCGAAAACCCGCTATTCGCCAAGCTTGACGCGTTCTTGCGACAATAATGCAGCGCACCGCCGCCGGCCCCTGTGGCGACAAGACGCAGCGATTGCCATATGCTGCCTGTGAGCAAGGTTGGAACTGATACGATGATGCTGGGTACGGATGTCTCCGGGCTGTCCACCACCGCGGCCGACGCCGCGGCGCAGGGACTGTCGATTGTCGTGCCGCTTTATAACGAGGCCGCGGGACTTTCGTTTCTGCACGAGCGGCTGATCGGCCTCGCCAAGACACTGAAGACCCGGTACGACCTCAACTGCGACGTGGTCTATGTCGATGACGGCAGCGCCGATACGACATTGGCGATCGCGCGGGGGCTCAAGGCCGAGGCGCTCGACATCCAGGTGGTGTCGCTGTCGCGCAATTTCGGCAAGGAAGCCGCCCTGATGGCGGGACTGGACCATGCCAGGCGCGGCGCGATCCTGTTCATGGACGGCGACGGCCAGCATCCGCCGACGCTGGTCGAGAAGCTCGTCGGTCACTGGATCGATGACGGTTACGATGTCGTCTATACGGCGAAAGCGCATCGCGACAATGAATCATTCCTGCGCCGCCAGGCCGTGCACGGCTTCTACGCGCTGATCAATTGGGGCGCGCGGCAAAAAATCCCCGAGGATGCCGGCGACTTCCGCCTGTTGTCGCCGCGCGCAGCCGCAGCGCTTCGGCAACTCCCCGAGCGCAATCGTTTCTTCAAGGGGCTCGCAAGCTGGATCGGCTTCCGCCAGATCCGCGTCGATTATGAGCCGGCGGCCCGCGCGCATGGCGTCACGACGTTCAGCCCGGGCCGGCTGGTCGGCCTGTCGATCGAAGGCCTGACCTCGTTCTCGGTGGCGCCGCTGCGCTTTGCGAGCCTGCTCGGCGTGCTGCTGGCGACGGTGGCGTTCCTGTTCGGCCTGTCAATTCTCTGGGAAACGTGGACCACCGGCAAATCGGTCCCCGGCTATCCCTCGCTGGTGATTGGCCTGATGACAATCGGCGGCGTGCAGCTCATCATGATCGGCATTGTCGGCGAATATATCGGCAAGATCCTTTCCGAGCTGAAAGCACGTCCGATCTATTTCGTCGCCGAACACTCCGAGAAGCGGGCAGAATCTGACACGCCCGCAAGCGTCACCGAACGGACCGCCGCCGAATGAACGATACCGCGCCGCCGCGCCGTATCTGGCTGTGCGCCGACGATTACGGTCTCAGCGAAGGCGTCAACCGCGCGATCCGCGACCTGATCGGGCGCGGCCGTCTCAACGCCACATCGGCGATGGTGGTCGGTCCTGCGATCGGCCGCGACGAGGTCGCAGCGCTTCAGAGTGTCGCCGCCAACAGCCCGCGCTGCGCGATCGGCCTGCACGCGACGCTGACGGCGCCGTTCCGTCCACTGACGATGCATTTTCGCCCGCTCGACGGCGGTATGTTTTTGGGCTTTCCGGCGATGCTGCGCGCGGGCTTTTTGCGGCGGCTCGATCCCGAAATCATCCACGCCGAATTGATGGTTCAGCTTTCGGCCTTCAAGGAATTGTTCGGCCGCGCCCCGGATTTCGTCGACGGCCACCAGCATGTGCAATTATTCCCTGGAGTGCGCGAGGCATTTCTGCGCGCGGTGAAAGAATCCGCACCGGGCGCGTGGGTCCGCCAGGGCGGACGAATCCAGCCGCTGGCGCAGCGGCTCGGCGCGCCCAAGGCGCTGGTGCTCGATGTCCTGAGCGCTCAATTTCGCAAGCGTGCAGCCTCAGCCGGCATCCCGTTCAACCCGGCCTTCGCCGGCGCCTATGACTTCTCAGGGGCGACCGAGTTTGGCGCGCTGATGCGGCAATTCCTCGATGGGTTACCGGAAGGCGGGCTCGTGATGTGCCACCCTGGATTCGTCGATGAAACGCTGGTCAGCCTCGATCCCCTGACCACCCAACGCGAAAACGAACACGCGTTTCTCGGTGGCGAGCGATTTCCGCCGCTGCTGGCGGCGAATAATGTAACACTTGCCTGAAATCGTTGCCGAAAGCCGCCCGGCGGTTTTGTCGCATACAGAAATTTAATTCGGCCGCCCACTACTTGCGACAGAAACCCCGCATACATTTGCTGCGCGTTTCGGTCCCCGACGCGATGGAGAAGGCCATGACACCGCAAGAACGCCAACTGATTGACGACCTTTTCGGCCGGCTCGCCAAGCTGGAGGCCGCTCCACGCGACCCCGAGGCCATGTCCGCGATCATGCAGGGCCTGCGCACCGCGCCCAATGCGGTTTATGCGCTGGTGCAGACCGCGCTCGTGCAGGACGAGGCGCTCAAGCGTGCCGACGCCCGCATCCAGGAACTGGAAGCGGCTCACTCGGGCGAACAGACTCAATCCGGCGGGTTCCTCGATTCGATGCGCGGCGCGATCTTCGGGCAGAATCAGGCGCAAGGCTCTCGTTCAGGCTCGGTGCCGAACGTCGCTGCCCCCGATATGGGCGGCCGACCGGTGTGGAACAGCGGCCAGGTGATGCAGCAGGCCCAGGCGCCCGGCCAATATGGTCAGCAGCAATATGGTCAGCCGCAATACGGCCAGCCGCCCGGCTATGGTCAGCCTTACGGTGCGCCGCAGCCTGCGGCCGGCGGCGGTGGCGGCTCGTTCCTCGGAACCGCGGCAGCGGCGGCGGCCGGCGTCGTCGGCGGCTCGTTGCTGGCCGGCAGCATCCGCTCGATGATGGGCGGCGGCGGCCACCAGCAGCAGGCCTTCGGCGATTCCTCAGGCCTCGGCGGCGGAAGCGGAAACCAGAAGCCGTGGAGCGATCAGTCCGGCAGCGATCTGGCGCGTGACGCCGGGATCAAGGACATCGGCTCGTCGTCCTCCGGCCAGCGTGCCGACAGCAGTGACAATTCGCGCGCGGGATTTTTCGATACCGCCTCGAACGATGACGATCATAACGACGACACGGATCATGATTCCGACGGCTTCGATGACGATGGCGGCGGCGATGACGGCGGCAGCGATTACGCCTGAGCGACGTCAGGTTTGAAAGGAAAACGGCCGCTCGATCGAGCGGCCGTTTTTATTTCGACGTTTTTTGTTTTGACGCGTTTTCTTCACGCGAACCGGTACCCACTTCGCTCGAAAACGCTGTTGCCCAATCAGATCACGACAACCTTGGCGCCGACGCCGACGCGGCCGTAGAGATCGATCACGTCTTCATTGCGCATCCGGATGCAGCCGGACGAGACGTTGGTGCCGATGGTCCATGGTTCGTTGGAGCCGTGGATACGATAGAGCGACGATCCCAGATACATCGCGCGCGCGCCGAGCGGATTTTCCGGGCCGCCTTCCATATGCCGCGGCAAATCGGGGCGGCGCGCCAGCATTTCCGGCGGCGGTGTCCAGGCCGGCCATTCCTTCTTGGCGGAGATCGTCTTGACGCCCGACCAGGTGAAGCCGGGACGGCCGACACCGATGCCGTAGCGCAACGCCTTGCCGTCGCCCTGCACCAGGAACAGGAACTTGTTGGGCGTATCGACCACGATGGTGCCGGCGCTTTCCTTGCCGTGATACTCGACCATTTGCTTTTCATAGATCGGGTTGAAACGCTGCCCAGGCTCGCTCGCCTCGTCCTGCCGACGCATCGATTGCCGCGGATCCATCGGCAGCAGCAATTCACGCCGCGAACCGTAATCCGGCTGCTGCTGATACATCTGCTGCTGTTGCTGATAGCGCCCGCCCTGCGGCGCGTCGCCGAACAGGAACTCAATGAAACCACCGCCCATCTGGGAGCGTTCGGCATAGGCGGTACGCACCGGCTGCGGCCGCGCGGGCTCGCGAGCATAAATCACGTTGGGCTCAGTGAACGGTGCGGCATCGATCGCGGCGGCGGGATCCACAAAGCCAAGAGAATATCCAAGGCAAGACGCGCTCGCGAGGAGCGCAAGAGTGAGTTTTTTTGACATCGACGTACTCTGTACTGTTTCGTCGTGAGTGCGCTCAAACGGCGCCGTTGCACGCGATCAATACAAACGAAAACCTAATCGGTTTGGTAAACAGAAACGGCGTTTCGATTCACCACATCGTCAAACGCGCGCGGATTTTCCGGACAGCGTTTATTTTGAATGAATGCCGCGCACCCATGGTTAATCGTTGGTGTGCGGGGCCCGTCGTCGTCGGCAGCGACGTGTTCCCGCGTGAACCTGACGTTAAATCGCCTTGGTCTAGAACACCTGAAGTGAAGGGGTGGGAAAAACTCATGTCGGTCAGTCGCAAACGTTTTCGTATCGAAGAATCCTTTATGGGCGAAATGCCGGTCGGCGAAGGCGGCGACATCGGCCCGATGCACCGCGAGATCATGGCCGAGCTTCGCTCGATCCGAGCCCAGATGGCGGCCGTCGGCCCTGCCCGCGCGACGGTGACCGAATCCGGGGAGTCTATCGCGCGCGAAGTTGCCGAGGCGCACACGCTGCTGGAAACCTATCGCGCCCAGATCGAGCAATGCGCGAAACTCAAGATCGAGCTTGACCTGATCCACGACGCCATCAGCCGCACCAAGCGGGAAATAGCGGTGCTGCACGGCAACAGCTTCAACGGCGAAGAAATGGCCAAGGTCAATGGCGAGCTCGGCGCCGTCGTCGGCGGCACCGAACAGGCCACCCAGCAGATCCTCGAAGCCACCGAGGCGATCGACCAGGCGGCGACCGCTCTCTCCAAGAACACCTCACCGGACCAGCAGAAGCTGCTCAGCGAGGAAATCCAGGAACGCGTCGTCTCGATCTTCGAGGCCTGCAATTTCCAGGACCTCACCGGTCAGCGCATCAGCAAGGTGATGAACACGATGAAGTTCATCGAGCAGCACATCAATGCGATGATGGACATCTGGGGCGGCGTCGACGCGATCAAGGCCCACGCGACTCCGATCATCGATACCCGCGAAGGCGACGCCAAGCTGCTCAACGGGCCGAAGCTCGATGGCGACGTCGGCCACGCCTCGCAGGACGACATCGACGCGCTGTTCGATTAGGTTTTTGCATATGCCGGGTGGCAACGCCCGGCTCACAAGAAAAACGCCGGCATCGATGTCGGCGTTTTTTGTTTTTGGAGGCTGTCATTCCGGGATGGTGCGAAGCACCAGACCTCAGGTGTGCAATTGCACACCGGGGAATCTCGAGATTCTCCGATGTGCAATAGCACATCGTAGTTCGACGCTTCGCATCGCCCCGGAATGACGGTGGTTGGAGATTACTAATTCAGCCGCTCACGCCCGCGGCGCGCAGCGGACATAGACCATGTTGCCGTAACGGGTCGCGGCGTCCTTGTCGATGAAGCGGGTGACAAGCACGCGGCCGTCGAACGAGACGATTTCGCGGTCCTGTTCGCCGGGGGTCGGGCCGGCCGGGCCGATGTAATTCTTGCCGCTCGGGCTGCCCTTGAGGCGCAGTTCCTGCGGCGTCGCCTGGTCGGCCAGATGCATGACCACGCCACCGGACTGGCCGGCGCTGATCACGTAAGGTTGCTTGCACTGCTCGCGCGCCATCTTTTCGGTTCGGGCGCGGTCATTGGGATTCTGGAACGAGGCGAGGCCCCAGCGGCCGACGATTTCGTCGGAACGGATGGTCGCCGGCATTTCGGGCGCCACGCCGGGCTCAGGCTCGGGCGCGCCAGTCGACGATAGCGAGGGCAGGCTCATGCTACCGCACCCCGCCAGAAAAACCGTCAGCGCCGAAGCGATCGCCAGATTGGCGACCGTGCGCGCGTTACGAGACGTGATCATATCGTTCCCCCGAGCAGTTTCCCGGCCGCACCCGTCATACAGCCAAGCTCAAAACGTCAGCCGGAGCAATGACGTCGGTTAGAATTACGCCATCGCCCCAATTTGGTTTCCGAACGAGCATCCTATATTGGCCTCACCAAGGCCTTAAGTATTTTGTGCCTTAAGCTTTTTGGGCTTTTACCCCCTTGCTTGACAGGATCGGCGCCAAGCCATATTCCCCCGTCCACAATTAGCACTCAAATACAGCGATTGCTAAGGGGGCTGAACCGTTCCGCCCGGGGACGGTATCGAATACGCGGCATTCCAGGCCATTTTCGATGGCAACCAGACCTGAAACCGAGCCTCCAAGAGGACCTTCAAGAGGAAACGTCATGGCTAAATCCAAATTCCGTCCCCTGCACGATCGTGTCGTGGTCAAGCGTATCGATGCCGAAGAAAAGACCAAGGGCGGCATCATCATTCCCGACAGCGCCAAGGAAAAGCCCTCGCAGGGCGAAATTACCGCGGTCGGCCCCGGCGGCCGCGACGAAGCCGGCAAGCTGATCCCGATCGATCTGAAGGTCGGCGACCGCGTGCTGTTCGGCAAATGGTCGGGCACCGAGATCAAGCTCGACGGCGAAGAGCTCCTGATCATGAAGGAGTCCGACATCATGGGCGTGCTGGCGTAAGCCAACAGACCCCAGCCGTCGCCGCGCTCTCAAGTGTCATGCCCGGACTTGATCCGGGCATCCATCATTCTTCGAAGAAGTTGGATTGCCGGGTCAAGCCCGACAATGACGAACCGAGCGGGACGGCAACCGATTGACCCCAATTTCAAGGAGCAAAACAAATGGCTGCCAAAGACGTAAAATTTTCCGGAGACGCCCGCGATCGCATGCTGCGCGGCGTCGATATCCTCGCCAACGCGGTGAAGGTGACGCTCGGCCCCAAGGGCCGCAATGTCGTGATCGAGAAGAGTTTCGGTGCCCCGCGCATCACCAAGGACGGCGTTACCGTCGCCAAGGAGATCGAGCTCGAGGACAAGTTCGAGAACATGGGCGCGCAGATGCTGCGCGAAGTCGCCTCCAAGACCAATGATACCGCCGGTGACGGCACCACGACGGCGACCGTGCTGGCGCAGGCGATCGTGCGCGAGGGCGGCAAGTCGGTCGCGGCCGGCATGAACCCGATGGATCTCAAGCGCGGCATCGACATTGCCGTGCATGCCGTCGTCAAGGATATCGAGAAGCGCGCCAAGCCGGTCGCCTCCTCCGCCGAAGTAGCGCAAGTCGGCACCATCTCGGCCAACGGCGACACCGCGATCGGCAAGATGATCGCCCAGGCGATGCAGAAGGTCGGCAATGAGGGTGTCATCACGGTCGAGGAGAACAAGTCGCTCGAGACCGAAGTCGACATCGTCGAAGGCATGAAGTTCGACCGCGGCTATCTGTCGCCCTACTTCATTACCAATGCCGAGAAGATGACCGCCGAGCTCGAGGACGTCTACGTTCTCCTGCACGAGAAGAAGCTCACCGGCCTGCAGTCGATGCTCCCGGTGCTGGAAGCCGTGGTCCAATCCGGCCGTCCGCTTCTGATCATCGCCGAGGACGTCGAGGGCGAGGCGCTCGCAACGCTGGTGGTCAACCGCCTGCGCGGCGGCCTGAAGGTCGCCGCCGTCAAGGCGCCCGGCTTCGGCGATCGCCGCAAGGCGATGCTGGAAGACATCGCGATCCTGACCGGCGGTCAGCTGATCTCCGATGAACTCGGCATGAAGCTCGAAAGCGTCACGGTCAACATGCTCGGTCGCGCCGGCAAGGTCGTGATCGACAAGGAAAACACCACGATCGTCAAAGGCGCCGGCAAGAAAAAGGACATCGAAGCCCGCGTCACGCAGATCAAGGCGCAGATCGAGGAAACCACCTCGGACTACGACCGCGAGAAGCTGCAGGAGCGTCTGGCCAAGCTCGCCGGCGGCGTCGCGGTGATCCGCGTCGGCGGTGCGACCGAGATCGAGGTGAAGGAAAAGAAAGATCGCGTCGAGGACGCCCTCAACGCGACCCGGGCCGCCGTGCAGGAAGGCATCGTGCCGGGCGGCGGCGTGGCGCTGCTGCGGGCCAAGAAGGCCGTCGGCCGTATCCAGAACGACAACTCCGATGTCCAGGCCGGTATCAACATCGTGCTGAAGGCGCTGGAAGCTCCGGTCCGCCAGATCTCGGAAAATGCCGGTGTCGAAGGCTCGATCGTGGTCGGCAAGATCCTCGAGAACAAGTCCGAGACCTTCGGCTTCGACGCCCAGACCGAGGAATATGTCGACATGGTCGACAAGGGCATCATCGACCCGGCCAAGGTGGTGCGCACCGCCCTGCAGGACGCTGCTTCCGTCGCCGGCCTGCTGGTGACGACCGAAGCCATGGTCGCCGAACTGCCGAAGGAGCCCGCTCCGCCGATGCCCGGCGGTGGCGGCGGCATGGGTGGAATGGGCGGCATGGGCTTCTAGGCTCACCCCCCTAGCCAAAACCAGATTGAAGGCCGCCTCCGGGCGGCCTTTCTTTTTTGGCGAAGGCTGGCGCAGAGATCGCCAGCCTGTGCTCATCCTGGAGCCTTGTCGGTTCTGATTGAATCAGAACCGGCTCCAGTCTCTTGTTTTGACGCGTTTTCTTGAGGCGAACCGATATCCGCCCACGGATCAAGTCCGAGGGCATGCTTCGCTCGAAAACGCTATATCTCGGGAATGCGTACCGCGAAATTCAGGGCTGCCTCAGCCCATTTTGCTACACGAAGAGTGCGGACATCTTCACGACAGGCGCCCACGATCTGCATGCCGAGTGGAAGACCGATACGGCCAAAGCCGATCGGCAACGATAGCGCAGGCACGCCCAGCAATGTCCACGGTGCGCAATATTCGGCGTCGCCGGTGTAACCGAGGCTCTTCGGTGCTTCACCGAATGCCGGCAGGGTGACGACCGCATCGAATCCCCTGAGCTGCGCGGGAAATTCCAGTTGCAGGCGCTTCTGCGTCATTTTGGCCGCAAGATAGTCGTGGGCCGAGTAATTCATTCCGCTCGCGACGAGCTCTTTCAGCCGGTCACTGGTGCGGTCGGGGTAACGCGCCACGAGTTCGCTGAAAATCTCCGAAGCTTCACTTGCGAGGATGGTGTTGATGGTGGACCAGTTCTGCTCGTCCAGTTCCGGCCATTCGATCTCCTCGATTGTCGCGCCGGCCTCCCGCAATTTCGCCACGGCCGCGTTAAAGGCAATTTGCTGCTCGGGTTCGGCTTTGGACCATTTAGCAAACCGAAGCACCGCAAGCCGTGGCCGATCGAGCGGTTGCAATCCGGTATTTATGTCAATCGTAAAGGCTGGAGGCGGACCGCTGCCATGAGGATCACTGTCACTCGCACCTGCAAGAAGCGACATCGCCAGAGCGATGTCATCTACCCTGCGTGCAAAGAACCCGACATGATCGAGCGATTGACTGAGATGATGAACGCCGGTGCGCGGAATCGAGCCGAAGCTAGGCTTGAAACCGATGACGCCATTGAAGGCTGCGGGCCGGATGATCGATCCGAGCGTCTGCGTCCCCAGTGCGAGGGGAACGAGACCTGCAGCGACTGCCGCCGCCGATCCGGATGACGAGCCACCGGGCGTATGCCCGCGATTCCACGGGTTTGTCGTCGGTCCCGGATGCCGCCATGCAAATTCCGTCGAAACGGTTTTACCAAAGATCGTTGCCCCAAGCTGCCGAAGCCGCTCCACGATCCAGGCATCGGCAGCGGGGATATGATCCCGGTAGACCGCCGAGCCGTTCGTCGTCGGCATATCCTTTGTCGCAATGATGTCCTTGATCCCGACGGGAATACCGGACAGCACACCGGACTGCAGGTCGATACACTGCGGAAGATACTCAAACGCGCGCAGGACGGGTTCGATCGTTCGTGCTTTTTCCAGCCGTTGACCGATGTACTGCTCTCTGGCGCGTCCATTGCCATCAAACAAACGCAACAATTCAAGGACGCCGGCGCCACCATCGATGGCGGAGCGAAGGGAAGCTTCGGTCATGTCTACGGGTCCGGCGTTCTCATGAAACGAGACAGGCGCGGTCAAAGCCGCGCGCTGTTTTACTTGATCGCAAGCGCCGGTTCGATGAATTTCTTCACCACGAACGTGCCGTAGTCAGGCTGAGCCGACAGATTTCCAAGCGCGATCTGGGTGTCCATCGATACCTTCAAGGCGTCGGCAGTGATGTCGACACTCGGCGGATAGACGCCGTCCGCCAGCATCCGTTTGACCGCGCTTTCGACCACGGCGGGATCGAGGGTTGGAAACTCTTTCCTGGCGATTTCGACGGTCCTTGCATCGTTCTTGGCCATGAAACGCATGGCCATTTCCATTGCATTCACCACGCGCTGTGCCGTGTCGGGATCGACATCCTTGCGCGCGGTCACGGCAGAAAACGCATAGGGACCATAGGATTTTGGAAATCCGTACACGACCTTCATGCCTTTCGCGACGACCTGATCGAGCCCGGGTTCATACATTACGGCAATGTCAGCCTGCTTGGCGACAAAAGGGCCGGGTTCGGAGCCGATGGCGACCTGCAACATCTCGACATCGGTCTTGGCATCCATGCCGTTCTCCTTGAGAAGCTTGATGAACAGCGACGTGCTGGTGGTCGGCATCAGACCGGTTACCACCTTCTGACCCTTGATGTCCTTGATGCCAGAGAATTTGAAGTCGGGCGAAGTTGCGATCCAGACGGCCGCACCATTGACCACATTCGCGATGATATCGACCGGCGCGCCTTTTGAGGCGGCGATCGCGGTCCACTCCGGCCCGTGAATCGAAAACTGTGCGCTGCCGGAAATCACGGCGGATAGCGCGACGCTCGGTGCACCGGCCGTTTCCTTGGTCAGGTCCAGCCCCTGCTGGGTGAAAAACCCTTCATTGATGGCGACGTACAAGGGCAAATACAGCATCGACTGGAAGGCTTGAGATACTATGACCTTCTTGTTGTCGGCAGCAGCCGGCGTCGCAAGCAAGGTTGCCGCGGCGATGACAGAGGCTATACGCATAAGCAATGACATGAATAACTCCCTACGGGCGATTTAGACCTGAACCTGGTGGGTGGCGCTCGATTGTTTCCACGGCAGGCTCGTTCGTTCGATGATGTCGATGACGTAATAGAGAACGAAGCCCACGATCATCAGCGTGAACAAGCCGACCCACACTGTATTGAGATCGTACAGGCTCGATGCCGTGTAGATGAGATGGCCAAGCCCGCGTTGTGACGAGATGAACTCTCCGACCACCGCGCCAACCAGGCCGAACCCGACATTGATGCGGAACGTCGCGATAATCGACGGCAGCGTCGAGGGCACAACGGCTTTGTAGAACACCTGATGCTTGTCCGCACCCATCGAGATCAGCAGCGACTGCAGATCGACGTCGGCATCCTTGGCGGCCTGATAGGCGGCGATCAGCGCAACGATCGCGGTGAGCGAGACCGACAGGGCGACCTTGGAGACAAGACCGGTGCCAAACCAGAGAACCACGATCGGCGCCAGTGCAATCTTCGGCACGCTGTTGATCGCGACAATGAACGGCTCGACGAGGCGAGCGACGAACACGGAATACCAAAGCGCAAGACCGAGCAACGACCCAAAGATCGTGCCGATGACGAAACCGAGAATGGCTTCGAACAAGGTGAACCACGTGTGCGAGAACAATTCACCGCTGAGCGTCATTGTCTTCGCGACGGCAAAAATGCCGGCAGGCGATCCCACGAGAAATGCGGAAATCCACCCGATCCGGACGCCGATTTCCCACAGTGCGAAGAACACCACGACCGCGAAGGCTTGAAGGAAGACACGGCCGAACGGCGTATCGAATGTCGATCTCTTGCGTCGGCGCGGAGCTTTCTCCCTCGGGAGGGGAGTTGCGTCGGATATCGTGATGGTCAAGCTGTTTTCTCGGTCTGAATGTCGAGTTCGGAACAAAGTGTGTGGAAATAGCCGGAGAACTGGCTGTCGCTTCGGGCGGCGATCGGCGATGTCGCGGATATGTCGATATCGTGCACCACCTTTACGCGCGCAGGCCGCCCGCTCAGGACCACGACACGTTTTGACAGCGCGACGGCCTCGTCGATATCGTGTGTCACGAGAATGACGGTCTTGTTATAGGTCTGCACCGCATCCTTGAGGACGCCTTCGAGATAGAGCCTCGTTTGGTAGTCGAGCGCAGAAAACGGCTCATCGAGGAGAAGGATATCTGGATCCATGATCAGCGTTCGGATCAGCGCAACGCGCTGCCGCATTCCTCCCGAGAGCGTCTTCGGATAGGCATTCTCGAAACCGGCGAGGCCGAATCTGTCGAGATACTCCCGTGCTTTCTCCTCCGCCTTGCGGGAATCGACGCCTCGCGTCTCCAATCCCAGAAGGACATTGCCGAGGACCGTGCGCCACGGAAACAGGAGATCCTTCTGCATCATGTAGCCGACACGGCCGCGCAGGCTGTCGACCTCTTCCCCGCGGAAAATCATCATTCCGGAATCAGGTTCGATCAGCCCCGCGATGATATTGAATATCGTGGTTTTGCCGCAGCCGCTCGGACCGATGATGCTGACGAAGTCTGATTCATTGATGTCGAAGCTGAGATCTTCGAGGACGGGGACTTGTCCTGACTTGCCGCTGAACGACTTCCGGACGCTGCGAACACTGAGTTGTACTTTGGCGGATTTCATTGCCGAAAATAAGCAACTTGTATGCCAGTGAAGGTTTTCGTGAGCCGGCTGTCGATCACAAGCCTGAAAGACAATACCCGAGCCGATGCGGCTGTTCTGCCGCGAATCGGCTTCGAACCATTCGGCGGATTGGTGGTGTCATAAATATTCGCGCATGAAAGACGCTGTTGCGCGAAGGATATCGTTGTATGACATGATCGGACACTGGGCCGTCGCTTACAAAGCGCGCAGCGGCTGCCCACTAATTGGCGCGGCACTGGCGGCGCAGCTTCCACCATATTCGCTACGCAGGGCATCAAACATGCCGGCTAGTTGGTTCAGATTTGACGCGTTTTCTTCATTTCGACCGGTATCTGCCCAACCTGCCCACCTGCAGCGAAATTGCACGGCGCCTCCGGGCGGCCTTCTTTTTTGGCAATAATGGAGAGGTTTGCTAATTACGACATGACCGATTCTGCCCGTCGAGGAATTTCAGATGCGCGCGCTCTTTCTTTGCCTTTTCGGCCTGGTGACCGTCTCGGCGGACCTCGCTTTCGCCCAGATGAAACTCCCTTCCAAGGCGGCGCCGAGCGCCAATGAGGTGCGGTATTTCACCTCGATCGACGGATTGATGGACGGCAACGCCGACGTCGTTCTCAAGGAAACCCGCCAGGGCAAGACCGTCACCGCGGCCGTGCTCGATGTCTGCTATCCCGCCGAGAAGGGTTCCGACCGCAAGGACCGTTTCGTTGCCAACCTCACCGTCAACGGCCAGAACCTGACCGGCACGACGCAGAGCCTCGGTGACAAGCTGCCGGTCACAATAAAGCTGTTGCGCAAACCGACCGGCGACAGTTTCGAATTCCGCGGCCAGATCGCCGTCGGGCAGACGGTGACGGAAGTGGCATCGACGGATAATTCCGATCTCAGCGAAAGGGAGTTCCTCGACAACCAGACCAGCGATGACGGTATCACGCCGGCTCCAAAGGACTTCACCGAGGTCTCGCCCGAAGCGATCGGCGTGCGGCTAAAACTCAATTCGGTGCTGGATTTCCTCAAAAGCCTGAAAGGCGAAGGTGTCGAGGTCGGTCTCAGCAGCCTCTCCGTCACCTGCGATGCGCTCCGCGCCGGCGAGCAGACCATCAATCTCACCGTCGATCCGGATCGCGCCGCCGCGCTGATCGCCAAGGCCAAGTCGGCGCCCGGCGTGGTCGCCGCCGGATGGACCAGCGGCAGTTTCGACATGGACCGCACGATCCGTTTTGCCGCCGCGGATTGGCGCGATGGCGACAAGATCAACAAGGACAAGATCGCGTCGGCGATTTCCAGCGTGTTAGCCAAAACGCTCTCAGCCAAGGCAGCGCCCGCGGCCTGGAACGCCAATACCGGAAAGCTGAAACTGACCTTCAAACGCCCGAGCCAGATCTACCCGGCACTCGAACTCACCGAGAACATCGAAATCACAGCGCTGGTATCACCGGACAAACCGGGCGCTTCCGACCGGTTGATACTATGGATCTCAAGCCCCGCGATCACGACGACGGACGACGGCGCGGCTCCCAGGCTGAGCCTGTCCGAGGAATCCAGCGGCGACGAGGAAGGCGGCGAGCCCAAGGACGACAATGGTTCGGTCAATGCGCTCGCCAAAGAGTTCAGGGGACAGCGCTGGGACGCCGACAAGTCGATTTGGAAGTAGGGCGACCGGCTTAATTCGTATTGATGCGAAACCGCAGCGTTTTCGCCCCGACGAACGAGACGAAATCGCCCTGCCGCTTCCAGGTCGCCACATCGGTCAGCGCCGCGATCAGATCATCGTCGGCCTGCGCCCGATCCGGCGCGCAGTTGCGGTTTTCCATCGCACCGGCGACGAAGATGACGGTGTTACCCGCCACCGAAAACTGGCCCTTGGCGCCCTTGCACCAGAGTTCGAGGACCACCTCGCCATTGTCGCCGATTTCCAGGTTCGGTATTCGCTTCGATCCCGGCTGACGACCGACATCCAATGTCATTTCCGTTCCGAACGGAAAGCCGTCATCGGCGCGGGACGGACCGGCGGTAACAGCAACCGTGAGCAGCGCCATCGCAACGACAGCCTGCCTCCAAATGCGTGTGGTCATGCAACCTCTCGAAATTATCAGCCCGCCGCGATGCGCGTTTTATGGGACGCCTGTGACATTGACCAGACAGGACCTCGCATAATGATCATTCCTCAAAAGCAAATCCCCGCGGCCTGAGGCCGCGGGGATTGTCGGCAGTTCGCTTCGATGGCCGTCCTATTTCAGGACCATCAACGTGAACGGATAGACGTAGGCCTGCAGTGTCACGAACAGGCCGACAAGGCAGGCCAGGACAATCGAGTGCAGGAACACGAAACGCAGGATCGAACCCTCGTGGCCGTACCAATTGGTCGCGGTCGAGGCGACCACGATCGACTGTGCGTCGATCATCTTGCCCATGACGCCGCCCGATGAGTTGGCGGCGGCCATCAGGATCGGCGACAGGCCGAGTTGCTCCGAGGTGATCTTCTGCAGATTGCCGAACAACACGTTGGAAGCGGTGTCCGATCCCGTCAACGCCACGCCCAGCCAGCCGAGCAAGGTGCCGAAGAAGGGATAGAGCACGCCGGTTGCGGCAAATGCCAGACCGAGCGTCGCGTCAACGCCCGACAGGCGCGTCAACGTTCCGATTGCAAGCATCGCTGAGATCGTAATCAGCGAGATCGCGCACAGCTTGATGGTGCGGCCATATTCCGAGATCAGTTTGGCCGGACCAACGCCCATCAGGAAGCCGGAAATGATCGCAGCGATCAACATGCCGGTGCCAGTGAAGGACAGATAGGTGAATCCGAACACCGCGCCTTGCGGTGTCGGCTTGGGCGCTACCGGCGGCACCGTGTTGATCATATTGTGCAGCTCGGGAACCGGGTAATTCCAGACGAAGATCGAGTTGGCCCAGGTCTTGAAGCTACCGTTGCCCCAAATCAGCATCACGACGCAGACAATGATCCACGGCAGCAGCGCGCTCCACAGTTCGCTCTGGGTCAACGGCGTCTTGTCCAACGGCTTCGCCGCCGTCATGGTCGCAGCCAATTCATCCCTGCCGCGCAGCGCCGGCGACAGCCAGAGCTCCCTCGGTTGCCACACCCTGAGGAACAGAATCAGGCAGCCCATCGAAATCAGCGATGCTCCGATGTCGACGATCCATGGATTGATGTAGTTCGAGATCACGAATTGGGGGATTGCGAACGACACACCGGTAACGAGAATGGCGGGCCATACGTCTTTCATGCCTTTCCAGCCGGCAAACGCCCACACCACCCAGAACGGCACGATCAGCGAGAACACCGGCAACTGCCGGCCAACCATCGCTCCCAGGATATAGGGATCGAGGCCGGTGACGGAGGCGAGGCCCTGGATCGGCGTGCCGAGCGCGCCGTAAGCCACCGGCGCCGTATTGGCGATCAGCGACAGACCGGAAGCCGCCAGCGGCGAGAAGCCGAGGCCGATCAGAACCGCGCCGGTGATCGCCACGGGCGTTCCGAAGCCGGATGCGCCTTCGAAAAACGCGCCGAATGCAAATGCAATCAGCAATAGCTGCAAGCGGCGGTCGGTGGTGACGCCGCCGACGGCGCGCTTGAGCAGCTCGAACCGCCCGGTCTCGACCGTGACGCGATAAAGGAAGATGACGTTGAGCACGATCCAGCCGATCGGGAAGAAGCCCACCACGACGCCGAGCAACGATGCCTTGACCGACATCGCAGCGGGCATCGTGTACACAAAGATAGTGATGATGTTGGCGACGATCAGCGCAATGATAGCCGCAATGTGCGCCTTGACCTTGCCGCTGGCGATCAGCACCAGCAGCGTGACCACCGGTATGGCGGCGGCGATCGTCGATAGTGCCGAATTGCCCAGCGGATTGTAGATTTGATTCCACATTTGCGGATCCTCCCCACGCGATCATCTAACGCGCCGGCCAGCGTGAACGGTCGTGCGCGCTTGCGAGATCGCAGGGGGTCCCCAAACGAATGTGCTAGATCGGGTTGCGGATTCGGCATCGCCAAACCGCTCACAACCTCGCGAAATCCGAACGTCCCCCGCCCCTCGCCGTTACCCCCATGCTAGGGTTGACACCGAGGCAGCGACAAGCCAACGCTCGCACGGAAATCTAGAACTTTAGTCTAACAGCTCCGAATTCCCTCACTTTTTCAGGCCTTTGAAGGTCCTCCCGGAGACGGTAAATCTGTGAACAACATTCGCTCGACACTCGCGACGGTATGGCGCATCGCCGCCCCCTATTTCCGCTCTGAAGACAAATGGGCCGGCCGCGCCCTGCTTGCGGCGGTGGTCTCGATCGAGCTTGCGCTGGTCGCGATCGATGTCCTGCTAAATCAGTGGAGCAACCGCTTCTTCAACGGGCTTCAGGAATACAACTGGGACGTCTTCGTCAGGGAAATCGGCGTCTTCTCGCTGCTGGCGACCTGCTTCATCGCGCTCGCGGTCTACCAGCTCTATCTCAATCAATGGCTCCAGATTCGCTGGCGGCGCTGGCTGACCAAGCACTATCTCGGCGAATGGATGGACGGTGCCAATCACTACCGCATGCAGTTGCAGGGGGATGCAGCCGACAATCCGGACCAGCGCATCTCCGACGACGTCAAGCTGTTCGTCGACCGCACGCTGGATATCGGGCTGAGTCTTTTGAATTCGGTGGTGACGCTGTTTTCCTTTGTCATCATCCTGTGGGGACTGTCGGCGGCAGCGCCGTTCCATTTCTTCGGCAACGAGCTCGCCATTCCCGGCTACCTGGTCTGGGGCGCGCTGATTTATGCCATCTTCGGCACGGCGCTGACGCAGTGGATCGGCTCGCCGCTGGTCAGGCTCGACTTTCAACAGCAGCGCTACGAGGCGGACTTCCGCTTCAACCTGGTGCGCGCCCGCGAGAATTCCGAACAGATCGCGCTGCTGCAGGGCGAGAACGCCGAACGGCAGCGGCTTTGGCAACGTTTCAATCACGTGGTGGAAAACTGGTACGGCATCATGAGCCGGACCAAGCGGCTGACCGCGTTCACCGCGAGTTATTCGCAAGCCGCCGTGATCTTTCCCTACATCCTGGTGGCGCCGGCCTACTTCGCGAAAAAGATCCAGCTCGGCGGCCTGACGCAGACCGCTTCCGCGTTCGGCAGCGTGCAGAAGGCGCTGTCGGTCTTCGTCACGATCTATCGCACGCTGGCGGACTGGCGCGCCATCGTCGCCCGTCTCGATGGGTTTGAGATGTCGATCGCAAGTGCGACGACGCTCAAGAACGACACCGATTCGGTTCGCCTCGTTTCATCCGATGGCGGCAAGGCGGTCGATTTGCGCCAGCTATTGGTGCGACTGCCGAACGGCACGCCGCTGGTCTCAGCCGACGGCCTCAGCCTGCGCGCCGGCGAGCGTACGCTGGTGACCGGCCCGTCAGGCTCCGGCAAGTCGACGCTGTTCCGCGCCATCGCCGGCATCTGGCCGTTCGGAAGCGGGTCGATCGCCATTCCAACCGGCGCCTCGCCGATGATGCTGCCGCAGCGGCCGTATTTTCCGATCGGATCGCTGCACGCGGCGGTCGCCTATCCCGGCGAAGCGGAAAGCTTCAGCGCGGACCAGCTCAAGGATGCGCTCACGATGGTCGGCCTGCCACAGCTTGGGCCCCGGCTGGACGAAGAGGCGCACTGGAACCGCATGCTCTCGCTGGGCGAGCAACAGCGTCTCGGCGTGGCGCGCGCCTTGTTGCACAAGCCGAAATATCTGTTCCTCGATGAAGCCACCGCTTCGCTCGACGAGCCCTCGGAAGCCGCGCTCTACAAGCTCTTGGCGGAGAAATTGCCCGATACCACCATCGTCTCGATCGGCCACCGCTCGACGCTCGAGGCCTTCCATCAGCGCAACGTCACCATGGTCCGCGATGGCGACCAATTCACGTTGAGGGACAAGAGCAGCATCAGGCCGGCCGCTGGTTAAAACCAGCGCCGCGGCCACGGCTGGCGGCGCACTCCGTGGTGCCAGAGATAAGCGAACGCGGTCAAAAGCACCGCGCCGGCCAAGACCGGCGCGAACAGGAACGTCCACGGCAGATTGCTGGAGACCACCAATAGCGGATTGATACCCGCCGGCGGGTGAAACGTCCCGGTCAGGTACATCGCCAGAATGGAAAGGCCGACGGCGGCAGCCGCCGCCCAAGCATGCGGGCCGGTCAATTTCAGGACTGCGAACCCGATCAGGGCGGCCACAAGATGCCCGCCGACGAGCGCGCGCGGCTGCGCCGGTTCCGCTTCCGGCGATCCGATCACCAGCACGATGGAGGTCGCAAAAGGAATCACCGCCAGCGGATAGTTTGCGGCGAGCGAAAACAACTCCATGACGCCGATCGCGATCGCAGCCCCGACGCCCGCGATCGCTCCTGCCAGCATGTTGCGGTGATTGTTGCGGGCAATCGCATCTCGCACACCGCGTTGCCAATCCCGTTTCATCGGTCCCACCACCCAAAAAAGAAAGGGACGGCAGATTGCTCCGCCGCCCCCGGTCTTCGACAGAAGATCTTACTTCAGGTTGGTGACCGCGGTCAGGTCAGCCGAGAGCTTGACGATGCCGGTCGCGCCGCACCAGTTGGACTCGAAGCCACCCGGGTTGATCGCGGAGACGCTGCCAGCGGTGGCAATGCGAGCCGTGTAGTCGCTGGTGAAGGCGTTGCAGGCACCCTTGGAAAGGTTGGTGTCGGAGTAGCGCAGATCGAGCGTGAACACCTTGTAGGTGAAGCCGATGCCGACGTTCCAGGTGTTGTAGCTCGGCTCAGGAATACCGTTCGGGAAAGCCGGGGTACCGTAGAAGCTGTCGGAAGTTCCGAGCCACTGGCGACCGAATTCGCCGGAGATATACATGCCGACGCCGCTGGCGCCGAAGGTCGTGCTCGGCGCAGTCCACTTGCCGGTGATCGAAGCGTAGTTGCCCCAGGCGCCGAGGTTCAGGAAGTTCGGCGAGTAGTACTCGTTGGCGCCGATCGAGAACTGGTCGTTCAGGGTCACGTTGACCTTGGCATAGCCTTCATAAAAGCTGGCGTTCTTCTTGGCGAAGTTGCCGTTGATCGGAAGACCGCCGGTGACGGGGTCGGAATTGCCGAACGGGCTGACGGCACAGCTCGCATCCGAGCCGGGAATGCCAGAGCCCGGGATCGCGGCGGCGTTGTAGCAAGTGCCACCCGGATATAGGTAACCCCAGACACCGAAGTCGAAGGCGAACATGCCGACCGTCGGGCGGATACCGCCGTAGATGTCGATTTCGGCGGCGGCGCGGTTCGGGAAGGAGATGCTCTCGCCGGCGGCGCCGATATAGAGCTGAAGGTCCTTGGTGACGTTGTAGCGCGGCTCGAAGTAAGCGGCGACCGAGGGCTTGTGGTTGGACTGGGTGATGCCGCGGAAGACGTAGTCGTTCATCAACGCGCTGCCGAAGGCGAAATCCCAGGGCTCGAACGCGGGCGGCGGTGGCGCCTTCACGGCCTTGACGGCCATATCCGCAGCGAGAGCCGAGCCCGATACCATTGTCAGCGCCGTTGCCAACAAAGCCAGTTTCTTCATGACGATCCCCATCACCTTATAAAACAGTCCCGTTCCGGCGCCCCCAGGGAGCATGCGATAACCGACTGCAACCAAATTCTGTAACGTGACTGCAATCTGGAACGCGGCCCTTCCTGCGTGAAGCAAAAAAGTCAAGCATCTGCCGCCTTTTTAGGCGTTCTGACTGTTTCAAGAAATGTTGTCGGCGGGTGTTGCATTCTCACAACAATTTTGGCGGTTTCGCTCTCGTTGCGAACCCAAAAAATGACGCTGGAGGCACAGCGCCGATAGCTTCGGGCGAATCAAGCGTGCCCGTAAAAACACGCACAACACAGTGCCGAAACGGCTGCGTGAAAAAGGCCGCAGCGGGAACGCTGCGGCCTTTCGAAGGATCGGTGGTGTGGGCGGTCAGCTAGTGCTGCTGCTCGCCACCATCGGATGAGCTGGAACCCCATGACGGGGTGGATGGCTCCGAACTGGGGGTTGCCCAACTCTGGGCCGGTGCGGGCTCGGGCTCCGGCGCAGGCGCTGCCATCGGGGCCGCCGGCTTGGCGGCGGCAGGCTTGGCGGCGGCCTTCCTTTTCTTCGCCGGGCTCTTCTTGGCTGCTTTCTTCGGCGCGGCCTTCTTTGCCGATTTCTTGGCTGACTTCTTGGCCGATTTCTTTGCGGCCTTCTTCGCCGACTTCTTGGCGGATTTCTTCGCCGATTTTTTGGCCGCTTTCTTCGACGACTTTTTCGCGGACTTCTTCTTCGCCGCTACAGCCTTCTTGGCCTTTTTGGCCTTCTTGCTTTTCTTCGCCTTCTTCGCTTTAGCCATAGTGTTCCTCCTGTTGCCGCGGATCCATGTCTGATCCAAATCTGATCCAAGTCTGTCGAGCGCTTCGAATAGTCCGCCTAGTTAGACCGGGACGACACTTTCTCGGGCATCCCCCGCTCTTTCCTTTGTCCGAGCATGATCTCTTCGGAAAACCGGTGCCCACTTTTCCGGATCATGCTCGAGGGCCCGTCGATCAATTCAATCCCCGGGCCGTTCTCAATTCAGGTTTTGGACCTCCTGTCGCCCAATCGAGAAGCTCTATCGTGTGCACCACAGGAACTGACGTACCGCCGGCAATTTGAACCATGCACCCAATATTGCCCGCAGCGATCATGTCCGGTTTGACTGTCGCAATATTGGCGACCTTGCGGTCGCGCAATCTGCTCGCAATGTCGGGCTGGAGAATGTTGTAGGTCCCCGCCGAACCGCAACACAAATGGCTCTCGGGTACATCTTTCACCACGAATCCATTCTTGGAAAGCAATTCTTTCGGAAGCTGTGTGATTTTCTGTCCGTGCTGCAGCGAACAAGCCGAGTGATAGGCGACGGTGACGTCATTTTTCTGGCTGGATGGATTGAGATCGATGCCGCCGAGAAATTCCGTGATGTCCTTTGCCAGCGCGGATATTTGCGCGGCGGAGCCTGCAAAATCACGGTCCTCGCGCAGCATGAAACCGTAGTCCTTGATGACGGTGCCACAGCCCGACGTCGTCACCAGGATGGCGTCGAGGCCATTTTGTTCCGCTTCCCTTTGCCACACGGTGACGTTGGCGCGGGCGCGCGCCAACGCGTCGTCGTCCCGTCCGAGGTGATGGGTGAGCGCGCCGCAGCACTGCTCATCCTTGACCAGCACGACCTCGATGCCGTGGCGGGTCAGGAGATTGATGGCGGCCTGATTGATGCGCGGCGCCAGCACCTGCTGGGCGCAGCCCTGCAGCAGCGCGACCCGGCCACGCCTGACGCCTGCGGCTGGAAACACGCTTCCCCCAGCCGGTCCCGGCGCCGGCAGGCTGTTCGGCGCCAGCGCCAGCATCGCCTTGATCCGGCGCAACAGGCCTGGTGTGGCGGTCGTTTTCGGCGCCGGCAGCAGGGCCGCGAACGGCCGGCCCAGCCGCGCCATGATCATGCTGGCGCGAAACAGTCCCGGCCGCGGGAGCACGAGAGCCAGCACGGCGCGCAAGGCGCGCTCGGCAAACGGCCTTGAAAAGTCCCGCTCGATCCTGACCCGCGCCTGATCGACCAGATGCATGTAGTTCACGCCCGACGGACAGGTAGTCATGCAGGCGAGGCAGGACAGGCAGCGATCGATATGCTTGACCACCTCCGGCGTCGGCGGCCGATCCTTTTCCAGCATCTCCTTGATCAGATAGATCCGGCCGCGCGGGCTATCGAGTTCGTCGCCGAGCAGCACATAGGTCGGACAGGTCGCGGTGCAGAAGCCGCAATGCACGCAGGCACGCAGGATCTTGTCGGCTTCGGCGATATCGGGATCGGCGAGTTGGGCGAGGCTGAATTCGGTTTTCATGGCACAACCACCCGCGTCAACCGGCCCCGGTTGAGGATGTTTTTGGGATCGAAACTGTGGCGGACCCGTTCGCTTAAGCCCGCGAGGCCGCCGGTTTGCGGATGGAACACATCGACATCGCGCCGGACCAGCTCGGAAGCCCGGATCAGGGTCGCATGCCCGCCGGCCGCTTCGACGCGCTGACGTACGAGGGCCGCTTGCGCGTCCGACTTGGGCGGCAGTGCGGCCCAGATCAGGCCACCAGCCCAGTCGTAAATCACGTCACCACCGGTATCGCGGGCAAGCTGCTGGCCGAGCGCGCCGCCCGAAGCCGGCGGACAAACGATCCGCCACACCGGCCACGCACCCAGCGCTCCATTGGCCGCGAAGGGTTTGACGTCGCGGATCGAACTCCACACCGCCACTGAAGCTGCATCTTGCAAAATCTCGACGGCCCCAAACGATGCCAGCGTCTGGCTGAGCGAACTGGCGCGATGCGCGGCTGAGGCCGCAATTCCCTCCAGGCGCAGCAGGGTCACCGCCTGCCCCGGCGCGCCCAGCCCAGCCAGCGCGCCCACCGCAGGGCGGAACGCCGAATTCGGCAGATGCGCCGCGCCGGACACGTCGAACGGCGAGCCCAGCGCGGCCGTCATCGCACGGTTCGCAGTCAGGTCGTCGAGCCCGCGCAACAGCAGCGTGCGCTCGCTCTCCGGCTTCGGCATGACTTTAAGGGTCACTTCCGTCATCACCGCCAGCGTGCCCCACGATCCCGCCAGCAATTTGCAGAGATCGTACCCGGTGACGTTCTTCACCACCCGGCCGCCGGTCTTGAAACTGTCGCCGAAGCCGGACACCGCATGTGCGCCCAGCAGGTGGTCGCGGGCGCCGCCGGCCCTGATGCGGCGCGGTCCGGCCAAGCCAACCCCGATCATGCCGCCGATGGTGCCGATATCGGGCACGCCTGTCAGCGCGGAGGTGTCGATCGGCTCGAACGCAAATTGCTGGTTTTTCGAATCGATCAGCGACTGGACGTCGGCAAGCGGCGCGCCCGCCTGCACCGTGATGATCAGCTCATTGGGTTCATAGGCGCTGACCGCGTTCAGGTCAGACAGATCCAGCAGCGCATTGGTGGCCATCGGCTGCCCGATCTGGCGCTTTGAGCCATGGCCGACGATCTCGAGCGGCTGGTCGCTGGCGATCGCCGCGCGCACCACCTGCTCGACGTCCTTGGCGTCACGAACTTTGAGAGTATCCACAGGATTACATCTGCTCGTTGCTGTCATCGTCCGCGAATGCGGACGATCCAGTAGTCGCGGCCGTCAATGAAGAAAATCGCCAGCGCGGAATACTGCATACCCCGACGGAGCCTGTCATCGGGTTCGTCGAAGGCGAAACCCGGTCGCGGGGTATGACGATTGGAAAATGGGTGAAGGCCACGATCTAGAACCGCGGCAGTTCGGGAAAGGCCAGCTTGCCGCCATGCACATGGACGCGGCCGAGTTCGGCGCAGCGATGCAGGGTCGGAAACACTTTTCCCGGGTTGAGCAAGCCTTGCGCGTCGAAAGCGCATTTCAGCCGCTGCTGCTGGTTGAGATCGATCTCGGTGAACATTTCCGGCATCAGGTCGCGCTTTTCGATGCCGACGCCGTGCTCGCCGGTCAGGACGCCGCCGAATTCGACGCAGGCGCGCAGGATATCGGCGCCGAAAGCTTCCGCCCGCTCCATCTCGCCGGGCTGGTTGGCATCG
This sequence comes from uncultured Alphaproteobacteria bacterium, assembly GCA_963770355.1. GTDB lineage: Bacteria > Pseudomonadota > Alphaproteobacteria > Rhizobiales > Xanthobacteraceae > Bradyrhizobium. The sequence continues at coordinate 113,033 of CAVYPL010000009.1, read as the reverse complement.
TAGAGGATCAGCGGATGCAGATTGCCGTCGCCGGCGTGGAACACGTTGGCAACGCGCAGGCCGTATTTGGCCGAGAGGTCGCGGATGCGCGCCAGGGCCTTGGGCAACGCGCCGCGCGGAATGGTGCCGTCCATGCAGAGATAGTCGGGCGAAATCCGGCCCACCGCCGGAAACGCTGCCTTGCGGCCGGCCCAGAACAAGTTTCGTTCAACTTCCGAGTTGGAAATCTGGCAGGTGGTCGAACCGCAGCCCTGCGCTATCGCCTCGACGCGGCGGATCAGTTCGTCGACCTCGACGCTCGGACCGTCGAGCTCGATAATCAGAAGCGCCTCGACGTCGAGCGGATAGCCGGCATGGACAAAGGCTTCGGCGGCGTGGATCGCAGGTTTGTCCATCATCTCCATGCCGCCCGGAATGATGCCGGCGCCGATGATTTCAGCCACGCACTGGCCGGCGGCCTCGACCTCGGCAAAACCGACCATCAGCGCACGCGCAGTCTCGGGCTTTTGCAGGATCCGCACCGTGATTTCGGTGATGACGCCCAACAGGCCCTCCGAGCCGGTGATGATACCCATCAGGTCGTAACCGGCATTTTCGGCGGCCTTGCCGCCTATCCGCAGGATTTCGCCCGACATCAGCACGATTTCGCAGCCCAGCACGTTGTTAGTGGTCATGCCGTATTTCAGGCAGTGCACGCCGCCGGAATTTTCCGCGACATTGCCGCCGATCGAACAGGCGATCTGCGATGACGGATCGGGCGCGTAATAGAAGCCGGCATGGGCCACCGCCTGGCTGATGGCAAGATTGGTGACGCCGGGCTCGGTCACCACCACGCGATTGTCGAAATCGATCTCGCGAATGCGCTTGAATTTGCCCAAGCCCAGCAGCACGCCGTCGGCCAGCGGCAGCGCGCCGCCGGACAGGGAGGTGCCGGAGCCGCGCGGCACTACCTTGATGCCCTGCTCGCAGCAATATTTCAGGACTTTTGCGACCTGCTCGGTCGTTTCCGGCAGCACCACGACCATCGGCGGCTGGCGATACGCCATCAGGCCGTCGGACTCGTAAGGGAGCATTTCGGCCGCGCTGTCGATCACGCCCTCGCCGGGCACAATCGCGCGCAAGGCTGCGACAATGGCATCGCGACGATCCAGAACCGCCCGATCCGAAGCCGGCATCATGATGGCCATGCGATATCCTCCAGGCCCAGCGCTTTATCGATTTGTTACAGTAAATCAAGCACGTCCGGGCCAATTTGGGTAGCCGTTCCCTTGGTGCATGGACACCCCTGGAATGTCGGCTATTGATCTGGAAAGCCGCAAAGGTCATGAAACCTGTCAGGGTTGGTGGCGTTCCATTCCGAGCCGGCTATGCCACAAGCGACCGTACCTCTGTCCGGGAAAGATCAAAGAGCACCCCATGAAAAAACTGAATTTCGGCGCGCTGATTGTCGTTACCTCCATGGCCGCGGCATCGGGCGCGCTGGCGCAGGACGCTGCCGCCGGCAAGACCTCGTTCAACAAATGCCTGGCCTGTCACGCCATCGGCGAAGGCGCCAAGAACAAGGTCGGCCCGGAGCTGAACGGGCTCGACGGCCGCAAGTCCGGCACCGCCGAAGGCTATTCCTATTCGGACGCCAACAAGAACTCCGGCATCACCTGGAACAAGGATCAGTTCCTCGACTACATCAAAGATCCCAAGGCGAAGATTCCCGGCACCAAGATGGCGTTCGCCGGCATCAAGAACGAGAAAGAGGCCAACGACCTCTGGGCCTTCATTTCCCAGTACGACAAGGACGGCAAGACGAAGTAGCGCCCATAGCGTTTTCGAGCGAAGCGGATACCGGTTCGCGTCAAGAAAACGCGTCAAAACAAAAGACTAGAGCCCGGTTCTGATTCAACCAGAACCGATAAGGCTCTAAGCACAGCGGGCACGGAAACGATCCACGCGGGCATGACTAGCCGACCGGGGCTGAGAACCAGAGTTTGAGTTTCAGGCCCGGCGCGTTGTCGAGCATTTCGATCCGCGCACCGTGAAGACGGGCGACGGCGGCGACGAGGCTCAGCCCGAGGCCGTTTCCGGGGGTGTAGCGACTGTGTTCGAGCCGGTAGAACCGCTTGAATACCTGCTCGTATTGGTCGGGGGGAATTCCGGGTCCGTCATCAGCGATCGAGATCACTGAGCTGCCGTCAACGGTCTCGTTCGTGACGACGACTTGCCCGCCGGCGCGGCCATGTTTGATTGCGTTGTCCACCAGATTGGCAATGGCATCAAAGATCAGGTCGCGATCGCCTGTCACCGGCACCTCGCGATCGCCAACGACCGTGAGGCGGGTACCGGCGGGTTCGGCCGCCGCATCGTACAACTCGACAACCTCACAGGCGATTTCGGCCAGATTGACCGTGCGAAACGCACCCTTTCGTGCCTGGGTCTCGATTTGCGCAATCCGGGTCAGGGACGAGAATATACGCAAGACGGCATCGAGATCGGCGATCGTGTCGCCGATCAGCGTTTGATCGTCCTCAGCCGTCCGTTGACCGTGATAGGCCTTCTCCAGGCGTCCGCGCATTCGGGTCAGCGGTGTCCGCAAATCGTGCGCAACGTTGTCGCCCACCTGCTTGACCTCGGCCATCAATATTTCGATGCGGTCCAGCATCAGGTTGAGGTTCTCCGCAACACGATCCCATTCGTCATTGCTGCCGCGTAGCGGGATGCGCTTGTCCAGACCGCTGAGCATGATGGCTCGGCTGGTCGCGTTGATCGATTCAATCCGCCCCACTGTGCGGCGCGTGACCAGCGTGCTTGCGACGCCCGCAAGGACAAATATCAATGCAACGCTCGCGATCACGGCTTTCTTGATTTGATCGGTAAAGCTGTCGAGGTCGCTGATATCCCTGCCTACCAGCAGACGATCGCCGTTTGGGAAGGTTTCCAGCATTCCGCGAAGCAACGGCTGGCTGGTCGTGCCGGGCAACGGCTGCGATGGGCGAAACTCCGTCCATCCCCGGGCTGCCGCGACCGTCGGCGGCCATGCCTTGAGGTTGCCGCCGAGAACGGCCGATGAAGGATCGGCGAGAACATACAAATGGTCTGCAAAACTTTTGTCGGCCATGCGCCGCTTGATCAGGTCGATCAGGCCGTCGCGTCCCGATCGCTCGTAGGCATCTCGCAGGCTCGAATACTCGATCATGATCGCTCGATCCGACCGGCTACGCACATAGGAGGAGGTAGACAGGTAGACGTAGCTGAAAATGGCCGACACGATCACGCCGAAGGTCCCGATCGAAATCAGCGCCAGCTTGAAAGTCGACGACGCCAGGGTCTTAGCGAGGAGCACGGAGACAGTACCCGACACCGCGAACGGTATGGATCAGCGGATAGGCCTGATGGTCGTCGACCTTGCGACGCACGCGGCCAACATAGACATCGATGATATTTGTCGAGGGATCGAAATGAAGATCCCAGATGTGCTGCAGCAACATTGCCCTTGATACGACGCGGCCTTCATTGCGCACCATATATTCCAGAAGCTGGAATTCCCGCGGAAGAAGAAAAATGTCCTTACCGCGCCGGCTCGCCGTCCGCGACATCAGGTCGATGGCGAGATCGCCGACGCGCATGATGGTTTCCTTGGCGGTGATGTCACTGCGTCGGCCCAGCGCCTCGAGGCGCGCCAGCAGTTCGACAAACGAAAACGGCTTGACCAGATAGTCGTCGCCCCCGGCACGCAAGCCACGCACCCTGTCGTCGACTTCTCCGAGTGCACTGATGATCAGGAAGGGTGCAGCGATGCCGTCGTCGCGCAATTGACGCATAACCGCGATGCCGTCGATGTCCGGAAGCATGCGATCGATCGTGATCACGGCATAGTCGCTGGCCGCGCCGCGGCTCAGCGCTTCATTGCCGCTGGCGGCCAAATCCACCTGGTAACCGCTGGTCGTCAGCTGGTCCACGAGCTGACCGGCAGTTTCCGGATCATCTTCGACGACCAGAATACGGCGGTGACCTCCCGTCATGGTCTCCCGTCTCCGCGTGCCGAAACCACGAAGCCGATATTTAACAGAAATCGGCCTCGATCGTCACAATTTCTGGATCGATCAGCACGAACTGCGCCGGCGCGATGGGAACTGGTACAATCACCAAACGCGTCCGGCGCCGCCTGGGCAATCGCCAGACCTGATCAGCAAGGCGCGGCGTTGCCTCAGTCACGATACAGTTCGGCAGCGCTAATAGCCGTAGCCATAGCCGCAGACGTCGACCCATTGCAGTCCATATGGCGTCCACGTTCTGCGCCAGCAACTGTCGTAGGCGGCGTAGGCGAAAGGCGCGCCTACGAACGCAAAACGATGGAAGCGGTGATGGAAGCCGTGGCGGAACGCGAATCCGCGCGAGAATCCAGCATGCGCAAACCGCGGTCCGAATCCGCCGTGCGCAAAACGCGCACCGCCAAAATGACCACCGCCGAAGTGCCCTCCTCCCATGCCGCCGAAGTGCGCGCCACCACCGAAGTGCCCGCCACCACCGCGAAATGCCCTCCGCCGCCACCGTGCCCGCCACCACCACCCCGCCGCCTCGAGCGAGCGCCGGTGGCGCAAGGGCAAGTGAGGTAACAAGCGTGCAAGCAGTGAGGAGATTAAGGAGCTTATTGTTCATCCTGGTCCCTCCTTGTTGAATTGCTGCGACGAATAGCGTCGCGCGAAGAAGACGATCAGGAGAGCGAAATGATCCAGCGATTTCAAATGACAAATGCGCCAGATTCTGACACCGAAGTTAGTTTTCATGGCCACGCCGCACGCGCTCGCAGGGGGCTGCACTCACAGAACCAGCGCGCCGGCTCGCTACGCTCGATGCGCAGAATTTGTGGTGTCTGCCTTGAGGTCCGCGTGACCTAAGCCAGCGTATGGACGATCACCGGCCCGGCCATCGCGGTCGCCGGCCCGGTGAGCAGCGGCGCAAGATCCCGCTCGATCCACGCAACCGCGCGCCGGTTCGATTCCTCGGCTGCCGCAAAATTCGTGAAGAGGCTTATCGCGACCACAGTATCGTCAGGCGCATAGACCACGTAGTAGCCCATGAAACCCGGGACATCGCTGATGATCGGAATGGCGCCTTCCTTGATCCGGCGCGCCAGCTCTTCGGCCTGACCGGCCTTTGCCTTGCCCTGACGAATGGCAGCGTACATGGCGCTCTCCTCAGAGGTCAGCTGCCCGAAATCGCTATTGGCAACTCACGCGCATCGCAGGCGGGACGAGCAGCAGCGGAATCCCGCACGCGCAGAACTGTACTCCATCCCGCGCGATCGGGCTATCTGGCGGGGGCCCGGCACAAACATCACTCGATCACTTCGTCGGCACGCAGCAGGACCGAGGTCGGCAAGGTCAATCCAAGCGCCTTGGCGGTCTTGAGGTTGATGACCATCTCGAATTTTGTCGGGCGCTCGACCGGCAGATCCGCGGGCCGCAAGCCCTGCAGGACCTTGCCGACCATGGTACCGGTTTGCCGAAAGGTACCCAGCAGATTCGGCCCGTAAGCCATCAGGCTGCCGGCGCGGGCGATATCGGGAAACAAGGTCGCGGTCGGAATATGATGCGCCAACGTGAGGTCGGCGATCAGTTTCGGGTTCGTCCCGAAAATCGGCGACGACAGGATGACGATCGCATCGGGCCGCCGCTCGCCTGCCGCGGCGAAGACGCGCTCCAGTTCGGCGATGGCGCGGATTTCCATCACCTCGAGTTTAACGTTCATCAACCGGCCTGCCGCCTCCACCGCTTCCCGCTGGATCGGACCGGTGGCGGGGTCCCAGAGCATCACGACGCTGGACAGCGCCGGGATGGTCTCCTTGAGCAGTTCAAGCCATTTGGTGGCGAATTCCGGAAAATCGGCAAACACGCCGGTGATGTTGCCGCCGGGATGGGCAAGGCTCGCGACAAAGCCGCTGCGTACCGGGTCGCTTTCCAGATCGTTGGCGACAAGGGGAATAATTGTAGTCGCGGATTTTGCGGTGCGCACGGCCGACGGGCTAATCGGAACGATCACGTCGACCTTGCCTTCAACCAGTTCGGCCGCCAGCGCGGCGAGTTTTGACGGATCGCCTTCGGACGCCCGCACCAGGATTTCCACCCGGTCTGCGTCGGCATAGCCGACCGCGCGCAGCCCTTCCCGAAGTGCGGCGACCCGGCTGACTGTCACCGAGGTCACGCCAGGATAGAGAATGCCGATCGTCGGAAGGCGGCCCGTCTGTTGCGCCCACGAGGCAAACGGCCAGGCGACCGCTGCACCGCCGAGCGTGGATATGAATCGCCGCCTGCCGATTGTCATTTTGCCTCTTCCCCGACGGGAGCACGCGCTGTCTTAATGGACACGATAGCGCGCGTCCATGATCGCAAATGATGGTAGCGTCCGGGACTTGTCGGGATTACGAGCGATATGCGTATTTTGGTCATCGGAGCCGGCGCGCTGGGCGGATATTTCGGCGCGTGCCTTGTGCGCGCCGGGCGCGACGTCACGTTCATGGTGCGACCGCGCCGCGCCGAACAACTGGCGCGCGATGGCCTGCGCATCGTCAGTCCGCATGGCGATTTCAGCGTTGTCGCAACCACCGCGCTTGCGGGCGCGATCCACGAGCCGTTCGACCTCATCCTGGTTGGGGTAAAATCCTATTCGCTCGACGAAGCGATGGATCAGTTTGCGCCGGCGGTTGGGCCGAGCACCATGATCCTGCCTGTTCTCAACGGCATCGGGCATCTCGACCGGCTCACCGCGCGGTTCGGCGCGGCGCATGTCATGGGCGGCATGGCCAATATCAGCGCCGGCGTCGACGCCGAGGGCCGGATCACGCAATTCGTCCCGCTCCACGATCTCGTCTATGGCGAAATCGCGGGCGGCCCGAGCGAGCGGACGCAGGCACTGCAAGCCTGTTTCGACGGCGCCGGCTTCAACGCGCGGGCCAGCGATGTCGTGATGCAGGACATGTGGGAGAAATTCGTACAACTGGGGCTGGGCGCCGGGATCACCTGCCTGATGCGCGCCAGCATCGGCGACATTCTCGCGGCTCCCGGCGGCCGCGAGGCGATGTTCGCCATATTCGACGAATGCTGCGCCGTTGCTACCGCCTCCGGCTTCAAGCCGAGGCCCGCCTTCATCGAATTCGACACCACGCTGATCACAACCGTCGGATCGCCGCTGAAATGGTCGATGCTGCGCGACATCGAGCGGGGCTCGACCACCGAAGGCGAGCATATCCTGGGCGACATGGTCGCACGCGCCCGTGCGCTTGATATCGCGACGCCGATCCTCGATCTCGCGCGCACCCATGTCGCGGCCTATGAAATCGCCCGCGCCCGCAGTGCCGCCGGGTCATGATTCCGGCGCGAGATGGCCGATTACGGCCTCGATCTCCGAAATCACGAGATCGGGCACCGCATTCTGCACCATGTGACCGACACCGGGCAGCACGATCAGCCTGGCATCGGATACGGTGGCCGCGAGCGGACGCGAATGGATATTGGTGGACACCGTCTTGTCGGCATCCCCGGTGATGATCGTGATCGGCGCCTTGATCTCGCCGTAGCGCGGCGCTTGTTCGGCGACCGCTGCCTTCAGCGTCACCAGATCGCGAGCATTGGCGAGGAACTCGCGCGGGCGCAGCAGCAATGAACTGGCGGTGTTCTCGACATAGCCATCCGGCATCGTCTGCGGCTGGAACACGCCGCGGGCGCCGGGCTCGATGAGGAACCTGCCGAGCGGCAGCGTGATCGTATATGCCAGCAGCGGACCAATGACCGGCTTGGCGACGATCTTGTTGTATCGCCCGACGCCGCCCGGCCACGGATAGGCCACCGGCGCCAGCATCACCAGGCCTGCCACCCGCGCCGGATAATCCAGTGCCATGCGTGCACCGAGCGCGCCGGCCCAGGAATGGACCACGAAGATCGCCCGCCTAATGTCGAGCTTGGCCAGGGCCTCGTCGATCATCCGGCCCTGGATCTCAGGCGTGGAGTCTTCCAGACGGGCGCGCGTGCTCCAGCCATGCCCGGGACGATCGATCAGGATCACGCGATGGTTCTTCGCCAGCCGTTCGCCAACGGGTTGCCGCATGACTTCGAGATTGGAACTCGCACCATGCAGCATCACGATCGGCGGACCGGCCGCATCCCGCGGGCCGATATCGACGACGTGAAGGGTCGCGCCTGCGACCTCGATCATCTGGCCTTTTGCCGGATGGGCGCGCTGCGCGCGCAGTACGCCGGCCTGCGTGACCAGCGCCAGTATCGCCAGCGCCGCCACGACAATCACTGCCACCATTGAGAATGTCCGGATGATCTTGTGCACCAGCGAGATACGGCGCAGGTCGATGCGGGTTTCTAGCGCCTTATCGGTTCCGATTGAATCAGAACCGGGCGCTCTAGTCTTTTGTTTTGACGCGTTTTCTTGACGCGAACCGGTATCCACTTCGCTTGAAAACGCTATAGACGGAGTTGTCCACAGCACGCCCAATCTGTGGATAGCGGGGTCACACGGGCGTCATCGGCAACTTTATACAATTGCGTTGACACTTTCGCCATGTGTCGGCGTGCCTGATCGGGGTGTGGCCGACGACTGTGTTGTACCCAGAATCCACAGGAACGCGGGCGGTGGGCCATATGTTGGTTTCGCGTACTATTGGAGGACTATCTATGATTTCCGACGCAAACGAAGCGGCCATCGACCGGATCGTGGCAAGCTGCAATGGCGACATGCGGGGCGCGCTGAAGGCGCTGCTGCTGGTCAACGAGCAATTGGAGACCGAACTGGCGCAGTTCTACGCAGCGGTTGGCCTGAACGGAATGGCGCGCGGCAGCCAGGCCGTCCATTAACTCGTCCATCCGTGAAGGCGACGGGTTCCGGCTCGCGACGATCATCGCGCCGAGCCAGCAGATTTCGTGGCCCTTGAGGTCCGGATCATGCCCGATATCAGATATCGCGGCCTTCGACTTTTTCGGTGAGCGACTTGACCAGCTCCGGCACCTTTTCGAGGTGCGGGTTGACGGCGAGTGCCTTGCGGAAGGCGTCAAGCGCGCGCTTCTCGTCGCCGATCTCCTGCATGATCATGCCGAGCCCGGCCAGCGCGCCGAAATGGCGCGGCTCGCGGATCAGCACCTCGCGGATATCCTCGAGCGAATGGGTGTAGTCGTTCTTCAGGTAATAAAGCGTCGCGCGCCGGTTCCAGGCTTCGACATAATCGGGACGCAGCTTGACCACGGAGTCCAGCAGCTTCAGCGCGACATCCAGCTTCTGCGCATCCATCGCGGCCTTGGCGCGCACCATCAACAGCGCCGCCGTGTCGCTCGGCGTCTGCATCCACATCGCCCAGATCCGCGCCTCGACATGTTTGGCGCTGGTTTCATCGGGTGCGGCCTTCAGCGCGCCGAACAGGAAATCCAGCCCGCGAGTGCGGTCGGCACCGACCTTCGGAAGCTTGCTCGGCGCTTCCGGTAATTTCTTCTGGCTCTTGGGCGGCGGAACGACCCGGGGATCGTTCTCGGCAAACGCCACCACGGGCACCGCCGTCATGACAGCGGTGACGAGAAGCGCGATCCGGTAGTTACGGGCGTGCGAGAATCTCAAGGCCATGGATGAAGTCTAGACGCGCATAATCGCGCTGCAAAGCAGCCCATCGTCAAAGACCTGTGAAGCGAGGGTTAGAGCGGCGAAAAGGGCCGGGCTTAGCCCTGACGAGCCTTGAAGCGGCGCTGCACCTTGTTGATCACGTAAACCCGGCCCTTGCGGCGGACCAGACGGTTGTTGCGGTGGCGACCGCGCAGCGATTTCAGCGAGTTACGGACCTTCATGGGACAATCCTGATGCTTTGAAAGGCCGTTTTTGAAGGCCGAACCGGAGCTACCCGAAAGTGGCAAAATGAGATTAATCCCGCCAGCGGCCAACCGCCCGGGACGGGGCGGTTTCTAAGCCATGGCGGGACCGGCTGTCAATGCAAACGGGCCGATTTAGGCCCGCTCGGCTGGGGTAAATCGGGCCCGCATTAACGGATTCCGCCTGAAATCGCTGGCAAATTCAGTCCAGCGGGAACTCAACCATGGCCTCACCGGTGGCGACCTTCTCGTCCTTCTGGTTCCGCACCATGACGTCGATCAGCACCCAGCGCGAGTTTTTGGTCACCTGCTTCGATTTGACGATTCCCTCCGGCCGGATGGTGTCGCCGGGCCGGACCGGTTTGACCCATCGCGTTTCCAGCCGGCGGTGGATGGCACCCGCCGGATAGGCCCAGTCGGTCAGCATCCGCGAGATCAGCCCAAAACTGTTCATGCCGTGCATGATGATGCCGCCGAAATTGGTCTTGCCGAAATTGCCTTTCATGAAGTCGTCGTCGAGATGCAGCGGGTTGTAGTCGAGCGAGGCATCGCAAAACAGGCGAATGGATTCGCGTGAGACCGCGAATTTCGGCCCATCGATAATGTCGCCGGCGGTCAGACTTTCGAAACTCGTTGTCATGCTGCCTCCTCTCTGGATCGGTTTATTCGGGCCGAATGGTCCAGCCGCGGCCGGAACAGATCACGTCGCCACGCTGGTTGAAGAAGACGTTGTCGTGCACCACGAACAGCCGCTCGCGCTTGATGAATTTGTCGAGCGCACGCGCCTGCAACGTGATGACGTCATTGGGCCGCGCTGGAATATTGTAGCTCCAGGATTGCCCGGCATTGACGGTGCCCGGCGAGCGCATCCAGTCGTCCGCGGGCGTGCAGGAAAACATCAGGAGGATATGGATCGAGGGCGGCGCGATCAGCCCGCCATAGCGCGTGGTCTTCGCATACGCCTCGTCGAAATAGATCGGATGGTTCTCGCCGACCGATTTGCAGTAGAGCTCGATCGCTTCCTTGGTCAGCGTGTACGGAATGGTCTTGCGCGGTTCGCCGGGAACAATGTCGTCCCATGCTTTCCGCAAATTGGCGTCTTTCCAGAAATCGGTCTCAAAGGCCTCCGCCTCGACCATGCCATCCTCCCTGCTTCCCGCTGTTTGTTTCTGCCGCCTTGCGGAATTTGTTATATAGTATAATCAATTTATCAGACCAGGAAATCAAGACCTGGAAATCAAGCCGGGAAACCCGATGCCCAAGCTGAAGCTGCCCAATATCGAAGACGTCGTGGCGATCGACATCCACACCCATGCCGAAGAGCCCTGCGGCATGCATGGCGACGACGGCTATGATGATTTTCAGGCGCAGATGGCGGACTATTTCAAGTCGCCGCACAAGCATCCGCCGACCGTGCCGGAAACCGCCGCCTATTATCGTTCCAAGAAAATCGCCGCGGTGATCTTTCCGGTCGATGCCGAGCGCGAGACGGGTTTCCGCCGCTACAACAATTACGAGATGCTGGAAATCGCTTCCGAAAATCTCGACGTCCTGATCCCCTTCGTCAGCATCGATCCGCACAAGGGCAAGCTCGGCGTGCGCGAGGCGCGCAAGCTGATCGAGGAATACGGCGTGCGCGGTTTCAAATTCCATCCGACCATGCAAGGCTTTTATCCGAACGACCGCATGGCCTATCCGCTCTACGAGGCGATCAACGAAGGCGGCGCGATCGCGCTGTTCCATACCGGACAAACCGGCGTCGGTTCCGGCATGCCCGGCGGCATGGGAATGCGGCTGAAATATTCCAACCCGATGTATATGGACGACGTCGCCGCGGATTTTCCGGATTTGAAAATCATCCTCGCGCATCCCTCCTTCCCCTGGCAGGAAGAGGCGCTGTCGGTCGCGACCCACAAGCCGAATGTCTATATCGACCTCTCCGGCTGGTCGCCGAAATACTTCCCGCCGATCCTGGTGCGCTACATCAACTCGATCCTGCAGGACAAGATGCTGTTCGGCTCGGACTGGCCGGTGATCACGCCGGATCGATGGCTGTCGGATTTTTCAAAACTCGACATCCGCGACGAGATCCGGCCGAAGGTATTGAAGGCCAACGCGCGGAAGATTTTGGGTATATAAAGAGCCGTCCAACGAGCGGCGCGAATGCCGTTTTCTTGAAACGGTGGTCCGTGACGAACGTCGCCAAAGCGGCTGCCTTTGCCACCGCTCTTCTGTCCGGAAGCGCGGCTGGATGCCTTGTCGCCCAGGCTCAGTCGTCCGCGACCGTCGTCGAATTCGAGAATCCGCTCGCCAGCACCCAGCCACTGCAGGGCTATCTGCGGCAACCCAGCGGCGCGGGTCCCTCGCCGGCCGTCGTGCTGCTGCATAGTTGTAATGGAAACTGGCAGCGGCTGGACGAACGTTGGGGCAAGCGGATCGCTGCCTGGGGCTATGTGACGCTCACCGTGGACAGTTTTGGACCGCGCGGGCTGACGAACACCTGCAGCAGCGGCGCGCCGGTCGATCTTGCCCGCGACGCGTACCGCGCGCTGAATTTCCTGGCGCAGCAGCCCTTCGTCGATCCGTCGCGTGTCGCCGTGCTCGGATTTTCGCAGGGCGCCTGGCAGGCGCTCTCTTCCGTCGAGCGCGGCATCCTCGAGCAGACATCGCCCAATAAATTCCGTGCGGCCGTGGCGTTCTATCCCCACTGCCTCGGATTCAAGGGCAACATGACCGTGCCGACGCTGATCCTGATCGGCGAGCTGGACGATTGGACCTTGGCGAAAGAGTGCCGCAATATGGTGGACGGCCGGGACGACTGGGGAATATCGCGCAAGAGTAACCAGGGCGTCCCGATCAAGCTCGTCGTCTATCCCGGTGCCTACCACGGTTTCGACGCGTCCAACCTCAAGACACCGATTCAACTGCTCGGGCATCACCTCGAATTCAACCAATCGGCAACGGACCAATCGATCGGCGAGCTCCGGGGATTTCTCGGCGCAACGATCGGCAGCAGAGAGCAAGACAATTGAGTATCAAAGCTGTCGTGTTCGATGCCTATGGCACGCTCTACGACGTTCAGTCGGTGGCGTCCGTTACCGAGGAGACATTTCCCGGCTACGGCGAAATCATCACGCAAGTCTGGCGCATCAAGCAACTCGAATATACCTGGCTGCGCTCGCTGATGCGACGGTACGAGGATTTCTCGGTGGTGACACGGGAGTCGCTGGCCTACACGCTGCGGATCCTCGGCCTGCAATACGATGAGCAGACGTTCGCGCGCATCATGGACAAATATCTGCATCTCGATCTCTATCCGGATGCGCTTGCCGCATTGACTGACATGAAGGACCGGAAGCTCGCCATTCTCTCCAATGGCAGCCCCGACATGCTCAATGCGCTGGTCAGAAACAGCGGCCTCGACGGCGTGCTCGACGCCACCATCAGCATCGATGGCAAAAGGATCTTCAAACCGAGCCCGGATGCCTACACCTTGATCGAGGAAAATCTCCATATACCGCCGCACGAAGTGCTGTTCATCTCCTCCAACCCCTGGGATGCCTGCGGCGCCAAGGCGTTCGGGCTCAACGTCGCCTGGATCGAGCGGGTGACGCCGGAAGCAATGGCGCTGGCCTGCGTCGAAAGCGATCTTGTCGCGCCCTTGACGATCTTCAAGGCGATCCGTACCCAAATGGACGAACTCGGGCTCGAGCCCGATCATCGCATTCACGCCCTCTCCGAATTGCCAAATCTGGTCGAATTGCCAAATCTGGTCGCCAGCCAAAAGTCCTGAAATATGAGCATTGAATCGGTACGCGCCTTCTTCGAGGAGAAGGCCCCTGACATCGCTGTGATCGAATCTTCGATGAGTTCAGCCACCGTCCCGCTTGCGGCCGAGGCCTATGGCGTCGAGCCGGCGCGGATCGCCAAGACATTGAGCCTGCGGATCGGCGAACGCGTGGTGCTGATCGTTGCCGCCGGCACGTCGCGGATGGATAACAAAAAGGTGAAGGCAGCATTCGGGGGCAAGCCGAAAATGCTCGGACTGGACGAAGTCGCCGAGATCACCGGCCACGAGGTCGGCGGCGTCTGTCCGTTCGGACTGAAAACGCCGCTACCGGTTTATTGCGACATATCATTGAAAGCCTTCGACATCGTGGTGCCGGCAGCCGGTTCGACCCACAGCGCGGTTCGCATCGCACCAACGCGCATGGCGGAGCTTACGGCAGCCGAATGGGTGGACGTCTGTCAGAGCCCGTCCTGACGACTTCACGCTTGCACACATTTGGAAAATGAAATCTTCTGCCGTAGCCGGGCAACAGCAAGATTGGATTTTTCGATGAGCGACAAAATTGCACGACGCGATTTTCTGGGCACCGTCGCGCTTGTGGGCGCAGCGGCAGCGGCCGGACAGAATTTTATCGCCACACCTGCGAAGGCGGCCGGCGAAAACCCCATCATTACATCGTCTGCGAGCGAACTTGCCGCCGCGATCCGGTCGAAGAAGCTCAGCTCCAAGGCCGTTGTCGAAGCCCACCTCGAGCAAATCGCCAAGGTCAATCCAAAACTCAACGCGATCGTTCAGCTCACTGCCGACACGGCGCGAAAAGAGGCGGACGAGGCCGATGCGGCGCTGGCGCGCGGCGATATCAAGGGTCCGCTGCATGGCGTGCCCATGACCATCAAGGATACGCTGGAGACGACCGGCGTGATCTGCACCGGCGGCACCAAGGGCCGTGCCAATTTCGTTCCCAAGGCAGATGCCACAGCGGTGGCCCGGTTGCGTGCCGCCGGCGCCATCTTCCTCGGCAAGACCAACGTGCCCGAACTGGCGGGCGCGCTTGAAAGCGACAATCTGGTCTATGGGCGCACCAACAATCCGTATGACCTGGCGCGGACGCCGGGCGGCAGCAGCGGCGGTGAGACCGCCATCATAGCGGCCTGCGGCTCGCCTCTGGGTCTCGGCACCGACGCCGGCGGCAGCATCCGCGTGCCCGCGCATTTCTGCGGTCTCGCGGCGATCAAGCCGACCTCTGGCCGGGTGCCGCGCACCGGACAATTCCCGCAGCCGATGGGTGCCCGCGCGCCGGTGTTTCATGTCAGCCTGGTTTCGCGGCGCGTCGAGGATCTGGCGCTCGCGCTACCGATCATCTCCGGGCCGGACTTTCGCGACAACTCCATCGTCGGCATGCCGCTGCTGGATCCGAAAGCCGTGACGCTGAGCGGATTGAAGCTGGCATTCTTCGAAGATGACGGCGTGGCGACCCCGACCAAGGAAATCGTCGCCGCGGTGCGCGACTCCGCCAAGGCCTTCACGGACGCCGGCGTCAAAGTCGAGGAGAAACGAACGCCGGATGCGGAGAAGGCTGCCACCGTCTATCACGATATGAGCCGCGGCGACGGCGGTGCGGGCACGCGCGCCTTTCTCAAGAGCATCGGCAGCGATCCAATCTCGCCGCTGTTCGAAAAGGCGCTGACCTACTCCGTTGCACCGGCGATGGCCAACACCACCGACGCGCTGGCGGCGTTCGTGCGCTGGGACCTGTTCCGCAACTCGATGCTTCGCTTCATGGAGAACTACGACGCGGTGCTCTCGCCGGTGGCGCCATATCCGGCGCTCTTGCACGGCACCAGCTTCGACGAGGACAGCCGCAAGGGCTTCGGTTACGCACAGATGTATAATCTGACGGGTTGGCCGACGGCGACCGTGCGCGTCGGTACCTCCCCAGAAGGCCTGCCGCTCGGCGTTCAGGTCGCCGCGCGGCCGTGGCGCGAAGACGTTGCGCTGGCGCTGGTCGCACATCTGGAAAAGACTTTCGGCGGCTGGAAAATGCCGACGGCGGTCTGAGGAGAGCGACGCGCGGCCTCAATACCGCGCGTCACCACTTCCATTCGTCGTTGTAAGGCCTCGACTTCCATTCATCGTTGTAAGGTCTCGGCTGGGGCGCATTCGGTTGCACCGTGCGCTGCTGAGATCTTGGCGCAGATTGCTGCGGCGTGCTGGCGTTTGTTTCGAACACGGCGCGGCAGGAGCTGCGAAGCAAATCCGTATTCTGCCGCAAGCAAGCCACAATCCGGTTCACATCGGGTATCTGATCGCTACACAGCCGCATCACGTCGGGCGTGCAAGCCATCTGCTGTTCCCAGGTTCCGCGATACTCCTCCGAGAAGGCAGTGTTTTGGGCGGCAGTTGCGCCGCCGATCGCAATTGCAAGGCTCAGCACGAACCGCCGCATTGGCATGGCCGGGTCCTTTCTGTCGACATGGTTGGTGCGCGGAAGTTCGCGCGACGATGCAGTGTCAACCTGCAGAGCGAATGCGGCCAAGCAACGTTCGTTCGGACAAAAAAATGTGAGGCTGGTTCCCGACCCGCCGCTTGAGTCGGAATTCGCTGGATGCGCGGCCACGCTCTTGTGGATAACGGCAAAAAGTGGGCACGCCGAATACAATGTCGCTTTGACATCATTCAACCCAGAGGCGAGTTTCCCCGCGTTGCTAGTTGGGGGATAATCATGTTTCGGTTCGTTGTAGTGGCCACTCTCGGAGTGGCGTTGTCCGGCTGCGCTCAATTGAAGGACCTTTCCTCGATCACCGGACTGACAAAAGCGTTTTCCACGCAAATCGAAGTTGCACCGGCTTACTTCGAGACGATCGCAACCGACTACAACACCACAAGCAACGAATACCAATTTCTGACCGGTCGCTCATGTGACACCCTGCGCACGCCGGGTATCCTGGACTTTCGCGCGATACCGCTTTCCCGAAAGGTGAAAGGCAAAATAATTACGCTGACCTATTCGGAATACGAACAGCAACGCTTCATCGTGAAAAGCCAGGCGCTTGATTTCCTCAACAAATACGCACAGCGAATGAAGGATCAGGCTCAGGCCGCCGAAAACATTACGACATTCGCCGGCTACGCCAATACGGGAGCAGACATAACCGACAGCATCCCCGTTTTCGGAGCGCAGGCCGCTCCCTATACCGCCGCCGCCCGCGGAATCGTGGCCGTCATCAATCGATACGCCAACGATTTTTCGGCAGCAGCGATGGTGAGTATCGCCAAAGAATCCGACGCGAAACTAAAAATCATGGTCGAGCAAATCAAAAAGGACTACGGCATCATAAATGTTGATGCCAAAATCTATCTGTCAGCCTGGAAAGAATGTCAGGTCGCAAAAATCAAAGCGATGCGTAGTCCGCTCGCAGGCCTTGGCCCAACAAGCGCCGCTGAACTCGACGCGGTGTATTCTGCGCATTTGAGGCAGCTTACCGAATATCAGAAGGCCATACCAACGGTAGACGATGAACTAAACGCCATCGTCACCGCAAACGGCAAAATCGCGACGGGTGATTTCAACACCGCCTTGAGTGCTGCCCAGGAGATGGTTGGCGCCGCGACCGCTGCCTATAAAGCCCTACAGACGGTCCAAAAGCTCTAGGGCATGCTCTGGAGCCGAAGGCCGCGTCAACGCACAGTGCACACCGGTATTTCTCGCGATAAAGTGCCAAGCGTTTGCGCGGCGATCACGCGCAAATGAGAAGATCGAGCGGGATGACCATTCGAAGAAAGTCATCGCGTTCTGGTTAGATCGATCCGGGTATGCTCTTGATGCCGAAGGGCGGTTGCACGAAGGGCTTGGCCTCACTCCACCTTACCGATCTTCTTCACGGCTGCGATCAGCCGCGCGCTGTCGTCGGCGAAAAACTTCGAGAATTCTGGCGCGTCCAGATAGGCGACCGGGCTGCCCGCGGTCTCGAAGGTCTTGATGACCTCGGGCGCCTTCACCGCCTGCGCCATCGCTTCGCGAAGCCGCGTCATGATCGGCGCGGGCAGTGCAGCCTGTGCGAACAACCCCGCCCAGATGTAGAACTCGACATCCTTGTAGCCGAGTTCCTTGAAGGTCGGCAGATCGGGGAAGCTCGGGATACGTTGGGCGCCCCAGTTCGCCAGCACACGCATCTTGCCGTCATCGACCTGCTGCTTCAGCGTCCCCGGCGCCGACGCCATCGCCTGCACCGTGCCACTGAGCAATGCAGTCAACGCCGGACCGGCGCCGCGGAACGGCACGTGCAGCAATTTGATCCCCGCGCTCGCCGCAAACATCTCCATCGCGACATGCAGCGTGCCATAGGGGCCGGATGAGCCGTACGGGATTTGACCGGGACGCTTCTTGGCGTCATCGACGAAATCCTGCAGCGTCTTCCATGGCGCCGAGGCCGGCACCGCCAGCAGCGTCGGATCGGCCAGCACGCGCGCGACCGGCGCGAATTGCGAGACTTCATACGCCACCGGACGATCGAACAGCCGGTCGGCCTCGGGCAGTACGGCCAGGGACGACAGCGTCATCAGCAACGTGTAGCCGTCGGGCTCTGCGCGCGCGGCCTGCGAATTGCCGATCGATCCGCCGGCGCCGCCTGCGCGGTTGTCGACAATGCAGGGCTTGCCGAGGATCCGCTCCAGCGCCAGCGCCACCGGACGCGCCGCGAGATCGGCCTGACCGCCGGCCGGGAACGGCACGATCATGGTGATGTTGCGCGAGGGATAGGGGCTTTGCGCGAAGGTTGCGTTCGAGAATGCGGTTTGCGCCAGCGGCAGCGTTGCGGCGGCCTTGAGCAGTTCACGGCGATTCATTGGTAGTTTTCTCCCGGATAATCTTTTTGGTTGGGTGTAGCCTTACCGAAACAAGCGGCATCGCGATAGCCGCGCTGCCTACACATTTTGCCTCACCCTCTTCTACGCACCCCGCTTTTTCCCCTTCGCAAAATGCTTGGCCAGAAATTCGGCCAGCACCTCGACACGCGCGGGGCGCGGTCCGCCGGGGGGTGTCACCAGATGCACGGCGCCTTCCGGCTGCTTCCAGCCTTTCAGGATCACTTCGACCTCGCCCGACGCGATGGCGTCGCCGACGATGAAGTCCGGCAGGTCGGCGATGCCGAGGCCCGCGATGACCGAGGGCATCAATGCCTCGCCGTTGTTGACCCGTAACTGCCCGGCCGGCCGTACGCTGGCCTGCTCACCGGCCGCGTTGGTGTAGTGCCAGATACCAGCCGTCGAGAGATAGGCGTAGCCGAAGCATTTGTGCTGGGCGAGATGCATCGGATGCGTCGGCCGGCCGTACTGCTTGAGATACGAAGGCGCCGCCACCGTGTAGCGCGGCATCGGGCAAAGCCGCCGTGCGATCAGCGACGAATCCGGCAGCCGCGCGATGCGCAGGCCCGCGTCAAAACCTTCGCCGATCAGATCCACCGTCGCATCGCTGAGATGCAGGTCGATCGAGACTTCCGGATACCGGCTTAGAAATTCGGGCAAGAGTGGCGCGATCGTCCTCACTCCGAACGTCATGGGGACCGCGAGCCGCACCAGTCCGCGCGGCGCGATCGATTGCGACAGGGCCTCGTTCTCGGCAGCCTCGCCGTCGGCCAACAGCCGCGCCGCGCGCTCGGACAGTTTTTGTCCGGCATCGGTCAATGCCAGCCGGCGCGAGGTGCGGTTGAACAGCCGAGCGCCGAGCCGCTCTTCCAGCCGGCTGACCGCCTTCGACACCGTCGCCTTGGACAGCGCCAGCTCGGTTGCGGCTGCTGCAAACGACCGTAACTCCACGACTTTTGCGAAAATCGCCAGCGCCTCGAAATCCGGGAGTTTTGCCATGGGCCCCCTCTATGTGTCAAAATTGGAAACAATGAGTTTCAATAGTTTCTATTTCTATACCACGCCTCAAGGCATATCCAATAGTTCATCGAAATTCAAGTAACGGAGAAATCCAATGACCAGGAAACTCTCAGGCAAGGTTGCCCTTATCACAGGCGGTTCGCGCGGAATTGGTGCTGCCAGCGCCCGGGCGCTCGCAGATGAAGGCGCCAATGTCGCCATCAGCTACGTAGCCTCCCCGGACAAGGCGGAAGCCGTCGTCAAGGAATTGAAAGCCAGGGGAGTCGAGGCCCGCGCCTACAAGGCCGACCAGGCTTCATCGGAAGAGGTCGATCAACTGGTGAAGAACGTCGCGAGGGATTTTGGCCGGCTCGATATTCTCGTCAACAATGCCGCCGTTGCGGTCGGTGGGCCGGTCGATGACGTCAATACCGACACCGCGGCGCTTGCGCGTCAGGACGCGATCAATGTCCACGGTGTCATTACCGCGATCCGCACGGCGTCGAAACTGATGGGTGAAGGCGGACGCATCGTCACGATCGGCTCCGGTATCGCCACCCGCGCCTCGTTCCCCGGCCTTGCCGACTACGCCGCGACCAAGGCTGCGATCGTCGGCTACACCAAGGGCGCATCGCGCGACCTCGGACCGCGCGGCATCACCGTCAACGTACTGCAGCCCGGCTCGATCGACACCGACATGAACCCGAAGGACGGCGGCGATTTTGCCGAAGCGCAACGTTCGCAACACGCATTGCAGCGCTACGGCACAGCAGAAGAGATCGCAGCCGGCGTCGTGTTCCTCACCAGCCCGCAAGCCTCGTTCGTGACCGGCACGGTGCTCAACGTCGACGGCGGCTTCGGCGCGTAAATCAAACAACCCTACGAGGCCGGGCGTGTTGCGTCCGGCGCCTCGCAAACATTCAAACGAAGGAATATCCCATGATCGAACTCAGACCATTTGCAAAACTCGGCGGCGCCGACCACGGCTGGCTGAAGGCCAAGCACCACTTCTCGTTCGGCAGCCATTACGATCCCGACAATATGGGCCATGGCTCCTTGCGGGTGTGGAACGATGACGAGATAGCGCCGAACACCGGCTTTCCCGCTCATCCCCACGCCAACATGGAAATCATCACCTATGTCCGCGAAGGCGCGATCACGCACCAGGACAGCCTCGGCAACAAGGGCCGTACTGAAGCCGGCGACGTGCAGGTAATGAGCGCCGGAAGCGGCATCCGTCATGCCGAGTACAATCTGGAGCCGACCGACACGCGCATTTTCCAGATCTGGATCGAGCCGACCACAAAGGGCGGCGAACCGACCTGGGGCGCTAAACCGTTTCCGAAGTCGGATCGCTCCGGCAAGCTCGTCACCATCGCCAGCGGCTTTGCCGGCGACAAGGACGCACTGCCGATCCGCGCCGATGCGCGGGTGCTCGCCACCACGCTGAAGGCCGGCGAGAGTGCGGAATACGCGTCCGAGAAGACGCGCAACCTTTATCTGGTGCCGGCGGCGGGAAGCGTCGAAGTCAACGGCGTGCGCGTCAACGCCCGCGACGGCGCCGCGATCCGCGACGAAGCCAAGCTCACTATCACCGCGCTGGAAGATTCCGAACTGGTGCTGGTCGACGCGGCGTAAACGCAGCGCTCACTATTCGTCATGCCCGGGCTTGACCCGGGCATGACAGCTCAAAATCAACAAACCACCTGCAAACTCACAGGAGAGCCATCATGGCCAAAGTACTCGTGCTCTATTATTCCGCTTACGGTCACATCGAGACCATGGCGAACGCCGTCGCCGAGGGTGCGCGCGAAGCCGGCGCTACCGTCGATATCAAACGCGTGCCCGAACTGGTGCCCGCCGATGTCGCAAAAGCCTCGTATTACAAAGTCGATCAGGCGGCCCCGGTCGCAAAGATCGAGGACCTCGTCAATTACGACGCGATCATTGTCGGCACCGGCACCCGCTTCGGCCGGATGGCCTCGCAGATGGCGAATTTCCTCGACCAGGCCGGCGGCCTCTGGGCCAAGGGTGCCCTGCACGGCAAGGTCGGCGGCGCCTTCACCGCGTCCGCGACCCAGCATGGCGGCCAGGAGACCACGCTGTTCTCGATCATCACCAACCTTCTCCACTTTGGCATGACCGTCGTCGGCCTGAATTACGGTTTTGCCGGCCAGATGAAGCTCGATGAAATCACCGGCGGCGCACCTTATGGCGCCACCACGATCACCGGCGGCGACGGCAGCCGCCAGCCGAGCGAGAACGAGCTCGCCGGCGCGCGTTATCAAGGACGCGTGATCGCGGAGACCGCGAAAAAACTGCATGGCTGATGCGATCAGGGCGGCATTCTCTCACGCGAGTGCCGCCCTAAATATCCATCGGGGACGATGGATGTTGTATGGTCGAAATTCTCTTTATCGCTCAACTGGCACGGCGGCCGCTCCAGGCAATGGTGCGGCGCTGGTGGTGCAGAAGCCTGTACCGCGCGACGCGCGGTCGGCGGCGCTGTCCGGAGTGCACCAAATCGTGAGCCTGGCCTGACGGATTCGTGATAATCCATTCGTCATCCGTATTCATCGATACGAGCGCAGCATGAGCAACGCCTCTCAAATCCCGTGGCCGGAATTACCGACCGCGGCGTGGCGCGACACCTATGCCACGCTGCATCTCTGGACCCAGATCGCCGGAAAAATCCGGCTGACGAAGGCGCCCTGGCTCAATCATTCCTGGCATGTAGCGCTCTACGTCACCGCCCGCGGACTGACGACGTCGCCGGTGCCGGACGGTACGCGAACGTTCCAGATCGACTTCGATTTTATCGATCACGTCTTGCGCATCTCGACCAGCGATGGTGCACAGCGGCAATTTGCGCTTGCCGGGCACTCCGTCTCCAGCTTCTACGCCACCACGATGGCGACGCTCGCCGAACTCGGCATTGCCGCTGCTATCGACGAGATGCCGAACGAATTGCCGGACCCGATCCGGTTTTCGCTGGACACCGCGCACGCGTCCTACGACGCGAACGCTGTAGGACGCTTCCTGCAGATCCTCGTGAACTGCGATCGCGTCTTCAAGCAATTCCGCACCGGCTTTCTCGGCAAGGCGAGCCCGGTGCATTTCTTCTGGGGCAGTTTCGATCTTGCGGTGACACGTTTCTCGGGACGCCGCGCGCCGCGTCATCCCGGCGGCGTTCCGCATTTGTCAGATGCGGTGGCGTGCGAAGCCTATTCGCATGAAGTGAGCAGCGCCGGCTTCTGGCCCGGCGGCGGCGTGATCGACTATCCCGCGTTCTATTCCTACGCCTATCCGGAGCCGCCGGGTTTTCGCACGGTAAAGGTGCGCCCCGAAGCGGCGTTCTTCAGCGAACCGCTCGGCGAATTCGTGCTGCCCTATGACGCCGTGCGCACGGCCCACAATCCCGACGCAGCGCTGCTCGATTTCCTGCAAAGCACCTATGAGGCCGCAGCTATTTCGGCGAAATGGGATCGCGACGCGCTGGAATGCGTGCCGGGCCAACCCGGCGTGGTGCGGGAGATCTAAAAACGCTAGTGCTGTAGTTGCGCCTTGACCACCGTCTGTCTGACCTCCGTACCGCAGTCGGAGCATTCATAGGTGAAGTCGATCTTCGCCATGCTCCAATGCGGTTCGACATCCCTCACATACATCGGAAGCCCGACGCAGCTTGGACAAATGATAAAGGCTGGCTCGATGTCGTCGTGATGGTGGATATAGGCTGGCATGTCGACACTCCCCACGAAAGCACCAGTAGTCCTGACCCGAACCGCAGCATACGCCGGGGCTGCAAATGCGATCATGAACTCTAGCGAACACAGGAAGAACAGCCGCACAATCCTGCTGTGTGTGACCGATTTGCACGACCGTGTCCTTCGCGCAACAGGCTTCAATTCTCTTCACGTGACAACGGCTTACCGAGTGCACGTTTCAGGAACGCAGTGAGTTGCGGATAGCTGCGCAATTCACGCGCAACGCGATCGCGCAGCGCATATGGCAGTCCGCGCCAGCTCAACGCGGCGCTGATATCGACCAGCGGCAAACGGGCGACGCCAAAGCGGCGCTTATAGGCATAGTTGCCGACGCTGAAATCGAATTCCCGCACGCCGTCCTGGTGCAGCGCGGCCATGGTCCGCTCGATGATCAGCCGGCCCGGCGAACAATTCGACCATTTTTCACCGGCATTGCTGATGCGGATCATCACATAGTGCGCACCAGAGCGAATGCCGAGCAGCGTCGCCACGACTTCGTCGCCAACCGTGAGCGCCGACACCAGGGCATAACCGCTGCCGACGCCGTCGCGCACCAGATTGCGATAGAATGCGGCGCAGGTTTCGTCATTGAGGACGAAGTTCAGCCCGAGGCTCTGCATCCGCGTGCCTTGCTGAACCTCCGTAGTCGACAAGATTTTCAGCGCTTCATGGTGGTCCGTGATGAGCTTGAACGCCGCCGCCGGATCGCGCGTGAACACCCGCCAACTCCGCTCCAACTCCTTGCGCACGGTCTTTTCGAGCGTGTAGCGCCAGGCGTCATAGTTCTCGTCTGTGGTGACGAGGTTGCCATTGAGCGAGCACGGCCCGGCGGCATCGAGCAGCGCCAGCGGATTGGCGCGGCCGTCGAGATCGACAGGTACCTTGCGCAGACGAATGAGATCGGCACCGCCTTGCATCCGGCGCAAGGCCTTCAGCAGATCGCGCCACAACACGCGCGCCGCCCTGGCGTCGCGCGGCGCAGCGTTACCCAGGATGGGCGCGTTGTAATCGGTGAGATCGAGATCGGCGAATTCGACGATCCGGATATTGCTTTGCCGACGGCGGATCAGCGGAAGCATAACCGCCAATTCACCGGTCGATGCATCGGTGACGACGGCAATCAGCGGCTCGACGCCATCGGCGCCGGCGAAGGCACCGTACCAGGCATCATACCATTGCCGATGCTGGAACGGTGTCGACGGGCTAACGTCCTGCCAGCGCGCGATGGCCGCTTGCCAATCACTCATCACTTCGACGCGGAATCCGGCCGCGCGGGTGTTGGCCCGCGCGCCCGGTTTTCCCACAGATGCCGTCAGCACCGTCATGACAGTTGCGTCTCGCTTACGCCGCCTTCGGCAGGTCGACGATCTTGCCGGGTTGAGCCCGGTCAAGGCGGAAATCGATCGGGCGGCGGATACTGCGCTCGCGCTTGATCCACCTGCCGTCGCGCAACAGTTTTTGCATCACCGCTTTGGCGAAGAAGGATGGGCCACGCAAGCTGCGGCTCTTCGGCGTGTAACCGAAACGATGCCGCAACATGCCGTTTGCAAGATTGAGAATCTCGGAACGTCGGATTTCGTCATTGGTGTAGGAGATCGTCATCGAGACACTGAAGGTGTCGAGGTTTTCGACCCGGTGCGGTGCGTTCATCGGCCAACCCAGCATCTGGCCGGGGCCGATGTCGAGCACCTTTGCATAGTCCTCGTACCATTCCTTGTAGGGCAGATCGACTTCGACATTGAACAGCGCGATGTCTTCGAGATGTTCCGGCCTGATGAACGGCGCAGTGTTGGGATAGACGTAAACGCGCTTGCGGCCGGCGATCTGAATCAGGTTCTGGCCCGGCAGGTCGGCGTGATAATATACCTGCGCATCCGGCGAGGAGATCAGGATGCTTTCCTGATGGGCCTTCGGAATTTCAAAGCCGGGTACCTTGGCGGCGACTTCCTCGAACATCCGGTCGACCAGCTTGCGGTATCGGCTGTCGACAGCGCCGACGTCACGCATGTTGAGCCAGAGGCCGCCACGGGAAATCGCCTCGATCACCTCGCGTCCACTGAGATCGCCGATCTCGCCTTCGCGCCACACGCGGCTGGAACCACGGGCGCCGGTTTTCACCAGGCTGTATTGGCCGCGCGGATAGCTTTCGATCAGCCGGGCGAGATCGTCCATCGAGAACGCCGCAGACTTGTGCATCTCATGCTCGAGCCGGATCGGCTGGTGGGACCAGAGGTCGGAATGCGTCTCGTCCCATTTGGTGAAGATCTTGCCCGTCGTCATGTCGCGCTCCTGCTGACTTTCCTTGCAACGCTGGATCACCCGATGTCCCGTTATGAGACGGCCGGATCATCTTCACGCTTCAATTGGCAAGAACGATGCCGCGTCGAAGCCGCTGCTTACCGGAAGCTAATGTCTCGGCGTTATGGCTAACGCGGATGTTCCCGGAAATCGTGCAAGCCACACCATGACGCGTCAGACCCTCGATACCGGGCGCTGTTTCTCGGCGCCGGACCGCAAATGCAATGCGGCATCGGGCATTTTACGCGGCTGCTGTATGTGACGATCGAAAAGACCGAGCCGGGCAGCAACACTTCGTTAACCCTGACCCGGTCGGAAGGGTCATTCGTCGATATCTGGCGTGCCGTCGGTTCGGCGAAAAGCGTGGTCTGCAACTTTCCGATCGTGGCCTGGAAGCGCGTGATCGTTCGTCCGCTGCTGGCGCTGGCTTGTGCCAAGCTGCGGCGACGCAGGATTGTCCTGATTCAGCACGAATGGGGCGGGCTGCATTGGCTGCGCCGCATCACCTACATACCGGCATTGTGGCTGGCCGATACCATCATCATGTTCTCGCCACTGGTGCGACACGAACTGGCCGCGGATTCGCTAGTTGGCTGGACCGCCAAAAAAGTAGTGCTGGCGCCCCTGCCGCCGAACATCGAAGCGCCGGCAGACATCTCCGATTCGAAATTGCGGCAGCGCCTTGTCGCCGCACGCGCGGAGGGCCGGCTGCTAGTCGGCCATTTCGGATCGATCTATCCGGCCAAGCAACCCAACGCGCTGCTCAATATCGGCGCACTCCTGAAAGAGCGCGGGCTCAAGCCATTGATCGTCTATATCGGTTCCTTCATTCGTGGCGTCGACAAGGTCGAAGAAGAGTTTCATGCCCGCGCCGCGGAGCTTGGGATCGCGAACGACGTGATTGTCAGTGGTTTTGTCGCGTCCGATCGCGAGGTATTCGGCCTGTTCAGCGAGATCGACGCGTTCTGCTATCCGCTGGATGAAGGCCTCACGGCGCGGCGCTCCAGCGTTCTCACCTGCGTGCAGTCCGGCAAGCCATTGATCGTCACCGGCCCTGCCTTGGCGGACGAATTCGATCATCATCCGCGTTTCAAGGAACTGATCGACCGTGGCGCGGTCGTGCTGGTCGCACGCGATTCGGAGGACAAGGTCTATGCCGATCGGATCGTCACGGCGCTAAAACAGCCTCCGGTACATTCGCCGTTTGATTTTGACGGCTGGTGGAACGACGCAGCGAACGCAGTGCGGGCGCAGCTATAGTCTTTTGTTTTGACGCGTTTCTTCACGCGAACCGGTATCCACTTCGCTTGAAAACGCTTTGGATCTCACGCCTTGGCGCGGAATCGTCCGAGATAATGCAAGCCGAACACCGCGAGCAGAAATGTGAACCACAGCGGATCGGCGCGGTCGAGGAAGAAGCTTTCCATCGACGACAGATAAAGCCCGAATAGCCAGATGCGCAGAAACATCATTGCCAGCGGGCCGTTGTTGCCGCCTTCATCGGCGGCCTGAAAGTCGCGCAGCGGCTTGACCACCACCGCCACGATCAACAACACCAGCCCCGGCAAGCCCATACCGAGCGTGGTATCGAGATAGCCATTGTGGCTGTGCGCGGCAAAGGCCGCCCATTCCTTGCCCTCGGGCAGATTCTGCATTGCGCTACTGCCCCAGAAAGACGCGAAGCCGTAACCGGTCGCCAACCGTCCCTGCAGCGATTGCAATGCAAAACCCCAGATGTCGGAACGGCCGGTGAAACTGGAATCCAGCGGCAGCAATTTTGCGATTTCGGCAAGGCCCTCGCTCATGACCGCGCCGACGCTGAACATATTCAGCAACGCCAGCGGCGTCAGCAGCATCACCGCGCGCCCCCAGAACGAGCGCACCACCGAGGTCAGCGAGGTCAGCAGCAAGACGGAAATGCATAGCGTCAGCGAGCTTTTGCCGGCGGAATACTGCATGAAGAGGGACACGAGGCCGACGATCGCCAACCCGGAAAGAACGCCGCCGGCGCGAATGACATAGATGCCGACGAACAGAAGCATCGCCATGATGCCCGACGCCACGTTCTTGTGGCCGAACGAGCCACGCCAATTCCCGGCGAGCCCGGGCTCCTGCAGATCGGTCGCCAGATGGATCGACAGCTTTGGCGCCAGCAATATTCCGAGATAGCAGACCGCCAGCAACACCAGCGCTGCGATGCCGAACCAACGCATCAGTTCCTGCTGGGATTTCGCAAGCAGAGGCAACGACGCGGCGACGGCGACGACGAAGGCGGTCAAGGCGAAACGGCGGATCGACGTACTCGGATCGAACGACAGCAAGACCGTGAAGCACAACCAGCCGGCAAACAGCACCAGCGCCGGTGACAGCAGCGTCGCCAGGCCCTGGGTGTTTTCGCGCATGGCCAGCACGAGCGTCAGCACTGCGAGGCCACCGAAGGCGGCATAGGTCGGGAACTCGTTGCCGGTCGTGACATCGCCGACCTGCAGGGTGGCGAGGTCCTCGAACGGCCGCAGCGATATCCATACCAGCAGCAGCGTGCCGATGAATACAGTGCCACGTACGATGTCCATCACCTGCTGACGCCGGATTTCACCGACGACGGCGCGGACTTCCGAGGTGGTGATGAACTGGCTCACGCAGTTATCTTCGAGGCTTTGTAGGGTTGCGGTTCGATGCCGATAGCGGCCAGCACGCTGCCGATCGCCACGGTCATCGGGTGCATGGCGATGGTTCGTTCATGTTCGGTCACGGCCGCAAGCACGGCGTAGACGAGCGATAGCGGCAGCGCCGCCAGCAATTTGAGGGTCAACCCTGCGCGCAGCCAGACTGTGGGCATCGCCTTGCGCTGGACGTGGTAATTGATCGCGCCGATCCGCAAGCCGCGCGTGATGAGCCAACGCAAATTGGTCCGGCTCGGTGGTACGGTCTCGCTGATCGTGGCTTCGGCTACCCAATGAAATTGCAAACCGAGGCGCAGGCAACGATAAAAGAAATCGGTATCGCCTCCGCCCAGAAAATTGAAACGAAGATCGAAGGCCGGCGCGCCGACGCGTTCGAACACCGAACGCTTGATCAGGCAATTGCCGCAGCCATAGATGACGGGCACTGGGCCCGAGGTATCGTAAGCCGGCGCGAACGCTGGATGGCGGCCCAACCCCCGCTTCAGTTCGTCATCGAAATTCGGCAAGACCGGTCCGCCCACGATGTCGGCGCAGGTCTTCTCGGCCGCGCTTACCATCCGTTCCAGCCAGTCGACTGAGGCGATCTCGTCATCGTCGATCATCAGGAAATTCGACGCCATGGGAAATGTCGCCAGCGCAGTCTCGAACGCGGCGTTGATTGCGCGGCAATTGCCTTGACGCGGCTCGACCATGCAGAGCCCCGGAAGTTGGCCCGACGCCAGGAATTGCACCGCGACCGGGACGCTCTCGCTCTTCAGCGCATCGTTCTCGACCATGACGACGGCGAAGCGGCGGCCGGTGCGTTGATTGGCCAGCGACTCCAGCGTCTGCCGCAAGTGGTGCGGCCGGCGAAAGCAGGGAATGCAGACGACAATTTCGATCGAAGTGTCGAGCGCGGGCGATATCGCCACCAATGCGCGCTGCGGCATGGCGTCAACGCTGCTCATCTGTGGCGATTCAGTCGAAATCAGATTCATGTTTCCGTCTGCCATCGTCCCGAACCGGGATTGCTCCCCTGGAAATCGGGACATAACCGTTCCGATATGACCGTTCGTTCCGGAAAGCTCCGGCGATCCAAACGATACAAGCGCAATGTTGCAATATCGGGTCCAGCGTTGCGCATCATAGCGCTGAAACCATTCCAGGGTTAACGGACGGGGTTAACCAGAACTAAACGTCGCCGGCATTCTCAGCGGCTGAACAGTTTTCGGAACAGCTGCTGAGACTGCGGAAACTGCCCATTGTCGATCTGCGTGGGCCACAATCCGTCGACATCGAAATAGGCCGCATAGGCGATGATACCTTCGTTCTTCACAAGCCAGTCGTGCATCCGCTGAATGAAGAACGGATTGTCGCCGGCATTACCGACGCCCCACTCCGGATAACTCATCAGCTTCCCGTGCTTGACGGCAAAGTCACGGTGCCATTCCAGGCCGAACGGCGCCTTCAGGTAGAAGGTGGTCCAACGCTCCTCGACGGAGCCTTCCTGCTTGAAGTCATAGACGTCGAGACCGATGTAATCGACGACGTCGTCACCGGGATAGGCGAGGTCAGCCGGCATATCCTGCGGACCCCAGCCCGGACACCAGTCATATTTGAATTCGAGCGAGTGGCGCCTGAAAATCCCAACGACGCGCCGGAACGCGGCGATGTATTCGGCCTCATGATCCCTGGCGAACCAGCCCATGGCAGGAAGGTTCATTTCCCAGCCCAGGCGGATGATTGCCTTCGGTTGCGCCTCGGCGATGGCGCGAGCGGCTGCTTCGAATTCGTCGTCGTGCAGGCCATTGGCGACATCGGCAAGCGGCGTTCCCGTCACCGTCAGCGGCATCGACCAGACGATGTTCCGCGACGGATTGAGTTTCTTCCACATGCCGGGCAACCAAGTCATCTTGTGGAAATCTTCCCACGACGACTGGCCATAGAAGTCGACGCCGAGCACCGACGATGGCGCTTGTTTCAGCCATTTTTCCCAAGCCTGCAGCGTATGCTCGCGGCCGACCGGTCCCCAGTTGACGAATGCGCCGGCAAACTTTGCTGAGGTCGAAGCGGTGCGCGACGCGGCATAGGTGTCGACGTGGGCGAGAAGCAGCACGCTCAAGACAAAAGCCATCAAGAAGGAGGTTAGCCGTCTCAGCCCGCCTTGCTTGCGGCGGGTTCGATCAGTTCGACGCATCGCTCATCCTCGCCATTTTCTTCACAAAGGCGGCAGAAAACCGTCGCCCCATTTGGTCGGCGAAATAGTTACCGGCACAAATCTTCGCTGTCTCAAAAGCGCACATACCGGACAATCCAGGTGTGCCGAAAAGGATTGACGCCACAGCCTTCGCGCCGCGCGCGAAGCCATCCGACCGGAAATACCGACATAACGACATACGCCAACACCCCTGCCGAAGAGCTTCGGCAATGCGGGATCTCGCTGTGCAAGTTCCGGGCAATATCAGCTCCAGAACCGCTGCCGCGCAGAAATGGCGGCTTTCTCTTGGTTACTTTCACGCCGTTAACCCGCGCACGAAGCTTAACCGCGTAAAAAATTAACTACGCCAAATCGCTGCAAGAGGCCGCTGGCCTGTTCGGCACCGATCTTGCTCAATGACCAGCCAGAGAGAAGCTGAGTCCAGAAAGCCACGACCGTGAACGTTATCGTCAAAGAGACTTACAAGATGAATCCTGTAGCGCTGTTAACCCCAACCTACGGGCGCGACCTGGAACTCTGCACGCTACTTTGCGAGAGTGTGGACCGTCACGTCACCTCATTCTCGAAACACTATTTGCTGGTACCGGATTCCGACCTGCCGCTGTTTGCCCCTCTCGCCAGCGAGCGTCGCATCGTCATTCCGGCATCGGCCTATCTGCCCGACTGGCTGCGGCCGCTGCCGCGGATCATCCAGCGCAAGCGCCGTCAGTTCTGGTGGTCGCTGCGTGCCAAGCCGGTGAGCGGCTGGCATGTGCAGCAATTCCTCAAGATCGCCGCCACGATCTCCCTGCCCCATCAGCGCTACTGCATCCTGGATTCGGACGTTGTGTTCTTCCGGGATATCGATCTGTCGCGTTTTGAATATCCGAACGCGATTCCGCTATTGACCATGACAAACGTCGTGACCGCGGATCAGCCGCGCCATTCGCGCTGGCTCGGGACCAGCCATCAGCTGCTGGGCCTGCCGACACCGCCGTTCCCGGCAACGGATTTTATCGGACATATCATCTTCTGGGATCAGCAGACGACACGCGCGCTGGTCTCGCGGATCGAAGCGGTTACCGGCCTCGACTGGATCGACGCGCTCTGCAAGACCCGCGAGTTCTCCGAATACATGCTGTACGGCTATTTCGTGCAGAACGATCCCGCCTCTGCCCCCAGTCACACCGCCGTCCCGACGACACCGTGCGTCAGCTACTGGGATCAGCCGACCCTGAGCAAGAGCGAACTGAACCAGTTGCTTCTGAACGCGGACAAGCATGACGTGGCTTTCTCGATCGCCTCCTTCTCCGGCACACCGGTCGCAACCATCCGCGCCGCGATCGCCGAGAGCGATGCAATCCTCGCGCCGATTTCGCCCACACATGAACCCGCGGAGTTCGCGGCATCATGCTGATCGGGCAAGCCAGCATCAACCTGACCGCCAATATCCTCTCGGCAGTGCTGGGGCTATTGAGCGTGTTCATTTTCACGCGGCTGTTTTCGCCGCATGATTATGGCGTCTATCTGCTGGGTGTTGGCTTCGCCTCCGTCATCGGTGTTTTCCTGGTCGGCTGGTTCCGCAATCTGATCCTGAGCGGACACGCCCGCAACGACGGCACCGACGTCCGCGGTCTTGTCATTTCCGGATACCTGATCTGCTGCCTCACCGCGCCGATCGCCTATGTCTTGGGGCGACTGGTGGGATTGGACACGACGGCAGCTCTCGCCGCAGTCGTGCTCTCGATCGCGATCGGGTTGTTCGAATTGACCCAGGACCTGGTCCGCGCCCGGCTGATGGCGCTCTCGGTCATGAAGGCTACGCTGGTCCGCGCGGCCGCCGTGCTCGGCCTTGGTGTGGTCGTGGCCCTTGTCAGCCCCACCGGTTTCCTGCTGCTGCTGTCCTCCGCGCTGGCCTATCTGTTCGCCGTGCTGGTGCAGTCGCGCACGGCCTGGCGCGGCACGATCCTCAAATTCGACGGCGCCGGACTGGCGGCGATGGCCAAGACCGGTCTGCCGCTGACGCTGTCTTTGACCTTGCTTGCGATCTCCAGCGTCACCGACCGCTTTGTGATCGCCAACCTGGTCGGCGCGGCTGATGCCGGAAAATATGTCGCCGCCCTCGATCTGGTCCGGCAGACCCTGATGATGCCGGCGATGAGCGCTGCCGCGGCGTTCTTCCCGCTCGCGGTGCAGATCCACGCCAGCAAGGGTGATGCGGCGGTTCGCTCGCACCTTGCCGAATGCGTCGAGCTTCTGCTCAGCATCACACTGCCCGCCTGCCTCGGCTTTGCCGTTATCGCCCCGCACGTCGCCAATGTCATTCTCGGCGCCGATTTCCGCGAGCCCGCGGCACAGATCATGCCGATCATCGCGATTGCCGTGGTCTTCCAGATCCTGACGCAGCAATATCTGCATGCGAGCTTCCTGCTGTCGGGACGCAACTCCTTCTATCTGATCAACACTGCCTCGATCATCGCCGCCAATGTGATCCTGTCCTACGTCCTGGTCAGCCATTACGGCACGATCGGCGCAGCCTGGGCCCGGCTCGGCGCCGACGTCACCGGCTTCATCTGCGCGCTGATCCTCAGCCGCTTCGCATTTCAGGTCCCGCTTCCGCTTGGCCGGCTGGCCTTGACCGTCATCGCGGCGCTCGCAATGGCGCTGGTCGTCGCAGCCATCGACCGAAGCCTGCAAATTACCGATCTCACCGCCTGCATCGTGCTGGCCTGCGCCGGGCTGACGACTTACGCAATGCTGTGCTGGCTATTCGACATTTCCCGGATCCGCGGCCGCCTGAAAACCGGCTTCGCAATGTTCCGCACCAAATTCGCAAACATCAACATTGGATAAGAAAAACGATGAACCAGCCAATGACCATTGATCTCATCCATGCCATGCCTGCCGACGCACCGGTCACGGCTGCCGCACATCCGCAATCGCTGCTCGAATTGCCGCATGGCGAGGCGCGACAGAGCCTGCTGACCGTTCACAGTATCCTCGAGAAGACGCTGCCTGCGACCGGGCTGGCGATCTACGAAGCCGGTGGCGGCTCGACCAGCTTCCTGCCGCTCGGTGTGTTGCGCCGCGCCCATGTCACCGTGGTCGATATCGACGAAGACCAGATCCGCAATAACGACTACGCGCAGGCGGCGATCCTCGGTGACATCCAGACCCATCGTTTTCCGGAAAACAGCTTCGACCTCGTCATCTGCTACAACGTGATCGAACACGTGCCCGACGTCGAAGCGGCGTTGCTCGGCTTCTGTCAGTCGCTGAAACAAAATGGGCTGATCCTGATCGGCGCACCGAATCCGCGATCGCTGTCCGGCGTCGTCACCAAATACTCCCCACACTGGTTCCACGTCTGGTTCTATCGCCACGTGCGCGGCGACAAGAAGGCCGGTTTGCCCGGCTGTGCGCCGTTCCCGACCGAGTTCCATCCGCTGGTCACGCTTGCGAACCTGGAAGCCTTTGCGAAGAAGCATGGCCTGCAGATGGTATACCGCAGGCAATATGAGAGCCCGCGCTATCCCGAGATGCGCCTGCGCAAGCCATTATTTGCCACCCTGATCGACGCCGCCGCCAAGGCCATCAACTTCTTTCTGCCCGGCAAAGCCGACGTGCGCCACGGCGATTACCACGTGATCTTGCGAAAGCGCTGAACCATGAACGCGATCTGGTCCGAGGCAAGGGTAAAGGTCAGCCACCGGCTGGCGATGCATCTGCATGTGGATCGCTTCCGGCTGCGCAACACCACGCCGATGGTCAGCTTCACCTTTGACGACCTTCCGAAGAGCGCTGTGACGACCGGCGCCGATCTGCTCGAGACGCACGGCGCACGCGGCACATTCTATGTGTCGGGTGGCATGGTCGGCCTCAGTACCCCGGACTGGGCGGCGGGCGATGCCGACGATGTGCTCGCACTCCATCGCCGCGGCCACGAGATCGGCTGTCACACCTTCACGCATCAACGCACCTGCGATCTCGACGAGACATCGCTGGCCGCCGAAATCGCACGCAACCGCGGCTACTTCCGCACGCTCGATTCAACGATCGCGCCCGCGACCTTCGCCTACCCGTTCGGTTACGGATCGTTCGCGCGGAAGCAGCAACTCAAGGACCTGTTCCAGACCTGCCGCAGCATCGTTCCGGGCATCAACACCGGCAGCGTGGATTTGCAGTTCCTGCGCGCCATGCCGCTGATCGAGCGCCAGATGGATCGCGACGGGATCGAGCGCGCGTTCGACGAGGCGCTGGCCACTAACGGATGGTTAATTTTCTACGGCCACGACGTCGCCGAGCGGCCGAGCCCTTATGGCTGCTCACCGTCGCTGCTCAATCATGCCCTGGAGACGGCTGCTCGCCGAGGAATCCCGGCCCTGACGATGACGGAGGCGATGCGATGCGCCTGCGCTTAAACGCTTTGTTTGCCATTTCGGTGAATAGTCCCTCAATGAGTATGGTTAATTTTCCCTGTTGCGTTTTTCCCGCGTTGAAGTCCGGCGCGCGTGGCGTGACCCGAAGAGTAGCCCCTCAGCCGACGCGTGCGGCAGTTGTGATGGAAGCTGGGGT
This sequence comes from uncultured Alphaproteobacteria bacterium, assembly GCA_963770355.1. GTDB lineage: Bacteria > Pseudomonadota > Alphaproteobacteria > Rhizobiales > Xanthobacteraceae > Bradyrhizobium. The sequence goes on along the minus strand of CAVYPL010000009.1, from coordinate 78,036 downwards.
CGATGCTTATTTATGATCAGCCGATAAACCCGGCCAAGGACCAGGCCAAGGATCTGACGAGGGATCAGGCCAAGAGCCTCGCCACGTTTGGCGTGAGGTCCACCGCGGCCGGCTTCAGCGTGCTCGATCTGGTGCAGCTGTTGTGGCGGCAGAAAATCGCAATCGCCTCGGCCGCGCTGATCTGCGCCTGCGTCGCGGTTGCGATCGGCAAGAGCCTGACACCGAAATATACCGCAACCGCCCAGCTCTATGTCGACCCGCGCGAATTGCAGCTGGTCGACCGCGAACTAACGCCGCGCGCCCAGGATATTTCCGGCCTCGCGATGGTGGTGGAAAGTCAGGCGCGCCTGATCACCTCGAACAACGTGCTATTGCAGGTGATTCACGACACCAATCTGGAAAAGGATTCCGAATTCGGCGGCGGCGATGCCAAGGGCCTCTTCGCATCGATCCTGGGTCTGTTCGGGATTGAGCAGCGCCCGACCGCCGAGCAGCAAAAGCTCATTCAGATGGGCGCACTGGAGGCGCTCAACCGCCACATCAACGTGAAGAAGACCGACCGCACCTTTATCGTCGACATCGACGTCTGGTCGTATGAACCGGCCAAGGCGGCGATGCTCGCCAACGCGATCTCAAAGGCCTATCTCACCGAATCCAAGCAGTCACAAGCTGCCGCTGCCCGCCGCGCCACCAGCGATCTCTCCGGCCGGCTGAAGGAACTGCAGGAACGACTTCGTAATGCCGAGAACACGCTCGCAGTCTACAAGGCGCAGAACAATTTCGTCGGTACCCAGGATACGCTGATCAGCGACCAGCAGCTCTCCGCCAGCAACCAGCGGCTCGCAGCCGCTCGGGCGCTAACGCTCGACGCACAAGCCAAGTACGACCAGATCGAAGCCAGCCGCAAGGCATCGACCGACGCCGGCGCCATCCCCGAGGCGCTGCAATCGCAAACCATCGCCAATCTACGCGCGCAGTATGCTGAGGCCCGGAAACGCCAGGCTGAATTACAGAGCGAATTGGGCCCACGGCATCCCGCGTTGCGCCAAATGGGGCAGCAGGTCGAGGACCTGCGCCGAACCATCAATGAGGAAGTCAATCGCTACACCCAGTCGGCGAAGAACGATTTGACCCGCGCCCGCGATTACGAAGCTTCGCTGAACAAGGCGCTGGAAGCGCAAAAGCGCCAGAGCGTCCAGATGAGCCAGGCCTCGGTGCGGCTGCGTGAACTCGAACGCGATGTGGAAGCGAGCCGCGACGTCTATCAGTCGTTCCTCAAGCGCTCGCGCGAAACCGAGGAGCAGGAAAGCCTGAACACCTCGAGTGCGCGCGTCATCGGCGATGCCACCGTGCCGCAGCGGCGTACCTTCCCGCCGGCGATGAGCCTGCTCGCAATGATCGGCTTTGTATTCGGCGCGGCCGCGGCGGCCGCCTGGATCATCGCCGCCGACCAATTGACGCCGGGCGCAAATCCAATCCAGCCCCAAAAGCCGGCAACACCACCCGTCACTTCGAAAAAGCGAACCGTCGCCCTGGAACCGGAACCGCCCGCGAACATTGAAGCCCCGCTGCAGCCTGCGATCAACCTGATCGAGAAGCCGCTGATTGCAAGGCTGCAGGAATCCGACGTGATGCAAACACTCGGCGGCATCCTGGCGACGAGCGGCACCGCCGACGTCACGCGGCTGGGCTGGCCGACGCTACGCGCAGGCTTCCCGATGACGTTCCTCGACGTCATGCGCGAGATGCGCACGGCATTCGCCAAACGCGCAGCCAAGGACACCGCACCCGTCATGGCCGTGATCGGCGCGGGCGCAAGCGAGGACCGCAGCATTGCCGCGCTGAACATCGCGCTCGCGGCCGCGCGCGACGGCGCCAAGGTGCTGATGATCGACGCCGACAACAAGGCACACGCACTGTCGGACAAGGTCAGTCACCCCGGCGGCAAGAACGAGCCCAGCCGTCTCGGCTGGCTCAGCATCGGCACCAAAGCTTCGCGCGCCATCACGACCGCAAACGGAATTTCGATCCTGCCGGCGCTCAAAGGCTCCGACGAAAAGGCCGCCGACGCTATCCGCAAGGCGATCGCGCATGCGCGCTCCGCCGGCGGCTACGATCTGGTTGTGCTCGACGGACCGGCGATGCCGTGGAGCCTGACCGACCGCAAGCTGTTCGACATCGCCGACGGCCTCGTCGCAGTCCTGCCGGTCAATCTCGACATCAACGACAGCATGGAAGACATCATCGCAGCACTCGGTGGAACCGAGCAGAAGCTTGCCGGCGTCGTCCTCAACGAAATCAACCCCGCGGTCGTCAACCGTCAGCGAGACAAACAATATGCGTGAGCGTCGCTTAAATTCCGTCGGAAGAGCCGCCACTGCGAGCGTGCCCCGAATCACATTGGGTGGCCTCCGCCTCGCCGTGCTCGATCTTGAGCAGACCGCGAACTTCATGATCGACATGGTGTTCCCGCAACGCCAGGCCGCCCGCCCGATCTATCTGACCTCGGCCAATGGCGAGGTGCTGGCGCGCTGTTCGACCGAACCCATGACCGACCGGCTGTTCCGTTCCGCCGACCTCATCAATGCCGACGGCCAGCCGCTCGTCACCGTGTCGCGGTTCAAGTCGACGACACCGCTGCCCGAGCGCGTCGCGACCACCGACCTGTTTCATGTCGTCGCCCGTAAGGCGCAGGCGGCCGGATTGACCTTCTACATGTTCGGCGCGGACGAGGTTGAAAACGCCACCGCCGTCGCCAACGTGCGCAAACTATATCCCGACCTCAAGATCGTCGGGCATTCGCACGGCTATCTCCGCGGCGACGCGCTGCGCGCCAAGGTCGATGAAATCAACGCGCTGGCACCCGATTATCTCTGGGTCGCGCTTGGCGTTCCCTATGAGCAGGCCTTTGTCGAGGAATTCACCACGCGCCTGTCCAATGTCGGCATCATCAAGACATCGGGTGGTCTGTTCAACTTCCTGTCCGGAAGCCGCGCCCGCGCGCCGCAATGGATGCAGAATGTCGGCCTCGAATGGGCCTGGCGGATCTTGCTGGAGCCGCGCCGCCTGTTTTGGCGCTATTTGACTACCAATCCGCGCGCGTTCTATTTGCTTGTCAACGAGGGCCGGCCGTCGGTCACCCATCGGACGCGCGAGGGATGAGCGACCATCCGGCCATACTTGTCACGGGCGGCGCGGGCTATATCGGCTCGCATTGCTGCCGCGCGCTCGAAAGGGCCGGCTTCCATCCCGTCGTCTACGACAATTTCTCGACCGGTCACCGCAGCTTCGTGACGGGCTCGCTGGTCGCCGGCGACATCGCGGACAAGGCGACGCTCGCCCGCGCCTTTGCCGAGCATGACATCGCGGCCGTGATGCATTTCGCGGCGTCGAGCCTGGTCGGAGAATCCGTCGTCGATCCGCAGAAATATTATATCAACAACCTCGCCGGCTCGCTGTCGCTACTGGATGCGATGCGCGAAGCCGGTTGCAACCGCTTGGTATTTTCGTCGACGGGTGCGGTCTATGGCAATGCCGACAGCAAAGCCCTGCCGGAAAATTACGCCTGTGCGCCGATCAATCCCTACGGCGCCTCGAAGTTCATGGTCGAGCGTGTGCTGGTGGATTATCGTGGCGCTTACGGGCTCGGCTCGTTCGCGCTGCGCTATTTCAACGCCAGCGGCGCCGATCCTGCCGGCGGCATCGGCGAGCTGCGCGACGTCGAAACCCATCTCATTCCCCGCGCCATGATGGCGCTGCAGGGACATGTGGGGGATTTTGCGGTGTTCGGCGACGATTACGACACGCCTGACGGCACCGCGATCCGCGACTATATCCACGTCACCGATCTGGCCGCAGCCCATGTGCTGGCGTTGAAACTTCTACTCGAGGGACATTCCGGCGGCGTATTCAATCTCGGCACCGGCAATGGCTTTTCCGTGCGCGAGATCCTGGCGGCGATCGCGGCAGAGACCGGCCGCGAGGTGCCGCATACGGTAAAACCACGCCGCGCCGGCGATCCGACCTATCTGGTCGCCGATGCCTCCGCCGCGCGCGAGACGTTGAACTTCCACCCCTCGCATTCGGACCTTGCGACCATCATCCGCACCGCCTGGGCTTGGCACAAAAAAGCCCACCCGCTGAAAACGGGTGGGCCTGTTCGCTAGGTTTGTCTGACGCCACTCCTCGGGCTACAGCGGCTTGATCTGCACCTTGCGGAACTTCACCACACCTGAGCCGTATTGAAGCGCGATGTGGCCGCTAGCGTGTTTTGAGTCTTGTGCGTCGACCGTCTTTTGACCGTTGAGCACGACAACAAAATGCGGCCCCTGCGCCGTGATCTCATAGACATTCCATTTTCCGGCCGCCTTCGGCATCGGGTCGACCTTGCCCACATCGACGATCGCGCCGGTGCCGTAGCTGGGGTCGGGCCGCTTGTCGAAGACATTCACCTCATAACAAACCTTGGAGTCGATCTTCTTGGTTTCCTCGCAGCGAATGAAGATGCCGGTATTGGCTTCCTCGTCGGTCCAGAACTCCGCCCTGATCTGGAAGTCCTTGTAGGAATCCTTGCCGACCAGATAGGCCAGATCCTTGCCGTCGAGCTTGTCGGCGACAAGTGCGCCGTCCTTCATCGCCCAATTGGCTTTGCCGACCTCGGTCCAGTCGCCCATCTTGTTGCTGTCGACCAAGGTGATCCAGCCGTCGCTCTGGCCGGAGGCCACACTTGAGAACTGAAAGGCGGCGGCGCCGATCACGAGGCCCGCTGCGAGTGTCGACAAACGTTTCATGAGGATAGTCCTTCCCTGGTTGTTATTGGTTGACCTCAACCTATCACCGCGTCGCGCCGCGTAAATCCGATTTTCATGCTGCAGTTGCGTTATGCGCCGTTGCGCTTGTCACATCACGCATGCACGCGCGTGGCTTGCGCCGCGGGAACGAGACCGGCTAGCATTGGCGCCAACAGAGACGAGCGCAGCTCGCGGAATTGGCAAAGGGAGAACACCATGAAAGCGACGAACCGGCGTTGGCGATATCTTGTGACACCCCTCGCCCTCGCAGGCATGCTGAGCGTCAGTTCCGCCGCCGAGCTTAATCCCGCCGCCGTCATCTACAAATTGCCGGACCAGATTCCGTGGGGGCCGGTCAACGCCGCCGGTGCGCAAAGTGCCGTCGTTGTTGGCGATCCGACCAAACCCGGCTTCTATGCCGTCTACAACAAATGGACCAAGGGCAATCATTTCAGCCGCCCGCATTTCCACCCCAATGACCGCTACATCGTCGTGCTGCAGGGCACCTGGTGGGTCGCCTCGGGTCCGAAATTCGATCCCGCCAACACGACACCGATGCCGGCCGGGAGTTTCGTCACGCATTTCGGCAAGCAGGTGCATTGGGACGGCGCCAAGGATGAAGACGCGATCCTCCTGATCATGGGTGAGGGTCCGGCGACATCGACGGCGGCGGAGGAAAAATAACAGCGCCGCCGCGCATCTATTCCAGCCGTGAATTTTCGTTCTTTGGAAAACCGGAAGCTGCCCATGCGATCGATCGTCCGCGCCGCTATCGCGGTTTTGCTGCCGCTTTGTCCGCTGCCGGCGGTCGCGCAGGACGCTTATCCGTCACGCACGGTGCAGGTGGTGGTGCCCTATCCGGCCGGCGGCTCGACCGATCCGCTGGTCAGAATTATCTGCGATCGCCTCTCACGCAACCTCGGCCAGACCTTCGTCGTGCTCAACCAGCCCGGCGCCGGCGGCAATACAGGCACGGCGAGCGTAGTCCGCGGCGCCCATGACGGCTACACGCTGGTCGCCAGCGCGGCCGCCATCGCCATCAACGCGACCTACTATCGCAACCTGCCGTTCGACGTGGAAAAGGATCTGGTACCCCTGGCGGTGATCGCGCGATTTCCCATGGTGTTCGTCGTGCAGCCGTCATCGGACCTGAACTCGATTGCCGATCTGGTCGCGCGCGCCAAACAAAAGCCCGGCGACATTTCCTATGGCACCAGCGGCAATGGCGTGCTCGATCATCTAATCGACGAAAAATTCAAGGCCGACACCCGCACCAACATGCTGCGCGTTCCTCATAACGGCGTTCCCGCGACCTTCACCAGCCTGCTGCGCGGCGACATCAATTTCATGGTGGCGGCCAGCAACGCCGTGATGCCGTTCGTCGACGCTAAGACGGTCAAACCGCTGGCGGTGACATCGGCGGCGCGGTCGCCGCAGCTGCCCGACGTACCCACCATGGAAGAGCAGGGTTTCAAGAACTTCCAGATGTATGGCTGGGCGATGCTGTTTGCGCCGTCAAACACGCCGCAACCGATCGTCGAGAAGCTGCATGACGAGATCGCCAAGGCGCTGACCGATCCGGCAGTGCGCAAATTGCTGACCGATCAAGGCGCTGAATCGCCGCCGCTCTCGCTCGCACAATTGCGCGACTACGTTCACCGCGAAAGAGAACTCTACGGTGCGATCGTTCGCGCCGGCGATATGAAAGCAGAATAGTTTCGCGCCTGATTGTTTCACACCTGGCCGTTCGACCGGACGGCATCCCCCGCAACATCCCGAATGGACCTGCCTATGCTGTTTCAATGCAAAGTCTGCGGCCCCGCGACCGATCACGGCAGTGCGCCGTTACGTTCCGGCAAAACCAAACCTTGGCGTACCGTCGACATTCACTGCCACTGCATGGTGCCCGAGGCGAATGCGATGGTTCTCAAAGCAACCGGCATTGCCGGCGGCGGCGAAACACCGAACGCCAACGCGCATGTCAACGCCCTTACCAAGAGTATCCAGCCGCAGCGCGGCAAAATCGACTTCCCGAAACTGACGGACCTTGAGACCCGCCTCGCCGACATGGACCGCGACGGTATCGACGTGCAGGTGATCTCGCCCTATCCGGGCCACTTCGTCTATGCGGCACCGCCCGAAGTGGCACGCGACAGCTGTCACATCGTCAACAATCACATTGCCGACATGGTCGCCAAACATCCCGACCGGCTGATGGGCATGGGCACGGTGCCGTTACAGGATCCGGGCATGGCCGTTGCCGAACTCGACCGCACCGTCGGAGAACTCGGATTCCGCGGTGTCGAGCTCTGCACCAATGTCAGGGGTGTCGATCTCACCCGCGCTGGGCTCGAGAAGTTCTTTGCGCGCGTCGAAGAGCTCGACGTGATGATCTTCCTGCATCCGTTCGGCACCAGCCTGGTCGGACGCATGGAGGACCATTATTTCCCGAACACCGTCGGACATCCCTTGGATTCCGCGCTTTGCGTCGGGCAGCTGGTGTTCGACGGTTATCTCGAACGCTTTCCCAAGCTGAAAATCTGCATCGCCCATGGCGGTGGCTACATTCCCGGCTATTGGGGACGCTTCGACCACGCCTGGGCGCATCGCGAGGACTGCCGCGTCACCATCAAGAAGAAGCCGTCGGAATATCTGAAGAAGCTCTACTTCGACACCGTCGTTTTCGACGAGCGTGAACTGAAACATTTGATTGAGATCTGGGGCGCCGATCACATCATGCTCGGCACCGACTATCCATTCGACATGGCCGAACCCGACCCCGTTGGGTTCCTCAGCCGCGTCAAGGGCGTCAGCGACAAGGACATGGCGCTGGTGGCCGGCGGCAATGCCGAGCGGCTGCTGGGCTTGCCTGCAAAGGCGAAAGCGAGGGCGTAGCAACCTTTCCCTCGCCGACGCGTTTCACCGCTGACAATCGTCAGGGAGATGCAAATGGTTGCCGCTGAGCAGATCAAGGAACATATGGACGTGATCTCGTCGGACAAGAAGAACGTCGGAAAGGTCGACCATCTCGAAGGAACCGACAAGATCAAACTTACCAAGCAGAGTTCGCCCGACGGACAGCACCATCACTTCATTCCGCTATCGTGGGTCGATCATGTCGACCAGCACGTTCACCTGAGCAAATCGGGCGCCGATGTGACCTCGCACTGGGAGCACGGCCGGCAATAACCCGCAAGCATGCGTTGCGCCAGGCCCAGATGCGGATATCATCCGATCGTCGGAGGATTTGATGCATCCAGCCTTGATATTGCAGTTCGAACGCATGATCGGCGAGTTTGCGCGCTGGCGCGCGGTTCCCGAGGATGAGCGGTCACCAGCGCCTGCATGGTGGTGGGGGCCGGCAATGGAGTTGCGCGCCGAACGCGAAATACTTCCGGCCGAATGGCGCGCCCTGCTCGGACTGCCTGAAGGCGCGACTTACGCAACAGGCGCAGAAGTGTTTCTCGGCGCATTTACCGACCAAACGTCTGTGCCGTGGCCTTACGATTTCCCGCGCAAGCAGGATTTCCCTGATACGGTAGTCCGTGAGCTGCATCCGCAGCCGTCAGACGACAGCGCCTTTCAACCGTGACAGCCCGACGGATTCGGCGGCGCCGGCCTGGGGTTGTAGCGGCGGCGACTCATGCCGGGGTTCGGCCCTGAGCAGATCGGCCATTTGTTTGGCCGGCAATGGCTTGCTGAACAGGAACCCTTGCATTTCATCGCAGGCGTGGTTGCGCAGGAACGTCTCCTGTTCGAGGGTTTCGACGCCCTCGGCAATGACAGTCATCCCCAACGCCTTACCCATGCTGATGATGGCTTGGGCGATGGCCTGATCCTCGGAATTGGTCGACAGGTCGCGCACGAAGGAACGATCGATCTTGATGGTGTCGATCGGGAATTGCTTCATCAGCGACATCGACGAGTAGCCGGTTCCGAAATCGTCGATCGCAAGCCGGATGCCGCGGCTCTGGATCGCGTCAAGCACCTTGATCGCGCGCGACACGTTTCGCATCACCATGCTTTCGGTGACCTCGAGCTGCAGCAGCACCGGCGACATGCCGCTCGCCAGCAGCGCCTCGTCGATATCATGCAGCAGATGGGCGTCGGCGAATTGTCGCGGCGAGAGATTGACCGCCATCGTCACCGGCCGCAGGCCGCGGCGCTGCCAGGCCATGTTCTGCGCGCAGGCTTCCTTCATCACCCAGCGGCCGATCGGAACGATCAGCCCGGTTTCCTCCGCCAGCGGGATGAATTGCCCGGGCGACACCATGCCGAGTTCGGGGTGCATCCAGCGCAGCAGCGCCTCGACGCCGGTGATCTGGCCGCTCGCCATATCGACCTTGGGCTGATAGTGCAACGAGAATTGGTCACGCTCCAGCGCTCGGCGCAAGGCGGTTTCCAGCGTCAGGCGCTCGATCGATTGCGCCTTGATCTCCTTGGTGAAGAAGCGGAAACCGTTCTTGCCGTCCTCCTTGGCCAGGTACATCGCCATGTCGGCGTTCTTGGTCAGCGTCTGAATATCGGAACCGTCCGACGGATACATCGCGATGCCGATCGAGGCCGTGGTTTGGCATTCGTGACCGCTCAGCTGCAACGGCTGGCCGAGCACGGACAGCAGCCCACCCGCGACGCGTTCGACATCGTCTCGTTCGCCGCTTTCTTCCAGGATGACGACGAATTCGTCGCCGCCGAGCCGGGCCACGACGTCGCTCGAGCGCAGCGCGGCGCGAAGCCGGTGCGCGATTTCCACCAGCAACATGTCGCCGGCATCATGCCCCAGCGAATCGTTGATGACCTTGAACCTGTCGAGATCGATGAACAGCAGCGCAAACCGCCGCTGATAGCGCTCCGCGGCATCGATCGTACGGCGCAGCAGGCCGTTGAACATTTCCCGGTTGGGAAGGTTTGTCAGACTGTCGTGCGATGCCAGATATTCGATCCGTTCATCCGCCCGGGTCTTTTCATCGGCACGATCGAAACTTTCCAGCGCAAAGGAGACGTTGTCCGCCAGCCGTTGCAGCAGTTCGGCAAATTCCGGCGTGAACGTGTGTTTTTCGATGGCAATGAAGGCGATGATTCCGACCACCTGTCCGCGCGCGAACAGCGGAAACGCGGCGCCGGATCTTGCCTCGTCGCGGCGCGCCCTGGCGTGGAACGCCTGGCTGCGCGAGTCAGCAAGATAATCGTTCATGATGCTGGCTTTGCCCGAGCGGAACGCCATTCCGCTGATACCGCGCCCTTCCGGCTGCGTCTCGCTGACCGATATTCTGACCTCGCGCGCGCTTGCCGCGGTCGGCCCGGCGGTAGCGACGATGTCCAGATATTCGCTGTTCGGGTTCACCAGCGCGATGGTAGTCGCGGTGAACTTTCCGCCATTGGCCGCGGCTTCGCATACCAGTTCGAACAGCTCGCTGCGGGACCTCGCCCGCATAATCGCTTCATTGGTCGCACTCAGCGCCGCGAGCATGCGTGTCAGGCGCTCCTTCTGTTCCTCGGTCCTTGCCTTCTCGTCGGCTCGATCGAAGCTCCCGAGCGCAAAGGACACATTGTCGGCCAGCCGCTGCAGCAGTTCGGCGAATTCCGGTGTGAACGTGTCGATCTGGGAGGAGATGAACAGCATCACGCCGACGGACTGCCCATCGACCAGCAGCGGAAACGCGGCGCCAGACCTTGCTCCTTCGTTGCGGATGATCGGCAGGAATGCCGCGCCCCGCGGGTCGTTGACAAGATCGTTTGCGATGCTGGCCTGCCGCGCGCGGAACGCAGTTCCACAGAGCCCGCGGCCTTCCGGAAGATCGGGATTGGCCGACACCTTTACCTTGCGGGCATTGTCCGCCGTCGGCCCTGCGACGGCAACCATATCAAGATAGTCGCTGTCGAGCCGGACAAGGGCGATGCTGGTGGAGTTGAACCTGCCGCCCCGGGCCGCGGCCGCGCACACCAGTTCGAACAGTTCGGTTCGCGACTTGGCACGGATAATGGCTTCATTGGTTGCGCTCAGCGCAGCGAACATGCGCGTGAGGCGTTCTTTTTGAACGTCGGCTTTCGCCTTTTCGTTGGCACGCTCGAAATTGTCGAGTGCGAACGACACATTCTCCGCAATCCGCGCCAGCAACGCGACGACCTCTTCATCCGCGGCCCATAGCTTGCCGACGAAGAACATCAGGACGCCGATGCTCTGGCCGGCCTTGATCAAGGGTACCGCGACGCAGGCGACGGCGCCCGTCTCGCGTCCGGCCTGCCCCCAACGCTGCCCCTGCGCCGAATCGAGAAGGATATCGCTGTTGATGCAAGGCTTCTGCGTCCGGAATGCGTGACCACAGATGCCGCTGCCATAGGCCTTGTCCGGGTCGATGGAGAAGCGCATCCCCGCGAGCTGGTCGACAATTTCACCCGTCCCGGCAACCGGCTTCAGCCAGATCGAGTCCGGTTCGGCAAGCAAGGTCACCGTGGCGAGAGATTTCCCGCTGTGAACCACGGCGTCGCAAACACGCTGGTAAAGCTCCTGCTCGGTCTTGGCGCGAAGAATTGCCTCGTTGGTCGCGATGATGGCGCTGAACATCCGGTTGAGCCGGCGCATCGCCCGCTCGCCGTTCTTGCGCGCGGCCTCGCGATCGAAATTGTCCAACGCAAAGGAGACATTCGCCGAAAGTCGCTCGAGCATCGAGACAATCTGGGCGTTGATAGATCCGGCTTCACGCCTTGTGATGAGGAAGACGCCGACGCTGCGGCCATCGCACATCAGCGGCAGGGCCGCCGCCGCGCCGACATGTCCGGCGGCGACACCCCGGCGCCACGCCAGCGAACGCGCGTCGTTCAGGAAATCATTACTGATGCTTACTTTCTGGTCGCGAAAGGCTTGCCCGCAAACCCCGGATCCCTCGGGCGTATCGGCCACGATCGAAATGTCGATGCTGCGCAAGCGTGCGATGTCTGCGCCGAACCCGGCGGCAAACCGCAGCAGGCCGGTCTCAGCCTCCAGCAAAAAGATAGCCGACGCCAGGAAGTCTCCGCTGGAAAATGCGGCTTCGCAGACCTTCTCGTACAGCTCTTCCGGTGATTTTGCGTACAGGATCGCTTCGTTGGTTGCATTCAACGCCGCGAATGTACGCGCGATATTGGTCTCCAAGGTCCTCAAGCTCCCCGCGGACAAAACAGGCCTACCCCGCGGGCATTTATGCGTGCCGGACGCCTAAACGGACGTTATTGGTGGCCGGAAGTTACGATTTAGAGTAAATGCCGGGCCAACAACCACGGGAGGTCCTCCGAAAAACTACGGTTCCTTTATCCTTTATCAGCCATGACGGCAGCGGCCCGGCGATTTCCGGCGGCACAGGCAGCGTCCAATTCCGCACGATGAAATCCGAATGACGTCAGACCGTATCAAGCGGCATGGCTAACAGGACATTCCGCCCTTGCTCTCAAGCCACCGCTTTGAGACCATGATATCAGCGACGACAGTATCAGCGACAAACAACAAGACCCGTACCTCGCAGGCGGGCCATCGATGAGGAAATCCCATGCCGATCGTCCAGGCCGACCGTCTCACGCGCATCGGCGCGGCGCTGCTCAGGGCTGCCGGCGCGTCGGACGAGGAGGCCGTTGCCGTGGCGATCGGCTGCGTCAACGCCAATCTCGCCGGCCATGACTCGCACGGCATCATCGCGATCCCGACCTATATCGATCGCATCAAGGCCGGCCATATCGTACCCGGCGCGAAATGGACCATCGTGCAGGAATCGCCGACCACGACCGTGATCGACGGCCATTGGGGGTTCGGCTTCCACGTCAACGCCAAAGCCATGGCGCTGACGATCGAAAAGGCCAAGACCGCCAATGTCGCCGCCTGCACGGTATTTCGCCAAAGCCATGTCGGGCGGCTCGCCGCCTATCCCCTGATGGCCATCCAGGAAGGCATGATCGGTATCGCCACAGCCGATTCCGGCCGCTCGCCCAAAATCGTCGCGCCTTTCGGCGGCCGCGAGGCCCGGCTCGGCACCAATCCGATCTCGATCGCCGTGCCTTCCGATCTCGAGGCGCCGTTCTATCTGGACATGGCTACATCGGCGGTTGCCGCAGGCAAAATCGCGCTCGCCGTCTCACGCGGCGAAGATATCCCGACCGGCTGGATCGTGGACGCCGAGGGGCGCCACACCACCGATCCCAAACAATACCGCAAGGGCGGCGCGCTGCTGCCGCTGGGCGGTAGCGAAGGCTACAAGGGCAGCGGATTGGCGGCGATGGTCGAAGTACTGTGCGGCCTGCTCACCGGCCTTGGTTTCGGCGTCGAGCCGACCGGCCGCCACAACGACGGATGCTTCATGGCGGTGTTTAATGTCGCGGCATTCCGGCCGCTGAAGGATTTCAAGAAGGAAGTCGCCGAGTTCGCGCGCTATCTGAAGGAAACCCCGCCATCCGAGGGCTCCACCGGGGTATTCTATCCGGGCGAGGTCGAGCATATCCGCGAGCAGCAGCGTAAGGTGTCCGGGATCGAAATCGAGGACGCCACCTGGGATAAATTGAAGGGCCTCGCCGGCGAATACAAACTTGCCTCCGAACTCGATCTCGCGTGAAACCTCGCTCGGCCGATACAGGGAGAACGATATGACACGGCAAATGGCGATGGTCGGATTCCTGCAGGCTCAGAACTGCACCAATCTGCCGAGCTCCTGGCGGCACCCGGAATCGCGCGACGATTCGATGTCGGCGGATTATTATCAGGAGATCGCCCGTATCCTTGAGGCCGGCAAATTCCACATGGCGTTCTTCGACGACCGCCTGGCGATGCCGGATCGTTATGGCAGCGATCACGCCCATACCGTCGAATACGGAATCCGCTGCGTGAAGATGGACCCGATCGTGGTGCTGACCACGATGGGCATGGTCACCGAAAAACTCGGCCTCGCCTCGACCTGCTCGACCACCTATTTCGAGCCGTTCGACGTGGCGCGCCGCTTCGCCACCCTCGATCTCATGACCAACGGCCGCGCGGCCTGGAACGTGGTCACGTCGGTCAATGACGGCGAAGCCCATAATATGGGACGCGAACAGCATCTCGAACATGATCACCGTTACGACCGCGCCGACGAATTCATGGAAGTGGTGCTCGGCCACTGGGATTCCTGGGAAGACGGCTCGCTGATCATCGACAAGAAGAGCGGACGTTTCGCCGACCCGACCAAGGTGAAGCGGCTCGATCACAAGGGCGAGTTCTTCAAGTCACGCGGGCCTTTCACCGTGCCGCGTTCGCAACAGGGCCATCCCGTCGTCATTCAGGCCGGCGCCAGTGGCCGCGGCCAGCGCTTTGCCGGACGTTGGGGCGAAGTGATCTTCACCGCGGCGCGTAATCTGGCCAATGCCAAGCAAGGCTATGACGCGATCCGGAATGAGGCCGCAAAAGCCGGCCGCGATCCCGACCAGATGTTCCTTTGCAATCTGATTACGCCGGTGTGCGGCGCCACCAAATCGGAAGCTGAGGACAAGATGGCGCTGATCGGCAAGCTGCCGCTCGAGATCGACGCGCTATCGCTGCTGGCGGAGGGATTGAACTTCGACTTCGCCGCCAAGGGCATCGATGAACCGCTGACGACCGAAGAGCTGCAGGGCATGCAGGGCATGCTCGGTATCCGCGACGGCGTGCTCCGGACATCCGGCAAAACCAATCCGAGCACGCGCGACTTCATCACCTTTTCCGGCCGCGGCCAGACCCAGGATGCGATCGTCGGCGGGCCGAAGGAATTGGCCGACAAACTGGAAGAAATGTTCGTCAATCGCGGCTGCGACGGCTTTGTCATCGCAGCGACCTATGTGCCCGGCTCCTACGCCGATTTCGTCAAACACGTGGTGCCGGAATTGCAGCGCCGCGGCCTGTTTCACAAGGATTACGCGGGCAAGACGCTGCGCGAGAATTTGGGCTTGCGGCGTCCCGCCGCCGGCGCCTGGAAAACCCGGCCGCAAGCAGCAGCCGAATAAGAACAAGAGGACAATTCATGCGTTGGCTCAAATTCACCGCCGCGGGCAAGACATCCTGGGGCATCGTCGAGGGCGACAAGGTCGTCACCGTCAACGGCGATCCCTTCGGCGAATGGCAGCGCGGCGCGCAATCCCATGCGCTGAAGGACGTGAAGATCGAGCTGCCGCTGATCCCGCGCACGTTCTATTGCGTCGGGCTGAACTACCTCAAGCATCTGAAGGAAGCAGCCGACAAGCTTGGCACAGTACCCAACGTGCCGGATCGGCCCGAGATCGGCTATCGCGCGCAGAACGCGCTGATCGCCCATGACGAGGATGTGGTGATACCGGCGACCGCGACCGAGAAGATTCATTACGAGGGCGAACTTGCCGTCGTGATCGGGAAGAAGGCAAAGCACCTCACCGAGGCCAACGCGATGTCGTGCGTGTTCGGTTACACCATCGGCAACGATGTCAGCGAACGTACCTGGCAGAAGGCCGACCGCGGGCTATGGCGGGCCAAGAATGCCGATACGTTCAAGCCGATGGGGCCCTGGATCGAGACCGACGTCGATCTCGACAAGATGGAAACCATCATCAGGGTGAACGGAAAGGAAACCGGCCGCTTCCACACCAACGAGATGATTTTCGGCATCGTGCCGTTCATCGTCGAGCTGACCAAATACTTCACATTGTGGCCAGGCGACGTGATCTGGATGGGCACTGACGGCGCCTCACCCGACCTGAAAGCCGGCGATGTCGTCGAGATCGACATCACCGGTATCGGCACCCTGCGCAACAAATTCGTCGCCGAGAAGCGCTAGGGAAAATATAAGGCATGAGCCGCTACAGCACCGCGCATTATTTCCTCGAAGGTCTGGTCGATCTCGGGGTCGAATACATCTTTGCCAATCTCGGCACCGACCATGTCTCCCTGATCGAGGAGATGGCGCGGTGGGACAAGGAAGGCCGCACATATCCCGAAATGATCCTGTGCCCGCATGAGGTGGTCGCGGTGCACATGGCCGGCGGCTATGCGCTGGCGACCGGACGCGCTCAGGCAGTGCTGGTGCATGTCGACGCCGGCACGGCGAACGCCTGCATGGCGATCCAGAATTTGTTCCGCTATCGCCTGCCGGTGATGCTGTTCGCCGGCCGCGCGCCGCACACGCTGCACGGCGAGTTGACGGGTTCGCGCGACACTTATGTGCATTTCGTGCAGGACCCCTTCGACATCGCAAGCATCGTGCGTCCCTACGTCAAATGGGAATATTCGCTACCCTCCGGCGTCGTGGTGAAGGAAGCACTGGCCCGCGCCGGCGCCTTTGCGCAGAGCGACCCTCCCGGCCCCGTTTACATGATGCTGCCGCGCGAGACGTTGGCGGAAGAATGGGACGAGGCCGCCATGCCGTCCTATCCGGCCGCGCGCTATGGCAGTGTGCATGCCGGGGGCGTCGAACCGGCACGTGCGGAAGCGATCGCCAAGCAATTGATGGCAGCGGAGAACCCCGTGGCGTTTGCGGCCTATCTCGGCCGCAAGCCGGAAGCCGTTGCAGCGCTCGACCGGCTGGCGCGCGCTTGCGGTATCCGCGTCGCCGAGTTCAATTCGATCGACCTGAACATTCCGCAGGATTCGCCGTGCTTCGCCGGTTCCGATCCGCTGCCCTTGCTCGAAGGCGCCGATCTCGGCCTGCTGCTCGATTCCGACGTGCCGTTCGTGCCGCAATATGCCAAGCGCGCGAACGCGATGAAATGGATCCAGATCGATATCGATCCGCTGAAGGTGGATTTCCCGATGTGGGGATTTCCGACCGACATGCGCATTCAAGGCGACTGCGCCATCGTGCTGCAGCAGGTGTTCGACGCGGTCGAAGCGCGCGCCGACGATTCCTATCGCAAGCGCGTGGCCGATCGGATCGCAAGCTGGAACAGCGCCCGCGACGCCTCCGCAAAGCGCCGCTCAACCGCCAGCGCCAACAAGGGCGTCTCGGGCGCGCTGAACCCGGCCTTTGTGTTTGCGACGCTGAGCGCAAAACTATCGCAGGACGACGTCGTACTCAACGAGGCGATCCGTAACGGGCCGATCCTGCAGGAGCAGGTCAAGCGCACCAAACCGAAAAGCTATGTCGAACTCGCCGGTGGCGGGCTTGGATTTTCCGGCGGCATGGCGCTGGGGCTAAAACTCGCGCAGCCGGCTCGCCGCATCGTGCAGGTGATCGGTGACGGCGGATTTCACTTCTCCTCGGCCGACAGCGTCTATGCGGTAGCGCAGCAATATCAGATACCGATCCTGACCGTCGTGCTTGATAATGGCGGCTGGCAGGCGGTGAAATCCGCGGTGCAGCGGGTTTATCCGAAGGGCATTGCGGCCGAGACCGACCAGTTCCAGTCGCGGCTGATGTCGGGCCGTCAGGGCGACCGGCGGGATTTTTCGGAAGTCGCAAAGGCGTTCGGCGCCCATGGCGAATGCGTTACCGAACCCGACGAACTCGCTGCCGCCATCGATCGGGCGTTTGCGGCGCTCGATGACGGCAAGGCCGCCGTATTGCATATTCATGTCACACGGCTCTGAATTATCAGTCATGTTGAAGGGATCTATTTTTATGAGAACGCCGAGCCGGTATTCCCTGATGGGCGCGTGTGTTGGACTTCTGGCGCCTGGAATTCTGGGGCTTGCCGCGCCTGCGCGCGCGCAGGAGGACCCGTCAAAATATCCGAGCAAGGCGATCCACCTCATCGTCGGTTTCGCGGCCGGTGGCGGCAACGACATCATCGCGCGCGTCTACGGGCAGAAATTGTCGGAAGCCCTTGGCCAGCCCGTCATCGTCGAAAACAAGCCGGGCGGCGGCGCGATTGTTGCGACCGAATATGTCGCGAAATCCGCGCCCGACGGCTACACGCTGTTGATGAGCGCCAGCGGCATCTCGATCAATCCCGCCGTCTACGCCAAACTGCCCTATGATGCGATCAAGGACTTTGTCGCGGTTTCCGAACTCGGCTCGTTCCCGCTGATCATGATCGTCAACGCAGCCTCACCGATCAAGTCGGTGGCCGAGCTCGTGACTTATGCCAAAGCCAATCCGGACAAGATGAATTATGCGAGCTCATCCGCTTCGTTCCAGCTTGTGACCGAACTGTTCAAGCAGAAGACCGGCGCGCCGATGCAGGTGATTCCCTACAAAAGCGCCAATGAATCGGTGCTGGCGGTCGTCGGAGGCCAGGTCACCCTGACCATCGCGGACGCCGGCCCGGTATTGCCTCAAGTGAAGAGCGGCACGGTGCGTGCACTGGCGGTCGCAGCTCCCAAGCGGATGGAAGATTTGCCTGACGTGCCGACGCTGAAGGAGGCCGGCGCCGATGTCGACGCGGTGCTGTGGAGCGGCATCTTCGTCCCCAAAGGCACGCCGCCTGGAATCGTGAAGAAGCTCGAAGGCGAATTCATGCGGAGTGCGAAATTGCCCGACGTGATCGCCCGTCTCAAACCGCTCGGCATCGACGCCGTCGGCAATTCGTCGGAGGAGTTTGCCAGGATATTGGCCGCCGACATCGCCCGCTGGGGCGAAGTCGCCAAGGCCGCCAACATCAAGATCGAGCAGTAGCGCCGGCTCGATTCGGCGAAATCATCCCGACAATAACGGTCGCGACCGCGGCGACCGCGATGTTGAGGATCAGCGCGCCAAGCCCGACATAGAACACGTAACTGGCGCCGCCGAGATCGAGCGTTGCAAGTGGCTTCAGGCCATTGCTCCACGCGGTCCACGATCCCCAGCCGATACCCACGGCCCAGCCGAGCAGCAGGCCTTCGGCGCGGAACCAGCGCGTAAACAGTCCGAACACCAGCGCCGGAAACGTCTGCAAAATCCACAAACCGCCGAGCAATTGCAGATCGAGCGCATATTGCGTCGGCAGGAACAGGATGAAGGAAAGCGCGCCGACCTTCACGACCAGCGACGCGATCTTGGCTACCGCTGCTTCGCCGGCATGGCTGATGTCGGGATTGACGTAGGACTTCCAGACATTGCGGGTGAAGAGGTTGGCGGCGCCGATGCTCATGACCGCCGCCGGCACCAGCGCGCCGATGGCGATCGCCGAAAACGCAAAGCCGGCAAACCAGGACGGGAATAGCGCCTGGAACAGCGCCGGCACCACATCATTCGGCGTGTCCACCTTGATATGGGCGGCATGGGCCATATAGCCGAGCAGCGCTATCAGGCCGAGCAGCAGCGTATAGGCCGGGAGCAGGATCGCGTTCTTGCGGATGGTGTCGGCGGATTTCGAGGCGAAGATGCCGGTCAGGGTGTGTGGATACATGAAGGCCGCCAGCGCCGAACCAAGCGCCAGCGTCGCGTAGGGCAGCATCTGGGCGGGCTTCAGGAGGAGACCGGTCGCGCCTCCTTTGGCGGTGAAGGCATCGTTGGCCGCGGCGAACACCGCGCCGTAACCGCCGAGTTTGGCGGGCACCACGACGACCGCCACCAGCACCACGATGTAGATCATGATGTCCTTGACAAAGGCGATCAGCGCGGGTGCGCGCAGGCCCGAGCTGTAGGTGTAGAGCGCCAGAACGATAAAGGCGGCGACAATCGGCAGTTCGCCGGTCACGCCCATCGCCTTGATCACCACACCCATGCCGATCAGTTGCAGCGCGATATAGGGCATGGTCGCGACCATGCCGGTGATCGCGACCGCCAGTTCGAGGACGCGCGATTGGTAATTGCCTTGAACGACATCGGCTGCGGTGACATGGCCATTGGCATGCGCCTGCTTCCACAAGACAGGCATGATCGCGAACACGAATGGGTAGACGATGATGGTGTAAGGCAGCGCGAAGAAGCCGTAGGCGCCCACCGCATAGACCAGCGCCGGTACGGCGATCACGGTATAGGCGGTATAGAAATCGCCGCCGACCAGAAACCAGGTGATCCAGGTGCCGAATTGCCGGCCACCTAATCCCCATTCGTCGAGATGTTCGCTGACCGGGCCTGCTTTCCAGCGCGCGGCGAAAAAGCCCATCACGGTGACGAGCGCAAAGAAGAAGATGAATACCGAAAGCTCAACCCATTGGATCTGATCGACCATGACGAGACCCTATCAAGGCGTTTCGTCAGGTGTGCGGCTGCGATAGACCAGCCAGATCAGCAAGGAAGAGATCGGTACCCATGCGAGCTGGTACCAGTAGAAGAAGGGAAAGCCGAACAGCGAAGGTTCCGCGAAATTATAGAAGGGCACCCACAGCAAGCCGATAAACGGCACCAGCAACAGGATCCACATCGGCGGACTCCAGCGTTGCGCCGGCGTTTTCTCCCGGCGTTCCAATATTGGAACGATCTAGGGAGCCGATTGTTGCGTCGCCAGTAGATTTACCGTTGCTGCAACGCGGCGATCGCAGATGTGATCGCATAAACGAACCGGCGCTGCACGCGGATATTCCGCGGCAGCGCCGGTGTCCGTTGCTGGATTCCGAACAGGCTACGCTATTTCACGACCTCGGCACCGACCTTGCAAATTGCCGCGTCCTGATCGCCGGTACCGCCGCTGCAACCGATCGCGCCGATCAGCTTTCCGCCTTCGACAAGCGGAAATCCGCCGGGGCTGGCGACCAGCGTGGGATCGAGCGTCGACACATAACCGTGGCCGGTCTCGAAGGCGTTGTAGAACACGCGGGATTCCCGGCGGGTGCGCGCGGCGGTGCGGGCCTTGCCGATCGAGATATTGACGGACGCGATCTGCGCACCCTCCATCCGCGAGAAATGAACGAGTTCACCGTTGGTATCGACCAGGGCAATGTTCATCTTCCAGTTCCGCTTCTTGGCCTCGGCTTCGGCCGCGGCCATCGCCTGCTTGGCGCGATCAAGACCGATCGATACCCCGTAAGGAATATCAAACGGCATCGCATCCGGCGTTCCGCCCGCGGATGGTTGCGCTGGCGGCGCTGCAGGTGCGGCGGCCGGCGTTTGCGCCGAGACCGGCGAACTGATTACAGCGATGGCGCAAGCGGCCAGTGTCATTGAAACGATGCTACGCAAGATATCCTCCGTTGGTGTTTTTAGTTTGGGTAGATTCGACAAATTTGTCAGTGCACGCGATCAAAAAGCCGGCGCCTGGCCGTTTCGGCCATAGGTGATACGCGGCGTCTGCACCGTTCCGTCCGGCTGCTTTTTAGCGGCAGAGACGAAAATCTTGGTGCCGGGCTGCACCTCTTCCTTCTTGCCCATTTCGTAGGTCACCACAACGGTCTCGGGCGTGACCAACAACTTCTTCTCGCCATCCTTGTATTTGACCGACAGGGTCTGCCCGTCGACACCGGTCACGGCCTGCTCGACATTGGCATTGGTCATCTTGCTCTTCGGCAGCAGATCCCAGTCGTAATGGCCTTCGCCGGTGCCGCGCATCGATTCCGGGAAGATGTGGACCTCGATGGCCTTCTGGACGCCATTGTCCTGCATCATGCCGGCGGAACCGACGAACATGCCCTGCTTGATGTCGGCCATTTTGGACGGGACAATCACGACAAACAGCGGATTGTCGGTCAGCGTCAGCTTCACCTCGTTGCCGTCGCGGTTCTTGACCACATAGACCGGACCTTCGATCCGTTCCACGGTGCCGCGAATGCGGACGGATTCCTGCGCCGATGCCGGCAAGGCCATGCCGACGGAAACTAAGGCGGCAACAATCAGTAAGCGTCGTGCCATGCCTGACATGGTCGTCCTCCCCTAGATGTTATCTTTCGTTGATGACTCGCTATTCGGACGCGGATGGCTCCGCCATTCCAGCAACACCAGGAAGATCAGAATATTCCCTATTCAATCTTGATCCCGGCATCCTGGATCACCTGGCGCCAGCGATCTTCCTCGCCGCGAAAAAATCGGTCCAGCGCCTCGGGCGGCTGGGCCACCATGACGAGGCCCTCGTTCATGCCGAGCTTCTTGAAGGCTTCGGATTGAACGGCTTTCGCTGCCGATTTATTGAGGCGGTCGATGATATCAGGCGGCGTTTTGGCGGGCGCGTACAGGCCATACCAGGCTTCGGCCGCATAGCCGGGAACACCGGCTTCCGACACAGTCGGCAATTGCGGGAATGCCGGCGAGCGCTCCGCCGAAGTCACCGCGATCGCACGCAATTGCCCGGCTTCGACCAGCGACGCGCAGCTCGCCACCGTCGTGAACATCACCTGGATCTGGCCGCCGATCAGGTCGGTAATCGCCGGCGCGGCGCCCTTGTACGGTACCGTCGTCAGATTGACCTTGGCCATGTGCTTGAACAGTTCACCCGCCAGATGCGCCGAAGTGCCGGTGCCGTAAGTGCCGTAAGAGAGCTTTTGCGGCTCGGCCCTGGCCGCCGCGATCAGATCCGCGATCGATTTGATCGCCGACGCGGGGTTGACGACGACGATATTGAAGGATCGCGCCACCAGCGCCACCGCCGCGAAATCATTGTGTGCGTCATAAGGCAGTTTGGCATTCAGGCTCGGATTGACCGCATTGGCGAAGGTACCCATCAGCAGCGTGTAACCGTCCGGTGCGCTCGTCGCGACCGCCTGCGTTCCGATGATGGTCCCCGCCCCCGGCTTGTTCTCGATGATGATGGAGACGCCGAGATCCTTCGCCATTTCCTGGGCGAGCGTCCGCGCCACCACGTCGGTGCCGCCGCCCGGCGCAAACGGCACCACGATCTTGATGATCCGGTCGGGATAGGCAGCCAGAGCGGGCGCGCCCGCAACGGCCGACAGCAGCACGCATGCTGCAAGCGCGAACTGAATGGATAACTTCTTCGTGTTGTCTCGAACTGGCATATGCGTCGCTTGTGGGCAAGAGCGGAAGCGCCAGCAAATCATGCCTCACTGCCAAACGCTATGCGTCTGAAGACGAGCGGTCATGACTCGGCAAACGCGTGCAGTGGGCGCAACCATCGACTAGCATCCGCGCCGCCAACAAAAGCAATAAATCCCGGGAGGATGATATGAGGCACTGGCTGGCCGGACTGATGCTGTTGATCGCGCCGTCGGCGTTCGCACAACAAGCGGTCCCCAACATCAATTTCGATTCGGTCCCCAATCCGCTGAAGCTGCCGCCGAACATGTATTTCGGCGAAGCGTCGGGGGTATCGGTCAATTCCAAGGGGCATGTTTTCGTATTGTCGCGCGGCAACACCACCGGGCCCGCTTACGCCGCCGCCGCCACGCAATTGCTGGAGTTCGACGCGCAAGGCAAATTCATCCGCGAAATCGGCAAGAATCTGTATGCCTGGTCGTTTGGACATACGGTGAAGGTCGATCCCCAGGACAATATCTGGGTGACCGACAAGGGCTCCGACATGGTGATCAAGTTCGATCCCGACGGCCGCGTCCTGATGGTGTTCGGCCGCAAGCAGGAAGCCTCCGACGAAGACACCGAACCCCTCAAGCATCCAAAGCCGCCACTGCCCGCCGACGACGGAAGATTCCGCCAGGTCACGGACGTGACATGGGACAAGGCCGGCAATACCTTCATCAGCGACGGCTATATCAATTCGCGCGTTGCCAAAGTGGACAAGGACGGCAACTGGCTGAAGTCATGGGGCGACCGCGGCAAGGAGCCCGGCCAGTTCAACACCCCGCATTCGATTGCCTCCGACGCCAACGGCAATGTCTATGTCGCCGACCGCGGCAATCACCGCATCCAGGTATTCGACGGCGACGGAAAATTCCTGCGCCAGTTCACCATCGACGTGCCGGTGCCGGCGGGGGCCAAGCCCGCCATCGGCAAGATTCCCGATGAAGCGATGATGGCCGGCGGCACATTCTATCCAGGCTCGCCCTGGTCGCTCTGCATCACCCCGCCACCGAACCAGGTGCTTTACTCTTCCGACGCCTGGCCCGGCCGGATCTACAAGCTCAGCCTCGACGGCAAGCTGCTCGGCGTTCTCGGCCAGTCCGGCAAGCAGCTAAAGCAGTTCGGCTGGATCCACGCCATGGCGTGCCCATCGGCGAACGTGCTGTATGTGGCGGAGTTGTTGAACTGGCGGGTGCAGAAGTTGCTGCTGAAGCCGTGATGCCAATCACGATGGCCATGTGCTAGCTCTCCCGCAAGCGGGAGAGCTAGGGACTAAGCTACGCATACGGATTGATCAGCTTCTGCTGCTCGGCGCTGTGATCGGCGAGCATGTCGATGAATATCCGCACTTTCGCCGAGAGATGATGGCGGTGCGGATAGACCGCGTTCATCGAAAATTCGATCGGCCGGTACTCAGGCAACAAGCGAACCAGACGCCCGGCTTCGAGATCGTCGTGGACCAGAAAGCCCGGCAGCGAGCAAGATGCCACCGCCCTGCAGCGCGGTCATCCGCAACGTCTCGCCGCTGTTGGTCATCAGATTGCCGGCAACCCGCACTGAGGCCGGCGCGCCCTTGCGGTCGACGAACCGCCACTCGTCATAGGGATAGTTGACGTGGCGAATGCAATTATGGTCCGCGAGTTCGGACAACGCCTGCGGCCGCCCGTGCTTTTCGAGATATCCGTGCGAACAGCACAGCACGTGCCGCCAGGTAGCGAGGCTTCGGACGATCAGGCTCGAATCCGGCGGCGGCGTCAGCCGGATCGCGACGTCGAATCCCTCGTCGATCATGTCGATGGCGCGCTCGCCCATCGTCAGATCGACCTTCACATCGGGATAGGCAGCGAGGAATTCCGCGACGACGGGCGAAACGAACTGCACGATATGGGTCGCGGTATAGATGCGCAGCGTACCGCGCGGCGTCGATTGCTGGGCACCGGCGATGTCGTCGGCTTGTTCGATGTCAGCGAGGATCTGAACGCAGCGGTCGTAATAGACCTTGCCTATCTCGGTCAGGCTGACCTTGCGCGTGGTGCGCTGAAGCAGCCGCGCGCCCAGCCGGTCTTCGAGCGACTGAACGTGGTTGCTCACCATCGTCGTCGACATGTTGAGCCGGCGCCCGGCGGCCGAAAACCCGCCGCTATCCACCACCCGCACAAAGGCCGTAAGGCTGGTCAGCCGATCCATGGCCGCCTCCGATTATTCCGTCCTGCTTAACAATGGAGCGGGATCGGGTCCAGATTATCAACGGCGATCAGCCTGCTCGAAGCCATCAGCGACGCCAGCTTCCGGGGCCTGGACCCGTGGCTGATCGCGGCGATCGCCGCCGTCAGCCTCCGTGCAAGGCCTCTCCGTCAATTCCAGAGCGGGAGTTGACGTGCCGATTATCCACTCGGACTGGATGATCCTTCCAGATTTCAACGAATTATCAGTCCCAGCGCAAAGGTCCATGTTGCGGGCGAAGCCGAGCCAATACCGCACAGGAGACAGCCATGAGCGAGATGCCCCGAACCGAGAACTTCCAGCAAGCCACTCAAATCACTGACGAAAATAGTAAGACGGATACCCCGGCCTCGTCCCGCGGCAAGCTGCGCCGGATCGCCCTGGTGCTAGCCCTGCTGGCCGGCACCGCGGCGGGCGCCTATTACGGCCACGGCTACTGGACCACCGGCCGCTATCTCGAATCGACCGACGACGCCTATGTGAAGGCCGACTCCACGATCATCTCGCCCAAGGTGTCCGGTTACATCGCGCAGGTGCTGGTCGGCGACAACCAGCCGGTTAAGGCAGGCGAATTGCTGGCGCGGATCGACGATCGCGATTTCCGGGCGGCGCTCGATCAGGCCCATGCGGATGTCGCTGCCGCCGAAGCCGCGGTGCGCAACCTCGATGCGCAGATCACTCTGCAGGAGCCGCTGATCGAACAAGGCACGGCCGACGTCGCTGCCGCCGAAGCCAATCTGAAGTTCGCGCAGGAAGAACAGGCCCGTTACGACGGCCTGATGAAGACTGGCTCCGGCACCATCCAGCGCGCGCAACAGACCGACGCGGCGCTGCGCGAGAAGACCGCCCAGCTGCAGCACGGCAAGTCAGGCCTGCAGGCAGCCGAGAGGAAGGTCGATGTGCTCACGACCGAACGAGCCAAGGCCGTGGCGCAGCTCGATCGCGCCCGCGCGGTCGAACAACAGGCGGCACTGAATCTGTCCTACACGAAGATTGCGGCGCCGGTTGACGGCACGGTCGGTGCACGGACGCTGCGCGTCGGTCAATTCGTGCAGGCCGGCACGCAGCTGATGGCGGTGGTGCCGCTGGACGCGGTCTATGTGGTCGCGAATTTCAAGGAGACCCAGCTTACCAATGTGCGCAACGGTCAGCCGGTCGAACTGCGGATCGACAGTTTCCACGGCACGACGCTGAAGGGCCATGTCGACAGCTTGTCGCCGGCCAGCGGTCTCGAATTCGCGCTGCTGCCGCCCGACAACGCCACCGGCAACTTCACCAAGATCGTGCAGCGCGTGCCCGTGAAGATCGTGTTCGACGATCATAACCTGAAGGGACTGCTCCGGCCGGGCATGTCCGCGGAGCCGATCATCAACACCAAGGCGACGGTCGTGGCCGAACGCGAGAGCAAGGCCCGCCTGGCGTCGGATGCACCCAACGCAAGGCCCAATGGCGGCTGAGCCCACTTTCCCGGCATGGGCATCATCAAGCCCTGCTGGATAATCCTTCCGCTCTTTCATCGATTATCGAAACCCACAGCTCAATGCATCCTGCCTCTGCAAGCCAAGAGGAGAAAATCATGACCGCGCTTCAGCCAACGATCGACAACGCCGCAGCCGCCAATGTCAGCGCCGATCGCGCGCAGACCAAACCGGCGCCGCAGGCGGCGCCGGCGGTTTCGGCAAAGACGGTTTCAGCAAAGACCTGGCTCGCAGTGTTCGGCGCCACGCTCGGCGCTTTCATGGCGGTGCTCAACATCCAGATCGTCAACGCGTCGCTCGCCGACATACAGGGCGCGATCGGCGCCGGCATCGACGACGGCGGCTGGATCTCCACCTCCTACCTGATCGCCGAGATCGTGGTGATCCCGCTGAGCGGCTGGCTCGCGCAGGTGTTCTCGATCCGGATCTATCTCCTGACCAATGCCGTCCTGTTCCTCATCCTCTCGGTCGCTTGCGCCTTCGCACAAGACCTGCCGCAGATGATCGCCCTCAGAGCCGTGCAGGGCTTCACGGGCGGCGTGCTGATCCCGCTCGCGTTCACGCTGATCATCACGCTGCTGCCAAAGGCGAAGCAGCCGGTCGGGCTGGCGCTGTTCGCTCTGTCGGCGACCTTCGCACCGGCAATCGGCCCGACCATCGGCGGCTATCTCACGGAGAACTGGGGCTGGCAGTATATCTTCTACGTCAATCTCGTGCCCGGCGCGATCATGATCGGCATGTTGTACATCTCGCTGGAATCAAAGCCGATGAAGCTGACGCTGCTCCGCGAGGGCGACTGGCCCGGCATCATCACCATGGCGATCGGCCTCGCAGCGTTGCAGACCGTGTTGGAGGAAGGCAACAAGGACGACTGGTTCGGATCGCCCTTCATCGTCAGACTGTCGATCATTGCCGCAGTCGCACTAGCCGCGTTCCTGTGGATCGAGCTGACCACGAAGAAGCCGCTGCTGAACCTGCGGCTACTGGTCCGGCGCAATTTCGGCTTTGGTATTCTCGCCAACTTCCTGCTCGGCGTCGCGCTCTATGGCTCGGTGTACATCCTGCCGGTCTATCTGTCGCGGATTCAGGGCTACAATGCCGAACAGATCGGTATGGTGCTGGCGTGGACCGGCCTGCCGCAGCTCTTCTTGATTCCGCTGGTGCCGCAATTGATGAAGCGGTTCGACGCACGCCTGATCATCGGCGTCGGCTTCGTGCTGTTCGCGACCTCTAACTTCATGAACATCTTCATGACCACCAACTACGCCGCCGATCAGCTGTTCTGGCCGAACATCGTTCGCGCAATCGGCCAGGCGTTGGTGTTCGCGCCGCTCTCGGCGGTGGCGACTGCAGGCATCGAGGCAGAGAATGCGGGCTCGGCCTCGGGACTGTTCAACATGATGCGGAACCTGGGCGGCGCCGTCGGCATCGCCATGCTGCAGACTTTCCTGACCAAGCGCGAGCAGTATCACTCCAACGTGTTGACGCAGTCGGTCTCCCTGCTGGAACAGGCCACGCGCACTCGGATTGAGCAGCTGACCCAATATTTCATGAATCATGGCGTCGCCGATCATGCGGATGCGGCGCATCGCGCGGTGGTCGCCATCGGCAGGATCGTACAGAAACAGGCCTACATCCTGGCGTTCAGTGACACCTTCTACCTGCTCGGCGTCGCGCTAATCGTCGCACTCTTGGCGGCGTTGCTACTGAAGAAACCCGATCACCTTGAAAGCGGCGGCGCACACTAGGATTATCAACCAAGCCCAAGAAACTAAATCCAAGGACAAACTAAGCCCAAGACAAGCTAAACCCAAGACAAGGAGAACGACCATGAAACCCCGGATGAACTTCTACCAGGCCGCACCCGAAACGATCAAAGCGCTGGTAGCGCTCGAGGCCCAGATCCAGGCCTCCGGCCTCGAAAAATCGCTGATCGAGCTGGTCAAGACCCGCGCCTCCCAGATCAACGGCTGCGCCTATTGCATCCACATGCACACCCAGGACGCCCGCAAGCAGGGCGAGACCGAGCAGCGTCTTTATCTGCTGAACGCCTGGCGTGAGTCTCCCCTCTATACCGACCGCGAGCGCGCCGCATTGGCATGGACCGAGGCGGTGACGCTGATCGCCGAAACCCACGCGCCGGACGATGTCTATGAAGAGGTCCGCGCCCAGTTCTCAGAAGCGGAGACGGTCAATCTGACCATGCTGATCGGGGCCATCAATGCCTGGAACAGGATCGCAATCAGCTTCCGCGCCATTCACCCCGTGAAGGCAAAGGCCGCGGTAGCGTGAGAGCCCAGCAATCGATCACACGCCCAACTCGTCATGCGCGGGCTTGACCCGCGCATCCAAAAACAACTCCTGCGAAGAGGGATGGATTGCCGGGTCAAGCCCGGCAATGACGAGAATTACACCGCCGTCGCCTTGGCGAAATCGACATAGATCTCGCGCAGCCGGTCGGTCATCGGGCCGGGCTTGCCGTTGGCCACCATCTTGCCGTCGATCGATACCACCGCCTGCACAAACACGGTGGCGCTGGTAATGAAGGCTTCCTTGGCCGCGAGCGCCTCCTCGACCGAAAACGGACGCTCCTCGACGCGGAGCTGACGTTCTTCAGCAAGGGCCACCACCGCCTTGCGGGTGCAGCCCGGCAAAATCGCGCTGCCGTTCTGCCGCGTCACGATCACATCATCCTGCGTCAGGATGAAGCATGAGGAGGAGCCACCCTCGGTCACCTTGCCGTCCTCGATCATCCAGGCCTCGCCCGCACCCGCTTCCGCCGCGGCCTGCTTTGCAAGGACCTGCGCCAACAGCGCCACGCTCTTGATGTCGCGCCGGGTCCAGCGCAGATCGGGAACCGTGATCACCTTGATGCCGGTCTTGGCCGATGGCGCGCCAACGATATCCTTCACCGAGGTGAACATGATCAGCGTCGGCTTGACGCCGTTGGGAAACGCAAAATCACGGCCGGTATCGGCGCCGCGCGTCACTTCCAGATAGACCATGCCGTTGACGAGATTGTTGCGCGTCACCAGCTCCTTCTGGATTTCCTGAATCCGAGCCGTCGTTTCCGGCAATTCCAGCTCGATCTCACCGACCGAACGCTCCAGCCGCGCCAGATGCGAGGCGTTGTCGATCAGCTTGCCGTCCAGCACCGCGGCGACCTCGTAGATGCCATCTGCAAACAGGAATCCACGGTCGAGGATCGAGACCTTGGCTTCTGAAAGGGGCACGAACGAACCGTTGACGTAAGCGATCTGTTCCAAGCGGATTCTCCTGAAGGGCAAGCGAAGCGGTTACGGCGGACCTTATACGTAAATTGTTAATGACGAGAAACCCTCCTGCAGTCATTCCGGGGCGCCGCGAAGAGGCGAACCCGGAATCTCGAGATTCCGGGTCTGGTCCCGGAATGACGGCAAGGTTCAATGCGATAAAATCTTCGACAAGAACTTCTGCGCGCGGTCGCTGCGGGGGCTGCCGAAGAAATCCGTCTTCAGCGCGTCCTCGACGATTTCGCCCTTGTCCATGAAGATCACGCGATGGGCGACTTTGCTGGCAAAGCCCATTTCATGGGTGACGACCATCATGGTCATGCCCTCGCGGGCGAGGTCGACCATTACGTCCAGCACCTCGCTGATCATCTCGGGGTCCAGTGCCGAGGTCGGCTCGTCGAACAGCATGGCTATCGGGTCCATCGCGAGCGCCCGCGCAATCGCCACGCGCTGCTGCTGGCCGCCGGACAATTCGGCCGGATATTTCTGCGCGTGCTCATTCAGCCCGACGCGGTCGAGCAGCTTGGCGGCCTTGACCATCGCCTCGTCATGGGACCGGCCCAGTACCTTCTCCTGCGCCAGGCAGAGATTCTCGATGATCCGCAGATGCGGAAACAACTCGAAATGCTGGAACACCATGCCGACGCGGGCGCGCAGTTTCGGCAAGTCGGTCTTTGGGTCGTTGACCTTGATGCCGTCGAGGATAATTTCGCCAGCCTGAAACGGCTCCAGCGCATTGACGCATTTGATCAGCGTCGACTTTCCCGAGCCCGACGGGCCGCACACCACGACCACCTCACCTTTGGCGACCCTGGTCGTGCAATCCTTCAGCGCCTGGAAGCTCGGCCCGTACCATTTATCGACGTGGTTGATCTCGATCATACGACCTCGCGTGAACTCTTGAGCATGATCTCTTCGGAAAACCGGTTCCCACTTTTCCGGATCATGCTGTTACCGCACAATGGCAATGCGCGCCTGCAGGCGCCGGACGCCAAAGGACGCGAAACAGGAAATGGTGAAATAGACTGCGGCGGCGAACAGATACATTTCGACCAGCCGCCCGTCGCGCTGCGCCACCTTGCTGGCGGCACCGAGAAAATCCGGGATCGACAGCACATAGACCAGCGAAGTGTCCTGGAACAGCACGATGGTCTGCGTCAGCAGCACCGGCAGCATGTTCCGGAATGCCTGCGGCAACACGATATAGCGCATGGTCTGGCTATAGGTCAGCCCGAGCGCCTGCGCCGCGGCGGGTTGCCCCTTCGAGATCGACTGAATGCCCGCACGCATGATCTCGGAGAAATACGCGGCCTCGAACATGATGAAAGTGATGAGCGAGGACGCGAACGCACCGACACTGATCGGCCGCGATGCGCCCGTCACCCATTGGCCGATATAGGGAACCAGAAAATAGAACCAGAAGATCACCAGCACCAGCGGCAATGACCGCATCAGATCGACATAGAGCCCGGCAATACGGCCGAGCAGCTTGTAGCCGGATAAGCGCATCAGCGCGATCAACGTGCCAAGAATCAACCCGCCGGATGCGGAGAGGGCCGTCAATGTCAGCGTGAACGTCATGCCATCGATAAAGAGATAGCCCAGCGACCGGCGAATGATATCGAAGTCAAAATTACTGAACATCGGGTGACCTTCACTTCCCGGAGATGTAGCCGGGAATGGCCACCCGGCGCTCGAGAAAGCGCATGGCAGTCACGACAACAACGTTGACCAGAAGATACAGCACCGTCGCAGCCGTGAAGGCTTCG
Source organism: uncultured Alphaproteobacteria bacterium (assembly GCA_963770355.1). Classification (GTDB taxonomy): domain Bacteria; phylum Pseudomonadota; class Alphaproteobacteria; order Rhizobiales; family Xanthobacteraceae; genus Bradyrhizobium. The sequence continues at coordinate 46,739 of CAVYPL010000009.1, read as the reverse complement.
AATACCTGAAACGAAAACTCCTGCATGGCGCGCGCTTCGCCGGTCAGCTCGATCAGTCCGATGGTAATGGCGACAGACGTATTTTTGATCGTACTGAGAAATTCAGACGTGAGCGGCGGCAGGATGACGCGGAACGCTATCGGCAGCAGCACGTAGCGATAGGCTTGCGCCGTCGTCAATCCCAGCGCGGTCGCCGCCATTTTCTGTCCACGCGGCAACGATCCAATGCCGGCGCGCAGCTGTTCGGCAACGCGTACCGACATGAACAGGCCGATGCCGATCGCCGCCGTGTAGAACGGCGCATGGGGCATTTGCTTCAGCCAAAGACCCCACGATCTCGGCACAATTTCCGGCAGAACGAAAAACCACAGGAATAGCTGCACCAGCAGCGGAATATTGCGGAAGAATTCGACGTAGCAAAAGCCGATCGTTGAGGCGGTCTTCGAAGGCAACGTGCGCAATACTCCGACGACCGTTCCCATCGCAAGTGCAATGACCCAGGCGCAGAACGCGGTCTCGATAGTCAGCACCAGCCCAGACAGCAGCATGTCGAGGTAGTTGCCGGTGCCGTTCGGCGACGGCTCCCAGAAGATCCCCCAATTCCAGTGATAGTTCACGACCGCCCCCGCGCCAAAGCGCCGCCAATCTTCATGCGTCAATGCTCATGAGACAACCGTTCATGCAAATTCCCGGCCATTTTTCCCTAGAAATGGCCGGGCGTCTACCTCGTCCCGAGGGTTCAGCGGAAACTGCGACGAATGGATTAGTCACGGCGAGGCGCAGCTTGTCCGCCGCAGCTCGAACAGCGAAGCCGGAAGCGACGAGGGTCCGGCGTTCACATGGCGGTGTAGGAATCCGGATCCGGAGAATCGGACGGCTTGCTGAATACTTTCTTCAGCTCGGGCGCCATCGGTGCGTTGAGGTTTAGTCCCTTCGGTGGAATCTTCTGCATGAACCATTTGTCGTAGATCCTGGCGCCTTCGCTGCTCTGGTACAACGCGGCAGTGGCCGCATCTACCACCTTCTTGAAGGCTGGATCGTCCTTGCGCAGCATGATGCCGTAGGGTTCCGGCTTCGAAAACGCATCGGTGGAGATGACATAGGCGCCCGGATCCTTCGATCCGGCAACGAAGCTGGCCAGCAAGATATCGTCCAGCACGGCCGCAACCGCACGATCGGTCTCGACCAGCAGGAACGACTCGGCATGTTCCTTGGCCGGGATAATGTTGATGCCGAGATTACGGGCCACATTGGCCTCGGTGAGCTGCTTGATATTGGTGGTGCCGGAGGTCGAGGCCACCGGCTTGCCCTTGAGATCGTCGATCGAGTTGATCTTGCTGGATTTCTTGGAAACGAACCGGGTGGCTGTCAAAAAATGCGTGTTGGTGAACGCCACCTGCTTGAGCCGGTCGGTATTGTTCGTCGTCGATCCGCATTCCAGATCGATGGTGCCGTTGGCCATCAGCGGAATACGCGCTGAAGACGACACCGGATTGAGCTTGACCTCGAGCTTGTCGAGCTTGAGTTCTTTCTTCACGGCTTCGACGACCTTGTAACAAATGTCCATCGCATAGCCGATCGGCTTCTGGTTATCGTCCAGATAGGAAAACGGAATGGATGACTCGCGATAGCCGAGCGTAATCGCGCCGGTCTCCTTGATGTTTTTGAGCGTCCCCGTCAGTTCCTGCCCGCTCGCCTGTCCGGCACAGCAGGCGATCGCGAGCGTAAATCCTATCGTGCGCCATTGCTTCATTCGAGCTCTCCCCATTTGGCGATTTCCGGACTGTTCGATCGCAGCGCACGTAGCACCCTGCGATCGAACCGAATACAAGCGTCAGATTCCATCCGACGCATCACGACCGAAACCCCGTTATTTATACGAATCGGGATCCGGCGAGTCCGAAGGTTTGGCGAACTCGTTCTTCAACTCCGGTCCGATCGGCACGTTGAGGTTCAGCCCTTTCGGCGGGATCTTCTGGGTAAACCATTTGTCGTAGATCTTCTGGGCCTCGCCGCTCTTGTAGAGCGCCGCGGTGGCGCCATCGACCACCTTCTTGAAGGCCGGGTCGTCCTTGCGCAGCATGATGCCGTAGGGCTCAGGTTTGGAGAACGCATCCTTGGAGATGACATAGTCGTCCGGCGCTTTCGACCCGGCAGCGAGGCTCGCCAGCAGGATGTCGTCCATCACGAAGGCGACCGCGCGGTCGGTCTCGACCATCAGGAAGGCTTCGGCGTGATCCTTGGCCGGGATGATGTTGACGTTGAGGTTACGCGCCGCGTTGGCTTCCGTGAGCTGCTTGATGTTGGTGGTGCCGGCGGTGGAGACCACCGGCTTGCCCTTCAGATCGTCGATCGAATTGATCTTGCTGCTCTTCTTGGTGACGTAACGGCTCGCGGTCAGGAAGTGGGTGTTGGTGAAAGAGACTTGTTTCTGGCGCTCGGCATTGTTGGTGGTCGAGCCGCATTCGAGGTCGACGGTCCCGTTGGCCATCAGCGGAATACGCGTCGCCGAAGTAACCGGATTGAGCTTGACCTCGAGCTTGTCGAGCTTGAGCTCCTTCTTCACGGCCTCGACGATCTTGTAGCAGATGTCCATCGCGAAACCGATCGGCTTCTGATTGTCGTCGAGATAGGAAAAGGGGATCGACGAATCGCGGAAGCCGAGCGTGATGGCGCCGGTATCCTTGACGTTCTTCAGCGTGCCCGTCAGTTCCTCGGCGTTCGCCTGGCCCGCGCAGAGCGCGGCAGCGAGCGCGCAGCCAATCATGTACGTCCGTTTCATGCATGTACTCCCTGTTTGGTTTGCATGTGTAGCTTGAGAATTTCGTCGAGAACCGGCGAAATGTAGCGGCGAAACTGTTCAGGATTCTCGCTCATCGGAAAATGACCGAGCTGTTCCATGATGGTGACGCTGGCGCCGTCGATAGCGGCAGCGGTCCGTTTCGTATCTTCCGGCGTGCAGGAGAAATCATACTCGCCGGTGAGCAGAAACAGCGGACATACTTTAGTATCGATCTTCTCGACCCGGCCCCGCAGGTCACCATCCACCCGGTAAAAATACAAATCGCCCTTGAAGACGCCCGGTCCGCCTTGTTTGTAGGCCCATAACGTTTCTGTCCGCGAGATATCCGGGCTTTGCGGCGCGATCAAGCCCGATACCAGCGCGGCGCAAACTTCGCCGCCATGGATGTCCGGACGGTTCAGCCAGGTCGTGTCGTACCACGGGGCCTGAAAATCGGCGGCCTCGAGCCCGATCAGCGCGCGAAATTCGGCGGCATGATCGATCGCGAGGTTGAGGACGATGCGGCCGCCAATCGAACAACCCATCACCACCGGTCTGTCCAGCTTCAGCGCCTTGCAGAATGCGCGAATGGTCTCGGTGTAGCGCGCGGTCGTCAGTTGATATTCATCGCCGTTCCAGCTCGGTGGCGGATTGGATTTGCCATGCCAGGGCATGTCGAACGCGATGATGCGGAAATTCTTCGTAAACTCCTCGTCGGCAAGCAGATGCCGCCATTGCCTTCCATCGGAGCCCGCGGTGTGCAGGCACACCAGCGGAATGCCCACGCCGTTTTCCTCGAAATAGATGCGGTGCATCTCGCCGCCGATATCGACATGGACGTAGCGCCCGATCATCGGCTCGATATGGCCGGTCATGTCCGCGATATGACCGGTCATGATGACACCCTCGCGAAATGCTGCCGTGGCAACGCCAGCACGTCCTTGAAATACTGCAGATGCGCCATGAACGGATGCAGGTCGCCTTCCAGTACGGCCTCGTTGCGCTTGGTCAATGCCAGCAGATCGTGCCAGCCCGGCCGGGGCGTCGCCTGCCAGTATTCCGCCCAGGCCGCAGGCGATGCGCGATAGGAAAATTGCCACGACCGCATCAGCACCGGCGCGGGTGCCAGATCGACGATCCGCCCTGCGCGAATCGAGGCGTGAAAGGGCTCGCCCACCGGCCCGAGCAGGCATTCGCAGTCGAGAAATCGGCCGCGAACGATCAGCGCCGGCGTCTGTTCGAGAAGCGCAGGGATGGTGGCAAACGTCTTCGCGACGGTGCTCTCGGTTACATCAGAAGCTGAAATCATGCGCCCCAGGCGGGAATTCACATAATGCCGCTATTGGCAATGAACGGAACCGGCCCTTCTAATCCGCCGCATGATGGCCTGAAGCGCCGGCCATCGCAAGGCACCGCGACCTTGACCTTATCTTGATTATTCCTCTAGCCGGAGCCAAACCGCCTGCTGCCTGCCCGACGCAGCCGAATTCCGTATCTCGGGATGCCCCGACAGACCAAATTGTCGCAGATGTTATTCCCGCCCAGAATGCCGCTCCCATTACCCTCGCCGATGCGCTCAATGCTTTTCTTCTCATGCCTTTTCAGCGAAGATTGAAAGCATGAATTGAAGCATGAAAGAACACGCCGGTCCTGGTGCCAAACGGGACCGCAAGGGAGAGTTAGAGATGTCTGGACGTAGCCGTTTGACGATCGCCATCGCCGCCATGGGCATGCTGATATCCGCAGCCGCCGGCGCGCAGGAATATCCCACCAAGCCGATCACCCTGATCGTGCCCTGGCCGGCGGGCGGATCGACCGACATCGCGATGCGCGCGATCGCCGACAGCGCGTCGAAGGCTCTCGGGCAGCCGATCGCGGTCGACAACAAGGCGGGTGGCGCCGGTACCGTCGGTCCGGCCACCATGGCGGCCGCCTCCAAGCCCGACGGCTACACCATCGCACAGTTGCCGATCACGGTGTTCCGCCTGCCGCTGATGCAGGAAGTCTCCTGGGATCCGTCGAAGGACTTTTCCTACATCATCCACCTCACCGGCTACACTTTCGGCGTCACCACCAATGCCGAGTCGCAGTTCAAGACCTGGAAGGACGTGATCGACTACGCCAAGCAGAATCCAGGCAAGGTGACCTATGCGACGCCCGGCACCGGCAGCTCGCTGCATATCGGCATGGAGCAGATCGCGGCCATGGCCGGCATCAAGCTGACGCAGGTGCCCTTCAAGGGCGGCGCGGAAACCAATGCCGCCGTGCTCGGCCAGCACACCGTCCTGCAAGCGGACTCGACGGGATGGCGACCGCTTGTCGACGCCGGCAAGCTGCGGCTGCTGATGGTGTGGACCGCAGCACGCTCGCCGAATTTCCCCGACGTGCCGACGCTGAAGGAGCTCGGCTATCCCATGGTCTATGACTCGCCGTTCGGCATCGCCGGACCGAAGGGCATGGACCCCAAAATCGTCGCCAAGCTGCATGACGCTTTCAAGAAGGCGATCGAAGACCCCGCCGTGATCGCGACGCTCGCCAAATACGACATGGTGCCTAACTACAAGAGCACCGAGGATTACAAGAAATTCGTGGTCGAACTCACCGATTCCGAACGCAAGGTGATCGACTCGCTCGGACTGGCGAAGAAGACAAACTGACCGTGAGCAACGATAGCAACAACGTCAAATTCCGCCTCAACAACTCCGAACTGTGGGGCGGGCTGATCGGACTTGGGCTCGGCGGCTTTGTCGTCTGGTCCGGGCTCAAGCTGAAGCTCGGCACCATCAACGATCCCGGCTCCGGCTATGTGCTGTTCTATACCGGCATCCTGATGTGCCTGTTCGCGGCTTCGATCATCGTCGCCGCTATCACCGAAGGCGGCCCGACCTTCGGTTCGCGCTGGGAGAACGTCAGCTGGACCAAGCCGCTGCTCGTGATTGTCTGCCTCACGGCGTTCTCCTTCGCGCTCGATCCGCTCGGCTTCCTGCTGTCGTCGATCCCGTTGATGGTGCTGCTGCTGCGCGCTGATCGATCCGGTGCGCTGGTCGCTGACGATTCCGATCGCGTTCCTGGTCCCGCTCGGCATGTGGTGGGTCCTGAAACGTGTGCTTCTGATCCAGTTGCCCTCCGGCATCTTCGAAATCGGCTGACCGCAACATGGATACGCTCATCAATGTCGCGCACGGTTTCGGCGTCGCGCTCATGCCAATCAACCTGCTCTATTGCTTCATCGGCGTCTTCATCGGCACGCTGGTCGGCGTGCTGCCCGGCATCGGGCCGATCTCGGCGATGTCGCTCTTGCTGCCGGTGACGCTATCCGGGACGCCGGAATCCGGCATTATCATGATGGCCGGCATCTATTACGGCTCGATGTATGGCGGCTCGACCACCTCGATCCTGGTCAACATTCCCGGCGAGGCCGCTTCGGTCGTCACCTGTATCGATGGCCATCAGATGGCGAAGCAAGGCCGCGCCGGTCCTGCGCTCGGCATCTCCGCCTTCGGTTCGTTCATCGCCGGCACATTTGCGCTGGTCGCGCTGATGCTGGTGGCGCCGTCGCTTGCCAGTGTCGCAATCGCGTTCGGACCGGCCGAGTATTTCAGCCTGATGGCGCTCGGCCTCGTGGTTCTGACCTTCCTGACACAGGGTTCGATGGCCAAGGCGCTGCTGATGGCCTGCATCGGCATCGTGCTCGGCCTGATCGGGCTCGACAGCATCACGGCACAGCCGCGCCTGACTTTCGGCCGCATGGAATTGATCGACGGTATCGGCCTGGTGCCCGTGGTGATGGGCCTGTTCGGGGTCGCCGAAGTGCTGCTCAACACCGAGCAGGTCATCAAGCGCGACATCATCAACGCCAAGATCACGCAGCTATTGCCCACCAAGGAAGACTGGAAAGCCAGCGCCGGACCGGTCGCGCGCGGCACCATTCTGGGATTCTTCCTCGGCATCCTGCCGGGCGGCGGCGCGGTGGTCGCATCCTTTGCCTCCTATGCGCTGGAGAAGCGGCTATCGAAAACACCGGAGCGCTTCGGCCATGGTGCGATCGAAGGCGTGGCGGGACCTGAGTCCGCCAACAACGCCGCTGCCGGCGGCGCCTTCATTCCGCTGATGACCTTGGGCATTCCGCCGAACGTGGTGATGGCGCTATTGCTCGGCGCCTTCGTCATTCATGGGCTGCAGCCCGGCCCGCTGCTGATCACGCAAAACCCCGGCCTGTTCTGGGGCATCGTCGCCAGCATGTATATCGGCAATCTGATGCTGCTGGTGCTGAACCTGCCGATGATCGGCATGTGGGTTCAACTACTCAAGCTGCCCTACAACATCCTCTTCCCGCTGATCATCCTGTTCACCATTATCGGCGTCTATTGCAGCAGCAATAACGTGTTCGACGTCTATGTGATGATCGCGTTCGGCGTGATCGGCTATTTCATGCGCAAGCTCGGCTACGAGCCGGCGCCACTGGTGCTGGCCTTCGTGCTCGGCCCGATGCTGGAGAATAATTTGCGCAAGTCGCTGATCCTGTCGCAGGGCGACCTGCTTACTTTCGTGCAGCGGCCGATCTCGGCGGCCTGTCTGGCGCTGGCCGTCGTGCTGCTGGTCGGCCCGCTACTGCCGGCGCTGCGCAAGAAACGCGAATTGGTCGCGCTGGATGAGGGGGCGTAGATCTGCTCCCTCGCCCCGCTCTTCGCGGGGAGAACTGAATTTACCCCGCTTTGACAACCCTGAGCGAGTTCGGCTTCGCCGGCTGCGCCATCGCGCGCGACACGATCAGCGCTTCCTTCTTCAGCATATCCGCAAGTTCGGCTTCGCGGCGGCGGATCCGATCGCTGGAAGCGCCGACACTCAGTGCGGCCACTACCTGCCCGGCATCGTCGCGGATCGGCACGCCGACCCCGCCCATGCCGGGATAGGCGGCGTCGATCAGCACGGTATGGCCGTGCTTGCGCGCCGCAATGATCCGCTCGCGCAGATATTTTGGCGTGATGCGTGGTGATTTCGCCAGCCGCGGCATGATCACTTCGATGATCGCGTCGATCTCGGCGTCGGGCAACCACACCATCAGGGCAAGACTGCCGGCGCCAACGCCGAGCGGCCGCCGGCTGCCTATCTGCAGGTAGTTCGGCTGCAACGGATGACTGCCGACGGAGCGCGCCAGATACAGTGCCTCGACGCCGCTGCGCACCGACAACAGCGCGGTATCGGCGGATTTTTCGGACAGCCGCAACAGGCTCGGCTGCGCCAGTTCGGCGATATCGACGGTGCGGCGCGCGCTGACCGCCATCACCCGCGCTTCCTGGCCGAGCTCATAGGTTTTTGCACCGGCCACGCGGCTGACAAAACCTTCCTCGATCAGCGAGCCAAGGATGCGCAGCGTTGTGGCTTTGTTGAGCATGGTGGCGTCGGCGATCTCGGTCAGCCGCAATGGCGAATTCTGCGCCAGCACGCGCAGGATCGCGCATACTTTTTGGATTGCGTTGAACTTTTCAGCCTGAGCCAACATGACAGGCGCTTTCTTCCTGCCCAGCTTGGCAACCATCGGAGCACTCATGCCGCCCTGCCCTTGCGCATCGCGCTGGAATAACGCGGACAGATTTCTTCCGCAAAACGAACCATCATCTTTTGCCTGACCGCCAGTGGCGTGCCCGGCGTGGCGGAGGACACCATGAAGTAATTGAAGCCGAGCGAGATCAGCGCGTCGATCCGCTTGCAGATCGTCTCGGGGCTGCCGACCAGGTTTGAATCCAGGAACGGCCCAAGCTCGGCCGGATCGGTCATCTTGCGCAGATTGGCAAACATCCGGCTGAAATCGGCATATTCGGGAATGCCGACCCACGGATTGGCGTCGGCCTCGTAGTGATCGGCCTGCAACGCGAAATATGGCGGATAATATCGCCGGCCGAGTTCGCGCGCCTCTTCATCGGTATCGGCGATGAACATCTTGACCGAGATCGGCAGGATAGCGCCGTTCGCCTTGGCGCCGGCGCGGCCGCGCCAGCGCTCGAGGATTTTTACCAGCAGGCCATCCGGAAAAGTCGAGAGACAGATCGGGGGAATGCCGAGATCGCCCATCACTTCGGCGCTCGCCGGACTGCCGATCGCGCCGTAGAAGTGCACCGGCTTGTTGACGGGATCGGGACGCAAGCGGATCGGGCGCTCGATGTTCCAGAATTTTCCGCGATGCGAGAACGGCTTTCCCGCCAAGCCTTGCTCGACGATCTTGAAGACCTCGGAGAAGCGCGCGCGGCCCTCGTTCATGTCGATGTTGTACGCGTCATATTCCATCTTGGCGGTGCCGCGCCCGATGCCGAGATGCAGCCTTCCTTGCGTCAGGCTATTGAGCATGGCGATTTCTTCGGCGAGCCGCAGCGGGTGATACCACGGCAGCACCAGCACCGAGGTGCCGAGCGACAGGTCCGGAAACTTTGCCGCGATATGCGCCATCATCAGTAGCGGGCTTGGCGTCGGGTAATAGTCGCTGAAATGATGCTCCAATAGCCATGCTGCGTCATAGCCGAGCCGGTGGCCGAGCGCGCAATCCGCGATCAGGTCGCGGTAGAGCTCAGAGTCCGGTACGCCCGCTACATCGGCCGCGGCTGCCTGGAATCCGAATAGAACGTCTTTCATCGGACGGGTCTCCATGCTGTCTGCATCCTAAAGAGCTCGGGCAGAACACGACAGATCATTATTTTGTCAGATGAAACTTCAAGTCAAATATTTATGGTGCTTTGCAGCGAAGTCGTGACATCTTTATTTCGTCACACGAAATCTTGCCGCACTGTGATTTGGGCGGCGACTTACGCCGCACCCGTCCGCCGGATCGTGATCAGGGCATACAGGCTCAGACAGCAAACGACCGTCAGATAATAGCCGGGCGCGAGATCACCGATCAACGCGAAGCTGCCGAGCCAGGTCATGATAGCCGGTCCCATCCCGCCGAACATGGTGACGCCGATGTTGTAGCTAAGGCCGAGGCCGGTGGCGCGCGTTGCCGGCGGGAATAATTCCGACATCAACGCGGCGATGGGACCGAGATAGAGTCCTTTCAAGGCGCCTAGCCAAAGCACGCAAAGAACGATGACGGTCGGCGTCGGCGTTCCCGTCAGCAGCAGGAAGGCCGGGAAAATCGATACCAGCAGCAGCAGGCCGGCGCCAATCACGTGCGTCGTTCGCCCGATCTTGTCGGAAATCATGCCGGCCGTGGGCGCAAGCAATGTGACAGCAATGGCGGCGACGAACGCCGCCACGAATCCTACAGTCGCCGGCAATTTGAGCGTTTTGACCACATAGGTCGGCATATAGACGATGAGGTAGTTGACCGCGGTCGACACCGCGAGCGAGCCGACGGCCAACACCACGCGAACCTTCTGCCGCGCAAACACTTCCCGGACCGGCGATTCCTGCTCGGCCGCAGGCGGCGCCGTCGCATCGTCGAGATGCCTGCGAATGTAGAGGCCGACCGGTCCGATCAGAACGCCGAACAGAAACGGAATCCGCCAACCCCAGGACTCCAGATCCGCCGGAGCCATCCACATCGTCAGCGCAGCGCCAAATCCGGATCCGAGCAATCCACTTACTCCCTGGCTCGCGAACTGCCAGCTTGCGATGAACCCTCGTCTTTCGGGCGCATGCTCGACCAGAAACGCCGTAGAGCTTCCGAACTCGCCGCCGGCGGAAAATCCTTGCACCAGACGCGCGATGATGACCGCGATCGGCGCGAGGATGCCGATGGTCGCATAGGTCGGCATCAGCGCCACCGCAAGCGTCCCGGCTGTCATCATCGCGATGGAGATCATCAGCGACGCCTTGCGGCCATGACGATCCGCATAGGCGCCAAGCACGATGCCCCCGATCGGGCGGATCAGGAACGACAGTCCGAACGTTCCGAATGTCAGAAGCAGCGAAATCGTCTGATCGTTGTTTGGAAAGAATGCCTTCGAAACATAGACGGCGAAATAGGCGTAGACGGAGATATCAAACCATTCCAGCGCGTTCCCGATCGAGGTCGCGACGACAAGCCTGGTGATGTTCTTTGTTTTAGGTTCCGCGGAGAGAGCAGGCAGTTCGACCGGTGCAGCTAACGTCATCAGGAAAATTCCCTTCGCCGATCAAACCGCCTCGTCCGCGTTTGGTTCTAGGTCCTGTCGTTCCAGGTCTTGTCGTTCCAAGTCTTGTCGTTCCAGGTCTTGCGCGGCATCTCACCCAGATCCCAGAACAGGCCCGCCATGATGGCCAGCGCCTCTTCGGTCACCGGCAACAGAATGTGTTCGTCCGGCGCATGCTGTGAGCAGCCGGGATAGGAATGCGGCACCCAGATCGTGGGCAGGCCCAGTCCTTCGGAAAATACGTCGTTTGGCAGTGAACCGCCGAAATTCGGCAGGATCGCCGGCGCCTTGCCTGTGGTCTGCCGGATCGATTGTGCCGTCCAGTTGACCCAGGGACTGTCGAAATCGGTCCGGGAAGCGCCAAAACTCTGGGCCGCGCTGACCTCGACCATCGGGAAGCCGTTGGCATGCAGATGCGCCCGCACCGCATCGACGACTTCCTTGTATCTGGTGCCAACCACGAAGCGCAGTTGCAGCACGGCATGCGCCTGTCCCGGGATTGCATTCGCCGGCTTCTCGATATTGCCTGAGGACATCGCCAGCACTTCCAGCGTGTTCCAGGCATAGAGCCGTTCAGCAGCCGACAATCCCTCCTCACCCCAGTTCTCGGAAAGCTCCGGCTCGCCTTCCGTCGGCTTGACTTCGACATCAGCCAACACAGCGCGGATCTGGTTCGAAATGCGCGGCGGCTTCAACTGGTCCAGCAGCATGCGTCCTTTGTGATCGACTAGGCTCGCAATCGCGCCCGCCAGGATCGTTGCGGGATTGGCGAGCACTCCGCCCCAATTGCCGGAGTGATGCCCGCCATCGCGCAGCTTCACGTCGAGATGAATGCGGATGCCGCCGCGGCAACCGAGGAAGATGGTCGGGCGATCGGCAGAAAGCCGCGGCCCGTCGGAGGCAAGGAACAGGTCGGCCCTGAGCTCGTCGCGCAGCGATTCGCACACCTGGCGCAGGTCCGGCGAGCCGATCTCCTCGCCGGTTTCGATGATGAACTTTGCATTGAAGCCGAGCTTGCCCCCGCGCGCCTCGCGGACCGCACGCAGCGCCGACAGATTGATGCTGTGCTGGCCTTTATTATCGGCGGTGCCGCGACCATAGACGCGCTCGCCTTTCGTTGTCGTCTGCCAGGGATCGATATTGTCGCGCCATTCGCCGGCCATGCCATCCACGACGTCACCGTGGCCGTAGGTGAGCACGGTGGGCAGCGAAGCATCCTCGCGATAGTCCGCGAGCAGATAAGGGCCCCTGCCAGTCGGGGACTCGATCAATTTGGTCGAGAAATCGAGCTGCGAGAACGCCGGCTGAAGTTCGTCGACGAGATAGGCACGCAACGCAGCGCCGCTCGAAGAATTCTGACTTTCGGTCCGATAGGCGACCCTGCGGTTGAGTTCGTTGAGAAAGGCGCCGGAATGAAGCTGCTGGCGCGCATTGGCAATCGCGTCGGCTCTCGTGGCCATGATTTTTCCTTTCGCGGTCGCGAACCTGTTGAGGCGCCAAGCTATCGAGATATTCGATCTGCTGGAAGTGGCACGACGCCGGCCGAATGGGCCTTGCTAAACCAGAGGGAATGCAACAATTTCGGCCGGCAGCCCGGCATTCGACCGGGCGAATAACAGGGAACTCTACGGCGTGCCCAAGGCCTCCTCGTCATGAAAAAACAAATCCGGCTCAACGCCTTCGCCATGAACTGCGTGGCGCATCAATCGCCCGGCCTGTGGACCCATCCGCGCGACCGCACCGCCGAATATAATCGCCTGCCCTATTGGCTCGATCTGGCCAAGACGCTGGAGCGCGGGCGGTTCGACGGGCTGTTTCTCGCCGATGTCCTCGGCGTCTACGACGTGTTCGGCTCGAGCCCGGACGCGGCGCTGCGCAATGCCACGCAGACGCCGGCCAACGAGCCGCTGATGCTGATCCCTGCGATGGCCGCGGTGACCGAGCATCTCGGCTTCGGCGTCACCAGCAATCTGTCGTTCGAGCCGCCCTATCCCTTTGCGCGGCGAATGTCGACGCTCGACCACCTGACCGAGGGCCGGATCGGCTGGAACGTGGTGACCGGCTATCTCGACAGCGCCGCCCGCGGCGCCGGCAAAGATAAGCAGACCGCGCATGACGACCGCTACGATATCGCGGACGAATATATGGAGCTGGTCTACAAGCTCTGGGAAGGCAGCTGGGAGGATGGCGCCGCGCTGCGCGATCGCGCGCGGGGAATCTTTGCCGATCCCGCCAAGGTGCACCCTATCCAGCATGACGGAAATAATTATCGGCTCAATGCCATTCATCTGAGCGAACCTTCGCCACAACGCACGCCGGTGCTGTACCAGGCCGGTACCTCGCCGCGCGGGCGGCAGTTCGCAGCCCAGCACGCCGAATGCGTGTTCATGTCGGGCCCGTCTGCGAAGATCATCGGGCCGCGCGTGGCGGCGATCCGCACGCTGGCCAAGGAAATCGGCCGCAACCCGGCCGAGATTTTGATGTTCAGCATGATGACGATCATCCTCGGCCGCACCGAGGCCGAAGCGAATGCGAAATACGCGGACTATCGCCGGCACATCAATGCCGAGGGCGCGCTGGCGCTGATGTCGGGGTGGACCGGTGTCGATTTCTCCTCCTACGATCTCGACCAGCAGGTTCGCCACGTCCAGAACGACGCCGGCCGTACCGCACTGGACAACGTCACCCGCGCCGATCCGGATCGGGTCTGGACCGTGCGCGAAGTGGTCGAACATGTCGGCATCGGCGGCGCCGGTCCGGTCGTAGTCGGTACGCCCGAAAAGGTCGCCGACGATATCGAGGCCTGGTTCGAACAGACCGACGTCGACGGCCTTAACGTCGCCTTCGCCATCTCGCCCGGCGACTTCGAGGATATCGCCGACATGCTGGTGCCGGAATTGACGAAGCGCGGGCGCTACAAGGACGCCTACGCCGACGGTACGCTGCGCGAAAAACTGTTTGGTGCAGGACGCGCGCGGGTCGATACGACACATCCCGCAAGCCGGTATCGGCCACATATGCAGGCGAAGGCGGCGGAGTGACGGCCGCTCAATTCACGGCATTATTCACCACCACCTCGATCAATTTCGCACCCGGCCGGCTGAACGCCGACGACAGCACCGATTTCAACTGTCCGGGATCGGTGACCTTCGTCGCCTCGAGCCCCAGCGACTTTGCGACGCCGGTGAAATCCACCGGTGGATCGATGAAGTCCATGCCGACGTAGTGATCGTCGCCGTGAAAGGCGAGCAGCCGCTGCTTGATGATGCGATAGCCGCCATTATTGACGATGATGAAGGTCAGCGGCAGCTTGTGGTTGGCCGCGGTCCACAGCGACTGGATCGAATACATCGAACTGCCGTCGCCGGAGTAGCACACCACCGGCCGGTCGGGATTGGCGAGGCTGACGCCGACAGACGCCGGCAATCCCCAGCCGATGCCACCCGAGGCCAGCGCGTGATAGCCGTAGCGATCGCGATGCGGACGCAGCGCGATCATCTGCCGCGACGAGGTCAGCCCTTCGTCGACCAGAATGGCGTTGTCGGGCATCGCCTCGATCACCTGCAGCGACAGCCAGTCCGCATCGATCGGCGATTTATCCTTGGCCTTGGAGATTTGTTCGATCAGCGTCTTGCGCCTGGCGGTCCAGTTCTTTGACGCCAGCGCGGCCACGCCCTGTTTGGCGCGAGCTTCGAGCGCGCTGCCGCCGGCCGCCTTCAGCGCCGGGATCAGCGCGCGAAGCGTTTCCTTGACGTCGGCCTTGAGCGCGATCTCGGCGCCATAATTCTTGGCGAGATCCCAGTCGACGAGGCCGACCTGAACGATCGACAACCCATCCGGCAACGGGTCGACTTCGCTGTAAACCGACATCCGCAGCGGATCGGCGCCAAGCACGATCATGAGATCGTAGGGCGACAGCGTCTCGCGCACCTGCTTCTGCAGCCGCGTCAGAGCGCCGAGAAAGCACGGGCTTTCCGACAGGAAACTGGCGCCATAGGGCGTCGACGATTGATAGGCCGCGCAGCCCAAGGTCTCTGCAAGGGAAGCCGCCTCCGTGAGCGCGTCGCTCTTGACGATCTCGTCGCCGGTGATGATGACCGGATTGCGCGCCCGGAGAATACGCTCGGCCAGCGCCTGCAGCGCCTCGTCGGAAGGCTTCACACGGGTATCGACCCGAGTCGCACGGCCGAGCTCAATGCCGGCCTCGGCATTGAGGATGTCGCCCGGCAGCGAGATGAATACCGGACCGGTCGGCGGCGTGGTCGCGATCTTGGCGGCGCGGCGTACGATCCGCGGCAGATCCTCCAGCCGCGTCACCTCGACCGCCCATTTCACCAGCGGCTCGGCCATCTGCACCAGCGGCCCATACAGCACCGGCTCCATCAGGCCATGGCCCTGTTCCTGCTGGCCGGCGGTGAGGATCATCGGCGTGCCCGTGAATGCCGCGTTGAACAGCGATCCCATCGCGTTGCCAAGCCCGGGCGCAACGTGGACGTTGCAGGCCACGAGCCGGCCGGAGGCGCGGCTGAAGCCGTCCGCCATCGCGACCACAAGGCTTTCCTGCATCGCCATCACATAGGTGAGGTCGGGGTGGTCCTTCAGCGCGTGCATGATCGGCAGTTCGGTGGTGCCGGGATTGCCGAATAGATGCGTGATGCCTTCGTCCTTCAGCAAAGCAAGGAAAGCCGAGCGCCCGGTAATGCGATTCTTCATTCGTCTCCTCCAGCCCGCGGTTCGTTGACCTAAGGGTTCGCCATCATGACCGATTGAGGAGGAGACGCGCAATGGAGCGCGGGCAGGGCTGCCCTGCGTAGAGCGGGTTCGCATTCTGGCCCATGCAGCTAGAACATCCCCTCGAGCTCCGCCCGCTTCTTCTTTTTCGAGCGCTGCCAGACCACGCCCGGGAAGCCTTTCAGCGGTACCAGCGGCTCGCCCGTGTAGGCCCATTCCTGCAATTCCTCGATTGCGATGTGATAGAGCGGCTGACGGCCGGTGCGGCCCGAGAACAGCGCGCGGGGAATATTGACCATGTGCGGCGAGCGCGCGCGTTCGTACGCGATCGGCGTACCGCAGCCGGCGCAGAAGCTGCGCGTGGTTTTCGTCGCCTTGTCCTCGTAGCGCGTGATGGCGGTTTTGCCTTTGGTAATCCGGAAACGCTTGCGCCAGCTGCCGACATACGTCGCATACGCCGCGCCATGCGCGCGACGGCTGCCAAGCGAATGATCGTGCCAGGCCCAGCGCGCGGGCACGTCGATTTCGAAACAGACTTTTCCGCACAGGCATTGGCCTGATGCTACGCCCGCGGCTGTTGCTGCTCTTGCCATCTGCCCTTTCCGTCTCGACCGTCATTGCGAGGAGCAATGACGGTGGGGCTCACGCTTTCTCCAACTCATTATGTTCTGGATAATCCGTGTACCCGGCCACATCGCCGCCGTAGAATGTCGCGCGGTTATAGGGCGTCAGCGGATATCCGCGTTGCAGGCGGCGCGGCAAATCCGGGTTGGAAATGAAGATGCGTCCGAACGCGATGGCATCGGCATGACCATCGGCGATCGCAGCGTTTGCTGCTTCGCCGGTAAAACCGCCGGCCGTCATCAGCACACCCTTCCAGATCGGGCGGAACAGCACCATCGCCGACGGCACGTTCTGGTGGTTCACTTCGGCTCGACCGGCGCCAGAGGAACGCGGCTCGATGAAATGCAGATAGGCAAGGCCGAGCGGGTTGAGCGATTGAATCGCGTGGGTGTAGAGCGGCATCGGATCGGGCTCGCCGCTGCCGTTTGCCACACCATAAGGCGACAGCCGCAGGCCGACGCGATCGGCGCCCCAGACGTCGATCACAGCCCTGGTCACCTCCATCAGGAAGCGCGTGCGGTTCTCGATGGAGCCGCCATATTGATCGGTGCGCAAATTGGTGTGCGACTGCAGGAACTGCTCGATCAGATAGCCGTTAGCGCCATGGATCTCGACGCCGTCGAAGCCGGCCTTCAGCGCATTTTTTGCGGCCTGCCGGTAGGCGTCGATCACGCCGGGAATTTCGGAAGTCTCGAGCGCGCGCGGCGTCTCGTAGGGCACGACCTTGCCGTCGGCTGTCGCCGTCTTCAAGTCGGCGATCGGCACCGCCGATGGCGCTACCGGCAGCACGCCGCCCGGCTGGAACGAGGAATGCGAAACGCGCCCGACATGCCAGAGCTGAAGAAAGATCACGCCGCCCTTCGCGTGAACGGCGTCAACGACTTCGCGCCAACCCGCGATCTGTTGCTCGGTATAGATGCCGGGAACACCGGGGCTGCCAAATCCCGTCGCCATCACGGGCGAGGCTTCGGCGAGGAGCAATCCGCCCGGTGTCGCACGTTGGGCATAATATTCCGCATTCAGCGGCCGGGGCGCGAGGCTCGGCTTCGACGCCCGCATCCGTGTCAACGGCGCCAGAATGAGACGATGTTTCAGCTGATATGGACCGATCTTGAGCGGTGAAAACAACGATGGATAATTCATGCCTGCCCCGGAACTCCCGTGTTGATACGGATATGTAACCGGTTCAGCTTGTTCGTAAAAGGCTCTAGAGATTTTGTTTCTTCGCGCGAACCGGTCCCTTCTTCGCTCGAAAACGTTATAATCAGCAATCTGGCCACCCTAGGCGACGGAGCACATTTTCCATGCAGAAACCGAGCGCCAGATCGCTTCCATCGCTGAGCGTCCGCATCGATCTCGACGCCAAAGGACGGATCGGGCCTGGCAAGATCCAGCTCCTGGAAAACATTCATGCCTGCGGCTCGATTTCGGCCGCGGGGCGCGCGATGGAAATGTCCTACAAGCGGGCATGGGACCTGGTGGACGAGATCAACCGCATCTGCCGGCAGGCCGCCGTCGAGCGGCAAACCGGCGGCAGGAACGGCGGCGGCGCCGTGCTGACCCCGTTCGGCATCTCGCTGGTCGCGCGATACCGCAAGATCGAGCGCGATGCCGCGAGCGCGGCTCGCAAGGAGCTGCAGGCGTTGCGAAGCGAGATCGGCCGTCCGAAGAAGCGTGCGAGTTGACTCACCGAATAAGACGGCGGCTGAAGCCGCCACTGTCCAATCGCAACCCAAACACTTGAAAGACTTCGTATGCCCCACCCCGCCATGTCGCCCAATCATGTTGCTGTGATCACGGGAGGCGCGTCCGGCATCGGGCTTGCCGCCGCGCTGCGGTTCGCCGCGCTCGGCATGAAGGTTTGTATCGCCGATGTCGGCGCCGACCGGCTGGCTGAAGCGGCGGCAAAACTGTCTTCTGTCGCAAAAGGCGGTGACGCAGATGTCATGACCGCGGCCGTCGATGTCAGCCGGTTCGACGACGTCGCGGGTCTCGAAGCCGCAGTGCAAAAGCGGTTCGGCGGCGCCGATATCTTGATGAACAATGCCGGCATCGGCCCCGACAGCAACAGTTTCGGTCCGCTGGAAAACTGGCAGCGCATTCTCTCCGTCAATCTCTGGGGCATCATTCACGGCACGCAGGTGTTTGCGCCTCACATGATCGAACGCGGACGGCCCGGTCTCATCATCAACACCGGCTCCAAGCAAGGCATCACCACCCCTCCCGGCAATCCCGCCTACAACGTCTCCAAGGCCGGCGTGAAAGCCCTTACCGAGGCTCTGCAGCATGAATTGCGCAATATGGAAGGCAACAAGATCAGCGCGCATCTGCTGATCCCCGGTCATGTCTTCACCGGCCTGACGGCGCGCGGCCGCTCCGAGAAACCGCCCGGCGCGTGGACGCCGGAGCAAACCGTCGATTTCATGATCGCACGCATCGATGCCGGGGATTTTTATATCTTGTGCCCGGATAACGACGTGCCACGCCAACTCGACGAACGGCGCATGCTGTGGGCGGCCGGCGATATCGTGGAGAACCGTCCGGCGCTGTCGCGGTGGCATCCGGACTATGCCGAGGCGTTCGCGAAGTTTGTGAAGGGTCAATAGCCACCGTCGTTGGCTCCTCGCAATGACGGAAGAGAGAGCGGTGTTCCACATACAGTCGTCGTACCCCGCGAAGGCGCCTCGCGGCCCGATGACGCTCAGCGGGTATCCAGTACGCCGTGGCTTATCGGTTCAATCACTGCTGTCTCTGGAATACTGGTTCCGCCTTCGCTCGTTGAGCTACGGCGGACAAGTCACCCGCCCTACAGCGTTGAATATGGCTTCGCGATCTCGCGGCGCGATGCGCCCGAGTTTTGCAGGACTGTTGTCCCTCCTGGAAAAAGAGGGCGCAGGGAAGACCGGGTGCACGCTGCACCCGCGGTCTCGTGTGCAAGATGCACAAAGCAAAACGCACACGAGCATACAGGTTCAGCGGAGGCATTCCGGCCTTCCCTGCGCAATGGTTTTACGGCTTATATCGTGCTCTCCTCGGTGACCGGGCTTGATTGCCACCGTCGCCCCTGAGAAGCGTTAGCCTCTCACGAACTTGACGCCAGCGTCGGGGCGTCGGGACCACACGACTTCGCCGTACGCATTGGCGCCGTTCGTCTTGCGCGCGCCAGCGCGTCCACCGCATCCCGCGCCCTACGTCCGTGACGATCGCGATACGCCCCTCCTGTGGGCGCGAGACGGGCGAGCTGGTAGCGCTGATTTGCCCGACGGGGAAAGCGGAATATTTTTTGAAGGTGGGCTGGACAGCTTTTGCTGATTTGCCCGTCGGGTAACGCTCCATCCCGTCATTGCGAGCCACCGGGTCGCGCGAACGCGCGCCCGATGACAGGCTCCGCGAAGCAATCCATCGAGCCGCAAAAAGAAGAATGGATTGCTTCGTCGCTGCGCTCCTCGCAATGACGGCAGAGGCTGACTAACCTACTGCCCCACCGGCAAGGCCACCGGAATAAAACCGAACTCCCTCAGTCTCGCCTGTGCCGGTGGTGACAGCAGATACATCGCGAAATCTGCCGCGCCGTCTCGTGCTTTGCGTGAAATCGTCAGGCCATATTCGGGGCCGACCGTCAGCTCTGGCGGCAACGCCACCGATTTGTATTTCGGCGGACCACGAACGATCTGCTGCGCGCCGGAGCAGTAATAAATGAAGAGATCGATCTGGTGGTCATCGAGCGCGACCAGCAACCGCGGGCGCCCGTTCACTGGCGTGGTCGTGTTCGGCCCGCCGAACAATTGTTGTGCTTTCTTCGACAAAAGTTCGAACGCGCCGGATCGCAGGGTATCGACCTTGCGAAACATCTCCCAGGTATAGTCGCCGGCGGGATCGGACACCGGCGTCGATGTCCCGATCCGGATCTCGGGCTTTAGCAGCGTCTCGACCAGATTGCCGGCATCGAGCGCGCGATCCGCCTCCGTCACGACGCATAATGCGTTCTTCGCGAACAGAACGCTCGGACCGGACACACCGGCATCCGTCAAAGCCTGGGCATGCGGCAACGCGGCGGAAGCGAAGATGTCAAACGCCTCGCCCTTCTGCAGGCGCTCGCGCAAGGTGCCGGATGGTCCCCACTCGGGCGCGAAGGTGCTGCCGTATTGTTTGGTGTAGTCGGCGAAGACGGCAGTGAAGGCGTCCTTCAAGCTTCCCGCCGCCTTCACGTTAATCTCCGCGACGGATGCAGACGAGGACGCCAAAGCAACCATTGATATCACCAGCCAGACGCGCGCGGTGACTGCCACGACGCGGGGCTCTGGACCTAATTATCCAGTTTATACGTTTTGGCATTGCCGGCCAGACGCACACGACCGTCTGCGAAGCGCTCAAGTAAGCGCCAGCAGAAGCGATTTTCCGATCGGCGTGCCCCAGCCGGAGACAGCGTCGAAACCTTTGGTGGCCTTGTAGCCTCTGCCCGGGAACGGAATGGACGTGTTGTGGCCGATCGTAATGTCGCGGCAGACGAGATGCCCCATCGGGGTGCCTTGCGGCGATTTGCGATAGAGCAGCGGTGTCAGGAAGCGCCGCCGCTTGTTCTTCGGGAGCAGCGCGTAGATACGTGCGATCAGCGCCGCCAAAACCGGCGCCGAAGCGCTGGTCCCGCCGCCAAAATCGTCGTCGCCGTCGAAGACGAGGTCGTACATCGGCGGACCGGCAAGCGCGGTTATGTCGGGCACCACGCGGCCGTCTATGCTTTTCTTGTTCACCGATTTGATCGAGACGTCCTGCCATTTGGGCCGCTCATAGAGCATGCTGACCCCGCCCCCCGTCGCACCCCCTCGCCCGTTGACGCGCCGCCCCTTGCCGACATGCCATACCTGCTCGGTGAATTTCTTGTCCTTGCGGGTGATCATGGTTCCTCCCACCGCAAGAACGAACGGGCTTGAACTCGGGAAGTCGACATGCGCGCCCTTGGTGTTTTGCATGTCGCCGGAGCCATCGTCTCCAGCCGCGCAGGCAACGGTGATTCCGAGCGCCGCCGCCACGTTCAGCCGATCATTGAGGGCGTTTCGCGCGGCCTTCGACCAGCCGCTGGAATCTTCGGCGGCCCCCCAACTGATCGACAAGGCGGCCGGCTTTTCCCTGATCACCTGATCGAGCAGGTCGACCCAGCCCTTCTGGCTGTCCTTGGCGAAGTAAACCGAGAGTTTGGCTGCCGGACACAGACCCGCAACGATCTGCACGTCCATCATGACTTCGCCGGTGTTGTCCAATTCGCTTTTCGCGTTGACCGGCAAGCGAGCGATCTGGGCGCGGTTGCGTATCGGCACCTTGTCGATGGAAACCGTTTTGACCTTGGGGACCGGACGATTGAACTTCCTGCAATAGTCAGTGAGATCGCTCGTGAAATAGCCCCCGCCGAATTCCGCGATGGCGATGGTCTGACCGGCGGCATCGCCAGGCGGAAAGTGATAGTGACTTTCAATATCCGCGGGCGTGAACGGGCTATTCGGGTGCGCGACTTTTTTTTTGACCCTCGCGGGCTTCCGCTGCGCGACACGCCGCTCGCCGAACCCGAGCACGGCGGTGATAATTCCATGGAGCGGAGCAGGCACTTTGTAAGTGCCTTCGCGATCGCGGAAGCTGGGCTGGTCCTTGGTCTTGTACATTGCCAGATCCGGATGGAACACGGCCTCCATCGCCGCGATGGAACCGCTCACCCGCATGCTGCGCGTGTAGGGCGACACGCCCACGATCTTCAGGCCCAGTTCGCGCAGCACCTGCGACACCTTGTCCACGTCGCGTGGTGACGCGCCGAACCTGGCCGAAAAGCTTTTCGTCGAGAAAGTGCGAGCCCCGAGTTCGTCAGCGGTGGGAAGCTTCGGCCCGCGAAGCGTCACCGTGACCTCCATCATTTCCGCGCGATCGACGCCGCCTACCTTTCGCGCGCCTTGCGGCGACGCGCGCTGGCTGTCCTTGACGATGACGCCAGCCTGCCCGCGCGGCGTCGCGGCTTTCGCGGTCCGGCCCGGCGCCGCCTTTCGCTTTGCCGCCGCCCCGGTCCGGCCGGTCCCTGTGCGTGTCTTCCTGGCCTTCTTGCGTAATGCCATGCGAAGCCCCTGTCACCAACTCGCCCAAGAGTTGCAATCTATCGCTTATCGCGGTGAGGCGTCAATTGGCGGCAGGCCGTGGGCGGGGCCGGAGGAGCATTTCCCGCGGGCGGAAAAGCGCGGTCGAAAACGTCGAATTTGAAGGCATCGATCCTAGAGCGTCTCTTGCTTGTGGCCGCATTGCTTGCAGGCGAACTTGACGCGGGTCGCGCCTTTTTCCGCCTGCAAGCGGTTCGGCGCGCCGCATTTGCCGCAGGTGGTCTCGATCCTTGTATTGCCCTGTTTGACGACAAGGGCTTTCTTTTCCATCGTCTCGCGGATCAGGCGCTCGGCCTCCTCGCGCATCGATTGCTTCGACATCGGGCTCTATCCGCCATGAAAATTTCTGCTGGCGTCTTATAGCATGCGCGTAGCGGAATTTTAAATGCGTCTCACACGGCTTCCGGCGTCAAAGCCAACAGCCGCCGCACCAGCGCCAATGCGGTTTCGGTGGCCGGGTCTGCCGAAATTACCGGCACCGCCAGCACAAGCATGTCGACGGGCTCATGCGACAGAATGATCACATGCGTGGCATTGTTGGCCTTCATCAGCGACGTCACCCGTTCGACCGCGGGATCGGAGGCGGCAAGCCCCCATGGTGCTTCTGGGTGGCGCAATACCCGCCGGGTGATGAGGAAATCGCGCAACAATGGGGGATCGTAGCCGGCCAGGTCATCCTCGCGGTAACGCCGGGCGCTTTCGAACATCGGGTGACGCGCCAGTTCGGCAATCAGGTCCTCGCGGGTCCGCGCAGACGACGCTGCCACCGAGTTCAAAACGCCCGGAACCTGCGACTCGAACACGGCGCGCAGTGTGTCCGTCATCAGACCGATCGTCAGCACGCCCGAAATCGCGATAGCCGAGAAGCGCATGATTTGCGCGGCATCGACGTCCGGCGAGACGCAGGCAGCGGCAGCGCCGAGCAATGCGGCACTCGAAAGCCGCAGCGCCGTCATCAGGATGCCTTGCCGCCGCGTTTCGGTGCCGCCACCCGCGATCAGGACCGCAGTGACGACCAATAGGGCACCGAGTGCGCCCAGCCGGACCGGCATATCCGGCGCCAGCGCCTGGAAATCGGTGGCGACAAAGGGAATCACGAGGAGTGCGCCGAATGCCAGGCGGCCGATGATGCGGTTTTCGGACGCCAGCAGCGTTGCGCGGTCGCGCGTTGCCAAAAGCCAGGCGCAGGTCGCGAAACCTGCGAGCTGGAACAGCGACAGCACGATCGAATAGGGCGTCGCAAAACTTTCCAATCCGAAAGTGCCGCCGAGACCCAGCAGCACTGCGCCGGTCACGGCTGCGATCTTGGCCGCGCGGGGCGCATGGCGGCGCAAAATGCCTTCGGTGACGATCAGGGCGCTGAGCGGAACGAGCGACGCTGGAATCAGGGATAGACGGTCAAGCCAAACGCTTCCGGTCCACCACGCGATGCCGCGCGTGAAGAACAACACGGCGACCACGCCGAGCATCAGCAGCAGACGCTGGGTCAGCGGGCTGCGCGGATCGCGCCGGTAGAGCGCCACCATGGCGACGCTGAGGCCGATCGCGCCGCAGAGATTGACGATGGAATTGGCGATCACGGTTGGCGTCATCGGCCGCTCCCCCGTCGCGGCCGCAAGGTGCCGAACGTGCGCGTGTCGTCCATCCAGTGCATGACGGGAAGGATCAGCCGCTGCAGCGCCAGCACGGCGGAGGCCGCGAGCAGCGCCGGCAGCGAACCGGTCGGCACTTCGCGCTGCAGATAGCGCCGTGCGCCGGCGAGATCGATGCGGCCGAGCTGAAGAACGTCATCGCCCCTGGCGTAGTTGAGCTCCCGGGCGCAGAAGTCGTTGTATTGCTCGTCGCGATGTTTCGGCGCCACGTCATACGATTTCTTCAGCGCGTCGGAGCCACCGGTATAGGCATCGGTGATGACGAAGCGTTTTTCATCGAAGCCTGCCTCGTCGCCGACGCCGAACACCGCGCGGTGCAGCCGCATGATGCCGCGCGCCAGCTGCAGATGCGCAAAGCTCTGGCGTGCATCTGCGCGCGGCGACGGGAACACATCGGAAAAGGTTTCGCAGACCATGCCGAACACCGCCGGCACCTGCGTCACATTCGAAATCCATTTCGGGCGCAAGCCGTCGCGTGCGAACAGCACCAGCGTGGTCAGGCCATAGAGCACCCACGACAGCCCCTGCCCCTGCACCTCGGGATCGACCATCACGAGGCCGAGATGGGTGACCTGCTCGCGTTCGCCATCGAGCTCGACGTCCATCGCCGACAACGCGTTGAAGGCGATCGGATGTCCCGTCGCCTCATCCGAGATCAGCGTGACGATGGCGCGCGACAGTTTTTCGCGGTCGCCTGAGAAGATGCCGTAGGTGAGGCTGCCGGCCGGCAGCGTCTTGCCGGCGACGGTGCGAAGCTGCGACACCAGTTCGTCGAGATCGGCTTGCGCAAGCGACAAGCCCGGACTTTCGACGATCCGCGTCGTCAGGCCGGCATGGGTACGCAATGAGAGATCGATGGTGGGCTGCTGGAATGCCTTCCACCAAAAGGCCGCGTGGCTGCGCAGGCGGCCGATTCCCGACCGGATCCGCGCAGCGATCGCCGAAATACTGCCCCAGAAAGATGCCATGCATTTTGCCCGCTACCGGACAAGATATCTGAGCCTGGCCTGTTAAGGAGCCATGAGTGCACCCGAACAGGGTTGCGAAAAGGTAAAGGATGTTTGAACGGAAGCATCAGGCACGACCGAATCTCACTGCTCGGCAGCAGTCGGCAGGGCGAGCCGATGCCGATGGCCGTAATCGTTCGACAGCAACGAGCAAACCCCCGTGCAAAGCGCACCGCCGATGGCGAATGGCATCACGGGCGGTTCTGGCAACATGCATCCGGAGACGGCGAGAATCACGCTAACGGGAATCGCCGCACCAACGATCGCGGTCAGGGACGCTCTCACGAATGCCGGTAACGCACGCGCCAGGAATTGATCGAAGAGTGCCGCGATCGCCGCAACGAAGAAGACAAAAATGAACAGGATCATCGCCACGGGCGCGGCGATGCCCCATGGTCCTTGCTTCGCTGTGACGTAGATCAACCAGGTCGTCACGATTGATGCCGGACCCAGCAGCAGGAACATGAAAGCTCTTTTCATCGAAATTACTCCTTCGCTTTGTCTTGTGCGAAACCGATCGCCGCGAAATTCCGATTTCGATCGCCGAGGGTGCGAAACAGGTGGCCGGCGGTGGACGGGCAGATGCCCACCGCCGGCCTTCGCAGCACCGCGTCACAGGTTACGCAGCGCGAGCTCCACGTTCGACTTCCATCAGCAGCCGTTCTGCCTTGGCGTCCTCGATGCGGTTCACCAGCTTGTCGCTTTCGTGCATGTCACGCATCGTCTTGGTCATCGTGATGCAGGACTGCACCAACATCAAAAAGCCCATGGTCATATAGCCCTTGATCGACAACTCCAGCGGCAGGAGCCAAATGCCGATGCCAACCATGAAGGCCGAGGCTGCAAACGAGATGTAGGTGAAAGTGACCCAAGCGGCGCTGTGTTGAGTGTTCTGGTTCATGATAATCTCCTGTGGGTTTGTGAGGTCTGTTGAGCGAGTTTAAGAGTTCAGGCAGTCGGCGTGCGTTTGGCGTTCAACCGCGCGAGCACGTCATCCGCGGTTGATCTCAGGCGTGGCCCAAAGCCCTGTTCTGCGAGCTTTTCGGCCGTCGCCAGCGGACCGCTGGCGGTATCGAGTTCGATCAAGGCTTCGTCCGCGGCCTGGGCCTCGACCTGCCGGTCGCGCAGCCGCTTCAGTGTTTTCTCCGCTTCCGGCAGCGTCGATTCGTACGGCCGCGACGCTTCGACCCCGCCGCGGCGCATGTTGCGGACCGCTTCCGAGGCGCGGGCGATGCGGCGGCCGCGATCGAGTTCGGTGATCCGCGCCTCGGCATTGGAAACGTGGCGCTTCAGCCGCGCGATTTCGGAGGCGAACAAAGTTCGCGCGGTCATCGCCGCGTCGCGGTCGGCCTCGAGATTGGCGATCGACTGCGCCGCCTCCCTTGCGAGATCCTCACGGCCGCCGTCGAGGGCTGCGGTGGCGCGAAGTTCGAGATCGGCAATGCGGGCGTTGGTCGCGTCGAGACGGCGGCCCTCCTGCTGGTCCTGCGCGATGGCCAGTGCCAGCGTGCGCTTGCTGCGCTCGACGGCAGCGGCCGCATCGCGCATCTGCTGGTCGAGGATCAGAAGCGCCGACCGGTCTTCCAGTTCTTCTCCCGCTACAGCCACGCTGCCCCGGAAAAGCGTCAAAACAGTTTTGAACATTGGCTACTCCCTGTGTTATGAGCATTGCTCATAAATCAGGTGTAGCACCTTCGTGAGCGTTGCTCAAGAATTATTTGAGCAACGCTCAAGAAAATGGTTAAAAATGTCTAAAGCACTGGAAAGACGAGCTAAATTACGGGAAGAGCTGATCCTGGCGGCGGAGAGAAGCATCTCCGCTGGCGGTTTGGCCGGCCTGAAAACGCGGGACCTGGCCCGCGAGATCGGATGCGCCAACGGCGCGGTCTATAATCTGGTCGAAGACATGGACGAACTGATTTTGCGCGTGGGATCGCGCACGCTTGCAAGGCTGGACGCTGCGCTCACGAACGCTGAAAGCAACGGTGCGCCCTCGCCTCGCGAGACGCTGGTCCGCATTGCCGTCGCCTATTGCGATTTCGCCGCTGAAAATCTCGAACTGTGGCGCGCGCTGTTTGAGCATCGCATGGCGCAGGGCAAACCGATTCCGGAATGGGCGATCGGCGAACAGATGGATCTGTTCCGTCACATCTATCGGCCGCTCGCAGCACTCTTTCCAAAAAATTCACCGACAGAGTTGGGCGTGACCGCGCGCAGTTTGTTTTCCGCCGTGCACGGCATGGTGCTGCTTGGCCTCGAGCAGAAACTGATCGCCGTGCCGACAGATGCGCTGCGGAACGAGATTGCGATCATCGTGCGCGCGATGATCGAGGGGCTGACGGCGAAGTCCGGCTAGACCTCGTAGCTGCACGTTCCGCACGTTACAGATGAAATCTAGTTTAATCTGACATCGCGAACAGTTGAGCGCCGATCGATAGCGATTTCGAAAATAGAACGTTACCTCCAGCAAGTATCGCGGTTGGGAGCGAGAGACGGAGAGTTGGTTATGGTGCGTAAAACTTTTATCGCGTTGCTGGCGGTTGCGGCGCTGGGTCTGGTTTCACCGACGATGGCGCTGGCGCGTGGCGGTGGAGGCGGAGGCGGCGGCGGTCACGGAGGTGGCTTCGGCGGTGGTGGTGGTGGATTCCACGGCGGCGGTTTTGGCGGTGGCGGTTTCCATGGCGGAGGGTTTGGCGGCGGCGGCTTCCGCGGCGGTGGGTTCGGTGGCGGCGGCTTCCATGGAGGCGGTTTCCATGGCGGCGGTATGGCCGGCGGATTTCACAATGGCGGCTTCGGCCGCGGATTTCATGGCGGCTTCGGACGCCGCTTCGCGTTCGGCTCCGGGCTAGGCTACGGCTATCCGTACGGCTATTACGACGACTACGCCTACGATCCCTACGCCTATTACGGCAATGACGGCTGCTACACGGTGGAACGACGCGTGCACACCAAACATGGCTGGCGGCTGCAGCCCGTTCAGGTCTGCGGTTGATCGTGCATTAGTTTCAATCTGTAACCTCAGCGCAGCCTTGCGCTGAGGTTACACTTTTGGAATGCGCGTTCGCCCCTGAAGGCCGTCAGACGGTCAAGACCGTCGACCCCGTGGTCTTGCGCGCGGCGAGATCGGCATGCGCCTTGGCCGCGTCCTTGAGCGGATAGGTCTGATGGACCTCGATCTTGACCGCACCGGATTTCACGACGTCGAACAATTCGTTCGCCATGGCGACAAGATTCTCACGCTTTGCGGCGTAAGTGTTGAGCGTCGGGCGCGTGACGAACAGCGATCCCTTCTGCGCCAACAGGCCAAGGTTGAGCGGATCGACACCGCCGGAGGATTGCCCGAACAGTGCGGCAACGCCGAGCGGTGCCAGACAATCGAGCGATTTCAGGAAAGTGTCCTTGCCGACGGAATCGTAGACCACGGGCACTTTCTTGCCGCCGGTGATCTCATCGACACGTTTGACGAAATCCTCGCGCGTATAAACGATGGTGTGGGCGCAGCCATGTGCCTTGGCGAGCTTTGCCTTGTCGTCGCTGCCGACGGTGCCAATCACGGTGGCGCCGAGATGTTTGGCCCATTGGCCCAGGATCAGGCCGACGCCACCGGCCGCGGCGTGCAGCAGGATCGTGTCGCCCGCTTTGACCCGATAGGTCTGGCGGATCAGATATTGCGTCGTCAGGCCCTTGAGCATCATCGCCGCCGCGGTCTTGTCGTCGATGCCGTCGGGCAGCTTCAACAGACGATCGGCCGGGATCAGCCGCGCCTCGGCGTAGGCGCCGATCGGCGCGTTACCATAGGCGACGCGGTCGCCGGGCTTGAGATCGGTGACGCCAGATCCAACCTCCTCGACCACGCCGGCCGCCTCGCCGCCAAGCCCACTCGGCAATTGCGCGGGATAAAGTCCGGAACGGTTATAGATATCGACGAAGTTCAGTCCGACCGCGGTGTGGCGGATGCGCGCTTCGCCCGGGCCGGGCTTGCCGAGCGCGACTTCTTCCCAGACCAGAACTTCGGGACCGCCAGTGCTGTGAAAACGAATGGCATGCGTCATGGATTTACTCCTTTGGGTGATCTCAATGAACGGGATAGGCGTAGTGTGGAGGGACCGCCGCGGTAGCCCTCACGTCTCGATGATGACGTAGCTGTCCTCGACGTGGACTGGAAACGTCTCGGCCACATAGGGGCCCTTCTGCAATTCCTCGCCGCTTTCGATTGCGACCGGATAAGAGCGGATCTTCACGCGCTTCGGGTCGAACCAGGATTGGCCGTTGCGCATGTCGAATTCCCAGCCATGCCACGCACAGCGCAGGAGTTCGCCGACCCGCGAGCGCTGGTAGACGCCGGGCTCCGGCGAGGTCAGCCGCGCCACGCACGCCGCCTTCTCCAGCGGCGCACCGGCATGCGGACAGCGATTGAGCAACGCGAAGAATTCGCCATTGACGTGGAACACGACGATGTCGCGCCCCTCCACGCCAAACACCTTGTTGCCGCCGGGCGGGATGTCTGACGTACGGGCGACGATGTGGCGGGCCATGCGCTGTGGTTCTCAGAGTTTGTACAGCGCGCGAGCGTTGCCGTTGAAAATCTTCCGCCGTTCGGTTTCCGTCAGCGGCGTCCTGAAGGCATAGCGCGGATCGTCGAAATCCCAATGCGGATAATCCGACGAGAACAGCAGGCGGTCGGCGCCGACCCAGTCGATCAGGGAGCGCAGATGTTTTCCTTCGTCCGGCTCGTCGATCGGCTGGGTCGTGAACCAGAAATGCTCCTTCACATATTCCGACGGACGGCGCTTGAGATGCGGCACCTCGCTGCGGAACGCCTCGAAGTGCCGGTCCATGCGCCAGGTAGCCGGCGGGATCCAGCCGAAACCGCCCTCGATGAACACGATCTTCAGTTTCGGAAAGCGTTCCGGAACGCCTTCGAGCACGAGGCTCGTGAGCTGCGCCGCCATGGTGTGGGCGTTGCTCTGGTGTTCCTCGGCATAATAAGACGGCCAGCCGCCGCCGGCCGGTGCGTGACCGCCATAGCCGCCGACGTGAATGCCGAGCGGCAGGCCGAGTTCCTGCGCGCGCGCATAGATCGGCCAGTAGCGGCGGCGTCCCAGAGGTTCGTTGGCGCGCGGGCAGACATTGATCTGCACATGGCGGCCGATCCTGGCGCAGCGTTCGATTTCGGCGATCGCCAGTTGCGTGTCGTCCTGGCCGGCGAGGATCGAGGCCTTCAGGCGCGGATCGCGATCGGACCAGAACGCCAACTGCCAGTCGTTGATGGCGCGCTGGATCGCGGCGCCGAATTCGAGATTCTGCTGCGAAAAGATAAAGAGGTCGAGCACCTGCAGAATGCCGAACTCGACGTCGAGCGGATCGAGATATTGCTTCTGCATGAAAGCGAGATCTGAGCCCGGAGGCCCGCCGGTCGGCGGCCACGCATCGCGGCGCGCGATCAGCGGCGAGGACCGCGGATAGGGCGTGGTGCCGATATAGGGCGTGCGCAGATGGCTGCCGTATTCTCTTAGATGTTCCTGCCAGCGCTTCGGCATGAACTGGTGCAAATCAGTGTGCGAATGGACGCTCGGATGCACGTCGCAATCGACGATCCGCAGCCGGCTTTGGGCGGCTACTTCCTCGGCAAGGATGGGGCGGTCGATGACATCACTCATGCGATCCTCCTAGGTAGGAAACATCACGCCGCGAGCTTCAGCCGCGGAAAGGTTTCAAGCGGATTGTCGGCGCACATACGCGCGATGAGACTGGCCGGCAGATGCGCCGGCATCGGATCGTCACCGTCGAACTGCCAGTGCGGATAGTCGGACGCAAACAAAAACATCTTGTCGGAGCCGATCTGCTCGATGATGTCGGCGACGCCGGCGGCATCGGGCGGACCGTCGAATGGCTGCATGGTGACGCGAAAATGATCGCGAACGATCGAGGCCGGCTCACGCTCCACCCAGGGCACCTCGACACGCACACCGCGCCAGGTCTTGTTGGCGCGCCACATGAAGGCCGGCAGCCAGCTCACGCCGGATTCCATCAGCACCACCTTCAGGGCCGGGAACTTGCCGAACACGCCTTCATAGACAAGGCTCAGGATCTGGGCCTGCATCGCCTGCGCTTCCGCCAGGTAATATTCGTAGCGATAGGACGGCCAGCCGACCGAACTCGGCGCGCCGCGGTACTGACTTCCGGCGTGGATCGCGATCGGCAGTTTGTGTTTTTCGGCGGCCTGCCAGACCGGCCAGAAATGCCGCTTGCCCAGCAATTGATCGCCCTGCGCCAGCACCAGCACGGAGACGAACCTGTTGTCGCCCGCGAGACGCTCGATCTCTTCGACCGCCAGATCGGGCGCCTGCAAGGGCACCACGATCGAGGCGCGCAATCTCGAATCCTTTGACAGCCATTCGGCGGCGATCCAGTCGTTGATCGCCTTGCAGAAGGCCGCCGCCATATACGGATCGAACACGGCCTGTGCGCCGTAGAGCACGTTGCAGATGGCGTGGCTGGCGCCGAGCTGATCGAACGCGCCGCGCTGCACCATCGCGAGATCGCTGCCCGGCTTGCCATTGGCCGGCCGCCAGTCTGCCCGGCCTGAAAGCGGCATGCTCGGCGGATAGGAATTGAGATCGAGACCGTCGATCGCGCGGCTGACCACCTGTTCTTTCCAGTGATCGTCGAGATAGGGCAGCAGCGTGGTGCGGGTTCCGCCCACCGCGGGATGGATATCGCAGTCGATCCGCGTCGCCGCCATGGTGTTTCCCTGAGATATCCGGTTCTTGGGCGTCGTTTTTGGCGACTTGTGTATGTCGCGGCTCGAATGTGCCGCCGACCGGGGGCCAGCGCAAGGGCCAAGCGCGGCAAAGCGGCCGCGGCAGCGGCATGGCTGGGCTTCGCGGCAATCAGCTCGTCATCTCTTCGTGACAGTGATCCTCGCGCTGCCAGTGCCGCCGATCCAGTCGCTCAACGCCAGCTCGTAGCCGGGCCATCCCAGCACCGGCTTGTTGACATAAACATACAGTTCGCCATCCCGTTTCGGCGTGAAGACTTCACCCAACTTCTCTTCCTTCGGGATTGCTTCCGGCCTTCGGTCCAGCAACATGGCGTCCGATTGAGCGGGCGGATTGTGATCGAGGAAGTCTTCCTCGGAACCGGTCGACCCGACGCGGAGGATGGCGCTGTACCATCCCCTGTCGAGCGTGCGCCGCAGCGGATAGAGCGCTATCATTGCCGTAGCCTTATGCCATGGAAGCCGGCTCACCGGCTGCCCGCCCATGAAGGATTCTTCTCCCCAGAACGTCCACACGCCCTCCTTGGGATTGTTGTCCGTTCCCTGCGGCTCGCGGTACACGCCAATAACGTAGCTCTGACCCGTCTTCAGATAGACGCCGGTGGAAATGCAAAGATTGTTCGGCTGGTTTTTCGCCTCGGGCGAGATGTCGAAGGTGATCTGCTTCGTATTGCGGCCGCCGAGGCCGTTATTTTCAACATCCAGTCCTAGTGTCGGCGTGCAGAAACTTCCGAAGCTGTCGCGAATGTTGAAGGCATAGTGGTTCAGAAATCCGAACGCCAATGCCATGAGAGCCAAAGCAGAAAGGCCCGGCGCAAGCTTGTACCTGAAGAAGTTCAGTAATGCCTGATAGAGAGCCGAGAGCCTGAGCGGCTGCACGATCGAGTCCGGCAGAAAGTAGCAGACCAGGAATGCGCCGAGCACCCAACGGACTACCCCGCTCAAATACGCGATCAGGAAGTAGTTCGGCTGCTCGGGAAGCACTAATTGGTCGAGAACGGGGATGCTTGCCAGCCAAGGATAGAACACAACATAGGCGACCATTGCGACGACGACGGCTCGTCTGATCGCGCGCCAACGCGACGCCGGCTTGGCAGAAGGCGGCTTGTTGCTGCTCGGCAGGGAAGCATTCCACAAATGCCGCATGCGGTCATTGATCCTCCCTGCCAATCTTGCGCTGATCCAGAGGAGGAAAAACACGAGCCCCGCCGAAATCACAAACTGCGCGGGGTCTCGCGCATAGGCATCCAGCCAGCGGCTGGCAAGCCCGGGCAAGGCATTCCCTATCAGGCGGATCGTGTCGGAAAGCAGCCGAAGCCGCGTACGCAACTCTTCGAACCCGTAGCTTTCCCGATAAAGCGGATAGAGCAACAGATCCGCGGTCGCGACCACCGTCAGGAAATAACCCAGACGCTTGCGCCAAACGAGATTCCAGACCCCTTCCTGCTGCTGATGTCGTTGCGTTGCCTTCGTCTCGCCCTCCGCGATCGCGTCGTCGTTGGGTTCGACGGTCAGCGACATCGGCGCAACGGAGGGTGGCGAGCCGGTGATATTCACATCACCTGACCGAACTATCTCGTACTTCTTCGGCAATCCGGACGGCGCATAGATATGCGCTCCAACCCGAATGCGGCCGAATACGCTCTCGTGAATTTTGGGCAAGGGGGCCGGAAGGGGCTTGTTGTCCTTGTCCAGCTCGCGCGGCATCGCGTCATAGAAATCCTGGATCTTTCGCGGACTGTAGCGGTAGTAGCCGCCAAGCCCGCTTCGCGAGTTGTATAGTCTTCCGTCCTTGTCCTTGGCGGAATTGGTGGAGATCAACGCGTCCGGATCGGCCTTTGGCGTCTTCTTGAATGTCAGGCCCGCGGCTTCCGCTTCCGCCAGCATCCAGGAAAGCGAGACGTTGGCGAGCGAGTCGTCGGGATAACCGCCGCCTACGTTGGAGTGAACGCCGGCGAACCACACTTGCAGCAATTTTTCCGATTTCGAGTCGCGTTTCGTCCCTGCGGACTGCGTATTGTCGCTGTTCTCGTTCCACAGAACCGGGAAAAAGGTCTGGCGCTCGTCGTCGATGGCGAGAGCGTGCCTTGCCCTGTTGATCTTGGAATTGAAATCCTTGTTCGGCAGTTCGAGCGGCCAGATCCACTTATCGACGCCGCGGGTCATTTCGTCGATAGGCAGACCGTAGGCGGCAACCGTATCCCAAAGGCCGAGAAACTCGATCGACTCGACCGGACGCTGTTGTCCCGGCCTGTAGGATATCTTGTCCACCAGCCAAAGCGGGAAGCGGATAAAGAACCCGAGGTTTACCCATGAATGCTTGCTGTAGTGATAGGCGCGATATGCAGCGCGGGCTTTCTTGTCGAGATCGGCTTCGTCGGAAAATTTTATCAGTCCCTGGCTCAGAACGAGGCCCATGACGACCCGGATCGTGAAGGCGCCGCGGCTAAAGCCGAAGCCGTAGATCTGGTCGCCGTCCTTGTAGTTCCGGGACAAGAACTTGTAGAGGTTGATCACGTTCCGCTTGAGGCCGTAGCCGAAGGCGCCGCCAAGAATTGCCAAAGGCTTGAACGACGACGTCCCGACGCCATCGTCGTAAATCGCTATCTGGCCGGAGCTTTTGAGGTCGAGGAGCTGGAACAGCCGCCAGACATTGGTGCGCCACACCTTCCCGGCGGAGTTTCCGGTACCGTCGGACAGCAGGATGATCCTGGTCATTTGAATCTCCGAACGACAAATAATCGACGATCAGCGCGCTTGAAAAACATAAAATTTGCGGCAATGCGCCGCCGGATCGATCAAGGCCGGGGCGAACGACAGCGATATTCTGACCGCATCTTTCACGATTGCGTGTGAAATATATCACTATCATGGATTGTATGCTAAAAACGACACCGACTATCCCCGACAATGATGCGCGCGATGGCGGCGGAGCGCCAATTGCTCGTTCGAGCCGGGTGGCCGGCCGAAAACCCGGCCGAACTGGCGGGAACCGCGTCTAACTGATATCGAACGGTAGTCGATTCAGCAGGGGATGGGTTTTCCGGATGCGAACGCGCCGTGACGCCGCGCTTCGAAGCTTGCGGTTTATGCTGGCTGCCAGCGTCGTCTTTCCCGTGCTGCTGTTTTGCTATGCGTCGTGGGTGAATTACCACGCCGCGGTCGAACAGGCCGACGAGCGGATCAGGCAGGCTCTGGACCTGAGCGCCGAACAGGCGCTGCGGGTTTTCCGCTCGATCAGCGTGACCTTCGATAGCGTCGAGCAAATCACGCGCGGCCGCGCCGAACAAAGCCTCCGCGCCAGCGAGGCCGAGTTGAGCGAGCGGCTCAAGCAATTCGTCGATGCGCTGCCGGAAATCAGCTCGATCTGGATCCTGAATGCACAGGGCGACGCCATCATATCCTCGCTGTTATTTCCGATGCCGGCAGCCGCGAATGCGCCGGACCGGGCGTATCTGAAGGAACAGCTGGGGCACGACCAGCACATCCACATCGGCGACGTGCTGCGCATCCAGCTGAGGAACCGGCTGATCTTTCCCGTCAGCAAATGGCGCACCGACAGCTCCGGCACATTCTCGGGCTTCACCGAGATTTCGGTCTCGCCCCAGGCGTTCGAGCGGTTCTACGCGCCGCTGGCGGCGCGAACCAGCGCAAGCTATACGTTGATCCGGGAAGACGGCGCGGTGCTTGCCCGTTATCCAGTGCCGACAACGCCAAATATCAAGCTCGATGCCTCCTCCGGCTTTGCGCAGCTCATCTCGCGCAGCCCGCAAGGCGGAACGTATACGGCGATCTCCGGTATCGACAACCTTGAACGGCGAATTTCGGCACGCAAGCTCGAGGGGTTTCCAGTCTACGTCACCTCAAGCCTCGAGACCCGGGACATCGTGCAGGGCTGGCTCTGGCACATGGCCGGACACCTGGTCTTCGGAATTCCCGCGACCGCTTTCTTCATAGCGCTGATCGTGCTCGCGATGAAAACGACCAGCGAGCTCCATGCGGAAGGCGAACGGCGGCAGGCGGCCGAAGCAAGCCTGCGTCAGTCGCAGAAAATGGAAGCGCTCGGACAGTTGACCGGCGGCGTCGCGCACGATTTCAACAATCTCCTGACCATCATCCTCGGCAATCTGCAGCTGGCGTTGCGGCACATCACGGACGACAGGCCGAAAAAATTATTGACGAACAGCTATCGGGCCGCCGAACGGGCGACCGAACTGACCAAACGGCTGCTGGCGTTTTCGCGCAACCAGCCGCTCGACCCACGCCCGCTCGACGCCAACCGGCTGGTGGCAGGCATGTCCGACCTGCTCGGCCGCACCCTCGGCGAGACCATCCTGATCGAAACCGTACGTGGCGGCGGGCTGTGGCAGACCGAGGTCGACAAGGCGGAACTGGAATTGGCGCTCCTCAACCTCGCGATCAATGCGCGTGACGCGATGCCCGCAGGCGGCAAGCTGACGATCGAGACCGCCAACGCGTTTCTCGATGAGGCCTATTGCGAGACCGTGGACGGCGTGAAGTCCGGCCAATACGTGCTGATTTCGATGACCGACACCGGCGCCGGCATGTCGCAGGAGGTTATCGGCAAGGCGTTCGATCCGTTCTTCACCACAAAGGCCGCCGGCGCCGGAACCGGTCTCGGCCTCAGCCAGGTCCATGGCTTTGTGCGGCAAAGCGGCGGCCACATCCGCATCTACAGCGAGGTCGGCGAAGGGACCACGGTCAAGATCTATTTGCCTCGCAGTTTTGCCAGCGCCAGCGAGGCGCAGAACGAAACCAAAATTCCGGAAAGTCGGAAGGGTCAGCTCGAAACGGTGCTGGTGGTGGAAGACGATCCGGACGTCCGGTCGTTTGTCACGGATACCTTGCGCGGTCTCAATTACAAGGTTTTGGAAGCGGCAGGTGGCGAAACCGCACTGGCACTCGTTCATCAACCCGGTCCGATCGACCTGCTGCTGACGGATGTCGTGATGCCCGGAATGAATGGCCGCACGCTCAGCGAGGCCGCGCAGCAGCATCGCCCGCACCTGAAGATACTTTATATGACCGGCTATTCACGCAACGCGATCGTGCATCAGGGCCGGCTCGACCCCGGCGTGGCGCTAATTCAGAAACCGTTCTCGGAAAGCGCGCTCGCAGCCAGGGTGCACGGGATGCTGTCGGAAGAGTAGTCGCGGCATGCATTGCCGCGACCACCGGCCAGCCGTCCAAGTCGAGACCAACGCGGACGGCCGGGCCGATGATGTCCGGCTCTCCGACATCGAGCCCGGCTTCGTCTGCAGCGTGTGCGGCAAGCGCGGCGCAGAAATGAGCAGCGGCTTGGATCGTGGTGCAATGATCTAGATCATTGTATGGTTCGTTTTTCTGACCATTCTCAGGCAGCCAGTGGGGTCTTTAGGGGGGGTCATGGGACAGTCTGTACAACTATTCTTTCTCGTCATTTTCTTAATTGGCGCCGCCATCGTCTTTTTAGCGAGCGAATTTGGATGGCGACTGGGCATACGGACCGACGGGCATGGTGCGAGCGTCAACATTTCCGCGCTGGAGCAATCGCTTTTGGGACTGCTCACTTTAATTATTGGGTTCACTTTTTTGATGGCGCTCACGCGCTTCGAAGCGCGGCGCGAAGCAGTTCTCAATGAAGCGAACGCGATTGGCACGACAGCTTTGCGCGCACGCCTCCTGCCAGCACCTCATCGGGAGGAATCACTGAAGCTGCTTCGAGAATATGCCCAGATACGGATCATACCGGCGGGCAAGTCTTTTTCGGAGCTACCGGCTATTATCGATCGCTCGAACCATATCCAAGAAGCGCTATGGCAGCAGGTGAAAGCTCTTTCGGCCAAGGATAATAATATGGTGCCAACCGGGTTATTTATCCTGGCGCTTAACGAGCTGATCGATAACCAAGGAAAGCGTCTTGCAGCATTGCAAAACTTTATTCCGCACGTTGTGTTGGTAATGCTTTCCGGGATAGCTGCTGTTGCGTGCGGCTTTGCGGGCTATGCAAGCGGGCTCGACCCGCTCCGGTCCCGACTGCCTGTCTTCATTACCGCTTTTCTCGTTTGTAGCGTGATATTTGTAATACTTGATCTCGACCGTCCGAATGTTGGCTTCATTATCATAAGTCAGCAACCACTAATCGATACGTTAGCAAGCCTTTCAGCCCTTAGCGACTAAAGTTGTTGGTCTACGCTGTCGGCCTGCGCGCGTCCGGCGTCCGCGATATCTTGATCCATTGCCGCGATTCATACCGTGATGCCGCCGCCCCGATACCGGTCGCCTGTCCGCGCCGGGACGATAAAAAGCCGCCATCGGGATGAGCGGTGACGGCTTCTTTTCTCGCTCTTGACCCGCGAAACAAGCCCTTACCGCCGCACCCCAACGCGATTGACGCCGCCATTTGCATTGCCACCGGCGTTATGACGGACCGCAGCGCGTGCCACCGGACGAGGCCTGAGCACGACGCCTGCCCGGGCAACGCAACCGGTCGGATATTCAACGTACTGGCAGTACACGACCGCCTTGGCTGGCGCCGGATTGAGAGTGAGACCTGCAAGCCCCAACAGGGCGCTAGCAGCAATCCCGGCAACTGTCGCTGACTTGATCGAAAGACGCTTCCTCGGATGCATGGCGGACCTCCCTCTTCGCACTTGCGTCACTGAAAGGTGACAGGAGCCGCCTCCGGTGCGGCTGAACATAGCGTGAGCGCCAAAGGATCGCTGACGTTGACCTAGATCAACGGTCTGCCTAGCTTGGCCCCAAAGCGGACACCCCATCGTTGATGGCTCGGACCGGCTCGCGGTTGACGGCTGCCATTCCGAGCGGCCGTTTCAGTTGCTCGTGCTCGACTCGCGCGACACGGCCTCTGTCACGCGCAAGACGGCAGCCTTCGGCCGCCTATGCCACCCTCTCCCACAGGGGGAGGGAAACAGACTGCCCGCTCTATCGCTGCGCCGATTGACAGGGAAATCCATCCCCTTCCAAATGCCCGCTAGGGAGCACAGGCAGGACAGATCGCGTGACAAACGTCCAGCAAGACAACTACGAATGCGACGCACTGGTGGTCGGCTCGGGGGCGGCCGGCATGTCGGCGGCGGTCACCGCGGGCCATCGCGGTCTCAACGTCCTGATCGTGGAGAAGGAGCCGCGCTTTGGCGGTACCACTGCGCGCTCCGGCGGCTGGCTCTGGATTCCCGGCACCTCGCTCGCGCGCAATTGGGGCATCATCGAGAGCCCCGATCAGGCGCGGAGCTATTTGCGCCATGAAGCCGGCAACAGTTTCGACGCCGCCCGGGTCGACGCGTTCCTGGCGGCAGGTCCCGAGGCGGTGGACTTTTTCACCAGCAAGACCGCGGTCAAGTTCGACATGCCGCTGACCTTTCCGGATTATCACGCGGAAGCGCCGGGCGGCGCGCAGGGTGGCCGCTCGATGGTGACGCGGCCGTTCGACGGCCGCGAACTGGGTGAGCACATCAAGACTCTCGGCGGTCCCCTGCCCGAACTCACCGTGTTCGGCATGATGCTGGGCTCCGGCAAGGAGATCATCCATTTCATGCGCGCGACGAAGTCGCTTGCCTCCGCGCTCTATGTCGCCAAGCGGCTGTCGAAGCATGCCGTGGATGTGATGCGCCACGGGCGCGGCATGAACCTCACCAACGGCAACGCACTGGCCGGACGTCTGGCCAAATCGGCGTTCGATCTGAAAATCCCGTTGTGGCTGTCCTCGCCGGTGCGCGAGTTGATCGTCGAGGACGGCGCCGTGCGCGGCGCGCTGGTCGAACGCGACGGGCGACTGGTTCAGGGTCCATGCCAAACGCGGTGTGGTGCTCGCCTGCGGCGGCTTTCCGCACGACGTCAACAGGCGCAAGAAAATGTTTCCGCACGCGCCGACCGGCAACGAACATTTTTCGCCCGGCCCGACCGGCAACACCGGCGACGGATTGCGGCTCGCCGAGTCCGCAGGCGGTCGGGTCGAGGATTCGCTGCCGAATGCCGCGGCCTGGGTGCCGGTCTCGATCACGACACGCAAGGACGGCAGCAACGGGGTGATGCCGCATTTCATCGACCGCGCCAAACCCGGCGTGATCGCGGTGATGCGTGACGGCACGCGCTTTGCCAATGAAGGCAATTCCTACCACGATTTCGTGCAGGAGATGATGAAGGCAGCCAGGCCCGGCGAAGAGATCGCGGCCTTTCTGCTGTGCGATCACCGCGCGCTTCGCAAATACGGCCTTGGATGCGTGCCGCCATTTCCGATGCCGCTCGCCCATCACCTGCGCACCGGCTATCTCAAGCGCGGCGCGACGCTGACTGAGCTCGCAGCCCAAGCCGGGATCGATCCGAAGGGGCTCGAGGCAACAATCGCAGCATTCAACAAGACTGCCGCCGACGGGCAGGATCCCGCATTCGGCAAGGGATCGCGCGCCTATAACCGTTATCAAGGCGATGCCTTGCACGGCCCGAACCCCTGCATCGCGCCGATCAAGGACGGCCCGTTCTACGCGATCAAAATGGTGATCGGCGATCTCGGCACCTATGCCGGCATCAAGACCGACGCGCATGCGCGCGCGCTGGATGCCGACGGCCAGCCGATCGCAGGCCTCTATGCCGCCGGCAACGACATGGCGAGCATCATGGGCGGCAACTATCCCGGCGCCGGCATCACGCTCGGCCCGGCGCTGACGTTCGGCTACATCGCGGGAAAGCACATCGCGGGTGCGACATCCCCAGACGTGCCCTAGCGAAGCGCGCAAGTCATTCAAGCGGCGGCCCGGCCATCTGCGCGATCGTGAGGATGACAAACTCCGCCGGCTTGAGCGGCGCGAAGCCGACCACGATATTGACGACCCCGCCGTCGATATCGGCCTGCGTGGTCGTCTCGCGGTCGCATTTGACGAACCAGGCCCGATCGACGGTCGCGCCCTGGAACGCGCCCTGCCCGAACAGAGTGGTCATGAAGACGGCGACACTGCGTCGTATCTTAGCCCACAGCGGTTCGTCATTCGGTTCGAACACCGCCCATTGCGTACCGCTATAGATGGACTGCTCGAGAAAAAGCGCGAAGCGCCGCACCGGTACATATTTCCACTCCGAGCCGCGGCTGTCGTCGCCATCGAGCGTACGCGCGCCCCACACGACATGGCCAACGGCGGGAAAGCTGCGCAGGCAATTGATCGCGCGGGGATTGAGCAGGTCGTTCTCGGCATCGTTGACGTCGACGGCGAGGCCGGTCGCGCCGGCCAGCAGGGCCTCGACCCCCGCGGGCGCCTTCCAAACTCCGCGCGAGGCATCGACGCGCGCAAAAATGCCGGCGACGAAGCCGCACGGTGGGAACGCACGCGGCGCATTCTGCTGCAACGGATCGGGCGCGACGACCCAGGGAAAATAAAACGCCGAGTTCGGCGCATCGGCGCCGATCTTCCCGGTGAGGGAGCCGGTGACCGTCGCCACCGTGTCGGCCTCGCCGCAGTCGACGATCAGGAATGCACGGCGCTCGCGTGCGCGCTGTTGCATGGCCTGGATCGCGGCTGTGTCGGCCAGACCGGGCATGCAGATGATGTTGAACAGCTCGATGCTATCGACCGCGCCACCGGCGACGAACAGCGACTCAAGCGCCGTGTGAAATCCCGCGTCGTTCGGATCGATGACGGCTCCATCGTTGCCGGCGATACGCATGACATAGGCATCGGAGCCGCCATTGTCGTAGAAGTGCCGAACCGAGTAGCCGAGCAAGGAACGTGAATCGAGACCGCCGTAATTGCGCTCGTAGTCGGCGAAGCCGAACAGGCGCAGCGCCCGGTCGGTCGGGCCGTCCGGCGTCCAGCCAATGAACAAGGCGATCGAGGTTGCAACGCCGGTTATTGCCTGCACGCCGCTCGGAAGTTCCTCGATCTCGAGATTTCCCATCGCGGCTACAGTTCGTTTGCGCTTTGACTTGCTACTGCGCGTCTACCTTCTCGGGCGCTGTGGTCGATTGCGTCATGAGCAAGATGAACATAAGCATGAAGTCATCGAGCTCATCATTATTGTTTAGCCTCTGCTGGGTCGTGACGATGACCCTCTGAGTATCTTCTACTGTCTGAAAATTTATCCTCTTGAATGATGTATCATCGAGGGCGGTGAAAATCGCGTCTCTAATGGCCGTTTGATTTTCCGCTTTCAGGTCATGTTGGAGATACCAACGCCAGCGTCGAACCAGCCGTTCATGGTTGCCATCCGCAAAACTGATCATGTCACCAGGCGCAATGGTGACCGCGGTGGGGAGACCGACTTCGAAGCCGCCAGCAACGGCGGTCACAGTGCTAACTTTGGTCCCGCTCGGGACGTTTCCACGTGTGGTGAGATCCGTGACCGTAGCGTTTGGCACAATGAAGTCGGGCTTCTTGGCTTGACCAACAAGGCTGAATTTCAATGTTGAAGTCGACACACCCGTATTGGTAGGAATCATCGTTGCACTCGGGTACAGAATATCATTCCCATCCGCGGGCCAAGTTGCCGTCCCACCTGTTGCGTTCGTTGCATACTGAGCTGTGAACGCGTCCGATATTTGCCATAGGCTGTTGCCTATTTTGAAAGCATTGGAGAGAAGACCAGAGTAGGCGCCTCCCGTACTCTGCGTCTTTCGGAGCACAATTATGCCGTTCGGATCAAAACGATTGTTTAGCCACTTCGCCAGCTTCTGCGTGCCCTTGGTTTGAATGAGTGCGCCCATTGTCTACCTCCTGTTTGAAACTCATTGTCTCGATCAAAGCGTTCATTCTGAAATTGAAGCAAAAGCCTCCATCGCGCAGCCTGGCATCTCCTGGCCGAGTGCTCCCGAGCGCCATATGCAATATCTACAATCCGCCAGCAGATCGGGTTCATCGTCATCGAGCTGGCTCTCAAAAATTCTATGCAATTCGACGAGCTCCCGAGCCGCCCTCAAAGTCGCTCCACGCGCGCGGGGTCCCCAAATTTTCCGCATAGCAATGCTGGCTGCCCAGTAATCCGCCTGACCTTGCCAGGTCATCCAAGGCATCGCGGGATCGTGGGGCAATCCCCCCAAGTGATGACCGGTCTCGTGCGCCAGCATCAGCGCCAGGCCGTATTTCGTGATCGTCGGATGCCGCACTAAACCGCCATAGACCCGGACGTAGCGAGCCGATCCAAGACGCCAGGCTTGAGCATTCACGGTCGGAGAATCCCAGATCAGCTCGTAGGTAACCTCGGGGAATTCGCGATGGAATCTGTCAAACAGGTCCGACAACACGCGTCGACGGTGCCGCTGAGCACGTCGGCTGGGAAGCATCTCTTCCGTGGGCCAGTTCAAGAAGCTCATATGGCCAAACTTTGTGCATTTGCATGCCCAAGCTGTCTTTAGCGTAGCGTGTATTATTCTAGTTTACTAGCTGTCGTAGATGGGCTGTTTTAGACTTGCAGGGAGGATATTGCCCGGCGGTCAGCCGGCGATTTGACGGAATTTCATGATCGCGCGGGAGCTTACGACCTGGCAGGAAGATTTGGGCCATATCCATTGACGCGCGACCAATCGCCGCGACGCATTTGAAAGCCACGGGCGTTTTCGGGTTTGCACGGCAGGGATGAACCGTTGTTGCGAGGCGGCATGGAATTGATCTGCAAATAGGTTTATAGATTTGGTGGATTGCCCTCCGCTGCCATTTGAGGGGCCAATGATGCTGTGTTCGCGTTGTGGTTGCTCCAATAAAGCGACCAATGAGTATTGCGAAGGATGCGGGGCAGCTCTCGGAATTGAGTGTAGCGCCTGTCACCACCTCAATGGACCGACGGCACGCTTTTGCGGACGATGCAGTACCGCGCTGAAGCCTGCGGCCTCACAAGCAACCAGTCAGTCGTTGCAACACGTCCTGGCCTCGCTGAACG
Source organism: uncultured Alphaproteobacteria bacterium (assembly GCA_963770355.1). Lineage (GTDB taxonomy): Bacteria > Pseudomonadota > Alphaproteobacteria > Rhizobiales > Xanthobacteraceae > Bradyrhizobium. The sequence goes on along the minus strand of CAVYPL010000009.1, from coordinate 3,040 downwards.
CCAAGGGCGGAGAGCGCAAGCGGCTGACAATCCTGTTCGCGGACATTCGTAATTCAACGAGCCTCATCGATAGTTTGGGCGATCCCGAAATAGGCATGAGGCGTCTCCAGCCTGTTTTGGACCTCATGAAGGAAGCCGTTGCGCGCTATGAAGGCGTCGTCAACAAGTCGCAAGGCGACGGGGTCATGGCGCTCTTCGGTGCCCCGCAACCGCATGAGGATCACGCCGTCCGTGGCTGCCTCGCGGCTTTGGCAATGCAGGATGGAATCACACGTCTTGGCGATCCGGATTTGCAGATCCGGGTTGGCGTTCATACCGGCGAAGTCGTCGTTCAAACCGTTGAGCATGGAATTTACCAGACCTATGACGCAGCAGGGCCCAACGTGCACCTCGCCAATCGTCTGGAGCAATTGGCGGACGCGGGGGCCATACTCATCTCGAAAGAAACCTACGCGGCTGCCAAACAGTTCATTGAAGTCGAACCGCTAGGCCCACAGCCGATCCGTGGGATGGCGACGCCGGTCGAAATCTTCCGAGTGCGGGGGCTTCAGCATGCGCCGTCAAGCGGGGTCTTTCGCAGCGGAATTCGGCTAAGTCCGCTGACTGGCCGAACCGAAGAGTACACCGCACTTTTGCACGAACTTGAAAATACAATCAGGAGTGAAGGTCATGTAGTGGGCGTGGTGGGAGAAGCCGGCATTGGCAAAAGTCGTCTTTGCTTCGAGTTTGCGGAGAATTGCCGAGGTAAAGGCATTCGCGTCTTTGAGGCGCGTGTACTGGCTCACGGCCGGGCAACGCCGTTTCAGCCGGTGCTGGAGTTGATGCGTGATTATTTCGGGCTTCGCTTCAAGCAGGCTGCAGATGTCTCACGCCGCATCGTCCTCGACCGGTTGGCGATGCTGCCCGTCTCCGAACAGCTACCATCTATCCTGCTGGACTTTTTGGGCCTGGCCGACCCGCAGCAGCCGTCCATCAAACTGGACCCAAAAACGAGGAAGACGCAGCTCCTCGACTTCGTGAGGTTATTGCCGCACTCTCCACTGGAGCCCACTGCGGTTGTCATCATCGAAGATTTGCATTGGATCGACGCCGCAAGCGAAGAGTTCGTCGAAGCTTTGGCCGACGCAGTTGTAGGCACCACAACACTTCTGGTCGTGAATTTCAGGCCGGGATTTACGGCGCCCCTGATGCAGCGATCGCATTATCGACAAATCAACATGCGCCCGCTGTTGCCGGCACAGGCGGCGGTCCTGGTGCAGGACCACTTCGGCAGCGACACCTCCCTGGCGTTGCTGAGCAGGAACATCATAGAGCGGGCGCAGGGAAATCCGTTCTTCCTCGAGGAACTCATCAACGCACTCGTGGGACGTGGAGACTTTGAGGGCGAAAGGCGGTCATACCGCCTGAAAGGCGGCATCGATTCAATTCCTCTCCCCCCGACCGTGCAAGCCGTTCTTGCGGCCCGGATCGACCGTTTGGAGGAGAACGCCAAGAAGGTATTGGAGATTGCCTCCGTCATTGGTCGCGAGATTTCGACATCTGTTCTCGATCGAATCGCGGGTCTGGACCCGGCCGAGCTATCGGAAGCCGTTCAACATCTGAGGCAAGCTGAACTGCTCTACGATGTGCCGCCCTTTGAACAGCGGCTTCTCGCATTTCGCCATCCTCTGATCCAGGAGGTTGCTTACCTATCGCTCTTGCACGACCGTCGTCGCGAACTTCACTCGAATGCCGCTCAGGCGATCGAAAGCATCTTCAAGGATCGTATGGAAGAGAGAGCCTCTCTGCTGGCCTATCATTTGGAACAGGCCGGCGAGAATCTCAAAGCGGCACAACAGAATATGCGCGCCGCCGTCTGGATCGGGACGAACGATCCAAGTCAGGCACTGAGAAGCTGGAAGAAGGTCCGCGAATTGCTGTCAAATGTGCCTGCATCCCAACCGATAAATCACCTGAGGATGATGGCTGCCGGTCAAATCCTGAACTTTGGTTGGTGGGATGGAATCTCGGCGCAAGATGCACACGTCTACTTCGATGAAGCCAAGCAAATAGCCCTGACCTCAGGCGATTTGAGATCCAATGCACTGATCCAGGCGGCCTATGGCCGGATACTCGCCAATGGCGGTTCGGCCGATGAATATGTGGAGAAGGTGCGAGAAGCCAAATCGATTGCCGATCAGGGTAACGATACAAGCGTTCAAATCACGCTCAAGGCAGTTCTCTGTCACGCTCTGCGGACGTCCGGGAGAATGTCCGAGGCGCTTCAGATGAATATCGAGGCGATGGAGCGGGCGCACGAGATCGGCCAATTCGACCGGCAGACGCTCGGCTTTGACATCGATGTGTGGCTGACCGCGATGCGAGGCCAAACATTGGTGATGCTTGGTCGTGGAGAAGAAGCCCGTCCATTCCTCGATCGCATTCTTCAACTGGAAAGCGCCAATGTGGGCGCTCTCCATCACCTCATTCCGAGCCTGGCGTATGTAGACCTGGCCTGGGCCGAAGGAAATGTGGCACTCGCTCAGGAACACGCCGACCGAGCGTTTTCCATCGCCGTGAATTCAGGGAATTCCTACCTGCGAGTCTACGCCCAGGCCTGTCGGGGACTGTCTCACATTGTCGCCGGAAGGCTCACGTCAGCGATTGAAGATCTGTCCGAAGCCCTCAGATTCGCTCGCTCGCGAAAGGCGGGCCTCGAAAATGAGCCTCGTATTCTGGCTGACCTCGCAAATGTGTACAGAATGGATGGCGACAACGCGAAAGCGTCTTCCACGGTGGAAGAGGCAATAAAAGTTGCGACGGAGCGTCACGCCCGTGTGCCTGAATGCCTGGCCCGCATTGTCCGCGCCCAATTGCTGCTGCGAGCGACCGGCGATGATGAAAAAGCCGAGGGAGCGAGGGAGCTAGCGCGGGCGAAGGCGTTGATGCAGGAGACCGGGGCTGCATTATTTGAGCCATTCATCAACGGCAACATGCCGCACGATAGCAGTCGGCAGGTATCAAGCAGCGCAATTTGACTTTCCCCGGATGGAAAATGTGG
>CAVYPL010000008.1:0-144478 GCA_963770355.1 uncultured Alphaproteobacteria bacterium | reverse complement strand
GGACTATTCGGCTGAAGGCGGTGTTCGACAACAAGGACCACGCGCTGTGGCCGGGCCAGTCGGTTTCGACCCGGCTGCTGATTGCAACATTGAAAGACGCCACCGTGGTTCCCGACGATGCGGTTCAGCACGGAACCGACGGCCTCTACGCATTTACGGTCAATCAGGAGAACAAGGCCGAGTTCCACAAGATCAAGGTGACAAGGTCGATCGACGGACGTTCAGTGGTCGATGAGGGATTATCGCCGGGTGAGCAGGTGATCACGGCAGGACAATACAAGGTTTCACCCGGCACCCTTGTCAGCACGGCAGTGGCGAGTTCGGATCCGGCCCAGCCCAAGGTCAAGCAGGAATGAGCGAAGGGATTTCCGCGCCCTTTATTCGATACCCCATCGGCACTTCGCTGATGATGGCCGGCATCTTGTTCGTCGGTCTCGTCGCCTATCCGCTGCTGCCGGTCGCGCCCTTGCCGCAGGTCGACTTCCCGACCATCCAGGTCACCGCCAGCCTGCCCGGCGGCAGCCCGGAGACCATGGCTTCGTCCGTGGCGCAGCCGCTCGAGCGTCAGTTGGCGCAAATTCCCGGCATCGCGCAGATGACCTCGACCAGTTATCTCGGAACGGCCGCGGTCACGATCCAGTTCGATCTCAACCGTTCGATTGACGGCGCCGCCAACGACGTGCAGGCCGCGATCAATGCCGCCGGCGGCCAACTGCCGAAAAACCTGCCTTCGCCCCCGACCTATCGCAAGGTCAACCCGGCGGACTCGCCGATCCTGCTGCTGTCGGCCACATCGGACACGCTGCCGCTCACCACCGTCAGCGATTCCGTCGACGCGCAGCTCGCCCAACAGATCAGCCAGATCTCCGGCGTCGCCCAGGTCACCATCGGCGGCCAGCAGAAACCGGCGATACGCGTGCAGATCGACCCGGCCAAGCTCGTGGCCAAGGGCCTGTCGCTGGAAGACGTGCGCGCCCAGATCGCGATCACCACCGTCGACAGCCCGAAGGGCAATATCGACGGCGATACCCGCGCCTACACTATCTACGCCAACGACCAGTTGCTGGATTCCAAGGACTGGAACGACGTCATCATCGCCTATCGCAACGGCGGTCCGCTCAGGATCAAGGATATCGGCCGGGCCGTCACCGGCCCGGAGGACGCCAAACAGGCAGCGTGGGCCAACGGCAAGCGCGGCGTGTTCCTGGTGGTCTACAAGCAGCCCGGCGCCAACGTCATCGAGACCGTGGACAAGATCAAGGCGACGCTGCCGCGGCTCGTCGCGGCGATCCCGCCCGCGATCAAGATCGAGGTCATTAGCGACCGCACCACGACCATTCGTGCGGCGGTCGAAGACGTGCAGTTCACTCTGCTTTTGACCATCGCGCTGGTCGTGATGGTGATCTTCATATTCCTGCGGAGTTTCTGGGCAACCGTAATCCCGACCATAACGGTGCCGCTGGCGTTGCTCGGCGCCTGCGCGCTGATGTGGGTGTTCGGCTATACGCTCGATAATCTGTCGCTGATGGCCTTGACCATCGCCGTCGGTTTCGTGGTCGACGACGCCATCGTGATGCTGGAAAACATCACGCGCTATATCGAAGAAGGCGAAAAGCCACTGGCCGCGGCCTTCAAGGGCGCCCGCGAAATCGGTTTCACCATCGTCTCGATCAGTGTCTCGCTGGTCGCCGTGCTGATTCCGCTCTTGCTGATGGGCGGCATCATCGGGCGGTTGTTCCGCGAGTTCGCGGTGACGCTGGCGATGACGATCTTCGTATCAATGATCGTGTCGCTGACGTTGACGCCCATGATGGCGTCGCGGTTCCTCCGCGCCCACAGCGAGGAGCGGCATGGCCGCTTCTATCAATGGAGCGAACGCGCCTTCGACGCGATGTTGCATGGCTATGAGCGCGGCCTCGACCTCGCCCTGCGCTGGAAGTTCACGACCCTGATGATCTTCTTCGCGACGCTCGGCCTGTCGGTCTATCTGTTCGTGATCATCCCCAAGGGCTTCTTCCCGCAACAGGACGTCGGTCTGATCACCGCCACCTCGGAAGCCAATCAGGACATTTCCTTCGCCGACATGAAACGACACCAGGAGGCGCTCGGTCGAGATCGTGACGCGCCGATCCCGATGTCGCTTCGATCGCCATGACGATCGGCGGCAGCGGCCGGGCCGGCAACAACGGCAATCTGTTCATCACGCTTAAGCCGCGCAATGAACGCTATGCGTCTGCCCAACAGATCATTACGCGCTTCGTCCCAAGCTCGAAAAGGTCGAAGGCGCGCGACTCTATATGCAGGCAGCGCAGGACGTGCGGCTCGGCGGCCGGCCGACGCGAACCCAGTTCGAATTCACGCTGCAGGACGCCAATCTCGCGAATTGAACGAGTGGGCGCCGAAGATCCTGTCCAAAATGCAGACGCTGCCGCGACTGCGCGACGTCGCTACCGACCAACAGACCAAAGGCACCACGCTCGAGCTGAAGATCAACCGCGACACCGCCTCGCGCTACGGTATCCAACCGCAATTGATCGACGACACGCTGTACGACGCCTTCGGCCAGCGTCAGGTGACGCAGTACTTCACGCAGCTCAACAGCTATCACGTGATCCTCGAAGTGCTGCCGGAATTGCAGGGCAATCTCGACACCCTGAACAAGATCTACATCAAGTCGCCGACCACCGGCGACCAGGTGCCGCTGTCGACCTTTGCGACCTGGACCAGCGTGCCGGTGCGGCCGCTCTCGATCAGTCACCAGGGCCAGTTCCCGGCGATCACGATCAGCTTCAACCTGGCGCAAGGCATGGCGCTGGGTCAGGCGACCGAACTCGGTGCACGAAGGCAATGGTCGAACTTGGCGCGCCCTCGACGCTCAATTCAAGCTTCCAGGGTACCGCGCAGGCGTTCCAGCAATCGCTCGGTACCGTGCCGCTGCTGATCCTCGCGGCCCTGGTCGTGGTGTATCTGATCCTCGGCATTCTCTACGAAAGCTACATCCACCCGATCACGATCCTGTCCACGCTGCCGTCCGCAGGCGTCGGTGCGCTCGCGATCCTGATGATGTTCGGATTCGACTTCAGCCTGATCGCGCTGATCGGCATCATCCTGCTGATCGGCATCGTGAAGAAGAACGGCATCATGATGGTCGACTTTGCGATCTCGGCAGAGCGCGACGAGCATCTGGAGCCCGAGGCCGCGATCCGAAAAGCGGCGCTGCTGCGGTTCCGGCCGATCATGATGACGACGATGGCGGCAATGCTTGGCGGCGTGCCGCTGATGCTCGGCACCGGTACCGGATCGGAAATCCGCCAGCCGCTCGGCTATGCCATGGTCGGCGGCCTGATCGTCAGCCAGGCGCTGACGCTGTTCACGACGCCGGTGGTGTATCTCTATCTAGACCGGCTCTCCAACGCCTTTGCGGGCTGGGGACGACCGGCAAGCTCCGATGACGACGCGGATACACACGACCAGCGTTCGGTGAAGCAAGCGGCCGAGTGAATCGAGCCGTTAGCATTCGTCATTGCAAGCGTAAGCGAAGCAATCGATTTCACGGCATAACGGAAGGATGGATTGCTTCCGCTCGCTCGCTGAGCTCCACAGTCGTCGCTTGCGCTCCTCGCAGGGGCCGATACCGATGCCCACTACTGCCTCGCCATCGCGACCGCGGTTGATCCGCCGGGTGGCTCACGATGGCGGATTACGCCATCGCCAATCCGCCCTACGCTTCACGCGCCGAGATAAGCCTTCTGTACCTGCGGATCCTGCGCCAGTGACGCGGCGGTGCCGGACAGTACGCTTTTGCCGACTTGCAACACGGTTGCAAAATCGGAGACCTCCAGCGCCAGTTCGATCGACTGTTCGGCGAGCAGGATCGTCAGCCCTTCGCGGTGCAGCCGGCCAAAGGTCTCGTACATCGACTCCACCACCGTCGGCGCCAACCCCAGCGACGGCTCGTCCAGCATCAGGAGCTTTGGATCGCTCATCAAAGCGCGGCCGACCGCCAGCATCTGCCGCTCACCGCCGGACATGGTGCCGGCACGCTGGCTGCGCCGTTCCTTCAATTTCGGAAACACCTCGTAGACGCGTTCCAGCAGTGTTGCTGCGCGTGCCTTGTTGCGCAATGGCGTGGCGCCGAGCAGAAGATTGTTTTCGACGCTCTGCTGCACGAATAGCCGCCAGCCCTCCGGCGAGAGCGCCAGACCCTTGCGCACGATGGCAAAGGCGCTTTGCCCGCCGATCTCTTCGCCGTCAAAACGGATCGCCCCGGAATGCACGGGGATGAGACCCGCAATGGCATTGAGAACCGTGGTCTTGCCACCGCCATTGGAGCCAAGCAGCGCGACCACGCTGCCCGCGGGCACCTCGAGCGACACGTCGGAGACGCCGATCAGGTCGCCGTAGCGCACTTCCAGATGCTCGATCCGAAGCAACGGCCCGCTCATGTTACCGGCCCGCCCATCAGCTCGATCGGTGTATGGCCCGCAGCCGCCTTGGCGGCGCGCTTGCCTAGATAGGCTTCGATAACGGCGGGATTGGCGGTGACCTCGCGCGGGCTGCCGCGTGCGATCTCCTTGCCCTGGTGGAAGACCACCACGCGGCTTGCCAGCGACATGATGACTTCCATGATGTGCTCGACAATCACGAGCGTGATGCCGGAGCGATGGATGTCGCGCACCAGATCGATCGCGAGTTGCACCTCGCGCTGGGTCAGGCCTGCCATGGCTTCGTCGAGCAGCAGCACTTTCGGCTCGGTCGCGAGCGCGCGCGCAATCTCCAGCCGCTTGCGGCCGGGCGTACCGAGCGAACGCGCCGGTGCATCCGCCAATCGGGTCATCCCGACACGCTCCAGCACGGCGCGGGCTTTTGTCTCGGCGGCGGCGCGATGCGAGGTGCGCAGGAACGCACCGATCATCACATTCTCCAGCACCGTCATGCCTTCAAAGGTCTGCGGCACCTGAAATGTACGGGCGAGCCCGAGTTGCGCCCTCGCCTCCGGCGTCAGATTCGTAATGTCATGACCTTCGAACAGCACCTTGCCGGAGGTCGATACGAGATCGCCGGTCAGACAATTGAAGAAGGTCGACTTGCCGGCGCCATTTGGCCCAATAAGGCCGAGAATGTCGCCCTGCTCCAGCGTCACGCTGGCGCCGTCGACGGCCTTGAAACTGCCGAAAGCTTTGGTGACGTCGCGGGCATCAAGGAGCATTGGGTGCTCCCTGTACGGCGGCAGAGGCTTCGGGCGCCTTGCGCTTCGCCCATAGCCGGTTGATCAGAGCCAAGATACCGCCGGGCTGGAAGCGCGCAATGATGACGATGATGGCGCCGTAGACCACGAAGGTCAGCCCCGCGCCCTTGCCGCCGAGCAGATTGTTGGAGATTTCCTCCAGCGGCACCAGGATCGCCGCGCCAACCAGCGGCCCGAACAAAAGGCCGGCGCCGCCGAGCGCCGCCATGATCAGCATCTTCACGGAGATCAGGATGCCGAGGCCGGACTCGGGATCGACGAAGCCGAACATCATCGCATAGAGCGCACCGGCGACGCTGGTGAGGCCGGCGCTCAGCATGAACGCATAGAGTTTGGTGCGACTGGCGGGCGCGCCGAGCGAGCGCGCGGCGCGTTCGGAATCCTTGATCGCGCGCAGGTAAAATCCCATCCGGCTATTCGTCATCCACCAGGTAATGCCGAGCGTGATGAGCAGCACCGTCAGGAACAAGTAATAATACGGCAGCGCCGAGATGAAGGAGAGATCGAACACGTTGCGCGGCACGGTCGGGCCGCTAAGGCCGACGGCTGCACCGAGATATTCGGTGTTGGTCACGATCAAGCGGGCGAGTTCGGCAACCGCGATGGTCGCCATGCTGAAATAATGCCCCGAGAGCCGCAGCGTCGGCACGCCGATCACCGCCGCGATCAGCACGCTGGAGAGAATCCCGGCAGGAATTCCGACCAGTGGTGACAAGGCAAAATGCGCGTAGGCACCCATCGCTGCATAAGCACCGCAGCCGAAGAACACGACATGCCCGACCGACACCTGCCCGGCATAGCCGCCGACAATGTTCCAGGCGGAAGCCGCGATCGCATAGAGCAGGATCAGAGCGCCAAGCCGCTGCTGGAATGGTGTCGTGAACACCAGGGGATAGATGACGACCAGCGCGAGCGCGACCAAGGGCCAGAAAAAGCGCCGCATCACATCTTGCCCATCAAGCCCTGCGGCCTGAACCAGAGGAAACACAGGAACAGCGAGTACACCACGATGTCCTTGTATACCGCGCCAATCCAGTAGGCCGACACCGACTCGATGACGCCGATCAGGAGCCCCGCGGCCAGCGCGCCCGGCACGCTGCCGAAGCCGCCCAAGGACACCGTGACGAAGGCGACAATACCGAGCGTTTCGCCGACGGTCGGCGCGATATAGAAGAACGTCGCGATCAGCGCGCCGGCCAGTCCCGTCGCGCCCGCAGCGATAGCCCAGGCGATCGCTTGCATGCTGTCCGGACGGATGCCCATCAATTGTGCCGCAGTAGCATCCTCGGCAACCGCCAGCATTTTGGAACCGAGTGACGTGCGCGTCAGCAACAGATGCAGCCCGAGCGTCACCAGCAGCGCGACAATGCCGGCCAGCAGACGTGACGCCTGCAATTTGATGCCCAAGACGTCATAGGTGCCGCCGACCAGGTTTTCCGGCAGCGTCATGAAGTTGGCGCCAAAGCCCCAGAACACGGAATAGCGCAGCAGCAAAGCGAGCCCGAAGGTGCCGAGAATCTGGGCCAGCATCGGTCCCTTCATCACGCTGCGGATCAGCCCGAAATAGACGATCACGCCGAGCGTCGCCAGCACCAGTGCCGCCACCGGCGCACCGACGAACGGACCGACGCCGAGCAGCGTCCAGACCACGAACGCCACATACATGCCGAGCATGACGAAATCGCCATGCGCGAAATTGACGATGTTCATCATGCCCCAGATCAGCGTGAGGCCGGACGAGAACAACGCATAGACAGCGCCAAGTAACAGGCCGCCGACAATCACCTGAACGAGGATGGAAGACATGTCAGCGGCTTGCGGTTGGATCTTTGGCAATCACGAGTATGAAATGGAAAGGGACGGGACTGACGCCCCGCCCCTCTTCTCCTTTACCAGCCCTTATAGGGCAGTGCCGGCGCGCTCTTGGCCAGTTGCTTCGGCCAGACCGGAACATAGTTCTCGCCGTCCTGCAGCTGGATCACCAGCCCGGCAGCAAGGATGTTCTGGCCCTTGTCGTCGAACTTCACGCCCTTGTAGCCCATGATGAGCTGATCTGGCTTGAGATCGGTCGCCTTCAGCGCCGCCTGGATCTTGGCGGGATCGGTCGAACCGGCGCGATCGATCGCATCGCAAAGCACGAAGAAGCCCTGCATCTGGCGAGCCGAGGTATCGTCGAGATCGTCGCCGCCGCTCCTCTTCTTGTACATCTCGTTGATCAGGAAGGTCGGCGATCCCGGAGGTCCGATCGCAAACGACGAGCGGTTGAACAGGCCCTGGATCTGCTTTCCGACCGCCTTGATCGTCGAGGGATCGGAGAAACCCGAATTGTCCGCGATGAGCATCGGCGGCTTGTAATCGAGCGCCTGCATTGTCTTGGCATAAAGGATCGCGTCGGACGTATAGCTGACCATGATCACCACATCCGGCTTCTTGTCCTTGAGCTGCAACACCTGGCTCTGCACATCCGTCGTGTTGGCAGCGTAGGGAATATCGAGGCCGATGGTGAGACCGTTCTCCTTGAAGACGGAAGCGATGACGCTCGCGACCGAGGTGCCATATTCGGTGTTTTCATGGACGATCGCGACACTGTCGGTCTTGGTGCCGCCAGCCTTCATATCCCTGAGAAAGTCGAGATAGATCTTTGCGAAATCCGCCGCGACCGGCGTCACCCGGAAAAACCATTTGAAGCCGCGTTCGGTGAGGTTGGCTGCGACCGACTCGCCGTTGACAAAGGGGATGCCGTATTTTTCGGAAATCGCGCTCGTCGTCAGCGTGATGCCGGATTGATAGGCGCCGCTAAGCGCGACCACCTTCTCTTCGGTGATCAGGCGAAGCGCCTGGTTCTGTCCGACCGCGGGGCTGCCCTGATTATCGGCAAACACAATCTCGACCTTGGCGCCGCCGAGACCGGCAAGACCGGCATTCTTCGCCAGTGGCAGGTTGCCGAGTTCAGGATGCGCGTTGTTGATGATGTCGACCGCGGTCTCAAGCGCCGCCTTGCCGTGCACGCCGGCGCTCGCGGCATTGCCGCTCAGCGGGTAGATCCCGCCGATCTTGACGGTTTTGTCCTGGGCCGACGCAACACCCGCAAGCGCAATCGACATCGCGGCGGCAGAAAGCAGCCCGACGATATGCTTCAATCTCATTTGAAATCTCCGAAAGGTCCCACCCGATGCGAGGCATTTTAGCCCCTGAATACGCCAGAGCCTGGCAGCCCGGCGCTTCCCTTATTTTTTGGCCACTCAGCATTGCATGGCCGCTTGGCAGGGGCAAGATGACGCCGATCCGCATCCGCCTCGCAAGCCCATCAATTGGTTGAAGATACGGCCCCGGTGGTTGCCTGCCCGATGGGTAGCTCGGCCTTGACGGCGACGTAGACCGTGTTGCTGGCCTGATGATCCCCGTACGCGTTGTCGAAGGTCACGATATGCGCTGCGGACGCGGCGAAGGCGCCGGCAAGCGTGCGTTCGAACGCTTCATCCGGAGGATCGTTCGACCAAAGCGCGAAAACGCCGCCGGGATGCAGGTGTTCGGCAAGCCGAAGCAGCCCCTCACGCTCATACAACGCAGCGTGGCGAGGATGCAGCAGTTTTCGCGGCGAGTGATCGATGTCGACCAGCACCGCGTCGAAACAGCGCAGAGGCGCAGCGGAATCGTAACCATCGGCGGAATGCGTCATCGCGAAGAAGTCGCCGTGGACGAGGCGGCAGCGCGGATCGCCGGTCAGTCCCTCACCAAGCGGAAGCAGGCCCTGCTCGTGCCACTCGATCACCTCGGCCAACGCATCGACCACGATCAGCGACCGCACCGTGGAATGCGCGAGCACGGCCTGCGCGGTGTAGCCCAGTCCGAGACCGCCCACGACGACGTCGAGGTTCGCGCGCGCCAGCGCTGCCAGTCCGAGCCGCGCGAGCGCGATCTCGGCCACGGTGAACAGGCTCGACATCAGGAATTCGTCGCCGAGTTTGATCTCGTAAACGTCGATATCGGAAGACGGCCGCCTCCGCCGCCGGAGGCTGAGCACGCCCATCGGCGTCGGGCGGAAATCCAGTTCCTCGAAAGATGCGCTCATTTCGCCCCCCGTGGCTGCGGCCAGGGAGCCGCGTCGGCAAAAGCCAAACCCCACCAAGCCCATCGCCGCGTGCTTGCCAAGGCAGGGAGCTAGCGGGTAGAAGGGCCCCACTTGGATGCGATTTGCATAATCCGTCGCAAGCAATTGCCTAGCATCAATCTAAGTTATTGAAATTGCTATGTAATCATTGGGGAATGGTGTAACGGTAGCACAACAAACTCTGACTCTGTTTGTCTAGGTTCGAATCCTAGTTCCCCAGCCAACTCTCAGTTTTCGTCCCCCTAAACGTCGCGCCGCTTCGAGACGGTTTGAATAAGACGGCGCCTAGCACGCGCATTTCACGATCGCTGATTATATTCCTTGTTTGGAAACCGGTCGGATGCGGTGCACGAACGGTTAAGGCAACATCGGCTTTTCGCCTTCAATAGTTCTCGGCAGGCTCTCTAAGTCGACAAAGTCAGAGTTGCGAGTTGATCGGTAGCAGCTTCCACAGGGCGGCGATCAATCGCCGTCGAAAGCCGGTTTCGGGCTCGTCCTGGTAGCGAACCGTCTTGCCGTCCTTCACCGTCTCCCAGACGATTTCGCCGTTCGGGTCGAGGAGGACGCGGTAGCTGTTGGCGGGCACGACTCCGGTCGCCATGTAGCCCGTCAGCCTTTCGGCAAGCTCCGTGCTTTCGATATAGAGCCCGGCTTCGGTGTTGATCACGGCGGAGCGCGGGTCGAGGTTGAAGCTACCGATGAAAACGGCTTCGCCGTCGAAGGCCATCGCTTTGGTATGCAAGGCGGCTGGCGACCGCCCGGAAAGTAACGACCAGCCCGGCCGAAAGGCGTCGGTATCCGGGCGCAACTCGTAAAGCTCCATGCCGTTCTCGAGCAGTCGCCTGCGCGTCTTGGCGTAGCCTGAATGCGCCGGCAGCATGTCGTTCGAAGCGAGTGAGTTTGTCAACACGCGCACTCGGACGTTGCGCTCGTGCAGCGCTTTCACGGTTGCCTGCGCTCCGGCGGGCAGGACGAAGTACGGCGATTCGACGAGCAACTCCTCTTTCAGCTTGGCGATCCGCCCGCGGATGAATTCGATGACGTCATCGCTGTCCTTGCCGGCGGCAACGCTTTCCGGATCGTCGGCGACAATTTGACCGTGCGCCCATGCGAGATTGTCCCGAAGCCCGGCGCTCTGGGCCGCCAACTCTTCCAGGTCTTGATCGATAGGATAGGGGTAGTCAGCCGCGGCGATCGCCTCTCGCAAGCGAACCCGGATGCCATCGAGGTCGGCAGCGCCATGGGCGCGTTGGACGATGGCCGCGATCGGCACCGTCGAGAGGTTGTTCCAATATCGGTCGAATACCCCCGACAAATCGCGGACGACAGGCCCAACCGCCAACACGTCCAAATCGCGATAATTGGCGATGGTGTTCACGCCATAATAGATGTCGCCGATATTGCGGCCACCGACGATCGCAGCCGCATTGTCAGCTACCATCAGCTTGTTGTGCATGCGGCGATTGACCCGGCGGAAATCGAAAATGAAGTCCAGAATCGACCATCGCCGGTTAGTGAGCGGATTGAACAGACGGATTTCAATATTGGGATGCGCATCGAGGCACGCTTTGACGGAATCGCTGTCCTTATAGAAGGGATCATCGACCAGTAGCCGTACCCTCACCCCGCGATCGGCAGCCTTCATGACGTGATCTACGACGATCCGGCCGGTCGTATCGCCGTCCCACATGTAATACTGCATGTCGAGACTTCGCTCGGCCAAGTCGGCAAGGGCCAGACGGGCAATGAAGGCTTCGCGCCCTTGGCTCAACAAGCTAAAGCCGGACAGACCCGGATGCTCATCGGCCGCCGGACCGAAAAATTGGCCGAGCCTAGTCGAAGCGAAGTCCTCGAACGCGGTCGAAGCCGTACGCTGATAGTCACGCCGGGTTCCGGTGACGCGACCGGTAACAATCTGGGCAAGCCAAATCAGGGCCGGCAACGGCAAGCCGTCAAAAGCGTATTCGCGATCTGGTTTAGGAATATTCGAGCCTCCACATCATTTGTCGCTATCCTCGCAAGCGAAGGCAGAACGTTTGTGCAAGACGGTCGCCCGTCTGTAGCAGCGGACGCCTTCAAAGCGCCGTGGATACTTCAAGCCTGTCCGGCCACCGAGATCCTGCCACGCCGTGCCGCTGCCTCCAGTGCACTATAGTCACGTTCGGTTTGCTCAAGGTAAGCCAACGAGAATTTTCCAATGGCATCCGGGAGCGCATCGCCGGTGCCGCAGTAACCTGAAATCATCGCCGCGTCGCCCGACTTCGCATGAGCAAGCGCAAGCGCCCAACCGCACAGACCACAATACTTCGAGAGGCCCTCGAGTGCCTCGCGATCACCTTCGTTCAAATTGAGACCGCCTTTCATATCGGCAAGTTGTCGGACGTAGTAGTGCCGCCCACTGCCCTTGGCTGGATTAACTGGCCCCCAGCCAAGAAAGATGTCCGGGGAGCCCTGGATCATTCGCTGACCGATTACGACACGCCGTCCGTGTTGCATGATCGATCTTTTGCTGTCGAGATGGCGGGCCAGCACGGATTCCCGCGCCTCCTTGATTTGGAGGAATAGAGGACTAGCGGCTCCGTGCTCCTCAAGTAAGACGACCCAGCAACAGGTGCCGACGCTGCCTACTCCAACAACTTTGCGTGCGACATCGACGATCCGGTATCGCGACAGCAGACGCCTACGGTCCTCTGGCAGTGATGCGAGATAGGATCGCAACATCGTCTCCAGCGCTTCTGTCATCGGAGTTCCGTCCGGCAGATGCTTCGCGCGAACGATCAGGGGCACATCCTCTAGAATCCGGTGCTCACCGTTGACCTCTTCAGTTAGTCGATCCAGGGCTCGAATATGGCCCCGGGCGCGGGCCTTGGCGAAAGTGGACTGAGCGAGCTTTCGCAGACGAGGCGGCGCTGCGGCGAGAATCGTTCTCTCGTCGATCAGGTCGTACCAGACTTCCAAAAATCCCATCTCAGCATAGCGGCGAAGCTTCCTGACATAGGCCTTGACCACCGCTCGTGCGGCCTGTTCGGCGTCAACCCGGTCGCCGCTGAGAAAAAGCGCAGCAACCGCGGCGCTTGCGGCCAGCCGCTTGAGGTCCCACTCCCACGGCCCGGGCAGAACTTCATCAAAATCATTGATTGCGAAAATCAGGTTCCGCTCTGCCGATGCGAACAGGCCGAAATTCATCAGATGCATGTCACCGCAGGCCATCACCTCGAGATTCGTGCGCGGGGAGTTTGCCAGGTCTCCCGCCATGATAGCGGCGCTTCCTCGCAAAAAAGCGAACGGTGAGGTCAGCATGCGTGCCATACGCACCGGCACGAGCTCTTTGATGCGAGTAGCATTCTGCGCTTCAAGGACCAAAACCGGGTCGGGTCGTCCACGCACGCGCCGGAATTCCTCATGGGATGAGCGCGGCACGCTGCGGCGAAGGGCCTTCCCATTCTCCATCCGCTCAACGCGCGACAACCGCATCGCATTGATATTGTTGAGCCTCACGAGTTCGGCCCGGCTCGCACTTAGTTGAAAGAAATCGCTGAGCCTAGGCATATGCGTGAACCCTGCACCGTTCTCTCGGTTTCACTGGTCAACGTCGCGCTGCCCAAGCGCGCCTCCGTAAAGAAAGATCGTGGTCCGGTCGGGTATCCTTCGGGACCGTCTCAAGATTGGCCTCTACGCTAGCGCCAATTCTTTTGCATTGCGTTCATGACGGTATCCGACTTGTGGGCCTTGCAATAATTTCCGACTACTTTTGCGTTTCGCCTCACATAACGGAAGTCGAGCTCATTGAGATTTTTTGTCGCGCTGAAATATCCGCTCATCCACGAGCTGACCAGTATCTGCCTTTCCGCATCCGAATCGAGAAGCTGCTTGCATGTGATCAGCGAAAGATCGATCACGACCTGTGCATGAGCAGGCGCGCTTGACGTCAAAAGTAACAAACAGATACTCGCAATAACATTCCGTTTCATGAGGAACTCCGTACTCTCTTGGAATCGACCTATCGAGCGGTGGCGCGCTGCAGCCCGGCCATGACGGTTTGCGTCGGATTAGTGGCGCACCACGACTTCACATTCGCCACGTTTCGCGCGTAGGCATTCATATCCACGAAGACGTAACCGGTCTTCTGATTGAACCACCCGCTCATCCATGCAGAAAAGACTGCGGAGTCTGCAGCCGAAAGGGCCAGATAATCTGCACAGGTGACACGCGCCATATCAACGTTTGCCTGCGCGTGTGCTAGAGACGGCAACGTCACGCCAGCAAGCATCAGACAAAATGCGGATTTCTTCATGATAACACTCTCCCTCGCCACTGAACGATTTTGCAAGTAAGGCCGGCTACCCGGCATTGATCCAAATCAATACGACCCGAGCGATTACCATCGGCCGGCCAATCCCGTGCCGCTCCGCAACACAAACCGTCTTATCCCTTGGTCATCCTGTCGCGCATCGCGATTTGTCGGAAGAAGTTCTTTTTTTGGCCAAGTGGGGGCTTCCAAGGAACTTTGGCGCTCCGGGCGGCAACGCTATGCCATCCTAATCGCGCCGCACCGTTCAAAACGCATGATTTAGATCAAGGCGATCGTTTGTTGCCGGCAAGAATGGCGCATGCCATTAAAGCCAAGCGCGAGATGTTTGATCGCCTCGCCAAACATTTACAGTTTTTGTCCCGCCTGCGACAATATCCGCTTTTGGATTAAAGGCGACATCGGACCGTCTCAGAGGTCCGGTTAAGCGACCTTGCATAGGCGTTATCTACTGGCGACTGCCTTCATAGGTCGCCGCTCGGCAAAGTAACCTCGAAGATCGCCCCGTAAGGTTTGTTTGCTAACGCTACGAGGCTTCCGCCATGGGACTCGATGATCACCCGACAAATGGTAAGCCCTACGCCGGTCCCGGTGGACTTTGTCGTAAAAAACGGTTCGAAGATACGGTCCTTGTCCTCACCCCCTAGTCCCGTACCAAGTCTTCCACGGTAACCACCACATCGGAGGACTCCGGGACGACATTGGTGCGCACCTGCAAGTTGCGGGCACGATCGGTCACGGGGCCCATTGCTTCGATCGCGTTCGAAATCAAATTCAGAAATACTTGCTGCAATTGGCCTCGATCGCCCAACAGTTGGGGAACACCGTTGCGTAGATCGGTTTTGACCGATATTCCATAAGTGCGCAGATCGAGATCGATCATTGCGAGCGTCTCTCGAACTAGCTCGTTTACATCTAGCAAAATTTGCCCGTGGGCCCCCTTCTTGAACATGGACCGGATGCCAACGACTATCTGGTTCATGCGGCGGCCGTCGTTCACGATGTCGTCGAAGACAGAACGGGCCTCAATCAGGTCTGGTGCCGGGCCCTTCAACAAACTCAAGCCCGTTTCGGCATTTATTATCATCGCCGCTAAAGGTTGGTTGATCTCGTGAACGATTGACGCCGCCATGGCGTCCATAGCAATCTTCCGTGCATGGCGCTCGTTGCGCTGCCTGATGATTGATCGAGCGAGGCTTGCATAAAGTACGAGCGTCTCGGAAAGCAGCACGAGCAATACAACAAATGTTGCGGCGATACCAAAGCTGCGGCCAGCATACCAACCAAGTTGGTATCGAGCGCCGACAAAGAGAGTGGCGGTTGCAGTTTCAAGCAACCACGCGCAGCACACGACCATCAGCCATAGATCGAGCACAGAGCGTCGCTTAATCCATAACAGCGCCAGCGCGCCGCCAGCCAGCACCATGATCAAAGCACTAAGTGAAGAAGCGAGAATTTGGTTCAAGTGAATGCCGTCAGGTTGGACTATTCTTGGCAGAAACCGATCTCCTGCGATCGTAACCCAGGTCAACCCGCACACCGTCGCGATAGCGAAAGCTACACTCAGACTGACGGCTGCGACTGGAGAGCGCCGAGATTCGCTCAGTTCGCTATCCGAATCTTTTAGGAGAACCGCGACAATCAGAATTAGCGGTGACCCTATGTGCCAGGAAGTATAGAGCCATGCCGTGGTCTGTAACCCAGGGCCGAGAAGGCCGGTGGGCGAGAATAATCCTGGAAATGTGAGCGCCCACGGAATGACTATTAATGACGTAAACAAATACGCGCTGGCAAGGACCAACAGCCCTCTCCGGCGCACAATGCTGTACATAGAAAATAACAAAATCGCGGTAATGAGATCGTTGATGAGGGTTGTGATTGCATGAATTGGAATGAAGGCGTCAACGCGCGGGAGCTGAACATTCACATACCTCAGCGTGACGACGAATAAGACGAGCATGGTCACGACGATGCCGCATGCCAATCGAGTCTGCAGCTGGGATGGCGGCAGAGTTGCCAGAAGTAGTTGCCGTTGATCGAGCGCTTCGTGCCCCACCGCTAAAGACCCCCGCGCGACTGATTCATATGTAGCATGAGACGACGCCATGGTGAACAAGGACCTGGAGCCGCCCGCTCATCACAGGAAGCCGTCGCGCCGCGCGGTGAAAGCTCTATAGGGAGCCGGATGACGGGGGCCTTCGACTGCGAGCCCGTAAGGGGTCATTAGCAGACGTCTCGAGGGGCCCGTCTGACATCCGCTTCGACCCCGAAAGCGGGCACCTTAAGCGACCCCGGCAGGTCTGCTATGTGCCCAACAGGCGACGTTCTTTCGCTGTTAATTACTTGGCATGTCCTGTTGTTGATGACCAACTCGAACCGCGCCGCCTGTCGCACCGGCAATCACTGGGATTGGTTCAATTTTTCACAAGCTCCCAGCGAGACAAGGAATTCTCCTGTTTCTCCCTCAAAGAGCGAGAAATGGTTTGTGCCGTACAGCGTGAACTTCCCATGTTCGCGCTGAAAGTTGTACGTGTCGGTCGAGCCGAGAAAATTTCCCATCGAAGGAGAGAATTCTACGTCGTAGTTGATCAGACACCTGTTTGCGTGAGAGCCGTCAAGGTTATCGATTAGACCGTACTCACTCCCGTCACACCTCATACGCTTTTCGGTATCACTTACTTCTTTAATCGTGACGAAAAACTTTTCATTAGCCGGTTTGATTCGATCGCTGATCACTCGTCGCTGTTCGTCGAGCTTCATCCCGGCTGTGCTGCTTACTTGGCAGACCCATTTTCCGACACGAGCGCGCTGTTCCGCTTTGACGCACTGGCCATAAGCCAAAATCTGATCGATGTTCTTTTCCTTCTTGTCCTTCTCAAGTTTAAACGCCGATTCATAGCACGCTGCGTGGCTGCTGCTCACCGCGAAAAAGAGACAGGCGATTGACAACGCTAAGAGTTGGAATACCGATTTCATCGGAAACCTCCAAGTGGACGATGAGGCACCAAAGTCGCTAGCATCTAATCTAGGGGGAAACTCCCTAACTGGATGAACCACTACCAATGCGACCAGTGGAGTTCCAACATTGATCCACATCAATAGCTTTGGTCCTTTTCTGCGGGCTTATCTGTTTTGAACAGTGTCGCAGGGTGCTTCCCGCGACCGCGCGCCAAAGGCAATCGATTGCTGCGTCAATCGCAAGGAAGTGCGCCATTCAACTTCAAGGCAGTCCGCCGGCACCTGATTTGCCGAATTGCCAAGCCCCTCGGGGGCTCTGGACGCGGGAGCGTCGAGTTCAGGCAGCATTGCGTGGGGTCTCAAAGGGAAGTGCCCCAGCCTTCGTCGTCCCCCCACATCTTGGGCGATTGCCGGACGTCCCGCGGCAAGCTTTGATGGCGTCCGGCGTTGACGCGCGCGGGAGGTCAGAATGAAGCTCGTCTTCGGGGTTGTGACACCCATCTTCCTGTTATTCGCTTCAATCGCCTCTGTAGCTTCCGAAACGTGTCTCACGAGAGCGCAGCGATGCGTCGATCGATGGGGATCCCCGCACACTGCCTGTTACGACACGTTCAGGCTGGAAGCTTGTGAAAAAACTGGCAAGTACGTTGCTCCGAACGGAAACATCTGGCCCGCCATTCGCAAACAAGCAGCCGACTGAGGCGGCGCGGCATTGCTGGAGTCCCGGGCGCGGATGAAAAAAAAGCCGGGCGACGTATCGCCCGACTCCTGAGAACGCCCTTGATTATAGTACGATTATTTCAGCGACGTGCTGATGGTGCCGAAGTTGGTGCTGAGCTGCGAACCAACGCCCTGAACTGCGGTGATGATAGCAATCGCGATGCCTGCGGCGATCAGCCCGTATTCGATGGCCGTAGCGCCGGATTCGTCCTTCAAAAACTTGACAAGAGTTTTCATTTTGATACCTGCCCTGGTTTTTTGATCCCCCGGGAACGGAGGGGCGCCCTGTCGGTGCCGTCGGTATTAGTACGGACTAAAACCTAAGGCTGTGTAAATTCGGGCCATAAAGTTCCGGATATTATCCGGGCGTTTTTACTAAAATTTTTAACGAAATCCGCCACTGACGGCGTGTCGCCGGCCCGTCACAGCGAAGCAGCAGTGCCCATCCGTGGCGTTCACATAGCCGCTCCTTCTACCTCTCGCGCATGCTCTCTTGCCTGTATCGCAGAACCGGCGACATCACATATTCGATCAGACGGCGCGATCCGGTTTTGACTTCAACGGTCACGGCCATGCCCGGTGAGAGCGGCACGGTCCGGTTGTCGATCTGCATGTCGTTGCGATCGAGCGCGATGCGCGCGGAGTAAAGCAGCTCCTGTCCGGCCGGCTCGCTGGAATCAGACAGTGTGCCATTGCCCTTGGCGCGCGTATTGGGGTCCTGCGGTTTTTCCTTCACGATCGCATCACGGGACATGCTGATGACCTTGCCCTGGATGAGGCCGTAGCGCGTGAAGTTGAACGTATCGATCTTGACTTCGACCGATTGTCCTTCGCTGATGAAGCCGATATCGCGGTTCGACAGCATCGCCTCGGCTTCGATCACGGTCTCGTTGGGGACGACCAGCATCAGCTGCTGCGCGGGGCTGACGACACCGCCGACGGTATGAATGGCCAATTGCTGCACGGTGCCGTCGATGGGCGCGCGCAGCGTTCGTTCGCTGGCCTTTCGCTCGGCCTTCACCAGATCCTGCGTCAGCTCGCCTGCCTTGCGCTCCGCTTCCGCGAGGTCCGTGAACAGCTGGTGGGCATAGGTGCCCCGGGTCTGGTCAAGCTGCCGTTCCAGCGCCTGCCGCGCTGCCGCGCTTTCCTTCAGCTTGCGCTCCTGAACGGAGCGCTCGCCCTGCTGTTCCGCCAGACGCGTCTGGGCGTCCAGATGGGCAATACGATTGCCGTATTCGATGGCCATCGCGTTGCGGCGGATCGCGGCGGTTTCCTGGACAAACGGCATCGTCGAATCGAGTTTTGCAATCGTCGCATTGATGCCTTCGGTTTCCGCCAGCTTCTGCGCAATCTGCTGGGTCACCGCGGCAAGCTTGGCAGCCTGCTCGGCCGCCTGGGCGACCATCGCGGCGCGGGTCCGTTCGATGTCCCTCACGCCGGCCGTCGACGGTGGGTCGAGCTGCGGCGGAGCATCGCTCTCGAGCACCGCACGCAATGCCGATAGTCTTGCGACATCAAGTTGCGCCGACAGCAGATCATGGCTGACGCGACGGCGTTCGGCGTCGGTGACGGTACCGTCAAGCTCGATCAGGACCTGTCCCGCCGTCACATGGTCACCATCGCGGACATGGATCGCCTGCACGATCCCGGTTTCCAGGGGCTGGATGGTCTTGGTGCGGGCCGACGGCACGATCTTGCCGGATGCGGTGGCGATGATGTCGACCTTGCCGACCGATCCCCACACCAGCGCCAGGAGGAAGAACGCCATGATGGTTCCACCCACGGCACGTCCCACGGGAGAAGCCGGCGTCTCCAGGATTTCCAGCGCCGCCGGCAGGAACTGCAGCGCGATCGGATCGTGCGCTTTCACCGGCACGGCCTCAGGAGACGACATGAAGGCCTCCCTGGGTGCCCGACTGGATCTGGTGCAGGAAGGCGTAGCGCCCTCCACGTTTCATCAACTCATCATGCGTGCCGTCTTCGACGATACGCCCACGTTCGATGGTGATGATGCGATCGGCATGGCGAACGGCGGAGAGGCGATGTGCAATGATCAGAACGGTACGCCCGCTCGAAATCTTGCGCATGTTGTTTTGGATGATGTGTTCGCTTTCATAGTCAAGCGCGCTGGTGGCTTCATCGAAGATGAGGATCTTCGGATTGGTCACAAGCGCGCGCGCGATTGCGATCCGCTGCCGCTGTCCGCCGGACAGGCTCGCGCCGCGTTCGCCGACAACGGTGTTGTAGCCGTCAGGCAAATCAATGATGAAGTCGTGCGCGCCCGCGAGCTCAGCCGCCGCGATCACCCGCTCCATCGGCATGCCGGGATCAACAAGTGCAATGTTGTCACGAATCGAGCGGTTGAACAGCACATTCTCCTGCAGCACTGAGCCGACCTGGCGCCGCAGCCACGCGACATCTGCCACGCTCAGATCGATGCCGTCGATCAGCACCCGGCCGCTCTCGGGAACATAGAGCCGCTGCACCAGCTTGGTCAGCGTCGATTTTCCCGAGCCCGACGGCCCGACGATGCCCACGACCTGCCCGGCCGTAATCTGCAGCGACGCGTCGTGCACCACGAGCGGACCATCGACGCGATAGCGGAACATGATGTGTTCGAAGCTGATGTCGCCCCGGATCGGCGGCAGCCCCGCCTTCGCCGGGTCGAACATCGGCTCGGGCGTCGTGTTCAGGATGTCGCCAAGCCGCGCAATCGACACCCGCGCCTGATGAAAGTCCTGCCAGAGCTGCGCCAGACGCAAAACCGGCTGCGCCACCCGCCCGGCCAGCATGTTGAAGGCGATGAGTTCACCGACACTCAGCTCGCCCGCGATCACCAGATGCGCGCCATAATAAAGCGTCAACGCCGTCACCAGCTTGCTGATGAGCTGAACCGCCTGACTGCTCCAGTTACCGAGCGACAGCACATCGAAGCTCGAGCCGACGTAGGCCGCGAGCTGCTCTTCCCAGCGCCGCTGCATCTGCGGCTCGATCGCCATCGCCTTGAGCGTCTGGATCGCGCTGACGCTTTCCACCAGGAAGGCCTGGTTTTCCGCGCCGCGACTGAATTTGTTGTCGAGCTTGCGGCGGAACGCGGGCGTCACGCTTACCGACAGGGCGATGTAGAACGGAAACGATCCGACCACGATCCACGTCAGCGCTGCCGAGTAATAGAACATCACCGCCAGGAACACGAAGGTGAAGAAGATATCGATGACGAGCGTCAGCGCGGAGCTGGTCAGAAAGTTGCGGATGTTTTCCAGCTCGCGCACGCGGGCGACGGAGTCACCGGTCCGGCGCGATTCAAAATAGCCGATCGGCAGCGCGATCAGATGCCGGAACAACCGCGTCCCCAGCTCGACGTCGATCCGGTTGGTGGTGTGCGAGAACACGTAAGTCCGCAGCGCGCCAAGGACCGTTTCGAAGATCGACACCGTGATCAGGCCCAGCACCAGCACGTCGAGCGTCGTGTAACCGCGATGGGTCAACACTTTGTCCGTCACCACCTGGAAGAACAGCGGCGTGACCAGCCCGAACAGCTGCAAGAAGAACGAGGCGATCAGCACCTCGCCAAGCAGGCGACGGTACTTGTGCATCGCCTGCAGGAACCAGCTGACATCAAACCGCCGGCCGAGATCCGCCAGCGACGCACGACGCGCCATCAGGACAATGCGGCCGGTCCAGTCGTATTCGAACTCCGCGCGTTTGAGGATCTGAGGCCGGCCGACCGACGGTATCTGAACCAGCGCACCTTCGTCGGTCACCTTGCCGACGATCAGGAAACGCCCGTCTTTCAACTCCACAATCGCCGGCAATGGCAGCTTCGCCAGCTTGTCCCACGTCGCCGTGACCGCCCTGGCCTTCAGCTTCAGCTGCTTGGCGCAGCGAAGCATCTCCATCACGCCGATCGGCGTGCCGGGGAATTGATGCTTTATCTGGCTCGGATCAACCGCTGTCTGATGAAACCTGAGCAGGAGCGTCAAACACTCCAGGCCCGAATCCTGCTGACTTGTTTCCATTCCCTACCACTTAACCGAACCGCGGGCTCGATTCCGCTGGACGCTTCTTGTTGTTTCTCAAATCGAAATTGCCGCGGCCGCCTTGGCGGCCGCGGCATTTTGCGTACGAACAGCCGGGCTTAGTGGTGCCAGCCGGCCGCGATGGCGTTCTGCAAGCCGGCGTCGGCGGGCGCCTGCGTCGCAGTTGCCGGATCGAAGCCGGCATGGGTGGACGAATAGGTCGCCATCGCCTGGACCAGTTGCGACACGCCGGCATCGATCTTCATGCCGTCGGCCGTCATGATCTCCGCCAATTGCGCTCCCGCACCTCCGAACCAGCCGGCAACAGTAATCTGATCATGGCTGCCCATGACCGAGATCGACAGATCGTTGCCGTTGCGCTGGAACCAGAGCTGGTTGGAGTTGACGCCGGCGCCGAAGTCCAGTTCGCCGCTCGGAGCCGTGCTCGTCGCCGTGCCGTTGGCGATCCGGTCCTGTCCGCCGCCATGGCCGAACAGGTAGGTGTCGCTGCCGCCATTTCCCGTCAGCACATCGTTGCCGGAGCTGCCGAACAGCACGTCATTGCCCGCGCCGCCGGTGGTATTCGCCGCGACGATGATGTCGACGGTCTGCGAGACCGTCTTGCTGTCGGTAGCGGCGCCGGTGGAGAGCGTCGCTTGATCGGTCGCCGTTGCGTTCACGGTGAGCTTGAGATCACCCGTGAAGCCCAGCGGCGGCGTCACCGTCAGGTTGGCGAACGACCAACCGCTGATATCGACACTGGTGTTGCCGGCGGTCGCCGTGAAGCTGTGCGTGCCGTCCGTCAACATCGTGCCAACAGGGATGGTCGACACCGAGATGGCAAGCTTCTCCGATCCATCCTTATCGGTCAGGCTCGCTGACAGATTGAGGTGCGTCGGCGCATTGCCGTTGCTGACGGAGAAGATCCGCCCCCTGATGCCGTCGTCATCGTCGGTTGCCACGTTGTTGTCGGTCCAGGTGATGATGAAGCTGCCGTCAGGACGTGCCGCGATCGCCGGCGTATGCTGGTCACCGTCCGCATTGCTGTTGACGGTGAACTCGTCGCCGACCGGATTGCCGTTCGCATCGATGACCCGCGCCTTGATCTGGCCGTGGTCGCCGTCTCCGTCTTCCACGTCCTCCCAGGTCACGACGATGAAGCCGTTGGTCAGCTGCGTGAGCTTCGGGGCCTGCTGGTACTCCTCGCCCTTGGTATTGACCTGAAGCTGGGTGCCGACCTTGTGACCGCTGGCGTCGAAGATCTGGAACTGGATGTTGGAATCGTCCGTATCGGTCGAGAGATTCGGATGATCCGACTGTCCTTGCCAGGTGATCGCGAAGCCGCCATTGGCCAGTCCGATAACGCTGGGGGCGGTGTTGACGTAGGTGATATCCTTCGCATTCACGAGGATCTCGGCGCCAACCCTGTGACCGCTGGCGTCGAACATCTGCGCCTTGATCGAACCTTCGCGCGAGTTGTCGTTGTTCAGACGGCTGTCGTCTTCCCAGACCGCAAGGAAGCCACCACTGTTGGCGCCCTGCAGAGCTGTGACCGACGACAGGCTCTGGTCATTCGTTGTCACGGTGTTGACCAGGAACTCGCCACCGACCTTGTGACCGCCGGCATCGTACATCTGTGCCTTGACCGAGAGGCCGCTGGCGTCGCCGCCCTGGCCGCTGCCGTCCTGCCAGGTGACCACGAAGCCGCCATTGGGGAGCGCCGTAATCGAAGCGTTCTCCTGATCGCCCGTCGTCGAGGAGTTGACGATGAACTCGCCGCCGACCTTGCTGCCGTCGCGATGATACATCTGACCCCTGACGGCATCACCGCTGGTGTCGCCGCCCGTCGCGCCCTCGTCGTTCCAGACGATGACGAAATCGCCGCTGGCCAGGATGGCGATCTGCGGCAGGTACTGACCTCCCGTAACGGTCGTGTTGACATGGATGTCTCTACCGCCGTGGCCGTCCTTGTCGAAAATCCGGACACGGATGCCCGCATTTTCCTCGCCGTCGGTGTAGCTCGTGTCCGTATAGGCAACCACGTAGCCACCGTCGGAGAATGACGCGACCGACGAAAAGAACTCTCCGCCCGCGGTGATCCCATTCGCGGAGAACTCATTGCCGACCCTGGTTACGCTGAGCGACGGATTCGCAACTTGGGCGACCGACAGCGTCGGCGCGTCCGCAACCGGCGCGACGTCGACCGTGACCGTCGCCGTGCTGGTGTGACCATGCCCATCGCTGAGGGTGTAGTCGAATGTCGCGACGCCGCTGAAGTTCGCAGCCGGCACAAAAGTGACGTTGCCATTGACCAACGTTACCGTACCATGGGTCGCATGGCCGACCGACGACACCGTCAAGGCTGAGCCGGAGGGGTTCGAGCTGTCGGCGATCAGCGAGGCCGCCGAGATCACGAGCGAGTTATCCTCGTTGACCGTCTTGTGCTCGTTGGCCGCGACGATCTGTTGCGCCGGGTCATCAATGGCAATGCCGAAGGTCTTGTCGAAGCTAAGGCCGCTCTGGTCTGTCACTCGCACCGTAACGGCGGCCGAGCCCGGATTGAGCTTCGAGCCGTCGGCCACGGTGATGACGCCGGTATTGGCATTAATTGCGAAAGCGCCGCCGGCGTTGTCGATCAGCGAGTAAGTGAGCACGCTGCCGGCATCCGGGTCGGTGCCTTGAACGGTGCCAACCACGGTGCCATTCGCCGAACCGCCAAGCACCGAACCGCCCGAGAGCGTTTCGTTCGTCGGGGCCTCGTTCACGTTCGTGACGTTGATGGTGAAGGTCTTGGTGAAGGACTGGCCCGTCTGGTCGGTTACCTTGACGCTGATGCCATGCGCAGCCGCCGCCTCGAAATCGAGCAGGCTGCCATCGGCAACGGTGATGACGCCGGTGTTGGCATCGATTGCGAAGCGACCGCCGGCATCGTTGAGCAATGCGTAGGTCAGTACCGCGCCGGGCAAGCCATCGACGCCGTGGACGGTGCCGACAACGGTACCCCTCGCCGCATTCTCGGCCACAGTTCCGCCGGTCAGCGTCTCGTCCGAAATCGTCCCAGCGCCGCCGACGGAGAAGATCCGGGACCTGATGCCGTCGTCATCGTCGGTTGCCACGTTATTGTCGGTCCAGGTGATGATGAACCGGCCGCCTGAAAGCGCAGCGATCGACGGCGTATGCTGCTCACCGGCCGCGTTGTCGTTGACCGTGAACTCGTCGCCGACCGGATGACCTTGCTGATCGAAGATCCGTGCTTTGATCTGGCCATGGTCGCCCGTCCCATCTTCCACATCCTCCCAAGTCACGACGATGAAGCCGTTATCGGTCTGAGTGATTTTCGGGGCCTGCTGGTACTCTTCTCCCTTCATATTGACCTGAATCTGGACGCCGGCCTTGGTGCCGTCGGCATTATAGACCTGCAACTGAATGTTGGAATCGTCGGTATCGCCAACAGCATCCGACTGCGCCTGCCAGGTTACCGCGAAGCCGCCATTCGAGAGCGCGGTGACGCTCGGGGCGGTGTTGACGTAGGCGATGCCCTTGGTGTCGATAAGGAACTCGCCGCCGACCTTGTGACCATCGGCGTCGAACCTTTGCGCCTTGATCGAACCGTCGCGCGTGGCGTCGTTGTTCAGGAAGCTATGGTCCTCCCAGACTGCAAGGAAGCCGCCGCTGTTGGCGCCCTGGAGGGCTGTCACTGACGACAGGCCCTGGTCATTCTTCGTGATGGTGTTGACCAAGAACTCGCCGCCGACCTTGTGACCGCCGGCATCGAATAGCTGCGCCTTGATCGAGGAGCCGCTGGTATCGCCGCCCTGGCCGCTGCCGTCCTGCCAAGTGACAACGAAGCCGCCATTGGGAAGCGCCGTAATCGAACCGTTCTCCTGATCGCCCGCCGTCGTGGTGTTGACGATGAACTCGCCGCCGACCTTGCTGCCGTCGCGATGATACATCTGACCTCTGATGGCATCACCGCTGGTATCGCCGCCCGTCGCGCCTTCGTCCTCCCAGGTGATCACGAAATCGCCATTGGCCAGGATGCCGATCTGCGGCCTGTACTGACCTCCTGCAACGCTCGTGTTGACGTGGATGTCTCTACCACCCTTGCCGTCCTTGTCGAAAATCCGGACACGGATGCCCGCATTTTCCTCGCCGTCCGTATAGCTCGTATCGGTGTAGGCAATCGCGTAGCCGCCGTCGGAGAATGACGCGACCGACGAAAAGAACTCTCCGCCCGCCGTGATCCCGTTCGCGCTGAACTCAGCGCCGACCTTGGTTACGGTGGCTGACGGATTCGCCAACTGGGAGGCCGCCAGTGCCGGCGCGGCCGTAACCGGAGCATCAACATTAATGGTCGCGGTGTGAACCGTGGACACGCCGTGACTATCGACCAGCGTATAGTTGAATGTAGCCACACCGACGAAGTTTGCCTCGGGCACGAAGCTGATATCGCCATTGGCCAGCTTCTTGATGGTTCCATGTTGCGCGTTGCTAAAGGACTGCAGAGTTTGTCCATTCGTCAGCATTGAGGCCGCGAATGTAAGCTTCTGATCTTCTGTTGCGGTAGGCAGAACTGGTGCGGCAACCTGATCGGACGATTGCTTCGGTGATGCATTCTTTTTCATTTCACGCTTCCTCTGTTTCCTTAAAACTTTATGCGATTGTCGCGCATACATGCAGTGCGCGAGACACTACCCAGTTTGCAACCTCGCGCGTAGCATTTTACCTTGCGCAGAGTTCCATTGCGCCTGTTGTTTTTCTTCACATACCTTTCAGAAACTTGGTTTCCTGACGCTTAATTCCAATGAAGCGGCGCGCGACTTGATCATTTCAGGCACGGCTGATTCGGCTTTGTCGCAGCGAAGAATTCGTTGCTTATGCAATTCGATTCAAAATCGATGCTTGCGTTTTTCAACTCGCTGAATCAAACACATCACGAATCAGAGACATCGCATCGTCTCACCGATAGAGCGATGAATGCCTCTCCAGAGCGTCTCAAGATCGCCGCCAACAAATCGACAAATTCTTCACCCGACGCCATCAAGAATCATGCGGCGCGCTGCAATTTAAGACAAATGTGGAGCATTCGCTGAGGTGCAGCGTCGCCGCACCCATCGACGCTCGTTATCGATCATCAGTGTGAGCCCTCGCCCCGAACTTCGCACCGATGTCTCGTTTCAAAATTTCAGAATTCAATGATGGCGCTGGTGACAGCACAGAGTCTGAGCGTCCACCGGCATGAATCGGAGGGCTGCTACAGCATCGACTTGGGTCGTTACGTCAGTTGCGCTTCCGATGTGCGATTCGGTTGTAGTCGAGCGCGGAAAGTCGATGACTTCTGCCCTTCGCTGGGAATCCCAGTTCGCCGGCCAGATTCTTCAGGGCACCGCCGCTGCCCTGCTTGGCAGCCACATCGCAAGCTCAGGGAAAAGCACCAGCAGCGCGAGCAGCACGAACATGATTAAATGAAACGGGATCGTGCCCATGACGACGTCGCTGAGCCTTCCAGTCCAGATGCTCTGGATCACGAACAGATTGATTCCGATCGGCGGCGATATCTGTCCCATCTCGATGAACAGGACGAGGATGACGCCGAACCAGATCGGATCGACGCCATATTGCAACAGCACGGGATAGAGCAGCGGCACGGTCACGACGATCATACCGAGGCTTTCGACGAGACACCCGAGCACGGTGTACAGCACGAACAACGCGGCAAAGAATTCAAGCCGCGACAGCTTCATGCCGACCAGAAACTGCGTGATCTGCTCGCCGACGCCGGCATAGCTGATCGCGTAGGAAAAGGCGTAGGCCGCGTAAACGATGAAGAGGATATTGCCGCATACCCTGACCGTCGTCTGGAGCGCGCGCTTGAGGACGCCGAAATTGAACTCGCCCCAGAATCTGGCGATGATCATCGCCAGCACGCAGCCGACGGCGGCGGCTTCGGTCGGCGTCACCAATCCCGAATAGATGCTGCCGATGGTGCCGCCGATCAGCACGACAAAGGGGATTATGTCGAGAAACGCGACGAGGATTTCGCTTGCCGAATGTTTCCGGTTCACGATCGGGCTGACGCTCGGCTGCACCAACGCGTGTACGGCGATGTAAGCCATGAACATCGCGGTCAACAACAACCCCGGCACGACACCCGCCATGAACAGCTTTGCCACGGAGGTTTCGGTAAACGTGCCGTAGACGATCATGGCGATGCTCGGCGGAATCAGGATGCCAAGCGTGCCGCCGGCCGCGAGTGAGCCCGCCGACAGCCGCGGGCTGTAATTGCGCCGTTGCAATTCGGGCAGCGCAACCCGCCCGATCGAGGCGGCGGTCACCACGCTCGATCCGCTGATGGCGGCAAAGATGGCGCAGCCCGCGATGTTGGTCTGAAGCAAACCGCCCGGCATCCAGGCGACCAGCGTCGACAAGCCCTTATAGACGCGAAGGCTCAGCTTACTTTCCTGCAGAATCTCGGCCATCAGGATGAACAATGGAATGGCGCTCAGCGTAAAGCTGTTCATGCTGCCCCAGCTCACGAGGCCGAGGCCCTTGAGACCGGCGAGCCCGGCATGGGTGAGCAGATAGAGTACCGACGGCACCAGGATCGCGAACGGGATCGTCATGCCGACGCAAAGCAAACCCAGGAAGATCGCGAGAATGACGATCAGTTCGACCCCGAGCGTCATTTCGAGTTGCCTCCACGCAAAACCTTCACCTTGGCGGCGATGGTCCGCAGCAGCGCCAGGCACAGCAGGATCATGCCGATCCCCATCGAGGCCTGCGGCAGCCAGAGCGGTGTCTGCAACGGCGTCGGCGCGACGTCTTCGGCGCGCCACGAGTTCAGCGCAAGCCGGACCAATTGCCAGCTCACCAGCGCCGATGCCGCGAGCGACATCAGGTCGAACGCGATCTGGGAGATTATCTGTGCCTTCCGCGACAACCGTACCTGAACCAGCTCGACGCGGTGAAAGGCGCCATGGGCCTCGGCCACCGACATGCTCAGGAACGTCATGGCGACAAGCAGATAGCCGCCGACCTCGTCGGTGATCTGGAGCGAAGTGCCGAACACATTGCGGGCGATGGCTTCGGCGCCGATCAGCACGATCATTGCCAGCAGGAACAGGCTGCAAACGGCCTCGCAGGCCTCATCGACGATGCTCGGGCCCGATGTCGGCACCTCGATGCGGTGCACGGCGCCGTCGGGTGAAACGTCAACGATGTCGGACATCGTCAACGTCCGAGTGCCGCACGAACCTGCTTGACCGCGGCCGCGGCATCCGGGCCCCTCGTCTTGGCCCACTCATCCCAATACGCCGCGATGATCTTGGCCGCTTCGTCCTGATCCTGCGCCGTCGGTTGCGTCACCGTCATGCCACCCTCGGCGAATTTCTTCGAAAGATTATCCTCTTCGTTTTCCATCGCGCTCGATATCAGGGGCATGTTGTCCTTGACGATCTTGCGGACCTTGTCCTGAACGGCGGGCGGCAGTTTGGCGAAGCGGTCCTTGTTGGCGATTACCACCGAATTGAAATAGTTCACGCCGATCCGGTAATTGAACTTGAGCAGATCCTTCCAGGTATTGCCGCCGCCGGTATTGGCGGTGAGCACGCCATCGACGACGCCGCGGTCGAGCGCTGACGGTACCTCGGGTGCGCCCAGCGTGACCGGCACGCCGCCAAGACGCTTGATGAACTCGCCCTGCTCCGGCGAGGTCACGCGGATCTTCTGACCCTTGAAGTCGGCAAGGCTGGTCAGCTTGTTGCGGGAGTAAGCCACCTGGAACGGATAGAGATATTGGCCGAGAACGACGAGACCCTTTTTGCCGAACGCCGTTTCGAGATAGGGATCGACGATCGTAGCCGCCTTGGCATATTCGTCGCGGCTGCGGATCAGCATCGGCAGGCGCAGAACGCCGCCGATCGGGACATTGCCAAGGAAATAGCCATCATCGCCCATCTGCACGACGTCGTCGCTGACGGCTTGTGTGATGTTGGTGGTGTTGATCGGTAGCGAGCCCCCGAGATGGAGACGAATTTTCAATTCACCACCGGTCTCCTTCTCGATCTGCTCGATGATAACATTGAGGCCCTTGACGGCCGCAACCGTGGCAACGGGATTGTAGATATAGAGGTCCCAGTTTTCTGCAGCCACCGCACGGGAGGGCATCTGGCTCCCGACGGCAAACGTCACGGCAAATAGAGCGGCAAGCCTTTTGAAGGCGCGAACAAGCGGGCGCATCGGTCTCTCCCCTGTGACGCCCCGTCGTTTCCCGGCGTCTTTTTATGCCGTCAGTTTCGCCAAGGGCGGCGGGTGCGGCAAGGGGGAAGTTGGGGAAATACCGCCGCGCATATGACGTATGACGTCGTCAAAGCGACGCCGCAACGCATGCGCGCGATCCGGCTACGCTACCCGATTTGGGAAGAGTACTTTCAATTTCGCCTGGAAGAGGTCCGCGAATTTTTCGAAACCGGCTTTCTCCGGATGGAGTTCGTTGTCCCATGAACCGGGCTGAGGCGACAGCGTTCCCTGGCCGTTGATGAACGTAACGGTTGGGCCGCTCAAGGAGGTCAGCATTGCCGCGAACTGCTGAAGCATAACCTTGACCACCGCCTGTCCCGCCGCGAGCGTCGGAAACTTGCGCAGGTCGAATGTCGGCTTTAGCCATGGGCCGAATCCGCAGATTCCACGGCCATCGGGAAGCGCGAAATCATAGCCCTGGAACACGAGCATGGTGTGGGGGCTGAGCTGATCCCGCAACGCAATCAGGTCTTCATAGCCCGCCCGCACCAGTTCGAGAGCGGCATCGAAGCGCGGCTTCTTGATGTGACCCACCGGCGGCACCGCCGGATTCCAGTCGTCGACCCACAGTGCCATTGGGTTGCCTACGATGTCGTTACCACCGCCCGAGAAGAGCAGCACGTCCCACGGCCCTCCCGCCGGGGAGCCGTTGGTGAGGTTCTCGACCAGAACTGCACGCTCCTCAACGCCGAGCATGTAGCGCACCTCGTCGCCCGCCTTCGCTAAATTCAGAATGGGAACGCCGAGCCGATGCTCGAGCCGCGGAATGATGCCGCCGCCGAAAAACGGAACCGGATAGTCGAACCAGGAGTCGCCTTCGGCCAGGATCTGCAGCGGGTCGAACGATCCGTCTGCTGCCGCCGCAGGCGGCCCGCCCGCTGCATCGAAAGCGGCGGCCCGCGGACCCCGTGCGCCGCGCCGCTTCATGACCATCATGGTGGCCCTGTATTCGCTGATGCGGCGAGCCCGCTCCGTGCGCTGTTCCGCTTTCAACTTTTCACGTTCGACGCCTATGGCCGCGGGTGAAATCGGCGGCGCCACTTCCTTGCGAACGGCCCGCGCCGCCATTGCCGGTTGTGATACATGCGCCAGCGCCCTCGCCTCTTCGAGTGTAACCGGCCCGGTATCCGGAACCGCTGCCATCGCGGCCATTCTGGCGCGTGTCGTCGAGAAAGCCCCCGCGGTGGTCTTCGCAGGTTTTGTGGTACGCGATCCGGCGCGTTTCTTTGCGGCCTTTTTTGCCACCTTTTTCCCGGTCTTCCCGCGTTTTGTCGTGCGTGCCATCTAATTCTCCCTCTTCTAGGGACCAATCGCATCCGACGTAGCGGAGCATTGCGTCAAAAAAATCGGTCTTGGCGCGGTACGACAAACGCGTTCGCGCAGGCGTGCGCTAACAAGTTCTGCGGCGTCGGCCACACGCTGTATAAAGTATCGCCATCGCAATATTTCTACCTAAAGGTGCATCCTGCAAACGCGTCTGTCAATATGGCCCCGGTCTTGCTCAGTGGTTTGGAACGCAAACGATGCATGAAAAGGATGTGTCATGCCGGGACAAACAAATTCGACTTCGGTTCGATTTGAAGCACTTGACGCCCTGCGCGGCCTCTGCGCGTTGCTGGTCGTGCTGTTCCACATCCCGATCTACCATGCGCTCAAAGGCACCGGCGCGTTCGCCAACCTGCAATTTTGCGTCGACATGTTCTTTGCTTTGTCGGGCTTCGTGCTCTGCCATGCCTACGGCGCGCGCCTTAACCATGGCCGCGACGGCGTCCGTTTCACAGTGATGCGGTTTGCCCGCCTGTGGCCGCTGCATATCCTGATGCTGGCGCTGTTCGTTCTCATCGAGGTGACCAAGATCGTGTTCA
This sequence comes from uncultured Alphaproteobacteria bacterium, assembly GCA_963770355.1. Taxonomy (GTDB): domain Bacteria; phylum Pseudomonadota; class Alphaproteobacteria; order Rhizobiales; family Xanthobacteraceae; genus Bradyrhizobium. The sequence goes on along the minus strand of CAVYPL010000008.1, from coordinate 112,950 downwards.
CCCGGGCCGATGGGTCATTGGCGCTGGATTCCCAGCCTTTCGGCGACGGGCACACGCTCTGGGAAGTCGTCACCAACATCCTGTTCCTGCAGTCCTTCAATTTGCATTCGGGCATGAGCTGGAACGGACCCGCCTGGAGTGCGGCGGTCGAATTCTATGTCTCGATCCTGTTTGCCGCCGTTGTCCTGCTCTTCCCGCGCCGGCGTTACGAAATTTTTCTCGGTCTTTGCCTCGCGGCTGGAACGCTGCTCTACACGCTTTCACCGCACACCCTGTTCGTCTCCACCGACTGGGGCATGCTGCGGGCGATCTTCAGCTTCTTCGCCGGCTGCCTGGCGTATGATCTGCGCGTGCGTTCCGCCGATCGGTTGACGGCACCAAATCTGTGGGAAGCCTGCAGCGTGGTTTTGGTGCTTACCTTCGTGTCGACCACCCCTTCGGGCGGCTCGCAATACGCCTTTCCGATGCTGGCAATGATCGTGATCTATGTTTTTTCGTTTGATCAGGGCGGAGTTTCCAAAGTTTTGCGATCGTCTGCGCTGCAGAAGCTCGGGCTGTGGTCTTATTCGATCTACATGATCCACATCTTCGTGTTCCAGGTGATGAAGATGGCCGTCTCCTTCATTGGCCATAAGACGCATCTCGAACTGGTCGGCTGGCACAACAATGAAAAGCTGATGCTGATGGGAACACCGGGCCAGGCTCTGCTGCCGGCCCTGATCTTTTCGGTGCTTCTTGTCGTACCCGTCGCAGCGTTGACCTACCGCTGGATCGAGAAACCCGCCATGGACCTGGCCCGACATGGCCTGTCGGGGGCCAGTGTCGGCTCAATCCCGCGCCTGAGCGCGAGAACGTTGGTTCGCTCGGTGCGCCGTTCACTCGAGCATAGCGTCGATATCGTACGTGCTATTTCCGGACACCGCGCTCACTGACATCAGAACAGGAACCGCGCCGGCCGATTGGCCTCAATCGGCCGCCACCGGCGGCGTACCGTGGGTGTGGAACGACTCGATCGTCTTCAGCCCCCACGCCTGACCCTTCTTGCGCTCTTCCTCGGTCCACACGATCGGCTTCCAGTCCGGCGCGAGGATGAGGCGGGCGCCGGCGTTGGCGACTTCGACGCGGTTGCCGCCGGGCTCGTAGACATAGAGGAAGAAGGTCTGCTGGATCGCGTGCTTGTGCGGGCCGGTTTCTATATAGACGCCGTTCTCGAGGAAAATATCGGCAGCGCGCAAGATCTCCTCGCGGCTGTCGAGCGCATAGGTGACGTGATGGAAACGTCCCGGCACATTCGAACGGTCATGAGAATAGGCGAAGTCGTAGCTCTTGTTCGACATCGTCATCCACATCGCGGCTTCCGTGCCGTCATTGAGCACGATCTGTTCGGTGAGCCGGCATCCCAGATAATTTTCGAAGAAGATGCGATTGGCCTTGATGTCGACCGCGAGGCAATTGAGATGATCGATCCGCCTGACATTGACGCCGCGTGCCGGAAACCGTTGCGCCTGATTTTTCAACGCGGGCTTGAGTTCTGACGGCGCCTGGTACCATTCGGTCTCGTAATAGAGTTCGATGATATGGCCGTCCGGATCACGGCAGCGAAACGCCGGCCCCTGCCCCATATCGCCGTCGGTCCAGCCGATGTCGAAGCCGGATCCCTTCAAGGCCGCGACGCGGCGCTCCAGCGCCTGCGGACTGCGCGCCCGCAACGCCATGTGCCCCATGCCCGAAGTTTTCGACGCCGTCAGCTTGAGCGAATAGCGCTCGTAATCATCCCAGCCGCGTAAATAGACCGACTCACCCTGTCTCCCGCTGATGGTCATGCCCATGACGTCGACAAAGAATTTCAGGCTTTCGTCCGGCTTCGGCGTCAGCAATTCCATGTGGCCGAGATGGGCGAGGTCGAAGATCGGCTCCGGGTTCATCGCATCTGTCCTGTCTATAGCAGCGCCCGCGTCACATCATCGAACAATTCGTCGACCGCAAAGGCACGGGGAATAAGGCCCTGCTGAGCCGTATAATCGATAATCAGCTCCAGCGAACGTCGCACCTCATCCGCGTTGAAACGCAGCGATGAAGCCGATGCATCCGCCGATGCTGCAAGGAGGCGATGGACTTCCCGCACCGCTTCCGGATGCTTGTCCGATAGTGCATGGCTCACAACCATCATATGGTTGATCGGCACCACCTTGTGCTTTGCGAACCAGCCTCCCTCTTCCGCGGCGACATCGGCAAATAGCGGCTTCAGGTCCGGGTGATCGGATTTCTCTCCGAGGATCGCATCGAGTTCACCATCGATCAGCATCTGGATGATCTGCTTGCCCGCCGGCGCCCGCTTCGTCGTATCGCGAAATTCGGCGACATGCGCATCCTCGAATGTCACCCAGTCGACAGAGCCGAGATCGACGCCGTAATCATTGGCGAGGATGCCACGCAGCCATGCGCCGGTCGTTGTGGTGAAGGAACGGATGCCGACCCGCTTGTTGTTGAGGTCGCCCGGCCTCAGCTTCCCTTTCTTCGCATTATAAAGCGCATGGCCATGTTGAAAGCGCGCCACCACCACGTTCGGCAGCAAGACCATCGGCTTGCCAAAGCTCTTCGCCATCAGATAGGTGACGATCGCCATCTCCGAGACGTCGAACGCAGCTTCGCGGACCATCGGCTTAAAGCCTTTATTGGTCGGCGAATAGTCGGCGAAATCCAGCGCCACCAAATCGGATTTCACGGATCCGTTCTTCAGCGCCGACGTGCAGGGATGATCGCCGAGCAAGGTGCGCAGGCGCATCACCACCTCAGTCCTCCTCCGGCTCATCGATATAGACGAGGCCGGCCTTGGCCAGCGGCTCACGCATATTGTACATGTCGAGCCCGAGCTTGCCTTCGGCGAGTTGCTTGCGCTTGCCCTCTTCATCCGCGTGGCGCTTCTCCGCCTTGGCGACGACATCGGCCGCGTCCTTGCGGCTGACGACCACGACGCCGTCGTCATCGGCGATCACGGCATCACCCGGCATGACGTTGATGCCCGCACAGACCACAGGCACGTTGACCGCGCCCAACGTCGCCTTGACCGTGCCCTTGGCGGAGATCGCTCGCGACCACACCGGAAAACCCATTTCGCGCAGCGATTTCGCATCACGCACACCGGCGTCGATCACGAGCCCGGTGACACCGCGCGCCATCAGCGAGGTTGCGAGCAGATCGCCGAACATGCCGTCGGTATTGTCGGCGCTGCACCCGACCACCAGAATGTCGCCGGGTTTGCACTGTTCGACCGCGACATGGATCATCCAGTTGTCGCCGGGATGCGCCAGCACGGTAACGGCGGTGCCCGCGGCTTCCGCACCCGCCCATACCGGACGCAGATAGGGCTTCATCAGACCGCTGCGGCCATAGGCCTCGTGTACCGTCGAGGCGCCGAGTGCGCCGAGCCGTTTGACCAGTCCCTGCATCGGTCCGCTTGATGTTTCTAACAACAACTGTCTTCACGCCAATTCCTCCAATGCCATCGGGAACAGCCGCTGATAGGCCTCGCCATAGGTCATGGCCTTCCCCGAATTACGTCCACCCTGCATGCCCCGCTGTAGCGCCACCCGCTCGTAATAGGCCCACAGGTGCTTCTGCGCCGCGAGAATCTCAAACGTCTTGCGCTTGATGTCCCAGACCTCGTCGATGTTGAGGATCACCTGCGGCTTGAAATTGCATTGCTCGGGCTGGTGGGGTTCGAACAGGAACACCGGCGGCGCCGCATAGGTATATTTAGCATCCGGCTTGTGGCCCATCGCCTGCGCGACCACCCGGGTCTCCTGGGCAAAGTGCGCCGCATTGGGATGATCGAAATTATAGGGATCTTCGAGCGCGTGGGTGAGCACGAAGGACGGATTGAGTTCGCGGTAGACATCGACCATGCGATCGAAGTGCGCTTCGCTCAGGCGCAGCGGATAGTCGCCGGCGTCGAAGAATTCGATTTCCGCCCCGAGCATCTCCGCCGCCCGCTGCGCTTCGTCGCGACGGCCTGCCTTGACCTTGTCCAGCGTCGCGCCAGCCTCCTTCCAGGCGAACTGGCTTTCGCCGCGCTCACCAAACGAAAGGCACACGACCTTGACGCGATAACCTTTTTTGACGTGCAGCGCGATCGCGCCACCGGCGCGCCAGACGAAATCGCCGGGATGCGCCGATACTACAAGGCCTGTTTTCGTTGCTGCCATCGCTATTCCTTTTCTTAAGACGGCTCTCGATCAATTTAGCGCAAAAGCTCGGCACCTGCCTTGTCTGGCCGGCCGAGCTTTTTGCGGCGCGCCGCAACAGCGTTCGAGGCACGGGTTGTTGCCCGGCGTGAACCGATCTCTGTCGCGACGGGGACGTCGATGTCGGACGCCTGCAGCGAGGCGACGGTCGCGGAGACCAGTTGCTCGATGGCTTGGGCCATATCGGCGCCATCGGCTTCGCCGCGGGACAAACGCGTCACCCGCTCCGGATTGACGAGGGTGTAGTACAACGCGCCGAGCAGGAACTGCGATCGCCAGACAATTGCCGTGCGTGGCAAATGCGGTAGACTTTGCTCAATGGCTTCGATGAAGGCGTTGGTGGTATCGTCGAAGATTTCGGCGATGATGCGGCCGACAACCGCGTTGCCTTCTGCCGACATCACGGCGCGCAAACGCGTGAACCGCGCACCGCCGCCCGCCAGATCGCTGGAGGAAATAAATGCCGGCTGCACATAGGCGCGCACGATCGCCTCAAGCCGGTTCTGCACGTCGCGCACGCGTCTGGCGGCGACGAGCAGCTCGATGCGCCGCTTATTCATCGGCCCGCAATGGCGTTTGTAAATCTCCAGCAGCAAACCGTCCTTGCTCTTGAAGTGGTAGGTGACGCTGCCGGGATTGGCCCCCGCCTCCAGCGCGATGTCCCGTATCGACACGGCATTGAAGCCGCGCGTCGAGAACAAAAGCTCGGCCGCGCTGAGTATGGCTTCCCGCATGTTGGGATTTCGGGTCATTCGATTTGCTTTCCGCTCGCGGCCTTTGTACGTTTGTACAAAGCATCAGGTCCAGTCAACAAATATCTGGTTAGGCGAGAAGTGGCCTCAGCTTTCGCGAGAAGTGGCTTCAGCCGTGGTTGGGCCTGAACAATAAAGGAGGCCGAATGCGCCGGATCATCGTTGCGTTTCTGCTCATTGCCGGGTGGGTTGTTGCTGATGGCGCGGACATCGCCATCGCGGCGGATCCGGAAGCACGCCAGATCCTGGCTCCCACAGGCGTGCTGCGCGCCGGGCTCTATACGGGCACCCCGACTTCGATCCTGCCGGATCCGAAGTCAGGCGGACCGCGCGGCGTCGGCTATGATCTCGGCAAAGAGCTCGCGAGACAACTCGGCGTTCCCTACGAGCCGGTGGTTTTTTCCAAGAACGCCGAAGTGCTCGAAGCGATGAAGAGCGGAAAGGTCGACGTCGCCTTCACGAACAGTTCTTCGGCGGCACGGGCGCGGGACATGGATTTCGGACCGGCCTTTCTCGAGATCGAACTTGGCTATCTCGTTCCGCAGGGGTCACCCCTCTCAACACCGGCAGAGGTGGACGCGACCGGAATTCGCGTCGGCGTCACGGCGGGAAGCTCTTCCGACGCCACCCTTACCCGCGACTTCAAGCACGCCGAGGTCGTTCGCGCAGCGAACTTCGATGCTGGCATCGAAATGCTGTCGGCCGGCACACTACACGCCTATGCCACCAACAAGGCCTCGCTATTCGAGATGGCCGAGAAATTGCCGGGATCAAAAGTGCTCGAGGGCCGGTGGGGCGTCGAGCGGTTTGCTATCGCAATCCCTAAGGGACGGGATCAGGGAATGCCGTTCGTGCGCCAATTCACAGGCGATGTGAAGTCCCAGGGATTGGTAGGCGCCGCAATTGCACGCGCCGGATTGCGCGGCGCCGTGGTATCGGCGGCGGAGAAGAACTAGTACAAGAACGCAGGTCTACCTCGCATTGGCCGGCGCGTGGACATGCCACAGATCGGCGCGCCAGTGCAGTACGACGGCCAGCATCAAGGCGAGGCCACCGGCGGCGTAAAGCGTGCCGGTTGCGGCGAAGCCGATCTCGTCGATCAGGCTGCCGGCGGCCAGAAGGCCCAGCGGCAGGCCATAGATCACCATCATGCGCACGCCCATCACCCGACCGCGAAAATGCTCGCTGGCCGTGCGCATCAGGATCACTGCGATCGAGATCATGGCAAGGCTCTGCGAGAACCCGGCCACAACAAGACACACGATCGCGGTCGGCACGGTCTGCATTTGCACAAACATCAGCAGCGTCGCGTACCACAGCACGGTCGAGGCGATCATCAGCCGTGCCACGCGAATGCCGCCGATCAGACTCAACACGATCGAGCCGACCAGCGAGCCGATGGCGAAGCTTGCCGACAAATATCCGAGCCCGGTCTGGTTGGTCCCGTAAATCGCCCGCGCGATGTAGGGCAGCAATCCGTTGGTCAGCGGATACGCCGTCAGGTTGGCGAGGAACGCGATCCAGAGCGCGGCGCGCATCCGCGGCGTGGTCCAGACATAGGCGACGCCTTCCCTCAGGTCGCGCAGCGGCGAGGGCCGCAACGCATCGCCGCTAATGTCGCCGGCCGGATGTGGCTTGGCGGGCGCCACCACGCAAAGCGTCAAAGCGGTGGCGACAATATAAAGAGTAACGATCGCCACATAGGCCGGTCCCATTCCGAGCGCAGCGAACAATCCGGCGCCGCTCAAGGCACCGGCAATGCGCGCGGTATCCATCGTCGTTCGGGAAAGGCTGATCGCCCCGATCAGTTGATCGTGCGGCATGATGGTCGCGACCAGCGCACTACGCACACCGAGATCGGACGGCCGGACGACACCCATCAGGGCCGCGATGACAAAGACAAACAGCGGATTGAGATGACCCGTTAGCGCCAGCGTCATCAGCGTGGCGGCAAGCGCCGCATAGCTCGCGCGCATCATCGCCAGCAGATCGCGATGGCCGATGCGATCGCCGATGACGCCGAACATCGGGGCCACCAGCGTGCCGATATAGCCAAGGGAAGCAAACACGGTGAGCAGCAGGACCGACCCGGTCTCGACCAGCACGTACCAGCCGAGAATGAGCGTCTCCATCTCGAAAGCCCACGAGGTGAGCAGATCGGCAGGCCACTGGAAACGATAATTCCGGATCCGGAATGGAGCGAGCGCGGAAGGCCGCGCGAGGTCGCTCAAGACGCGCTGTCGCGGTTCATCGCGTTCCACCCTGCCCTGTTTCTTATTGTGACTTCGTGGATAGCAAGCTGGGCCCGGCGTTTCAAGCCGCGGATGCTGCCTTGCCGCGGTGCGACATCAACAGCCGCCGTATTTCCACCGCTGATATCGCGGGGCTGAACAGAAACCCCTGCATCTCGGTGCAGCCGAGGATGTAGAGCAGATTCCGTTGCTGCTCGGTCTCGACGCCTTCCGCGGTCGTCGTCATGTCGCTGGCGGCGGCGATGTTCACGACGGCCTGGACGATCGATGACGAGGCGCCTGCGCTGGCCATATCCCTGATGAAGGACCGATCGATCTTGATCTTGTCGAACGGAAACCGCTGCAGGTAGCTGAGCGAGGAATAGCCGGTGCCGAAATCGTCCAGCGCGATGCGAACGCCCAGCTTTCGGAGTTGGTGTAGCGTTTCCAGCGCCACTTCGTCATCGCGGATAAGCACGGCCTCGGTGATCTCGAGTTCAAGCCTCGACGCGGCAAGGCCCGAGGCAGCCAATGCGGCAGCCACGTTGAGCGCCAATGTCTGGCTCTTGAACTGCACCGGCGAGACGTTGACCGCGACGCGGATATTATCGGGCCAGTTCGCAGCCTCTGCACATGCCGTATTGAGCACCCAGTGTCCGAGCTGGTTGATCAGGCCGGTTTCTTCCGCAATCGGAATGAACTCCGCAGGTGAGATCATCCCGCGTACGGGGTGCCGCCATCGCAGCAGCGCCTCGCAGGAGGATATCTTGCCGTCCTCGAGATTGACCACCGGCTGATAGTAAGCCTCCAGGTCGCCGTCGGCGATCGCCTGGCGCAGTTCGAGCTCCAGGCCGCGCCGCGCCTTGGCGCGCGCGTCCATGCTGGCCTCGAAGAACCGGTAGGTCCGCCGTCCGTCGCCCTTGGCCCCGTACAATGCGAGGTCCGCATTCCTCAGCAACTGGTCGAGATCCGACCCGTCGCCGGGAGCGAGCTCGATGCCAATACTGGCATCGGTGGTGATCAGGTGACCGTTGCAGTCGAACGGTGCTCTGATTGCCCGATAGATTCGTTCAACGAGTTGAGTGGTTTCCGACCGGTTCTTGATAGCGGTCTGAATGACGGCGAATTCGTCGCCGCCCAGCCGGGCGGCCACGTCGGTCTCGTTGAGACAATTGCGCAGGTGCTCGGCTACGGCTTTCAGAAGCTCGTCGCCGATCGCATGCCCGAGAGCATCGTTGACGCTCTTGAATTCGTCGATGTCGATGTACAGGACGGCCAATTGTTCGCCGGGCTTCACGTCCCTGAGCGCCTGCTCGAGTTTTTCCCGAAACAATGCCCGGTTCGGCAAGTCGGTCAGCGCATCGTAGTGCGCCAGATGGGCAATCTTCTCCTCGGCGCGCTTGCGCGGCGTGATGTCTTCGATGGTGGCAACCCAGCCACCGCCCTTCAGCGGCCGGTTGACGATCTCGATCGCCCTGCCGCCCGGCGCTTCCGTGAGCTGGCGGGTGCCTTTGCCGAGCGACACGTTACGTATGATCGAATTGCAGAATGCATCGACATCGCCATCAAAGGACCCGGTCTCTTTGCGGTGCTGGATCAACCGGTGCATGGTGCAGCCTGGCTTGGCCACATCCGGCGACAATCCAAACATCTCGATATAGGGCTGGTTGCAGATGATGATCGTCGCCGATGCATCATAAAGCACAAGGCCTTGCGGGATATTGTTCACGGCGATGCTGAGGTTACGCCGCTCCGCCGCCAGCCTTTGATCGGACAATCGATCGCGCCGCAGCAGCAAACCGACGACTACGGCGAGAACGGCGACAACGGCAAGCAGTACGCGTTCGCGAACGTCCCAGTCCGAGATCGCGATGCAGACCGAAACTGCCGCGACGAGCAAGACGCAGCAAAGCGCGAGCCGCCTGATCGTTCCGGCCTTTTCAACCGAACTCGCAGACACGCCGCCCGGCGCATGATGGCCGCTGTCGATACTCACCTGGTGTTCGGCTTCCACTTTGCTGATCGCGTTCGGCGACATCGTTACGCATGACAAATGGAAGGCGCGTTACCACTTGCGGTTAGCATTGGGTTACCCTCATTCCGGGATCGATCCGGATTCTCGATCCGATATGAGAGGTTACCGGCATATGACCGTCCGGCCGGACCTCTCGGTCGTGATGGTAAACGAAGGATTAAGCGGCAGCGGGTCGGGCGCGCGTTCGCTATTGCGAGAAAGCGCTGATTTTCCAGCACAAGTGGAATCCGGCGCGGCTGCCGGGCTTCGCTTGCAAAACGAATACTGACCAAGATGTCGCGGATTTAGCGAACTCGGAACCTCGCCGGTTTAACCGTTTCGCTATCCCCAGCTGTTCATAATGGGACCAGACCCAAATTAATGACATGTTAGGTTCAACGACGTGACATCCTTCGGACGTGTGATTTCGGTGCGCGGCTCCCTCGCCCGGGTCGGACTTCTGGCGGCGAGCCGGATGGCCGTCTCGGAAGTGCGCGCCACAGTTGGCCGCTTCATCAGCATTCGCTGCGCCAGCTCGACCATCGTCGCCATGATCACCGACGTATCGTGCGAGGACCTGCCAAGTTCCGACAATTACATCGCCAGCGCCGGCGTCGACCTGCTCGGTGAAATCCTCGGCGGGGATCGTCCTAAATTCCAGCGCGGCGTCACCCACTATCCGACCATCCACGACACCGTCGAGCTGATCACCAATCAGGAGCTCCGCACGGTCTATGCTCCGAGCGGATCGGACCAGATCAATGTCGGCAACCTGCAGCAGGACCCGTCGGTCATCGCCTATGTCGATATCGAGGAAATGCTGTCCAAGCATTTTGCGGTACTCGGCTCCACCGGCGTCGGCAAATCGACCGGCGTATCGCTGCTGCTGAATGAAATCCTCAAATCGCGGCCGAACCTTCGTATCTTCCTGCTCGACGTCCATAACGAATATGGTCGCTGCTTCGGCGACCGCGCTCTGGTGCTCAACCCGCGAAACCTGAAACTGCCGTTCTGGCTTTTCAATTTCGAAGAGATCGTCGACGTGCTGTTTGCCGGCCGCCCCGGCGTGCCTGAAGAACTCGATGTTCTCGCCGAAGTCATTCCGATGGCGAAGGGCATCTACACCCAGTATCAAAATGCCGACCGGATCGGCTTGAAGCGATCCGATCACAGAGCGGTCGCCTACACCGTCGATACGCCAGTCCCGTATCGCCTGGTCGACCTGATTTCGCTGATCGACGAGCGCATGGGCAAGCTCGAGAACCGTTCCTCGCGCATCATCTATCACAAGCTGATTTCTCGCATCGAAACCGTGCGCAACGATCCGCGTTACGCCTTCATGTTCGACAACGCCAATGTCGGCGGCGACACCATGGCGGAAGTCGTCAGCCATCTGTTCCGCCTGCCGGCCAACGGCCGGCCGATGACCATCATGCAGCTCGCCGGCTTCCCGGCCGAAGTCGTCGATTCCGTGGTGTCGGTCTTGTGCCGCATGGCGTTCGATTTCGGCCTGTGGAGCGACGGTGTCTCCCCACTGTTGTTCGTCTGCGAAGAGGCGCACCGCTACGTCGCCGCCGACCGCAACATCGGTTTCGGCCCGACGCGGAAAGCGGTGTCGCGCATCGCCAAGGAAGGCCGCAAATACGGCGTCTATCTCGGCCTGGTCACGCAACGGCCGGCCGAACTCGACGCCACCATCATCTCCCAGTGCAACACGCTGTTTGCGATGCGCCTTGCCAACGAGCGCGACCAGGCACTGTTGCGCTCGGCGGTGTCGGACGCCGCGGCCAACCTGCTGTCGTTCGTGCCCTCGCTCGGCACCCGCGAAGTGCTGGCGTTCGGCGAAGGCGTGGCGCTGCCGACGCGGCTGCGGTTCAAGGAAGTCCCGATCCATCAGCTGCCGCGCAGCGAAGCCACCATTGCGACGGCGCCGTCGGCTACCGCCGGCCACGATATGCATTTCGTCTCGGCCGTGCTGGACCGCTGGCGCGGCGCCACCTCGCATCGCGACGTGCCTAACGATCCCAGCATCACCGACCGGCCCCCGGTTCGCTCGGTGCCCGTGGAAGCGCCGATGCTGCAGCCGTCGATGGGGCTCGATCCCGATCGCTTCTCGCTGCTGAAAAAGCCGCTGCGCTGAGAGTTCTCGCGTTCGCGCATTTTCTTCGCGTGAACCGGTATCCACCCCATTCGAAAGCACTATAGTGTTTCGGAACAGCCGCATCATGCTGCCGGAGCCGGGACGATCTCTCCATGACGCAGTCTTCTGCCAAGCGATTTCCAACACCTCCCCTCGACAAGCTGCCGGACGATATCCGCACGCGTATTCTGGCGGTGCAGGAAAAATCCGGCTTCGTTCCCAACGTCTTTCTGACGCTGGCCTACCGTCCCGACGAATTTCGCGCCTTCTTTGCCTATCACGACGCGCTGATGGAGAAGGACAGCGGCCTGACCAAAGCCGAACGCGAAATGATCGTGGTCGCGACCAGTAGCGCCAACCAATGCCATTATTGCGTGATCGCGCATGGTGCGATCTTACGCATCCGGGCGAAGAATCCGCAGATCGCCGACCAGATCGCGGTCAACTACCGCAAGGCGGACATCACGCCGCGGCAGCGCGCCATGCTCGACTTCGCCATGAAGGTGAGCCGCGAGGCCAACGAGATATCGGATGCGGATTTTGCCGCGGTCGCCGGCCACGGCTTTACCGACGACGACATCTGGGACATCACCGCGATCTCCGCCTTCTTTGCGTTGTCGAACCGGTTGGCCAACGTCACCGCGATGCGTCCCAACGACGAATTCTACATGATGGGACGGCTGCCGAAATAGGCCCGCAGTCATCTCGCTCGAAAACGCTCTAATCGTCGCTCGCCGGTCCGCACCAGCCGGGCAGATAGACCGCGTCCTTGCCTCTCGCAAACGCCAGGCCTTTCTCCATCGCCTTGGAGAAATTGTCCTCCACGCTCTTGCGCGGCAGCTTCCTCCGCAAAAAATCCGCCCACAGGAATTCGCTGAACGGCGTAGTGTCCTTGGCAAAGCCGCCGGCGCGGCGCAGTTCGCCCGCGAGGCTGCGGAACGGATCGTCCTTGAGATCGACGACCGATTTCGGAAGATCCCCAAAACGCCGGCGTTCGCCCTTGGCGTCGTAGGGATAGACCCACCGCTTGTTGTCCATCACGCCCCAGAACGCATCGCGCTGGACCATCGAGAGATCGCCGATGACGGTGACCAGGATATCCTTGACGCCCTCATCGTGAAGTGCACGCGCCAGATGATGGTGGTCGACGACGTAATATCGCTCGTCAGGCCCCAGCACGACCGGGATCATGTGCTTGCCGAGCAGTTCGGCGCGCTTTTTTTCCGATTTGTGCTCGCGCCAGCGTTTCCGTTTCTCCTTCACCTCCCGCATTCCGACCGTCATCTGGGTCGGACGCAGCGCAAGGATCGGGATCGGCTTAAGGATCGGTTCGCGCGTGTTGGCCATGCTCCAGGCTCCGTGTTGAACGGCAAAGGACGCCCTGAAATAGGGTTCCATTATGACAGAATGTCGCAGGGGATTAAATGCCCAATGGCCGCCTGAAAAAGCTTCAAAACATAGCCAAAAGCCTGAACGAATGGATGTCCAAGGGACGAGCAGTGCAACTTGCCGGCCGTGGAATCATCGCTGAGGACCTGTACCTCAATTTCCGGGATTGAATCAGAACCGAGGGTTATCTTTTTGTTTGGACGCATTACTCTCGCGAAAAATCTGCGCGATCGGCGCAAACCTGATCGCTATGCGAACTGGTGTTCCATGTCAGGATCAAGTCCGAGAGCATGCTTCGCGCGAAAGCGTTATGTAGGTGTGAGCACCAAGATTTTATGTTGCACGCAATGCGGGCGTGCTAAACAGAGACACGACTTCCTGCGGATCGACGGCAGTGCAAACCCAGCGGCCCATACAAAAGGATGACGAGCACGTCGTGCTCAAGTTCCGGCCGCGTACCTCGGACCATCCGCCCGGCCACCGCGACGAGGCAAGCGATCCGGCTAACGGCAAGCCGGCCGCCGCGGACCTCTCCCGCTACGAACGGCGCCGGGACGAACCGGACGATTTCCGCCGCCGCATGCTGGCCAATGTCGCAGCCCTTGCGTTCACCATAGCGTTGACGGCGATCGGGATCTGGCTCGCGATGAGCATCGCCGATCTCCGCAAGACCCAGGATTGCGTATTGATGGGCCGGCGCGATTGCGCCCGGATTACCGTGACGCCGCACGGCTAGGTTCCGAGCCGTCGCAAGCGCTTCCGTTACGATTTCAAACAGCCGATACAGGTTCGCTATCTCGCGGCGCCATGCGTCCGAGGTTTGCAAATTCGTTCGCCCGGAAAAGTGAGGGCGTGGGGAATGGTTCTTGTAGCGCGCAAAATCGCGCTAAACCTTTCAGGCAAGCTCAATTTCTGGTAACGTCCTAGTGACGAACCGTCTTTATGAAGACTGTCAGAAGTGTAGCCACGTAGGCTCGTGTACTCTAAGCAGTGAGGGAGGAACTTCCGGTGCGCAGATTGACCTTGGTAGTCACTTCAATCGTGCTGACGGTGGGCATGATGACCCTGGCTACACCCGGAGAAACCAAAGGCCGGGCTCAGTGGTGCTCCAAAATCGAAGGACACTTGCACTGCGGGTATTATACCCAGGCTCAATGCCAAGCTTCCGTCAGCGGAAGAATGGGATACTGCGTACGTCGGCATTAAATCGCCGATTGGTGTTGGATGCTCAAGGCTCTCAAGCGGGGCCGCAGAACCCTCAAGGCGTGATTCAAAGCGCGCGGCGCAGCGACGTGACGTGCCGTTTGGATTGCACCCGCCCTATCGGATGTCCCCTTAACCTCGAAATCCGCCTCCTAACCGAGGTGGTTTTTGTTTCTGGTTTTTAATCGGGATACCGAACGAAACCTTTTTCATCATGACTTCATTTGTGCGTCGCAGTATTACGGTTTTCTTTTGTGGGGCTTACCTTCGAGAGGTGTGCCATGTTGATTGTGTTGGGCATTGTTGCCGTCCTCATCTTCATTTCGGCGACCGCCGCCAGCCACAGCCGATAACTTGCTTCCAGTCGCAACGTTCATTGCTGCAACCTTCCTCCTCGGCTTCCTAGTCGGCTATGGAACACGCGAGTACGTGTCGCACCAGAGGCGAAGGCGGGCTGGACTTTCGTAAGCCGAGCCAATCCCAATCTTTACTGACCATGCGTACCGGTCAGCGCGTGCGATGGGTAGAGAAACGATCAATTACCGTGCATAACGGTCAAACCATCCCGGCTTGAAATCATCGCTTTCGCTGGGGTCGATCGAGGCGCAATCTCTGCGCTCTCATTCGCTTTATTTCCTCATCGAGTGCATTCATTTTCTCGTCGTGCTGCTCGTTCTTCGATTTCGACGGCTCTTTGCCGCGCAGTTTTTCGAGCGCTTTCTCAACGGACAGCTTGGTAGTTTCGGCCATATCAAACCCTCATTGCTGATCGTCGGGTTTCTTCTTCGCGAAGCATATGATCGCGCGGCTGGACCGTTATGGCATTTGATCCAGGTCAACGATACATCAACCGGCCGAAAATACAGCGATGATCATCAAGATAACCGGTAGAAGCCCGCCGGCAATAACTACCGCGGTGAAACAGGTATCGTTGTCCAACAGCGCGACAAGTGGCGATCCAAGTTTCCAAATTCTGCTTTGAGACGGTGCCGCAGGGCTCGGAACCGATCGCGACCCGACGGGCCAGTCGATCTCGGAAGCGTTTGTCCGCAGATGTGCAGTACGGTCGATGCGCACGTTCGGCGAGGCAAGCAGAGAATTCTTCCGTCGATCAGCCGCCCGGTCCGGACGTATGATCGAACCTTGTGGCGCCACCGGATCACTTCCGAAAGCCCCTTGCAACCCGCGCATAGCCTTGCTGCCCCGGTGACGCATTTACAATTTCCCGTGCGCGAGAAAGCATGTACCCGCAGAGGGAGGTTTGCCAGTTAATTTTCAACCTGCTGTATATTTGGCACAAACTGCATATTGCGACCAGGACTAACGGCCACCTGGAAGCGGACGCATTTGCTCGTAAGCGTCGACAAGGAAATGATCGAAACTCTCGATCCGAATGAGGCCCAGGCGCGGATATTCCATGTCGGTCACAATGTAGAGCGCAAGGGTCAGAGTTCCGGCAAAGAGCACCATGTGTATCCAGCTTGGCCCTGCGCTCGCGGCCATACCGAAGCCGGCGAGCAGTGAACAGCCGAGACCAAGGCCAAATAGCATGAAGTAGATGATCTGTGGCGGGTGTTTTTCGGCTGCAGCTGCGCGCAGGCGAGCGACCTCAAAGAGGCTATTCAGCGCTGGAAGCGACAGAGCGCATGCAGGACGGTAGTTCGGTTGCGGGCAAGCCTCCACCGCTGCGTCCCATAACTGGTTCTTGAGTTGGAGCAGCTTCCCTTCCTGCTGGTCCGAAAAATCTTCCGCTCGCTGGAGCAAGAGGAAATCATGCACCATTCGATACAGATCAGCCCGAGCGCGGATGTATTCTTTGAGGCCGCTCTGGAGCCTTCGCGCGTCGTCTCCGCCAAACAGGTTTAGCCGGTCATACGCCGTGGTGGCCGCCGTCGCTTCCTGAATGACCAACTGACGGCGATCATCGAAGCGTTGCAGCGCACCAGAGATCGTGAATGCGAGCAGCAGACCCATCAATCCGAATATTGCACCCTCGACGGTCGCCAACCCTCCGATGCCTTCGGTGCCGCTCCGCTTGCGGTGCCGCAGGCCGAGGTGCTGACCCAAACGCAGCAAGATGAGTGAACCGACAAAAAACAAGGCGGAAATGGCTACGGCAAACAACATGAAGATCATTGCCGATCTCCATACGAACGGCGTACGCGGCTCCAGGCGCCGAGACGAAATTCTGGCGTGAGATCGTGTGGTAAATTGGGTCGCCCGAAAAATTTCGTAGTGTTCACTGGTGACAATTTTCGCGGCGCGCGAGACCGTGCGGTTCATGCGAATTGCTAAGGTGCCTGGTGCAACCAAGCCGCCGAGCCATGGTTATCCGGGCTACGGCTAAGGATATCCGTACGGTTACACCTCGGCCTACTATCCGAGCTACAGCTACGGCTATTATCGACCATATCGGCGTCACCACGTCTGGCACCGCCCGTACTGGCGGCATAGCTACGGCATGTATCGAACGCGCCATTATCGCCACCGGTGAATTCATCAGGGCGTCAACTCGGCGGCGCTCAGCTATGTCTCGCTCAATCCCGTGCGGGCGCGTCTCGTCGCCCGCGCGCGATTGGTGCTGGTCTGGTCCAGCACTACCTACGGCCTGTCACCGCAATTCCGGCTCAGCAATCCACCACCGATCGCAGGCCGTTCGCCAGTAGCCACTTTGATCTAGATCATGGCGCGGACCGTCAACACGACGACACCGAAGCAAGTGAGGCGCGACCGTCCTGCCGATGGTGGCATCATTAGGTGGAGCATACCGATGTGGGTCCTGATGTACGTCTTCTCCTACTCAGTCAGCCCGGCCGCTACAAACGACAAGGCGGAATGGCGGCTTCTGCCAACCGTGGTGTTTCAGGAGTTCTCGAACGAAGAGCGATGCAAGGCGGCCAAAGCGACCCTTGAGGGCAGCTTAAGCCAGGCGGGAGCCAAGCTTAAAAGTGGATTAGAAGACTTGAAGAGCCTAGGTAAGGCTGATCCCGCGCAGATCATCATTGCCTACAATGTGGAATGCCTCCCGAAATAGCCGCGCCGTCACTACCGCGATTGGACAGGCGGCAGACGGGGCGACGGATAGTCGACATCGTCAAGGGATGAACGAAGCCTACTCTAGAACCACCCCCATTTCCGCCCAAAAACCAGTCCCCACCGGCCCCCCAACCTCCATTGAACTCGGGCCCCCGCTCCGATATACGGGCACTCGACTCCGGCCGGGGGAAATCGGGCAGTCCGGAGCCATGCGCCCGCCTCCTCCAAGCCGTTCCGGATTTATCTCCAATATATCAAAGGCTTAATGATGTCTTCCACATTCGATCAGATCGCCAACATTATCGCCGAGACCTGCGACATTCCGCGCGATACGATCAAGCCGGAGAGCCATGCCATCGACGATCTCGGGATCGACAGTCTGGACTTCCTGGACATCGCCTTTGCCATCGACAAGGCGTTCGGCATCAAGATGCCGCTCGAAAAATGGACCCAGGAGGTCAACGACGGCAAGGCCACGACCGAACAGTACTTCGTGCTGAAAAACCTCGCCGATCGTATCGACGAACTGGTCGCTGCGAAGAACGCCGGCACCGGTACGGGCGCGTAATCGCCCATCATGAATCTCGACTATTTCCAGCTCATCGACCGCATCGTCGACCTCAATATCGGCGAACGGACGATCACGGTCGAAGCGCAGGTTCCCACGACGCACACCATCTTCGAGGGGCATTTCCCGGGCTATCCGATCATGCCCGGCGTGCTCTTGACCGAAGCGATGGCGCAGAGTTCCGGCTGGCTGCTGCTTGGCGTGATGAAGTTCGAGCGCATGCCGTTTCTGGCGATGGTGAAGGAAGCCAAGATGCGGGGTTTCGTCAGCCCCGGTGATCTCCTGACGATCGAGGCGAAGATCGAGCACGAAGGTTCTGGTTTTGCTGTCACATCGGCAAAGGTGCGCGTCGGCAAAGATCTGAAATGCAGCGCCGACCTGACGTTCCGCCACATCCCCTTCCCCCACCCCGATCTGCGCGTGCACATGGACGCGATGGCCAACAAGATCGGCTTCCCGATGCAGGCGTTGTCGCATGACTAAGGAGGTCTGGATCACCGGCATCGGCATCGTGTCCTCGCTCGGTGAAGGACTGGACGCGCATTGGGATGCGCTGAACGAAAAGCGCGTCAATATCGACGACAAGCGTTTCGCGCCTTACATCGTTCATCCGCTGGCGCCGGTGTCCTTTGACGCGCAGATCCCCAAAAAAGGCGATCAGCGCCAGATGGAAGCTTGGCAACGCATCGGCACCTATGCTGCGGGCCTGGCGCTGGACTCCGCCGGCATCAAGGGCAATCCGGAAATTCTTGGTCGTACGGATATGATCGTCGCGGCTGGCGGCGGCGAACGCGACGTCGCGGTCGACATGGCGATCCTGAACGCGTACGCCCAGGGCAATTCCGGCCCCACGTTCCTCAACGAGCGGCTGATGAACGACTTACGGCCGACATTGTTTTTGGCGCAGCTCTCGAACCTGCTCGCCGGCAATATCGCCATCGTCCATGGCGTCTGCGGCACTTCGCGCACTTTCATGGGCGAGGAAGCGGCCTCCATCGACGCGGCGCGGATTGCGCTCGCCAGAATCGAGTCCGGCCAAAGCGACATCGCGCTGGTCGGCGCCGCCCATAATGGCGAGCGCTCGGACCTCTTGATCCTCTACGAACTCGGCGACTTCAACCTGACCGACAAGTTTGCGCCCGTCTGGGCGCGCCAGGACAACAGCGGCTTCGCGCTCGGCTCCGCCGGCGTTTTTCTCGTATTGGAATCCCGCGAGCACGCGGAAGCGCGCGGCGCAAAACCTTACGCCAAGCTGACCAAGGTGGTAGCCGACCTCGCCCAACGCAAACAGCCGGGCGCGGTGACGAAATCGCTGGAAGCGCTGTGGCCGAAGCTTGGCGTGCTCACCGACAACGGCAACCTCATCACCGGTGCGACCGGCGTCGAGCCCGTGACATCGGAAGAAAAGGCGTTCCTGCGCCAGCATCCGGGATTTGCGATCCGCGCAACCGGCACGATGTTCGGGCACACGTTGGAAACCCAGTTCCCTCTGGGACTGGCGCTTGCCGCACTTTCGATCTCCCGCGGCGCGCTGTTTCCGCCTAACGATCCGACCGGGCTCGAGGTTGAAAAATCGGAACCACCGACCCAGATTGTCGTGATGGGGGCGGGTCACTGGCAGGGCGAAGGCATGGCCCTGGTCGAGGCGATCAAGTAAATTCGGCCGATTGAGATTTCGGCCAGAGCATGATCCGGAAAAGTGGGTACGGTTTTCCGAAAAGATTATGCTCAAACAAGATAGACGAGACGTCGACGGGGGAACCATGTCAGCACCACGCGATAAATTGGGCAGGCCGATCGTTGTCGTCACCGGCATGGGCGTCGTGACGTCGCTCGGCGCCGGCAAGACAGATAATTGGACCAAGCTGACCGCGGGCGAGTCAGGCATCCGCACCGTGACGCGTTTTCCGATCGACGGCCTGAAGACGACGATGGCCGGCACGGTCGATTTCGTTACCGTCGATCCGTACTCGTCGACCGGCCTGACCGAACGCCTCGCTCAGATCGCGACCGAGGAAGCACTCGAACAGGCGGCCATCGGTAGCAAGGGCGATTTCCCGGGACCGATGTTTCTTGCGGTCGCGCCGGTCGAAGTGGAATGGCCACAGCGGCTGGAGATCGGCCGCGCGGTCGGAATGACCGAATTTGGCTACCAGGACATACTGCGCGTCGCCGGCGGCGGACGGTTCGCCAAATATCACCACCGCTTCATGTTCGGCTCGGTCGCCAGCCACCTGGCCGAAACGTTCGGCACCAAGGGATCGCCGATTTCGCTTTCGACCGCCTGCGCCTCCGGCGCGACCTCGATCCAGCTCGGCGTCGAAGCGATCCGCCGCGGCGAAGCGGACGCAGCACTTTGCGTGGCGACCGACGGTTCGGTCAATCCGGAAGCGCTGGTGCGCTTCTCGCTGCTGTCGGCGCTGTCGACGCAAAACGATCCGCCGCAGGCCGCCTCAAAGCCGTTCTCGAAGAACCGCGACGGTTTCGTCATGGCCGAAGGCGCCGGCGCGCTGGTACTGGAAAGCTATGATTCCGCGATTGCGCGCGGCGCGCCCATCCTCGGCGTGGTGGCTGGCTGCGGCGAACTGACCGACTCCTTCCACCGCACCCGCTCTAGCCCGGACGGCAAGCCGATCATCGGCTGCATGCACAAGACGCTGGCCGACGCCGGCCTCGAACCGGAACAGATCGACCACATCAACGCTCACGGCACCGCGACGCCGGAAAACGACAAGATGGAATATCTGACCACCGTGGCCGTGTTCGGCGATCACACGCCGAAGATCCCGGTGTCGTCGAACAAATCGATGGTCGGCCACACCATTTCGGCGGCCGGCGCGGTCGAGGCCATCTTCTCGCTGCTGACGCTGGAGCATCAGCGGATACCGCCGACCATCAACTATGAAGTGCCGGATCCCGCGATCATGTTCGACGTGGTCGGCAACAAGGCGCGCGACGCCCGCGTCTCAGCGGTGATGTCGAATTCGTTCGGGTTCGGCGGGCAAAATGCCTCGCTGATCCTGACGCGCGAACCGGTTTAGCAAGCCTCGCACTCGTGATCCGCTTGTAACCCATGAACCGCCTGCTCCTCCGCACCAAGGCGCGCCTTCGCGACGCTGCCAAGCCGACGGCGGAAGCCGCCATCGGCGCGGTGACGGTCGGCTTGCTGCGGTCGACGCGCTACTTCGATCCAGTCAAGACCGCCAATTTTTTCGGCCGCGTCACGCGCTTCATCGGCCGCAGGTTGCGCGAAGACCGGATCGGCCGTGAAAATCTCAAGGCCGCCTTTCCCGAAAAATCGCCTGAAGAGATCGAGACCATCCTGGCGGGCGTCTGGGACAATCTCGGCCGCATCGGCGCCGAATTCGCCCATCTCGACCATATCTGGGACTACGACGCCGATCATCCGGAGAAAGCCAGCCGGATCGAGTTCGGCGCGCGAACAAAAAAATTGTTCGATGAACTGCGCGATGACGGCAAGCCGGCGATCATCTTCGCAAGCCATCTCGGCAATTGGGAAATCCCCGCGCTCGGCGCCGTCGCCCATGGGCTGGATTGCGCCATCCTGTTCCGCCGGCCCAACATCGAATCCGTCGATCGCGCGATTGAACGAATACGCTCGGTCAAGATGGGCACGCTGGTCCCGGCCGGCCGCGACGCACCGCTCAAGCTCGGGGAGGCGCTGCAGAACGGCCAACACGTCGCGATGCTGGTCGATCAGTACCTCACCAACGGTGTTGACGTGACGTTTTTCGGGCGCAAGACCAAGGCCAATCCGACGCTGGCGCGGCTGGTGCGGCAGGTCGAATGCCCAATCCATGGTGTGCGCATCATCCGCCTGCCCAACCACCGTTTTCGCGCGGAACTGTCCGAGGAAGTAAAACCGGTGCGCGACGCCGCCGGGCAGATCGACATCGCAGGAACGATGCAGGCGGTCACGGATGTCATCGAGGGCTGGGTCCGCGAATATCCGGACCAGTGGCTGTGGCTGCACCGAAGGTGGCGGTAGCCCACGCCCGGCTCTCCACCGACATTGCGACGGCGGAAGCACCCGAGCGTCACTTCCCCGTCTTCACCCGGGTCCAGAGCCGGTTGATGATGCGTTGCGTGGCGGGGTCGCGGGCTTGGATCACGAACAGCTTCTTCTGCGTCGCCTCGTCCGGATAGATATTCTTGTCGTTCAGGATTTTGGGATCGACCAGCTTCTGGCTCGCCAGATTGCCGTTGGCGTAGGAGAGGAAATCGGAATTCTTCGCCGCTACATCGGGGCGGTAGAGGTAGTTGATCAGTTCATAGGCCTCCGTGACGTTCTTTGCGTCCGCCGGAATGGCGAGATTGTCGAAGAACATCTGCGCGCCTTCTTTAGGAATGGTGTAACCGATCTCGACGCCGCTGTTGGCCTCGGCCGCGCGGCTGCGGGCCTGCATCACGTCGCCCGACCAGCCCACCACGAAGCAGATCTCGCCGGAGGCCAGCGCGCCCAGATATTCGGAGGAGTGAAACTTGCGGACATAGGGCCTGATCTTGATGACGAGATCGGCGGCCTTCTCGAGGTCGGCCTGCTTGGTCGAGTTCGGATCGATGCCGAGATAGCTCAGGGCAGCAGGGAGGATATCGTCGGCGGAATCCAGCATGTGGATACCGCAATCTTTGAATCTGGCGAGGTTTTCCGGTTTGAAAACAATGTCCCAGCTATCGATCTTCGCATCGGACCCGAGAATTTTTTGCGCCATCTTGACGTTGTAGCCGACGCCCGTGGTGCCCCACATGTAGTTGGCGCCGTAATTGTTGCCGGGATCATAGGTGGCGAGCTGTTGGGTCACCACCGGCCAGGCGTTGACGAGATTCGGCAACTTCGACTTGTCGAGCTTCAGGAAAACCTTGGCCGTGATCTGGCGCTGCAGGAAATAGCCGGTGGGAACCACGACGTCGTAGCCGGATTTTCCGGCCAGCAACCGCGTCTCCAGCGTCTCGTTGGCGTCAAACGTGTCGTAGACGACCTTGATGCCGGTTTCCTTGGTGAAATCCTCCAGCACCCCCGGCGCCATGTAGTTCGACCAATTGTAGAAATTGACCGTGCGCTCTTCGGCTTGGGCGGACGAGAACAACAGTCCCGCGGCCAGCGCCGCAACAAAGCGAATTTGATTGCGGGAGAGCTTGCGCATCTCTTCTACCTCTTGCGGCGGTGCACCGCGTCCGACAAACGCTCGAGCGCCGTATCCAGCGTTGCGTCCCGCTTGGAAAAGCAAAACCGCACCACCGACGTGACGGCGTCCTGTTCATAAAACGCCGATACCGGGATCGCGGCGACTTTGTAATCGGTCACGATGCGCTTGCAGAAGGCTTCATCGGTTTCGTTGAGGCCCAGCGGCGACAAATCGACGGTAAGGAAATACGTGCCTTGCGATTTCAGCACGGGAAAGCCGATGCTCTCCAATCCCTTGGTGAGACGGTCCCTGCTGCGCGCCAGATCCTTTCTCATGTCGTAGAAATATTCAGCCGGTTTGCCGAGGCCATAGGCGATCGCCGCCTGCAGGTTGGGCGCCGTGGTGAAGGTGAGAAACTGGTGCACCTTCGCGGCCACGCGCAACAGCGGCGGTGCAGCGCAGACAAAACCGATCTTCCACCCCGTCAGCGAGAAAATCTTGCCGGCGCTGCCGACCTTGATAGTGCGGTCGCGCATGCCCGGGATCGTGATCAGCGGGATATGTTCCCTTCCGTCGAAGACCACGTGCTCCCAAACCTCGTCGCAGATCGCGATGGTGTCGAACTGCTGGCAGAACCGCGCCAGCAATTCGAGGTCTTCGCGCGGATAGACGACGGCGGCGGGATTGAGCGGATTGTTGAACAGCACCGCCTTGGTCTTGTGGTTGAAGACGCTCGCCAGCATCTCCTCGGAGAGCCGCCAGTCCGGCGGTTCGAGCCGCAACAGACGGGGAATGCCGCCGGCCTGACGGATGATCGGCAGATAGCTGTCATAGACCGGCTGAAAGCAGACGACCTCGTCGCCGGGTTCGACCACCGCGAGAATGGAAGACGTCAGCGCTTCGGTTCCGCCGGAAGTCACCATCACCTCGGTCATGGGATCGAGGTTGAGGCCATGCCAGCGGCCGTAATGGGCAGCGATCGCCTGCCGCAGTTCCGGAATGCCCATCATCGACGGATACTGGTTGTAGCCGTTCACCGACGCATCGGCGGCGGCGCGACGGATATCCTCCGGCCCGGGATCGTCGGGAAAGCCCTGGCCGAGGTTGATGGCGTTGTTGTCGCGCGCGGCCTGCGACATCGCCTCGAAGACGGTGACGGGAAGGTCTGCGAAGACCTTGTTCATGGAAGTCATCTTGGGAAGGTCCTTGGGAAGCGATCAGCCGCCGGTTCTGGTCGGCAATCCCGCGGCCTTCCAGCCCAAGATGCCTCCGGCGAGGTGCTTGTCATAGGGAAGGCCGGCCGCTTGGGCTGCCAGCGACGCCGTGACCGAGCGCTTGCCGGACCGGCAGGCGAAAACCACCTGCTTGCCTTGCGGATCAGGGATTAGAGCCGGATCGAAACTCTGGAGCGGAACGACCACGCCGCCCGGATAGGCCTCCACGGCAACCTCATTCGGCTCGCGGACGTCGACAAGAAGATAGCGCCCCTCCTCCATCCCCTTTGAGACATCTTCCGGCGTTAGATCGTGCACCTGATGGTCCGCCACGCGTAATCCTCCGACAAATTGTGGGGGCCAGCCGGCCCGCCATTCGGGGCGCAAAGTCGCCTCTCGCGCGGCGAAAATCAAGCGCTGCAAACGGCTTAAACGGCCGTTCGCAAGCTGTGCCGCAAGTTGACAGCTATCCAAGCTGTTTCGTCATCGGCCAGGCCCTCTCGATCGTTTGAGGGCCGGCCGACCTATAGCCGCGGCGAAGATAAAACTCTCGCGCATTCGAGCTTGCTTCCAGGCGCACGGCGTCGATGCCACGTCCACGCATCAGTCCCTCCAGCCGCTCCAGCAACGCCGCACCAACACCACGGCAGGCAAATTCAGGGGCCGTGTACAGCCCTTCCAGATAGTCGGCACGAATGGCGCCCCACCCGGCCACGACGCCGTCGAGCTCGGCGAGCCATATCTCCAGCTCGCGAAGCTTTCGCTTCATTCCGATCAAGCTCAGCTGCGTTGCCCAAAGCTGAACTTCTGCGACAGACATTCCCCGGGGCGCCAGCTCAAGGATCGATGTTCGCCGGATCTCGAAGAGGCGGCGCGCATCACCGGGCGTGGCGAGACGATGAACGGCATCCATGAAGGCGCGTGATCCACCGGCATTGGACGGAATTCGCTGGGCTGGTCTTACTAGATCGTGACCTGCGTTCCCACCTCGACGACGCGCCCCGTCGGAATCGAGAAATAGTCGGTGGCGTCGTTGGAACTGCGGCTGAGCGCGATGAACAGGTGATCCTGCCAGCGCGGCATGCCCGAATGGGCGGCGGGTTTCAGTGCCCGACGCGACAGGAAAAACGACGTCGACATGATGTCGAACTGCCAGCCGAGCTTGCGGGCAATCGCCAGCGTTTTCGGCACGTTGGGCGATTCCATGAATCCAAAGCGCAAGGTCACCCTGGAGAAGGTGGCGCTGAGCTGTTCCAACCGCACCCGTTCGGCAGGCTCGATCCGTGGCGTCGGCGCCGTCTCGATGGTGAGAATAACATTCTTCTCATGCAATACCTTGTAGTGCTTCAGACTATGCATGAGCGCGGTCGGCGCACTCTGGGGATCGCTGGTCAGGAACACCGCCGTGCCGGAGACCCGCTGCGGCGGCCGCTTTTCCAGCATCGCCACCAGGTCGGCGAGCGGAAACTCCAGCTTGCGCGATTTCTCGAACAACAGCCGGCTACCGCGCCGCCAAGTGTACATCAGCAGCATCACGATGCCACCGAGTGCCAGCGGCACCCACCCGCCCTCGAACACTTTCAGCAAATTGGCCGCGAGGAAGGTAAGGTCGAGAAACAGGAACGGCGCAATCAGGGCTGCGGCCGCAATCGGTGACCATTTCCAGACCCGCCAAATCACGACAAAGCCCATCATGGCCGTGACCACCATGGTTCCGGTCACGGAAATACCGTATGCCGACGCCAGCGCGCTGGACGAGCGGAACAGCAGCACCAGCAGCATCACCGCAATGAACAGCAGCAGGTTGATGCGCGGAATATAGATCTGGCCGGAATGCGATTCCGAGGTATGGCGAATTTCAAATCGCGGCATCAGGCCGAGCTGGATCGCCTGACGCGTCAGCGAATAAGCACCGGTGATGACGGCCTGGCTCGCGATCACGGTCGCCACCGTCGCGAGCGCGACCATCGGCATCAACGCCCATTCCGGGAACATCAGGAAAAAAGGATTTTCGACCGCCTTGGGATCGGCGATGAGCAGCGCACCTTGCCCCAGATAATTCAGCGCCAACGACGGCAGCACGATGAAGAGCCACGCAGTCTGGATCGGCTTTTTGCCGAAATGGCCCAAATCCGCGTAGAGCGCTTCGGCGCCGGTGACGGCGAGGAACACGGCGCCCAGCGTCACAAACCCGATGACGCCATGATGGATCATGAAGGAAACCGCATAGAGCGGATTGAGCGCCAGCAGGACTTCGGGATGGCCCATGATATGCGGCAAGGCCGCGATCGCGATGACCGCGAACCAGACACACATCACCGGCCCGAAGAAAGCAGCGACGCGGGCGGTGCCGCGCGATTGAACGGCGAACAACAGCACCAGAATGATCACCGTCAGCGGCACGACATAGGGATCGAAGGTCGCGGTAACGAGCTTGATGCCTTCGATCGCCGACAACACCGACAGCGCCGGCGTGATGACGGCATCGCCGTAGAATAACGCGCCGCTGATGATGCCGAGCAGCACGATCGCGCCCGCGCCTTTGGTGGCGGCGCGTTGCGCCAGCGCCATCAACGCCAGCGTGCCGCCCTCACCGTTGTTGTCGGCGCGCAGCAGGATCAGCACATATTTCAGCGTGACCACGACGATCAGCGCCCACAGGATCAAAGAGAGCACACCGAGCACGGCCTGCGGCGTGGCTTCGCTTCCGGCGCTCGCGGCCACGATGGCTTCGCGCAGCGCGTAGAGCGGGCTGGTGCCGATGTCGCCGTAGACGACGCCGATGCTGCCGAGCATCAGGGCCTTGAAACCGGCGGTGGAATGCGCTTCCCCATGCCCGTTTGCCGCGGGCGTTTCCGCCGCGGTGATTGCACTCTCGGACGACATGGGAAATGGGCCCCTAACGTTCACTGCACTGCACAAATGCAGAAAGCCAGCCATATACTCCCGGCGTGAATGCATAGGTTAGGCTGAATTCAAGCCTCCGGTATGCATTCACGCATGGATCGTATACCCTTACACGCCAAATCCCTTCAGCGGATCAAATAGTTACCTGCGTACCTACTTCGACCACCCGCCCGGTCGGGATCTGGAAATAGTCGGTGGCATCGTTCGCCGACCGGCTCATCGCAATGAACAGATGATCCTGCCATTGCGGCATGCCCGATTGCGCCGACGGTTTGAGCGAGCGCCGCGACACGAAGAACGACGTCGCCATGATGTCGAATTGCCAGCCGAGCTTGCGCGCGATCACCAGCGCCTTCGGCACGTTCGGCGATTCCATGAAACCGAACCGCAAGCGCACGGTCGAAAACTTGTCGCTGATTTTTTCCATACGGACGCGCTCGGTCAAGTCGACGCGCGGCGTCTGCGCGGTTTCGATCGTCAGGATCACATTGTGCTCGTGAAGCACCTTATTGTGCTTGAGATTATGCAGCAGCGCGGTCGGCACGAAATTGGGATCGCTGGTCAAAAATACCGCGGTGCCCTTGGCGATATGCGGCGGTCGCTTTTCTAGGCTCTTGATCAGATCGGTCAGCGGCACTTCGATCCGCCGCGTCTTGGCAACCAGGATCGCCGCACCGCGGCGCCAGGTCCAGATCATGATCGCCATCGCCAGTCCGAACAGCAGCGGCACCCAGGCGCCTTCGAGCAGCTTCAGCAAATTGGCGCTGAAGAAGGTCATGTCGACGACGACGAACGGCAGGATCACCGCCGCCGCGGTCGCAGCCTTCCAGTTCCACAATTTCCAGATCACGACAAAACCCATGATCCCGTCGGCAACCATGGTCGTGGACACGGCGATACCGTAAGCCGAAGCCAGTCCGCTCGAGGTGCGGAACAACAGCACCAGCAGGATCACCCCAATCAGCAGCAGCCGGTTGACCCGCGGCAGGTAAATCTGTCCGGCATGGGTCTCCGAGGTGTAGCGAACCTCGAAACGCGGCAGCAGGCCGAGTTGCACCGCCTGGCGGGTCAGCGAATAAGCGCCGGTGATCACCGCCTGGCTCGCGATTACGGTGGCTGCGGTCGCCAGCGCCACCAGCGGCAGCAAAAGGAACTCGGGGACCATGCGGTAGAACGAATTTTCGATCGCCGACGGATCGGAGAGCACTAGAGCGCCCTGCCCGAAATAATTGATCAGCAGCGCGGGCAAGACGAAATAGAGCCAACCCGCCTGGATCGGCTTGCGTCCGAAATGGCCGAGGTCGGCATACAGCGCCTCGCCGCCTGTCACCGCCAGAAATACCGCGCCCAGCGTCACCAATCCGATGGTACCGTGAGAAAGCAGGAACTGGATTCCGTACCAGGGATTGATCGCCGCCAGCACCGACGGATCGTCCGAGATGTGATAGAGGCCCATCATCGCCAGCGCGGCGAACCAGACCACCATTACCGGCCCAAAAGCCGACGCAACGCGCGCCGTGCCGCTGCTCTGTACCGAGAACAGCACGACGAGAATGAAGATCGTCAGCGGCACCACATAATGGTCGAGCGCCGGCGTGACGAGCTTGAGACCTTCGACCGCCGACAACACCGAGATCGCCGGCGTGATCATGGAATCGCCGATGAACATCGAGGCGCCGACGACACCGAGCGCCAGCAAAAGCCAGCTTCGCCGGCCGAGTGCACGCTGGCCCAGCGCCATCAAGGAGAGCGTACCGCCCTCGCCATTGTTGTCGGCGCGTAGCAGCAGCAACACATATTTGGCGGTGACGACGACAAACAACGCCCACAGGATCAGCGAGAGGACGCCGAGCACGATAATCCGCGACGCCGGCTGGCCGTGCCCGGCCGCGCCGGCGACGGCCTCGCGAAACGCGTACAGAGGCGACGTGCCGATGTCGCCAAAAACCACGCCGATGCTTCCCAGCGTCAGGGCCCAAAAGCCCGAGGTGACCGGCCCCTCATGGGCTTCGGTAGATGTGACGCTGACAGTCATGACGGAGGAAAAACGCTCTCACGTTTGATTTGATCCGGGCTGCTATCGACGCTTCCGAGTCGCCCGTCAATCGTCCAAACATAGCACCGGTAGCGGTGGGGGACTTCCCACAATGCAAGTTTCAGCACAATGCCCAATTGGTAATATAGTAGTTCCGTACTATTACGGCTTTGGTGGAATTCCTGCCAGCGTTTCCTTGCCCTTTTGACCTTCGCCTTTTTCCCCGTCGTAACGATCAGGTTGGGAAGCGTCGATCTGAGTTCGGCTAGTTGCGAATTCACGTGAGCTAACCCGACCGCGCGATGCGCCAATCTGGAAGTTAGAAGTGGCGATGATGATGATCGGCAATGACTGTGACATTCAGTCACTGGCCGAAAGCACGGTCATTACAGGAGATTAATCCGACGGCCAGCCTAGCGTAATCCTCCGAAACCTATCTCCAGCAAGCGTTCGAACCCAGCAACTTATTCACGCGTGGTTCTCTGGAGATTGTACGTGATGCGATACTTTTTTCACATCTACGACGGCTCGAAAGTTTTTACCGATGAAGTAGGAGAAAGCTTTTCGGGGCCAGCCAAAGCTATCGATCAGGCCAACATCCTTGCTGCCGAATTGAGGAAGGCAGGCGAGTTCTGTCGGTCAACTCGCATCGTAGTAACGGACGAGAACGACCAGCACATCTTTGAGTGTCAGCCTTCATAACGACCTTCGCCTTTTGCCGCCGTAACGATCAAGTTCGACGCGCAAGTCTCTCCTTGAATGCCAGACGTCATCCAAATGCGACTCCGTGACAATCTTGCGGAAGTCACCTAGATTTCGGTGATTGGACGCGGAGATAGTTGTGATCCGGAATGGGCTTTATGCGTTAAGCGCAGTCTCCCCTGATGGAGAGACGGTTGGTGGTGTCTTGGTGCTACGCAATGGCAGGCTGCAGGGTGGCGATTCCTACGTCTTTTACGAAGGAACTTACGAGTGCTCCGATGGCAAGTGGCAAGGTAAAATTACGAGCCAAGAGCATACTCCGACTACGCGACCGATGGCAGAACGAGTCCAGCACATCGGATTTCTCGGTACCTACAACGATGCCGGTGCCAAGGTCGATGCAATGGCCCTCGTTGGCGAGCGCAGCATTCGATACGATGCCAGACTGCGCTTGCTCGTAACTGTTTGATCGTGGTCCGCAGGACATCACGATAGCCCACGCTTAAATCAGCAAAGGAATTGGTTGAATTCAGGGCCGTCTTCACCAACGAATTGAGCGGGAAATTGTGATTGTCGGGGACAAGACCGGGATTGCCGCAGTGCACTCGCCAGTTCGACATTGAAACCGCTTCTTGCCGGGCCTTACATCAGGACGAGATTACGCCGAAGGGAGCAGAGCAATGCTCGGTAGCCCACGAGATTTGGTAGACCGTCTGTCCGACAAGCGAGAGACTTTCACCTTGCCGCTGGATGCGGCCCGCACAAAAGCGCGTCAGATACTTCGTCAACAGCCGGTCGACGGTTACACGACGGTTGTGGAGAGCTGGCGTCAGCTTCCATGCGGCAAGATCGAATTCACAACGTTGCAGATGCAGGCAGCCGACTAGTCCGGTGAATTGTCGCGACGTTACGGCTTCAGGTCCGGCGGCAATGGCGGAGCCTCGCGCATCAGCGTGATGGTCACGCGACGGTTGGCGGGCAGCGTCGGATCGTCGGGAAACAGCGGCTGGCTGTCGGCCTTGCCGGCGACTGCAAAGATGTGCGACGGCGGCAGCCCCTCGCGCTCGAGGATCTGGCGCACGACATTGGCGCGGTCGGCCGAAAGATCGAATGCGCCATACTCGCTTCGCACCGGAACGAAGCCGGCCGCGGTGTGGCCGACGATGTTGACGCGCAAGGGAGTAGCCCTGAGCGGGGTGGCGAGTTTCTGGATCAGCCGGCGGGTGCGGTCGTAAGGCACCTTGGAGCCGTCGGCGAACATCGAGCGGCCGTCCTGATCGACGATTTCGAGATTGAGCCCCTCTTTGGTCTCCTCGAACATGATGTTCTTGGATATCTCGGTCAGTTCCGGCATGTCCTGCAACGCCTGCCGCAACGAAGCCGACGCGAGCGCGAATTCACGATCGACCTTCATGCGCGCGCCGTTTTCACGGCTATCGTCTTTGCCGTCCGGCGTCGGGTTGGCGGAAGCCTCCTCAGGCGAAATATGCTCGACATTCTTCAGCTTCGGTCGCGTCGGCAAGCCGTCGGATTCGACGATACCGGAATAACGCACATTGGTTTGCACGCCGAACGCGTCGCGCATCGAACCGGCGACGATCTTCAGCTTGTTGTTGTCCATGGTGGAGAAAGCGACGAGCATCACGAAGAAGCTCATCATCAGGCCCATCAGATCGGCAAAGGTCACGAACCAGCCGTGACCTCCGCCATGTGCGTCGCCGCGTTTTTTCTTGGCCATTGCTTGAGCCCCGGACCGCCGCCAGCCGCCGTCTTACGCCGGAACCGGTTCGCCCTCTTCGTGGCGATGTTTTTCCGGCAGATAGGCCAGCAACATTTCCCTGACCAGCGCCGGGCTCTTGGAATCGCGGATCATCAGAATGCCGTCGATGATCAGCGTGCGATTGGTTTCCTCATCCAGCAGCTTGCCGTGCAGCTTGTCGGCGATCGGCAAGCAGAACAGGTTCGCGACCAGCGCGCCGTACAGCGTCGCCAGCAGCGCGGTCGCCATGAACGGGCCAAGCTTGGAGGGGTCGGTCATGTTGGCGAACATCTGCACCATGCCGATCAGGGTTCCGATCATGCCGAACGCCGGCGCGCAGTCGCCGATGGCGCGGTAGATCTTGCTGCCCTCGTCGAGATGCATCAGAAAATTGTCACGGTCGCGCTCGAGATTGTCGCGGATGAATTCGAGATCGTAGCCGTCGGCGACGTAGCGAATTCCCTTGGCGAGGAAGGGTTCGTCGGTCTCGACCTTTTCCAGGCCGACTGGTCCCTGCTTGCGGGCGATTTCGGCGATGCGGGCGAGTTCGTCGACGAGGTCGCGCGCGGAAAGCCGGCTCATCGTGAAGGCGAATTTCGCGCCCAGCGGCAGGCCGTGCAGCATCACGCCAAGCGGAAAGCGGATCATGGTGGCGGCGATGGACCCGCCAAAGATGATGATCATGGCATGTTCGGACACGAACATGTGCAGATCGCCGCCCATGAGCACCATCACCGTGATGACAGCAATACCGGACAAAAGCCCGACGCTCGTCATGATATCCATGGGAGACTCCACGCGTACGCAACACCCGGCCATCCTGGACGGTGCGTGGCCGAAACCGGTCCACGTGGAGCAACCCTACGGCGGCGCCATTAAAGAGGCGTAAAGGTTAAACCGCTTTTGGGCCGTACGATCCCGGGGACGGAGCGCTTTGAACGGCATTGGCAGTCGGGGGCCATTTGCAGCCTTAAGGTGCCGCACGATCTAAACCTTTCGCTAACCATACTTCGCCCGCGGACCTGCTCTGATCGCACCAGTCAGACTCCCGAAATGCCGCGCGCCGTCAGTCTGAGGCACTCCAATCGGAGTTCTGAAGAACCACGCGATAGCCGTCGCAATCCTCAAAGGTAACTCCCTCCTTGTCCCAATAGGGATTGAAGGAACGAACCGGACGATAGCCATGCTGCTTCATGCGCGCGACGGCCGTCTCCCAGTCGCCGCGATCGGGAAAATAAAAAACGATGAGGTTATCCTCGGTCGGAGCTTTGCCGGCGTCGTGCCCGTGTGCGCGCGTGAACTCAAAATGATAGGCCTCACCAGGCCGCCCCAGCATGACGCCATCGAATCCATCATGATTCTCGAAGCGATAAAGTTCGCTCAGGCCGAGGCCGTCCCCGTAGAAGCGAACCACGGCGTCAAGATCGTTCGTAGGCCGGGCGACACGAAGTGTGGTCAGGGGTTTCATGGGGACGTCTTTTCCGGTTGAGGTGACCCAAAGGATCGCTTCGCCTTACGCCCCCGGCAGGCCAGTCAGTTCAAGGCTGAGCGCGCGCAGACGCTTCCGCGCCTCGGCGTCATAGGCCTGCGGATTGGCTTTGGCCTCGTTCATACCGTTGAAGAACAGGCCACTCTTGTTGACCACGTCATCGCCGGTGACCAGATGCAGGATCGCCTCGCCGCCCTGCTCGACCGTGCTCATCGGCGTGATGCCGCCGGCCCGCACCATCGTGGTGTTCATATAGGTCGCCGGGTGCAGCGAATTGACGGTTACGCCGGATCCCTTCAGCGCCTCGGCGAGATCGATGGTGAACATGATCTGCGACAGTTTGCTCTGCGCGTAGGCGCGGCTGCCGTTATAGCCCTTGGTGATCATGACATCGTCGAAGTCGATCGGATGCTGGCCCAGCGAAGCGACATTGACGATGCGCGACGGCGCACTCGCCTTCAACAGCGGCAGCAGGCGATGGGCGAGCAGGAAGCCGGAAAGGTAATTCACCGCAAAGCGCAATTCGTGTCCGTCCGCACTGGTCTGCCGCGCGGGTCCATTGTTCTGCGAGCCGATCCCGGCATTGCTGATGAAGACGTCGAGCCGCCGGTGATCGGCGAGCACGGCATCGGCCAGTTTCCTGGTATCGGCGAGCGAGGACAGATCGGCCTGATAGAAAACGGGTTCGCCGCCCCCTGCCCGCTTGATCTCATCGGACAAGGTTTTCGCCCGCGCCCGGTCGCGGCCGTGGATCAGCACCTTGGCGCCGGCTGTAGCCAATTGGGTCGCAACATAACGGCCGACGCCGTCGGTCGAGCCGGTGATCAGCACCGTCTTGCCGTCCATCTTCATATCGAAGACCTTCTTTTATTGTGCCTGCGCGCCGATGCCGGCCGATTTGATGATCGGCCACCATTTGTCGATCTCGGTCTTCTGGAATGCGGCCAGTCCTTCCGGCGTCTGCTGGTCGCGCGGTGCGACGTCGAGCCCCAACTCCGTAAACCGCTTCTGGATCGCCGGATCGGCCAGCGCTTCGACGGTCGCGGCATTGAGTTTGGCAATGATATCTTTCGGCGTTCCCTTCGGCGCCCAGAAGCCGAACCAGCCCGACATGTACAATCCGGGCACGCCGGTCTCGTCCGACGGTCGGTATGTCCGACATCGAGGCAGATCGGGCCGGCGACAGATTGGCGAGCGCCTTGATCTTGCCGGCGCGGATTTGCGGCAACGCCACCGCGCCCTGCACGACCAGCAAATCCACCGTCCCGGAAATGAGATCGGTCATCGCCGGTCCTGCGCCGCGATAGGGAATGAACTGCACTTTTTGCTTGGTCAAATTCTCAAACAGTACGCCGCTGACATTGGCAGCGGCGTTCTGGTTGACGAAATTGATCTTGCCGGGGTTCGCCTTCATCCAGGTCACAAGCTCGCCAAGCGTCTTGGCCGGAAGGTCGTTCTTGGCGACCATGAGCTGGGGATTGGTGGAGATCAGCGCGATCGGCTCGAAATCCTTTTCGAGATCGTAGTCGAGCTTGTAGATGATGCTGCCGACATGGGTATCCCATTGCCCGATGTCGAAGGTGTAACCGTCCGGCGCCGCCCGGGCCACGCGGCCGACGCCGATGCTGCCACCGGCGCCGCCGACATTTTCGATCACGACGGGCTGGCCGAGCGGCACCCGCATCCGTTCGGCCATGATGCGGGCGGCGGCATCGGTCGATCCGCCCGGCGGAAATGGAACGACCAGCGTGATGGGGCGCGATGGATAAGTCTGCGCCTCGGCGCCGCCTGCGCCGGCAAGGATTACCAAAGACAGCGCCGCACACAGGACTTCTCATCACGCTTCCCCCTCGTCTGTTGTGGACCCCGACTTTTGTCAGTGGATCTCGGCCGAACGTTTCAGCGCCTCTTTCAGTTTTTCGAGCGTGAAATCCGGGCTGCGCGCGATCTCGAGAATTGGCGTCTCGCGGCGGCCACAGAGTTCGGCAGCTTCCGGAATTTTTGCGGCGATATCGATCGGAATCACGATCGCGCCATGCTGGTCGGCGTGGATCAGATCGTCGGAGCGAACCGTCATGCCGGCGACGCGCACTTCGCCGCCAAAATTCTCCGCATGCACCCAGGCATGCGACGGACCGATCGAACCGGCGAGCGCCTGGAAGCCCGGCGCCCATTGCGGGATATCGCGGATCGAACCGTCGGTGATGACGCCGAGGCAGCCGAGCGCCTTGTGCACATTGCTCTGCACCTCACCCCAGAATGCGCCATAGCCGACATCGGCGCCGTCGATATCCTGGATCACGGTGATGCGCGGCCCGAAGCCGGTGCCGACATATTCATAATAGGCGATGCGGCGCTTCGCCTGCTCGTCGGCCGGAAGGCCGGATTTCAGCACCGAGCGGATCGTCACGGTGCGGGCATAGCCGACCATCGGCGGCAGATCGGGGAACGGGCAGACCAGCGGCTTGGTCGTGTAGCCGATCAGGCGGCGCTCGGGCGCCACGATTTCCATCGCGTTGCAGATCGTCGGCGTGTCGTAGCGCGCCAACGCCTCGAGGACGGAAGCAGGCAGCGGCGTTGTGACGGCTTTGTTCACGGCGTTTCTCCAAGGTTTCTTTTTTCAACAACAGTATCGGCCTTCGCCTATAGCCGAGATCGGGCGTGAACCCAACCGGGGAAGGCTCATGGCAGATATTTCGGGGAGAAAATTGGCCGGTAAGGCGCTCAATTCAGGCGGGTCGGACGCTCGTCGGGCTTGGCCTCGGTCGCAGGCGGCGAAAATGTCGCGGCGGGACTTGACGCAGCCGTGGCATCGGCCGACGCGGCCGCCTGCGCCGCAGCGGCGTTGCGCTCATGGTCGCGATAAGACTTCCACCCGAGCGGCAGGCTCAGGAGATAGAGTACCGAGCCGCACGACAGGATGTGCCAGGGGTAGCCGATCAGCAGCGCGATGAAGAACACGACCGAGACGAAAACCGGCAGCACCATTTCCGGCGGCACCCGCATGCGGACCGTCTTGCCGGAAAATACCGGCAGCCGCGACACCATCAGGAACGCAATCACGAGCGTATAGGCCGCAGTCAGCGTGGCCGGCGGTTTCGAGACACCGAGAAACGCCAGATAGACCGGCAGCAGCGCGAGGATCGCACCGGCCGGCGCCGGAACGCCTGTGAAGTAATTCGCCGCGAATGCAGGCTTGTTGGGATCGTCGATGGACGCGTTGAAGCGCGCGAGCCGCAGGCCGCCCGAGATCGCAAACACCATCGCGGCGATCCAGCCGCCATTGTTGAGCTCGTGCAGCTGCCAGAAATACAGAATCAGGCAGGGCGCGACGCCGAAATTGACGAAGTCCGCGAGGCTGTCGAGTTCGGCGCCGAATTTCGACTGGCCCTTGATCATGCGCGCGACGCGGCCGTCCAGCCCGTCGAGCACGGCGGCAAACACGATAGCCGCGACCGCAAGCTCCACCCGCCCTTCGGTCGACAGCCGGATCGCCGTCAGCCCGGCGCAGATCGCCAGCAACGTGATGAAATTCGGCACCAGCATTCGCACCGGGATCGGGCGAAACCGGCGGCGGCGTAGTTCCGGATATTTGGGATCTGACGGCATCATGGCTTGCCATTATATAGCAAGCGCCTGGACGCTCCGCCATTGGGCAAGATTCAGCCGCGCGGATGGTTAATCGGCGCGAAAAGTCCGCCCCGTTTCGGTGCCGCTGAAATCCGCCAAAATGGTCTCGCCGGCAACCGCGGTCTGGCCTTCGGAAACCAGCGGTTTGCCTCCTTCAGGCAGATAAACATCGAGCCGCGATCCAAAGCGGATCAGGCCGAACCGTTCCCCAGCGCCGATCGACTGCCCCTCGCGCACGAATGAGACAATCCGCCGCGCCACCAGGCCGGCGATCTGGACCACGCCGATCCGCCCATTCGGCGTCGAGATCACAAGCGAGTTGCGCTCATTGTCTTCGCTGGCCTTGTCGAGCTCGGCATTGATGAAGGTGCCGGGCCGGTAGGCGATCCGGTCGATCCGACCGGCCACCGGGCTACGGTTCACATGGCAATTGAACACGCTCATGAAGACGGAAATGCGCGTCAGCGGCCGGTCGCCGAGACCGAGTTCGGCCGGCGGCAGCACCTGCGCGATCATCGAGACCCGTCCATCGGCCGGCGAGACGACGACGCCGTCGCGGACTGGCGTCACGCGAACGGGGTCGCGGAAGAATAGCGCGCACCAGACGGTCAGCAGCGTGCCGATCCAGCCGAGCGGCGTCCAGAGCAGGAACAGGACCAGGCTCGCCAGCGCAAAGCCGCCGATGAAAGGATAGCCCTCGGGATGGATCGGCGGGATTTGCGCGCGGATGGAGTTCGCAATCGACATGAGGGCTCGCTGTTATCTTGTCCATTCCCGTTGCGGGAGATGGTGCTGCAATCGAATTATTCCGCAGCGGTTGCCAGAGGATCCTTGGCAGGCTCTGTGACGGGATGTTGGAGCGGATCGTTGACCGGTGGCGGGACGCGGTTCGGCGCCTCGTTCCCGTCGTCAATCTGTGCGAGCTTCTCCCGCGCCTCCTCGGCTTCACGCTGTCTGTTCCACATACTGGCATAAAGTCCGCCGGAAGCCAAAAGCCGGGCGTGGGTTCCGCGCTCGGCGATGCGACCCTGATCCAGCACGATGATTTCGTCGGCGCCGACGATCGTGGAGAGCCGGTGCGCAATCACCAGCGAGGTTCGGTTGCGCGAGACGCGTTCGAGCGCGCCCTGGATTTCATGCTCGGTGTGGCTGTCCAGCGCCGAGGTCGCCTCATCAAGCACGAGGATCGGCGGCGCCTTCAGCACCGTGCGCGCGATGGCCACGCGCTGTTTCTCGCCGCCCGACAATTTCAAGCCGCGCTCGCCGACCTGGGTTTCGTAGCCCTTCGGCGACATCTTGATGAAGCTGTCGATCTGCGCGAGCCGCGCCGCCTCTTCCACCTCGGCATCGCTGGCGTCCCAGCGGCCGTAGCGAATGTTGTAACGGATGGTGTCGTTGAACAATACCGTATCCTGCGGCACCATGCCGATCGAGGCGCGCAACGAGGCCTGCGTGACGTTTCTGATGTCCTGCCCGTCGATCAGGATTTTGCCGCCGGAGACGTCATAGAGGCGGAACAGCAGCCGCGAAATCGTCGATTTGCCGGCGCCCGAGGGTCCCACGATCGCGACCGTCTTCCCGGCGGGCACCTCGAAGCTCAGACCTCCGAGGATCTGGCGCTCGGGATCATAGGCAAAGCGCACGTCCTCGAAACGCACATTGCCCGAACTCACGATCAACGGCGTGGCGCCGGGGACGTCCTTGACTTCAGGGTTGCGCGACAACACGTCGAACATCTTCTCGATGTCGATGATCGCCTGCTTGATCTCGCGATAGACCATGCCCATGAAATTCAGCGGCTGATAGAGCTGGATCATCATGGCGTTGATCATGACGAAATCGCCGATGGTATGCGTGCCGTTGCGGATGCCGGACACGCACATCAGCATGGTGGCGGTGAGGCCGGCGGTGAAAATCACCGCCTGGCCGGTATTGAGCAGCGCCAGCGACGTGTAGGTCTTTACGCTTGCCTGTTCGTAGCGCTCCATCGAGCGGTCGTAGCGCCGGGCTTCGCGTTCCTCGGCACTGAAATATTTCACCGTCTCGTAATTCAAGAGCGAGTCGATCGCCTTGGTGTTCGCCTCGGTATCGGAATTGTTCATCTTGCGGCGGATTTCGATCCGCCACTCGGTCGCGACATAGGTGAAATACATGAACACGACGACCGTGATCAGCACGGCGACGACATAGCGCCAATCGAACTGCCACAACAATACCGCCGCCAGCAGCGCCACCTCGACGATGGTCGGGATCAATTGCAGGATCACCATCCGCACGATCACTTCGATGCCGGCGCGGCCGCGCTCCAGCACGCGGGTCAAGCCGCCGGTCTTGCGCTCCAGATGGAAGCGCAGCGACAGCTCGTGCATGTGAACGAAGGTGATGTAGGCGAGCTTGCGAACCGCATGCATCGCGACGCGCGCGAAGATGCCGTCGCGCCATTGCGTCAGCACCGCCATGATGACGCGCACCGCGCCGTAACTTACGGTCATCAGCAAAGGCGAGGCAATCAGCCACATCGCCCAGTTGGTGGACTGTACCGGCGCGCTGGGCGTGCCGCTGAGCCCGTCGATCGCCCATTTGAACGTAAAGGGCACCGACAGCGTCGCGAGCTTCGCGATCAGCAGCAGCACCACCGACCAGACCACGCGCATCTTCAGGTCGGCGCGATCGCCTGGCCAGATATAGGGCCACAAATGCGCCAGCGTCCCGATCAGGGTCGCTTTTTCAGCCTGATTACCGGCGGAAGCCTGGGCTTCCCCGGTGCTCCGGTGCGAATCAGTGTGGGCCATCAGTCAGTGGCCCAAAGCGGGAGGGCGCACCAGTTCGCGGTCACATGGTTTTGGTTGGTCTGCATTCTGCTCGTCATATAAAGTGTTTGAACGCCGCGTACAGCCTTGAAAGGTAAATCTTTCTCCGGTCTGGCGGCATTTTAGCGCTGATTCCACGGCTACAAAGCAGATTGCCGGACTTGAGCTTTTTACGTTGCAGTGCCACATGAAGTGCATGAACCAAATCAAAACTGTCTGTGTCTATTGCGGCTCCGGCCCTGGCTCCAATCCCCGTTTTGTCGAAGCTGCCATTGGTCTTGGAAAGACTTTTGCCGAGAACAATATCCGACTCGTCTATGGCGGCGGTTCGGTCGGCCTGATGGGCGCGGTCGCCAAATCCACCCTGGAGCATGGCGGCTCCGTCACCGGGATCATTCCGGATTTTCTGAAGGCCCGCGAAAACGCATTGACGCGCGTTCAGGAGATGATCGTCACGCCCGACATGCATGAACGCAAGCGGCTGATGTTCGAACGCTCGGACGCGTTCGTCGCCCTGCCCGGCGGAATTGGCACGCTGGAAGAACTTGTCGAGCAGATGACCTGGCAGCAACTCGGCCGTCACAGCAAGCCGGTGTTGCTGGCGAACATCGATGGCTTCTGGGAACCGCTGATGGCGCTATTGTCGCATATGCGCGCGACCGAATTCATCCGCGCGAGCCTGCCCATCGATATTCTCAAAGCCGATCGGGTCGAGGACATCCTGCCGCGGCTCCGCGCCGCCGCCGCCCGCGCGCCCGCGGGCACCAAGGAACTGGCGCCGGAAGTGGCGCGTAGGCTTTAGGACTTCGCTGCTTCATTCACTCGGAAACGTCACAGCCTCGATGCGGTTGCCGTCGGGATCGATGACGAAGGCCGCATAATAACGCACGCGGTCATGCGGACGGATCCCCGGCGCGCCGTCAGAGCGTCCGCCGGCGCTCAGCGCCGCGGCGTGAAACGCGTCGACATCGCCGGTCGATTTGGCGCGAAGTCCGATATGCGTACCGCTTTCGGGCGGGACTTGCGCCATGCCGGCACGTAAATTGATCCAGAATTCGGGATAGGTCTTGCCAAAGCCGATCGTTGCGGGCCGCGTCACCAGGCGTGAAAGTCCGAGCGGCGCCAGAGCTGCTTCGTAAAAGTGAGCGGCGCGTTCGAGGTCGCTGACACCGACGGAGACGTGGTCGATCATGGAAGGTGCTCCCGCTCTTTCCTCGTCATTCCGGGATGGTCCGAAGGACCAGACCTCAGATGCGCAATTGCGCATCGGGGAATCTCGAGATTCCGGGTTCGATGCTGCGCACCGCCCCGGAATGACGACGTCCAACTCACGCCGGCGCGCCGGATTTCACCAGTTTGTAGATCACCGAATCCATCAGCGCCTGGAACGAGGCGTCAATGATGTTGGGTGAGACGCCGACCGTGGTCCAGCTCTCGCCTTGCTCATCCTCGCTCTCGATCAGCACGCGCGTCACCGCTTCGGTGCCGCCATTGAGGATACGCACGCGATAGTCGATCAGCTTCAGGCCTTCGATATATTTCTGGTATTTGCCGAGGTCCTTGCGTAGTGCGACATCGAGCGCGTTGACGGGGCCGTTGCCTTCCGCCGCCGAAATCAGCCGCTCGCCGGCGACGTCGACCTTCACCACGGCCATCGCTACCGTGACGCGCTGGCCGTTGGCGTTGTAGCGTTGCTCGACATTGACATCGAACTGCTCGACCCGGAAATACTCGGGCACCCGGCCAAGCGTACGCCGTGCCAGGAGGTCGAACGAAGCGTTGGCGGATTCGTAGGCGTAGCCGGCCGCTTCGCGCTCCTTCAGTTCCTCGACCAGACGCGCAAGTTTCGGATCGTTCTTCTCGTAGAGGATACCGGCACGATCCAGCTCAGCCATGACATTGGAACGGCCGGCCTGATCGGACACCAGCACCTTGCGATGATTGCCGACCGATTCAGGCAACACGTGCTCGTAGGTGTGCGGGTCCTTCATGACGGCGGAGGCATGAATGCCGGTCTTGGTGACGAAGGCGCTTTCTCCGACATAGGCAGCGTGGCGGTTCGGCGCGCGGTTGAGCATGTCGTCGAGCGTCCGCGATACCCTCATCAGCGTCGCCATCTTGTCCGCGGTAACGCCGATCTCGAACGCATCCGAAAACTCGTTCTTCAGCCGCAGCGTCGGGATCAGGGAGCACAGATTGGCGTTGCCACAGCGCTCGCCGAGGCCGTTCAACGTGCCCTGGATCTGCCGCGCGCCCGCGCGCACCGCCGCGAGTGAGTTGGCTACCGCCTGCTCGGTATCGTTATGGGCGTGAATGCCGACGTGACCGCCGGGGATATGCCGCACCACATCGCCGACAATGGCTTCCACTTCATGGGGCATGGTGCCGCCATTGGTGTCGCACAGCACCACCCAGCGCGCGCCGGAATCATAGGCGGCCTTGGCGCAGGCGAGCGCGAACTCGGAGTTTTCCTTGTAGCCGTCGAAGAAATGCTCGCAATCGACCATCACCTCGCGGCCGGCGGCTTTCGCCGCGCTGACGCTGTCGCGGATCGAGGCGAGGTTTTCCTCATTTGTGGTCTCGAGCGCGACGCGCACCTGATAGGCCGATGATTTCGCGACAAAGCAGATCGCGTCGGCCTTGGCTTCGATCAGCGCCACCAAACCCGGATCGTTCGAGGCGGAGCGGCCCGGGCGGCGCGTCATGCCGAACGCGGTAAAGCGCGCATGTGCGAGCTTCGGCTTCTCGGCAAAGAATTCGGTGTCGGTCGGATTGGCGCCGGGATAGCCGCCCTCGACATAGTCGATGCCGAGATCATCCAGCATGCCCGCGATGATCTGCTTGTCATGCAGCGTGAAATCCACGCCATTGGTCTGCGCGCCGTCGCGCAGCGTGGTGTCGAAGAGATAAAGGCGTTCGCGGCTCATGACGGAGCTCCCGGCGCTGCATTGTCAGCAAGTGCCTTTTGCATCGTGGTGTTGGCGAGCCATTCGCCATTGACGGTGACAGTGTTGCGTTGCTTGGCGACGTAGCCACGCTTGGTAAAGAAATCCACCGCGGTATCGCTGGCATCGACCGTGAGATTCTTGGCGCCGCGTCCGCCTGCCAGTTTCTCCAGCGCATCGCACAGCATCGATGCCACGCCCTGCCCGGCAACGCTCGGATGGACATAGAGCATCTCGATGTGATCGGGGCCTTTCAGCGAAGCAAACCCAACGGGCGAATTCTGCATGGTCGCGATCAGTGTGAGTTGCCCGGCGAGCTGTTCGCCGAATTGCTCTTCGTCATCGACGGAGGCGGCCCAGGCCTCCTGCTGCGCTTCGCTGTAGTCGTCGCCGGTCAGCTCTTCGATCGCGGCCACGAAGATTGCCGCGAGTATGGGTACATCCGCCGCAAGGAACGGCCGCAGTGCGGGTTTGGGCAAGGCCTGTCCCATTATCGCGCGACCTCCCAGGTGGTGCACGTGATTGCCAGCGGCATCTTTGCCGTCTTTCAAAACGACGCCCATTGCGGCGAGTTCATCGCGAATGCGGTCGGACTCCTTGAAGTCCTTGGCGGTGTGCCGCGATCGGCGGTGCGGTCGGAAATCAAGGACGCCTCTATCTCCGCTGCCTCGCATTGACGCCACTTCCTGTTGTCTTACGTCTATTCCACCTTCAGCACTCTCGGAGAGGATGCCGAGCAGCCGCAAGGAATTGCACTGCGAACTCGTCGCGTAGCCTGCTCATTTCCGGATGCAGCGCTCGAATTCCGATCAACACCGCTTGTCAGATTTCTGAAGCAATCATTTGTGGGGTGTTGAGGTCATCCGACAATGCCTCGATCACGACGCCGAGACGGCCGTCCGCCTTTGATATCGGAGGCGACCCAATACCCTAATCATAAAGCGTCTTCGCGCTCTCCTCCAGCGCCTTCAAGGTCCAATCGATCGGCGAACGATAATGCGTCTTGAGCATATTGAGACGCAGCACTTCACCCGGCCAATCCGCCAGCAACTCCCTGATCGTGACGAAGTTGCCGAGTGACTTCGACATCTTGTCGCCTTCGACCTGCAGGAAGCCGTTGTGCATCCAGACATTCGCCATGCGACGGCATGAAACGCGCAACGCGTTTGCGCGAGTTCGTTCTCATGGTGCGGAAACACCAGATCGATGCCGCCGCCATGAATGTCGAACTTCTCGCCGAGATGCTTCCACGCCATCGCCGAGCACTCGATGTGCCAACCCGGACGGCCCGGCCCAGGACTGCCCGACGCGACGGCCATGACGGCTCGCCGGACTTTGCCGGCTTCCACAGCACGAAGTCGAGTGGTGTCGCCTTGTAGGGCGCGACATCGACGCGAGCGCCGGCGATCATTTCGTCGAGCGAACGGTTCGACAGAGCGCCGTAATCGCGGCAGCGACTGGATTCGCCGGCTTCATCGCCTGCGGCGAGAACAGCCACGTGGTCAATTCGGCGACTAGCGCAAAGCCGCCCTGCACAAGTCTCTCGATCAGCGTGCGCAGCTCGGCGATAGTTCGGTCGCGCGCGGCTCGACCGTCGGCCGCAGGCTACCGAGTGCATCGACGTCATCGTGGAACTGCTTTTCGGTCAGTTCGGTGACCTTGCGGATCGCCTCGTTCAGCGGCAGGCCGGGAAAATCCCGCGCCGCGCGATCGTTGATCTTGTCGTCGACGTCGGTGATGTTGCGAACGTAAGTAACGTGCTGCTCGCCATAGAGGTGCCGCAGCAGCCGGAA
This sequence comes from uncultured Alphaproteobacteria bacterium, assembly GCA_963770355.1. Classification (GTDB taxonomy): domain Bacteria; phylum Pseudomonadota; class Alphaproteobacteria; order Rhizobiales; family Xanthobacteraceae; genus Bradyrhizobium. The sequence goes on along the minus strand of CAVYPL010000008.1, from coordinate 68,942 downwards.
CAGTACGTCGAACACGATGACCGGCCGCGCATTGCCGATATGGGCGAAGTCATAGACCGTCGGTCCGCAGACATACATGCGGACATTGTTCGGATCGAGCGGCGTGAACGGCCGCTTTTCCTTCGTCAACGTATCGTACAGGCGCAGTTGCATGGATATCCCGTCCGTTGCGGCCGGGCGTCCAGTGATCTCTTGTGAGAAAAGACGGCCTCAGCCAGCGAATCGCTAGCTAATAATCTCGCGGCAAATGCTGCAGATGGCGAGGAAACCGTTCATGGTTCCACCATGTCCCAGCCCGGGGGATGGCGTCAAGAGCCTGCTTGCGCCCGTTTTGAGACCGATTTGATCATCAAACCCAGGCGGCCGGGCGCCTTGGTTAATCATTATTAAGACTTTGGGTCTAACTGACGGAGGCAATCCCACTGCCCCTTTCGGTGCCCGATGCGATCCATTTCAGCATTCATTGCCTGCGTGTTCCTTCTCGCCGCGTCGGCCGCTGTCGCCGACAGCCGGGTCTTCATTATTGCCAATCAGGCCGACGGCTACGGCATCGACCAATGCCTCGCGAAGGGCGACAAATGCGGCGCCCACGCCGCCCGCTCCTATTGTCAATCACACGAATTTGCTTCCGCCACCGCTTACCGTCGCGTCGAGCCCGATGAAATCACGGGTTCAGTTCCCGAACTCGGCAACGGCAGATGTACCGGCAGTGGCTGTCACGAATACGTGGCCATCACCTGCCAGCGCTGAACAGCGCTTTTTCCCGGATATCGAGAGGCGCCTTGCCACATCGGCGCCCCGGAAACGACGTGACGCTGCCCCGAGAAGCGGGTATTGGAAGCGACCTTGGTATTGGAAGCGGTTTGGCCGTACCTCCGCCCGGGCCGCGCGTTGGGCTTTGATGCCGCGCGGAATCGCTTTAATGGCTGGATATGCCTGAAACCGTGACTGCTTCTCTCTCCCGCTGGACTTTAACCTGCGCTGTGCTGTTAGGCATCACCGCGACAGCTACGCTTGCCTTCGCGCAATCGGCTTCGGACTCCCTCGCGCAGATGCCCCCTGGCGCCGCGCCGCCTCCGCAACAGCAGGGCGCGCAGACCAATCCGATTTGCATCCGGCTCGAGGGGCAATTGGCGACCATCGACCGCGGCGCCGGCACTGGTGATCCCGCCAAGGACGAGCAGATTCGCCGCTATCAGGAAGCCGCCACCAAGCAGCAAGCCGAGCTCGATCGCGTCACGCTGCAGGCCAAGCGCATGGGTTGCGAAAGTTCGGGCTTCTTCTCGCTGTTCAACGGCCAGTCGGCACAGTGCGGCCCGGTCAACAACCAGATCCAGCAGATGCGCGGCAATCTCGATCAGATCACGACCAGCCTCGAGCGTCTGCGCAGCGGCGGGATCGGCGGCGCCGATCGCGAAAATCAGCGCCGCTCGGTGCTGACGGCGCTGGCGCAAAACAATTGCGGCCCGCAATACGCCAACGCCGCGCGCGGCCCCGGCAATTTCATCGACAGTCTGTTCGGCAACAACAACAATAATAATAACCCGGGCCTGCCCAGCGCCGATCTCGGCCCGCAATCCGGAACGTATCGCACGGTCTGCGTCCGCACCTGCGACGGCGCCTATTTCCCGGTGTCGTTCGCCACCTATCCGGCGCGATTCCCGGACGACGAGAAGACCTGCAAGGCGCTTTGCCCGGCGGCGGAAGCTACCCTCTTCTCTTACCGTAATCCCGGCGAAGACATCAGCCAGGCGACCTCGATCGCCGGCCAGCCCTACACGTCGCTGGCGAACGCGTTCAAATACCGCACCGAGTTCAACCCGTCCTGCGCGTGCAAGGCCGCGGGCCAGACCTGGTCGGACGCGCTGAAATCCGTCGACGACAAGGCCGCCGTCGAACAGCAAGGCGACATCATCGTCACCGAAGAGAGCGCGAAGAAGATGCAGCAGCAGCGCGCGCAGCCGAAGGGCACGGCTGCCGCCAAGAAAGGCGCTGCGCCCGCAACCGCCGCGGCACCGGCAGCGCCGGCTCCCGAGACGTCAGCTCCTGCGGCCGATGCAACCGCAACGGCCGCTGAGAAGAAGTCGATCCGCACGGTCGGTCCGACCTTCATCCCGCCGAAGCAATAGGAATACGCTATCCGTCGAAAGCTTCCGCCGACGCGCGGCCCGCGCGTGCGACCAGTTTTTCGTCCGGCTCGGGCAATTCCTTGCCGTTGTCGCGAAAGCGGTTGGTGATGGGATAGCGGCGGTCGCGGCCGAAATTCTTTTCCGTCACCTTCACCCCCGGCGCGGCCTGGCGGCGCTTGTATTCGGCGATGTTGAGCAGCCGGTCGATCCGCGTCACCACATCGGGCGCGAAACCCGCCGCGATGATCGAGGCCAACGGCTCCTCGCGTTCGACGAGGCGCTCGAGGATCGCGTCCAGCATGTCGTAGGGCGGCAGCGAATCCTGGTCGGTCTGGTTCTCCCGCAACTCCGCTGTCGGCGGCCGCGTGATGATGTTGACCGGGATGACTTCGCCCGACGGGCCGAGCGCGCCTTCAGGCTTCCAGGAGTTACGCAGGCTCGATAGCCTGAATACTTCGGTCTTGTAGATGTCCTTGATCGGATTGAAGCCGCCGTTCATGTCGCCGTAAAGCGTGGCGTAGCCGACCGACATTTCCGATTTGTTGCCGGTCGTGACCACCATCGCGCCAGTCTTGTTCGACATCGCCATCAACAGCGTGCCGCGGGTGCGGGCCTGCAGATTTTCCTCGGTGATGTCGCGCGGCAGGCCCTTGAAGGTTTCGGACAGGATTTTCTCAAATCCGTTGACCGCGTCCGCGATCGGCAGCACCTCGTAGCGGATGCCAAGTGCGCCAGCGAGCTTCGCCGCATCGTCGAGCGAGACCTGCGCGGTGAAGCGAAATGGCAGCATCACGCCGCGGACATGCTCAGCACCCAGCGCATCGACCGCGATCGCGGCGCACAGCGCAGAATCGATTCCGCCGGAGACGCCGAGCAGCACGCCGGGAAATCCGTTCTTACGGACGTAGTCGCGCAGGCCGAGCACGCAGGCGGCGTAATCGCCCTTGTCGCCTTCGAGCAGCGGCGCAACTGGTCCGTTGCAGCGCCAGCCGGCCGTGCTCCTCGTCCAATGCAACGTCGTGACGCTCTCTTCGAACGCCGGCAACTGCGCCGCTACGGAAAGATCGGCGTTGAGCGCGAACGACGCGCCATCGAACACCAGTTCGTCCTGACCGCAAATCTGGTTGAGATAGACCAGCGGCAGCCCGCTCTCGGTGACGCGGGCGACCGCCATCGACAGCCGCACATCATTCTTGTCGCGCGCATAGGGCGAGCCGTTCGGCACAACGATGATTTCTGCGCCCGTTTCGGCGAGACATTCGACGACGTTCTCGTACTCGTCGGATTCCTCCATCCAGGTGTCTTCGCAGATGGGAACGCCGACACGGACCCCCTTAATGGTGACAGGACCCGCCGCGGGCCCGCGCGCAAACAGCCGCTTCTCGTCGAACACGCCGTAGTTTGGCAGGTTCGCCTTGAAACGAACGGCTGCGATACGGCCCTCATCGAGCAGCGCGCAGGCGTTATAGAGCTTGCCGTCCTCGACCCAGGGCGTGCCGATCAGCATGGCCGGACCGCCGTCGGCGGTCTCGCGCGCCAGTTCCTCGATGGCAGAGCGGCAGGCCGCCTGAAATGCCGGTTTCAGCACCAAATCTTCCGGCGGGTAACCGGTGATGAACAATTCGGGCAGCACGACAAGATCAGCGCCGTCGGCCCGCGCCTTTTCCCGTGCGGCGCGCGCCTTCGCGGCGTTGCCCGTGACGTCACCGACCGTCGGATTCAGCTGGGCCAGCGTGATTTTGAATTGCGGTTCACTCATAGCGTGATGTTGCCTTGCACAAGGGCAAACTGCAATCGGCGGCTTTAGATCGCGCCCATGCGTTCCGCGAGGGCAAACAGCCAGAACAGGCCAGCCATGACAAGCGCGACGCCGACCGCAGCCGATCCCATGTCCTTGACCCGCCCGATCTGCGGATCGTGATCGGTGGTCAGGCGGTCGGCGAGCTTCTCGACGGCGGTATTGAGCAGTTCGACGACCAGCACAAAAGCAACCGCTGCGACCAGTTCGAAGCGGCGCATCATGGTTTCCCCGACCAGCCACGCCGCCGGCAGCGACAGCGCGAGCGCGAAAATTTCCTCGCGAACAGCCTGCTCCGAACGGATCGCAAAGGCGAGACCGTTACGCGTGTTGATCGTTGCCCGCCAAAGTCGCAGCAAATTAGAGTCCCGCTGCGGCCGGCATCGGTTTCACCTTCCCGGCGCGTTCCTGCTTGAGCAGTTCGGCGATCAGGAAAGCCATGTCGATCGACTGTTCGGCGTTCAGTCGTGGATCGCAGACCGTGTGATAACGGTCGTTGAGGTCCTCATCGGTAATGGCGCGCGCGCCGCCGATGCATTCGGTAACGTCCTGGCCGGTCATTTCCAGATGTACGCCGCCGGCATGCGTCCCTTCCGCCGCGTGGATGGCGAAGAACGATTTCACTTCCGACAACACGCGATCGAACGGCCGCGTCTTGTAGCCCGAAGTGGAGGTGATGGTGTTGCCGTGCATCGGATCGCACGACCATACCACGATGCGCCCTTCCCGCTTCACGGCGCGGATCAACGGCGCAAGATGATCGCCGACCTTGTCCGAGCCGAAGCGGTTGATCAGCGTCAGCCGTCCGGGCTCGTTATCGGGATTGAGGATGTCGATCAGCTTGATCAGCTCATCCGGTTTAAGCGAGGGACCGCATTTCAAGCCGATCGGATTCTTGATGCCGCGGAAATATTCGACATGGCCGTGGTCGAGCTGGCGGGTGCGATCGCCGATCCAGATCATGTGGCCCGAGGTCGCGTACCAGTCTCCGGTGGTGGAATCGACCCGGGTGAAGGCCTGCTCGTAGCCCAGCAGCAGCGCCTCATGGCTGGTGTAGAAGTCGGTGGCGCGCAGTTCGGGGTGGCTTTCGAGATCGAGGCCGCAGGCGCGCATGAAATTGAGCGCGTCCGAAATACGATCCGCCAGTTCCTTGTAACGGCGTGACTGCGGTGAATCCTTCAGGAAGCCGAGCATCCACTGATGCACGCTACCGAGATTGGCGAAACCGCCGGTCGCGAACGCGCGCAGCAGGTTGAGCGTCGCAGCCGATTGCCGGTACGCCATCAACTGGCGCTGCGGATCCGGGATGCGCGCCTCGGGCGTAAACGCGATATCGTTGATGATGTCGCCGCGATAGCTCGGCAGCTCGACGCCGTTGATCTTTTCGGTGTTCGACGAACGCGGTTTTGCAAATTGCCCGGCAATGCGGCCGACCTTCACGACAGGCAGCGCGCCGGCATAGGTCAGCACGACAGCCATCTGCAGCAGCACGCGGAAGAAGTCGCGGATGTTGTTGGCGCCGTGCTCGGCAAAGCTCTCGGCGCAATCGCCGCCCTGCAGCAGGAAGGCTTCGCCCGCGGCCACCCGCGCCAGCGCCTTTTTCAGGTTGCGGGCTTCGCCGGCAAAAACCAGCGGAGGAAACGTGGCGAGCTGCGCCTCGACATCGGCCAATGCCTTGGCATCCGGATAATCCGGTACCTGCAGCACCGGCTTGGCGCGCCAGCTATCGGGTGTCCACCGCTCGGACATGACGTTAACTCCTCAGCAAAAACCGCTACTTAATGAAGGGCCGGGTTATACACAGGGTGCCGGCGAACCGCCAGCCAGATTTCCTGCAGCTTCGTCAAGCCCTTGCGGCAAAAGCCGAATTCGCATTTGCTGTGGCCGCTCTCAAAACCTGACGGGGAGACGGCGGTGGCCGAGCCGGGGCTGGACGACGTATTTGTCGACGATATCACGCTGCCTGCAACGGATGGATATTCGCTGGGCGCGACGTTGTTTTTGCCCCGGGGTGCGAAGCGCCATGCCGTCCTGATCAATTCGGCGACCGCCGTCCATCGCAAGATCTATCGCGGCTTTGCCGGCTATCTCGCCAAGCGCGGCTGCGCGGTGCTCACCTACGACTACCGCGGCACCGGCGACAGCCGGAAGCCCGCGCTGACCGGCTACAACCAGCCGAAATCGCTGGTCGGCTTCAAGGCCTCGATGTCGGACTGGGCGGCGCTGGATGTCACTGCCGCGGTGTCGTGGATGCGCGAGCGCTATCGCGCGCTGCCGTTCGCTTATATCGGCCACTCCTTCGGCGGCCAGGCGTTGGGATTGCTGCCGAACAATACCGAGGTGTCGCGTGCATTGTTCATCGCGGCGCAAGCCGGGTACTGGAAGCTGATGGCTACGCCCGAGCGCTACCGCGTCTATGCTTTATTGAATTTCGCCGGCGTCCCCCTCACCCGCATGCTCGGCTATATGCCCGGCTGGGCCGGTCTCGGCATGGACCTGCCCAAGGATGTGTTTTTGCAGTGGACCGGCTGGGTGATGAGCCCGCGCTATCTGTTCGACGATGCAAAGCTCGATGCGCTGCAGAATTTCGGGAACTACAAGGGCGCGTTGCGCGCGCTGTGCATGTCCGACGATCCCTGGGCGACGCGGCCCGCGGTCGAATTGTTATGTTCGGGATTTACGGCGATCGAACCGGAGATCATCACGGTCACGCCCGCGGACACCAGCGCTGGCAAGATCGGCCATTTCGGATTTTTCCGGCCCGAGCATCGCGACACGCTATGGCGTGGCGCGGCGGAATGGATCGAGGCGGGTAGTTAGTCGCTACGCTCCTCGCAAGGACGTAGCTGCCGCCAAACTAAAATGCGGATTCCCGTTTGGGTGCCTGGGCCGCCATTCGCGCCATCACGAGCGCCTCTTCCGCCGCCAGCCGATAAGCGCGCGCCTCTTTCAGCGGACGCCTGACGTTCGGATCTTCCGAGCCTGTGTCAAAGGTAATCAGCCGCATGCAATGCTGGCACTGGGTCTGATAGCCCGGTTTCATTCGCTGCGCCCGTTCGCTGAACATCTTGCGACAATTGGAGCAGATGATCTTTATTCGGTCGGTCAAGACATTCTCCACTGGTGCAGGACAGAACTTGTTCTCGCCTCAAGCCACTTCCGTATCGGCCGCGATCAGCAGCGAAGGCGGCACGTAAATGCTCTGATGCTCCTCGTCGTCCAGTCTCCGGCAAATGACGGATCCGACGCTATCGCAACCGATGACCCTCAGCGCTTCGCCGCCTGACTTCAGCCTGACGACGCTACCGGTGCTCCAGGGCGCTTCGCTCATCTGCTCCGTATCTCGCATTTGAAAGGCCGCCGCCGGCAAGCCGACGGCGGCCAGTGTCGGTCCACGCAGGCTCGCGTTGCGCAAACACGCCATCAGGCTAGCTGGAATCTCCTCCAACGAGGTGCATGCCGTTGGTCAAACCTGAGCGATTGCCTTCATACTGGCTTTACCAGATGGGCGATCGCTACGGCGCCTTGCCGTAGCTATAAAATCCCATGCCGGTCTTGCGGCCGAGGCGGCCGGCGGCGACCATTTCCTTCAGCAACGGAGCCGGACGGTATTTCGGATCGTTAAAGCCTGCGTAGAAGACCTCCATAACTGACAGCATGGTGTCGAGGCCGATCATGTCGGCCAGCGCGAGCGGACCGATCGGGTGGTTGCAGCCGAGTTTCATGCCGGCATCGATGTCTTCGGCCGTTGCCAACCCTTCCTGAAGCGCAAAGATCGCCTCGTTGATCATCGGGCACAGGATGCGATTGACCGCGAAGCCCGGACTGTTCTTCGCCGTGATCGACACCTTGCCGATCCGCTTGGCGAACGCCTCGGCCTTGGCGTGGGTGTCGTCGGACGTCTGCAGGCCGCGGATCAATTCCAATAGCGCCATCAGCGGCACCGGATTGAAGAAGTGCATACCGATAAAGCGGTCCGGACGATCGGTCGCTGCGGCAAGCTTCGTGATCGAGATCGAAGACGTATTGGTAGCGACCAGCGCCTGCGGCCGCAGTTTCGAACAAACGTCCTTCAGTATCTTGACCTTCAAATCCTCGTTCTCTGTCGCCGCTTCGATCACGAGGTCGCAATTGGCGAGTTTTGCATTGTCCGTCGTCACTGCGATGCGCGCCAGCGCCGCCTGCCGGTCGGCATCGCTCATCTTCTGCTTGTTGACGAGACGCTCCAGGCTATTCGCCACGACCGACATGCCCCGCGTTAGCGACGCATCCGATATATCGGCCATGGTCACATTGAGGCCGGCTGCTGCACAAACCTGGGCGATGCCGTTACCCATCGTGCCCGCGCCGACGATACCGATCGATTCAATCATTGTTCGCGTAGCTCCCTTATTGAACGCTGGCCGATATCGTTAGCAGAGGCCAACGGCCATCGGTAGCAAAACCGACCGCTCAAGAGCTGGGATGAGCCACGCGTCTATTCGAAGGCGACGCCGAGCCGATAGTCTCTGCGCCAGACCACGCGGCATGCCAGTTTCAGCCTGTCCTCGGGCATGATCAGGTTGAATGTGGCCGGGATTTTGCCCAACTCGGAAACCTCCAGCGCGGCACCGGTGACCGACAGGTCCCGGATCGTGCACGGCGTCTTGATGCCGCCATACTCGATCTTGGCGGGCTTCATGACGCGGTGGCGTGGCGCAATCCGGGTCTCGACCATGCTAATAAAACTCAAAAAATGGAGCAGCACGCGCTAGGCAAAATGAGCGTGCGTGCGCGAGGCAGTGAACAGCGATATCGTTTAGATGTTCTTAAAAATCCCGTAAAATCACGGGAGGGCGCCGGCTAGGACTGAAGGCACGCCAGCGGCGGGCTTTAGCCGCCGGACAGCGGCTGTGCAGTTCTTGATCGAAATCGCTGCACGATGAACTCTTTCTCGTTATAGACGGCAAAGGTTTCACGCGCCTCTGTGAACTCACCGCCCGTGTAGTCCGCGATGATCCGCCGCCAGAACGTCTGGGCTGGCTTGTTCGCCGGCATTTCACGAACCTCCCAAAAGCCCGCGAAGCGATCGAACAAGGTGCTCGCGACGCTGTTCCCAAATCCCCGTCGGCGATATTGCCGCGCAATGAAGAACTCGCCCATGTCGAATGTCGGGGGTGTATCGCTCACTCGCTTCACCAGCGCAAATCCGGCCGGATGCCCATCCACCCGAAGCAGAAACGGAAATCCGCGCCAGCCGGAAGGCCATGCGCGCTTGGCGCCGAGCCTGCCCCAATAGTTTGCGAATTGGTCTTCGGAGTCGAAAAGCCCATCGGCTGGAAAATTCAAGCCGGCATGCTCCGCGACATCGTAGATATAGAAGCGCGCCAGATTGCTGGACGATACTCGTAATCCGCGTCGGATGCCGGCGTTATCTCAAGACCCATGCGCCGTTCCATCCTCCGCCGCGGTGGTATGTGCCGCCTCAGGCAGGCGCCCCCATGATGTAGGGCTTCAGCACCGCATACATCACGCCATGCACGGGCGTCGGGATTTTAAGCTGTCGACCGAGCTCCACGACCTTGCCGCCGAGCCAGGGCAGTTCGAGCCGATTGCCGCGCTCGAGATCGAGCGCCATCGACGCCTTCATGGCGGGTGGTGCGTGCCCGACAAAATCGAGAATCTTCGCCAGCGCGTCGGCCGGCAACGTCACCCCTTTGGCGCGGCCGATGTCGATGGTTTCCTGGAACGCTGCCATCATGATCGGTCGCAAATCAGCATCCTCCCGCAGCTTGCCGAGCGGCTGGCGCGTCGCCGCCGTGATCGACGCATTGCAGGCGAGCAGGATAAACTTCATCCAGAGGTCGGTGAGGATCTGCTCGCTCAGGGTCACGTCAAAACCGGCCTTCTGGCACAGCGCGAAAAAATCCTCAGCCCGCTTGCTGCGCTTGCCGTCGAGCTCGCCGAAGATCATGCGCATGAAGGTGCCGACCTGCTGGATCACGCCCGGCGCCACGATCGACGCGCTGATTTGCGCCACGCCGCCCATGACGGCTTTGGGCCCCAGGATCGGGATCAGCCGCTCGGCGGCGTCGATGCCGTTCTGCAGCGGGATCACCGCCGTGTCGGGTCCGACCAGCGGCTTGATCGCCTCGCCGGCGCTTTCGACGTCCCACAGCTTGACGCAAAACAGCACGATATCGACCGGGCCCATCTCAGCAGGATTGTCGGTCGCCTTGGTCGGCACCAGATGGGTCTCGCCGCGACCGCCCTGAATTTTCAATCCCTGGCTCTTCATGGCGGCCAAATGCGCGCCGCGCGCGATGAAGGTGACATCCGCGCCCGCCTTCGTCAGCGCCGCCCCAAACCCACCCCCAACGCCGCCGGCGCCGACAACCGCAATACGCATGGAATTTTTCCTCTTGTTGATTGAAGCCTGACACCGCACGGCCGGACAGCGGGTGAGAAATAGACGCTTCCAACTTCAAACGACAAGAGCGAAATATGCAGGGATGCAACACGCTTTCACGGGCAGATCGATCTCGTCTCTGCCGAGGAATTGTTCGAGATGTGGCGTCCCGCTAAGCCCCTACTCCGCCGCCGCTTCCCTTACATACCTTGCCGTCGGCGTCCGCATTGTCACGAGCTCTTCCGCAGCCGTCGGATGCAACGCGAACGTCGCGTCGAAATCGGCTTTGGTGGCTTTCATTTTCACCGCGATCGCCACCGCCTGGATGATTTCGGCCGCCGTGTCGCCGACGATATGACAGCCGACCACGCGGTCGGTGGTGCCATCGACCACGAGCTTCATCAGGATCCGGGTGTCGCGACCGGACATGGTGGATTTGATCGGCCGGAAATCGGTCTTGTAGATATCGACATGGCTGAACTGGGCGCGCGCCTCGCCCTCGGTCAGGCCTACCGTGCCGATCTCGGGCTGCGAGAACACCGCGGTCGGGATGGTGGTGTGATCGACCTGCACCGGGCGTTTGCCGAACACAGTGTCGGCGAAGGCATGGCCCTCGCGGATCGCAACCGGTGTCAGATTGACGCGGTGGGTGACGTCGCCGATCGCGTAGATATTCGGCACTGATGTCTTCGACCAGCCGTCGACCGCGATGCCGCCATTGTTTGGATTGATGGCGACGCCGGCGTTCTCAAGCCCGAGATTGGCGACGTTGGGATGGCGTCCGATTGCGAACATCACCTTGTCCGATGCAATGCTCGAACCACTCGACAGATGGGTGGTGAATTCCTTGCCGTGCTTGTCGATCTTGTTGATGACGGAGCCGGTGATGATGGTGATGCCGCGTTTTTCCAACTCGGCGCGCGCATGAGCGCGGACGTCGTCGTCGAAACCGCGCAAAATGTTGTCACCGCGATAGACCACCGTTACGTCGGAGCCGAAGCCGGCAAAGATGCAGGCGAACTCCAGCGCGATGTAACCGCCGCCCTGGATTACGATGCGCTTCGGCAATTCGGTGAGATGAAACGCTTCATCGGAGGAAATCACGTGCTCGATGCCGGGAATTGCTGGCCCGTGATTGGGCGCGCCGCCGGTGGCGATCATGATGTATTTCGCAGTGACGGTCTTGCCGTCGGCGAGGCGAAGCGTGTGGGCGTCTTCGATCACCGCGCGCGTCTTGACTACCTCGCCACCCGCTTTCTCGACATTGGTGGTGTAGATGCCTTCGAGCCGAGCGATCTCCTTGTCCTTGTTGGCGACGAGCGTTCGCCAGTCGAAGCTGACTTGTCCGATGGTCCAGCCGAAGCCGGCGGCGTCCTCGACCTCGTCATGGATGTGCGAGCCGATCACGAACAGCTTTTTCGGCACGCAGCCGCGGATCACGCAGGTGCCGCCCATTCGGTATTCTTCGGCCACCATGACCTTGGCGCCGTAGCCGGCGGCGATGCGGGCGGCGCGAACGCCTCCCGAACCGCCACCGATGACAAACAGATCGACGTCGAACTCAGCCATATCAACCCGCCCTGCGATCAGATCGCCGGAGTCTGATCGAACCAGACCCAGGCTTGTTGCTCTCGATCAGATATCCTTGCCTCGCTTCTTCATCTCGGTCCGGAACTGGCTGTTCACGGTTTCGGCAAAGAGCGTTGCCCACTGGTTCATATAGGACATGCTGAACTGAATTGCCCGAGGCTCGGACACGAGCAGCTTCTGGCCAAGCGGCGATTTGTAGAATGTCACCAGGTCCTTCAGTTCCTGCTCGGTGAACTCGTTGGCGTAGACCTGCGCCATGCCGTCGGCGATCTCCTTTTCGCGGCCAGACAGGGTCTTGGCGACGACGACCGCGACTTCATTGAGGTCTTTCTGGTAATTGAGGTTGTTCTGGATCAGCGCGTTCTTGGTCTGCTCGACGATATTGGGAACGGCGTTGGCGAACATCGCGCCGGCGTTCTTCATCGTCAGGATTTCCTTGGCGGCGGCAACGGACGCGGGCGAAGCCGGCTTGAGCGGTATGCCCTGCTGGCCAAGCGCGGGTGCAGCCTGCTTCGGCGCCTGCGCCACGGCAGGAGCCGCAGCCAGCGCCAATGTCAGGGCCAATCCCGCAGCCGACAAACTTCCCGAAAAACTCTTCATTCCAATTCTCCTCAGATTGCCGGCGTTAGCGCCGTTCAACTACGCGAATTCCCTGCACGCCGGCCAGGACGGCCAAGCTGCCAAGACCAATGAACAACCCGTGTTCGACCACGCCGGGTATCAGGCTCAGCAAGCCCGCGAGATGCGGCGCATCGGCGATCCGGCCAAGATGGGCATCGACAATCCAGTGGCCGCCATCGGTGACAAAAACGTGGCCGTCCTTGCCCTTCCGGACCACCATTTGCCCGGAAACGCCACTTTCCGCAAATGCCTTGGCGATCGCCCGCTGCGTCGCCGCAAGCCCGAACGGAATCACCTCGACAGGTAGGGGGTAGCGGCCGAGAACATCGACCCATTTGGTGTCGTCGGCGATCACGATCATGCGATCAGACGCGGCGGCCACGATCTTCTCTCGGAGCAGCGCGCCGCCGCCGCCCTTGATCAGATTGAGCGCCGGATCGATTTCGTCGGCGCCGTCGACGGTGAGGTCGAGGCGATCGACATCGTCAAGCGTGGTCAGGGGAATGCCGCAGCGCTCGGCGTCGGCACGGGTCACTTCCGAGGTCGGCACGCCGACGACGCGCATCCCGGCGCGGACTTTGTCGCCGAGCAGCTCGACGAAATGCTTCGCGGTCGAGCCGGTCCCGAGCCCGAGCTTCATGCCGTCCTGCACATGCTCCAGCGCGCGCGCCGCAGCCTGCCTTTTCAATTCGTCCATGTTCACTTGCAGACGACGCTCCCCAAAATCTGCCGCCGGTGACGCTATCGGCGACCTCCGGCCGGCGCATATCTAGCGTCGTTTGGCGGGCAGGAATAGCGCCATAAGACCCCCTCTGGGATTATTCGGCCCCTACCTTGTCCATCGCCGCCAAAATGGCAGCAAACCGCCCCTCGACCTCGGCGCGCATGCCGGGATGGGTGAAGATATAGAGTTCATCCTCCCGGATCGCGGCCAACACGCGCGCGGCGACGGAAGCGGGCTCAAGTCCCGCTTCAAGATTTTTGGCAATCGCGGCGACCATGGCCGCTGCCGGGCTCGCCGGATCGAGCGGCTGCGACTGGCCGTAGCGCGCGGGGCGATTGCGTGCACTCTCGCCGATGCGGGTATGCACATAGCTCGGGCACAGCACACTGACGCCGATGCCGTGTGGCTTGAGTTGCATGGCGAGCCCTTCGGACATGCTGACGACGGCAAATTTGCTGGCCCCGTAGGGGCTCAGTCCCAGGCCTGTCTGCATGCCCGCCATCGATGCGGTGTTGACGATGTGGCCGCCTTCACCATGCGCGCGGATGTGCGGCAGGAAGCTTTTTATGCCGTGCAACACGCCCATCAGATTGACATCGAGCACCCATCGCCAATTGTCGAGGGAGATATGGTCGATGCCGCCGCCCGCGGCGACGCCGGCATTGTTGCAGACCACATGCACTTTTCCGAAGGCTTCGAACGAGGCTTGCGCGGCGCGATCGACGTCCGCGGAATCGGCGACGTCGCAGATGATACCGCGAATGCGGGGTGCGAATTGATCCAGGCTTTTGACCGCTGCCTGCAGCGCGTCCGCCTCGATATCGGCGAGCATCACGTTCATGCCCGCTTCCGCAAACGCTTTCCCCAGAGCAAAGCCGATACCGGCGGCGCCGCCGGTGATGAACGCCGTTTTGCCGGCAAATTCTCGCATGGCTGTTCTCCCTGGATCCGGTGCATCCCTACTTGCATGAAGCCGCGCGGACCGATAGCGAATTGCCGATGAATTCTCCCCGCATGATCGTATTCGATCTCGATGGCACGCTGGTGGATACCGCGCCCGATCTGATCAGCGCACTGAACTATGTGCTGGATCGCGAAGGCCTGCCGCCCGTGCCGTTACAGTCCGCGCGCAACATGATCGGCGCCGGCGCGCGCAAGCTGATCGAACGTGGCCTCGAACTCGAAGGCCGCGCCGTAAGCGTCGATGACATCAACCGCCTCACCAAGGATTTCATCGACTATTACTCGGCCCATATCGCCGACGCTTCGCGCCCGTTCGAGGGACTGGAAGCCGCGCTCGACGATCTGCAGGCGCAGGGCTGCCGTTTTGCGGTCTGCACCAACAAGCTGGAGTGGCTGTCGAAGCTGCTCCTCGATCAGTTGGGCCTGAGTCCGCGGTTTGCCGCGATCTGCGGCGCCGACACTTTTGGTGTCGCAAAGCCGGATCCGGTGATTTTACAACAAACGGTAGCGCGCGCGGGCGGGCAGATGTCATCGGCCATCATGGTCGGTGACGCCGGTCCCGATGTCGGCGTCGCCCGCCGCGCCGGCATCCCCGTCATCGGCGTCGAATTCGGCTACACCGACGTCCCCATCGCCGAACTCAAGCCCGATCGGCTGATCGGGCATATGCGCGACCTGCCGGACGCCGTAAACAGTCTGCTGCGGGCTTGATGCGCTCACAACCGTTTGATTTAGCTACGAAATAAAGCCAGATCGATTTCGGCGTTAACCTTCCTTTAACGATCTTGCCGGGCTCGGTTGCAGCTCTGTTCTCACACACCTATGGTTTGCCGCTGGGGATTGCGGCGGTTCGCCGCAATAGAGTGATTGATCATGCGTCGTGTCATCGCGATTGCCGTCGCCGGGCTGAGTCTGGCCGGTTGCAGCTCGTTTTCCCTCGATTCCTTCAAACCGACACCGCCTCCAGTCCAGGTCCAGCTCGAGTCGGTACCACCAGGGGCCGACGCCACGACCTCGCTCGGACCGGGCTGTAAAACCCCCTGTTCGGTAGCCGTTCCAGCACCGGATGCCGGCTTCGCGGTGACCTTCGCGATGCCCAGGTTCCTGCCGGTCACAGTGCCGGTCCAGGTGATCCGGAATCCCGGCGATTTCGGCTCGCCCGCCTCGACCATAATCGATCCCAGTCCGGTGTTTGCCGAACTCAAGCCGGCCGGGCCACCGCCGAAGCCGGTGCGAAAGCCGATGCGGCCGAAGAAGCCGAAGCCGCCCAAGTCCGCTGCGGCGCCGCCAGCCGCGGCCGGCTCGCCCTTCCCGAACCCGACCCCGCCTCCCGCAGCCGACGCGCTGATTGCATCGCCTTTGTCCCGAGGGAAGCCGGTTCCCACTTTGCCGGATCATGTCCGAGAGACGCATTGTGACGGGATGGCAAGCTGCCTAGATTGTGTTAGCGGAGCATGGTCTCCGGCGTCGCGGGAGTCCGCGCCGAACAAGCCACGCGTGCGAAGCATTGGTAAATGAGCGGATCCAAATTGAGCTCTCCTGACCAGCTGTTCCGTCCGATGACCGATCCGTTCGGCCGGACGATCCGCTATCTGCGCGTGTCGGTCACGGATCGCTGCGATCTGCGCTGCTTCTACTGCATGTCGGAGGACATGACGTTTCTGCCGAAGGCGGATTTGCTGACGCTCGAGGAACTCGACCGGCTGTGTTCGGCGTTCATCGCCAAGGGGGTCCGCAAGATCCGCCTCACCGGCGGCGAGCCGCTGGTCCGGCGCAACGTCATGACGCTGGTGCGTTCGCTGTCGCGGCATCTGGGCAGCGGCGCGCTCGATGAGCTGACGCTGACCACCAATGGTTCGCAACTGGCGCGTTTTGCTGGCGAGTTGCGCGACTGCGGCGTGCGTCGTGTCAATGTCTCGCTCGACACGCTCGATCCGGCAAAATTCCGTGCCATTACCCGCTGGGGCGATCTCGACAAGGTCCTGGCCGGCATCGAGGCTGCGCGCGAGGCCGGTCTCGCCGTCAAGATCAACGCGGTCGCGCTGAAGAACGTGAACGAGGAGGAAATTCCTTCGCTGATGGAATGGGCGCACGGCAAGGGCATGGCGCTGACGCTGATCGAGGTGATGCCGATGGGCGATATCGGCGAAGGCCGGATCGACCAGTACGTGCCGCTTTCGCTCATGCGCGCACGGCTCGCCAAGCAATACACGATCACCGACCTCGACGAGGATACCGGGGGCCCTGCCCGTTATGTGCGGATCAGCGAGACCGGCGGCAAACTCGGCTTCATCACGCCGATGACCCATAATTTCTGCGAATCCTGCAACCGGGTGCGGATCACCTGCACCGGCACCCTGCACACCTGCCTCGGGCACGAGGATGCCTCCGATTTGCGCAGGCCGTTGCGGGCATCCACCGACAACGACCTGCTCGCAGCCGCGATCGATCGCGCCATCGGACTGAAGCCGAAGGGCCACGACTTCATCATCGACCGCAGGCACAACCGCCCAAGCGTCAGCCGCCATATGAGCGTGACCGGCGGCTAATCCCGGCGTTGGGTTTATCGCGTCCTTTGTTCGAGCATGGTCGCATTTGTCCCGAAAACCGGCCTCCACTTTTCCGGACCATGCTCTAATGGCTTGACACCGCGCCAATTTGCCGATTTTCCAATTGACGTCATCACAACGCGCTGAAATGGTGCGCTTGCTTTCACGCTAGCGCGGCCAGATAGGCCACTGCTCCTGACGGATGCAGCCAAGACTGCGGAAGCGCTAAATTGGGGGAGGACTACCGTTGCAATCGCTCCGGCAGATGAGCCATGGCATTGCGCGCTCGCCGCGCGGCTTTGGCATTGCGCGCTTGGCGCGCGGTGTCGGCATTGCGCGTTTTGCGCGCAGTGATGACGCCACACGTTTGATGCGTGGTGGCGGCGCGATGCGTGTTGAAAAGATCGGCGTGCTTTGATGGCAAGCGCCCGGGAGACCACGATGCGCCCATTGTTGGCACTCAGTAACGTAATCGATTGGCTAAATCAGAAACTCGGCAACGTCTGCAATTTTCTCGTCCTGGCCGCCTGCGTGGTGAGCGCCGGAAATGCGATGATCCGCTACGCGTTCGGCTACAGCTCCAATAGCTGGCTGGAAATGCAGTGGTACATGTTCGCCATCTTCGTGATGTTCGGCGCCTCCTACACCTTCAAGCGCAACGAGCATGTCCGCGTCGAAATCCTTTATCTGATGCTGTCCGAGCGCGGCCAGCTTTGGCTCGACCTGATCGGGACGCTGTGCTTCCTGATCCCGTCCTGCCTGCTGCTCAGCTATCTGTCGTGGCCGTTCTTCTACCAGTCCTATGCGGTGGGCGAAATTTCGAGCAATGCCGGCGGCCTGATCCGCTGGCCGATCAAGATCGTCATCCCCGTCGGCTTTGTCCTGCTAGCGCTGCAAGGCGTCTCCGAGGTGATCAAGCGCATCGCCGCGCTGCAGAACCTTGTGAAGATCGATGCGAAATACGAGAGGCCTACTCAATGACGATCACGCTGGAAATGATGCCGCCGCTGATGTTCGGCGGCCTGGTTCTGGCGATGCTGATCGGTTTCCCGGTGGCGTTTACGCTTGCGGCACTGGGGCTCTCGTTCGGCTTCCTCGCGATCGATCTCGGCTTCTTCGACATGAACTTTCTGCAGGCGATCCCCGGCCGCATCTTCGGCAGCGTGCTGTCGAACGAATTGCTGCTAGCGATCCCCTTCTTCACGTTCATGGGCGCGATCCTGGAACGATGCGGCCTGGCCGAAGACATGCTGGATTCGATGGGCCAGCTGTTCGGTCCGATTCGCGGCGGCCTCGGCTATTCCGTCATCATCGTGGGCTTCATCCTCGGCGCGATCACCGGCACGGTGGCGGCCCAGGTCATCGCCATGGCGCTGATCTCGATGCCGGTGATGATCCGCTACGGCTACAATATACGTTATATCACCGGCGTGCTGGCGGCCTCGGGCACCATCACGCAATTGGTGCCGCCCTCGCTCGTGCTGATCGTGCTCGCCGACCAACTCGGCAAATCGGTCGGCGATATGTACCTTGGCGCCTGGGGCCCGTCGATTTTCCAGATCCTTCTGTTCGCCGGCTACACGTTCCTGCTCGGCATCTTCAAGCCCGATCACGTGCCGGCGGTGCCCAAGGACGCGCGGACGCTGACGGGCTGGCCGCTCTGGCGTAAATGCCTGCTCGGCATCATTCCCTCTGCCGTGCTGATCTTCGTTGTACTGGGCACCATGATGCTGGGCCTGGCGACGCCGACGGAGGCCGGCGCCATGGGCGCGATCGGCGCGATCGTTCTCGCCGCGATCCATCACAAGGAGCTCAGCGGGACCGGGCAAAAGATGCTCATCATCGGCATCGTCGCCACCGGCATCGGCGCGATCGTCGGCATCATGGTCGGCGAAGGAAAACTCTTCAAATTGACCTTCGCGGTGGTCTACATTGCCGTCGTCTGGCTCTGTCTCGAAGCGGTCCGCATTCCCGACCTCCGCGACCTGATCAAGCAGGGCTACGAGTCGACCATGCGACTGTCCACCATGGTGGTCTTCATCCTGATCGGCTCGACTTGCTTCTCGGTGGTGTTCCTCGGCGTCTCCGGCGGCGTCTGGCTCGAGCATATGCTGACCTCGATCCCGGGCGGCGTCTGGGGTTTTCTGATCTTCATCAACCTCTTCATCTTCTTCCTGGCGTTCTTCCTCGACTTCTTCGAGATTGCCTTCATCATCCTGCCGATGATCGCGCCGATCGCACAGAAGGTGTTGGCGCCCGTCGTCGGCCCGGACGCCGCGTTGATATGGTTCGGCGTCATGATCTGCGTGAACGTTCAGACCTCGTTCCTGCATCCGCCGTTCGGCTTTGCGCTGTTCTATTTGCGCGGCGTTGCACCCAAGGAGGTCAAGAGCTCGGATATCTATTGGGGCGCGCTGCCCTGGATCGGCCTGCAGCTGATCATGGTGGCGATCGTGATTGCCTTCCCGATCACTGTCACCGGCCTGCTCGACAAGCCGCTCGACGTCGATCTCAGCAAGGTCAGGATCGAGGTGCCGCAGATCGAATTGCCGCCGCTGGATTTCGGTCAGCCCAAACAATAGCGCGCTGCGTTCACGAAATCGAAAAACCCCGGAGCTTTCGCTCCGGGGTTTTTGTTTGCGTGAGGCCGTCCGCGCGCGCTGAGCGCCGTCAGCTCTGCGAGTGACGCGCCATGAAATTGTCGTAGCCGACTTCGGCGACCTGAAACCACTGATAGCCGAGGTTTGAGTAGGCGGTCAGCGAGTCATAGGCCTTCTTGAAGTTCGGATTGGTCGCGGCAACTTCGCTGTGCAATTCCTTGGCCGCCTTGAAGGAGGCTTCCATGATCGCAGGCGAGAAGGGATGCAGCTTGGCGCCGGCCGCCAGCAGCTTCTTCATGGCCGTAGGGTTTACGCTATCGTATTTCGCCATCATCCAGTTGTTGGCGAGATGGCCGGCCTGTTCGAGAATGCTCTGATAGTATTTCGGCAGTGCATTCCACTTCTCGAGATTGATCATCGCCAGCAGCATCGGGCCGCCTTCCCACCATCCGGGATAATAGTAGTGGGGCGCGACTTTGAAGAGGCCGAGCTTCTCGTCGTCATAGGGGCCGACCCATTCTGCGGCATCGATCGTCCCCTTTTCGAGGGCAGGATAGATATCGCCGCCGGCAAGCTGCTGCGGGACGCAACCCAACTTCTGCATCACGCGTCCGGCAAAACCGCCGATACGGAACTTCAGGCCCTTGAGATCGTCGACGGTATTGATCTCCTTGCGGAACCAGCCGCCCATCTGACAGGTGGTGTTGCCCGCGAGCAGCGAGGTGACATTGTAGCTCTTATAGAATTCGTTCAGCAGCTCCTTGCCGCCGCCCAGCATGTACCAGGCCTGATTGAGACGAGCGTTGGGCCCGAACGGTATCGCCGAACCAAACGTGAAAGTCGGATCCTTGCCGAAATAATAGTATGAGGCGGTATGTCCCATTTCGACGGTGCCGTTCTGCACGGCGTCGAGCACCTGCAGACCGGGTACGATTTCACCGGCGGCAAACGTTTGAATCTGGAATTTGTTGTCGGTGGCTTCTCCGACGATCTTGGCCATGACCTCGGCGGCGCCATGCAGCGTATCGAGCGACTTCGGCCAGCTCGTCGTCATGCGCCATTTGATCTCCGGCATCGACTGCGCAATCGCCGGCGCCGCCATGGTGGCTGCGCCTACCGCACCCATCCCGCTGACTTTAATAAAGTCCCTTCGCTTCATTGAATCCATCCCTTTGAGTCACTGGCCTTCGTGGTGAGGCCTGTGGTCAGCATGGATCATCCGGTTCCGGATTGCCATCCTGAACCGGGTGACCGGACGCAAAAAGCCCAGTCTCCTTTCGGAGACCGGGCTTCGTTTTAGGAGCAGAGCCAGAGGTCTGACTGGACCAGAACCCTGGCTATGTATCAGCCGCGCGTCCGCGAGCGGATCATGAAGCTGTCGAAGGTATATTCGGCAACCTGCCACCACAGATACTGGTCGGAGCGGTAGGCCTGCATCGCGTCGATCGACTTCTTGAAGTCGGGGTTCTTCGCGGAGATTTCGCCCCACAATTCGTTGGTCGACTTGAGGCAGGCTTCCAGCACTTCATTGGTGAAGGGACGAAGCTGCGTGCCGCCGGCAACCAGCCGCTTCAAGGCCGTCGGGTTCTGCATGTCATAGCGCGCCGCCATCCAGCTGTTGGCATTCGCCGTCGCATTGGTGAAGATCGCCTGATAGTTCTTTGGCAGGGCGTTCCACTTTTCCAGATTGGCGAAGGCATGAACCATCGGTCCGCCTTCCCAGAAGCCTGGGTAGTAGTAGTATTTTGCGACCTTGGCGAAGCCGAGTTTTTCGTCGTCATACGGGCCGACCCACTCGGCCGCATCGATGGTGCCCTTCTCGAGCGCCGGATAGATGTCACCGCCGGCAAGCTGCTGCGGCACGACGCCAACCTTCTGCAAGACCTGACCGGCGATGCCGCCGATGCGCATCTTGAGGCCCGACAGATCGGCAACGGTCTTGATCTCCTTGCGGAACCAACCGCCCATCTGCGTCCCGGTATTGCCGCAGGGGAAACCGATCACACCGAACTTCTTGAAGAACTCGTTGCCGAGTTCCTGACCGCCGCCCTGATACCACCAGGAATTCTGCTGGCGCGCGTTCAGGCCGAACGGGACCGATGCGTAAATCGCGAAGGTCGGATCCTTGCCGACGTAGTAGTAGGAGACGGTGTGGCACGCCTCGACGGTGTTGTTGGAGGTCGCGTCGAGCGCCTGCAGGCCCGGCACGACTTCACCGGCGGCGAAGACCTGAATCTGGAACTTGTTGTCGGTCATCTCGGCGACGTATTTCGACACCTGCTCAGCGCCGCCATAGATAGTGTCGAGCGACTTCGGGAAGCTCGACGTCATGCGCCACTTAACTTCCGGCATCGATTGCGCGATCGCCGGCGAGGCAACGGCTGTCGCGGCAGCACCGACCGCTGAAACTTTCAAAAAATCACGACGCTTCATTCAGACATCTCCTTACGACGGGGGCGTTTCCCATATCCTCGAACGTTTCCTCCGGCGGGCGAATTCCATGTCATCCGGGGCGCTCTGGCCGGGCGCTTTAACACGGAAGTTGGCCCGCGAAAACGCGACAATGGCATGACTGCACCGATTAAACGAAAGTCGAATGAGGGTCGGAAACGGCCTCAGGCAGCGGCAATCGCGCCCTGAAGCTGGTCGCGGACCTTGGTGCCGATCGCGCGATAAATCGCCGCGTGCGGGCCGTCGGGCTCGCTGGCTACCACCGGATTACCGGAATCCGAGGTGGTGCGAATCGAGATGTGCAGCGGGATTTCACCCAAAAACGGCACGCCGAGCCGCTCCGCCTCGTGCCGTGCGCCGCCATGGCCGAAAATGTCCGACCGCGTGCCGCATTCGGGGCACTGGAAATAGCTCATATTCTCGACGATCCCGAGCACCGGCACGTTGACCTTCTTGAACATCGCGAGCCCCCGCCGCGCGTCGATCAGGGACAGGTCCTGCGGGGTCGAGACGATGACCGCGCCCTTCAGCGGCACGTTCTGCGCCAGCGTGAGTTGCGCATCGCCGGTGCCGGGCGGCATGTCGACGACGAGAACATCGAGTGTGCCCCAGGCGACGTCGCGGAGCATCTGGGTGATCGCCGACATCACCATCGGTCCGCGCCAGATCATCGCGGTATCTTCTTCGACCAGAAAACCGATCGACATGATCGCAAGACCGAAACGCATGATCGGAATCATCTTCTTGTCGTCGTTGAGCTGCGGCTTCTCGCGAATGCCGGTCAGCCTCGGTACCGAAGGCCCGTAAATATCGGCATCGAGCAGACCGACGCGCAGACCGAGATCGCGCAAGCCCAGCGCCAGATTGAGCGCAGTGGTCGATTTGCCGACACCGCCCTTCCCTGATGCAACCGCAATGACAGCGGCGACCCCGGGAATTTCGGCTTGCCTGGACATCGGCGATGCCGGGCTTTGCGGCGGCCGATGCGATGCGACCGGCTGCACGACCATGCCCGTGGGCATGGCGATGAGGCGCCGGCGGAGCCGCTGGCGCCGGCGATCCTGCCTTGCGCTCAGCCGTCAGCGCGATCATGGCGACGCTGACGCCGGGAATCGCGCGCACGGCAGCTTCCGCCTGCGCGCGTACGCTTTCCCATGCACGTGCTTCGGCAGCGTCCACATTGATCGAGAAAAACACCTTGCCGTCGGTGACCGTGATCGCCGACAGCACATTGGCATTGGTCAGGGCGACGCCGCGCGGCGACGCCACCTTGGCCAGGGTATCGAGAATCTGTTGCTGCGTTACGCTCAAAAGCGCATCTCCTGGAGCCTTTCGGTCCTGATTGAATCAGAACCGGGCTCTGCTCTTTCTTGACGCGTTTTCTTCACGCGAACCGGGATCCACTCCGCTTGAAAACGCTATCTCCGGATGCGACCCATAGAGCGGTTCAGCTCAAAAGGCTACCTCGCGCCCACGTCGTCCCGACGCTCGGCGGGCGCCGATCCGCCGCCTTCCTTGGCGGCCTCGTAGTTCAGTTCGATCATGACGCCGTTGGGGTCATTGACGAAGATCTGCCAGAGATCGCCACCCGGGACCTGCCGGGAGTCGAATTCCGTCCCCTTGGACTGCAGCCGCTTCTTCATGCCGTCAAAGCCCTGACTGGCAAAGGCGACATGATGGACAACGCCGGAATCCGGCTTTTGAGGCTCGTCGGTCTTGGAAATATCGACCAGATGCACCACGGCCTTGCCCTCGCTGTACATCCACGCTCCGGGGAAGGCGAAGTTCGGCCGGGCACCCTTTTCGAGCCCCATAATGTCCTCGTAGAACCGGACCGTCTCAGCGAGATTCCTGGTCCGGATATTGAAATGATCGAGCACGCCCACGCTGACGCCCATGTGATTCCACTCCCTTTTTTGTGAGGTTATTAGGACAGGCCAACCCTAGCACAAAACCGCGCCCGCCTGCCAAACGAAGCCGTTGCCCTTCATGGCGCAGGGTTTATGGTGCGGCTCCCGGAAAACCGGTTCCCAGAATTCCGGATCAGGCTCTAAAACACCGTCCGGCCCATTCAAGCCCGGCAAACCCAAGGTAGTACATATGGCTAAAGTTGCTTTTCTCGGTCTCGGCGTGATGGGTTTCCCCATGGCAGGACACCTCGTGAAAAAGGGTGGCCACGAGGTGACCGTGTACAACCGGACAGCGGCGAAGGCGAAGGAATGGGCCGACAAGTTCGGTGGCAAGACCGCGCCGACCCCGAAAGCCGCCGCCGACGGCCAGGATTTCGTCATGTGCTGCGTCGGCAATGACAATGATCTGCGCTCGGTGACGCTGGGCGCCGATGGCGCTTTCGCCGGGATGAAAAAAGGCGCGACTTTTGTCGATCACACCACGGCGTCCGCCGAGGTGGCGCGTGAGCTCGACGCCGCCGCCGCCAAGGCCGGCTTCAAATTCGTGGACGGACCGGTGTCGGGCGGAAGCGCCGGCGCGGAGAACGGCGTCCTTACCGTCATGTGCGGCGGAAACGTGGATGCCTACGCAAGCGCCGAGCCGGTGATCGCGGCCTATGCGCGGATGTGCAAGCTGCTCGGACCGGCGGGAAGCGGACAACTGACCAAAATGGTAAACCAGATCTGCATCGCAGGCCTGGTCCAGGGCCTGTCGGAAGGTATTCATTTTGCCAAGAAATCCGGTCTCGACGTCCACGCCGTGATCGAGACCATCTCCAAGGGCGCCGCCCAGTCCTGGCAGATGGAAAACCGCTACAAGACCATGAACGACGGCAAGTTCGACTACGGCTTTGCGGTCGAATGGATGCGCAAGGATTTGTCGATCTGCATCGCCGAGGCCCGCCGCAACGGCGCGAACCTGCCGGTCACAGCGCTAGTCGATCAGTTCTATTCCGAGGTCGAGAAAATGGGCGGCAAGCGTTGGGATACGTCGAGCCTGCTGGCCCGGCTCGAGCGGTAATCGGACAGAAGCGCTTTCGAGCGAAAGCCTGCCCGCACAGGGGATGAGCTCGGTGAGTTAAGAAAATGCGTGAACGGCAAAAGGCCTCGCTCCGCTTCTTGTTCAATTGGAAGCGGGGCTTAGGCCCGCCAAACAGGTTAATTTAACCCCGGGTTAACGCGATTTTTTAGCTCTTTAAGGCATCGCTTAATGATTTGGGCTCAGAGATAGACAATGCAAAAAGCCCGCGCGGTTCGCGGGCAGGATTTGTGTTGTTTGATGAGTAATCCCGCAGAAAAGCCTGAAGTCGTCCAGCTTCCGGCGGAACCACAGGTCGCGGCGCCGGCGAACACCCGCCGCGCCGCGGCGCAGCGGGTTCGCGAGGCGCGCGACCGGTTAACGTCGACCAGCGGAACGCGCCCTGCTTTCGACACCGAGTTGCTCCGGCAATATGCCCAGACCCGGGTGTCGGCGTCCTATGTCGTCATGCTGCTGGTGGTTGCGACCGGTGTGATGTTCGGCATCTGGATGCAGCCGGTGTCTGCGGCGGCCTGGACTGTCGGCATGCTCTGCGTCCACGCCGCCATCATTCGCAATTGCAGCCGGTTCCTCGCGGAGAAGCCTTCGCTCGCCGCCACGCGCAAATGGCGAACGCGATTCGTGGTGCTCGACCTGCTCTACGGTCTGTGCTGGACCGCGGTCCTGATCCACCCGGCCGGACTCGACGTCGTCACCAACACGATGATGATGTTCCTGATGCTGCTGGTGATCGCGGTGTCGAGCATGCTGGCGGCGAGCCTGCCGATTGCGGCGCTGGCGGCAACCGCGCCGGTGACGGCGGCCATCGCGCTTGATTTCATCCTGAGCGGCACTTTCGACAATTTCGCACTCGCGCTGCTGGCGATTGCCGCCGAAGGCTATTTCGCCCTGCTCGCCCATCGCCTGCATTCGACGACGCTGGCGACGCTGGAAGCGCGCGCAGAAAAGGACGCCCTGATCGGAGAGCTCGAACAGGCCAAGGCGATCTCCGATGAGGCGCGGCATCGCGCCGAATCCGCCAACGTCGCCAAGTCGCGGTTTCTCGCGCAGATGAGCCACGAGCTGCGCACGCCGCTGAATGCGATCCTCGGTTTCTCCGAGGTGATGAAGAGCGAGATCTTTGGCGCGCACGCCGTGCCCGTCTACAAGGAATATTCCGCCGACATCCACAATTCCGGCGTCCACCTGCTCAACCTCATCAACGAGATCCTCGACCTGTCGCGGATCGAAGCCGGCCGTTACGAGCTCAACGAGGAAGCGGTCTCGCTCGTGCACGTCGTCGCCGATTGCCATCATTTGCTGAAGCTGCGCGCAACCAGCCGCGGCATCACCATCCACGAAGTGTTCGAGCAGGGCATGCCGCGGATCTGGGGCGACGAACGCGCGACGCGCCAGATCGTGCTCAATCTGTTGTCGAACTCGATCAAGTTCACTCCGCAAGGCGGCGATATCTGGCTGAAGGTCGGCTGGACCGCGTCCGGCGGACAATATCTGAGCGTCAAGGACACCGGCTCCGGCATTGCCGAAGACGAAATCCCGATCGTGCTCGCGTCATTCGGTCAGGGCTCCAACTCGATCAAATCGGCCGAGCAAGGCGCAGGGCTCGGCCTGCCGATCGCAAAGAGCCTGATCGACATGCACGGCGGCACCTTCACGCTGAAATCCAAGCTTCGCATCGGCACCGAAGTCATCGTCACCTTCCCGCCGGAGCGCGTGATGTCGGCTTTGGCGCCGATGGCCGAGGAAGCCCCGCCCCTGCAACCGGAAACCACAATCGCCGTGAGCTCCGACGAGAAGCGGCGGGCGCGCAACAAACCGATCATGAGTGCCGGCACCGGATTGTAACTGGAGCGCTTGCACAAGCGATGGAATCCATTTCACTATCCCAGAATGAGCAAAGAAACGCCGTGTATCGCAGTCTGTATGATGGACCCCAAAACCAACCTCTGCTTCGGCTGCGGACGAACGCTTCCGGAGATCGCGCGCTGGCACCGCATGGACAGCGCCGAGCGGTTGGCTGTCATGGAGCTTTTGCCGGCGCGCATGGCGGAGGCCGGCCTCGCCCAGATGACCCTGTCGCCAAAGTCCGATTGAGCCATCCGCGGACGAGCCACCCGCGGACCAGTATTGGAGGCGCGCTGTGAGCCGCATCCTGCTCGTGCTCCTGATGCTCGCGGCAACGGCCGGCGCCGTGGTTGCCTATGGCGACCCCGACCAGATCGCCCGCGCCAGCGACTCAGTGGCGCAAATGCTGCGGCGGCGCAGCGTGCAGCCCGCCCCCGCGGTGCAGATCGCGCGCGGCCAGGCCGGCGAATTCGCGCTGAGCGCCAAGATCAACGGCGTCAAGGCGCCGATGGTGATCGACACCGGCGCGACCTCGGTGGTGCTGACCTGGGAGACCGCGAAGGCGATCGGCCTGCCGCTCGAAATGCTCGAATACAATGTCGACGTCGAAACCGCCGGCGGTCACACCAAGGCGGCACGGCTGACGCTCGATCGCCTCGCGGTCGGCCACCTCGTCGAGAAATCGATTCCGGCGCTGGTCGTGCCGCGCGGACAGATGAAGACCAATCTGCTCGGCATGAGTTTTCTGGATCGTCTGGAAAGCTGGGGCGTGCGGGCCGACAGACTGATGCTGCACGGTTATCCCGATGTCACGGGCAGCGTCAACGCCTCAAGCCGCCATCGGCGCGACCGCGCGACCGTCGACTAACGCGATCGCATCGCGCAACACGTCGACGCCGGCGCCGGGCCTGACGCCGTTCTCGGCGAGATGACGGCGGAACGCGCGCGCGCCGGGCACGCCATGAAATGCGCCGACGAAATGCCGCGTCATCGAATGCAGCCGCGTGCCCCGCGCTAGCTGGTCTTCGATGTAGGGCATCATCGCTGCAAATACGTCCTTCATGGTCGCGTGCGATGCCGCCTCGCCGAATAACTCCGGATCGACGGTCAGCAATCGCCACGGCTCCTGATAGGCTGCGCGCCCCAGCATCACGCCATCGACATGGGTGAGATGCTGCTTGGCTTCCGCGAGGCTGCCGATGCCGCCATTGATGATGACGGGTATGTCAGGCAGCGCGGCCTTGAGCCGATAGACCCTGTCGTAATCGAGCGGTGGAATGTCGCGATTTTCCTTCGGCGACAATCCGTTGAGCCAGGCTTTTCGCGCGTGCACGATCAGCGCATCGGCACCGGCGGCGATCACGCCGCGCGCCAGAACATCGAGTGCGATCTCCGGATCCTGATCGTCGATGCCGATCCGGCATTTGACCGTGACGGGAATCTTGACCGCGCGCTTCATCGCAGCGACGCCCTCGGCAACCAGCGCAGGCTCCGCCATCAGGCATGCGCCGAAGCGGCCATCCTTCACCCGGTCGGAGGGGCAGCCGACATTGAGATTGATTTCGTCGTAGCCGAAATCCTCGCCGATCCCGGCAGCGGTGGCGAGGTCGCGCGGATCGGAACCGCCAAGTTGCAGCGCCACCGGATGTTCGCAATCGTCGAAGCCGAGCAGCCGCTGGCGGTCGCCATGAATGATGGCGCCGGTCGTCAGCATCTCCGTGTAAAGCCGCGCGCGCCGCGTCATCAGACGATGGAAGACACGGCAATGCCGGTCGGTCCAATCCATCATCGGGGCGACGCTAAATTTCCATTTATTTGCGGTCACTTATGTCTCGTTGTCGATCCATTTAGTAATAGGACATACACACATTTGCACAGATTTGCAGGAGTTTCTTCGCGGAATCAGCTAGTGCGCTGCATTTTCTCGTCAGCGATCCGCAAAGCCCGTGACAACGCGGGTCGGACGAGAATACCAATGGTCTGCTGAGACAGTCGTCGACCGATGTCGCCTGTTGACCCGATGCGCGGACATCGACCCGCTCGGCAATCTTAATGGTCAAGGGCGACCGGTTGGTGCCACGAACTATTTCAGCCTTAAGACGACAGGCCCCACCGCCGGATCGGTAACGCCCAGACCGCCGCCGAGGTCTTCGAGCGTATCGCGAAAAGAATCGAGGGTAGTGATCATATTCGGCCGCGCTTTAATGCACGCGTCCATGTCGTTCCACTCAGCGATAATGCAATAGGAGCGATCACCGGTCTTAATAATGTTGGCATGGATCAGGCCCGGCCAAGTTGCCTCGATTTTCTTGTGAGCATCCAGAAACTCCTGATCGCGCCCCGGCCTCACTCGAAAACGCACAACATTGAAAGCGGTCATCGGCCTTTCTCCATATGCGGATGCCAGGATACAGTCGCCCTATTGGGTTTTGATCATCTTGGCCAGCTCCTGGCGCAATTGTGGGCTATCGTGGTGACCATGCACCGCGACAGCGTGTTGCACCGCCGCGTCTACAAGCTCTTCCTTGGTATCTGCAGAGATCGCGACCGTGCAGTTCATCTCGCTTGGGTATTCACGGCAGTCCACAAACATTCTGGCCATCTCCGATGTCAAGACGCACGCCCGATTTGGCGCTTATAGGGTGACGACATTGTTGTGTTGCGATGGATAAGTCTGTTGTTGGGCCCTTCAGCGACGCCAAAATTCGGTCGAAGGTCGGCTGTGCTCCAAAATCAGTCGTCCCAGGAAAGGCTTTTGAACGAGAACCGACGTGTTGACGCCATTACTTGCTTCGCTATTTCGAACGGTGGGCAATCCGTTTGCCGAGACGCAACATCAGCGTGTTGGCTGCGATCGCAATCAGGACGATCACTGTGACCACGGCGGTCGACAACGGTACGTTGTGCTGCGCCATCCCGCTCACCAGCAAGAACCCGAGGCCGCGTTGCGACGAAAACATCTCGCCGATCAATACACCAAGCATGCTCAGCGAAAAGCTGATCCGCAGACCGTTGACGATGTCGGGCAGACAGGCGGGCACCAGCACCCACAGCATCGTGCGCCCCGGTGAAAGCCGCAGCACCTTGGCCGTCCGGATCAGCACCGGCGGCAGATTTCGTACCGCACCGAGCGTGAACAGTGTCATCGGCACCAGCCCGTGCATGACGCCGAAGGCGACCTTGGCGGACATACCGAGGCCGAAGATCAGCAGCACGACCGGATAGAGCGTGACTTTCGGGATAGTGTAGAATCCCGCGAGGATCGGCTCGGCGACCTCTCCGGCAAAGCGCCGCACGCCGAAGATCAGGCCGAGCGCGAGGCCAATCAGCGCCGAGAGGACAAAGGCCAGCAAGAACGCCGCCAATGTCGCGGCAGCATGCTGCCAGAACATTCCCGTGCGGACGAGATCGAAGAGATACAGCAGCGTCTGCAGCGGCGGAGAAACCGCAACGCCATGGGTCCAACTGCCGATCGCCTGCCAGATCGCCAGCATCAGCAGAACCAATACGGCCGCATCGAACGTGCGGATGCGCCCGCGCGAGGTTCGCCTTGAGGAAGCGTCTTCGAACGCGAAGTCACTCATCCCGTCGAACGGCGGCGCGCCAGCCGCCCCTCCCAGACGTAAAGGATCCCGTTGGCCGTTACCGCGATCAGCAAAACGAAGAGCATCAGGCCGTACATGGCGCGGTTGTCGAAGCTCTGATACGCAAAGGAGATCGCGAAGCCGAGACCGGTTCCCGAGAGGATGAATTCGCCGGCGATGACGCCGATCAGTGCATAGCTCAGCGCCAGCTTGAACCCGCTGAACAGGCGCGGCAGCGCGGCAGGCAACACGATCCACCACAATGTCCGCGCCGGACTCAACCGATGAACGCGCGCCAGTTTCAGCAATACCGGCGAAACGCTGTCGAGTCCCGACAGCGTGCTGATCATGACGGCCGGCGCGCCGGAGAGCACGCCCAACACCACAAGCGGAGCCTTGCCGAGGCCAAGCAGCGCCACCAGCAGCGGGTAGAATATGAAGGTCGGCACCGAATAATACGATGCCAGCAACGGATCGACGACATCGCGCAGCCGCGAGGAACGGTGGACCAGCGCACCGACCAGGGTGCCGCACCCGATCGCCAGTACAAAGGCGAGCGCGATGGTTGAGAACGTGTTCACGATACTCTCGTCCAACTCGCCGGAGCCGACGCGATCAATCATCGACGCAACCATTTCACTGGGAGGAATGACGATCAGGGGATCGATGAGGCCGGTGCGGCAGCAGATTTCGAGCGTTGCTGTCAGTCCCGCCAGCACGGCGATCCGGACCAGGAGAACGGCGCGCCGCCTTGTCACGCCGCCCGTCCCATCGTCTTGAGAGACTCTTCGCGCAGCGAGGACCACAAGCGCGCGGTCACCGTGCCGAATTCCGGATTCGAGACGACGCGGCTGTCGCGATCCCGCGGCCAGCCGGTCTCCACCATGTCGATGAAACGGCCCGGCCGTGCGCTCATGACGCCGACACGGTCAGACAGCATCGCAGCCTCGTCCAGGGCATGGGTGATGAGTAGCACGGTGGCGCCGGTTTCACGCCAGAGCCGCAGCAATTCGTCACCCATCAGCAGCCGGGTCTGCTGGTCCAGCGCACCGAACGGTTCGTCGAGCAGGATCAGCCGCGGCCTCAGCACCAGCGTCCGCGCGATGCAGACCCGCTGCCGCATGCCGCCGGAGAGCTGCGCCGGATAATGATCGGAAAATTGAGCCAGCCCCATGAAGCTGACGGCATGATCAACCCGTTCCGCGACTTCTTTTTCCGGCAGGCCGGAGGTGCGCAGGCCAAAGGCGACATTTTGGCGGACGCTCAGCCAGGGCATGCTGGCATCTTCCTGGAAGACGACACCGATGCCGTCCGGGACCTCACCGTGCAATTCGCTGCCTTCGAATTTCACGCTGCCGCTGGTTGGACGCGCCAGACCGCAGAGCACATCGAGCAGGGTCGACTTGCCGCAACCGGACGGACCGACGACCGAGAAGAACTCGCCGCGGGGGATCGTCAGGTCGATCGGGCCGAGCGCATGTACTGCGGGTGGCCCTTCGTACTGACGGACCACCCCACTCAGCGCGACGTGCGAGGGCTCGCTCACGGCCGCGTCACTCATTGGGTGGGACGCAGATCTAGCGGCAGATAGGAAGTGTCGACATATTTCGGCCAGTCGACATCACCCTTCATCTGTCCAGTGATCTGCAGACCCTCAACCATGTGGTTCATGGCCGCATAATCGAGCCGGCCGTCGCTCCAGTAATTCTCCTTGATGAGATTGCGCAGATGCGCCCGGAACAGATCGACGTTCGGATTGTTGTAGGCCTTCGCCGTGATGTCGGCGGCCTCATCCGGGTGTTCCAACGCATAGGCCAGTCCTTCACGACGGGCGACGATCAGCCCTTTGATGATGTCCGGATGTGCCTTGGCATATTCCGCAGTCGTGATCATCACGGTCTGCATCATGCGCGGATCCATCGTGTCGCGCACCATGAAGAGTGGCTTCACCCGTTCCTTGTTCTGCGCGAACACCAGTTCATCGGAGAAGCCGGCATCGACCGCACCGCTGCTTACCGCGGAGAGGTTGGCGCCGAGATCGCCGGCCGGCACCAGCTTCACCTGCTGCTGGGTGATGCCATTGGCTTTCAGCGCCATCAGGATCACCATGTTGCTCACTGAGCCCGGCGCGGTATAGGCGACCTGTTTGCCAACCAGATCCTTGATGCCCTTGAGAGCCGAATCGTTCTTGACGACCCACATCTGGTCGGACACGGTTTGCGCGCCGGCGCCGATAATAATGAGCTTTTGGCCGGAATTGATGGCCTGGACCGCTGCCGCCAGCGAAACCTCGCCGAATGGAATGCCGCCGGCCAACGTGTTGCGGACCGCGGTGCCTCCACCTGCTGCTGTCAGGATACCCGTGACATCCACACCGTTCTTCTTGAAAAGGCCTTTCTCCATGGCGACGGCATAAGGCACGCCGTAGAATTGCCCGCCCCAATGGGTAACCGTGATGGTTTCGGCCGGAGCGGCCGGCGCCTTCCAGACTGTGATAAAAGCCGCCAAGCCCACGATAAGGCCAACTCGCGCAAGCGCTTTCCCCTTTGCCATGACGTATTTCCTTTTTTGTTGATCCGTCTTCGGATTTCCTCGATCGAGGGATCGGATATTCGGATTGGACTGGCAGCTACTCTTTGTGGCTGTCGGCCAAACCATGACGCTTTTCGAAAGCATGCACGGCGGGAAAGCCCATCAAGGTGTTCATGTCCGCGAACGGCAACATCGGAGCGCCGCTGCTGGTTCCTATTCCGGCGGTTCTCAAATTCCCGTAGACGAGCTTGAGGGCGCCGGCCGCCGTCAGGAAGCCCGAGGCGGGATAAAGCGCGATCTTGAAGCCCATTGTCGCGAGCTCGCTCGCCGACAAATACGGCGTGCGGCCGCCTTCGACCATGTTCGCCAGCAATGTCGCGCCCTTGAAGGTCTCAGCGACGTGGCGCAATTCCTCGAGGCTCTCGGGACTTTCGACGAACAGCACATCGGCGCCGGCCTTGAGGAAACCCTCGGCCCGCCGCAACGCCGCATCCATCCCTTCGGCGTAGCGCGCGTCGGTTCGTGCCACGATGAGAAAGTCACGACTTGGCCGGGCATCGACCGCAACCCTGATCTTGGCGATGGCGTCATCGGCCGGGATCACACGGCGGAATTCGGTATGGCCGCATTTCTTCGGGAACTCCTGATCCTCAAGCTGGATGCCCGATGCGCCGGCGGCCGCATAGCCGCGCACGGTGCGGTCGACATTCAACAATCCGCCATAGCCGGTATCGCCATCGGCGAGGAAAGGAATGCTGGTGGCGCCCGCGACACAGCGCACACGGTCAAGCATCTCCGTGAATGTCGCGGTGCCGGCATCAGCGACGCCAAGAGCAGATGCAACGACACCATATCCGGTCATGTAAAGCGCGTCGAAACCGGCGCTCGCTGCCATTCTCGCTGAAATGCCGTCATAGACGCCAGGAAGCGTCAGGCAACCGTCCTTGCGCAGCAACCCACGCAATGTCGTTGCTTCAACCAAGCGATCCTCCCGTCGTTTTTTAATCGGCGGCGCCCATGAAGGCATCTGCCGTTTTTTGTTTGCAGTATTGGAAACTCTGGCGCCATGTCCCGTGCTAGAGTTCTGAGTTAGCTCAATCTCTAGGGATATTCCGTAAAAATCAATCCTTTAAAGGCCGAACGGGCCGGCATCGTTGCGGGCGCAGGAGGACACGAAAATATCATGTCGCAACGCATCGAAAAGTCATGGAATGTTTTCGTCAGCGTCGAAAACCCCGAGCACGATCGATGCGTGGATGTGTTTTCGCGACCGGACGGCAGCTATGGGTTCGAGGAGTTTCGACGGGACATTGAGGACGGCGGGCAATGGACACCGGTCCAGTATTATTCCGGCATCGCTTACGGTTCGCCAATCGCTGCGTTGGACGCTGCCGAACGATGTGTTCCTTGGCTGGTCGATATCCTCGTGCAGAAACCAGAACTGCGAATGCGGATCGGTTTGGGGTAGTTGCAAGCGGGCGTTTCACATCCAGCAAATACGAACCGATGAACGACCGCTTAACATGTTGCTGCTGCTGATATTTCCATAGTTTCCGGTTTATGTAACTAAAGGACAACGGCTCCGGGCCATAGAGCTTTCGCTTTTTCCTTTCTTTTCAAACCCTTTGACGCATACTTGGATAAAAAGCAGAAAAACCCGCCTGAAACGGCGATGCACCGGGGAGAACACCATGCCGACTTCACGCAGAACGCTGCTGAAGAATTCCGCGGCTGCCGCCGCTGCACTCACCTTCGATTGGACACGCGCGCAGGCGCAAGCCGAAACGGTGCGCATCGGCGTGATCTACGACCTGACGGGCCCCTTCGCGGCGGGCGGCTCTGTCGCCTCCTCGGTCGGGGCGCAAATCGCGATCGACCTCGTCAATGAGAAGGGCGGGATCGGCGGCAAGTACAAGATCGCCGCCGTGAATGCGGATTCACAGAGCAAGGCAGACGTTGCGATCAACGAGGCCGTCCGATTGATCGATCAGGAGAAAATCGACATCATCAACGGCGTTTACTCCAGCGCGCACGCAGTCCCGCTGGCGGCGAAGGTCGAACAGCAGAAGAAGGTCCTCTGGATCACCACCGCGGTTGCGACCGCCGTGTTCAAGGACAAGAACCTGCAATATGTCTTCCGCGCGCAGATCCACTCCGATCAATATGGCCAGGCCTTTGCGGGCTTCCTCACCGAACATGCCAAGGCCAAGCTCGGCGTCGAGCCCAAAGACGTCAAGGTTGCGCTTATCCACGAAGACGGCCCCTACGGCGTCGGTGTCGCCGCCGCCGACGAGGCCTATTCAAAGGAGGCCGGACTCCAGATCGTGCTCAGGGAAGGTTATTCGGCGGCCGCCCCCGACCTCTCGGTGCTGATCACCAAGCTCAAGCGCGCCAGGCCCGACGTGATCTCGCACGCGGGCTATAATCCCGACATTACTCTCCTCCTCCGCCAGGCGCGCGAGAACGGCCTTCGTTTCAAGATGCTGTTCGGCAACGGCGCGGGCTACAGCCAACTCGACAAACTGCGCACGACTTTCGGCGCAGACATCGACAATTTCTGCAATATCGACCCGGTGCCTGCGCAATTGCTCGACCCGGCTAAACTGGCACCCGGAATCGGCGATCTCACCAAAACCATGGTGACGCGCTACAAGGAAAAAACCGGCGCGACCGACGTTCCGCCGCATTGTTCGATGGGCTTCAACCAGACCTGGCTTCTGCTCAACAACGTCCTGCCCGTCGCCAAGGAGAAATACGGCGGCTTCGATCCCGAGGCTGTTCGCAAGGCGGCACTTGACGTCGATATCCCGGCTGGAGGCACAATCCAGGGCTATGGCGTGAAGTTCTTTCGGCCGGGTACGCCGCTCTCCGGCCAGAACGAGCGCTCGACGCCGGTCGTGATGCAAAATGCCGGCGAACATATCTCGGTGGTTTGGCCGACCAATATCCAGACGCAGGATCCGGTCTTCCCGCTGCCCAAATCGTCGATCTACGCGGCCTAGCTGGATCGCGATGCACGGTAATGACGCGTCAGGTTGTGGCGCAGGCTTTCAACGCCGCCCGTTCTGGGCGGCGTCTGCTTGCTGGTGAAGCTCCCGCTGATAGGCGCTCACCGGGCCTTCGCTCAGCCACCGGGTCGTTTGTCCGACGTAATGCTCACCGATCGCGCGGATCCTGGAGATGTCCTCCAGATCGGCGTAACGCGTCACGGAAGCGGAAACCCCGTCATGGAAATACGTGCCGGCCAGCGCTGCCACGACAAGCGCTGCGACGATCGAGGAAAGAGTGAGCCGGCGCCGCGAGCCGCGCGTCCGCAACGGCTTCGCCTGGGAGGGATCGTCCGACAGGCCGTCGCCTTGCAGAGAATTGTTGTCGCCCTGCAACGGATGCCAGTGCGACGGTGTGATCCTGGTCAACTCGCCGTTTTCGCTGACCCATTCGGCTGCATCGGCCGACCAGTGCACGACATCATAACGGCCTTTCGCATCATCCTCGACGATGATGACGCTGCCGTCCATCGGTGCGGTTTCAATCGAACGGCGCATCGGAAACCACCTTTCAGAATGACTAGAGGGAGAGCCGGTTTTCGTGCGGCAGCCCGTCGGCAACTCCCGACTTGCCATCGGATAGCCGCCAATTCCGTAGCGACGGTTTTTCCGTATCGCCGAACGCCGCCAGCAGCGCGTTATTGACCTCCTCGATGCGGCCGAGTTTCACCAGCACCCGGCTCAGCCCGATGAATCCATCCGCCTGATCAGGACGCAGTCTCATGGCCTCGAGATAGGGCTGCACCGCTTCGCGATGACGTCCAAGATTCTCGCAGACCTGCGCCAGACAGAGCCAGGCTTTGACGGCGTCGGGACGGACCATGGTGAGCGTCCTGAACAGCCGCTTCGCCTCGGCATGGTTACCCTTCACGACGAGCAACTGTCCGAGCCGGTGCAGCGTGTCAGCGTGCTTCGGCTGAACCTCCAGGATGCGCCGGTAGCCGCACTCCGCATCGGCGGTCTGTCCCTTCTGGTGCAAGGCCGTCGCCGCCTCGAGGATGTCGGGAATGCCGCGAGGATCGATCCTGTTGCCGAGATTCCTGCCGTTCCTGGTCTCGACGACGGTGCAATGGATTTTACGCTCCACACATCGGAACGAATATTTGTAGGGCTCGTTGCCGCGCAGAAAATCATATTCGGTAAAGCCGTTCGCGATCGCGTGCCGGATGCTGAAAGAATGCAGGATCACGCCCGGCGGCGGCCCGTCAAAAGTCTCGTCGCGCCCGGTTATGTAAAACGAAAAGGTCCGCTTGCGGGGATCCATCAGCGTGGCCAGCGCCGCGACGGGCTGGTCGCCGTGCCAGAAGGTCGGCAGGAACACCAGGCCGGACTGAAAACTGCGCCTCAGCATGGTGCCATTGCTGCGAACCAGGTTGTCGGCCAGATCTCCCTTGCGCGGACGCCATTTGATCTCCCAGAACCGCAGCAGGGTCTTGAGATCCTGCTCGAACGTCTCCGGCGTCGAAACCGTGATCCGATATTCGCTGCTGGCATCGACCAGCTTCAGAAGACGCCGGATCTTTTGCCTCGTATTGGTGCTCAACGAAGACAGATAGGACTCCCAGTCCCCCGGCAGCGTGGTGTAGGGGCACAGACTGTTGTCGATGCGGTCGACCTTGGTGATGCGGTTCACCTCGGTCATGCCGAAATTGGCCTTCGGAAAATACGCCAGCAGCAAGCGGTAGCGGCGCTCCGACATCCTGACATTTTCAAGGTGCAAGCGGGCCCAGTTCATCTGCTTGAGGTGGCGCGCAAAGGCCGGGATGACCTTGCTTTCCACATCGGGCGAACAAACGATGCCGGTGTAATCGGCGGAGAAATTGCCCGCCATCCGCAACGCCTGGACGACGTCGGATTCCTCGATCGAGCTTTCCAGCCGCAACGGAAAGAACGCAACATAGGGCGCATCGGCGCTG
The DNA here is from genome assembly GCA_963770355.1 of uncultured Alphaproteobacteria bacterium. GTDB lineage: Bacteria > Pseudomonadota > Alphaproteobacteria > Rhizobiales > Xanthobacteraceae > Bradyrhizobium. The sequence continues at coordinate 31,217 of CAVYPL010000008.1, read as the reverse complement.
TTGTGGGCCTTTGCCGCCAGGATGAACCATGGCCCCTTGATGGACGCCAGCCAGCCGTTCAGCCACTTCCATGACAGGAATATCTGGGCCTCTGGATCCGCGTCATAGACGGCGTTCCAGTTGTCCTCGAGGCTAGCCAATGACGACGACGTTTCGATGATGTCGATATGCACGGCGGACGCCTTTCCAATCTGGTTGTCTGGTTCCTTGTTCGGTGCCTAACGCTCGCGGAAGGCGCGCGCCATGCTGTCGTGGATGGGTTTGACGAGGTACTGGAAGAACGTCCGTTCCGCCGTCTGGATATAAACCTCCGCCGGCATGCCGGGCGTCGCCTTGAAGTCGGGGATGGTGATGGTGTTTGCGTCGAGTTTGACGCGGACAATATAGATGTCGGTCGGGCCCACTTGCTGCGACTTCTTCTCATCCGCCAGCGTGTCCGCCGAAAGGTAGATCACGTCTCCGGAAACCATCGGTGTGATCCGCTGGCTCAGCGCGGTAAGCCTTACCGTCGCCTTCTGGCCGCGCTTGACGCTGTCGATATCCTGCGGCCGCAACCGCGCCTCGATGATCAATTCGTCCTTGAGCGGCAGGAGCTCCATGATGTTCTTGCCAGCTTCCACGACACCACCATTGGTGTGATAGCGCAGCTTCACCACGACGCCGCTGACCGGTGCGGTAACGCGGACCCGATCGAGCACGCCTTTGGAGCTGAGCATCCGCTCGCGAACATCAGCCAGTTCGCCGCGTATCTCGTGAAGCTGATCCACGGCGGTCTTGATCGCGGTCTTGCGTACACCGTTGATCTGTTCGACCGCGCGGGCGATGCGCTCCTTGGCGTCGCCGATATCGCCCATGATCCGGCCGATCTCGCCCTCCAGATTGGCCTTGGTACGCTGCAGCACCATCAATTCGGGCTTGCGCACCAATCCTGCCTGCACCAGGCGGTCCTTGGTCTCGATTTCCTCATCGAGCAGGACGATCTGCCGCTTGACGGCACTGAGCTGAACCCGCGATCCCTGGATGCGCTCCTCGAGCGCCTTGATGCTCTCGTCAATGCTCTTGATGTCGCTGTCCAGATTGTTGCGGCGTGCCGTGAACGCCAGCTTTTGGTTGTCGAGGATCTCCTTTGCCTCGGGCGTCGTCGCGAGCGCGTTGACGATTTCCGCCGGGAACGTCACTTCACCATCTTCCCTCATCTCGGCCATCAGCCTCGAATCGATGGCTGTCAGTCTGAGGCGGCGCAGGAACAGACGTTGCAGTTCGGCTCGCGGCATGGTCTCGTCCAAATCGAGCAAGACCTGACCCGCCTCTACCCGGTCGCCTTCGCGCACATAGATCTCGCGGATCACTCCGCCTTCCAGATGCTGGATGATCTTGTTCTGCCCGGTCACGACGAACACGCCCGACGCGACCACAGCGCCCGCAATCGGTGCCGTATTGCCCCAGACGCCAAAGCCCATCAGCATCACAGCCATGACCAGGATGCCGCCGATGGTCGGCAATCTCGTCGATCGCGGCAGCGAATCGTACCAGGTGCCTTCTGTAGCAGCGGTGCGAACCGCGATTTTCCTGTTGGCCATGGCGAACCTCGTGCCTGATCGTTTCCTTATGAAGCCGGTGGTGAGGGCGGCGGATCACCCGGCCCACCCGGGATGTTCGGCGGCTTGCGGCCGGTAATGACCGGAATGATCTCGTCGCGGGTGCCGAATGCCTGGACCGAGCCCTGATGAAGGATCATGATCTTGTCGACGCTCTGCAGCAGCGCGGCGCGCTGTGTGATCGTCACCACCGTGATCTTTTTTTCCTTGGCGCGCAGCAGCGCCTTGGCGAGCGCCCGCTCACCGTTCGCATCGAGATTCGAATTCGGTTCATCGAGCACGATCAGCCGCGGGTTGCCGTAAAACGCGCGCGCAAGCCCGATACGCTGGCGCTGGCCGCCCGATAGCGGACTTCCGTCCATGCCGACGATGGTCTCATAGCCCTGCGCAAAGCCCGAGATCATCTCGTGCACATCGGCGGTCTCCGCGGCGTCGAACACATCCTCGTCGCGGGCATCTTCGCGCATCCGGCCGATATTGGCCTTGATCGAAGCGGGAAACAGTTGCACGTCCTGCGGCAGATAGCCGACGCTCTCGCCGAATTGCCGTGGATCCCAGTTGCGCAGATCCATCATATCGAGGCGCACATTGCCGGCGGTCGGAATGATGGATCCGACCAGCATGCGCGCCAGCATGGTTTTCCCGGTGCCGGAATCCCCGACAACGGCAAGCGATTCACCTGGCTTCAGTTGAAAACTGATGCCGTTCAGGATCACCTTCTTGTTCGGCGGCGGCACATAGAGAATGCGCTCGACATTCAGATAGCCGGCCGGGCGCGGCAATCGTAGCCGCTCCAGGTTGAGCGGCGAATTCGTGAGCAGGGTCTTGACCCGCGCATAGGCCGAGCGCGCCTGCACGAAGTTGCGCCAGCCTTCGATGGTTCCCTCCAACGGCGCCAGTGCACGGCTTGCCACGATCGATGCCGCAATCACCATGCCGCTGGTCATCTGGTTTTCCAGCGCCAGCCACGCACCCCATCCCAGGATGGCGATCTGGGTACATAGTCGCAGGAATTTCGACAGCCCCGTCATCATGATATTGCGGTCTTGCCCGATCACCTGCGCCTTCAACGATTCCACGGTCTCGCGGCCCCAGACCTGCACGCCCTCGGGAATCATGCCCATCGCATTGATGACCTGCGCATTGCGTGCCATCGATTCCGCCTGCAGGTTTGCCCTGGCGCCGTAGTTGTTCGCCTGCATGAACGACACCGCGGTCACCCGCTGGTTCAGCAGCGCCACCACAACAAGGCCCATGCCGGCCGCCAGCACAATGAAGCCGAGATGCGGATGGATGAGAAACACCACGGCAAAGTAGACCGGCGTAACCGGTGTATCGAACATCGTCAGCAGCACCGGACCCGTGAGGAAGGACCGCAAATGTTGCAAGTCCGCCAAGGTCTGAAATTCCCGGCTCGATCCGCCTTGCGCGGCTTTGGCGGCCGCGCTTAAAACCGGTCCTCCCAGTCGCGCCTCGGTCTCGACCGCGACGCGCATCAAGATAATTCGCCGCATCATGTCCATCAGAACATGCGCGGCGATCGCAATGACCACAATCATGGTCAGCATCACCAACGTGTCCGTGCTGCGGCTGGTCAGCACACGATCGGACATGTTGAAGAGATAGATCGGGATAGCGAGCACCAAGAGGTTGACCGCAACCGAGAAGATACCGACGGTCACCAGATTGCGGCGAGCGTCCGCAAGGCCCTTGCCGAGCACGTCGCGAAACTCGTGGTCGCTGGAGCGCTTGTGCAAGGGCGGCCTGCTGCCACCGCCGCCACCGCCCCCTCCTCCACCATCGCCGGAACCGCCACCGTTCCGGTCGCCGTTTGTAACCAACGGCGGAGCCGGAACCTGTTGCTCGATCACGACGGTGGCTCCCGGCGTCGCCTTGGCGTCCTCGCGTGCTTCCTCACGCAATGCCGGCGCCGCCGGCGGAGGCTCGGCGATTTTGGCTAGCACCGGAGGCGCGCCGTCCTCGGCAAACCTGACGAGGGACTCGTCGGCCGCTGCCGGGGCAGAGACACCAGGCATTGGCCGAAGCGGAATTATTCTGGCCGTCCTCGACGCTGCTTCCTCAGGGAGATCTGAATGCGGAGGCTCCGTACCGTTCATCCCATCGTTCCCGCCCAACGCCATTTCAAAACTCCACTAAACAATTTCCAACAAGAAAGAAATCAACGTGGTTCTAGTGCAGCACGCTCGCCATCGGATCTGAATGTATCGAAGCCGGGACTGCGCAACTGGGTGCGCATGTCTCATCCTGGCTGTCATCGACAAAGGCAATAAGTTCGGAAACCAGCGCATTGGTATCTGTGTTCAGCGCATGATCCTGATCGTGCGGGACAAGATTGGCCTGCACCAGGATCGAATCGGTATAAGCGTGACCGTTGACGAAGGTGTTGGTAGCGGCGACATCGACAATCGCGGCATCGTTGATCAGACTGTTGCCGCCGGTCGTCACCAATTGGGTCTGCACTCCGTTCTCGTGATGCTCCAAGGCGACATCCGACGGGTGATTTTGCAATTGGTAAATCACGTTGACGTCGGAGGTGATATTGGTCTGCCATACGGCATTGACGTCGTAATAGTCGCCCTTGACATACAGAACATTGAACGGGCCGCCGTACCCTGCGACTGCGGTTCCAAGGCTCGGATCGAGCAACGTCGCTCCGCTTCCGAGCGCGTTCAGGATCGCTTGTATTCCCGGCGTCAGCGGATCGAAAATGTCTCCGCCATACTGCTCGATCGTCGCTTCGTTCGACAGGTCGTTCTTGCCGGAGCTCGCCGATTGCCCCGTACCTGAATCCTCTGCCGCCATCTTGATCGCGTCATCGTTCAGCAACATGTTGTTTTGAAAGATGACGTTCATGCCGTGATAGGCGCCTTCGATGACGATCAGGTCGTAGTTGAGATTGCCATCAAAGATCTGGGCGAGGTTGCCAAGCTCATTGTGACCGCTCACCAGATTGTAGTGAGTGTCGGAACTGACCTGGGCGGCAATGTCGTTGTCGAACAGATAATTGGTCTGAACCAGTGTGTGGACACTGTAGTAGTTGCCGTCCACCACATCGACGTTCCAGTTCGGTCCGGCGAAGGTCGCCTGGATTGAAGCGTAGAGGCCAGGATGCTGCACGAAGTCGGCGATGTTGTTGGCAACATTGTCACCGGTCTCGACAGGCGTCGCCGCGCTGCTGGAAGCGCTGACGTGATCGTGGTCAATGGTCGTGTTGGTCTGAAAGACCGCATTGGTCATGAAGTAGTCGCCCGTAACGATCATGGTGTTGGCGGATTCGCCAAGATCGATAATCAACGCTGCGTTCAGGCTGCTGTTGCCGCCGAGCTGTGCCCACTGCCCGAGATCGTGCCCGGTATCCGGCAACGGCTTGGGTTCGGGCAGCGGTGTCTGATCCGGAGGGGGTGGCGGCGGGTCCTGCAGCACGCCGTTCAGGTAATAGCCGGGCTGCACCGAATGCGCGTCCAACACTCCGCCGTTTGCGGCCCAGTTTTCGTCATGCGCGACAACAAAGGCGGTCGCGCCGTTGCCATCCTCCGGCATCCGCCAATCGTTCGGGATGTGGTTGCTGGCATCGGCCACCATCTGCTGGATGGTCGCGGCAATGTCGGCTTCCAGCTTCAGGACCAGCGGACTCGGAGCAAGCTCGCCATCGATCTGAAGAAGTGAATCGTTGTCAGAGAGAATATTGTGCTGGTGGAGATCGAACTGGCTCTGCTCGCCACCCGGCTGGTACACGACCTTGATATGGAATTCGGGATGACCGCCACCGCCGCCTCCGCCGGGCATCGGGATCGAAACGTTTGGCCCCCGCGACGGCGGAAAGAAATCGAGATCGTCCGGCAGATCGGAAAGAGCCTTCCGAAGCGGATGGGCACGGATAAAATCGAAGGGATCGTCGGGGATCAGGCTAGGCGACGGCCCGGCCTTGGTCTCCATATCGTCCGGCCTGAATGGATGCTCATAATTCGGCCGCGGCGTCGTGTAGTCCTCGGACGAGCGCGGCGCGATGGTCTCATCATAGGCGATGCGGTCTCGTGCGATATCGTGAAATATCTGCAAATATCCAGCGAAGTGCGAAATGACTTCGACGAAGCTTGCTGACGCCATGGGACTCTCCCCTTGTAGCGTTCACTCCTGATGGCCGAACCGCGACCATCCAGCTTCTCGTCGGCAATTGTAGCGACCGAAATGAAGATGGGTTGAAAGAGAACGTCCGCGCGGTGGATGCCGCGCGGACGTCGATTGCTGGCTACGAGCCCAGCGAATGGTCATCGTCGAGAGTTGTACCAGCCGCCTGTATCGTCATGCTGTTGAACTGGATGTTCGCACCCTGAGTGATGGTCTGGTTGAACGCATCCTGGGTCAGAACCGCGTCGGCGGAGGACGTGATGCCACTTGCAGCGGCACCGATAACGTTACCCACGTCGCCCTCGATCTTGGAATCGCCGCCTTCAGCATGGGCTTCCATCTTCAGGTCGCCGCCCTTGCCGTCGAACGAAACCTCGGGATGGTACACCTTGTCATTATCAACCAGGTAGTTGACCTGATCGATATTGAACTGGTTGCCGTTCCCCATGGTCTGGTACACCACGTCGGGCATGATCAGGGAGTCACTGATGCAGCTCAATCCATGCAGATCGATAACCGGGCTGCTCAAGCCGTCGGCCTTCAGGTCTAGATCGACCTTCACATCGACCTCGACGTTGACCTTGTTGTCGATGGTATTCTCGACCTTGTTTTCAACGTCGTTGCTGAGCTTGTTGTCGACCTTGTTGTCCGTCTCGTTGCTGGTCTTGTTATCGAGCTTGTTATCGACCTTGTTGTCGATATCGTTGCTGTTGCTGTTCTTGTTGTCGTTCTTGTTGTCGTTGTCGTTCTTGTTGTCGCTCTTCGAATCCAGCGATTGAACGGCAAGCTGCGCCTGACCTTGGGCCTGTCCTTGCAGTTGTCCCTGCAACTGACCCTGCGCCTGGGCCTGGGCCTGATCGGGGTCGTTCTTCTGATCGTGTCTCGGGTCGTGATTCTTCTTTGGCCTAGCCATAACGAGCTCCTGTTCGATTAAGAGCATCGTTGCCACTTCGGAATCGCTGATCTTCTGCGTCGGCGATCGCCAAGAGCCACGATGCGTCTGCCACGTTGGTTCTCCCAACGACGGTCACCGTTTTTTCGAGGGGACCGCGAATTTAGGCTCGCTCATTGGGTAAACTTGGACCAGATACACAAAGGGGAGATCGCCCGAACTCTTTGGAAGTACGAAGATAACCCGTTCGAAGTAGCCGCCGATTTCTCGCAACCTGACCGCGAGCGGCGATCACTGCGGCTTCGACTGCAGATGACGCTGAAGTTTCGGCAAAAACTCCCAGATATCACGGTTGATGTTCGTCATTTCCCTTGCGGCCGCGACCATGCTTTTCAACCGGGCATCATCCAACGGCTTGCTGACCCCGAACTCCAGATGGTCGCGGTTTTCGACGATACGCATCGACTGCGTATGCGTGATCTGACCCGCATCGTCGGTGATGTACAAGCAATGATTGAATTCATTTCGCAGGGAGGTGGAGCGGTTGAAGCGGTCGATCAATTTGGTCAATGCCTTGTCGAGCTTCTCGTCCCTGATCCTGATCTTCGATAACCGATGAATGAGATCGAGCCGCGCACGGGTGGTGTTGAGCGTCGCGAAAACAATGGCAGCCGACGACCGGTCAGTATCCAGCAGGATCATCAGCACGTAGATGAACAAGCTCTCATTGTTCGACCAGTTGACGATCAGGTTACCGATCAGCGCCAGCACCAGCGTGCGGCGATCGGCAGAGGCCGGAGCGGCCGCGGCCAGCGCCTCGAAATCCGGTCTGGGCGGAAGTTGGTCAAGCACTGGCTGCCTACATCGTGTTGCCTACATCATGGCTTGCCACCTACTCAAGCGTAGGCGGCGCCGAGTTGCACCCACGCTTGATTGAGCGGCCTTCTACAGAACCACATTCAACACCGGCCCTTGAGCGGCTGCTCCCTCGCAGCCTCAGAGCGAAGGCCGGTCCTCGGATTCACCGAACCTGCCGCCGTATCTGGAATCGCCGAACTCATCCAGGAGATTTCGCGTCACAATCGCGACCTCTGTCCTGTTCCTCACGTTGAGCTTCTTCATGATGCTCCTGAGATGCACCTTCACGGTGTTCTCACTCATCTTGAGCCTGTGAGCAATTTGCTTGTTTGCGAAGCCGTGACTGACCGCTTCGACGACCTTCATTTGCCGCTCGGTCAGTACGTTCTCTGCCGGCTGCTTGCGCGAACCGCGATCGGGGAGAAAATTACCCGCGGGCACAAAGGTGCCGCCGGCCTCGACATAGCGGACCGCCTCGACGGCGAGATGGTAGGGCATGCTTGTAGGGATGTAGCCACGCGCGCCGTAGCCGATGATGCGCATGATTTCGTCGGAACTGGCGATGTCTGAAATAACGACAATCGGAACATTAGGTATAACGGATTCGAGCCGCTCGAATTCGCTCTTCATCATCAGTCCGATTCCCGCAGGGACAAAATAGATGACCACAGCAGGCTTCAGTCTTTTCCTTTCGGTCGACTCGCGCCACTCAGCGAGGCTACCGAATGCAACGATCTCGTGATCCGGATACGAACGATCGAGGCAATCATGAAGGCAATTACGAAGGAACAAACGTTTTTCAATAAGAAGAATGATCGACATTGTACTTTCCTCCCGACGCATACAATTTTTCTCGGGGCATATAACTCCATATTAATCCCGCGCACTTTTGCACAGAATTTTTTACAGTATAGCGGAAATTTTATGCAAAGGGTCAAAGGACAAAGCGTCGCATGACGATTGCCATATTTCGGCGGCGTCATAAATTTTTCATTCGCCCACAGTGTCGGCCATCACACTGAGCTCTCCGCGAGGATGTTCTTGCGCGTGATCAGCACCAGTGACTGCGATGTAGATATCGGGACATAACGCGAGAGCAACCGTCGATCTGCTCACATTATCCTTTTTGGATTTTCTGTGGTCCGAAGTTGTACGCGTTGCGCCACGCAACCTTATAACCGGTTGAAAAAACTTAAACTCTCAATCCAAGCGTAATCGGATCGGTGAGAACTTTATGGCCCAAATGCGTCATTCAACTTGACCTACTCTGCTCGCTCGCCGTCAAGATTAGAACGGCTCGAGACGTCGGCGCGAACGAAGTTCCATGGCTCGCAGCGGACATTCTGCATCAATTCTTCGCCCGCGCCCGCCAAAGGAGATGCTCTCGTCCATTACACTTGCAAATTGGCATTGCGCTTGAGGAAGGGCCTGTTGCGGGACATCCGACGGCTGTGGGCGCTGCCTCAAATGTCAGACACCGAGATACCGCTGCAGGATTTCCGGCTGCGCCTTGATTTCCAGCGCCGGGCCTTCGTGCGCGATATGGCCGTTGTTGATGATGTAGACGCGCTGCGCCAGCGAGAGCGCTGCCGCAAGATTTTGCTCGACCACAACGATGGTCTGGCCGTCCGCCGCGAGATTTCGGCACGCCGTCATCAAATCGCGAACGATCACCGGCGCCAGCCCTTCAAACGGCTCGTCCAGCAGGATGATCTTGGGATCACGGACCAGGGCGCGGGCAATCGCCAGCATCTGCTGTTCGCCGCCGGACAGATCCGTCCCGCGGTTACCGCGCCGGTCCTTGAGCCGCGGAAACATTTCGTAGATGCGATCGAGCGGCCAGCGTCCCGAGGCAGTCAGCCCGGCAAGAACCAGATTTTCCTCGACATTGAGGCTGCCGAAAATCCTGCGCTCCTCATGCACGAGTTGCATTCCCGCCTGCGCAATGGCGTGACTTTTGCGGCCGGCGATGTCGGCGCCGTCGAACATCACCTTGCCGGTGCGCGGCGTGAGAACGCCCATCAGGCTCTTCAGGGTCGTGCTCTTGCCCGCGCCGTTGCGGCCCAGCAACGCCACCACCTCATTACGCTCGACCCGCAACGCCACGTCGAAGAGGATGTGGGAGTCTCCATAATAACTGTTCAGGCCGTTGACCTCGAGCAGGCTCATGCCGCGAGCACTCCGTGTACGCCGCCGAGATAGGCTTCCTGTACGGTCGCGTTGTTCTTGATTTCCTCCGGCGTGCCTTCGACGAGCACCCGCCCCTCCTGCAACACGGTGACGCGTTCGGCCAATTCGAACAGCGCGTCCATGTCGTGGTCGATGATGATCATGGTGCGGCCCTGGCTGATCGACTTGAGCAGCTTGACGGTCTCGACGCGTTCGCGCGGGCTCATGCCCGCGAGCGGCTCGTCGAGAAGCAGCAGGCTTGGCGACGACGCCAGCGCCAGCCCGATTTCCAGCCGGCGTTTCTCGCCGTAGGCGAGTTCGGACACGGGCGTATCCGGACGTTCGCCGAGATTGACCAGTTCGAGCGTACGCTGCACTTGTTCGGAAAGTCCGGGAATGCTGTCGATGCTACGGAACAGATCGAGACGAAACTTGCCGCGCAGGCCGGCGAGCACGGCGACAACGAGATTTTCGCGAACGGTAAGCCCGGCAAACAGCTGGTTGACCTGATAGCTCTTGGTCAAGCCGAGCTGGCACACATCCGTGACGTTCATGCCGGTGATATCGCGGCCCTCGAACACGATCTTGCCCGATGTGGGTGGCACCTCGCACGTCAGCATCTTGAAGAAGGTGGATTTCCCGGCACCGTTCGGTCCGATCACGCCGCGCAACTCGCCATGATTGACGGTGAAATCGATATCGCTGTTGGCCACCAACCCGCCATAACGCTTGGTCAGGCCGCTCGCCCGCAGGATCGGGCCAGAATAATTGTCCCCCTCTCGATGCCGCGCCGGCATCGACACCGGTACCGGCTCGCGCGCCGGCACCATTTGCGCGATCTTGTGCTCGTCCGCCGCCGTTAGCTCAACCGCCTCGTCATCCGGCTTGCCGCGCTTGCCCGCAAGTCGCGCATACAGATCCTCCAAGCCGCCAATGATACCGCGCCGCAGGAAGAACACCAGCAGCACGAAGATCACGCCGAGCACCAGCTTCCATGCCGCGCCAAGCCCGACCGCCGCCTGCAGGAAATCCTGCAGGAACAGCCAGACCGCCGCCCCTACCAGCGGGCCGAACAGCGTGCCGCGACCGCCGATCGCCGTCTGCATCACGAGCTGGCCCGACGTGTCGAAGGTGAACGCATCCGGCGGCATGAAGGCCTGGAGCACGCCGAGCAATCCGCCGGCGAAGCCCGCATAGGCGGCCGCGATCACGAACGCCGCGAGCTTGTAGCCATGGATGTTGTGGCCGACCGCGGTCGCGCGCAGCGGGTTATCCCGGATCGCACTCAGGATCGCGCCGACCGGAGAACGCACGATCCGCAGGGCAATCACGATGCCTATGAAGTAGCAAAAAGCGATGAACTGATAGAGCGACCATCCCGTGGTGAAGTGAATGGAGGTAAAGCCGAGATCGAGCGAAGGCGTGGGAACGCCGGGCAACCCGTTCTCGCCGCCGGTCCAGTCCGACAGCGGATTGAATTCGACGAAGTGGAACACTTCGGCGATCGCAACCGTGATCATGGCGAAATAGATACCGGTACGCCGGAGAGCGATGAGCCCGACCAGGTAGCCGGCAACGCTTGCCGCGACCATACCGATGATCAGCGCCAGCACCACGTTCGGAAAGCCCGCCCGGGTCAGGAGATAGGCTGCGACGAAGCCGCCGGTGCCGTAAAAGGCGGACTGTCCGAACGACAGCAGGCCGGTAAAGCCGAACAGGATGTCGAATCCGACGCCGAACAGGCCCCAGACCAGGATCCTGTTCACGGTGTTGGGCGCGAAGCCAAGGTAGGGCAGCACGAAAGGCGCTGCGATCAACCCGATCGCGGTCAGTATCTCGATCAAAAAGGGACGTTGTTTAAGCATCAGGTCATATCACTCATTCGCGGCCGCGCGTGCCGAGCAAGCCATGCGGCCGCACCACCAGCACCAGCGTCATGACTGCAAACAGCATCACGTAGGCGTAGCCGGGGTTGACCATTGACGTCAGACTGATGATCTCGCCGGCGATCAGGCCGCCGAGCACGGCGCCCGGAAACGAGCCGACACCGCCGATCACGACCACCACGAAGGTCTGCACCAGGATCGCCTCCCCCATATCGGGAGTGAGCGAGACGATCGGCGCATTGATGATACCGGCGAAGCCAGCCGCCATCGCGCCGATACCGAACACGACCATGAAGACGCGGTAGACATTGATGCCGAGCGAGTCGACCATCACCGCATCCTCGATGCCGGCGCGCACGATCATGCCGAGCCGGGTCCGATACAGCACCAGAAACAGCGCGAGCAGCGCCACCGCGATGATGCCGACGGCCGCCAGCCGATAGGTCGGATAGAACAGGAACCCGAGCGAAGTGATCCCGGCAAACAAGGGCGGCGGCGGCACCGTCAGAGACAGGCTGCCAAAGATCAGACGCGCGATCTCGACGAAGCAGATGCTCAATCCGAAGGTGACGAGAAGCTGGTCCTCATGGGGGCGATGATAGAAGTGGCGAATGATGACGCGCTCCATCAGCACGCCGAGCACCATGACGGAAATCGAGGCGGCGACCACGGCAACGACGAAGGAGCCGGTATAGGTATAGGCGACATAGCCGGCGTATCCGCCGAGCATGAACATCGCACCATGCGCCAGGTTGAGAACGCCGAGCGTGCCATAAATGATGGTCAAGCCGGAGCTGATCAGCGCGAGCAGAGCCCCTAGCGCCAGGCCGTTGAACAACTGCGAAACGAAATTGGGCCAACTAATCATGTGAAGCAATCATTCGCGCGGTTGACGCATGCGAAAATGGCGCCGCAGGCGGCAACGTCCGCCTGCGGCGCCCTCACGCGGCGCATTCAGGTGTAGTCGCCGAGGTGGCAGCCGAACGCATCCGGCTTTTGCATCAATCCCTCGCCGGGGATGATCTCGACGACGTCGTAGTAATCCTCCTTGCCCTTCATGTCCTTGGGATCCTTGCCCTTGACGATGATGACCGGACGAACGAGCTGGTGGTCTTCGCTACGGAAGTGAACGTCACCGACGGTGGACGGGATCGTCGCACCCTTCTCATAGGCCTTGATGACATCGGGCGGATAGAAGGTGCCGGCTTCCTCGACCATGCGTGCCCACATTGCGAACTCCATGTAGGAGTTGTTTGCGCCCCACTCCGGCTTGTAGCCGTACTTCTTCTCGAACGCCTCGACGAACATCTTGGCGAGTGGATACTTGTCCTGGATCGTCCACCAGAAGTCGGTCGCGGCAAACACACCGGACATCAGGCCGCCGCCGACTTCGCGGGCCAGGAAGGGCACCTGATACGGAACCACGAGCTTCATCTTGTCGAGCACGCCGAATTGCTTGGCCTGCTGGATCGACAGCACCGCGTCATGGCCCCAGTTGACGTTGATGAGAATGTCGGCGCCCGAGTTGGCGACATTGAGCAGATATGAAGAGTAGTCCGGTGCTCCCAGCGGCGAGACCTGATTGGTCACGGTGGTCCATCCCGCCGGGGCGAGATAGTCCTGCATCGATTTCGTGACGGTATGCCCGTAGGTGTAGTCCGGCGTCAGATAGGCAGCCTTCTTGTTCTTGCCGAAGGTCTTGATGAGGATCGGGCTGATCGCTGCCGCCGCGGTCTGGCCGTAGAAATTCTGCCGGAAGCCGTAGCGGACGCAGTCCTTGCCGGTCGTGTCGTTCGATCCGGAAATGCCGCACACGAAAAGTACCTTCTCGCGCTGCGCCAGTTTGTTGAGCGCAACCGCGACCGCGCTCGAGGTGCCGCCTGTGATCAGCACCGCCTTGTTTTCGGTGATGAAGCGTGACTGCGCCTGCACGGCCTCGTTCGGCTTGGCGCCGGAATCCGCGACGCCGATCTTCACTTCCTTGCCAAGAACGCCCTTGGTCGTCTTCGGCGAGATCTTCTTGATCAACTCATGACCGCTGTTGATGTGCTCGACGGCGAGTTCATAGCCCTTGAGCTCGTCCTCGCCCTGCACGGCATAGGTACCGGTCCGCGGCACAGTCACGCCGACGAACACCGAGGAGCCCGAAGACCCGGCAGGCCAGGTGCCGATCGCCGGCTTGTCGTCCGCGAATGCCCGCGAGATCGTTCCTGCCGGAATGATTGCGCCGCCTGCCAATCCCGCTGCCGTCTGCAGAAGCCTGCGACGCGACATCGTGAAGCTGAAATTCCGTTCGCTGAATGGCTGTTTTGTCACCGCTGGTCCTCCCAAAGTATTGTTTGCGACCACAGTCCATCGCAGATCGGAAACGAGCTTTCCCAAGCCGTCGCCGACCGCGATTTCCGGTCATTGTCACGTGGCCCGGTTCGATTTTGTGCCGGGCCGCTCGTCGAATTAATCCAACATATCGTTTTACGATATATGGCTTGTCAATGTCACTTTCGTCGCACGTGCTTGGGCAAATTTACCGAGACAAAATATCGCTTTACGATATATTTTCGAAACGACGATTGGGAGAGACGGATGACTGCCAGAAGTCGCGCGGTGAGCGTGCTTGGAACTGAAGCGCCGGCCACACTGGAGCGTGGCATGCCGCGGTCGACGCGGCGGACGGAAGCGGTGCTACGGATTCAAAGAAACGGTTCGACAGCGCCGCACGCGCTTTCCCACAAACTGAGCGTCCGCGCCGTCAACGTGTTGAAGCTGCTCGCCCCCGAGATCATCGGAGAGACTCCCCCGGGCGGGCACTGGACCCCGCCCAACGCCCTGCTGCAAAAAATAACGATCAACACGCTCGCGACCGCCCGGAATTGCGGTCCGCAAACCCGGTCTGAAATTATCGCATGGGCCCAGCATCAGGGCGTGACGATCCAGCCGCTTCACCATGCAGGCCGGTCGCCGTCGGAGACCTGGCTCGAGCTGGAGGCGAAGTTTGCGATGGGAAAGGCCATCGCCGGCGAATTCGCGGAGGCGCTGGAAAAGTCAGTGCGTCGCAAGAACACGAAGATTCCAGTCGCGGTTCAGAAAGCTCTGCTCTCGATCCTGCGCGCCCACGACGATTAACCACTCAACCGTATCGAGATCGGCTCAATCCCCTGCCCGGCCGTCATCTGACACAAGGACTCTGATACAAGGGGTCGGGGGACAACCGTGATCGCTGCGGCTATAGTGAACTCCTGTGCAATCCAGACAGGAGCGGAAATTGCTCTCCTCGAAGCCGCGACGCCGCCGTGCGGCAAACCCCGCCCCGCGCGCTGAGCAATCCGAGCCGGAATCCTCCGTTGCCGTCGACTATGAGGTACTGGCCCGCTTCCGATACGAGTTGCGGAAGTTTCAGGCGTTCAGCAAGGCCGCCGCCGAAAAGAATGGTCTTTCACCGCAACAGCATCAAGCAATGCTCACGATAAAGGGCTTTTCCAGCGAAGGTCCGATTTCGGTTGGCGATTTGGCGGAATATCTTCTCATCCGTCACCACACCGCGGTCGAACTCGTGAACCGGATGGTGAAGCTGAAGCTTCTAAGCCGCACCGTTGATGCCGCCGACGGCAGACGTGTCTTTGTGACCTTGACCAGGGAAGGCGAAGTGCGCCTGCACAAGCTTTCCCGGATCCATTTCGATGAACTCCGGGCGATCGGCCCGACCCTGACGCGGATACTCAAGCCATTTCGGCCGTCTGGATCCCGCGAGCCGGATTGAGCCGAACCGCTAGTTCCGCGGTGAATGCTTGAAACCCTGAATCGACTGGCCTATGCGCCGGCAGCCGGCAGGCTGGCGGCGGCGATCGCGACGATCTGGGCAAGGCGACGTCCGATCCGGGACGGCGCGGCTCGCAGCATTGTGGCTACCTGTCGCATCTCACATCTTCCATCGGCGCCGGCGGAACGGTCGTTCCAACAACAGCGCGTACTATGGAAAATGGTCTCGCACGGCTAACTAGTCGAGATGTCTACGAAAATAGCAATGCGCGCTTCGTCCTTCCGTCCATTGGCAGTGGGATTATTGCCGTGATTTGCCCTGCGACGGACGAAATTTCTCCGCGGATTTGGGCCCATAACGACGCACCTCATTTCGTGGTTGCCGGTTTCTTGCCTCTATCGAACAAAGCCATTCCTGCCGCGGGATCCAGATCGGTCTCGGTCGCCTCGGTCAATCGAGCCATGGTCATGTAGAAGCCGATCGCAAGGATCGCCTCGACGATCTCCTGAGGCGTGTAGTGCTCGCGCATGCGCGCAAAGACCTTGTCGGGGACGCGAACGTTCTCGACAACTTCCTTGCTGAACGACAACAGCGCACGCTCGGCGTCGTTGAACGCGCCGTCGTCGTATTTGCCGTGCTCCAAGCGCATCGATCTGCGGCTGCGTCACACCGAGGCCGAGCGCAATCGGCACATGCTGCCGCCATTCGTAGGCGCCGCCTTCGAGCTGCGCGACCTGCAGGATCAGCAATTCGCGGTTGACAGCGCTTAGCTTCTGCCGATGCAGGATCGAATTGCCCAGTCGCATCGCCGGAATCATGTTGGTCTCGGCGTGAGCCATCATGCGGAAGATGTTCAGCTTGACCGCCATCCTGTCAAAGGATGCGCGAACATCTCCGGTCGTCGCCGCCGGATCGATCAGGGGTAACCTTGCCACGCGTTTCTCCCTCGGCTTTTCGTTTGTGTTTGTTTGGTGCCTTTGCGTGAGGCTACCGCAAGCGCCCGCGATGTCTCGCGCTTCTTGACGCGTGACGTCAGGCATTGCTCTTTATCAAGGGGCCTGCGGTTCAGGAACGAAAATCAGCCGATTCGATCCGGATCCGGTCGGCATGCAGCGACCAGTCGCAGAGCGCCTGTTGCTGGCAGAATTTCAGTTTGGCCATCTCGGTAGCCAGCCCCTCATTCGACGCGTCGATTTCAAGCAGGCCCTGGCAGATTTCGATTTCGTGGCCATTCCCGCCGAGCACGTTCTTCATGAACCGAACGACAAATCGCGACATGGAACCCTCCCTGCTAAACCGGCAGCGTCCGGGGACTCATGTACTACCACCCGCCGGGGCGTAGTTTGAGTTAATTCGAATCGGCGCTATTTGATTGCTGTGATTTCCCCGCGGTGCACAAAATCCTTTCCCGCGAACCCAAACCGCTATTTCGGCGCAAATCCGAACGCCTTCTCGAAGCGCTTGACGTAGGCCGGCCACACGTCTGGGTTGACGATGCGCGGTGGCCGCTTGCCGTCGAGTGTATCCAGAACCTGCTCGGCGGCGATCTTGCCCATGTTGATCCGCGCTTCCTTGGTCACCCCGGCCGTGTGCGGGCTCGCCAGCACATTATCGAACTGCAGCAACGGATGGTCCGGCGGCGGCGGCTCCTTGGCCCAGACGTCGAGCCCGGCGCCGGCGATGCGCTTGTCGCGCAGTGCCTCGAACAGCGCGGCCTCGTCGTGGATGAAACCGCGGGCGGTGGTGATGAAAAACGCGTGCGGCTGCATCAGCGCGAATTCGCGCGCGCCGATCATGCCGCGGTTGTCCTTGTTGAGCGGGCAAGAGATCGAGACGAAATCCGAGCGGCGCATCAAATCGTCGAGCTCGACCTTCTCCCCGCCCCGCGCCGCCATCTCTTGCGCGGAGAGATAAGGATCGTAGGCGATCACGTTCATATGCAAGAGCCCCTTGCAGAGCTCCGCGATGCGGCGGCCGACATTGCCGAGCCCGACGATGCCGATGGTCTTGCCCTGCGCCTCATTGCCGATCAGCGCATTGCGATTGACATTGGCCTCCCGCCGCAGCGCGCGATCGGCCTCAAGAATGCGTTTTGACAACGTCAGCAACATTCCCAGCGCATGCTCGGCGACGGAATTGGCGTTGCCGCCGGATTGATTGACCACGAGCACGCCCGCCGCTGTGCAGGCGTCGACATCTACGGGGTCGAAGCCCGCGCCGTTGCTGGAGACGAGCAACAGGTTCGGCGCACGCCGCAGCAGGTCCGCATCGACATGGAAATGCTTTGCCAGTTCGTCGCGCGCGGCGCCGATCTGGTAAGCATGTGCCGCTGACAAAATTGGCGCGGCGACAGTATCGGGACTTTCGTTCTCCAGCCGGTCGAGCCGGACATCGGGTCGGGCTTTAATGATCTCGGCATAGATCTCGTGGGCGAGATATTTGACGTAGAAGACGCGCTTGTTGTTGACGGTCATTGGCAGAGACAACTTTCAGTTCGGGAAGCCATAAAGTTTTGCGGGGTTGGTGACGAGGATACGCTGCTGCGTCGCGCTGTCAGGCGTCCACGCCTGAAACAATTCGAGCAGATGGCCGGCATCGGGCATCTCGCCCTCAACGCGCGGATGCGGCCAGTCGCCGCCCCAGACCAACCGCTCCGGATTGGCCTTGACCAGCGCTTCGTGAAACGGCCGCGCGTCGGGATAATCGGGCGCTTTCTGGCTCAGCCGATGCGCGCCGGACAGTTTGGCCCAGCACCAGCCGTCGCCGACCGCACGCAACAAACTCTGGAAGCCTTCCGTCCCGGTGCCGGCCCGGGCATCGGTGCGGCCCATATGGTCGATCACTACAGGCAGGCGCAACGGTTTCAGGATCGGAATCGTCTGCGGCAAATCCTTCACGTCGATCCAGAGCTGCAGATGCCAGCCGAGTTCGGTCATCACAGGCGCGAGTTTTTGCGCCGCAGTCAGCGGCACGCCGCCGCGATAATGCAACTGGCCGTCGCGAAAGAAGTGATTGAAGCGTAGTCCGCGGACGCCCAGGCGATTCCACTCCCGAAGTATGTCGGCCGAGACATCGCCCTCGGCAACCGCAACGCCGCGCAAACGGTCGGGCCGTCGCGCAAGTGCATCGAGCATCGCGGCATTGTCGTGGCCGTGCGCACTGCCCTGCACCAGCACGCCGCGCGCAAAGCCGATGGTATCGAGCATGGCCAGATATTTTTCCAGCGGCGCATCCGGCGGCGTGTAACTGCGATCGTCGGCATAGGGAAAACGATCCGACGGGCCGAACACATGCGCGTGTGTATCGCAGGCGTCCGGCGGCAGCGGCACCCTGGGACGACTGACTTCGCGCGGCGGCAGACAGGCGGGAATCATTGAAATCGCTGCCGCGTCATTCGGCCGTCATTCCGGCGGCCTTGATGATCGGCCCCCATTTCTCGTAGTCGGCATGGATCTTGGCGTCGAATTGTTGCGGCGAGCTGCCGATCGGCAAAGCCCCGAGTTTGGTCAAGCGCTCTTTCACGGCGTCCGTATTCAAGGCCGCGACGAAATCGCGCGAGAGTTTGGCAAGAACCTCCGGCGGCATGCCACCCGGCCCGAGCAGGCCCCACCACACGCCGGTGTCGTAGCCCGGCACGGCCTCCGACATGCTGGGCACATTCGGCAGGAATGGTGCGCGATCGGCCGTGGTGACGGCGAGCGCGCGAAGAGTGCCGGCCTGAAGCTGGCCAACCGATTCCGGACCATTATTGAACGACAGCGGAATCTGTCCGCCGAGCAGATCGTTGATCGACGGCGCGCCGCCTTTATAGGGGATGGCGTTGAGATCGATCTTGGCGAGGTTCTTCAGGAGTTCGCCGGCGAGATGCGTCGACGTGCCGGTCCCGGCATGGGCAAAGGACAGGCTACCCGGCTTTGCTTTCGCCGCCGCGATGACATCCGCCACCGTCTTGAACGGGGAATCGGCGCGTACCAGCAGGATATTGGGGGACGAGGCCAACAGCGAAATCGCTGTGAAATCCTTGAAGGTGTCGTAGGGAATTTTGGAATACAGGTACGGATTGGTGGCATGGCCGCTGGCCACCATGATCAGGGTATAGCCGTCCGGCGGCGACGTCGCGACCGCCTGCGAAGCAATCACACCACCGGCGCCGGGGCGGTTCTCGACGACGATCGACTGGCCCCATTGCTTGGAAACCACATCCCCCAAGGTACGCGTCAGGACATCGACACCCCCGCCGGCGGGATAGGGCACCAGGATACGCACGGCTTTCGAAGGAAATGACGACTGGGCCGACGCCCCGCCTGCCGCCGCACATATTGCCGCCGCCAAAGCAGCCGTTCGGAACCATATGGCCATGGCAGCCCTCCCCCAATATTTTCGTTACTTCCAGTATCGCACGCCCCTGGGCCGAAGGCATCGCCAGGTTTGCAGATCACGGTAACGACAGGGCATGTTGACAATCCCGCTCGCGGCGTCAAGTTTCGCCGCCACCAAGCGCCTGATCCGGAAAATTCGACGCCGGTTTTCCCGCGCGACAAACGCGAAGCGTTTGCGCGGAGATCATGCGCAAAATATAAGCCTGACGACCGCGATGATGTCGCGAACGAAAAATCGTCGCGGAAAAGGGAGAACAAGATGGCGGTTGCCGAACAACAGAGCTCGCCCCCAACCTCGCAGGAAGCGACCTGGCATGGCGTGGTCCTGCAATCGCTCAAGCGCAACGATATACACCTGGTGCCTTATGTGCCCGATCGCGTCCTGACGACGCTGATCAAGAATTTGCACGCCGATCCCTTCTTTACGACCTTCCCGACCGCGCGCGAGGAGGAAGCCGTCGGCATCGTCTCCGGCGCCTGGATGGGCGGCATGCGCGGCGCGATTCTGATGCAGACGTCGGGTTTCGCCACGCTCGCCAATGTGCTGGCGTCGCTGGCAATGCCCTATCAGATCCCGCTGATCATGTTCGTGTCCGAGCGCGGCACGCTCGGCGAGTTCAACTACGGCCAGTCGCTGGTGTGCCGGACGATGCGCCCGGTGCTGGATTCGCTCGCGATGGAGCACCACACCTGCACCCGACTTGACGAGTTCGAGTTCATCGTCGACCGCTCGATCAAGCAGGCCATCACCACGCAGGCGCCGGTGGCGCTGATCCTCTCGCCGCTTTTGACCGGCGGCAAAACCTTCGACAAATGAGCGATCACATGAACAGCGCCAGCAACAACCCCGCCCGCAATACCAAGATCATGAATCGGTTCGATCTCACCTCGCGGCTGATCGCGAAGCTGAAGAACGAGGAGGCCGTGGTCGGCGGTATCGGCAACACCAATTTCGACCTCTGGGCCGCCGGTCACCGGCCGCAGAACTTTTATATGCTCGGCAGCATGGGCCTCGCCTTCCCGATCGCGCTCGGCGTGGCGCTCGCACAGCCCAATCGCCGCATTTTCGCGCTCGAAGGCGACGGCTCGCTGTTGATGCAGCTGGGTTCGCTGTCGACGATCGCGACACTGGCGCCGAAGAACCTCACCATGGTGGTGATGGACAATGGCGTTTACCAGATCACCGGCGCGCAGCCGACGCCGGCTGCGGCCGTCTCCGACATCGTTGCCATCGCGGTCGCAAGCGGGCTGACCGACAGCGCCTGGGCCGCGGACGAGGACGATTTCGAACGTCTGATCGAGCAATCCATGTCGGCCTCTGGGCCAACGCTGATCGGCGTGCGCATCGACGACAAGCCAGGCGTCGGAACCACCCGCAGGGATCCCGTGCAGATCCGGGAGCGTTTCATGCACGGTATGGGCGTGCGGGAGCCGTTATAAATCTGATGCGAAAAAAAATATGAATCTAATGCAAAATCCTCGCGGACGGACGCCCGCGAGGATTTTGACTTAGAAGGTACTCTTGGAAGGTACTATCGCCGTTAGTCGAGGATCCTGATGATCTTGCGCGTCCGCGGCTCCACGATCACCCGGCGATCATTGACGACCGCATAGCGATATTCGGTGTGGCTCGGCACGGTTCGCAGCTCGACCGTCGGCGGCAAGGGCTCGCCCACGACGACGCGCTCACGAACCACGACGGAAGGTTCGTTCCGCGGGATCGAGGTGATCACCGCGTTCGGAATTTCCACGGCAGCGCCGACAGCCGCACCCACGGTGCCGCCGACGATCTCGCCGACCGGACCGGCGACTGATCCACCCGCTCTAGCGCCGTCCGCCGCACCCTGTGCGGTGGTGGACTGAGCAAACGCGGCGCTCGAGGTCAGCAACGAGGCCGCAATCAACGAAACAGCAAAACGATTGTTCATCATGTCCTCCAGTGAATTGACCTGCGTCAACCACCGGAGGCGGGAGATGTTCCGGTTCCCTTTGCCGCCAATATCAGTCGATATCGATAGTTCCGATCGGGTTCCAATCACGCGGTTCCAATCTCGTGGCTGGCCATCATCTCCAGCGCCCGCACCATCGCTGAATGGTCCCACGTCTTGCCGCCATGCGCAGCGCAGGAGCTGAACAATTGCTGCGCAACCGCTGTGCTCGGCAGGGAAAGGCCGAGCGTCCGCGCGCCTTCGAGTGCAAGGTTGAGATCCTTCTGATGCAGTTCGATGCGGAAACCCGGCTCGAAATTCCGCTTCACCATGCGCTCGCCATGCACTTCGAGAATCCGCGAAGACGCAAAGCCGCCCATCAGCGCCTGCCGCACCAGTGCCGGGTCCGCACCGGCGCGCGACGCAAACAGCAGCGCCTCGCCGACCGCTTGAATCGTCAGTGCCACGATGATCTGGTTGGCGACCTTGGTGGTCTGCCCGTCGCCACTGCCGCCGACGAGGGTGACGTTCTTGCCCATCCTGTCGAACACCGGCTTCATGGTTTTGAACGCGCGCTCCGCTCCGCCAACCATGATGGTCAGGCTGGCGGCCTTGGCGCCGACTTCGCCGCCGGACACGGGCGCATCGAGATAATCGGCGCCGAGCGCCTCGATCTTCGCGGCGAATTCCTTGGTCGCGAGCGGCGAGATCGAACTCATGTCGACGACGATCTGGCCTTTCGACAGCCCCGCCGCGACGCCATCGGCACCGAACAGCACCGCTTCGACGTGCGGCGTATCCGGCACCATGATGATGACGGCATCGGATTGCTCGGCAACCTCCCTGCCGGATTGGCAGACGCTGCCACCGGCCGCGATAAGCTCCGGCGCAATCGGCCCAACGTCATGCAGAAACAGGTGATGTCCGGCGGCCTGGAGATGGCCCGCCATCGGGCGTCCCATGGTGCCGAGGCCGATGAAGCCAATATCGATCATGCTGGTGTTTCCTCGTTGGTCGCAATCAGGTATCGAGCGTGAGCGCCGCGTGCCATCCGAGACCGTCGACGGTCGTCGTCCGCGGCTTGTATTCGCACCCCACCCAGCCGCGATATCCGATGTTGTCGAGATGCCGGAACAGGAAGGGATAATTGATCTCGCCGGTGCCGGGTTCGTTGCGGCCGGGGTTGTCGGCGAGCTGGACATGGGCGATGCGCGGCAAGTGCTTTTGCAAGCTTCGCGCGATGTCGCCCTCCATCACCTGCATGTGGTAGATATCGTACTGCACGAACAGATTGCTCGAGCGCACGTCGGCGATGATCTGCACCGCCTGTTCGGTGCCGCTCAGAAAGAAGCCGGGGATATCGAGCGTGTTGATCGGCTCGATCAGAAGCCTGATCCGTTCCTTGGCAAGCGCATCGGCGGCAAACCGCAAATTGTTCACCAGCACTTCGTTCAGCTCGACCATATCGGCGCCATCGGGTGCGATGCCGACCAGACAGTTCAACTGACGGCAATCGAGCGCCTTGGCGTAATCGATGCCGCGCGCGACGCCGTCGCGAAACTCATCCACCCGATCGGGCAGAATGGCGATGCCGCGCTCGCCGGCGGCCCAATCGCCCGCGGGCAGGTTATGCAGGACCTGCGCGAGCCCGTGCTGGTGCAATTGTTCGCGCAGCTCGGCCTTGTCGAAATCATAGGGAAATAGATATTCCACGCCGTCAAATCCGGCGGCCCTGGCGGCGGCGAAGCGATCGACGAACGGCAGTTCGCCGAACAGCATGGTGAGATTGGCGGCAAATTTCGGCACGGTCGATGTCCTTCCCGTTAAGCCGGCAGCAGCTTGCCCGGCGCACGCACGGGGGAGCCAGTCGGCGTGTCATCCAGCGGCAGATCGAGGACTTCCTCGAACTCGACGATGTTGTCGATCTCTGTCCCCATCGCGATGTTGGTGACCCGCTCGAGGATGAACTCGACGACGACAGGCACCTTGTATTCAGCCATCCATTCGCGTGCAGTCGCGAAGGCTGCCTGCGAGTCGTGCGGATCGGTGACGCGGATCGCCTTGCAGCCAAGCCCCTCGGCGACCGCGACATGATCGACGCCGTAGACGCCAAGCTCGGGTGCGTTGATGTTCGGAAACGACAACTGCACCTGATAGTCCATGTCGAAGCCGCGCTGCGCCTGGCGGATCAATCCGAGATAGGAATTGTTCACGACGACGTGGATGTAGGGCAGCTTGAACTGGGCGCCGACCGCGAGCTCCTCGATCAGGAACTGGAAATCGTAATCGCCCGACAGCGCGACGATCTCGCGATCCGGATCGGCGGCGCGAACGCCGAGCGCGGCTGGCAACGTCCATCCCAACGGACCGGCCTGTCCGGCGTTGATCCAGTTGCGCGGACGATAGACGCCGAGGAACTGCGCACCCGCGATCTGCGACAATCCGATCACGCTGACGTAGCAGGTGTCGCGGCCGAACGCCTTGCTCATCTCTTCATAGACGCGCTGCGGCTTGATCGGCATGTCGTCGAAATGGCTCTTGCGCAGCATCGAGCGCTTGCGGTCCTGGCACGCGGCGGGCCACGCCTGACGATCTCTGAGCTTGCCTGCCTTGCGCCACTCCTTTGCGACCGTGACGAACAATTCAAGCGCCGCCTTGGCATCGGATACGATGCCGAAATCGGGATTGAAGACGCGGCCGATTTGAGTGGGCTCGATATCGACATGCACGAAGGTTCTGCCCTTGGTGTAGGTCTCGATCGAACCGGTATGCCGGTTGGCCCAACGATTGCCGATCCCAAGCACGAAATCGGATTGCAGCATAGTCGCATTGCCGTAGCGGTGACTGGTCTGCAGTCCGACCATTCCGGCCATCAGCACGTGATCGTCCGGGATGGCGCCCCACCCCATCAGCGTCGGCACCACGGGAACGCCAAGCGTTTCGGCGAACTCCACCAGCAGCTCGGACGCATCGGCATTGATGACGCCACCGCCCGCCACGATCAGCGGACGCTCGGCGGCGTTGAGCATGCCGAGCGCCTTCTCGATCTGCTTTCGCGTGGCGGCGGGCTTGTAGACCGGCAACGGCTCATAGGTTTCGTCGTCGAACTCGATCTCGGCTAGTTGCACGTCGAGCGGCAGATCGATCAGCACCGGGCCCGGGCGGCCCGACCGCATGATGTGGAAAGCCTGGCTGAAGACGCGCGGCACCAGCGCCGGTTCGCGCACGGTGACCGCCCATTTGGTCACGGGCTTTGCGATCGCCTCGATGTCGACGGCCTGAAAGTCTTCTTTATAGAGTCGCGCGCGTGGCGCCTGTCCGGTGATGCACAGGATCGGGATCGAATCCGCAATCGCCGAATAAAGCCCAGTGATCATGTCGGTGCCGGCCGGGCCCGAGGTGCCGATGCAGACGCCGATATTGCCTGCCTTGGCCCGCGTATAACCCTCGGCCATATGCGAGGCACCCTCGACATGCCGCGCCAGGATGTGACTGATCGAACCGCGGCGCTTCAGCGCCGAATAAAGCGGATTGATCGCCGCACCGGGGACACCGAAGGCGGTGACGACGCCTTCCCGCTCGAGGATACGTACCGCCGCATCGATCGCTCGCATCTTCGCCATGGGTTACCTCGCTTGCGTTGCCTCGCTTGTTTTGCCCGCTCGACGTGATGATCCCGGGAACGGCAGACGATCTCAACGAGATTGAATTTGTTTCCCGCGATGTGGAATGGTCAGGCGAAAAGCGCGCTGGATCAGAGGGTTGGATCGATTGCGCGATGAAAGGCAGGGGTTGCGGTACGATGTACCGCACACAGAAAGTTGTCATTGCGAGCGTAGCGAAGCAATCCACTTCGCCGCTCAAAGAAATCCGGGTTGTTGAGTTCGCAGTGGCAGCGTCGTCGTCGGCAATGACTACGATATCTATTTCGGCGAACTTACGGGTTCGGCTTGGCGGAGGCTTGGCTTGCCCTCCCTGGCCGGGCGCGCTATTTTGACGTGACTCAAGCGAGAAAGGAGGGCCGCGCGATGACGACATTCTTCCGGCATTATCGCCAGCGTGGCCCAGTCAACGCCCTGCAAATGCGTTTGCAGGGCTGACCAAGGACACCTCTCACAGAACTCTTCCTGGTCTGCCCTTCGTGGCCATGCGGCTTGGCGCCTGTTGCGCTTGCCTGCATTCATTTCACGTCCGCGCTTTGACACCGACATCCGACGCTGGCTGCGTGCCCCGGATAAACGTGATCGCGGCAAGACCAGAGAACGATCATGACCCGTATCACCATCCGCAATCTCGGCGTGAGCCTCGGCGCGCCGCTGTTTTCGCAGCTCAACCTCGTCGTCAATGCCGGCGACCGGATCGGGCTTGTCGCCGCCAACGGCCGCGGGAAGACCACCCTGCTCCGTTGCATGGCAGGCGCCATGGAAGCGAGCGAAGGCGACATCACCCGAGCCAGAGGACTGACGGTGGGCTATGTCGAGCAGTATGTGCCGGAAGCCCTGATGGACCGGCCGATGCACGCGGCCGTGCTCGAGACGCTCTCCACCGACCAGCAGCAGAGCGAAAGCTGGCGGGTCGACGTGGCGCTGGAGCAGCTCGAGGTGCCCGAGGCTCTGCGCGAGATGCCGCTGAAACAGTTAAGCGGCGGCTGGCAGCGCTTTGCCATGCTGGCCCGCGTGCTGATGACGGAAGCCGATGTGCTGCTGCTGGACGAGCCGACCAACCATCTCGACCTCGCCCGGATCGGCCAGCTTGAAAACTGGCTGAACGCGCTGCCGCGCGAGATGCCGGTCGTCATCGCCAGCCACGACCGCGCCTTTCTCGATGCGACCACCAACCGGACGCTGTTCCTGCGCCCCGAACAGTCGCAAATATTCTCATTGCCGTTTACCCCGGCGCGCACCGCACTTCGCGAAGCGGACGCATCGGACGAGCGGCGCTACCAGCGCGACCTCAAGACCGCCCAGCAACTTGCGCCAGCAGGCGGCGAAGCTCAACAATGTCGGCATCAATTCCGGAAGCGACCTGCTGTTGTCGAAGACGCGGCAATTGAAGCAGCGCGCAGAGAAGCTGGAGGATGCAGCAAAGCCGGCGCACCTCGAACGGTCCGCAGGCACGATCAGGCTCGCCAACCGCGGAACCCACGCAAAAGTTCTGCTCACGCTCGAGGATGCCGCGGTCGAGACGCCCGATGGCCAGTTGCTGTTTCGAACCGGCAAGCAGTTCATCTGCAAGGGTGACCGGATCGTGTTGCTGGGGCCGAACGGGTCAGGCAAGACAACGCTGCTGACGATGCTGCGTGCGGCGATCGACAGTTCAGACGCCGCGCCAGCCGGCATCAAGGCCACGCAATCGCTGGTGCTCGGCTATTGCGACCAGGCGCTCGCCGGGCTTGAAGATTCTGAAACGCCGATGCGCACGATCGTCCGCCGTTTCGAGATCGGCGATCAACGTGCCCGCGCGCTGCTCGCAGGCGCAGGCCTTTCGATCGAGATGCAGGGCCGGCCGGTTCGCAAGCTCTCCGGCGGCCAGAAGGCGCGTCTCGGCATGCTGGTGCTGCGGCTAACCCAACCGAACTTCTATTTGTTGGACGAGCCGACCAACCATCTCGATATCGAGGGGCAGGAAGCGCTGGAGGACGAGCTGATGGAGCATCAGGCCAGTTGCCTTTTGGTGTCACACGACCGCAACTTCGTGCGAAATGTCGGCAACCGGTTCTGGCTGATCGAGCGGAAGCGACTGGTGGAGCTGGAGGGACCGGAGGGATTTTTTGCAGCGGCCGGTGCGAGCGGCTAGCTGCGCGGCCCCCGCCGCTCAGGACGTCTTCGCCTCCGGCATCACGCCACCGAGCGCGACCGTCAGCTCGGCCGCCACCTCGCGAACGATCCGCCCGAGCTCCGGCACACGTTCTTCGGTGACGCGCGAGGTCATGCCCGACACCGAGATTGCGGCCAGCGGTTCGCTGCAATCGCTGTAGACCACCGCGGCGACGCAACGCAGTCCCATGCGCGCTTCCTCGTCATCGACGGCGTAACCTTGCCGCCGGATCGTCTCGAGTTCCCTGAAGAGATCGCTGGGCCGCACGATCGACTTCTCGGTCAGCCGCGGCATGCCCTGGCGGCGGATGATCGCGTTGACGTCCTCGTCGGAATAAGTCGCCAGCACCGCCTTGCCGACTCCGGAGGCGACCATCGCGACGCGGCCGCCGACCTTGGTCAGCGAGCGCATGATCTCGCGGCTCTCCATGCGGGTCAGCACGATGATGGATTCATCGTCGACGACGGCGAGATTGGCGGTTTCGCGGGTCAGGTCGCGCAGCTTGCGCAAGTAAGGCATCGCCTGCGCCGTAAAATTGCGGCGGCGCGTAAACGTCGCGCCCACGGCAAAGCTCTGCGCGCCGACATGCCATTTCGATTCGGTGCGGTCGAACTGCACGAAGCGGCGTTTTTCCAGCGTCGCCAACAGGCGATGCGCGGTTGAGGTCGACAGGCCCGTGCGCACGGCGAGATCGCTGAGCCGATAGCCCTCGTCGTCCTCGGCAAGCACTTCAATGATCGAGAGCGCGCGGTCGACCGACTGGACACCGCCATCCCTGGAATCGGAGGCGTCGTCTGCGCCGGATTTCGGCTCGACGGGTTTGCGCCGGATCACGTTTCGCTTCATCGCGAGACTTGCCCTTATTCGAGGGTCAGACCGTCAACTGCTCGATCAATTGCTCGATTCCTGGCATTCCGCTTCGCCGCAATAATAAAGAGACGATGCCGCTTCGGCGAACCGAAGCGGCATCGATCGTTCAACTCAGAGCAGGCCCGCGCCGCGCGCCCATTTGTACTTGGCGCCGAGCACCTCGACCGGCAGTTCGGTCGAGTAGGCATAGGCCGGAATGCCGTTCTGGTAGAGATATTCGGCGGCTTCCTCGACCTCGACGTCGCCGGCGAGTGAGGCGACGATCGGCTTCACAAAGCCCTTCGCCTCCATCTCCTTCTTCACCTCGACCATGTTGCGGGCGAACACCATCGGCGGCGTCACGATCGTATGCCAGTAGCCGAGGATCAGCGCATGGATGCGTTCATCCGACAGCCCGAGCTTGACGGTGTTGACGTAGGTGATCGGCGGCTCGCCACCGGTGATGTCGACCGGGTTGCCGGCAGCGCCAAACGGCGGGATGAACTTGCGGAACGCGGCATCGAGGTCCGGCGGCATCGCCATCAGCGACATGTCGTTGTCGACCACCGAGTCCGACAGCAGCACGCCCGAGCCGCCCGCACCGGTGATGATCAGGATGTTCTCGCCTTTCGGCGTCGGCAGCACCGGCACACCGCGCGCGAATTCGAGCAGTTGCCGCAGCGAGCGGGCGCGGATCACGCCGGACTGCTTCAACACGTCCTCATAGATCTTGTCGTTACCGGCCAGCGCCCCGGTATGCGACGACGCAGCCTTCGCACCAGCCGAGGTGCGGCCGGCCTTGAGCACGATAACCGGCTTCTTCTTGGAGACGCGCTTGGCGGCTTCCGCAAAGGCGCGGCCGTCCTTCAGGTCTTCGCAATGCTGAGCAATGAGGTTGGTGTTGGGATCCTGCTCGAAGAAGGCGAGCAGATCGTCCTCGTCGATGTCGGACTTGTTGCCGAGACCGACGATGGCGGAGACGCCCATCTTGGCTGAGCGCGAGAATCCGATGATCGCCATGCCGATGCCGCCGGACTGCGACGACAGCGCCGCGTGGCCCTTGACGTCGTAGGCGGTGCAGAACGTGGCGCAGAGATTGGCCGGCGTATAATAGAAGCCGTAGATGTTCGGCCCCATCAGGCGGATGTCATACTTCTTGCCGACCTCGACGATTTCGGCCTGCAATTCGGGCGCACCGGCTTCGGCAAAGCCCGACGGAATCAGAACCGCACCGGGGATTTTCTTCTCGCCGCATTCGACCAAGGCGCCCGCCACGAATTTTGCGGGGATCGCGAACACCGCGGTGTCGATCACGCCCGGCACGTCCTTGACGCTCTTGTAGGCCTTGTAACCCAGGATATCGGCGGCCTTCGGGTGGATCGGATAGATCTCGCCCTTGTAGCCGCCGTTGATCAGATTCTTCATCACGGAGTTGCCGATCTTGCCGTCTTCGGCGGAGGCGCCGATCACGGCGACGCCCTTCGGCTGCATGATGCGGTTCATCGCGGCGACGATTTCCTCGGTCGGGCGCGGCGCCGGGCGCGGCTTGTAATCGAAATCGACGACGATGCGCACGTCGGCGGCAATCGCGTCCTTCTTGGTGGCGAATACCGGGTTGAGATCGAGCTCGACGATTTCGGGGAAGTCGCTGACGAGCTGCGACACCTTGACGATGACGTCGGCCAGCGCATCGCGGCTCACCGGGTCGCCGCCGCGCACGCCCTTCAGCATGTCATGGGCCTGGATGCCGTCGAGCATCGACAGCGCGTCCTGCTTGGTCGCAGGCGCGAGACGGAAGGTGATGTCCTTTAAAACTTCGACCAGCACGCCGCCGAGGCCGAACGCCACCAGCTTGCCGAACGAGCCGTCGGTGATGGAGCCGACGATGACCTCGGTGCCGCCGGCCAGCATCTGTTGAACCTGAATGCCCTCGATCTTGGCGTCGGCTTTGTATTTCTTCGCGTTGGCGAGAATGGTCTCGTAATTCTTTTCGGCCTCGGCGGCGGTCTTGACGCCGACCACCACGCCGCCGGCTTCGGTCTTGTGGAGGATGTCCGGCGAGACGATCTTCATCACCACCGGGAAGCCCATGTCGGAGGCGAGCTTGGCGGCCTCGCTCGCGGACTTGGCCACGCCCTCTTTGGGAACCGGGATGCCGTAGGCATCGCAGACCAATTTACCTTCAGGTGCCGTCAGGCTCGTGCGTTTATCCGCTTTGACCGCATCGAGAACTTTGCGGACCGCATCTTTGGAATTAGACATTGGCTTCCTCCTGGGGCATATTTTATGGCATTTGGTATGCCAGACTTGTGATTGTCAAGCTAAACGAGGG
Source organism: uncultured Alphaproteobacteria bacterium (assembly GCA_963770355.1). Classification (GTDB taxonomy): domain Bacteria; phylum Pseudomonadota; class Alphaproteobacteria; order Rhizobiales; family Xanthobacteraceae; genus Bradyrhizobium. The sequence goes on along the minus strand of CAVYPL010000008.1, from coordinate 603 downwards.
CCTGGAAATGCAGAAAACACGGGCACCTTGACAATCTGGCATTTGGTATGCCAAAAATCTTACGGTATTCTTCTGCTACAAGACGTCTCCCGCTGGATGGAGACGAATCGTGCCCGCACCTAAACAAATCAAGGCGTCGCCTGTTATGGCTGAGGCAGACATCGCAATTGTCCGGATTGCGCCGGAGACTAGCTTCAAGAACAAGGCCTATGAGGCCTTGAAGGAAGCTATTCTCAAGATGGACATCTATGCGACGCCCGAGCAGGTGATGCTCGACGAGCGCGCATTGTCCGAGCGCCTCGGTGTCAGCCGCACCCCTATTCGCGAAGCTATTGCGATGCTGGAGCAGGACGGCTTCGTCAAAACCGTGCCACGCCGCGGCATTGTCGTGGTTCGCCGCACCAAGACCGAGATCGTCGACATGATCCGTGCCTGGGCCGCGCTCGAGAGCATGGCCGCGCGCCTGATCACGACCACCGCGCGCAAGAAGGACATCACGGCGCTGCGTGATTTCTTCAAGGATTTTGGCAAGGACCGCCTGCCGCAGGATCACGTCGATGAATATTCCAGGGCCAATATCGCCTTCCACCAGGCCCTGATTTC
>CAVYPL010000007.1:0-86407 GCA_963770355.1 uncultured Alphaproteobacteria bacterium | reverse complement strand
CCGCGATGATGCTGACGGGCATCTTCAGGTTCGCATATTGATCCCTGAACTCGACGGCACCCGGAATCATGAGAGCGGATTCCGCGGCTGACGCGCGAATCTGAGAAGGACGAAGGGCCATCTCTTTCGGAAAGCCCTCAAACTTCTTCGGCGTGGGCCGCGGACCAAAGATTTTGGCCATCAAGAGCGGCCACATAACTCGACTTAGAATGGGTGCGAGGGTGTACCTCAAGACATCGCCCACCAAGGGCACGGCGGGACCGGATAGAGCTACGACGTCAGAACGCAAAGTCGGATAGTAATATCCGGAGGCAAGAACCAGGCCCTGGACCAGCTTCGGATATTTGAGGGCAAGGGCGACTGCGACAGAAGCACCCCATGAGTGCCCGCAAACGATCGCATGTGAGATGCCCAGCCGTTGGAGAGCGCTGTTAATCAGTTCAGCCTGCGCTGCCGGGGTCCAGACAACATTGCGCGGCCGATCACTATGGCCGAAGCCTGGACGATCGAAAACGATAACGCGATAATTCTTGGCGGCTAGATCGACCAGACCGCTGGATTCGAAATCCTAAATCATGCTGCCGTTGCCGTGTAGCAGAACCAGCGGCGCGCCCGAGCCACGTTCGACATAATGGAGCCGGACGCCGTTTACATCCAGGAAGCGACCAGCGGCGGGATTGTCACTTTCAGCCTTCTTGGCCAGGCGGTGGTTCACCAAAGCCATGATGGCCAAAGCTCCTACGGTCGCGGCTGCAGCCGCCACGTAGGGGTGCGCCTGGGCGCTGATCGTACGGCCTTTGTTGGCAAGGTATCTGGGCGAGCGAATTCGGATATGGGCTGCGGTCATCGTATGCACTCAAAGGGGCGTGCACGAAATCCGGGACGATCCAAGAAGTGTTGCAGCGCAGAATGAACAAGCCACCTTCCGGTTCGTTCCGCTCGTTGAAGGATTGCCGCCCTGAAATGGTGGAGCGCAACACCGCGGAGCCTGCGGAACTGGTGTCCACGGAGACGGAACCCAGTCGGCCTGGTGACAGGCATGGACCGCACCGGCCCTATATCCCCTGTGAAGTTGGCCGACTACACCAAGCGCAAGGTCCCCACCGTAATGTCGTGATGATTTGCCGCGACAAGCCACCGTCCGTCCAGATGACCTTGGTACGTCGGTTTTCCCGATGGGGGAGCTGGTGAAAATCTCGCAGGAACTTAGTGGGAGGTGTGCGGTTAGCCTGCGCAATCCCCTCACTCGGAGACTACCATGGTCAAGATGAAGAAGCTCGAAGACTTGTTTCACGACACCCTCAAAGATGTCTATTTCGCCGAAAAGAAGATCCTCGCGAGTCTGCCGAAGATGGCCAAGGCCGCGCAGCATCCCGACCTGAAGGCTGCTTTCCAGAAACACCTCGGCGAGACCGAAGGTCAGATCGATCGCCTGGAGCAGGTGTTTGCTGAGATCGATAAGAAACCTTTGGGCAAGACCTGCGATGCCATCGTGGGAATCGCAAAGGAAGGTCAGGAAATTATGGATGAGTATAAAGGGATGCCCGCGCACGACGCGGGCTTACTCGCCGCAGCACAGGCCGTCGAACATTACGAAATGACTCGCTACGGCACGCTGCGCACCTGGGCCGAAGAACTGGGTTACACCAAGTCGGCAAAGCTGCTCCAACAGACGCTCGATCAGGAACGCGCAACTGACGCCGTTCTCACCAAACTTGCAAAGGCCGTCATCAACCTGGACGCCGAAAAAGACGAAGCAGCGTAACTGACCGACGCCGCCCCAACGAAATGGGGCGGCGCCAAAAGCGAGCAGGCTAGGCGCAAGAGGCCGCTGCTTGGGGGATCGAAGAATTCAGAGAGGGGCGATGATCGGCCAATCAGAGAGGGAACGATGATCGCCCAAAAGGCAAAGAAATGACGAAGACACCGGGTGAAATCCAACCACCGAAGCAAATCAGCAAGGCGGAGCGTGAAGCGCACCAGGCGTTCCGCCAGGTAGACGCCGAAGTGACATTAAGTGAGCACGAGATAGCCGAGAGGGCATTTTCGCAAAACCGCGAGCGTCTAAAAGCCGAACGGCTCGCGCGAGAGGCCGCAGTGACGCCGCCCATAAAACCAAGAGGAAAAGGCAAACGGTAAGAGTCGGGAAACCCACCCTGAGCTATCGACGCGAATTGGCAAGGGTAACTACTTCTTCCGGAACGATTGAGCAATCTCACCGCCGAACCATCCCAGAGAAAACTGATGAACATGCTGCCAGTTGATCGGGCGCTAATTATTTATGGTGCCCTCGCCGACCGCACCGAGCCGAAAGGGGTACGCGACCGGCTGTCTAAGCATCTTATGAAAAGATATATCGAAGGGGAGCGAGATCCGCACCGTCTAACCGTGGAAGGACTGTCATTTCTGCAGAACCTCTATCGAGAAATCGACTCTCGAAACTAGATGCGGGCGGCCCAGACAAATGGCAAGCGCGCGGGGCGTTCGGCGCCGCCAAATAGTAAATTTGCCTTGCGGCGAAGGATGTGGACAGCCATCGGACGCGACTTCCTGTGCAGCGGGAGGGTGTCGCAGAGCTGTGCATAGTCCCCAAGCCAGGTCGATTTTGCAGTGTTTTCAGCGGTGGCGGCTGGCTGGCGACGCAGTGCTGATCGAACCTGTCTCCACGCGAATTTTACAGGGAAACTGGCGATTTTGGCGGCTCGAAGAATGACCTGTGGCCAGAAAACGCTGTAGTGCAGCGCCTTTTGGCTCAATTCTTCACCTCTGATACCGGACATCGATAGCACCGGCCAATATGTCCGCTATTTGCCAAAACCGACATCGACGCGAGTGGCCATCCCTACCGGATCTGCCTACTACCCCGAACAAACCGACCTCTGCGAAATGGACGGAACCGACGGTTGCCAACGGTACCCGCGAGGCGCACGCTGGCAGCGATAGCCGCGCTTCTCGAGCTCCCAATGGTTGGTTTCATACAGCCGCCCTGCGAAGCCAACATTATCCGGGTGACACCGGCTTTTGACGCAGCGCTGTCGCAAAGACGTAAGCGACTGACGCTGGCGGCGACCGTATTCGGGTCGAGTATGGCATTGGTCGATGGCTCGGCGGTAAATATCGCCCTTCCGGCGATTCAGCACGCCCTGCATGCAAGCTTGGCCTCGGCGCAGTGGATCGTCAATGCCTACCTGCTGCTGCTGAGCGCGATGGTGCTGGTTGGAGGGGCGGCTGCCGATCTTTACGGCCGTCGACGCATCTTTGTTCTCGGCATTGCAGTATTCACCACGGCCTCCATTACATGCGGCCTCTCGCCGAACATCACCTCGCTCGTCGCCAGCCGCGCGATCCAAGGGGTTGGCGCCGCGCTCCTCATCCCGGCAAGTCTCGCTATGTTGGGAGCGACTTTTGACGAGCACGAGCGCAATCATGCGATCGGGGTATGGGCGGGTGCCGGCGCGCTGACCTCGGCTGTCGGTCCGGTATTGGGTGGCTGGCTGGTCGACCAAGTGTCGTGGCGTGCAATTTTTCTGCTCAATGTCCCGCTGGCGATCGTCGCGGCGGGACTTGCGGCCGGCTTCGCAGGCGAAAGCCGCGATGATAACGCAAAATCACTGGACTGGGCCGGGGCGACCACGGTTGCCGCCGGTCTCGCCGCGATCACCTGGGGGCTCGGCGCTATCCCAGAATCGGGATTTTCTGACAAAACTGTACTCAGCGCGCTCGGATTGGGATGTGTATTGCTCTTGTTGTTTCTCGCAATCGAAGCCCGGCTGGGCGCGCGGGCAATGATGCCGCTATCGCTGTACGGCTCGCGCAGTTTTTCCGCAGCCAATGCATTGACGCTGTTGCTTTACTTCGCGCTCGGCGGCGCGCTGTATTATCTGCCGTTCGGCTTGATCCGGCTCGGAGGCTATTCCGCGACGCAGGCCGGCGCGGCGCTGCTTCCATTTGCTCTCATCATGGGTTTCGGTGCGCAATTCGCGGGCATGCTTTCCGACCGCTTCGGGTCGCGGCGGTCGCTCACCATCGGTCCCATCATCGCGGGCTGCGGTCTGGCGCTCCTGGCTTTTGCCGATTTCCGACGGCCCTACTGGGCCGGAGTGTTTCCGGCGATCTGCGTATTTGGCATGGGCATGACCGCCACCGTTCCGCCGCTGACCTCGACGGTAATGTCGTCAGTGGGCGAAGCACACGCCGGGGTCGCCTCGGGCGTCAACAACGCGGTCGCCCGGGTGGCCGGCCTCTTTGCAGTCGCGGCGCTCGGCGCAGTTATTTTCGCCAACTTTTCGCATCATCTTGCCGAGGCGCCGCCGGCACAAGCCAACGAAGCACTGAATGCGGTATTGGCAGGACAATCCGGCGTCACGGAAGGAGCAACGGCAGCGTTCGAACACGCGCTACGCGTAGCGTTGGAGGTGGCAGCATTCTGCTCCTTGCTAGGCGGCATTGGTCTTTGGTTTTGGATCCGACCGATTGGATCGCAAGCGGCGCGTTGACGCTTTTCGATCACTGCCGAAGACTCATCCGCCCGGCGGTGCAGCTCTATTCGCCGTACTAGTCGGTGAAATCGCGTCCTCCTTGGCGATGCGATCGATGTTGGGCGTGCGATAGCCCATGATGCCGTGGTTGTAGTCGCTTCACCTTGAACCGACCGATGTCGTCCGCCATGATCATCATGATGCCCTCCGCGGATCAGGTCCCGGTCCACGACATAGCTGTCGTCAACGAACGCGTGAACAGGCAGCAGTTCAGCACTCGTGATGCCGAGCGAATGCAAGTAGGAGGGGATGTTGGGATGGGCGAGACCGGCGAACGTTCCCGATCGGCATCCGGCACCAGCGGATGAAGCGCCGTAAAGCCCTTCACATGCATCTCGTAAAATATCGTACGTGCCCAGGAAATTTCGGGCTTTCGTGCGAAACCCCACGTGAACGCAGGATCGATAACCCGGCATTTTTGCATCGCCGACGCGCTGTCCCTGCTGTCGAACGAGAGATCCTTGTCCAGATGATCGAGCTGATAGCCGAACAGTTCGGGGCCCCAGCGCAGTTGGCCGACCAGCTGCTTGGCGTACGGATCAATAAGTAATTTATTTGGATTGAAACGGTGACCGGCGTCGGGCTCATAGGGCCCGTGTACCCGATAGCCGTAGACGGTTCCCGGCCGCGCAGATGGCAGGTAGCCGTGCCAGACCTCGTCCGTGTACTCAGGCAACTCAATCCGCTCGAGTTCGGTTTCTCCGGCGTCGTCGAACAGGCATAGTTCAACCTTGGTCGCGTGCGCAGAGAAGAGCGCGAAGTTCACACCAAGACCATCCCAGGTGGCGCCTAATGGGAAGGGCCTGCCCTCAGTGACGCCTGATCGCCGAAGCAGCGATGCGGTCTGTGCCAGCTGAGCGTCAGACACAGTGGAATTTGCCATAATTGAACCGGCCCTCGATGAAGCAAATGATTTTCCGGAAAATCGGTTCTACAAGCCCAGTGGCTGATTTGGCACCACCAGCAATTGCGAATGCGGATCGTTCAGTCAGAGGGTATTTCGGCTGAACCGGCTATAGTGAGTGCGGCACACACGCGCAATTTACGGAACACCCTGCGTTCCCGCGGATTAGATCATGCATTTCAACGAAGAGCTACGAGCAGGAAGGCACTCATGCCCAGCAACGAGGATAAGGTCCGGCAACGCGCTTACGAACTTTGGGAGCAAAGCGGCAAGAACGGTTCGGAGATGGATTTTTGGCTACAGGCAGAAAAGGAAATCGCGGAGCGTGACAGTGCTCCCGTTCCTCCGCAGGACAGATTGGAATAGTTCATTCTAGAAAGAAAGGCGGCCCATACCCTCTCGCGGGCCTTTTTGTCTTCATGCAGCTTTTTACCTACAACTTCACGAACTTCAGCGACTTCAGCTCGCCCAGCTTGGAAACATGGCTGGCACCGCACGAGCTATATCAGTTTGCCAAAGTAGTAGCGCAAGAAATGCTTTTCGCGCAGCCCGACCTCGTCCATAAAGGAATGTGCGTTGCGATCTACAATGGTGAAGGTGCCGCCGTCTCGCTGGCGCCTCTCGACACCGTGCATTGATGACGTCGCTCGCGCACCGTGACGGCCTCTTGGAGGAACGAGCCGCCAATACTGAACCGTTCAGGAGCAGTGCGGTTTTAGGCAGGGTTCGCATTTGAACCCATGATCTACGGGCTCCATGGCCTTCTCGCATCTAGGGCATTTCATGCCGGAGGTCGAAGACCAGAAACTTTAGCCACTTGTTCATGTGAGCGGATGTTTCGGCAGTAAAAGCTCGCGTGCCGTTCCCGTCTCTTGTTCACGTAACAGGAGATGAGCAGCAAACATGCCGGGTCGTCGGCGCGAGGATCCTTTTCAGAACGGCGTGACTCCACTCCAGATGCTCCTCATGCTGCCATGGTTTCGTCCGTAGGCAATTAGACCGAATTTAACGCGCCTATCTGAATCGAATAGCGGTGTCTGATTTTGTGTTAGTGATTCCACAATGAGGGCGACCAACGCATGTCGAGCGGTCACCAGTAACGCGCAATTTCCACGTCTTCGGTCTTTCGTTGTTTCTGCCAGTCAGCAGTTTTCGGCGGAGCCTCGTCGAACTGGAATGCGGTCCCTTGAACAAAGGGTGCGCGGTAAACATGTATGCATCTAGAACTTGAATACTTTGGCGGCAGGACAATGGATCTCACTGACATTCAGGACTTCGCGATACAAGCCCGCGTGGCCGCCGTTCTCGGCGCCTGCGAGTTCGATCGTGTGTTTGCCGGTGTCAGGTTTGCTGAGGTCGATGGGCCGCTTCTGTACGTCTACGCCAAGGACGAAAGCACCGCGGCGGAGATCGAGGACGACTTCGCCCTTCTCCTCGCGGACATCGCCAGTCAAATATTAAAGCAGGAAATCGACGTAGTGGTCGTGCTGCCGAAGGTGCTTCACTGAGCGAATAACCGAGCCGTCCGGTGGACGGCTTGTATCGCAATCCACGCGAAGCCAGCGGACCTTCCTGTTGAATAGCCCACGCGTTTCAAACTCGTTATCCACATGAAAACCGCAAAGGCCCTCGGCCTGACGGTGCCGCCTCCCTTGTTGGCTACGGCTGACGAGGTGATCGAATAACGACTGATGTCTGCCTTGGCACTTAGGGGACTTGGGCAAAGCAACGAATGACCGCTTTGCGCGGCGCGTTTCCGGTCAGCAAAAGGCCTCGTCCGCTGGGGAGCAAAGCCCTCAACCGTAACGAGAAATCTTGGTAGCGAGAGAGGGACTCGAACCCCCGACCCCAGGATTATGATTCCCGTGCTCTAACCAGCTGAGCTACCTCGCCACGGTTCACCGTCACGGCTCAACATACCGCATTCGCGAACGCGCGGCATATAAGGAAGGGGTCAATGGCCTGTCAAGCGAAGCCGCGCTTCGCGCCAAGTTCCTGCAAACGGGCCTATTTTGGCCGGATCGTGGGGTCGCCGCCGGGGCTGCCGGGCGGTGGAATCACCGGCGTATTGCCGGCATCCGGCGTCGGCGCATGCATTTCGGGATCGACACCGGCTGGCGGGCACAAGACTCCATCGGAACGGGCCAATTTGTCGCCGAGCGGCTCGGCCCGTTGACCCGTGGTCTGGCCTTCCGGCGCGACAACGCCAGGATGGGCCGGCTGTTGCATCGGCGCGCAATTGGTGGCGCGCGAAGGCGATGGCGGCGCGGTCCGGGCCGGGGGAGTGGCCGGGCCCGGCGGCGCTTGAGCGCCCGCCACACCGGAGGCCGCCATCAATAGACATGAGAGAAATAGCGAGCGTTTTATTCCCATGCGGGGAAACGGTTCACCGCCGCGGAGGTTCCGTGAAAAATTCGCGCGCGGATCTAAGACTTGCGGAACCGTATCAGCGAAAAATGCCCCATCGGCGGCATCGGCCGCCGCTCGGTGAGGGTAACGCCGCCATGTTTGGCGGCCCAGTTGGTCAATCGGTCCCACGGGAATTCCGGGCGCCAGCCGAGCCGCCGCGCCAACGGCGCGAATGCCAGTTCGAAGATGCGGCGTGGACCGCTCTCGGCGCCGATGTGATTGACCAGGATCAGTTCGCCGCCGGGCTTCAGCACGCGGATGAAATCATCCAGCGTGCTCTCCGGATCCGGCACCGCGGTGATGACATATTGCGCCACCACCGCATCGAAAGAACAATCCGCGAAAGCCAGGTTCTTGGCGTCCATGACCGCGAGTATTTCGACGTTGGTCAGGCCCAGCGCGCGGACGCGCTTAAGCGCCCGGCGCAACATCGGCTCGGAAATATCGACGCCGCATAGTCTGGTGTTGCGCGAATAATCCGACAGCGACAATCCGGTGCCGACGCCGACGTCGAGAATGCGCCCGCCGATCTTGTCGGCTTCGGCGATGGTCGATTGGCGGCCGTGATCGAACACTTTGCCGAAAACGAGATCGTAGACCGGCGCCCAGCGCCCATAAGCCTTTTCGACCCCCTCGCGGTCGATGTCCCCAGCCATTCCCTGCGCCCCGAATTTTTCTTATCCGCGCATCACCTCGGCGAACGGTGGCGCAAGCGTATCGCGCACCCCTGCCCTTGGCCCCGCATTTTTTGCAGTCGCGCTCTTGATGAATCCGCCGCCAAGCACGCGCGCGGGTCCCGAAGGCGCATCGTAGAACACACAGGCCTGCCCTGGCGAAACGCCTTCTTCGCCGGCGACGAGTTCGACTTCATAGCCGCCATCGACGGCGCGAAGCCAGGCCGGCTGCGGCGCACGCGTCGAGCGCACGCGCACGAACATCTCGATTCCCTCGCCGATGACGCGGTCGAGCGCGCCGTCGCCGATCCAGTTGACATCGCGCAAGAGGATGCGATCCATCCGCAACGCCTCGCGCGGCCCAACCACGACGCGGCGGCTCGCGGCATCGAGCTTGACGACATAGAGCGGCGCGCCCGAGGCGATGCCCAGTCCCTTGCGCTGGCCAACGGTGAAATGAACGATGCCCTGGTGCTGGCCGATGACATGGCCGTCGAGATCGACGATGTCGCCGGGCTCGATCGCGCCGGGCTTCAGGCGGCTGATGATGTCGGTGTAGCGCCCGGTCGGCACAAAGCAGATGTCCTGGCTGTCCTGCTTGTCGGCGACTTCAAGACCGAAGCGTCGCGCCAGTTCGCGCGCCTGCGGCTTGGTCATGTCGCCGAGCGGAAAGCGCAAGTAACCGAGTTGCTCGCGCGTGGTCGCGAACAGGAAATAACTCTGGTCGCGATCGGAATCCGCGGCGCATACCAGCGCGCGCGACCCGTCGCCAAGACGGCGCGAGGCCACGTAATGTCCGGTCGCCAACGCCTGCGCGCCGAGTTCGCGGGCGGTCGACAGCAGATCGCGAAACTTGACCGAGCGGTTGCATTCGATGCACGGCACCGGCGTCTCGCCGAGCGCGTAGCTGTCGGCGAAATTGTCGATCACGGATTCTCGAAAGCGGCTTTCATAGTCGAGCACGTAATGCGGGATGCCGATCCGTTCGGCGACATTGCGAGCGTCGTGGATGTCGCGCCCGGCGCAGCAGGCACCCTTGCGATGGGTCGCCGCGCCATGGTCATAAAGCTGCAGCGTGATCCCGACCACGTCGTAACCTTCGGACTTCAGCAAGGCAGCCGTCACCGACGAGTCGACGCCGCCGGACATGGCGACCACGATCCGTGTGTCCTCTGGGCGGCCTTCGAGATCCAGACTGTTGCGCATGCGAGGGGTCATCGACTTAATCGCGAGCCCAGAGGACTCGCGGCCAGAGTTAAAAAGCCTTTTACATATAAGGCCTTGGGGCATCTTTCGGCCATCGCGGGCCGGGGCAGAAGCTGCTCTTTAATATAGGCCGTATTCGCGGGAGGCAATCAGCCGAACCGTTTTGGCAGGCCGAGGACGGCAAATCTTGCCGCCGGGCAGAAAGGGGGCCGCCCAAATGCCACCATGGCTGCTCCTATCTCTCACTAAGATATTGAAATAAAACAATAATTTTTACAGCAGCGGGTGGCCCGGTCCTTGCTCAAGGGATAGCTAAGGTTTCATTGCGAGGGACGCCCGTGGTTAGTGTCACGTCGGAAGCATTGGCAAACGTGTCTTTTCTGGGCGCGTCAGCGAGGTCTGGGCGGCCGGATTCCGACCCGTCGAATGCAAACAACAGCTTTGCGGCGCTGGTCGACAGCAATGCAGCCGCCAGCAATAGCGACAACCGTCCGCAAGATACTTCGAGGGATGCCGCGAGAGATGCATCGAGCGCGCCGGCACCTGCGCCGCGCCGCGCCGACGACCCGCCGCCTGCAGACAACCGGTCGCGCGACGACACCACCGCATCGGACAAAGCCGCATCGGACAAGGCGGCGCGCAACGATTTGGACGACCGCGATGCCGCCGCCAGCGCACGCGACGACGCCAATGCGGATACCAAAGCCGACACGCCCCGCCGCTCCAAATCAAAATCCGACGCGTCGAAATCGGAGGCTACGAAGGCTGACGACACCAAGCCGGCCTCAAAATCATCTTCCGACGACACGTCCGCGGCAACAGATCAGACCGGGACGACGCAGGATGCCACGGCAGTGGTGACCGCCAATGCTGTCGCGACCGCCATTCCCGTTGCTGCGGCAACAGTGGATGCCTCCGCTGCAAAGGCTGCAACAACCGACAAGGCGGCCGCACCGCTGGCGATCGCCGCAGCGGCGATTGCCGCCAGCCAATCCGCCGCTAACGGCACAACGCCGGCTGCTACCCCGGCATCCACCGTCACTGACGCAGCCACTGCGGCCACCAACGCCAAGACGGGCGACGCCAACACCGCCACCAATTCCGCCGCGATCGCCGAGACCGTCACAGCACAGGCCACCACTTCCCCCGGCGCGACTGTCACGACAGGCGTCGCGCTCGCCGCATCGCCGGCCACGAAGGTCGCATCGAAAACCGCAACCGGGTTGAAGGCGCCGGTCGTCACGAAGGAAGGCGCCGCTGCATCCAGCGAACAGGACGGCACGGCGGACACATCAGATACTTCCGCAGCGTCAGCCGGAACGGCCGCCGCCGTCACGCCGCAAGCAGCGACCGCGGGCAAACCCAAAGCCGAGAGCGGCCTCGTCGATGCCGTGAAGGCGGACGCATCAGGCAATTCCGCACCCGCATCGGCCGTCGCCAATGCCGCCGGCAACGGCCATGCGGCAACGGCCGCCGCGAGCCAGACGCCGGTCACTTCATCCGATAATGGCGTGCAGGCCGCCGGCGCCGTTCAGCTTGCAGCAACCGTCAACCGCCACCGCGTCGGCGTCCGCTCCCCAGCTGACCGTCACCGCTGCGACCCATGCCGCGGTGCCCCTCAGCGGGCTTGCGATGGAGATCGCGGCATCGGCCAAAAGCGGCAAGAGCCGTTTCGAAATCCGGCTCGATCCGGCCGACCTCGGCCGCATCGACGTGCGCATCGATGTCGATCGCAACGGCCAGGTGACCTCGCATCTGACGGTCGATCGCCCCGAGACGCTGTCGATGCTGCGCCAGGACGCCAATCAGCTGCAGCGTGCGCTCGATAATGCCGGATTGTCGACCGGCAATGGCGGGCTGCAATTCAGCCTGCGCGATCAATCTTCGCAAGGCCAGAACAATAGCGATCAGTCCAATCCCAATGCGCACCGCCTGATCGTCAGTGAGGAAGAGACTATCCCGGCGGCCGTCGCCGGCCGCAGCTATGGCCGCATGCTCGGTGCGAGCGGCGGCGTCGATATCAGGATTTAAGGAGCTCATCATGGCAGTCGATGCAACAATGCCAACGCCGGTCGTCTCGGGGCCCGGGACCAACCCGTCGGGATCGAGCAGTTCGTCCTCATCGTCGACGCCGACAACGGGGATCGCGGATAATTTTCAGACCTTCCTGACGCTGCTGACGACGCAGTTGCAGAACCAGAACCCGCTCGATCCGCTCGACACCAACCAGTTCACGGCCCAGCTCGTGCAGTTTGCCGGCGTCGAGCAACAGCTCAAATCGAACGACCAGCTGAAGTCGCTGGTCGATATCGAAAAGAGCGCTCAGTCCACACAGGCGCTGGTCTATGTCGGCAACACCGTGGCCGTCGACGGCAGCAAGGCCCAGTTCGACAAATCGGCGACCTGGAATTTTCAAAGTCCCGCAGACACAACAGCGACGATCACGATCACAAACGCGACGGGACAGACCGCCTACAGCGGCGATTTTGCGCTGAAGAAGGGCGGCTCCAGTTTTGTTTGGGACGGCAAAGGCAATGATGGCTCCCAGTGGCCGCCGGGCACCTACACCCTGACCGCCACCGGCAAGGATGCATCCGGCAATAGCGTGGCGATCTCCACCGAAGTCCAGGGTATCGTCGATTCCGTCGATCTCACCTCCTCGCCACCGCTGCTTTCGATCGGCGGGCAGAGCTATACGACCGACAAGATCAAGCGGGTGGTCCGTCCGAGCACCCCGGCCACGTCCTCGAGCTAGTTCCTTCCGCGCAAGCTGGCGTCCAGATCCACCATTTTCCTCCCGGCCCGACGTCTCCCAGACGCCGGGCCAAAGTGCGTTGGGGGCATTTTCAAGGAGATTCGTATTGGAGCCTTGGGCTTAGGCAAATTTTAAGCCGCACCGCGTAGGTTCTTACCGTGAGTTCAGTGGTTGAGAGTTTGTGAGTACGCCATGACAGAACCCCATCGCCCGAGGGTAAAATACGTCATCGGGCCTGACGGCAGTCCGTTAACAATTGCGGACTTGCCCGCGCCCGGAACCAAACGGTGGGTAATCCGCCGCAAGGCCGAAGTCGTTGCCGCAGTCCGCGGCGGCCTGCTCTCCCTTGAGGAGGCTTGCAGCCGCTACACCCTGACGGTTGACGAATTCCTGTCTTGGCAATTCTCCATCGATCAGCATGGCCTGGCCGGCTTGCGGACCACCCGCATCCAGCAATATCGCCAGTAAGCTCTCCCGAACCGGAAGATTTGATGCAAATCGGCCTCGCTCTGCGAGGCCGATCTTTTTCATGCCGAACTTTCGACGCCGTTATTAACCCGCGTTAACCATATGGAAACCATCACCTAGGCAATAATTGCCCAGTCGGTCCCTGGGGCCGAATCCCTGGGGGCCGTTGGTGCAAAGTCTGGTTGCTTTTCTGAGAGGGCTTGGTGCGTCGCGGTTGATGGCCATGGTCGCGGTCACAACCGCGCTGATCGGCTTCTTCGCATTTGTGATCATGCGCGTCACGACGCCGCAGATGACCACCCTGTTCACCGACCTCTCCGCTGAAGACTCCTCCAGCATCATCAAGGATCTGGAACGCCAGGCCATTGCCTTCGAGCTGCGCAACGAAGGCGCAGTGATCATGGTGCCGAAGGACAAGGTCACCCGGCTGCGGATGAAGCTGGCCGAGGGCGGCCTGCCCAAGGGCGGCGGCGTCGGCTACGAGATTTTCGACAAGTCCGACGCGCTCGGCACCACGAGCTTCGTCCAGAACATCAATCATCTACGCGCGCTGGAAGGCGAACTCGCCCGCACCATCCGCGCCATCGACCGCATCCAGGCGGCGAGAGTCCATCTGGTGCTGCCCGAACGGCCGCTGTTTTCGCGCGAAACGCCCGAACCCTCGGCCTCGATCGTGGTACGCGTGCGTGGCAGCCTCGACGCTCCGCAGATCCGGGCCATCCGCCACGTCGTCGCTTCCGCCGTCAATGGGCTGAAGCCACAGCGGGTGTCGATCGTCGACGAAGCCGGCCGGTTGCTGGCCGACGGCGCCAGCTCCGATCCCGAAAACGCCATCGGCGACGAGCGCCGGACCGCCTTCGAGAAGCGGATGCGCAACGAGGTCGAAGCGATCGTCTCCTCGGTGGTCGGCCAGGGCCGTGCCCGTGTCCAGCTCACCGCCGATTTCGACTACAACAAGATCACCCAGACTTCCGACAAGTTCGATCCGGAAGGGCGGGTGCTGCGCTCCACCCAGACCCGCGAGGAATCCTCTGCGACCGCCGACAACAACGGTCAGGTCACGGTCAACAATGAATTGCCGGGCAATCAGAGCAGGGACAGCGGGGCATTGGCCCGCGACCAGAGCAAGAAGAGCGAAGAGACCAACAATTACGAGATCTCCCGCACCACCAAGACCGAGGTCACCGAGGCCGGACGGGTCAACCGGATCTCGGTCGCGGTGCTGGTCGATGGCAGTTACTCGAAGAACGAAAAAGGCGAGATGGTCTATCAGGACCGCAACAAGGAGCAGCTCGATCGCATTGCGACCCTGGTGCGTTCGGCGATCGGCTTCGACCAGAAGCGCGGCGATCAGGTCGAGGTCGTGAACCTGCGGTTTGCCGAAGCGCCGGCCGTTCCCCCGGTTGCCGAACCGACCGGCCTGCTCGGCATGCTGCAATTCACCAAGGACGACGTCATGTACGTCATCGAGCTCGGCGTGATGATGCTGCTCGGCCTGGTGGTGCTGTTCATGGTGATCCGGCCACTGGTCAAGCGAATCCTGGCATCCGAAGTCGTTCCCTCGCACGCCGAAGGCATGCTGCCGGCGCTCGCCGACGGCAGTACGCAAGGCGGAGAAGGCGGCGCGCCCGGTCAGGCTCTCATTCCCGGTACCAGCGGCGCTGCAGCGCTGATCGACGTCGCGCAGGTGCAGGGCCAGGTCCACGCCCAGGCCGTGCATCGGGTCGGCGAACTGGCCGAACGCAATCCAAACGAGACCGCGTCCATTGTTCGTCAATGGCTCAGTGAACCCGCCGAGTGATCTGACATGGCTTTACCGCAAACCACCAACGCCAACGACATCACGACCGTCATCTCGGCGTTGGCAAGCCGTCAGGCTACCCGGCCCAAGGGCAAGCCGTTGAGCGGTCCGAAGCGCGCCGCCATCCTGATGCTGGCGCTGGGCGAACAATATGGCGGCAAGGTCTGGTCGCTGCTCGATGACGACGAAGTGCGCGAATTGTCGGTCCATATGTCGACGCTCGGCACCGTCGAGGCCGAAGTGGTGGAAGACCTCTTGCTCGAATTCGTTTCCCGCATGTCGGCCTCGGGCGCGCTGATGGGCACCTTCGACGCCACCGAGCGGCTGCTGCAGCAATATCTGCCGGCCGAGCGCGTCACCGGCATCATGGACGAAATCCGCGGACCCGCCGGCCGTAACATGTGGGAGAAGCTCTCCAACGTCCAGGAAGAGGTGCTCGCCAACTACCTCAAGAACGAGTACCCGCAAACGATTGCGGTGGTGCTGTCCAAGCTGAAGCCGGAGCACGCCGCGCGCGTGCTGGCGATCCTGCCCGAGGATCTCGCACTCGACGTCGTCGGCCGCATGCTGAAGATGGAGGCGGTGCAGAAGGAAGTGATCGAGCGCGTCGAGCAGACGCTCCGCACCGAATTCATGTCCAACCTGTCGCAGACGCGACGCCGTGACGCCCACGAGGTGATGGCCGAGATCTTCAACAATTTCGATCGCCAGACCGAAACCCGCTTCATCACCTCGCTCGAAGAGGAAAACCGCGAAGCCGCCGAACGCATCAAGGCGCTGATGTTCACCTTCGACGATCTGATCAAGCTCGACTCCGCCTCGGCCCAGACGCTGATGCGCAATGTCGACAAGGACAAACTCGGCGTCGCGCTAAAGAGCGCCAACGAGGAGGTCCGCAGCTTCTTCCTCGGCAACATGTCGTCCCGTGCGGGCAAGATGCTGTTGGACGACATGTCGGCGATGGGACCGGTGCGATTGCGCGACGTCGACGAGGCACAGGCGCTTCTCGTCAACCTCGCCAAGGATCTCGCTGCCAAGGGCGAAATCACGCTGACCAAGAACCGCGCCGACGACGAGCTGGTGTACTGATGGCCGCGCCCGCAAAATTTCTTTTCGACATGGATTTCGGGGCGCCGGACAAGGCGCGCGAACGCCCCGCTACCCCTGCCGAAATCGCGCAGAAGGTCGCCTCCGCAGAAGCCCGCGCCTATCGCGACGGCTACGAGGCTGCGCAGCGCGAGGCAAAAGTGGAAAGCGACCGCCGCAGTGCGCTGGCGCTCGAGGAAATCGGCATCGCCATCAAGGGCATCGCATCGCGCTTCTCCGGCATCGAGACGCGGATGGAGACCGAGGCCGTCGACGTCGCGGTCGCGGTGGCGCGCAAACTGTGCAGCGAGCTGGTTTCCCGCGAACCGCTGGGCGAGATCACCGCGCTGGTCAGCGATTGCTTCTCGCACCTGGTATCGACGCCGCACCTCGTGGTCCGCATCCACGACAGCCTTTACGAAGCCGCGCGCGAAAAGATCGAGCGGCTTGCGCAGCAGAGCGGCTTCGAGGGCCGGCTGGTAATCCTGGCCGAACCGGAAATCGCAACCGGTGACTGCCGGATCGAATGGGCCGACGGCGGCGTAGTGCTGGAGCGTGCAGCCATCGAAACCAAGATCAACGAACTTGTCGGGCGCTACATCGCGTCCCGCGATCAGGCCGGAAGGCTATGAGGACTGAACCATGAGTGACACCGACACGCAGGTCCCGCTGCCCGATCTCAACGCCGCCGATGCAGCCCCGGTGGACGATCTGGCCTACAACGAAGACGAACAGGCCTCGCGCATCGCCGCCGACCTGGAGGCCGTGTTCGACGTGCCGGTCCAGGTTTCGGCGGTGCTCGGCCGCTCCAAGATGGACGTCGGCGAGCTGTTGAAGCTCGGACCCGGCACCGTGCTCGAGCTTGATCGTCGCGTCGGCGAAGCCATCGACATCTACGTCAACAACCGGCTGGTGGCGCGCGGTGAAGTCGTGCTGGTGGAAGAAAAACTCGGCGTGACCATGACTGAAATCATCAAGGCGGAACGCAACTAAACGGCACGCGCGTAATCGGCGCGAACAGACGAACAGGAGATTATGATGCGGCTTCTCATCGTTGGCACATTGAAGGGCCAGCTCACGACGGCCACCAAGATTGCGATGGACAACGGCGCTTCCGTGACGCATGCGGAGGTGACCGAACAGGCGATGGCGGTGCTGCGCGGCGGCAAGGGCGCCGACCTGTTGCTGGTCGACGTAGCCCTCGACATCCGCGACCTGGTGATGCGGCTGGAAGCCGAACACATCCACGTTCCGATCGTGGCCTGCGGCATCTCCAACGACGCCCGCGCCGCAGTCGCCGCGATCCACGCCGGCGCCAAGGAATACATCCCGCTTCCGCCCGACCCCGAATTGATCGCAGCGGTACTGGCCGCCGTCGCCAACGATTCCCGCGACCTCGTCTATCGCGACGAAGCCATGGGCAAGGTCATCAAGCTGGCGCAGCAGATCGCGGGCTCGGACGCGTCCGTGATGATCACCGGCGAATCCGGCACGGGCAAGGAAGTGCTGGCCCGCTATGTCCACACCCGCTCGGCCCGCGCCAAGCGGCCGTTCATTTCGATCAACTGCGCGGCGATCCCCGAGCATCTGCTGGAATCCGAACTGTTCGGCCATGAGAAAGGCGCCTTCACCGGCGCCGTGGCGCGGCGGATCGGCAAGTTCGAGGAAGCCACCGGCGGCACGTTGCTGCTCGATGAAATCTCCGAAATGGACGTGCGGCTGCAATCGAAACTGCTGCGCGCGATCCAGGAACGTGTGATCGACCGCGTTGGCGGCACCAAGCCGGTGCCGGTCGACATCCGCATCCTCGCGACCTCGAACCGCAACCTTGCGGACGCCGTGCGCGAAGGTACGTTCCGTGAGGACCTGCTGTTTCGGCTGAACGTCGTCAATTTGAAGATCCCGCCGCTGCGGGATCGCCCAGCCGACATCCTCGAGCTGGCGCAGCACTTTGCGAAAAAATATGCCCAAGCCAATGGCGTGCCGCTACGCCCGATCTCGGCCGATGCACGGCGGGTGCTGACTTCGAATCGCTGGCAGGGCAACGTTCGCGAGCTAGAGAATACCATGCACCGTTCGGTGCTGATGGCGCAGGGCGACGAAATCGGCGCGGAAGCGATCCTGACGCCCGACGGCGACCGCCTCGACCTCGCCAAAACCGTGCCTGCGGTAGCGCACGCCACCTTCGCCGCCGAACAGGTTACGCGTGCGCTGGTCGGCCGCACGGTCGCCGACGTCGAACGAGATCTGATCCTGGAGACGCTCAAGCACTGCCTGGGCAACCGTACCCACGCTGCCAACATTCTCGGCATATCGATCCGCACGCTGCGCAACAAGCTGAATGAATATGCCGACGGTGGATTGCCGATCACCCCCGCGGGATCGAGTGAACATCAGCGGTTTGCTGCGGCGGGGTAGTCAGCAGCGAATAGCTCGGCGCATCGGGTTTGCGAAAAATGTGAATGGGATCGCCGGGCTGCAGGTCGTGCCCGGTGAAAACGGCATAGGCGTACAGCGCGAGATAGGCGATCGCGAGAGTTCCGACGCCATAGAAAGCCCAGATTGCGATGCGCTTCATCAGGTCACAGTCCACGAAATCGCAAGCTTGTAGCCCGCGAAGACCATCGCCTCAAGGCGAGCGCGCGTAAAACTGCAGTCTTACCCCGCCGCGACTTTCGCCGCAGGCGCGACGCTCACCGCCAGCTTGCCGTAACGATCCCTGAACGCGTCGGTATCGACCTCTTCGAGCTGGATCGCGCCGCTCATTACGCCGGTTTTCCAGGCTTCGTGCTCGGGATCGTTCTGGAATTCCGGCATCACCTCTTTGGCGAACAGTTCAAGGGAGTCGCAGATGTGCTCGTGGCTGTTCTTGCCGGCCTGATTGAGCAAGATCACCTGATCGATATGGGAACTCCTGAACCGCCGCAGCTTCTTGCGGATGGTCTCCGGCGATCCGATCAGGCCGCCGCGAAGCGCCGCCTCCTGCGCTTCCGGGTTCTCGCGCTTCCACTTGTTGTATTCGTCCCACATGTTGACGGTGCCCGGCGCCGGGCGCTGCCGGTTCTGCGAAGCGCCATAGTAGCGCAGCGCGAACTGGAAGAAGGTCGCGCCATCGGCGCGCGCCCTCGCCTCCTCGTCGGTCTTGGCGCACATGAAGAACGACACCAGCGCCATATTCGGATTGATCTCGTAGTCGGCGAGCTTCTTCAGCCGCTTGGTGATCGCGTTGTAGTAAGCGTGCACCCAGGCATGCGCGGCCTCCGCGCTGACGAACTGGAATCCGAGCGCACCGAAACCGTTCTCGCCCGCGCGCTCAATGGTCGGCAATTGCGAGCAGGCCATCCACAGCGGCGGGTGCGGCTTCTGAACAGGTTTGGGAACGACGTTGCGCAAGGGGATGTCGAAATATTTGCCGTGATGCTCGGTGCCGACCTTCGTGAACATCGGGAAGATCGCGGCGACAGCTTCCTCGAACACCTCGCGCTTGGTTTCCATGTCGCGGCCGAACGGCGTCAGCTCGGTGATCGATGCACTTTCGCCCATACCGAATTCGCAGCGGCCGTTGCTCAGGAGATCCAGCACCGCGACGCGCTCGGCGACGCGGGCGGGATGATTGGTGGTGAGCTGGAAAATGCCGTGGCCGAGCCGGATGTTTTTGGTGCGTTGGCTGGCGGCGGCCAGGAATGATTCCGGCGCGGGTGAATGCGAATATTCCTCAAGGAAATGATGTTCCACGACCCAGGCGTGGTCATATCCGAGCCGGTCGGCGGTCTCGAGCTGCGTCAGCGCGTTCTGGTAAAGCCTGAGCTCGTCGCCCTCTTCCCACGGGCGCGGCAGCTGCAGCTCGTAAAAGATGCCGAATTTCATGACGTCGCTCCCAAAACCGCTTGTTGTTTTGCGCAGTGTATTCCCCGCGGGCTGCAAGTCTAGCCTCGGCCGCGAAACCTCAATTCCGTGGCGCGGAAGCCGGCTTGCGCTGACCACCCGAATGGTTAGCTTTGCTGTTCCGGTGAGTCGTGGCAAACCGCTGCCCGCTCTCCCCTTCCATTGAGAACCCACGACCATCTTTATATGACCGTCTTTACATGACCGTTTTTACGCCGCATCAGGATTCCGCACTGAACGCCGTTGCCGAATGGCTGAAGGCAAAACCGGGCAAGAACGGCACGCCACCGATCTTCCGGCTGTTCGGCTATGCCGGAACCGGCAAGACCACGCTGGCGCGCTACATCGCGGACGGCGTCGACGGCGAGGTAAAATTCGCGGCTTTCACCGGCAAGGCGGCGCTGGTAATGCGCAACAAGGGTTGCGACAACGCCTCTACCATCCACTCGCTGATTTATCGCGCCCGCGAATCCGGCGTCGAACAGCCGAGCTTTGAATTATGGGACGACGCGCCCGCCTCGAAGGCAAAGCTGATCGTGATCGACGAATGCTCGATGGTCGACGCCGAGCTCGGCCGCGACTTGATGTCGTTCGACTGTCCGCTGCTGGTGCTCGGCGATCCCGCGCAATTGCCGCCGATCCAGGGCGGCGGTTATTTCACCGATTGCGAACCCGATGCGATGCTGACCGAAGTGCACCGCCAGGCGCAGGACGATCCGATCGTGCGGATGTCGATGGATATCCGCGAGGGTCGCGAACTCGAAATCGGCCGGCACGGCGAGAGCGAGGTGGTCTCGCGCAGCGAGCTCGACCCCGACCGGGTGATGAGCGCCGATCAGGTGCTGGTCGGACGCAACAACACCCGCCGCGCCTACAACATGCGGGTGCGGCAGAAGCAGAACATCGAAGATCCCTTGCCGGTCGCCGGCGACAAGCTGGTTTGTTTGCGTAACAACCGCAAGAAGGGCCTGTTCAACGGCGGGCTGTGGCGGGTGAAGTCGCGCACGCAGCCGCGATCGAAATCGAAGATCTTGAGCATGCGGCTCTCGCCCGACGAGGAGTTCGGTCACAAGGTCACTAAAGTTTCGGTACGCCATGATTGCTTCGAGGGCGGCATCGAGGCGATCCCGTGGGACCAGCGCAAGCCTTACGACGAGTTCGACTACGGCTATGTGCTGACCGTGCACAAATCGCAGGGCTCGCAATGGGACGACGTCGTGCTGTTCGACGAAAGCTTCGCGTTCCAGGACAGCCGCGCGCGCTGGCTTTATACCGGCATCACGCGGGCGGCGAAGCGGCTGAGCGTGGTGGTGTGACGGCGGTCATCCCACAATTTTATTCACGAACTCGTGTGGCGGAGACCGTAACAATATCAACGCCAGCCCGTATCTTTGGGGCATCAGGAGAACCGTGCCGATTGCGAAACACGGCTCCCGCCTTAAACTGTCCCCCAACCGGCCCCGACCCGAGAGGAAACCATGTCCCGTAGCCAATTCAGCCGCCTTTCGCTGTGCGCCGCCGCCATCGGCGCGCTGGCCATCGCTGCGTTCGCAGTCGCGCCCTCGCGCGCCGCCGAAGAGGCCGTGATCATTCCCGCCCCCGCCGCCGATGTGCAGCCCGCCAGCGGTCTCCAGACCGCCGTCATCGCGGGCGGTTGTTTCTGGGGCGTCCAAGGCGTGTTCCAGCACACCGCGGGCGTCGTCAATGCCGTGTCCGGTTATGCCGGCGGAGCCAAGGCAACCGCCGACTACAACATGGTCTCGACCGGCTCGACCGGTCACGCGGAATCGGTCGAGATCAAATACGACCCGCAGAAGATCAGCTACGGCAAGATTCTGCAGATCTTCTTTTCTGTCGCGCACGATCCGACCCAGTTGAACCGCCAGGGCCCGGACACCGGCACGCAATATCGCTCGGCGATCTTCACCACCAATGACGAGCAGAAGAAGGTGGCGGAGGCCTATATCGCCCAGCTCAACGCGGCCAAGGTCTACAAGAAGCCGATCGTGACGAAGATCGGCCCGCTCGAGGCGTTCTATCCGGCGGAGGCCTATCACCAGGACTACCTGACGCTGCACCCGAACCAACCCTATATTGCCTTCAACGACATCCCGAAGGTCGAGAATTTGAAGAAGATCTTTGCGGACAGCTACATCGAGAAGCCGACGCTGGTGGGCAACGCCAAGGTCACCAATTAGTAAGGAGAACTCCATGTCCGACACCAAGACGACGACCGGCAAGGTCGAGAAGAGCGAAGCCGAATGGCGCCGCGAGCTGACGCCGATGCAGTACGCCGTGCTGCGCGAGAAGGCGACCGAGCGGCCCTTCTCCGGCGAATATGAGCATGAGCATCGCAAGGGCACCTATACCTGCGCCGGCTGCGGCCAGACGCTGTTCGAATCCGATGCCAAGTTCGATTCCGGCTGCGGCTGGCCGAGCTTTACCGCGCCCGCGCTGGACAGCCATGTCGACGAGGAGCGCGACGTCAGCCACGGCATGATCCGCACCGAGGTGCTGTGCTCGAAATGCGACGGCCATCTCGGCCATGTCTTCAATGACGGCCCCGGCCCGACCGGCCTGCGCTACTGCATCAATTCGGCATCGCTGAAGCTGCAGCCGAAATAGATTCGACAACCCCGAACGCATTTCGCGCCCCCGTGCGACCAAGAGCAGGTCGCGCGGGGGTTCGTTGTCCAGCCGCCGCTTGATAACAACCTCTGACTTCAGCGGGGCGAGGACTCGCGGCCCGGAATGTGCTTTTATCCGGGCAGCGAGTCGCTTTTTGAAGCGTCGGCTGCCTTTCGGGGAGAGTGCCATGTCGCTTGGAACGATACTCATCATCATTCTGATTATTTTCCTGCTCGGCGGCTTCAGCGGCCGGTTCGGCGGCTACGGCTACGGCATGGGCCATTCCGGCATGGGCCTGGGCGGTCATGATTCTGATCGTGCTGGTCATCCTGTTGCTGCTGGGCAAGCTGTAGTCCTCGCAAGCTATTGAAATAATTTGATTTATTTCGGTTCCGCCGCAGCCATGCGCGGATTCATCATCACCCCCGATCTTGCTCCTCAGGAGTCGCATTTTTGTCAAACAGGCTTATATTAAGCCATGAAATGACGTGCACGGCGCACCGCAAGGTTACGGTCCACCGTCATCCAATCCCCATTCGCTCAAGACAAGAGCCAAAAAGGTTGAGGTCACAGACCATGCGTCCCTTCAGTTACGATACCGCTGCCGAACTGTTTCCTGCCGCGATCCGCAAGAAGAAGCGGGCGGGTTTTGCATATCGGCGATTTGGCACCGCGGCCGAAGCGGTCCGCTTCGCGATCGAGGAGTTGCCGGCGGATTCGCTGAACGGCGCCTACCTGCAGGTCGAGGAAGCGCGCTTCGATCAGAGCGGCATCCGTTCTCTCTATGAAAGCGAAGCTTTCCCGCTGCCGCGCCGCCCCCGTGCGCCGGCCAGCACCGAGGCTAACGCCGACGCGGCGTAAGCTCTCCACATCATCGGTTACCCTGCCCTCGGCCCCCGAAGCCGGGGGCAGTTTTTTTGCTATGTCGGAAATCACGCGCGTGGCTGCTTGTCCATCCAGCGCTTGAGCATCCGCACATTGCGAACATTGGCGCGGAACATGACGTCGAAAGCGTCGCCCGCGAGCGGCACCATTCCGACCACGCCGTCGAGCGCCACATTGGCCAGCATCCGTGTCGTGATGTGCCAGGGCGCGCCGAGCGCGCGTGCCTCCCGCACCAGCCACAGCGAGATCGCGGTCGTGACGATATCGCCGATCACGGGGATCAGTCCGATCAGCCCGTCGATGCCGTAGCGGATATTCGTGCCGGGCAGAATGAAGGCGACGTCGAGCAGCTTTGCGATCGCATCGAGCCGCGCCAGCCGCTGCTCGCGCGTCAGATTGCCGAACGGGTTGCCGGCGCCCTGTCCAAAATCGAACCGAAAACCCTCAAACTGCGGATGCAGCCCGGCGTCCCGGATTTCGTTCCCATACTCGTCGATCACAGGACCACGCGCCGGTCTGCCGGAAGATGGCCGATCGTTGCGCGAACGTTGGGGCGTGTAGATATCGTCGTTTGACATGGCCATCAGATGGTAACGCAAAGGCGAGGTACAAGTTGCGTCACGCCGCCGCGCTTGACCGCGTTTTACCTGCCTCGCGCCGCAGTCGGCGTCAGCCCGAAGCGGCGGCGGAAACAGCGGTTGAAATAGGACAGGTCGTTGAAGCCGCAGTCGAAGGCGATGTCGCTGATGCGCCGAAGCGGCTCATGCGCCAGCAGATCCGCTGCCTGGCGCAACCGAAGTTCCATCAGCCGCATGGTGAAACTGGCGCCGGCCTCATACAGCAATTCGTTGACATAGCGCTCCGAAAGGCCGGCGGCGGCGGCAAGTTTTTGCGCGGAAAAATCCGGCTCGGCAAAACGCGCTTCCAGGATCGTCAGCACCGCTTTCAGCCGCACCGCGCGCAAGCCCCCGCGCCGCGCTGCTTCCGCGAAATCGCCGCGAGCCCCGAGGCCGAGGCTGGCGAGATCCATCAGATGGGCCGCGATGGCAAAGCCGGCCTCATCGACCGCGCCGGAATGTTTCAGCAACAGATCGCTGTAATCCATCGCCAGCGACAATGCACCGCCGGGCTCGAGCTCGCGCCCGACCAGATCGTCGACGCCTGCGACCATTGCCTTCAGTGTCGCCATCGGCAAGTGCACATTGGTGAAGCGCTTCTCGCTGGCGCCGTCGGCCGAGAAGAAGGGCTCGTCGAGCCTGAGCAGCGCCATCGAACCCGGCCGCATGATGAATTCGCGCCCGCGATGCGTGACACGGGCCTCGCGGCTACCGGTGTTGCGCACCAGGCAATAGCGGTCGTCATTGGTCGCCAGCACCTGCCGCCGGTCGCGCCGCACCGTGGTGAAGGTGCCGTCGCAGCGGCCAAGCATGGTGGTGCCGATATGGATCGAGTTCATCGCGGCGCGAAACGGCACATCGGGCGCGGGATCGAGTTCGCCGGTGTTGGAAAAATGCTCGAACAATTCGGCGAAGAACATAAAGCGCTGCCGCTCGCTCAAGCCCTGCGGCAGCATGTCGGTCGAGAGCACTTTCTTCAGGACGGGCATCGGCGGGGGATGGACCTGGAGGCGAGGCAAGCAGTTTGGTGGGCGGCGGATGAATGTAAAATGAAGGATAACACGCGCCTGTGAATAAAGCGGCGCCGGGCAGTCCAAATCCGTCCTCCGCCGGCGCCTGCCAGTCCAAGACAATAACCCCCGGCGCACTTACCGATGCGGCGGCAGCGGCCGCCGGGATGTCGTGTCAGGTCCGGCGGCGCGGTCCACCAACCGGAATTGCCGGTGTTTTGGAAAACACCCGTCAAAGGAGAACGAGATGACGACTTCTTTTGCCCGCAAGACGCTGCTTGGCGCCGCGATCGCCGCCAGCATGGGCATCGGCTACGCCATCGGCGCGCAGCCGCACATGAGCGAGAGCATCGCCTTGCTGCAGTCGGCGCGCGGCGAATTGCAAGCGGCGACGCCGAACAAGGGCGGCCACCGCGAGCGCGCCATGGGCCTGATCGATCAGGCGATCGGCGAAGTCCGCGCCGGCATCGCGTTCGCCGGCGGTTAGAGCCTTTCATAGCCACATCGGAGACGTTCATGAACAGACTGATCGCTGTAGCTTTCGTTCTCGGCACGATGGCTAGCGGTGCCAACGCGATGCCGCTGGCACCGGTTGCGCCTGCGCCGAACACCGACATCATCGAGGTCGCAGGCGGATGCGGAGCGGGTTGGCATCGCGGCCCCTATGGCGGATGCCGCCGCAACTACGCCAATCCCGCAGCGCACGCCTGCCCGCGCGGCTGGTATCTCGGACCCTACGGCCGCTGCCGCGCCAACGGGACATAAGGTTTCATTACCAAACGATACTGCATCACCAGCGGCGGATCGAAAGGTCCGCCGTTTTTGCTTCCTCCCTCTCCCGCTTGCGGGGGAGGGCCGGGGTGGGGGTGCCTCCGCACACTCCGCTCGTCGTGTGGACAGATTTCCCCCACCCGCCGCGCTCTACGAGCGCGTCGACCTCCCCCGCAAGCGGGAGAGGTTAAGCGCGCCGCCCCGCGCAATATCCGGTTCACATTTCAAACAGCCAGACACGACTTCGCATTCTCGCGGCACGATACGCCCGAGGTTTGCATGGACCGTGTCCCTCCAAAAAATCAGAGGGCGCAGGGAAGACCGGGTGCGCGCTGCACCCGCGGTCTCGTGTGCAATGTGCATTTAAAGAAAAACGCACACGAGCATACAGGTTCAGCGGAAACACTCCGGCCTTCCCTGCGCAATGGTTTTACGGCTTATATCGTGCTCTCCCCGGTGACCGGGCTTTTTTGTCACCGTCGCTTATGGAATTGTATTCCGCAAACTTGACACCAGCATCGGGGTGTCAGGACCACACGACTTCGCCGTACGCTTCAGCTTCGCTCGTCCGCGCGCCATAGGCGCGCACGACGCTGCCGCGTCCATCGCATCCCGCCTCGCGTTTCGTGACGATTGCGCATACGCCCCTCTGGTGAGGCGGGATGGCGCGAGCTGGTAGCGCTGATTTGCCCGACGGCGAAAGCGGAATATTTTTGCGCGAGGTACTGGACAGGAAATCGCTGATTTGCCCGTCGGGCAAAATGTGAGCGCTTCCTGTGAGAGAAAGGCCTATGCCGAATGCGCCGGTTGCTGTTCGTCGACGTATTTATGCGCCAACCAAGACGACAGCGTCGCCGGGACGAAGCCAACCATGCCGTACAGGAAAAATTGCAGCGCGCCGGTGTCCGGCCCGCGCGAGCCATAGAGCAGTTCCGACGCGGCGAAGCCGATCGCGCCCATGATCAGCATCCGCAGCACGGGACGGATGCGCGGCACATGAAACAGAATGTCGTCGACCGCACCGATCATGAGCGCCGGCACGATGCCGAACAGATAGGAGTATTGCAACGTCCTGACGAAGGAGCCGAGAAACTTTCCGATCTCCGCCCAACTGGTCTCGGTCCAGTACCCCGACGCCACGGTGGTCGCCAACAGCAACAGGAAACCGCCAATGAACGGGCCAATGGCTGCGAAGATCAGATAGCGTTTCATTCCGGCCTCTCTGAGTCCGAGATCAGATGCGGCCTGAATCTTACGATGATTTGGCGACGATTTCGACAGGCATCAGGCGTGAA
Source organism: uncultured Alphaproteobacteria bacterium (assembly GCA_963770355.1). GTDB lineage: Bacteria > Pseudomonadota > Alphaproteobacteria > Rhizobiales > Xanthobacteraceae > Bradyrhizobium. Next base: position 59,475 of record CAVYPL010000007.1, on the reverse strand, counting down.
GATGTAACACCCTCTACTCCCCCCATGCCGCGAACGCTTCGTTGAATGCGCGTTCGCCGGGGGCGCCTTTTTCGATTGCGATGATGGCGCGACGCTGATTGACATAGACCAGCGGCACGTCGAACCACGAGCGCTCCTTCAGGAGCTGCAGATTGCGCGCGCGGTCGGCTTCGACATTGGAAAGGCCGACCAGGAAGAAGCCGTCGGTGACTTTCACCGCAAGACCCGCCAGCGGGGTGCCGCGCGCCTGCTCGTTGGACTTCATCAGGATGCCCGGCACGTTGCTGACGCCGCCGCCGGAAAAATCTTGCGGCAAAATGAACGTCAGTTCCGCGGTGTGACTTGCCGGCAGCGAGGTGTCGGTGTTGCGGCGGAACGACATCGTCATCTTGAACTTGCGGTCGGGAATTTCGATGTCGGCGCGCACGGCGATATCCGGTTTCTGGTTGCCGCTCGCCTTGATCTGTTCGGTGCGCCAGATCACCGAGCCGACATATTGCTTGCCCTTCGGATCGGACGGGTCCTCATCATACAGCACGACGCGCTGTGCCACCGGCGCGACCTGCTCCGACGACGAGCCCTGGCCGACGCGATCGGGAATCTTCGGCTTCGACTGCGGCGCGGAAGCATCCTTTGGCGCTTCGACGGAAGGCGATGATTTGAACAGGCCGCCGACCATGGTCACGGCCGACTTGCCCCACAGGATTCCGGCACCGACCAGGATCAGGACGACGCCGATCCAGATCGCGCTCTTGAACGGAAATATCGCGCCGGACCGGACGCGCTTCTGCGGCTCGCGATCGCCGCCGCCAAGCCCGATCCGCGAGCGCTGCGGCGGCATTGTCGGCGGCTGTTGCGCGTAGCGGTCGGCTTCCTCGAGCGACTCGTCGTAGGAATAAGGTGCTTCCGAATCGCCGCCGCGGTTCTCCAGGCTCGGCTCGAGCCGGTCGAATTCCGGCGAGGGCGACGGCACGTTGGCATAGGTCTTTCGCGCGTTGCGGCTGGCCTGCGCCGCGGCGCGGCCGAGATCGTCGGCGTCGGCGGCGATGTCGCGGAAACCGCGCATGCCCGGCGGTTGCGGCATCTGCGGCGCCGAACTGTCGGGTCCGCGGCGCGGTGCGCCCGATCGTTCGCGGGTCGGCGGCGGCAGCTCCGGCTCGGGAGGCTGCGGACGCGGGGCTGCCGGCGGCGCGTCAGGGCGCAAATTGCGCGGCGGGCGCGTTTGCTCCTCTGCGCCAAGCGGCGGACGGGCATCGCGAGGCGGCGACGGCGGACGCGGGCGGGATGCTGACGAATTCGGGGCGTCCGGAGATGTCGGCGCGGAGGGTGGCGCTGCATTGGCGCGGCGGAAAGCATCGCCGCTGGTGCGCGGGGGACCGGCGGGCCGCGAAGCTTCGCGGGCGCGTTGGGCCGCCTCGGATTCGACCTTGCGCACGGCCTCTTCCAGCGACAGCCGCTCGCGGGTGATTTCGGATTCGCTGAGAGGTGGCTGCACGCTGCGCAACTGCGCGATCAGCGCGGCGCGGGCCCGCTCATAAAGCGCACGGCGGCTCTCGCCGGGGGCACTGGGGTCCAGTCCGGCAATAGCGCGTGCGATCAGCGGGTAATAATCAGCCATATCGACTCAACAATGCGAGTTTATGGGTAACATCCGGTTAAGCCTCGAACGGGTTTTGAACCAGGATAGTATCCTCGCGTTCCGGGCTGGTGGAAAGCAAGGCAATGGGACAACCCACCAGTTCCTCCACGCGGCGGACATATTTAATGGCCTGGGCCGGCAGATCGGCCCATGAACGGGCATTCGCGGTCGGCTCCTTCCAGCCCTCGATGGTCTCGTAAATCGGCACCACCCGGGCCTGGGCACCCTCGCCGGCCGGCAGATGGTCGATTTCCTTGCCGTCCAGCATATAACCGGTGCAGACCTCGATGGAGTCGAAACCATCGAGAATATCGAGCTTTGTCAGGGCAAGGCCCGCGATGCCGCAGGTCCGGACAGTCTGCCGCACCAGGACGGCGTCGAACCAGCCGCAGCGCCGCTTGCGCCCGGTGTTGACGCCGAATTCCTTGCCGCGGCGGCCGATCTCCTCGCCGATCTCATTTTTCAGTTCCGTCGGGAACGGCCCCTCCCCGACCCGGGTCGTATAGGCCTTGCAGATGCCGAGCACATAACCGACCGCGCCCGGACCCATGCCGGTTCCGGTTGCGGCCTGCGCCGCCACGGTGTTGGACGAGGTGACGTAGGGATAGGTGCCGTGGTCGACGTCGAGCAGCGCGCCCTGCGCACCCTCGAATAAAATCCGCTTGCCCTCGCGGCGCTTGAGGTCGAGCAGCCGCCACACCGTTTCGGCGTAAGGCAGCAGCTTGGGCGCCAGCGCCGTCAGTTCCTTCAAAATGCCCTTGCCGTCGATCTCTTCCAGATTGAGGCCGCGGCGCAGCGCATTGTGATGCGCCAACAGGCGCTCGATCTTGTGTGGCAACGTGTCGAGATCGGCGAGATCCATCAGACGAATGGCGCGGCGGCCGACCTTGTCCTCATAGGCAGGCCCGATGCCGCGCCGCGTAGTACCGATCGCGGTAACGGCGTTGGATGATTCGCGCAGTGCATCGAGTTCACGATGCAGCGGCAGGATCAGCGTGACGTTTTCGGCAACGCGCAGATTGTCCGGGCTGATAGCGACGCCCTGCCCCTTCAGTTTTGCGACTTCATCGAGGAACGCCTGCGGATCGAACACCACGCCGTTGCCGATGACGGCGAGCTTCGACGGCCGCAGCACGCCGGACGGCAGCAGCGCCAGTTTATAAGTCTCGCCATTGATGACGAGCGTATGGCCGGCATTGTGGCCGCCCTGGAAGCGCACGACGATGTCGGCCTGTTCCGACAACCAGTCGACGATCTTACCCTTCCCCTCGTCGCCCCACTGGGCGCCGACGACGACAACATTGGCCATTTCTAACGTGTTCCCTGCAACTCTATTGGTCCCAGCATGATCTTTGGGAAACCCGGAGTCCCCTTTTGCGGATTATGCTTCTCACTTGCCCGGCCAAATCACGGCCAGGGCCGTTCGCATGCAAGGCTGCCCCACCGGATAAAGGAAGCGGGCAATCGACGCAAGCAAGAAGGGGGCTATAGAGGCGCTTTCGGGGCCGCCCAAGCCATTGATATCCCCGGAAAATTTGTGGCAATGCTGCGACGCAAGATGAACAGAGAGTAATCAACCAATGTCCAGAACCACCCGTGCAACACAGGTGCTGGAAAAGCTTGGCGTGAAATTCACGGTGCGGACCTATGAGTACGATCCGGATGCGGAAAGCATCGGCCTGCAGGCTGCCGAGGCGCTCGGCGTCGAGCCGCGCCGGGTGCTGAAGACGCTGATGGCTGAGGTCGACGGCAAGCCGGTCTGCGTCGTGGTGCCCTCGGATAGCGAAGTCAGCATGAAAAAACTCGCCGCCGCATTCGGTGGCAAGGCCGCGAAGATGATGCGCCCGGCCGATGCCGAACGGTTCACCGGCTATCATGTCGGCGGCATCTCACCATTCGGACAGAAGAAACGCGTGCCGATCGCAATCGAAGCAGCGGCGCTCGGCCATTCCAGCGTATTCATCAACGGTGGGCAGCGCGGCCTGCAGGTCGAACTCGATCCGAACGACGCGGTGAAGGCTGCGGGCGCGGTCACGCAGGCGCTGACGGTGTGAGGCTTCGTTACGACGCAGCGCTTAGCCCGGCTTTCGGCGATGCGAAAACGCTGCGCTTCGACAGCGACACAAAGAACAGCGCCAGCGGCACCATCGTCACCAGCAAGGCGGCACTGGCGACGAGCGCTGCCGCCGGCGATCCCCAGGCGTCCTGCAGGCGCCCCGCGGCCGAGGGCCCGATGGCGACCAGCACGTAGAAACAGGTATAGAACAGGCCGAAGCCGAGCGAGCGATCGCCGGGCGCAAGCACTTTTGCCGGCAGCGACAGGATCGCTCCCGACAGCGGACCGATCGCGAGCCCGAAGATCAGGCAGGAGATCGTCGGATGGAAATCGGCAACGAACGACATGAGGGCGAGCGCCGCGATCAGGCCGCAGGCGATGATCGCCACGATCGGCTTGCCCGAGCGATCGACGAGATATCCGCCGGTTGGGATTGCGAGAATCGTGAACCAGATCGCAAGACTGGTCAGTGAGGCCGAAACCGTCGGCGTCGATCCCTGAGCCACCATCAACAGCGGCGCGTAGCTGAAGAACAGGATGCAGGCGAGGTTCATCGCACCCCAGATCGTACCGGCGACGATGACGGGTGTCAGCACGGCGAGCGGCAGTTTAGCGCGGCCGGTCGCCGCCGCCTCGGCCTGCGCCGAGGACTGCGGCAGGAAAGCGAATGCGCAGAGCACCGCCACCGCGCAGACCGCGCCTGACATCATCACCGCGGGCCAGCCCATCGCTTGCCCGATCGAGGCTTGAATGGGCAGCGCGATCATCGCGCCGAACGGCCAGCTCATTTGCAGCAACGACATCGCAAGCACGATCTCGCGGGTCGCGAACCAGTCCACCACCATCTTGGTCGCGACCAGGGTAACGATGGTCGCACCGACGCCACCGATCGTGCGCGCTGCAAGCGCAACCGCGAGATCGCCGGAATAGCTCAACACCATGCCGGAAATCGCCATCAGCAGCAGTCCTGCCAGTCCAAGCGTCTTTTCCCGAAGGCGCTGGCCGAGCAATCCGGCCGGCAACGCGACGATGACGCCGGGCAACAGATAGGCGCCGAGCAACATTCCGATCTGGGAAAAGCTGAGGCCGAGATCCTGCATCAACAGGTTGGTGGCGGATCCGACCGACTGGAACTGAAATCCGGTTGCCGCGCGCGCCGCGAACAACACTGCCAGGATGATCCACCTTCGGCCCGGCATCCGATACTCCCGGTTAATCCGCCTGTTCGCCGCTCACGAGACCGAGGCTGACGACGTTGGATAATTCGGACAGTTCGTCCTCGGAAATATCGTGAAGCGTCAGGCGCAATTGCATGATCGCGAGATCGACCAGATGGGCGGCAAAGGAGACGCCTCCTGCGAGCAGGATATTGCGTTGCTCCGTCAATACCGGAATGACGTTGCGCAATCGGCGGGCACTCAATTCATCCATATCGATGCCCTTTGAGAGGTCGCTGCGACGTCGCGAGCAGCCAGTGGCCGGTCTTGGCAACGTCGGCAAATAGTTCGATGGCTTTCGTGGCCACCGCGTGTACCGCAGCAGCGTCGGTATTGGGCCGAGCGCGACTTGCGGACGCATCGCTCAGGAACGTGACGCGATGACCGCGGCGCGAGGCGTCGATCGCAGTCGCCAGACAGGTCTCCTCGGCGATCAGGCCGGCGATCGCGAAATTTCCGGCTTGCGAAACGACGTCCTCAAAAAGCTGGTTGCTGTAGCAGGAGGGTTGCTGCCGCTCGAACACCATGTCCGACCGCTTCGGCTCGAGACCGGAAATCCACGCCGATGGCGCCGATCGCTGGATCAATCCCGGCCCTTCCGCGCAACGCGTGAATGCGATGGGAATACCCGACATTCGCGCATGCCGTATCGCGGACATGCAGCCTTCAACCGACCGGTCGAGCTCGGCCGCATGATCTTTTGCCAACAGGTCGTAGTTTTCCTGCTGGAGGTCGACCATCACCAGCAGGCGGCTGTTCGACGCGCCGATATAGGATCGCAGATCGATCACGGAGCTCATCCGATCAACTCGCGTTGCGCAGCGGAGCGGTGCCCCGGCTTGCGGACAATTCAAGGATGCCGGGCGTATCCCACTGCCCCTCGGGACGGATCAGGACATAGGGATCCTCGTCGAGGGTTATGCGTTGTGGATGTTTTTCAGTTTCGAGTTTGACTTCGACATAATCGAAATCGGAAAAGACGAACTCGCGGCCGCCTCGCATGCGCTCGAACCCGCGCTGGGCCCAGAAGCCGAGCAAGCGCTTCTGGGAATGCGCGTACAGAACGCGGTAACCCTTTTTCCGGCAAAGCTCGATGGCCGCATCGACGATCTGGCCGGCCAGGCCGTTGCTTCGGCTCTCGTTGCGGACCGCCAGTCGTTCGAGCTTGGCGAAATCGGCAAAGTAGCGAATTCGCAGGCAGCCGACCGGCTCGTGTCCACGATGGCAAATCAGATGGGTCGCGGAAAAATCATTGCCGTCGAATTCCTCTTCGAACGGGCAATGCTGTTCGCCCATATAGACCGCGCTGCGGATCGCAATCACGCGCGCCATCTCTTCCATCGACCGCACGACGCGGACCGACACGACATCCTGCCGCCGGGGCTTGGCCGGCGACGGCGCCTCGTGCGAACGATCCAGCATCTGCAGCCGCGGGGCGAACAACCCGTCGTAGCGCGCGCCCGGCGAAAACCCGAGCGGCTCCAGCACGCGCAGACCTTCCTTGGTGATCGGGCGCGAATAGATGTTGACGCCCTGGTAAAGCGGCGTCGAAAATTTCTGCAGCACCAACGGAATCGCTGCGACGATCGCGCCCTTGGCGTGAATCGCCCAGACGTAAATGCCGGCGGGCCGCTCCGATTGGCGCGCGACGAAGGCGATGTCGGGGTTGCGCGTATCGAGACGACCGTCGATGAGCCGTCGCGTGCCCTCATGATTCAGCGGCAGCACCGCAAGGAAACCCTCCCCTTTTGGTGCGGCAATATCGAACTGGTCTTTGCGCGCGATCGCCCAGAACGTATCCGGGTTATGATTGGCGACGGCCTGAACGATCCCGTTGGTGGTCAGGCCAGGGATGTCCTCGCGCGCGGCGTCCATCAGTGAAGCGATGCCGCCGGCATCCACGGTGAAAACCACCGTGCGCCTTGCCAGTTGCAGCATGGTCATCTTGTCGAGCGAGCGGGTAGGTCCCGCCGCGACACTTTTCCTGCCCGCTTTCCGGACAAAATCGAGGTCAAGCGCGGTCATCGATCGTCTCACATGGTTGTAGATTTGGTTGGCATCTGCCAAGAATAGAGGATCGATTGTGTTAATTTAGAAGGCGACAAACGAGGCGATTTGTATGCACTCACCTGAGCGCAGGGGTGCTCACCAGCGCGCGCACCCGGCCAACGGCATGGCGCAGTGGGATTCGGTCCGGATTTTTCTGGAGGTGGCCCGAATTGGCAGTTTTCGTGCGGCCGCCGTTGAACTTAACGCATCAGCGAATTACCTGCGAAAGCGCATCCTGCAGTTGGAGAGCGCCTACAAGACGACTTTAATGACGCGTCACGTCGACGGTGTCAGGCTGACGCCGGAGGGAACGCAGGTTCTTGAGGCGGCGCGGCGGATGGAAGAGGCCTCGTTTGGACTGGAACGTGCGCTCAGCCGGACGACGCCGGCGCTCAATGGAGAGGTCCGTTTCGCGATCACGGAGGGCCTGGGTACCTTTTGGGTGGCTCCCCGGCTGATTGAATTTCAGCGGGTCTTTCCCGGCCTGCTCGTAGACCTGAAATGTGAAATGCGCTCCGCCGACGTACTTCGGCTCGAAGCCGACGTTGCCGTCCAGCTGGAGGAACCGAACAATCCCGATCTGATGCGGGTCAAGATCGGACGGCTCCACATCATGCCGTTTGTCAGCCCGTCCTATGTCGAAATTTACGGCTTGCCGAAAGGCGAGGACGACATCCGGCAAAATCACCGGATCGTGCTTCAGGATGCCGATCAGACCCAGGCGCAGCAGATGTACGACAAATATGCCGGCCGCGAGCAAGCCGGATTTGTCGCGATGCGAAACAATGTCAGCAGCGCCCACGTCTGGGCGGTCTCCAAAGGCGCAGGTATCGGCTGGCTGCCGACATACATTCCCGCAGTCGCGGGACCTTTGATCCCGCTCGATATCGACGTCAAATTTTCGCTCGACATTTGGTTGACCTATCATCCCGACGCGAAACGGATTCCGCGCGTCAAGCAATTGATCGACTGGACCATCCAGGCCTTCGACGGCCGCAAATATCCCTGGTTCCGCGACGAGTTCGTCCATCCCAACGATTTGCAAAAAACCTACAAGGGCGAGCCGCTCGTGAATTTGTTTGCCGGATTTATAAAAGAATCACGCACCAAGATCGGCTGAGCCCAACGATGAGCAAATCCACCGACGGACAGATCGACCAGCTGGTGAAGGCGAAATGGCTTGCGTTGGGCCTTTCGCAATCCGATCTTGCCGAAGTGCTTGGAGCCTCAGCTCAGCAAGCCCCGAAGGGCGCTAACGGTTCGATCCGCATCGACGCCGGCCGCCTGATGCAGGTGGCCGACGCGCTCGGCGTTTCTCCCGATCTGTTTCCTGGCCACGCATCGGCGGCAAAGCCGCAACGGGCGGAATCATTCGCCGCAGATCCCGCAACAATGCAGGCGCTGCTTGAATTGCGCCTGCTGCGGGTTTTTCGCGAAGTGCAGGATCACAATACCAAACGCGTGCTGATCCACCTCGCCGAGCAGATCGTCAAACGCCAGGCTCGTCCCGACGACGCCGGCTAATTCTGCGCCCGCGACCGTTTCCGCGCATGGTCGCGATGCATCTGCCCCATTGATGAACGCTCGAAATCCGTGTCTGTGACCAAGGCCGGGTGAACATTCCGGCCCAGCGCTCGCGCCGGGCGGGGCCGCGGCGTCATGAACCGGGCCTTAGTCGCAAGAATGTCTGCTTCCGAACCGACCTCACGCACGCTTGCCGGAAACTGGCTCGCCAACCAGCCCTATCTCCTGCTTTGCATCACCGCGCTGTGCTGGGCCGGCAACGCCATCGTCGGCCGTCTTGCGGCCGGACATATCCCTCCCGTCACGCTTTCGTTCCTGCGCTGGTCGTTCGCGTTTCTTCTCATTCTTCCCTTCGCCTGGAAGCATCTGCTGCGCGACTGGGGCGCGATGCGCGGCCGCCTCGGCATCATGATCGTGCTCTCGATCACCGGCATCGGCGCCTTCACCTCATTGCAATATTGGGCGCTCGAGCACACCCAGGCGCTCAACACGCTGTTGCTGCAGTCCGCCGGACCGCTGATCGTCGCGGTGTGGTCGCTGCTCCTGCTCGGCGTACGGCTGACGCTGGCGCAGGCTTTCGGGGTCCTGCTGTCGCTCGCCGGTGTGCTGGTGATCCTGCTGCACGGCGACGTCACCACGCTTTCGAACATCGCCTTCAACAAGGGCGATCTCATCTTCACTGTGGCGCTGGTCATCTTTGCGCTCTATTCGGTGCTATCGCTGAAACGTCCCGACATCCACGGCCTGTCGTTTGTCGCCTTCACCTTCGGCTGCGGCGCGGCCTGCCTGATCCCGCTGTTCATCTGGGAATTGTTCACGCGCCCGGCGATGCAGATCGATGCCAACAATCTGCTGACGCTGTTTTACGTCGCGGTGTTTCCTTCGACACTGGCCTATCTGTGCTTCAATCGCGGTGTGCAGTTGATCGGCGCCAACCGCGCGGCGCCGTTCTTTCACGTGGTGCCGGTATTCGGCACCGTGATGTCGATCGCTTTTCTCGGCGAACATCCGCAGGCCTTCCACTTCATCGGCTTCGCGCTGGTTTTGACCGGCGTGTTTGTGGCGTCGCGAAAGCCCAAGACGGCCTAGGCCGTGAAATGCTTCATCCAGCCATACAAGCAAACGGCATTGCCAAATCCTGCTGAGCGGCCATGAACCTCGGGCAAGAGTCGGGCGACCAAAGCCATTGGCGAGGCTTAGATATGAGGGGACCACTATGAAGACCGCGAAATTCTATTATCTGTCAGCTTTGACGGGTGCGCTGATTTTGGGCGGGCCGGCACTAGCCGACAGCAAATCCGATGAAGCCGCCTTCGTCGCTGCCGAAAGAGCCAACATGCTCGCGGTCGACCGGTGGGCAACCAACACCCGTAGCGAGCTGACGCGAGTGGGCTCGACCGACGCCGACAGGCTCAGGAGTATCCAGGGCGATGTCCAGGAATTCCTCAACAACATACAGAAGGTGTGCAGGGACAACCCGCAGGCGCAAAAGCTAGAGGCCTATATTCACAGTAAATTCCACGGGTTCTACGACATCAGCGACATCACCCACGGCGTGAACATGAGTTGCAGTCCCGATCACAAGCTGCGTCCAACGCTTTGGATCACCAAAATAACGCTGAAGAATCTACCCGCGGAACCGAAGGCAGCCAATACCAAGAGCGATCCGACCAAGAGCGATACAACCAAAAGCGACCCAGCCAAAAGTGACCCAGCCAAGAGTGACCCAAGCAAGAGCGATCCCGCAAAAGCGGCAGCCGCCAAGAAAGAAATGGAGGCCAACAAAGAACTGGTCGTGAAGCGCGCCAAGATCTGGGCGAACGACGAATATGGCGATCTCGCCTGGATCGGCGGCGGGCGGAATGACGATAGCACCAAGCACGCGATCGCCCATTTCCAGAGCTCCACCAAGACAGCCGCGGATGAGCTCGGCAAGATTGCTTGTGCTGCCGGCGATGGAATGCCTGAGTTCACCAAGAATGCTTTTGTTAATGAATTGAAATCGTACAAGACTGCTGAGGCCGGCTCGATTTCGGGTACGGCGGCAGCGGTGCTTTCGGTTACCTGCAACGGCGGAAGACTACATATCGCGACCAACAGCCTGCCTCAAGTGACCGATAAGAGCGATCTCGCAAAGGCGGAAGCCGCGAAGAAAGAGATGGAGGCCAACAAGGAACTGGTCATGAAGCGCGCCAAGATCTGGGCGAACGACGAGTATGGCGATCTCGCCTGGATCGGCGGCAAGCGGAATGACGATAGCACCAAGCGCGCGATCGCTCATTTCCAGAACTCGACCAGGACAGCCGCCGATGAGCTAGGCAAGATCGCTTGTGCTGCCGGCGATGGAATGACTGAGTTCATCAAGAATGCCTTTGTTGGCGAATTGAAAACGTACAAGACCGCTGAGGCCGGCTCGATTGCGGATACGGCGGCGAGGGTGCTTTCCGTCACCTGCAGCAGCGGAAAACTGCGTATCACGGTGAGTGGCCTGCCCTGACCGGGTCGCGGGCGATTTAGACTTGCGGCGCTAAATCCGCTATGACTTGCGATAGCTTCGCAAGGTAGCGGGATGAAAGCGCGCTCCAGCAATCTGATGATCGGCACATTGACCCTGGCTTTGATCGCCGGGTCGTTCGGCGCGTTCCTGACTTACCAGAAACTCGCCGGCATCAAGCAGAAAGTGCCGTTCCGGGTGATTTTCGAAGGTTCCGCCTCCGGCCTGCGCAAGGGCGGCAGCGTGAATTTCGCCGGCATCCGGGTCGGCGAAGTGGTGTCGCTCAAGCTCGATAATCCTCGCCGTGTCGTTGCGCTCGCCATGATCGACGGCAACACCCCGGTGCGCAAAGACACCCAGGTCGGCCTCGAATTTCAGGGATTGACGGGGATCGCGGCGATCTCGTTCACCGGCGGCTCGGATAGCGCGCCGCCGCCCGCTCTGGGCGCGGACGGCATTCCGGAACTGACCGCCGACCCCGAAGGAACGCTCGGCTTGCAGGAAAAAATCCGGGTGGCGCTGCGCAACGTCGATAAGGTAATCACCGACAACGAGGTTGCGGTAAAGGACACGCTGCGGAATTTCGAAACATTTACGGCGTCATTGTCCGGCAACGGCGGACGCATCACTGACATCATAGACATCGCTGACTCCGGTATCAGTTCCGTCGACCGTGCGCTCGACAAGACCAAGACCTTTCTGGGCGGGTTGGCGAGCGACAAATATGGCGGCGAACTGCTGCCGACCGTGATTTCGATGCGCGAGCTGATCGAGAGTTTTGACAAGAAGTCCGATACGGTGCTGAACGAGGCCCGGAAAATGCTCGGCGAGCTCAGCCAGTCCATCAACACCAGCAAGTATGGCGCGCCCCCCGCCAGACGATAGAGCATGATGACGATAGAGCATGATCCGGAAAAGTGGGTACCGGTTTTCCCTCGCGACAAACGCGAAGCGTTTGCGCGGAGATCATGCTCAAACAGAAAGATCGAGCGGGATGACGGTTCGAAGAAATGTCATTACGCTCTAGCGTGATTTTTCAATAACAACCAAGAAAACAGGAAACGCCGACGTGCTCGACAAATCCACGACCCTGACCGCTCCGCCACCGGCAACCGTGACTCGTGCCCAAAGCGCCGTTCCGCGCGCCCTGAAGCGCTATCTCGCGCTGGACGATTTCGAACCGACGGCGCGGCGCCGGATTCCGAAATTTCTCTATGGCTACATCTCGGGCGGGGCCGAGACCGACGCTTCGGTCCGCGACAACCGTAAATCCTTCGATGAATACGGCTTCGTGCCGCGCGTGCTGAACGACGTCTCCGGCCGCAACCAGACCACGACCCTGTTCGGCAAGACCTATGCGTCGCCGTTCGGGATCCCGCCGATGGGCTCGTCCGCGCTGTGCGCCTATCGCGGCGACATCGTGCTGACGCGCGCGGCTGCCGCGGCCAACGTGCCGATGATTTTGAGCGCCTCGTCGCTGATCACGCTGGAAGACGTGCGCCGGGAAAACCAGCAAGCCTGGTATCAGGCCTATCTCGCCGGCGTCGCTGAACGCATCGAACCCCTCGTCGACCGGGTGGCGGCTGCCGGTTACGACACCTTCGTCGTCACCGCCGATGTGCCGGTGCCGCCCAACCGCGAGAACAACATCCGCAACGGCTTTCAGGTGCCGCTGGCGATCACGCCGCGCGTCGCCTGGGATACGGTGACGCACCCACACTGGCTGTTCGGCACCTGGGCGCGCACATTGATGAATCACGGCATGCCGCATTTCGAGAACATGGACGCGCAGCGGGGGCCGCCGGTGATGTCCAAGAACCTGATGCGCAACATCGGCCATCGCGACCAGCTTGCCTGGAAACATGTCGAGCTGATCCGCCGCCGCTGGAAGGGTAAGCTCGTCGTCAAGGGGTTGATCGCGCCCGAAGACGCACGCATCGCGCGCGAGAGCGGTGTCGACGGCGTGATGATCTCCAACCACGCCGGCCGCCAACTCGATTACACCGTGTCGGCCCTGCGCACGCTGCCGGAGATCGCCGCCCAGTCGAAAGGCATGACCGTCATGCTCGATGGCGGCGTCCGCCGCGGCACCGATGTGATCAAGGCGCTCGCGCTCGGCGCCAATTTCGTCTGGATTGGCCGGCCGTTCCTCTATGCGGCGATCGCGGGCGGCGAGGGAGGCGTGGCGCGCGCCATCACCCTGCTGCAGGCCGAGATCGATCGCGATCTGGCGCTACTCGGCATTCGCAGCATCGGCGAGATCACGCCGGCCCTGGTACGGAAGTTCTAGAGCCAAGTCGCAGCACCAACCACGCGTCGAAATGCCGTGATCCGCTCACCGCGGGAAGAGTTTATTGGCCTCTTCGAACCGGCGCACCGCGTTGTCAGCGTCGAACGGCTGCTCCGTCAGTGTTTCAGGGTCCCATTCGCTCCGGTCGGAATTGAAAAAGTCTCCACCGTAAACGTGAATGGCTCCGGTCAGACGTCGGATCGGATTGGTGACGGAATGAATGATGTTGTGGCCGAGCGGTTCGGCTTCGCCAACCGACAGTGCCTTGCCTCCGGCGATCTCCACTTTGCCGGGCGCTCCCGGGACGCGGCGCCAGAAGACGTTGTCCTCACGCCCGGTATAGATACCGATCACCGCCCACATCCGATGATTGTGGGGCAGGACCGTCATCATCGGCGCCCAGACCACATTCAGAACCGTCAGGTCCTTCGATCGATAGAGCTCGTGCAGGCCTGCGCTTTGCGGCTCGCCGAGAGCAGCCATAACGGCAGCCGGATCGGATACGGCGCGCGCCACGACCTCGCGGACATATTTGTGTGACTTGTCGGCCGCCAGCGCATCCCGGCAGTCTGCGATGAATTGGGAGCGATCGAACATTGGACGAACTCCTGCCCCGGTACGGCGTCTTGATCGCCACGGTGGTGTGAGTATCGCTGACCGAGGACACTGCCGTCCCCGGTCACTTTATTTAGCACAAATGCCCAGGTACCGGGCGGAAAATAAGCAGCCGCGCAACGGCTTCGGCACGTCGCAAGATCCAGCCCCAACCGTCATCGCCCGAGTGCGGATACCCGGCAGCCGAGACCGACCGCGACCTGGCGCTGCTCGGCATTCGCAGCATTGTCGAGATCACGCCGGATCAGATGCGACGGTTTTAGAGCAGGATGATTGGTCACCTCGCCCCGCTTGCGGGGAGAGGTCGGAATGCGAAGCAATCCGGGTGAGGGGGTACAGGTATCTCGACAATCTTTGCTGGGAGAGAAGGCCCCTCACCCCAACCCTCTCCCCGCGAAGAGCGGGGCGAGGGAGAAGAAAGCATCGCCTCACCCCATCTTGAACTTGCTATACGCCTCGGCCGTCGCGACGATCACATGCTCGGCGCAGCCGTTGGTCCGGTGCGGATCGCAACGCTGTTCGTAATCGGACGAGGTCATCATATCGATGAACGCGGCGACATCGGGATAATATACCAGCGCCACATAATCCCACTGGTTGCCTTCCTCCCGGCCGAGCGCGACCGCCTTGGCGTCGCCGGTCCACAGCAGCGTACCGCCGCGCGCCTTGATCATCGGCACGGTCAACGCGCTGTAACGCAAATAGGCGTCCCAGCCTGAGCCGTCGCCATCGAGCGAGCGTTCGCGGAATCGCATCAGGTTCAGCATCACGACCGGCCCCTGATGCTCCAATTCCCGCAGGCCCCTGACATTCAACAAATCCACGCCCATGATTGCGCTCCACGGCATCCGGTAAAAAAACAAACAAGACTTGAGACATTGTAGCATTGCAGGCGTGGGACTTGTCGCGCGGCGTGAATCCGGCACAACTCGACGCAGCACAATGACCGAGCCCACGCCAGCGCCGCCTGCCCTTCACCCTGTCCGGTGGCTGAACAACCAGCCCTATCTGCTGCTCAGCCTGACCTCGCTGTTCTGGGCCGGCAATATCGTACTGGCGCGGCATGTCGCCGGTCACGTGCCGCCGATGACCTTGTCCTGCGTCCGCTGGATCGGTTCGTTCCTGATGCTGCTGCCGTTCGCCTGGCCGCATCTGAAGCACGATTGGCCGGCGTTGCGGGCTCGGCTGCCGCTGATGGTGCTGTTGTCGGCGACCGGCTTTGCGATCAACAACTCGCTGTCCTACTGGGCGCTGCAGTATACCCAGGCGCTGAACGCGCTACTGATCCAGTCGTCAGGACCACTGTTCGTGGCACTGTGGTCACTGTTGCTGTTCGGCATGCGGTTAACCAGGCGGCAGCTCGCGGGTATCACGATTTCGCTGGCCGGCGTCCTCACCATCATTCTGCGCGGTGACTTCACTGCGCTGACGGCCGTTCAGTTCAACAAGGGCGACTTGATGTTTGCGGGCGCCATATTCGCGTTCGGACTATATTCGGCGCTGATGCTCCGCCGGCCCGTGACGCATCCTCTATCGCTGATTTCCTTCACCACCGGCTGCGGCGCGCTGCTGTTGTTTCCGTTCTCGGTCTGGGAATACTCGACCGGCTTCATGCTCAAATTCGACTTGCTGTCGATGGCGACGCTGGCCTATGTCGTGATCTTTCCTTCGACGCTGGCGTACCTCTTCTTCAACCGCGGTATTGCGTTAATCGGCCCGAACCGCGCCGCGCCGTTCTTTCATCTGATACCGGTGTTCGGCTCGGCGATGGCGATCGTACTGCTCGGCGAACAGTTGAAATTATTTCATCTGGCCGGCTATGCGCTGGTGCTGGCCGGCGTCGTGATCGCCTCGCGCAAGGCCTCGGCGAGGGCGTGAGATCGAAGATCGCGGCGCTGTGGCGGCTTCCGCTTTCATCCCGGGCAGGCTAGCTTGCCCGCCAACCCGTCAACAAGCATTTTGGAGGAAACCACCATATGATCGCACTATCTGGACGACATCGGCGCATTGCAGCAGCAGCACCCTTGATATTCGCGTTGACGTCGGCGGCATTCGCACAGGCTCCCTATCCGAACCGCAATATCACGCTGGTGCTGCCGTTCGCCGCCGGCAGCGGCACCGACACCACGACGCGCCTGATCGGCAAGGAACTGGGCACGGCGCTCGGCGTAAGCACGGTGATCGACAACAAGGCCGGCGCCAATGGTTCGATCGCGGCGAGCTATGTCGCGCGTTCCCCGGCCGACGGCTACACGCTGTTCGTGACGACGAATACGACGCATTCGGCCAATCCGTATCTCCTCAAGAACATGAGCTACGATCCGATCAAGGATTTTACCCCGATCGCACGCACCGGCGACCTGCCCTTCATGCTGGTGATCAATCCGGAAATTCCCGCGAACTCGGTGGCCGAGCTGATCGCGCTCGCAAAGAAGGAGCCGGGCAAATACTCCTACGCCAGCGGCAGCTCGTCGGCGATCGTCTCCGGCGCGACATTCGCTCGCCTCGCCGGCATCGACCTGCTTCACGTTCCCTACAAGAGCTCTCCCCCGGCCCTGACCGACGTGATCGCCGGCCGCGTATCCATGATGTTCATCGACGTTCCGACCGGCCTGCCGCACGTCAATGCCAAGGTGCTGAAGCCGCTTGCGGTCACGACCAAAAAGCGTTCGGCGCTGTTGCCCGACCT
Source organism: uncultured Alphaproteobacteria bacterium (assembly GCA_963770355.1). Classification (GTDB taxonomy): domain Bacteria; phylum Pseudomonadota; class Alphaproteobacteria; order Rhizobiales; family Xanthobacteraceae; genus Bradyrhizobium. The sequence continues at coordinate 42,902 of CAVYPL010000007.1, read as the reverse complement.
TCCCACGATGGACGACACGGTGAAGGGTTTCGATATCACCTCCTGGCAGGGCTATCTCGGCCCGGCTAATTTGCCAAAGGACATCGTCACCAGGCTGAACGCAGAGATCCGCAAGATCATCGAGCGGCCCGACATCAAGAACCAGCTCGCCGAGCGCGGCATGGAAGCCTTCTCTGGCACGCCCGAAGAATTCGACGCGTTCCTGAAGGATCAGCTCGTGCTGTGGGACAAGCTGATCTCGGACGCCGGGATCGAGAAGCAGTGAGGCGAAGATAGACTTCCCGCATCAGCAAAGCGCGCGCTTGGCGGAATGAAACCCCGCGTTATAGTGCGCTCCTGGCGGATCGCGAGAAGCCGACCAGGACGCTTGAAATCGGGAGGCAACGGCGCGGTGCCGCGGCCATAACCAACACCGAACAGTCAAATCGGGAGCAGGAAATGTCGAAGTTCAGGATAGTGACGCCGAAAGGCGCGAGTTTCACGGTCGCCGGCGGCGGTTACGACTATGAAAAGGAGGCGCTCGATCCGATCGGCGCCGAGATCGTCGAGGCGCCGGCCAACGAGGCGGAGTTCATCGCAGCCGCCAAGAACGCGGACGCCATCTACGCCAAGGGCATGCGGATCACGAAGACAGTGATCGACGCGCTGGAAAACTGCAAGGTCATCACGCTCGGCAGCGTCGGCGTCGACAGCGTCGACGTCAAGGCCGCCACCGCCCGCGGCATCCCCGTCACCAACATCCCCGACACCTTCATCGAGGAGGTCGCCGACCACGCCATGATGCTGCTGCTGTCGGGTTTCCGCCGGCTGGTCGAGCAGGACAAGTTGGTCCGCAGCGGCCGCTGGTCGGAGGGCCGCCCGGCGCTCCTGAAAATTCCGCGGCTGATGGGACAAACGCTCGGCTTCATCTCGTTCGGCCGAGTGGCGCGCGCGGTTGCCAAGCGCGCAGCTCCCTTCGGTCTACGGATGATCGCTTACGACCCCTTCATCCAGGAAACGCTGATTTCCGATCATGGCGTACTGCCGGCGACGCTGTCGGAGGTGCTGTCGCAGTCGGATTTCCTGTCGATGCATGCCCCGGCGCGTCCCGAGGTCCACCATATGCTCGGCGAGAAGCACTTCAAGCAGATGAAGAAGAGCGCGATCTTCATCAACACCGGCCGCGGCCCCACCGTGGACGAGGAAGCGCTGATCAAGGCGCTGCAGGAAGGCTGGATCGCGCACGCCGCCCTCGACGTGCTGGAACAGGAACCGCCGTCGCACAACAATCCGATGCTGGGCATGGAAAACGTCACGCTGACCGCGCATGTAGCCTCCGCCTCGGCACGTTTCGACGAGGCGCGCAAGCGCCGCGTAGGCTACGAATTGTCACTGGTCCTCTCCGGCATGTGGCCGGTAAGCTGCGTCAATCCGTCGGTGCTGCAAAACACCTCGCTTCGACGCTGGCAACCCGTCAGCATGGATCGCGGTCCGAACAGCTAGAGACGGGCGAACGCGTTTTCGAAAAGGGTTCACCGGCGGTCAACGCCGGGAACAGGAAAACCAGGGAGAAGACCATGACAAACGACATCACCCGCCGTGATGCGCTGGCCTTGGGCGTATCCGCCGCCGCGCTGGCGGCGACCGGCGCGAAGGCTCAAGCGCCAGCAAGCAACGTCAAGGCCGCCGATGTTCCCGAGCCGAAGCTGCCCATCGAGAAAGGGGCTAGTCTGCGGATGCTGCGGCCGGTCCGGTTCGTGCCGGCCGATGAGGAAGTCTTCCGCGCCAATGCCGCAAGATTCACCCAGAAAACCGGGGTCGAGGTCAAGGTCGATTTCGTCGGCTGGGAAGACATCAACCAGCAGACCGCGGTGACCTCCAACAGCGGCGCAGGCCCCGACATCATCATCGGCTTCTCGGACGCCCCGCACATCTATTCCGACAAGCTGATCGAACTCACCGACGTCGCCGACTATCTCGGCAAGCGCTATGGCGGCTGGCAGAATCTGGCCCAGAGATACGGCAAGCGCAGCAAGAGCGACGCCTGGATCGGACTACCGTTCGGCGCCAGCGGCGGCCCGCTGGTGTATCGGAAATCCGTTCTGCAATCGGTCGGCTACGACAAGGTGCCGGAAGATCACGTCGGCTACCTGGAGCTTTGCCGCAAGCTGCAGAAAGCCGGTAAGCCCGCCGGCTTCGCGCTGGGCAACGCCGTCGGCGACGGCAATGGCTTTGCGGACTGGCTATTGTGGTCGCACAACGCCTCGCTGCTGGATGAGGAAGGCAATGTCATCATCAACAGCAAGGAAACGATCGCCGCACTGAAATATCTCAAGGAGCTGTATCCGACCCTGATTGCCGGGACACCTTCGTGGAACGACGTCAGCAACAACCGCGCCTACTCGTCGCAGGAAATTGCGCTGACCGCGAACGGCGTCTCGCTCTATTTCGCGCTGAAAAACGATCCGGCAACCGCCGCGATCGCCGCGGATACCGAACATCAGCTCTTGCCGAAAGGCCTGGCCGCGAGTTCTCCGATGTCGGGATTGACGCTTAACGCGATGGTGTTCAAGCACAGCCCCTACCCCAACGCCTCAAAGGCGTTCCTGCAGTTCATGCTGGAGAAGGAACAATACGAACCGTGGCTCAACGCCAACAGCGGCTACTGGTCGCAATCGCTCGCGGCCTACGCCGACGCCGCAGTGTGGTCCGGCGATCCCAAGGTCAAGATCTTCAAGGACGTCATGAAGAGTAGCTATTACGCCGGCTACAAGGGACCGATCTCGACCGCCACCGGCGCAGTTCGCGCGGACTACGTGACTGTGCAAATGTTTGCTTCGGTCGCGACCGACGCGGCAACGCCGGAAGCCGCCGCCGCCGAGGCGGAGCGGCGCGCCAAGCGTTATTTCCGCAGGTCGTAGCTTTCTGTCATTCCGGGATGGTGCGTTAGCACCAGACCCGGAATCTCGAGAATTCCGGGTTCGATGCTTCGCATCGCCCCGGAATGACTGGGACGCCCGGGAAAAACATTCGATGTCTGTGACGACAATGACTTCGCGGGGAATGGTGCAACGACAGCCGGGCTGGCTGGCCCGACTGTTCGACTACAAGCCGTTCCTGATCGTGGTGTGCCTGACGCCCGCAATCGGCCTGCTCACGGTGTTCCTCACCTATCCGCTCGGCCTCGGCGTCTGGCTTGCTTTCACCGACACCACCATCGGCCGGCGCGGTGTTTTCGTCGGCTTCGAAAACTTCCAGTATCTGCTCAGCGATCCCCTGTGGTGGAACGCCGTGTTCTACAGTGTGCTTTACACGGCGATCGCGACCTTCGGAAAATTCGCGCTCGGCTTCTGGCTGGCGCTTCTGCTCAACAACCATTTCCCCTTCAAGAGCCTGTTGCGCGCCATCGTGCTGCTGCCCTGGATCGTACCGACCGTACTGTCGGCGCTGGCGTTCTGGTGGATCTACGATCCGCAATTCTCGATCATCTCGTATCTCCTGGTCGATGTGCTGCACATCCGCACCACCAATATCGACTTCCTCGGCAGCCCCTGGCCGGCGCGCTTCTCGCTGATCGCGGCAAACATCTGGCGCGGCATTCCCTTCGTTGCGATTTCGCTGCTGGCCGGCTTGCAGACCATTTCGCCCTCGCTCTATGAGGCGGCAATGCTGGACGGCGCCTCCGCATGGCAGCGTTTCCGCTTCATCACCTTCCCGATGATGCTGCCGATCCTCGCGATCGTGATGACGTTCTCGATTATCTTCACTTTCACCGATTTCCAACTGGTCTACGCCATCACCCGCGGCGGTCCGGTCAACTCCACGCATTTGCTGGCGACGCTGGCGTTCCAGCGCGGCATCGCCGGCGGCGAACTCGGCGAAGGCGCGGCGATCGCGGTCTCGATGATCCCGTTCCTGGTATTCGCAACCTTGTTCAGTTACTTCGGCCTCGCCCGCCGCAAATGGCAGCAGGGAGAGGCCAATGACTGATGCTGTCGCCCAATCGACCAACGTCGCCAGCGCCACGCCGGATACGATGTCGTGGGATTCCCGCGCGCGGCGGGTGATGATGATCTATCTGCCGCTGTCGTGCTTCGTGCTGATCCTGCTGTTTCCGTTCTACTGGATGGCAATCACCTCGTTCAAACCGAACGCCGAGCTGCTCAATTACAAGGAACACAATCCGTTCTGGATCTCCTCGCCGACCATCGCGCATATCAATCATCTGCTGTTCAACACCGCCTATCCGCGCTGGCTGAAGACCACGATGTTCGTGGCGATCGGTTCGACGACCCTGTCGCTGTTCGCCTCCACGCTCGCGGCCTATGCGATCGAGCGGTTGCGCTTTCGCGGCAGCCCCTATGTGGGTCTGGGCATTTATCTTGCCTATCTGGTGCCGCCATCGATCCTGTTCATTCCGCTGGCAACGGTGGTGGTGCAGTTCGGACTGTTCGACAGCCCGCTCGCGCTGATCCTGGTGTATCCCACCTTCCTGGTGCCGTTCTGCACCTGGCTCTTGATCGGCTATTTCAAGTCGATCCCCTATGAGCTGGAGGAATGCGCGCTGGTCGACGGCGCGACCCGGCTGCAGATCCTGCGGCGGATCACGCTTCCGCTCGCCGTGCCCGGCCTGATCTCGGCCGGCATTTTCTCCTTCACGCTGTCGTGGAATGAATTCATCTACGCGCTCGCCTTCATCCAGAGCAGCGCCAACAAGACCGTCCCGGTCGCGATCCTCACCGAACTCGTCTCCGGCGACGTCTATCAGTGGGGCGCACTGATGGCGGGCTCCCTGCTCGGCTCGCTGCCGGTCGCAGTGTTTTACTCGCTGTTCGTCGATTACTACGTCTCGTCGCTGACCGGTGCTGTAAAAGAATAGCGCTCGGCCTGATAGAATGGCGGTCGATAAGGACCGCCACTCCGGCTTGCTTCGCGCTTCAGCCGCTCGGCACCATCACGACGCCCTTGTCCTTGGGCCAGCGCACCCGCCATGCGAAGGAAATGTCCTTGACCTCGCCGGGCTTGGCTTCAAAGGCCCATTCCAGCACGCCGCGCTTGTCGCGGAGATTGGTCGTGGTCGGCGGCGTCGTGGACGACAGCATTTCGACCTGGATATCTTCGTTCTCGCTGACAGGCAATTGATCCTCGATCGCGACCTTGATCGGGAAATCATGGCCGTTGCGCACGGTCGTCTTGAACGAGCGCTCGTCGGTCTTCGACGTCGTCACGATCAGGCCGGCCGATCCTTCGTTGCGTTTGACGACGGTGCGTTCGATCTTGATCTTGTCGTCGGCGCCGAAACCGAGCCGTACCGGTTCATCCTTGCTGGCGGCGGCCATCTGACCGCGGCCGACGAACACGCCGTCGCGATAGATCGCGACCCGGCCGGGCAGCAGCGGTGCGTCTTCACTTTGTTTGAAGCTTGCTTCCAGGAACGCAGTCGGGTCCTTGACCGGGACCGCGCGCACCGCGAGATCGGGCGCAATCGCCGCGGTGGAGATACGCAGGCTCTTGGCGCCCTCGCTTGCTCCGACGCTGACGCGGCCGGGAATTTTGAACATCACCTGGAAGCTGCCGACTTCCGCCGTGGCCTGCTGTTCGTCGGCGCGTTCGGCGTATGGCTCGGCGACCTTGGCCATGACGCCGCGCTGCGCCGGTCGCGCGCTGTCCATTGCAGCGTTCGCGGGTGCGGCAGGCCGCAGCGGCGGCGGATATTGCACGATCAGCGAATTCAGATCGGGCGCGCTGCCGCCGCGCGCGGTCCGGACGGTCGAAACGCTGAGCGCGACGTCGGACCAATCCTCGCCGGTGTTCTGGGTAATCTCGGCACGGCGCACCAGTTCGAGCGAGGGCTTGCGATCCCTGCCGCCGGTGTCGAGCCGCGCGTCGTAAAGCGGCGCCCAGCGCGCGTTGCGCACGGCATAGCTCACCCGCAGCGTCGCCTTGGTTGCGGCCGATGCCGCAAGTTCGATCCGGACTTCGAGCTTGGCCGGCGGTTTCTGCGCCTTGTCCTGCTCCAGCCGCGCGATCTCGCGATCGAGCTCGCGCTGCTTGCGTTCGGCATCGCGGATCGCCGTATCCGCGCTCGCGATTTCCTCGGCAACCGCTGCAAAAGCGGCGCGCCATTCGGAAATCGGACGCGCCTCGCCCTTGTCGCCAATTCCGGCAGGAGAGGCCTCCGCAAAACGTTCGGCGAATTTGCGCCGTGCAGTGGCGGCATTGATCGCGCCTTGCAGATTGACGCGTTCATCCTTCAGTGCCTCGATGCGCTTGTCGAGTTCGGGCAGGTTGACCGGCGGCGCGGCGCGCGGCGGACGAGCGTCGATCGAACCAATGGTGAGCTTTGCGCCCGCATCACCCTCGACCCGCAGCGAGGACGGATCGAGGGTAAGCGGAAAATCCTTCAGAACGGCCGAATTGTCGCCGGCGGGAAGATCAAGCGTGACCACACGCGTGACGCTGGCGCCATCGGGATAGACAATCACGGCATCGACGGCCGAAGTGGCATCCAGGTCCGCCGCCCGCGACGGCATCGCGGCCAACGCCGCAACCATGACGAGACTGGTCGTCACAAGACAGTTCGTTAGCATTCGCATGGCTTCTCTCCTTGGCCCGTTGCAGGATGGCGACGCGCAAAAAAAATCCCATCACCCCCGGTGATGAGACGCCGCGACAAGGAAGCCGGTTCAATTGAGGTTTCGGTGAGGCTTGCGCGCGGCAGGACCGCGGCGAACCGAGGCGGACTACCTCAGGAATGGCGGCCCTGGCTGAATACACGGCGGAGCAGTTCAGCCGCGTTCCTGGCGCCAACCTTTTTCATGATATTCGCCCGATAGCCTTCGACGGTTCGCGCACTCAACCCAAGCTGTCGTGCGGTTTCCTTGTTGGTCTCGCCGAAGGCTATCCGTGCAAGAACCTCGCGTTCGCGCCCGGTGAGCGGTTCGCAGCCCGGCATATAGAATGACATTTTCGGGGTAACTTCGCTGATCGCGGGCCTTGAAAATTCGCCAATGGCCGCGTCGATCCGGCGAACGATTTCGCCGCCGCTGAAGGGCTTCACGATGAAATCGAAAGCGCCGCTCCGGATGGCATCGACCGCCATCGGGACGGCCCCGTGCGCAGACGTAACGAAGATCGGCGCCGGGCAGTTTTCGGCACGCAGCTTCCCGAGCAGTTCGAATCCCGAACGGTCGGACTTGCCGACTTCCAGGAAGATGCAGACCGGTGTGCGGCTTTTTGCATAGGACAACAGCGAAGGACCGTCAGCGAAGCTGATGACGTCGTAGCCATTTTTCTCCAGCGTACTCGACAGCATTTCCCGCGTCGTCGCATCATCGTCGATGACGAATATCTCGCCCTTGGAAACCACATTGGCAGCCACACTCAACGACATAGCTTTTCGCCCCCGGCAAAGAGATTTTGATCGATGTTGGTTTGAGGGATCGTCGCAGGCGATCGAAAATGAATTGGTCGATATATCTGTGCTGCGATCCGCTGAGCCCGGCGCCTGCGCGCCAATGCATCGGCCTTTCGTGCGCGTATTTATACCTGTCCGCTCCGGAGCGTTTGACCGATCGGGACAGATGTTTTACATTTCGGGACATTGCCCCGAAGCCACGGCTCGAAAGGCAGGGATGGGAAGGCAGGAATGACCGACCTCATTCGCAGCGCCTGCCTGACGCATTACGCGGAGGTCGCTCAGTCGGTCGGGCTCGATCCGCGGGAGATGCTCCGAAAAGTCAGGCTTCCGATCAGTTGTCTCGCTCGCCCGGATATCCGCATCGCGGTGGCCAGCGTCCGGCGCCTGCTGGAAGCATCCGCTCTTGCGGCCGGCATCGATGAATTCGGTCTGCGAATGGCCGATCGCGGCGGCCTGTCAAACCTCGGACCGGTAGCGCTGATCGTGCGCGAACAGCCAACCATCGGGACTGCCATCGAAGCATTATCGCGGTTTATTCATATCCACCACGAAGGCATGGGTCTGAAGGTCGAGCATGACGATAATGTCGTCACGATATCCATTACCTTGCGCGGTGGCCATCCGCGCGCACCGCGACAGTCGACGGAAATGGCGTTGGGAAGCCTGCATCGCATTATCCAATCCTTGTTCGGCAGCGATTGGCGGCCTCTCGACGTGCACCTGATGCATTCGCCGCCGCGTAGCCGCCGATATTATCGAACCTTCTTTGGCTGCGACGTCATATTCAATTCCGAGATCGATGCAATTCTGCTCTCCGCGAGCGATCTGGACCGCCCCATTCCCTCGGCCCATCCGCTGATTGCCGATTACCTGCAAAAGCGCGTTGAGGCCATCGATACACGGTCCGGACATTGGGACGACAAGGTCGGCGAACTGGTTCGCGCCCTGTTGCCAAGCGGCGAGTGTACGATCGAACGCGTTGCGGAGCACCTGGCGTGCGATCGACGGACCGTCCATCGGCGATTGTCGGAACGCGGTACTAGCTTTTCCCTCATCCTGGATGCGGAGCGATCGGATCTCGCAATGCGACTGGTCGAGGACGGCGATCGGCAATTGAAGGAGATCGCCGGACTGCTCGGCTTCTCCGCTCAGAGCGCCATGGCGCGCTGGTTTCGCGGACGCTTCGGCTGCAGCATAACCCAATGGCGCAGCGGCGACCGGCAGCGGGCGGCCATCGCCCGCTGGTGATTTTGGCGCGTTCGCTAGAGCATGATCCGGAAAAGTGGGTACCGGTTTTCCGAACAAGATCATGCTCAAAAAAGAAGATAGAGCGGAATGACGATTCGAAGAAAAGTCATCACGCTCTATGGCCTCAGGCCGCGCGCACCGAGTTCAGGAACTTGCCGACTTCGAGCTTGAGGCGGTTGCCGTCGCCCGACAGCGTTTGCGCCGCCGATAGCACCTGCGACGAGGCCGATCCGGTCTCGCTGGCACCCTGCTGGACGTCGGTGATGTGCGCGCTGACTTGCGTCGTTCCCAGCGCCGCCTGCTGCACATTGCGGGAGATTTCCTGCGTCGCTGCGCCCTGCTCTTCCACCGCCGCGGCAATGGTCGATGAGATCTCCGATAGCCGTACGATCGTGCCGCTGATCTCCTTGATGGCGGTGACCGAGTCCTCGGTCGCAGCCTGGATACCCGTGATCTGCCGGCCGATGTCGTCGGTCGCCTTGGCGGTTTGTGCGGCCAGCGCCTTGACCTCGGACGCCACCACCGCAAAGCCGCGACCCGCATCGCCTGCGCGCGCGGCCTCGATCGTGGCATTCAGCGCCAGCAGATTGGTCTGTCCTGCGATGGTGTTGATCAGCTCGACCACATCGCCGATCCGGCTGGCAGCCTTTGACAGCTCGCTGACGCGGTCGTTGGTCTGGTGCGCCTGACCAACGGCTTCATTGGCGATGCGCGCCGATTCCTGAACCTGACGGCTGATCTCATTGACCGAGGACGACAGCTCTTCCGTCGCCGAAGCCACCGACTGCACATTGGTCGAGGCCTCTTCGGACGCCGCCGCCACCATGGTGGTGAGCTCCTGCGACCGAACAGCGGTCGAAGTCAGCGCGTCCGCGGAGGCCTCCAGCTCAGTCGCAGCGGAGGATACGGTTTCAACGATCTCGCCGATGGCACCCTCGAAGGCGTCTGCCATCCTGATCATATCGGCCTTGCGCTGTTGCGCTGCGATCTGGTCCTGTCTGATCTTTTCCTCCGCCTCGTCACGCGCCTTCTGCTCCGCGTTGACCTTGAAGGTTTCGACCGCCTGCGCGATGTCGCCGATTTCGTCGGGACGGCCCAGGCCGGGCAGCACAATGGCGAAATTGCCCTTTGCGAGCTCGATCATGGCTGCAGTCATCGCGGACAGCGGCTTGGAAACCGACCTGCCGATAAACAGTCCCACCCCCAGCACCGAAGCCGCAATCAACAAAATGGCGATTTTCATCAACCGCTCGATGCCGTCGCGCTCCGCAACGTTCGAGCGCTCGGCCTCGGCCCTGATGCCGTTGACCGACTTCGACACCGCCTCGATAACCGGCTCAATCGCAGAAAACGAATCGGACATCGCCTTTTGCTCACCGGCGAGCACCAGCGCCTGATTCATCCAGGCCTGAAAGTCGCGCTGATAATCGGCAAGTTTCTGCTTCAGATCGGCCTTTGCAGCTTCCGGAATACTGGAGCTTTCGAGCCCTGCGAGGAACTCCACATTTCGCTTCTTCATGTCATCGCCATACTTGGCGTCTCGCCGCAGCATGAAATCTTTCTCGTGCCGGCGCATCATCAGCATGGTCGCCAAAAGACGGGGCTCGTGGAGCTGGTCGATCCGCGATTCGATATCGTGGACCGACGCGCGCAGGCGCCCCTCGAGGCCCGATTTTTCGTCAAGACCGAGCTGCCGCTTCTGCTCGACAACAGCGACGAAGTGCGCCTGGTATTTCTTCAGCGACGCATTCATCGCCTCGATATCGCGCGCGAGGTCAGCCTTGCCGGCGGCTACGACCGCGCTGTGCAACGTCTGGATATCGACGGCAACAGTCTTGCCGATTTCCATCTGGCCCTCCGCCTTCCGGATATCATTGCGCAGCAGGAAGTCCTTTTCAGCCCGGCGGCCTTCCAGCAACGCGACTTCGATCTTGCGGTTCAATTCGGCGATGTTTCGCGCGTCCTGCGCGGCGGTGCGGTAAACGGCCACAGCGTGTTCGCCGTAGAGATGGATGCCGCCGATCAGAACGACGCCAATCACGCCGATGACGCCGATCGCTGTAATCTTGTGGGTTAACCGCAACGAGAGAGACCGCATGTTATTATCCTGAGGCGCCGCTTGAAAAAGCAAAAAGCTACCCCACACCGATAACCCTCGCGCTTGCTAACTTCCGTAAATTTCCGGGTCCGTAAGAATACGCATACGCCGGCGAAAAACCGCCGGCGACGTGTCGCTTCCCGCAGGGAAGTATCAGCGTGATGAAGCGCCTGAAACCGGCGCGTCAGAATACCAGGGCCTTGGCCTGCTTCACCTGGGGCAGCGCCTGAACCTTGCTGAGCACCTCCGCGGGCACCTCGCCGTCGATTTCGACCAGCGCGATGGCGTCACCGCCCTGCTTGACGCGGCCGAGATGGAAGGTCGCGATGTTGATCTTGGCGTCGCCGAGCAGGCCGGCAAAGCTGCCGATGAAGCCGGGCTTGTCCTCGTTGGTGACGTAGATCATCGACTTGCCGAATTCGGCGTCGACCCGGATACCCTTGATGTCGACCAGCCGCGGCTTGCCATCGTGATAGACCGTGCCCGACACCGAACGTTCCTGCCGCTCGGTGGTGACGGTGACGGTGATCAGGCTTTCATAGTCGCTCTGCGCCGCGCGCACGATCTCATCGACCACCATGCCGCGTTCCTTGGCAACAACCGGCGCCGAGACCACGTTGACATCACCCAGCATCGGCCGCAACAGGCCCGACAACACCGCCGAGGTGATCGCCTTGATCTTCATTTCGGCCACCAGGCCCTCATAGGTGATCTCGACCTTGAGAATCCCGCTCTCGGTGAGCTGACCCGCAAACGAACCGAGCTTTTCGGCGAGTTCGATGAATGGCTTCAGCTTCGGCGCCTCTTCCGCCGTGATCGACGGGAAGTTCACCGCGTTCGAGATCGCGCCAGTCAGGAGATAGTCGGACATCTGCTCGGCGACCTGAAGTGCGACGTTCTCCTGCGCTTCCGTGGTGGCCGCTCCCAGATGCGGCGTGCAGATCACGTTGGGGTGGCCGAACAACACGTTCTTGGTGGCGGGCTCCTCGACGAACACGTCGAAGGCCGCGCCCGCGACATGCTTGGAATTCAAGGCATCGACCAGCGCCTGCTCGTCGACGAGGCCGCCGCGGGCGCAGTTCACGAGGCGTACGCCCTTCTTCATCTTGGCGATTGCAGCCGCGTCGATGATGTTCTTGGTCTTCTCGGTCAGCGGCGTATGCAACGTGATGAAATCGGCGCGCTTGAGCAGATCGTCGAGATCGACCTTCTCGACGCCGATGTCCTTGGCGCGCTCCGGCGACAGGAAGGGATCGAACGCGATCACCTTCATGCGCAGGCCGAGCGCGCGATCGGCGACGATCGAACCGATATTTCCGCAGCCGACCACGCCAAGGGTCTTGGCGGTGATCTCGACGCCCATGAAACGGTTCTTCTCCCACTTGCCGGCCTGGGTCGAAGCGTCGGCCTGCGGGATTTCACGAGCGAGCGCCAGCATCAGGGTGATGGCGTGCTCGGCGGTCGTGATCGAATTGCCGAACGGCGTGTTCATCACGATGATGCCCTTGGCGGTGGCGGCGGGAATTTCGACATTGTCGACGCCGATACCGGCGCGGCCGATCACTTTCAGCCTCTTGGCCTTGTCGATGATCTTGGCGGTCGCCTTGGTCGCGGAGCGGATCGCAAGCCCGTCGTAATTGCCGATGATCTCGGCGAGCTTGTCCTTGTCCTTGCCGAGATTGGGCTGGAAATCGACCTCGATGCCGCGATCTTTGAAGATCTGCACGGCAGCCGGAGAGAGCGCGTCGGAAATGAGAACTTTGGGTTTGGACATTGGGTGATCCGTTGATGGACGATGCATTTTAAGATCGTATCCCCCGGCAACCACGCGAAGCGCGTTTTCACACTGGAGGCCGGGATTCCATCTTTCGATGGATGGCCGGATCAAGTCCGACCATGACGATCGTGGGATGAGAGAACTTAGGCTGCCTTGACGTCAGGCAGCCTTGACATCAGGCAGCCTTGACATCAGGCAGCCTTGGGCAACGCAGCCTTGGTCTCGGCAAAAGCCCAGTCGATCCACTGCGTCAATAGCGCGACGTCGCTGGCTTCCACGGTGGCGCCGCACCAGATCCGCAAGCCCGCCGGCGCATCGCGGTAATAGGCGAAATCGTAACCGGCGCCTTCCTTCTCCACCAGCGCGACGAGCTTCTTGGAGAAATCCGCCTGCGCATCCGGCGTCAGCGAGGTGATCGCGGGATCGACGATCTTCAGGCACACCGACGTGTTGGAGCGGATCGACGGATCCTTCGCCAGGAAGTCGATCCACGGCGTCTTCGCCTTCCAGTCTGCGAGCACCTTGGTGTTGGCATCGGCGCGCGCGATGAGAGCCTTGAGGCCGCCGACCGATTTCGCCCAGTTCAGCGCATCGAGATAATCCTCGACGCACAGCATCGACGGCGTGTTGATGGTTTCACCCTCGAAGATGCCTTCGTTGAGCTTGCCGCCCTTGGTCATGCGGAAGATTTTTGGCAACGGCCACGCCGGCTTGTAACTCTCGAGCCGCGCCACCGCGCGCGGAGAAAGCACCAGCATGCCATGCGCGGCTTCGCCGCCCAGCGCCTTCTGCCAGGAGAACGTCACCACATCGAGCTTGGCCCAATCGAGTGCTTGCGCGAACGCCGCCGAGGTCGCGTCACAGATGGTGAGGCCTTCGCGGGTCGCGCTGATCCAGTCGGCATTGGGAACGCGCACGCCGGAGGTAGTGCCGTTCCAGGTGAACACGATGTCGGACGCCGGATCGGCCTTGCTCAGATCGGGGATATCGCCATAGCCGGCATGCAGCTTGGTGACGTCCTTGAGCTTCAATTCCTTGACGATGTCGCTGACCCAGCCTTCGCCGAAGGATTCCCAGGCGATGGTGGTGACGGGCCGCGCACCGAGCAGCGACCACAGCGCCATTTCGACCGCGCCGGTATCGGACGCCGGGACGATGCCGATCCTGTAATCGGCAGGCACTTCAAGCACTTCGCGCGTCAGTTCGATCGCGAGCTTGAGTTTGGCCTTGCCGACCTTCGCGCGATGCGAACGGCCAAGCGCTGCGTCCTTGAGATTTTGGGGGTTCCAGCCGGGGCGCTTGGCGCAGGGGCCGGAAGAAAAATGCGGCACGTTGGGCCGCGAAGCGGGCTTCGCTACGGTCATAATCTATCCTTCCAGATAGTAAGCCTCCCGTTGGGGGGAGGTGTCCCGCCGCGGTCATTAAGGGAAACGCCTCGAATCGTCAAGGAAGTTTGGTGGAATCAGGTGCGCCCAGGGGATCACGGGTGATTGATGCACCCTCATTTACCGATTGCGCGGTTTGCTGCTCCAGCAATCCAGCCGCATCGGTGACCAGTTTGGCGGCTCGGCGGCGGCTGGAGATTTTCAGAACGCTCTTGTCGTCGGCCTGAACGACATACTCGTTTCCAATCCGAACGATCGAGTAATTCTTCATCGAAGATCCCCACGCTGCCAGCGCCCCATGGGAGACGCTGACATAGCGGAGACGTTCCTATCCGCAAACTTACGGAAGCCGGAGTAGTTTACCGCCTGTTAACCGGATCGCAGAGTCAGGACTACCTCAGGCATCGGCTGATGCGATGTTCAACTCGGCGGACAGAGAAAGCGCTAGAATCGCAAGGTCATGCCGACATGGCTTCGCGCGAATCCGAGCCGCTCGTAGAACCGTTGCGCATCGACGCGCGTATTGTGCGTGAGCAGTTCCACCAGTTTGCAACCCCTGCCGCGCGCTTCCGCGACGGCCCATTGCACCATCTGTTCTCCGATGCCGCGGCTGCGGCAATGTTTGGCGACGCGCACGTCCTCGAGCAGGCCGCGTGAGGCGCCCTGCGAGCTCAGCCCCGGCAGGATGCAGAGCTGAAGACAGCCGACGACTGCGCCCGCACCGTCTTCCGCGACCACGAGCTGGATGTTCGGGTCGCGATCGACCGTCTCGAAGGCCTTGAAATAGGGTTGCGGCAATGGATCTTCGAGACGCTCTCGCGCACCGCCGAGCGGATCGTCCGCCAGCATCGCAACAATGACGCCGACATCATCACGGCGCGCGCGACGAATGGTGACCTTTGAAATAGCCATGATACTTTCCGGGGAATTCAACGGGCGGATGCCAAGCCGAGGAACTTCTCGGTCTCGCCGATCCAGCGCCGCACGGCCGCATAGCCGTCGAGATGAAAGCCGCCCTCATGTGCCAGCCTTGTATAGGCCAGCAATGAGACGTCGGCGAGCGAGACGGCGTCACCAACCAGAAACGGCGTGATGGCAAGCTGCTGCTCCATCCGCGCCAGCGCCGCGTAACCGCGCTTGACCTTGTCGGGATCGAGATCGGAAGCGGGCTTGCCCAGATAGAACATCTGAAAGCGGCAGACCGCGATATAGGGCTCATGGCTGTATTGTTCCCAAAACAGCCATTCGTCCATCTTCGCTGCGGCGAACGCATCGGACGGAATGAGGCCACTGCCGCGGGCGAGATAGCGGATGATGGCGTTGGATTGCGCCAGCGTACGGCCGTCTTCGAGCTCGATTGCGGGTACCTGGCCAGCGCTGTTGAGCTTGAGGAATTCCGTCGTGCGCGTCTCGCGCTTGAGGGTGTCGATGGCGATCCAGGTATAGGGCAGCGACAGGTGGTCGCAGACCCACTTCACCTTCAGGCAATTGCCCGAGCTGGTATCGCCATAGATTTTCATCGATGCCGTCTCACGAGAGACGACAGAGCAGCAGGCGGGATCAATTCTGTCAACAGGATCGAGAGGCGGAACGCCTTCCAGAACCCGATCAATCAGAATTTGTAGCCGAGACCTGCGCGCACCGTGTTGATGTTGGATTCGAAGTCCGACGTCACACGGCGATACTCGTATTCGGCGCGCAGGAACAGGCCACCAGTCACCATCACATCGAAACCGGCGCCAGCGCTGTATCCAAAGACCAATTTGCTCTTGCTGTCGCTCGTCCAAGCTGGACGCACCGAATCCGGAGATGCCGAAACGGTGCGGTCGATGGTTTGGCTGCCAAAGCCGGTGCCGACAAACGCGTATGGCAAAAAGCACCCGATGACATATCCGCCGCGCACTCGCAGCGAGCCGAAATCCGACAAACTCACGACCGCAGCCGAATGGGTAATGCTTTCGAGGGTCACGTTATCGGCCAAATACCTCAGTCCCGTTGAGGTCGAAGCCGAGCGGAATCCGTCATGGATATAATTCGCCTCCAAACTAACGACCACATCGTCCCACTGCGAGTTGTATCCGGCGAACGCGCCAAAGCCGGTGGCCTGGTCGTGCGCCATTCCCAACGGTTGCCAATTGTAGTCCACGTTGGCTGGTCGAATGAACGTCGCCTGCATATCGCCGTTGATGTTGCTCGGCACCTTTGAGGTAA
This sequence comes from uncultured Alphaproteobacteria bacterium, assembly GCA_963770355.1. Classification (GTDB taxonomy): domain Bacteria; phylum Pseudomonadota; class Alphaproteobacteria; order Rhizobiales; family Xanthobacteraceae; genus Bradyrhizobium. The sequence continues at coordinate 26,784 of CAVYPL010000007.1, read as the reverse complement.
CCGATCCGTAGGAGACCTGCCCGCCGACATACCAGCCCTGCCAGTTGACCCGCGATGTCGGCCCGAAGCCGCCGCGGAGAGCCGGAAAATCGGGCAGGTCCGCCGCCTGCGCGCCAGACACCGCTCCGCACATCACAACCGCCAGCAGAAATCGACGCATCGCAAACTCCATGGGACAACTCTAACTTGGCGCTGATCATCGCTCGTTAACCCTAACCAATCGTTATCGCGGAAGCCGATTGGCACGATCTTGCCGCAAAATACGCAAATCTCCCTGCGCCAAAACCGTTGGCGGGATCGCCGTGACGCAAAAACAAAACGGCGCGGGGAAGATCCCGCGCCGTCTTTAATCGTTAATAGATGGATGACTGAATTAACCTTTGCGCACCAGCGGCGGCTGCATAGACCGGCGGGCTTTCCAGGTTCCAGCGCACGCCGAGTTTCAGGTCATGCGAGGTGATATTCCTGAACGTCATCGGGTTGTTGATGTTGTTGGTGCCGTCGAAAGTGCGGAGGTCGCCGGTCAGACCGTCACCCATGTCGAGATAGCGATAAGCGAGTTCGACGGTGAAGTTCGGCGAGACCCTGTAGGCGAGACCGGCGTGGAGTGCCCAGGCCAAATTCCACTTCGACACGTTGTCGCCGAAGGCGAGACCCGGCAGCGCGCCGGCGCCGAGGTTGGCGAGGCCCTGATCGGTGAAATTGTTGATCGAAACCCGCGCGCCACCGACACCGGCGCCGATGAACGGGGTAACGCACCACCAGGTGCCGAGATCGACATAGGCGTTCGCGAGAACAACCCATTCGTTCTTGCTCGCGTGGTAGGTGTCGGTGCCGACGCCGCCCGTGGAAGGTGATGCGGTCGGTGCCCAAGAACTGCGAGTTGCCGCGATATTCACCGGTGACGTCCGCGCGGAACCAGTTGTTGAACTGGTAACCGGCACCGAGGCCGAAGATGCCGGCAGTGTTGAAGCCGAGGGTCTGGACCGACGAGGTGTTGTTGACATCTAGAGCGTTGTTGAGACGATCGACCCGCTGATTGCTGAAGCCGATATCGCCGCGCAAGTACCAGCCACCGAAATCCTCTACCGACGGCGCGTACAGTCGGCGGCGCGGCAATCGGCATGTCAGCGGCAAATGCCACCGACGACAACAGGGATGCCGCTCCGGCGGCAACGAGAAACTTAACGCTACGCATGGACTTCGTCCTTTTGTCCGGTGAGGCTACTGCGGAGGCCCCACATCTAAAAACTCACGGGCGGACGATGGCACCAAATGTTTAAGCGCCGCTTAACCCTAATTTTTAAGGTTGATAATCTACGAAGATTCTTGTGAAGCTGCTTTCGCAACTGCGAACGCCGACGCATGTGAGAGCAAAGAAAATGCGCGAAACTGCCATACATCCTAACGATGTCGTTGACGAAGGTGACCCGGAATTTGTCTGACGCGTTCTAACGCGAACCGGTCCCGCCCCCACTCTCCAGGTGCGCGGCCGGCTTCCGCAGCGAAAGAATATTGTCAGCGCGCGTACTCAGCGCGCGTGCTTGGGCATCTTCGGCAGGAACACCGCCAGCAGCCCGAGCGCCGGCAGGTACGCACAGATCTGATAGACGAAGGCGATGCCGGTGTGGTCGGCGACCTTGCCGAGTACGGCGGCGCCGAGTCCGCCGATGCCGAAGGCGACGCCGAAGAACACGCCCGAGATCATGCCGAAGCGATGCGGCATCAGTTCCTGCGCGAACACGATGATCGACGACGTCGCCGACGACAGGATCAGGCCGATGAACACCGTCAAGCACCGCGCTGGCAAACAAGCCGGCATAAGGCAGCGCCAGCGTGAACGGCAACGCGCCGAGGATCGAGAACCAGATGACGTATTTCCGGCCGAAGCGGTCGCCGAGCGGACCGCCGAAGAAGGCGCCGGCCGCGTTCGCTGCGAGGAAGATGAAGAGATAGAACTGGGCTGCCTGGCGTCGAGACGTGAAATCTGTCGATCAGATAGAAGATGTAATAGCTCGACAGGCTCGACACGTAGAGCTGTTTCGAAAACAGCAACGCGACCAGCACCGCAAGTGCGATCTTGGTCTTGTCGCGAGTCGGGCGCACCGGGATGGCGCTCCACCACCGCCGATTTCCTGGTCGTGATCTGCGGCCGATACCAGACGCCAATCCGCCACAGGATGACGATCGCCAAAAATGCGATCGACGAGAACCAGGCGATGCTGGGTTGGCCGAACGGCACCACGATCAAGGCTGCAAGCAACGGCCCCATCGAGGTGCCGAAACTGCCACCGAGCTGGAATACCGATTGCGCAAACCCGTAGCGCCCGCCCGAGGCGAGGCGAGCGATGCGTGCCAATTCCGGATGGAACACCGCCGATCCAAGCCCGACCAGCGAGGCCGCGATCAGAATGACCCCGTATTGGCGCGCGACGCTCAGCAGCAGCAATCCAAGGAAGGTAGAGCCCATGCCGATGGCGAGCGAAAACGGCTGCGCCTTCTTGTCGGTAAAATGTCCGACCAGCGGCTGCAGCAGCGACGCGGTAAACTGGAACGCCAGCGTGATCAACCCGATCTGTGCGTAGTCCAGCGCGTAGCTGTCCTTCAGGATCGGATAGACCGATGCGATCAGCGACTGCATCGTGTCGTTGAGGAAATGCGAGAAACTGATTCCCGCCAGCACGATATAGGCCGGTCCCACCGCTGCCGCCTTGGCAGCCAAACCAGGCGCCGCGTCCGGCACGAGCACCGGCGTGGCCAGAACTTCCTCGGAGACGGCGACGGACTTGTTCACGGCAGGATTCCCGAAAAGATTCGTAACATGGCAACGCCGTTTTTTACGACGTGGACTCGAGAGCCGCCATCACCAATAGCTAATGGCTGCGATGCGTTACGGCACGTTTCCGATAAAGCGTAGTTACGCCGCCGCGGCGTGGCCGAGCGCGGTGACGATGTGATCGACCACTTCCTCGACCAGGATACGGTCGTCGCCCTCGCCCATCACGCGGATCACAGGCTCGGTGCCGGACGAGCGGACCAGCAGGCGGCCATGGCCGTTGAGGCGCTTTTCGCCATCCACGATCGCCAATTTCACCTCTGCATCGTCGAGCGGCTTGCCGCTGCGATACCGCACGTTCTTGAGGATCTGCGGCAGCGGATCGAAGCGCTGGCAGACTTCCGACACCGGGCGGCGAAGCTTTTGCACCACCGCGAGCACTTGCAGCGCCGCGACAAATCCGTCGCCGGTCGTCGCGTAATCGGAAAGGATGATGTGACCGGAGGGTTCGCCGCCGAGATTGTAACCCTGGCTCAGCATCTGCTCGAGCACATAGCGATCGCCGACCGGCGTGCGCACCATCTCGATACCCTGGCCCTGGAGGAAACGCTCGAGACCGAGATTCGACATGACGGTGGCAACGATGCCTGGCCTTGCTAGCCGGCCGTCGTCCTTCCAGCTTTGTGCGATCACCGCGAGCAACTGGTCACCATCGACGACATGGCCGCGTTCGTCGACCAGGATGACGCGATCGGCGTCACCGTCGAGCGCGATGCCGATGTCGGCGCGCATCTCGCGCACCTTGCGGCTCAGCGCCTCCGGCGCGGTCGATCCGCATTCCTTGTTGATGTTGAACCCATCCGGCTCGACGCCGATGGCGACGACGTCGGCACCCAGCTCCCACAGCGCTTCCGGCACCACCTTGTAGGCCGCGCCGTTGGCGCAATCGATTACCACCCGCAGACCATCGAGCGAGAGTTCGCGCGGCAGCGTGCGTTTGGCGAATTCGATGTAGCGGTCATGCACGCCGTCGATGCGGCGGGCGCGCCCGAGACTGGCGCTCTTCGACAGCCGGCGGTCCATCGGCTCGTCGAGCATCTGCTCGATCTGCTTCTCGACGTCGTCGGACAATTTGAAACCCTGCGGGCCGAACAGCTTGATGCCGTTGTCCTCAAACAGATTGTGGGAAGCCGAAATCATCACGCCGAGATCGGCGCGCATCGACTTGGTCAGCATCGCGACCGCCGGCGTCGGCATGGGGCCGAGCAGCAGCACGTCCATGCCGACCGAGGTAAAGCCGGCCACCATGGCGTATTCGATCATGTAGCCCGAGAGCCGCGTATCCTTGCCGATGACCACGCGATGGCGATGATCGCCGCGCTGAAACACCAAACCGGCCGCCTGCCCCACCTTGAGCGCGAGCTCCGGCGTAATCAGTCCGTTGGCGCGGCCCCGAATCCCGTCGGTACCGAAATATTTGCGGCTCATGCGACCCCCATCTCATTCGCGGCTTCTCAAGCCCTCGGGCAAGAAGCGGCGAACACCCACCATAACGTGCAGGGGTTATAATCCCTCAGGGACTAAAATGGCTTCAAAAAATATGATGAATCATTACGGCCGGCCGAGAGCCGATTTAGCACCCAACCTATTGTAATACAACGAATTATTCTTCAAATCCGGGCCCGGAGAGCGACGATGTGGCCTGCCCTATCCGCTGCGCTTGACGCGATGGTCGGCCTTCGACGGTGCCGGCTGGGTCACGTTGACGGGGTCGGAACCCGGGAAGGTCTCTTCCAGACCCTCCTCCAGAGCCTCGTCCAGCTGTCGCTTTTCGGCATCTTTGGCAGCTTTGGCTTTGGCGTGGACTTGAGCCTGAGCTTCGGAGCGCGATCCGGTCATCGGCTGTCCTTCCAGCGGTCCGTGAGACGCGATTTGGCAGATGGGACCAACCATGCTAGATGACGGCATAGAAAAGGAAATTCAAGAAGGGCCGGGACGTCCATGAAGCAAATTACCTGCATCGAAGATCTGCGCCAGCTTCACAAGCGTCGCGTACCGAAGGCGTTTTTCGACTATGCGGATCGTGGCTCCTACACCGAGGATACGCTGCGCGCCAACTGCGCCGACCTCGAAGCGATCAAGTTCCGGCAGCGGATCCTGGTCGACATCTCGAAGCGCGATCCCTCCACGACCATTCTCGGCGAGCCAGCCTCGCTGCCGCTGATCCTGGCGCCGATCGGATTGCTTGGCATGCAGCACAGCGACGGCGAAATCGCCGCCTGCCGCGCGGCACAAGCCGCCGGCATTCCCTTTACGCTGAGCACGATGTCGATCTGTTCGATCGAGGATGTCGCCGCCGCCGTCGACAAGCCGTTCTGGTTCCAGCTTTACGTGATGAAGGATCGCGGCTTCATCAAGTCGCTGATCGAGCGTGCGATCGCAGCGAAGTGCAGCGCGCTGGTGCTCACCGTCGATCTGCAGGTGATCGGACAGCGTCACCAGGACATCAAGAATGGAATGACGATACCGCCGCAATGGTCGTTGTCGAAATTGATCGATTTCGCCACCAAGCCGTCCTGGGTCGCCGGCGTCATGCGCGGCAAACGCCGCACCTTCGGCAACATCGTCGGTCACATCAAGGGCACCGACAACATCACGGAGCTCTCGCACTGGATCAATTCGCAGTTTGATACCACGCTGAGCTGGAAGGACGTCGAATGGATCCGCAGCATCTGGCCGGGCAAGCTGATCCTGAAGGGCATCCTCGACGTCGAGGATGCCGAGGAAGCCGTCAAGACCGGCGCGCATGCGATGGTGGTCTCCAACCATGGCGGCCGGCAGCTCGACGGTGCGCCATCGTCAATCGAAGTGTTGCCTGAAATTGTCGACACCGTCGGCTCGAAAATGGAAATCATGTTCGACGGCGGCATCCGCTCGGGTCAGGACGTGATACGGGCGCTCGCGCTCGGCGCCAAATCCTGCATGATCGGCCGCGCCTTCGTTCACGGCCTCGGCGCCGGCGGTCAGGCCGGCGTGGAGAAAGCGCTCGACATCATCCGCAATGAGATGAACGTGACCATGGGCCTGTGCGGCGTCAACACCATCGCCGAGATCGACGATCACGTGCTGGCGGTTTAGATTAGCGGCTGTCCTTTGCGCGCAGCACAGCTTCAGCTACCACACGCGAGCGCCGAAGTACGGCGCCCGCAGCCTCATCAAATGCGAGTTTTTTTGGCGCGTTGTCAGTGTGAACCAATCTCTTGGCGAACCTGGCTCGGGCCGCTACTTCAATTTCGTCCGCCAGCAGCCTCTGATTTTCAGTATAGCGGCCTGCTTTCAATAGCTATGTCGCATGCCGGGGCGCGCGTGCTCGACCCTCGGGAGACCCTGCGAATTAATTTATTTATTGGCTACAAAAATGATCTGGCTTAAGTCATCGAGCAACCCCTGACCATCACACTGCTGTAACGGTCGTAGATAAGCATAAATTTTTAAAAGACCCCGCTGCGGATTCGCCCGAATTTGAATCCAGCTGTTACCATGCGTCAAAAAATAGGAAATTGCTCTCCTAGGATAGGACCGCAGTAGGCAATGCCCTTGCCCGCGAGCGGAAAAAGCTTTTTAAGATCAGCGGCAGGGATGCCGCCCCGTCGCGGCGCCGCAAGGCCCGGCCATCTTCAACTAGGGCCGCCAAGTAGGGGTGAGCTGTCCTGCCGACGCGGGGCCGGCCAGCGAGCCGACGCATGTAAGTTAGCCTACGTGTGTGGCCGAAATGTCATAGGTGAATTCGAGTACGATTGTTACGTTCCCGCGGGGAGCGATTCCGGGAATTTCCTATGAATTCCATATATGTAGCATTCGCGGGCATCTTTTTGACCGTAAATTCCGCGGGTGCGGCCGAAGTATTTTCGATCAACGACGCCCTACGCCAGGCGATGTTGACTAACCCGGCTGTGGGTGAGGCTTCGGCAAATCGCCGTGCGACGCAAAGCGAACTTCGGCAAACTCAAAGTACACTTTTGCCGCAAGTGCGTATTGATGCCAGCTACGGACCGGAAAAATTCGACCAGTCCCCAGGATTTATAAGCCCGTCGTTGCAGGTCCCTACGGTGGGAGCCGGGCCGTGGCGAAACGGCAACCAGGAATCGGTTGTCATTCGACAATTGCTTTTTGACGGTTTCGCCTCGATCCACGAAGTATGGCGACAAACAGCGCGGGTTGATGCTGCCGCCTCTCGCGTCAAAGAGCGAACCGAACTGATCGCACTGGACGCCGCGGAGGCGTATGTCGACGTGGTGCGATATTTGCGCCTAGTCGGCCTCGCCGAGCAGAACGTCGCGAACCACGAAAAGATTTTTGCAAATGTAAACTCCCGCTTCTCGGGTGGCCGAGCTGGCGAAGGCGACCTCGAGCAATCGCGAGAGCGCGTTGAGAATGCTCGCGCATCGCTCGCGGAATTTCGACGCAGCCTGGAGGATGCCCGAGCGAAGTACCGCAAAGTTGTCGGCCTGGAGCCATACAATGTACGATTTCCGGCTCCACTGAAGGGAATGCCGGGAAGCCGCGATAAATCGCTGGCCGTTGCGCTGCGATTTAACTCAACGATTGCCGCCGCGCAGTCCGACGCCGATGCCGCGAAACATGCGTTCAAAGTGACAGATGGCGCGTTCGTCCCCAAATTCTATCTTGAGGGACGAGCAACGCACTACGACAACTCGTTCCCCTACGTCACTAGCCCCGGTCTGCCCAATGTTACCCATGAGGACTACAGCGGCAAGGTGGTGATGTCCTGGGACATCTTCCGTGGTGGCCAGGATGTCTGGAACCGCTCAGAGAAGGCCGAACGTTTTACCGAGGCAACAATGCGCCACGCCCGATTGCAGCGCGACGCCTATGAATCGATCGACAAGGCCTGGAACGCCCGCACGGTTACGCTGACGCGCATTGCGGCGTTGACCCGTCAGCTGGAAGCGGACCGGAAGACCATCGCGGCTTTTCAGAAGGAGTATGAATTGGGTCAACGGTCGCTGATCGACCTGTTGAATGCTCAAAATCAGTTTTTCAATGCCTCGGTGTCGCTCACCTCGGCGCGCGCTGTCATCATTTTTGCCGACTATCAATTGCTGGCTGCAATGGGAACCTTGATTGAATATCTTAAGGCACCGCCTCCGGTTGATGCCGCGCCGGTCGACCTGCTTACGTTCGGCCTTCCTGCCTATGGGTTTCCCACGCTTCGGGTTAATCTGCCGCAAACGGGATCTGAACCGCTCCGGGTCCCTGTACCCGTCGTTGCGGCTTCAGCCCGACCCGGTTGCGGGCTATGGTTCGACTGTCGCCCAGACGACAAACGGTTTTGGGGATCGTTGGCCTCAGTCGGTTTCGAATGTGCCGGGGGCTTCGGAATGGATGGCACAACAAAACGGTGGCAAACCCGAAACGACGACAGTGATCCACGCAAACACCCCGACGGTGGCGGCGAGTTCATACGCCGCAACCGCACCGCTGAGGCCTCATTGGCTGCTATCCGCCTTCGCACCGATCCAAGAATAGCCGTCGGGCGAACATCACGGTGCTTTGTGAAGCGCTCGCAAGGGGTTCCTTCAAAAAGGCGCCGCCCTTTCCATTTTAACCGTCGAACGAAAGAGCCTAATCAGGCGCAGATTTTGTTCGCTGTTTGTAGTATTCTGAAGTTCCTGATCTCTCTATTTTTGTACCGTGGTTAACGACCAAGGATCCCGACTTGCTATTTCGAGCTCCCAGACCGGCTGCCGAAGCCGGCCGGCCGCCGGTGGATAAGGCAGATTCGAAGGCCGCAGCCGCTCCAAGTCAGGGCAGCACGTTCGGGGGGGATCCTCTCACGGCGTCCCTAACCTATCTGGCTGCCTACCATGGGCGAGCTGTCAGCCCTGAAGCATTGCTCGGCGGGCTCCCCATTCTAGACGGGAAGCTGACCGTTGCGCTGTACCACCGGGCGGCACGGCGCGCAGGGCTTGAAACCGAGGCTATAAAACGGGATCTGCGCGATATCCCTGCGCTGGTGCTTCCCGCAGTGCTCATCATGAACAATGGGACTGCGCTGATCCTTTTGGGAGTAGATGAAGCGAACAATAGCGCCAAGGTGCTCGACCCATTGGCAGTACCAGCCGCTTCGCAAATCCTGCAAATCAAGGCGCTCACGTCGCAATATACCGGCTTCGCCTTTCTCGTCAGGGCAGCGACCGAAGCCGATGCGCGTGCGGTTGCTGCCGGCGACCTTCCTCGAAAACATTGGTTTTGGTCTGTCGTCGTGTCGCATTGGCGCAGCTACGGCCACATCGCCCTTGCCGCCTTTCTAATCAACATGCTCGCGCTCGCGATGCCATTATTCATTATGAGCGTTTACGACCGGGTCATTCCGAATGGCGCCATCCCCTCACTGATCGCGCTATCGATCGGGATGGGCCTCGCCATCGTGTTCGATTTTGTGCTTCGCACGGTACGAAGCCGCATGATTGACGTAACCGGAAAAACCGTGGACGTGGTTCTTGCAGCCAACATCTTCGAACACGTGATGGCGGTAAAAATGGCACAGCGACCGACTTCGGTCGGCATCATTGCCAACCAGCTTCGCGACTTCGATTCGGCGCGCGAGTTCTTCACCTCCGGTAGCGTGGTGTCGGCAACCGATCTGATCTTTGCCGTGCTCTTCGTCGGGGTCCTCTTTATTATCGCAGGGCCGCTGGCTTGGATTCCGCTTTGCATGCTGCCGATCATGCTGCTGGTTGGATTTGTCCTGCAGCGTCCGCTCGATCGCGCGATGAAGCGACTGCAGGCTGAATCCGCCGCGCGTCACGGCGTTCTCGTTGAATCCCTGTCCGGCCTCGAAACCGTTCGGGCCACCGGCGCAGAAGCCCGCATGCAAACGGCGTGGGAGCGTTCAGTGGCGGCGACGGCGCGATCCGGCGAGGATGTCCATTTCTGGGCCTCGCTGTCATTGACGAGCGCCAATGTCGCCCAGCAAATCACCAGTCTGTCTCTCCTGGTCATCGGTGTCTTTCTCATTCTCGACGGCAAGCTCACGGTGGGCGCGCTGGTAGCAGCGAACATGCTGGCGGGCCGCGTGCTCGCACCCATTGCAGGGATCGCCTCGGTCATTACCCGCGGAACCCAGACGCTGTCATCGCTCAAATCGATTGACCGCATCATGTCGCTGGAACGCGAGCGACCGCCGCAGCGGGCTTACGTTTCCAGGAAGATCGAGGAAGGTCGGATTGCTTTTGAGAATGTCAGCTTTGCCTATCCGGGTGCGCCGGGCAACGCGCTGGAAAAGGTCTCGTTCAAAATCGAAGGTGGTGAACGGGTCGGTATCATCGGACGGGTCGGATCGGGCAAGACGACGGTCGGGCGCCTGCTGCTTGGTTTCTATGATGCCAAGGAAGGCCGCATCTTGATCGATGGGGTGGATTCCAGACAATACGATCCGGCTGATTTGCGTGCCGGCATCGGTTTCGCGATGCAGGATGTCGACTTGTTCTTCGGAAAACTGCGCGACAACATCGCGCTGGGAAAACCCGAAGCCACCGACGAAGAGCTGCTGTCCGCGGCGCGCCTGTCAGGGGTCGAGAGCTTCATCGCCGGTCATCCGATGGGATACGATATGCCGATTTCCGAGGGCGGACGCAGCCTGTCGGGAGGCCAGAAGCAGGCGATCGGGCTTGCCCGCGTGCTGATCCGGAAACCCCGGGTGCTGTTCCTCGATGAGCCGACTGCCCATTTTGATATTCGGAGTGAAACCGAGTTTGTGGAACGACTGAAAGCCATTCGCGAGCAGCGGATGACCATTATCATCGCGACACATCGCCTCTCGCTCCTCACCATGGTCGATCGGCTGCTGCTGTTTGACAATGGCCGTCTGGTGGCTGACGGACCTCGGGACAAGGTGTTGTCGATCCTGCAAGCCAAACCCGTGACCGCGGCTCCTGCTCCCTTGCAGGAGGACGCGATCCAACCCAAGTCTGCATAACTGCAACCAAGGCGCAGAAGTTCAATGCCCTCTACTGACTTTGCTTTCGCCAACGATATCCGCGCGGCCGCGGCTTTGCGTACCCCGCGCACCTCGCGCATGCTGCTGCTCGCGTTCCTCGCTCTTCTCGCCGCGTTTTTGATATGGGCGCATTTTGCGGTGTTGGACGAAGTTAAGCGTGGCAATGGACGTGTCGTGCCCTCGCAACAAACCCAGGTGGTCCAGAGCCTCGAGGGCGGTATCGTGGGCGCGATCCTGGTGCAGGAAGGCGCCATTGTTCAGCGAGGCCAGTCCTTGATGCGAATCGAAGACACTAAATTTGCCTCGGAGTTCGGCGAAATCCGTGAACGACGCGCGGCGATGGCGGCGCGTGTCGCTCGGCTCGAAGCAGAAGCGAGAGGACGCAGCGAAGTCGTGTTTCCGGATCAACTGGATCAGGTCGTGCCGGCTGCAGTCGCAACGGAAACCAGCGTGTTCAAGATGCGGTCGCAAAAAGTGGCCCAGGATATTGACGTACTGAACCAGCAGGTCACACGGCTCACCGGAACGCTTAAGCTGCTCGACCGTGAACTCGCCCTCACCCGCAAGCTCTATGAGCAAAAAGTCGTGCCCGAAATCGAGATGCTGCGTCTCGACCGGCAAGCGACGGAAATGAGAGGCCAGCTCGCCGAGGCTCAATCCAAGATCGCCAATATCACTGCCTCCTTCCGCTCTCAGGCCGACGAGGACCTGGCCAAATCGCGCGGCGACCTCGCGGTCCTCGATGAAAATATCAAGTCTGCACAAGATCGGGTGCGGCGCACTGACTTGAAATCGCCGGTACACGGCATCGTTAACAAATTAAACGTCACCACGATCGGCGCAGTGGTGCAGCCCGGTGCCAATTTGATGGATATCATTCCGCTCGACGACTCATTGCTGGTCGAGGGCCGGATCCGGCCTCAGGACATAGCCTTTATTCGTCCCAACCAGGATGCCGTGGTCAAGATTTCGGCGTATGATTCCTCAGTCTACGGCTCGCTGAAGGGCAAGGTCGAGCGCATCAGCGCCGATACCATTGTCGACGACAAGGAGAAAACCGAGCGCCCGGAAACGTTTTATCGGGTGATGGTGCGGACCGAGAAAAACCACCTCGGCACCGAGGAAAAGCCGTTGCCGATCATTCCCGGCATGGTTGCCACCGTCGAAGTCCTGACCGGCGAAAAATCGGTTCTGGATTATCTTCTAAAGCCTGCGCGCACCCTGCGCGACGAGGCCTTGCGCGAGCACTGAGCTCGCGGCTCGGTTTGTTTCAATTTTCCAGTCCGGTCGTTCAATTTTGAACGATCTTGCCAACCCGCGATTGACCGCCTTTTCGACATTTCCCCCGACCGCGGCGCCTCTTAACTCCGCTTAAGCGGTAAAGGCCCGAGGTTCCGTCCCGATAACAGCATCGGGGACGCGGACCAACGCGCAAGACGTTGACGCACGTTCCTGATACAATGGGGACGTCTTGATGACACCGCGTGTGAAGATGCCGAAACTCGGCTCGTCTGTATTTGCCGCAGCAATCGCATTTTCGATAGGCTTGTGCGCCGGAACGCCTGGCGCGTACGCCGACGAGACGGTTGTGACGGAATCCAGTGGCGGTTCCATTCCGGGCTCCGACCGCGCGTCAACTCGCCCCCCCGCGACATTCTTCACGATCAATGCGGTTCTGGCGAAACTTGATCGTCAACGCGGTCTGGGACCGGGCGCCCTTCGGTTTGCGTCCTTGACACCGTCCAATACCGCGACTGATGCCCAGCCCATCCAGGAGGAAGCACCAGCCGCCGGCACTGAGCCCTTTGGTCTCTTTACCTTCCGCGCACCGGAGGGAGTATTGTGGCGCAAGTGGCGAGGCATTGAATCCGACGTTGCGAAGGAACATGCCGTGCTGGATCATTGCCGGGACACGGGCACCGAGAACTGTCCGTCTTATGCCGCGCAGTTTCTGCGCTTGATCAAAGCCGTCAAGGCAAAGTCCGGCCGCGACCAGCTGGATGAAGCCAATCGTGCAGTCAATATGGCGATCCACTACGTCAGTGACTATGCCCAACATGGTGAAGCCGACCGGTGGAGCGCTCCGCTTGCTACCTTTGCGACCGGGAAAGGCGATTGCGAGGATTACGCGATTGCGAAATATGTTGCCCTCACCGAAGCCGGCTTCCCGCGTGATGATCTGCAGTTAGTGCTGGTTCGCGACAACGCCGTTCGGCAGGATCATGCCGTGCTGGCGGCGCGGCTGGATGGCCATTGGCTTATTCTCGACAGCCGGCGTTCGGATCTGATGAATGACAGCGACGCCTCGAGCTTCACGCCTTTGTTTGCGATCAATTATCGTGGCGTTCAGTTGTTTGCGGCGCCTTATGCGAAGGGCACACCACTTGACGGCGATGTCGACGTCGCGCCCGCCGCCTCAAGCGAGGGTGATGTGGGGGAATAGGGTTTGGATGGGTCCAACGACAGCGCATCTCAACTGAGCATGCTGCCGCTGTAGAACACATCCAGCACGACGCGCCCCTCGATGCCGTCGATCTGCCGACCACGCAATCCTCGCAGAGCGGCATCAGCGCCGTCGACCTGCGTGGGGTGGTTCCGTAGGCCTGTGACGTAATCTGATCGAACGAATCCGGGGCTTCGCGAGGGCAGCCTCGCGGTCTTACGTGCCAATCCCGTTCACGGTGATGCCGGTCTGGATAAACAGATAGGCATCTTCGTTGGTGCTGGCTACCAAGCCCGAGGTCACATGTGAATATGCGGTGTAACCATCGGGGACTCCGTTTGCACCCGTTGCCGGCAGCCAGGTTCCTGGATCCGGACCCAGATTGACGACATCGCCGGACGTGCCATCGATGCGGATTGCTTGCTTGCTGGCGAAATTGCCGCTGCTGGCAAAAGCGGCGATGCCGGAATCCGCCAAATCCAACACGTCGGTGATATCGAGCGTGATCGTGCTGTTGCCGTTACTGCCGTCCTTCGCGAGCATCGAGATCGTTTCGATGTCCTGGAACACGTCGCCTAAAGAAGTGAAGTCAACGGTACCCTCGACCGACAGGACGTCACCGCGATTGTCTGCCGCGCGCAGATCAACCTGCCCGTTTGTTCCACCGTTGATCAAGCTGACACCGGCGGCGTAGACAAGGACATCGTCCCCGTTTCCTCCAATCAGAGTGTCGGCGCCGCCACCGCCAATCAGTATGTCGTTGCCGCCACCGCCATCGATCGTCTCCGCGGCCGACGTACCCACCAAAATTTCGTCGTTGTTGTCGCCGGTCATTGGAGCCGCACCGATTTCGACCGTCACCGTTGCCGTTGCGGTCTCAATTCCGTCGGACGCAGTGTAGACAAACGAACCACCGTCCGCGTCATTGTTGGTAATCGTCACCGAACCCGGGTTGATCCCGAGACTGGCATCGGAGAGGTCGCTGACAGACCCCGTCACCGTGATATCGAGGATCTTGCCGACAGCGCTGCTGATGTCGTTGTGCAACAACGCCCATTCCGGCACCACCGTGATAGACGAGCCCGTGCGGACGATATCGTCGATCGCATTCACTGTCACATTCGTGACTTGGACTTCGATGGTCTGCGTGTCCGTAAGTACGCCGTCGCTGACCTGAATATCCACGACATATTTGTTGTCGTTGTCCTTTCCGCCGACATCGTTCGGGCTTTCGAAGTTGGGCGCCGAAATGAAGGCCAAAGCGCCGGTGTTTGGATCGATCGTGAACTTGTTGAAGTCCGTCTCGGCGGTGTTGACGATCGAGTAAGTCAACGTGTCGCCGTCCGGGTCGGTCGCATTCACATTGAAAACAAATGTAGAGTTTTCCGGAATGCTATGCTTTTCGCTGTCGCCTCCCGTGATCGTCGGCGGGCTGTTGGGCGCGTCGTTGGCGCCGTTGATGGTGACGGTCACCACCTGGGAGGTGCCATCTGTTGTCACCGCCGTGAAGGTGTCGATCAGCGTATCGCCCGCATTGAGCGCCTGCACGGCCGCATTGGTGTCGTCCAGCGTGTAGGTCCAGACCCCGGCGGCGGTGAGCGTGAACGTGCCGTACGTGCTTGCGGTCGGGAAGCTGACCACCTCCCAGGCATCGTTCGGATTGTCGACGTCGGTCGAATTCAGATCGCCCGTCGCGAGCGGGCGTGCCCGGTGTGCCGTTATCAACGCCGCCGGCCTCGGTCACCGTCCCGGTGGTCTCGCCGCTGATCACGGCCGCGTCGTTCGCGCCGCTGATGATGATGATGACGACCTTCGAAGTGCCGTCGACCGTCGTGACGGTGAACGTATCGCTCAGTATCTCCCCGACATTGCGCGCCTGCACGTCCGCATTGCTGTTGTCCAGCGTGTAGGTCCACACCCCGGCGGCGGTGAGCGTATAGGTGCCGTAGCCTTTGGTGCTCGCGGTCGCCGTGCCGACCGCGGTCCAGGCATCGCTCGGGTTGTTGCCATCGACGTCGGTGGAATTGAGGTCGCCGGTCGCGGTGAGCGTGCCCGGCGTGAGGTTATCGACACCGCCGGCCTCGACCACCGGCCCGATGAAATTGCCACTGATCACTGCAGCGTCGTTCCTGCCGGTGATGGTGATGGTCACCAGTTGCTGGGTGTCGCCAACCGTCGTGACGGTGAACGTGTCGGTCAGCGTCTCGCCCGCCATTGAGCGCCTGCACGGTCCGCGTTGCTGTTGTCGAGTGTGTAGATCCACAGCCCGGCGGCGGTGAGCGTATAGCTGCCGTAGCCGCTGGCGCTGACGGTCGGCGAGCTGACGCGCGGTCCAGGCGTCGTTCGGATTGTCGAGGTCGGAGGAGCTCAGATCGCCGGTCGCGGTGGGCGTGCCGGGGTTACTGTTGTTGAGCTCGCCCGCCTCCACCACCGTGCCGGTCACAGGGCCGGTGACGTCGGCGGCGTCGTTGGCGCCGTTGATGGTGATGGTCACCAGCTGCTCGGTGCCGCCGACCGTGAAGGCCGCAAACGTATCGGTCAGCGTCTGCCCGTCATTGCGTGCCTGCACGGCGGGATTGTCGTTGTCCAGCGTGTAGGTCCAGACGCCGGCCGCCGTCAGCGTGTAGGTGCCGAATTGGCTCCGCAACGGCGTGTCGACGGGAACCCAGGCGTCGCTCGGGATTGTCGACGTCGGTGGAGTTCAGATCGCCGGTCGCGAGCGGGGTGCCCGGTGTGCCGTTATCGACGCCGCCGGCCTCGGTCACCGACCCGTTGGCGGCGCCGCTGATCACTGCGGCGTCGTTCCTGCCGTTGATGGTGATGGTCACGACCTGGGAGGCGCCGTCCGCTGTCACCGCCGTGAAGGTGTCGGTCAGCGTCTCGCCCGCATTGAGCGCCTGCACCGCCGTATTGTTGTCGTCCAGCGTGTAGGTCCACACCCCGGCGGCGGTGAGCGTGTAGCTGCCGTAGGTGCTTGCGGTCGGGACGCTGACCTCCTCCCAGGCAACCGGATCGTCGACGTCGGCATCCAGATCCCCGGTGTCGGTAGGTATGCCCGGCGTGCCGTTGGCGACACCGCCGGCCTCGACCACCGTGCCGGTGGTTTCGCCGATGATCGCTGCCGCGTCGTCGGCGCCGTTGATGGTGACGGTCACCACCTGGGAGGTGCCATCGGTTGTCACCGCCGTGAAGGTGTCGATCAGCGTATCGCCCACATTGAGCGCCTGCACGGCCGCATTGGTGTCGTCCAGCGTGTAGGTCCAGACCCCGGCGGCGGTGAGCGTGAACGTGCCGTACGTGCTTGCGGTCGGGAAGCTGACCACCTCCCAGGCATCGTTCGGATTGTCGACGTCGGTCGAGTTCAGATCGCCCGTCGCGAGCGGGGTGCCCGGTGTGCCGTTATCAACGCCGCCGGCCTCGGTCACCGTCCCGGTGGTCTCGCCGCTGATCACGGCCGCGTCGTTCGCGCCGCTGATGATGATGATGACGACCTTCGAAGTGCCGTCGACCGTCGTGACGGTGAACGTATCGCTCAGTATCTCCCCGACATTGCGCGCCTGCACGTCCGCATTGCTGTCGTCCAGCGTGTAGGTCCACCGCCCGGCGGCGGTGAGCGTATAGCTGCCGTAGCCTTTGGTGCTCGCGGTCGCCGTGCCGACCGCGGTCCAGGCATCGCTCGGGTTGTTGCCATCGACGTCGGTGGAATTGAGGTCGCCGGTCGCGGTGGGCGTGCCCGGCGTGCGGTTGTCGACACCGCCGGCCTCGACCACCGGCCCGATGAAATTGCCACTGATCACTGCAGCGTCGTTCCTGCCGGTGATGGTGATGGTTACCAGTTGCTGGGTGTCGCCAACCGTCGTGACGGTGAACGTGTCGGTCAGCGTATCGCCCGCCATTGAGCGCCTGCACGGTGGCGTTGCTGTTGTTGAGTGTGTAGATCCACAGCCCGGCGGCGGTGAGCGTATAGCTGCCGTAGCCACTGGCGCTGACGGTCGGCGAGCTGACGGCCGTCCAGGCGTCGTTCGGATTGTCGAGGTCGGAGGAATTGAGATCGCCGGTCGCAGTGGGCGTGCCGGGGTTACTGTTGTTGAGCTCGCCCGCCTCCACCACCGTGCCGGTCACAGGGCCGGTGACGTCGGCGGCGTCGTTGGCGCCGTTGATGGTGATGGTCACCAGCTGCTCGGTGCCGCCGACCGTGAAGACCGCAAACGTATCGGTCAGCGTCTGCCCGTCATTGCGTGCCTGCACGGCGGGATTGTCGTCGTCCAGCGTGTAGGTCCAGACGCCGGCCGCCGTCAGCGTGTAGGTGCCGAATTGGCTCCGCAACGGCGTGTCGACGGGAACCCAGGCGTCGCTCGGGATTGTCGACGTCGGTGGAGTTCAGATCGCCCGTCGCGAGCGGGGTGCCCGGTGTGCCGTTATCGACGCCGCCGGCCTCGGTCACCGACCCGTTGGCGGCGCCGCTGATCACTGCGGCGTCGTTCCTGCCGTTGATGGTGATGGTCACCACCTGCGGAGGTGCCGTCGACCGTGGTGGCGGTGAACGTGTCGGTCAGCGTCTCGCCCGCATTGAGCGCCTGCACGGCCGCATTGTTGTCGTCCAGCGTGTAGGTCCACACCCCGGCGGCGGTGAGCGTGTAGCTGCCGAAGAGGCTGGCGGAGCCGACCGCAGTCCAGGCGTCGTTCGGTTTGTTGTCGACGTCGGTGGAATTGAGGTCGCCGGTCGCGGTGGGCGTGCCGTTGGCGACCCCGCCGGCCTCGGTCACCGACCCGTTGGCGACACCACTGATCACTGCGGCGTCGTTCCTGCCGTTGATGGTGATGATCACCAGTTGCTCGGTGCCGTCGACCGTCGTGGCGGTGAAGGTGTCGGTCAGCGTCTGCCCGAAATTGAGCGCCTGCACCGCCGTATTGGTGTTGTCCAGCGTGTAGGCCCACACCCCGGCGGCGTCGAGCGTGAACGTGCCGTACGTGCTTGCGGTCGGGAAGCTGACCACCTCCCAGGCATCGTTCGGATCGTCGACATCGATGGAATTGAGGTCGCCGGTCGCGAGCGGGGTGCCCGATGTGCCGTTATCGACCCCGCCGGCCTCCACCACCGCGCCGGTGGTGTCGCCGATGATCACCGCCGCGACCGTGTAAGCCTGGTCGTCGGTCGCCGTCGTGGCGTTGCCCGCCGCGTCAGTCGCCGTGACGCTGGCATGCACCGTCAAGTCCGGATCCGCCACCAGGTCGCTGCCCGCGACGTCGATGCTGAAGGTGAAGCCCGCCTGCACCATGGCCGGTGTAGGAGGAGTTGCCATTGACCGTCAGGGTGACGGTGTCGCCAGCCAGCACGTCGCCGCCCACCGTGCCGGTCACCGCAACGGTACCGGCAGCCTCCGCCGCGTTGACGATGTTGTCGGCCGTGATGGCGTCGAGCGATAATGCTCGCCACCGGCGCCACCGTGTCGACCGTGTAAGCCTGGTCGGCGGTCGCCGTGCCGATGTTGCCCGCCGCGTCGGTCGCCGTGACGCTGGCATGCACGTTGGTGTCGGCCGCAAGATCGCTGCCCGCAACGTCGATGCTGAACGTCAAGCCCGCCAGCACCAGGCCGGTGTAGGAGGAGTTGCCATTGACCGTCAGGGTGACGGTGTCACCAACCTGGACGTCGCCGCCCACCGTGCCGGTCACCGCAACCGTTCCGCCAGCCTCCGCCGCGTTGACGACGTTGTCGGCCGTGATGGCGTCGAGGACAATGCTCGCCACCGGCGCCACCGTGTCGACCGTGTAAGCCTGGTCGTCGGTCGCCGTGGCGGTGTTGCCCGCCGCGTCGGTCGCCTTGACGTTGGCATCCACCGTCAGGTCTCGGATCCGCCAGCAGCTCGCTGCCCGCAACCGTCGATGCTGAACGTCAAGCCAGCCTGCACCAGGCCGGTGTAGGCGACGTTGCCTGACCGTCACGGTCACCGTGTCGCCAACCTGCACGTCGCCGCCCACCGTGCCGGTGATCGCCACCTGGCGCCGGCAGCCTTCCGCCACGTTGACGACGTTGTCCGCCGTGATGGCGTCGAGCGTGATGCTCGCCACCGGCGCCAGCGTGTCCACTACCTGCACCGACAGGGCCGCCGCCGTGTTCGGGGTGGCGGCCGCGTCGAAGGCGACGCCAGCCGCCACGCCCACGGTCAGAATGCCCTGGAAGCCTGCCGTCGGCGTCACCACCAGCGTGTAGGTGTCGCCATCGACCGCCGTGAACGTACCCTTGGTTCCGTTGACGACCGTAATGTCCGCTGCGTCAAAGCCGGTCACCGTCTCGCTGAACTGGAACGTATAGAGAATGCTGCCGCTGGCGATGTTAGCCGCACCGGCCTCGTCGTCGGTGATCGTGACGGTCGGGCGCTGGGGTCAACGTCACGCCAATACTGCTGCCGGCCGTGTCACCATCGGAATCAACGACCTGGATTGGCACATCAAAGTTTACAGGATCGGTCGACGGCACCGAAGCGCCAAAGTTTCCGATTTTGAATGGAGCTCCCGAAACGTAGGTGTATTCGAGTGAATTATAACCATTGGAAGTGAACACAGCGATCGAAGTTGTATTGCTGCCCGAACTACGCCGCCAACATTAATTCCTCCAACGCCATCTGTGGTTACCGTGAAAATATCCGATAATGGGAGGGTCCAAACGGTTGCGTCAGATCGATAAACAATGGTGGGTTATTACCGAACAAGATCGCAACGCCCGTGAGCGTATCGGGGTTGAGTCGGGGTCCGACGACATTACCATCCGTGTCGGGATCATCAAAAGCCCTAATGTTGACGGTAGAGCCACTGGTGGCCGTGAACGTCGCCGAGGCGCCGTTCGTTGTGTAATGTCCATCAAAAACATGATCCCGCTTGCTCAAGACACCATAGTCGCCGGGGCCCGTACTTGCAGGATTGCCCCGAAGATCCGTTACAAAATCGACGCGGAATGTCTGAAGTGGACCCACATTGCCTCCACTGCCGACGCCTCCGTAATTTGCATTGGAGTTAATGGAGCTAGCGAATTGGTGGTTGATTTGGGGCGTCAGCAACAGGTCGGAGCTATTGTTGTCGATCGGAGCGCCAACGGTTTCGCCGACAGGAATGAACTCTGCCCATTCGTTGTTTCCACCAACGAAGTTAAATGCTCCCGCATTGAAGTCGACCCGAGTGGTACTATCTACGACATCATTCATGTCGACGGAATATGTCGCGGTTGCCGGGTCCAGCGTGATCACGAAAACCGTCGTGGGGCCAGCGACCCCCGTCAAGGTGTGACCATCCGTTGAGACGTTGTAAATGATTGACGTACCGTGAGACGTCAGTCCGCTGGGTGTCCCATTTAGAGATGGTAAGAACACGACAGTTCCCCCATCCGCGCCGTAGTTGTTGGAAAGCGTACCGTCACTGTCGAGGGCAAATGGAACTGGAGATCCAGCACCATTCGGTAGCACTGCATGCACTGGGACTACCGCGGTCGGAACGTCGTCGATGATGGTGGCAACCAGCGTGTCGTTGGCCGTCTGGTTGTCCTGGTCGGTCAGAACCACCGCGAGGTTCTCGAACAGGCTGTTGGTGCCCGCCCCAGCCGCATGCGTCTCGTTGTCCAGCAGCGTGTAGCTGTAGCTCACGACGCCGGTCGCGGCGTCGTAGCCCGTCACCGACAGCGTGTTGCCCAGCGTAGACGTCGTAAACGACGTCGCCGTGAACACACCGTTGCTGATCACCGTGTGCCCGTCGATCGTCAGCGACTTGATCCCATCCGGCGACGAGACCGTGAACGTCCCGGCCTGCGTCAGGCTCTCCTTGCTGGGGTCCGAGCCCGCCGACTCGCCAGCCCCCGGCTCGCCAGCAGGTCGTCCTCGTTCACCGTCACGTCACCGCCACCCGCCGCAGGCGTCAGGTTCGTGATCGTCGGCGGCGAATTGCCGATCGAGATCGTCAGCGTCGTATGCGACAGATCCCCGTCGCCGTCCTTGATCGTGTAGGTGAACACGTCGCTCACCCCGCCAGCCGTGCCGGCGTCGCGCGTGTAGCTGTAGCTGCCGCCCGCGGCCAGCGTCAGCTTGCCGAAGCTGCCCTGGATTACCGTGTTCAGCGTCGCCGTGATTGTCGAGGTCGGCATTGGTGATGCCCGCGGCAACGCCCACAACCACCGCCCCGTCGGCGCCCTGCACGTCCGCAACACCGTCAGTCGTGTTGGTGTCGATGCGCATCGGTGCCGCCGGTCAGCACGTTGCCGGTCGCCGGCCCCGGCGTGCCCGCCACCACGCTGTCAATGTCGGCCACCGCCGTCGGAACGTCGTCGATGATGGTGGCAACCAGCGTGTCGTTGGCCGTCTGGTTGTCCTGGTCGGTCAGAACCACCGCGAGGTTCTCGAACAGGCTGTTGGTGCCCGCCCCGGCCGCATGCGTCTCGTTGTCCAGCAGCGTGTAGCTGTAGCTCACGACGCCGGTCGCGGCGTCGTAGCCCGTCACCGACAGCGTGTTGCCCAGCGTAGACGTCGTAAACGACGTCGCCGTGAACACACCGTTGCTGATCACCGTGTGCCCGTCGATCGTCAGCGACTTGATCCCATCCGGCGACGAGACCGTGAACGTCCCGGCCTGCGTCAGGCTCTCCTTGCTGGTGTCCGAGCCCGCCGACTCGCCAGCCCCCCGGCTCGCCAGCAGGTCGTCCTCGTTCACCGTCACGTCACCGCCACCCGCCGCAGGCGTCAGGTTCGTGATCGTCGGCGGCGAATTGCCGATCGAGATCGTCAGCGTCGTATGCGACAGATCCCCGTCGCCGTCCTTGATCGTGTAGGTGAACACGTCGCTCACCCCGCCAGCCGTGCCGGCGTCGCGCGTGTAGCTGTAGCTGCCGTCCGCGGCCAGCGTCAGCTTGCCGAAGCTGCCCTGGATCACCGTAGCTCAGCGTCGCCGGATTGTCGAGGTCGGCATTGGTGATGCCCGCAGCACCGCCCACAACCACCGCCCCGTCGGCGCCCTGCACGTCCGCAACACCGTCAGTCGTGTTGGTGTCGATCGCATCGGTGCCGCCGGTCAGCACGTTGCCGGTCGCCGGCCCCGGCGTGCCCGCCACCACGCTGTCAATGTCGGCCACCGCCGTCGGAACGTCGTCGATGATGGTGGCAACCAGCGTGTCGTTGGCCGTCTGGTTGTCCTGGTCGGTCAGAACCACCGCGAGGTTCTCGAACAGGCTGTTGGTGCCCGCCCCGGCCGCATGCGTCTCGTTGTCCAGCAGCGTGTAGCTGTAGCTCACGACGCCGGTCGCGGCGTCGTAGCCCGTCACCGACAGCGTGTTGCCCAGCGTAGACGTCGTAAACGACGTCGCCGTGAACACATCGTTGCTGATCACCGTGTGCCCGTCGATCGTCAGCGACTTGATCCCATCCGGCGACGAGACCGTGAACGTCCCGGTCTGCGTCAGGCTCTCCTTGCTGGGGTCCGAGCCCGCCGACTCGCCAGCCCCCCGGCTCGCCAGCAGGTCGTCCTCGTTCACCGTCACGTCACCGCCACCCGCCGCAGGCGTCAGGTTCGTGATCGTCGGCGGCGAATTGCCGATCGAGATCGTCAGCGTCGTATGCGACAGATCCCCGTCGCCGTCCTTGATCGTGTAGGTGAACACGTCGTTCACCCCGCCCGCCGTGCCGGGGTCGCGCGTGTAGCTGTAGCTGCCGTCCGCGGCCAGCGTCAGCTTGCCGAAGGCGCCCTGGATCGGCGTAGCCAGCGTCGCCGGATTGTCCAGGTCGGCATTGGTGGTGCCCGCAGCACCGCCCACAACCACCGCCCCGTCGGCGCCCTGCACGTCCGCAACACCGTCGGTCGTGTTGGTGTCGATCGCATCGGTGCCGCCGGTCAGCACGTTGCCGGTCGCCGGCCCCGGCGTGCCCGCCACCACGCTGTCAATGTCGGCCACCGCCGTCGGAACGTCGTCGATGATGTTGGCAACCAGCGTGTCGTTGGCCGTCTGGTTGTCCTGGTCGGTCAGAACCACCGCGAGGTTCTCGAACAGGCTGTTGGTGCCCGCCCCGGCCGCATGCGTCTCGTTGTCCAGCAGCGTGTAGCTGTAGCTCACGACGCCGGTCGCGGCGTCGTAGCCCGTCACCGACAGCGTGTTGCCCAGCGTAGACGTCGTAAACGACGTCGCCGTGAACACATCGTTGCTGATCACCGTGTGCCCGTCGATCGTCAGCGACTTGATCCCATCCGGCGACGAGACCGTGAACGTCCCGGTCTGCGTCAGGCTCTCCTTGCTGGGGTCCGAGCCCGCCGACTCGCCAACCCCCCGGCTCGCCAGCAGGTCGTCCTCGTTCACCGTCACGTCACCGCCACCCGCCGCAGGCGTCAGGTTCGTGATCGTCGGCGGCGAATTGCCGATCGAGATCGTCAGCGTCGTATGCGACAGATCCCCGTCGCCGTCCTTGATCGTGTAGGTGAACACGTCGCTCACCCCGCCCGCCGTGCCGGCGTCGCGCGTGTAGCTGTAGCTGCCGTCCGCGGCCAGCGTCAGCTTGCCGAAGGCTGCCCTGGATCGGCGTAGCTCAGCGTCGCCGCGATTGTCGAGGTCGGCATTGGTGATGCCCGCAGCACCGCCCACAACCACCGCCCCGTCGGCGCCCTGCACGTCCGCAACACCGTCGGTCGTGTTGGCTGTCGAGCGCATCGGTGCCGCCGGTCAGCACGTTGCCGGTCGCCGGCCCCGGCGTGCCCGCCGCCACGCTGTCAATGTCGGCCACCGCCGTCGGAACGTCGTCGATGATGTTGGCAACCAGCGTGTCGTTGGCCGTCTGGTTGTCCTGGTCGG
This sequence comes from uncultured Alphaproteobacteria bacterium, assembly GCA_963770355.1. Taxonomy (GTDB): domain Bacteria; phylum Pseudomonadota; class Alphaproteobacteria; order Rhizobiales; family Xanthobacteraceae; genus Bradyrhizobium. The sequence continues at coordinate 2,728 of CAVYPL010000007.1, read as the reverse complement.
TCAGAACCACCGCGAGGTTCTCGAACAGGCTGTTGGTGCCCGCCCCGGCCGCATGCGTCTCGTTGTCCAGCAGCGTGTAGCTGTAGCTCACGACGCCGGTCGCGGCGTCGTAGCCCGTCACCGACAGCGTGTTGCCCAGCGTAGACGTCGTAAACGACGTCGCCGTGAACACATCGTTGCTGATCACCGTGTGCCCGTCGATCGTCAGCGACTTGATCCCATCCGGCGACGAGACCGTGAACGTCCCGGTCTGCGTCAGGCTCTCCTTGCTGGGGTCCGAGCCCGCCGACTCGCCAACCCCCCGGCTCGCCAGCAGGTCGTCCTCGTTCACCGTCACGTCACCGCCACCCGCCGCAGGCGTCAGGTTCGTGATCGTCGGCGGCGAATTGCCGATCGAGATCGTCAGCGTCGTATGCGACAGATCCCCGTCGCCGTCCTTGATCGTGTAGGTGAACACGTCGTTCACCCCGCCCGCCGTGCCGGCGTCGCGCGTGTAGCTGTAGCTGCCGTCCGCGGCCAGCGTCAGCTTGCCGAAGGCTGCCCTGGATCGGCGTGCTCAGCGTCGCCGGATTGTCGAGGTCGGCATTGGTGATGCCCGCAGCACCGCCCACAACCACCGCCCCGTCGGCGCCCTGCACGTCCGCAACACCGTCGGTCGTGTTGCTGTCGATCGCATCGGTGCCGCCGGTCAGCACGTTGCCGGTCGCCGGCCCCGGCGTGCCCGCCACCACGCTGTCAATGTCGGCCACCGCCGTCGGAACGTCGTCGATGATGTTGGCAACCAGCGTGTCGTTGGCCGTCTGGTTGTCCTGGTCGGTCAGAACCACCGCGAGGTTCTCGGACAGGCTGTTGGTGCCCGCCCCAGCCGCATGCGTCTCGTTGTCCAGCAGCGTGTAGCTGTAGCTCACGACGCCGGTCGCGGCGTCGTAGCCCGTCACCGACAGCGTGTTGCCCAGCGTAGACGTCGTAAACGACGTCGCCGTGAACACATCGTTGCTGATCACCGTGTGCCCGTCGATCGTCAGCGACTTGATCCCATCCGGCGACGAGACCGTGAACGTCCCGGTCTGCGTCAGGCTCTCCTTGCTGGTGTCCGAGCCCGCCAACTCGCCAACCCCCGGCTCGCCAGGAGGTCGTCCTCGTTCACCGTCACGTCACCGCCACCCGCCGCAGGCGTCAGGTTCGTGATCGTCGGCGGCGAATTGCCGATCGAGATCGTCAGCGTCGTATGCGACAGATCGCCGTCGCCGTCCTTGATCGTGTAGGTGAACACGTCGCTCACCCCGCCCGCCGTGCCGGCGTCGCGCGTGTAGCTGTAGCTGCCGTCCGCGGCCAGCGTCAGCTTGCCGAAGGTGCCCTGGATTACCGTGTTCAGCGTCGCCGCGTTGTCGAGGTCGGCATTGGTGATGCCCGCGGCAACGCCCGACAACCACCGCCCCGTCGGCGCCCTGCACGTCCGCAACGCCGTCGGTCGTGTTGCTGTCGAGCGCATCGGTGCCGCCGGTCAGCACGTTGCCGGTCGCCGGCCCCGGCGTGCCCGCCGCCACGCTGTCAATGTCGGCCACCGCGGTCGGCACGTCGTCGATGATGGTGGCAACCAGCGTGTCGTTGGCCGTCTGGTTGTCCTGGTCGGTCAGAACCACCGCGAGGTTCTCGAACAGGCTGTTGGTGCCCGCCCCAGCCGCATGCGTCTCGTTGTCCAGCAGCGTGTAGCTGTAGCTCACGACGCCGGTCGCGGCGTCGTAGCCCGTCACCGACAGCGTGTTGCCCAGCGTAGACGTCGTAAACGACGTCGCCGTGAACACACCGTTGCTGATCACCGTGTGCCCGTCGATCGTCAGCGACTTGATCCCATCCGGCGACGAGACCGTGAACGTCCCGGCCTGCGTCAGGCTCTCCTTGCTGGGGTCCGAGCCCGCCAACTCGCCAGCCCCCCGGCTCGCCAGGAGGTCGTCCTCGTTCACCGTCACGTCACCGCCACCCGCCGCAGGCGTCAGGTTCGTGATCGTCGGCGGCGAATTGCCGATCGAGATCGTCAGCGTCGTGTGCGACAGATCCCCGTCGCCGTCCTTGATCGTGTAGGTGAACACGTCGCTCACCCCGCCAGCCGTGCCGGCGTCGCGCGTGTAGCTGTAGCTGCCGCCCGCGGCCAGCGTCAGCTTGCCGAAGCTGCCCTGGATTGCCGTGTTCAGCGTCGCCGTATTGTCGAGGTCGGCATTGGTGATGCCCGCGGCAACGCCCACAACCACCGCCCCGTCGGCGCCCTGCACGTCCGCAACACCGTCCGTCGTGTTGCGTGTCGATCGCATCGGTGCCGCCGGTCAGCACGTTGCCGGTCGCCGGCCCCGGCGTGCCCGCCACCACGCTGTCAATGTCGGCCACCGCGGTCGGCACGTCGTCGATGATGGTGGCAACCAGCGTGTCGTTGGCCGTCTGGTTGTCCTGGTCGGTCAGAACCACCGCGAGGTTCTCAAACAGGCTGTTGGTGCCCGCCCCAGCCGCATGCGTCTCGTTGTCCAGCAGCGTGTAGCTGTAGCTCACGACGCCGGTCGCAGCGTCGTAGCCCGTCACCGACAGCGTGTTGCCCAGCGTAGACGTCGTAAACGACGTCGCCGTGAACACATCGTTGCTGATCACCGCGTGCCCGTCGATCGTCAGCGACTTGATCCCATCCGGCGACGAGACCGTGAACGTCCCGGCCTGCGTCAGGCTCTCCTTGCTGGGGTCC
>CAVYPL010000006.1:0-155954 GCA_963770355.1 uncultured Alphaproteobacteria bacterium | reverse complement strand
CGCGGCATAAGCCGTAAAGCCATTGCGCATGAAAAGTACAGACGTGAAAAGCCCTTTTAAATCAATGCAATGTCGCTGTTGTGTCGTCATTTGTGTCGCGATCTGCTGCGACCGAAAATAGCTGTGCAAAATTTCTGCGATGCACGGCCATGCCGCGTGGCCGCCTGTGCGCTGGCGCGAGGTGGCCCACTGTTCTTGAAAGTCCTGCGCTGGCGGCGCGCTGTAGGGCCTTCCCGCGCCCTCGACGCTGACGTTCGGTCGTGATGACCGATGCGCGCGAAGGGATTGGCGATGTCCGCATTACGCCCAGAAGCGGACATCTGAGCTGGCCTTCAGCACGTCTGCTTTTTGCCATAGCGGACCGTCGCGCCAGACTTTCGCAGCTTCCGCGAACCGTGCTCACCGTACTAGTGCTATCTCGCTCGGTCGCCATGCCTTGGTGAAGAACGGTTCAAGCGGGCTGTAGAGCCGCAGGATCGTGAACCAGCCCTTTCTTCGGATCGGTCTGTATCCAGTTGCCCCGCTTGACCCCGGCAGGCTGGGTCGGGCTGAAGTAGACCGTCGTAGTGCCGTCGGCGTCCGGTTCGGCGGCGGGCGACGGATAACTCTGGCTACCAGCGCGGGGATAGCGCTGCGGCGTGTCGAGCATCGAGCGGGTCTGGTTGTCGTAGAGCGTGAACGACCAGAATTTTTCCGCTGGGACGTCCTTCGGCACCGTCACCTTGTAGGTCTTGGCGCCGTCGAAATACTGCTTGTCCGCGTCCAAGCTGGCAAAGAGATATTGCGAGCCGATGCCGGTCAGCCGCATGCTCATCGCCGGGGTGATGCCGGTGACGCCGTAGAAGAACGCCGAGCGCGCATCCAGCGTGCGATAGCCCGTTGGCGGGAAAGGCTTGACGCCTTCGCGCGTGATCATTGGGATCGGCGTTTCAAACTCGGAGCCGCTGATAAACAGCGGGTTCATCCAAGCCGAACCGGGGTAGTAGTACCAATCTGTAGCGCGGGGGTTCACGAAAAGGGCTGCGCGAGGTAGCATTGGCGACCGCAAGCGCCTCGGTAAGCATCTTCTTCATCCGCTCATCCGGCGCAAAGGGCTTGCCTTTGATGATGCCAATGGCGGCGAGCGAGCCCATCAGTTCTGGATCGAGCGAGGTGGCTGGTTCCTGTTGCACGACCTCGTTGAGCACCTCGTAGAAACTGAAGTCATTCGGCGGGATGGTGTTGATGACCTTGCCGCTGAGTTCGTGAAATACGGTCGGCGGTGGCACAGTTGGGCGGGCGAGTTTGACCTCGCCGGTCAAGAACTCGGCGATGCTGGTGCCGACACCACCGGCTTCGTAGGGGTAAATCTTGGTTGTCTTCCTGATCAGGTCGGCTGCAGGCTTGGGATCATTGTTCTCCATGAACAAGCGACCGAGGATTACGACGCGCGTAGTACGGGACCGTGCGACGTAGTAGCCACCTTCGGGCAACTGACCGTCATAGCCCGGAGGCAGAAGAAGGTATTTGCCACCCATGCCACGATCAGGACCGGGCAAGCCGAAATCAGTGATCCAGCGCCACCACATGTCGTCGAGCACGCCGAGCGCACCCGGCGGCGTTTCGAACACCATGGGTCCTTTAGTCAGGTCAATGAAGCCAAAGAAATAGACGGTGTCCGCATTCGCCGTCAGGAAGAGAGACTTGGCATCCATAAGTTCGGAGAACACGCCGATCTCGTTGTCTTTCACGCCAACGGCGAGTATGCCCTTGCGAGCGGAGGCCATGTTCACACCCTGCATGGTGTTCATGAACGTGTTGACCGCGTGGGTGAAATCCAGATTGTCGTAGACCTTCGCCATCGTCGCCGGGCTGGGCATGCCGTCCTTGAAGTCGAGCGTGCCCAGCCGTGTCTCGACCTTGTCCGGCGTGGTGATCGACGGAGGGATGGCTGGTGCCGTCTGGGCGGCGGCGAAGCCGGGCAACATAATTGCGGCGCAGACAACAGTTGCTTTAAGTGGTCCAATCGCCTTCATTGGTCGGCTCCCTATGGCTAACACGAACAAGGGCTAGGCTGTTTGCTGAGCGATGTTTCTATCGTCGGCGTTGAAACGCCGTTTGGCGACCGCGCTGGTGGGATCGCGAATGGCCCGCAAACCGTGCGTGAGCGATGGCCGGGCATATGGAAGTTTAGCAAGGTGTCCTTGGCTACACTATGCGAAATCGGCACTCGTCAGGCTGGCCGAACATGACAACCGTTTGACGGCATGCCCTTCAGGCAGGGCTTCCAGCGGTGGATCGTGGTCGGCTGGTCGTCCCTCCGGTTGCAGGGTCCTTCCGAGAGCGTGAGTTCGTGCCGGGACCGCGCCACCGCACCCATTGCGAATATCTGATGCTAAAAAATTTCGTGATTGCAGTTGCAGGGGGCTGCAGCCCACTCGATGCCGTTATGCCCGGATAGCGAGCAAATTCCGCAGCGCTGCGCCATGTCCCCTTTGTGCCACAAGCAGGCATCGGTGGGCCTCGAAACGTTCTCTATGCCGCGTTATGCTCCCGAGGGGCCGCGGAGCGAAATCGTTCCAGCCGAAGGCAAACTGAAGGGGGCAGTCCGATGTCTCTCTGGTTGATTCCGATGATATACGCTGCTGCGAGTTTCCTCGGTGGGATTACCCTGCCACGACTTGAACAGGCATACTTTCCATACGGTTTCGGCATTTCCGTTGCCTCGGCCCAGGCATTCCTTGCGGCTGTCGCTTCCGGCATGATCGCGCTCACTGGCATCGTGTTTACCGTCGGCTTAGTCATGGTGCAGTTCAGTGCCATTGCATACTCACCGAGACTCGTTCTCCTTTTAGCTCGCGACCCGAAGCTGTTTCATTCGCTGGGCGTATTCATCGCCACGTTTACTTACTCTCTTTCCGTTCTGCTCCATGTTGATCGCAATGGGTCCGGGGTCGTGCCGCTGATCTCGGGCTCCGTGGTCGCCGGATTGCTTTTGCTCAGCACGCTGCTGTTTTCCGCGCTGATGAAGAGCCTAACAGACCTCCAGATCACTTATGTGCTTCACGTCATCGGCGACAAGGGCCGCGACGTCGTACGCGAGATGTTTCAGCACCTCGATGAGAAGGCCAAAAATCAATCGAAGCGCGGACAAGAGACGCGCAATGTTTCTGAATTGGGTCCGGTTGTCCAAACGTTGAGGTATTTCGCCGCGCCGCGCACGATTAAACGTTTCGATATCGACGACCTGGTCCGCCAGGCACGACAGGCAGGGGCCGTCATAGTGATGGCATGCGGGGTCGGCGATACCCTTGTCGAAAATACACTGCTATTGCAGGTTCATGGGACTAAAACTGCGCTGCCCGAAAGCGACCTCCTGCGGGCTATCCACTTCGGCTTTGAGCGGACGTGGGAGCAGGATCCCAAATATCCCGTTCGCCTGCTGGTTGACATCGCCATCAAGGCGCTGTCGCCGGCGATCAACGATCCGACGACGGCCGTCCAGGCTATCGACCAGATCGAGGATTTACTGCGTCGGCTGGGAGGACGCGATCTGGATGCCGGCTATGCCTTCGATGCGGATAGCGATTTGCGTCTCATTTTCCCAATGCCCAGATGGGAGGATTATTTGGTGTTGGCATTCGACGAGATTCGCCACTACGGCGCCGATTCGGTGCAGGTGGTGCGCCGCCTGAGGTCGGCGCTGATTGGGCTGGCGGATACGGTGACGGACGACACGCGGATCGGCGCGGTGCAGCGATATCTCAAGCAACTCGATTTGACCGTTGATCAGTCAATTCTCACCGCGGATGATCAGGAAACTGCGCGCCAGGAGGATCGGCAGGGCCTCGGCCTATCGCGCCGACAGAGAACTTCGCCTTGATCAGCGATGTCAGCTGAGCCAACCCGGCCATGTCCGCTATGCTGCCGAAAACGGAAGTGGGCTATCCTGCCGGCGCAACAGGAACGAACACGATGACTGAGACCGCCGCCATTGATCGCCCGCCCGCGTTCGCACTATCTCCGTCATCCCTAGGTGCGAGCAAAGCGAGCCTCGAAGGATGAGCGGCCAGCGACCGTCGCCCTTCGAGGGCCGCGCTACGCGCGGCCACCTCAGGGTGACGGATCACTTCGATTCAAAGATATCTAACCGAGCCCTACCGCCGAAAACTCTTGATCTCGGACACGCTGCCGTCGCGATACGTCAGTTCCACCGAAACCGATTTGGTCTGTGGTGCGAGCTTGAGATAAGGCTGCGCCTCGCGCGGAATGGAGCTCGGGTCCCTGGGATCGCAGGGCGGCATTTTCAAAACCTTGTCCGGCACCGTGCTGTCGATGCCGACGCGCACTTCGCGGATCGCGCAGCGATACGACATCAGGTGGGTGTAATAGACCAGGAGCCCGTTGAATTCGCGAAACGACAGCCAGCTCGTCGCAGTCAGGTCGAGAATTTTCCGCTGGTCGCGGATCAGGGCAGCTTCCGGATCGAACCGGATCGGGAACGGCCCCTGCATTTCACCATTGGCATCGACATAGCGCACCTGGATCGTGGCCGCCGGGGCGTCGGCCGGAAGCTCGATCGAGGGATTGGGCATCCGCTTGCGGGTGCGCGAATTGAGCGTGTCCATGAAACCGGTTTCGCGGAAATCGCCGGTATCGCCCATGCGCCAGGAAATCCCGAGCGTCGGGTCGGCGATCGAGAACGCCACGGTCCAGCCGCCATTGTGGCGCGAGAACATCGCGATCGGCGCGTTGACGGAATCTTCTTTCGGCACCTTCGGCACCGACACCGGCGGCAGCGCCGCAACTTTTTGCGGCGGCGGCCCGGCAGGCGTTGCCGCCTCAGGTTGACCTTTCGCGAGGCCATTGAGGAACACATCGTCCACCATCTGGTCGAAATAGACCGGAACCTGCTTGTGATGGACGGTCTCCGCCATCTCGCTCACGAGACGCCGCGTGCGCTGCGCAACCTGAACGAGGTTGATGCCGGGCTGCGTCAACTCCTTGGCAAAGGTGCGCGTGAAAACCGAATTGGGATTGTCGTCATTGTTCGAGAGCCGGTCGAGCGCAGTCTGCCGCGGTCCGGCCGAGAACACCGAGAATACGCCCTCGGGCAATTGCGTCATCGGCGCAAGGCCGCCGCCGCCGGCCACCGCGCGGGTGCCCGCGCGCTCGAACGGGTTGTTGCGGCAGGCGTCGAACACCAGAATGGCGGTGCGCACTTTCTTGTTCTGCAATCGCTCGATGACGCGGTCGGCGAGAACGGAAGCGTCGCGCACCAGCTCTTCCTGGCCCTCGGTCGCAGCGGGAACGTCGGTCGGCAGCAGGAAATTCTGCCCGGCAATTTCAAACCCGTGGCCGGCGTAGAAGAAGAACGCGGTGTCGCCCGGCCCGACCGCCCTGTCGAACGCGAGCAGCGTCTCGCTGAACGCCTGCCGGTTCTGGTTTTCCGCCACCATGACGCTGAAACCGAGCTGCTTCAGTGTATCGCCCATGGTGCGGGCGTCGTTGACCGCCTTCTGCAGCTTCGGGACGTTCCTGTAGTCGTTATTGCCGACAACGAGCGCGACGCGCTTTTCCGCCTGTGCTGGCGCAGCCAGTGTCGCCAACCACGCAGCCACGCTGCAGGCCAATACGGCTTTTAGCGACAAGAATCTCATCCAAAACTCTCCGGGAGGGCCCACCAACCCATTTGAAGCATACAGGCGGTAGTCTGCAAGCCCGGCGCCACGGTTCAAGGTTGGAACGCGGCATGGGAGATTCGTGGCAATCCTGCGGAAGTCACACGCGCGAGCAAAAAAACATCGTGATAGCCACATCACGAGAAAATTAATCAAGCAGCCGCCCGCGACGATTGCTAGGCCGGACGCCGAAGGTATACAAATCCGGTCAAATTATTTACGGCTGCCCACGCCACTCGCGAGGGGATTAGATTTGAAAATTGTTCGACCGGCATGGAGGGGATCCGCTGCGTGTCGAACCCAATGCGGTCACAGCGCTACTAAGCGATGTTGCCGGGTCTCCGGCGGCGCCGTGATCGCGGGGATAGAGGGACGATGAGCAAGCCTGGGTCGGCATGGGTCGCAGCCCTATGCGGTATCCTTCTGGTCTTGTTTTCGAACGGTGCTGCGCGCGCCGAGCGCAAGGTCGCGCTCGTGGTCGGCAACTCGCAATACAAGAATCCCGCCCTCACCCTTTCCAATCCCAAAAACGACGCCGAGGACGTCGCCGCTGCACTGCGCTCCCTCGATTTCGAGGTGGTCTCTGCCGAAGACGCCAGCAAGCGCGATTTCGATCTCGCGATGATGAAATTCGCCCGTCTCGCCTCCGGCGCGGACGCAGTGCTCTTGTACTATGCCGGCCATGCGCTGCAGTATCAGGGCCGCAACTATCTGATGCCGGTCGACAGCGAAGTCGAAGACGATATCAGTCTGCGCTACCAGATGGTGCTGCTGGACGATGTCCTGGCCGCTGCCGAGCGCGCGACAGGCGTCAAGATCGTCATCCTCGATGCATGCCGCAACAACCCGATCGCCGATAACATCAACCGCAAGCTGGCGGGCCTCTCGCGCGGCGTACCGACCACGCGCGGCCTCGCCCGTATCGACAAGGCCTTGGGCATGGTGGTGGCCTATTCCACCGCCGCCGACGATGTCGCCGCAGACGGAAGCGGCCGCAACAGTCCTTTCACATCGGCGCTTCTGCGGCGCCTTAGGGAACCCGGCCTCGAAATCGGCGCCATGTTCCGGCGTATCGCCGCCGACGTGAACGAAAAGACCCAGGGCCGCCAGCGGCCGGAAACCTATGTTTCGCTGATCGGCGAATATTATCTCAACCAGACCGACCGTCCGGTCTGGGACCAGATCAAGGATACCGCCGACGCGAGCGCGTTCCGCAGTTTCATTCAGCGCTTTCCTTCGTCGCCCCGTGCCTCTGACGCGCAGTATCGGCTGACGATGCTGGAGCGTGCCGAGGCGGCGCGCATTGCCGAACAATCCAAGGTCGAGCAGGCCCGCGCCGAAGAGCTGCGCCTGCGAGAGGAAGCGCGCATCAAGGAAGCGGCCGCGGCCAAGCTCGCGGCTGAGCGTGATCGCGTCGAGCGCGAGGCCGCCGCAATGCAAGCCCGTGCCGAAGCGGCCCGCAAGGCCGAGGAGGAGCGCATCAGGATTGCCGCCGCTGAACAAGCGAAGGCCGCCGAGCAGGCTCGACTTGCCGAACAGGCGCGGCTGGCGGAACAAGCCCGCATCAAGGCCGCACAGATCGAAGAAGCCCGCATCAAGGAAGCGCAGCAGAAACTTGCCGCCGCCGAACGCGAACGCGCCGAGGCAGCGGCAGCCGTGGCGCGGGCGCGTCAGGCCGAGGAAGACCGCGCGAAACTAGCGGCTGCTGAACAGGCCAAGGCTGAACAGACGCGGCTTGCGGAAATCGCCCGGCAGGAACAGCAGGCTGCCGAGGAGAATCGTCTGGAAGACCAGCGCATCAAGCTCGCGGGGCTCAGCGTCGCGCCGCTGGCCGCCGAGCACGATCGCAATGCGCGGCCTTCTCCGGAACAGTCCTGCAAGGAAGAGGCCGAGAAGCTTGCCAAGCTGCGCATCAGCCCGTCGCGCGACGACGTGGTCCGTTTCGAGAAGGCCCTCACATGCGAAAAACTTCGCCCGCAACTGGCTCGGCTGATCGAAAGCATTCCAGCCGAAATAACTGGGCCTATCGCGACACCAGGGGTCGTGATTACGACGCCTGGGATCGCCGCCGCGACGCCGGGGATCGCCAGCGCGACGCCGGGGATCGCCGATCCCGTGAAGCCGGTCGCGCCGCAGCCGCAAGTGGCGATCCAGACGCCCGCGGATACGCCCGTTTCGAAGCCGCAGATCAATCCTTCGATCCCGGCGCCCGTCGTTGTCGCTCCGCCCGCACGTCCCCAGACCAAAGCGGCTTCCGCCGCGGAACGCCGTCGCGCGGTGAATGCTGATTGCAGCGCTATCGTCGAGCGCGCACAACTCGGTGAATTGTCTGATGATGACCGCGAGATACTGAAGAGTTGTCGCGGAAGTATGAGACCATGAATTCGAATTGAACTATTCTGACATCACTCAACTCAAAATCGAAATAGCCGAAGATATCCGGTGTTTACGTTTCGAGCGTTTCAAGGCTTCGAGTGTTCGAGGTTTGGCGTGTTAGGCGATGCGGTTTTTTGCGACAGCTTCATCGAGACATCCCTTCATTGAAGACTCGGCCCGATACGAACGGCTTGGAAACAAGGCCTTGGCGCAAATGCCTCCGATATGCGGCGGCGTTCGACTGACATGACGACTGATTTGCCAAAACCAATCGAGGGAAGATTCATGAATCTACAAGCATTTGTAAAACACGCGGCCGTGGCTTCGCTGACCGTTTTAGCTTCCGCTTCCGCTTTCGCTCAATCGCCACCGGCTGCGGCGCCCACGCCTCCGGCATCCGCCGCTCCGCCGCCGCCTCCGCCGATCATTCCCTTTGACCAGGCGCTGCTCAAGGCTGCGAACGACCTGCTGTCGAAGGCCAGCGTGGATGGTGACAAGGTCACCCTACTGATCGATCCCTTGATCGACGGTGTCACCGGCGCGCAAACGGTTGCGACGCGTGGCATGGAACGCAAGATCGTCGAACTCGTGAAGACGGACTATCCGAAATTCCAGGTCGACAAGTTCTCAACCGGAGCCGTCGCGAAATCGCCGATCGTGCTGATCGGCACCTTCACCCTGATCAACAATGCCGGTCAGGCCGGCGGTGCAAAAGACGCGTACCGGATTTGCCTGGCGCTCGCCGACCTCAAGGCGAAGAAGATCGTTTCCAAGGGTGTTGCGCGCGCCAAGCCCGACGGTGTCGATTCCACGCCGACGGCGTACTTCGCCGACAGTCCGGTTCTCGCCAAGGACGCGGCCACCGACGCCTACATCAAGTCCTGTCAGGGCACCAAGCCAGGTGACCCGATCGAGCAAGTTTACACCGATCGTATCCTCGCCGGCGCCTTGATCGCGGATGCGATCGTGTCCTACGACGCCAAACGCTACCAGGACGCACTCGAGCTCTATCAAAGCGCGGTGAAGACACCGGGCGGCGATCAGCTACGCGCCCGCAACGGCATCTATCTCGCCAATTGGAAGCTGAAGCGGCAGGAAGCTGCCTCCGAAGCCTTCGGCAACGTTCTGGATTATGGCTTCGCCAGCAATCGCCTCGCAGTGAAGTTCTTGTTCCGTCCGGGATCGACTTCGATCAGCGACAGCGCGGCTGCACCATACTCGATGTGGATCAAGCAGATCGCCAAGCGCGGCGAAAAGGCCGGTGCATGTCTTGAACTGGTCGGCCATACCAGCCCGACCGGTCCGGAGCCACTCAACAAGAGGCTTTCGGTGCTGCGCGCCGAAGCGATCAAGGACCGCATCCAGTCCGACGTGCCGGCCTTCGGCAAGCGGATGGTAGCCGCCGGTGTTGGATCTGCCGAAAATCTTATCGGCAGCGGCAAGGACGACGTGAGCGATGCACTCGACCGCCGGGTCGAATTCAAGGTGATCGCCGGCTGCTCGGGAACCAACACCTGATCGGTGCTCGATATAACGAACGCAATCGAACAACAGCGGGGGCCTCACGGTCCCCGCAGCGGTTCGAGGTTAGAGCGCGGGCGGGGGCGACCTTCGAGGGCGAATTCTCGGAGGTTACCCGCTCCTATGCCGGCAAGGGTATCGTCCGCATGCGTGGCGAGAGGTCCCGACAACCGCCGCCATTTGACGGCCAAATGACGGTTTCGCGGTTATTTGTGCGAAAACATTAAGCTTTTTCGGCTATACAACCGGTTCCAGATTGACTTTGGCCAATTCGACCCTATGTTCCCGCTCAACGCGGCCTTGGATCGAAACGCGATTCCTTAGGTTTGCCGCTCGTCAGCGTAAGTCAGAGCCCCCAGCTTTTTAAAGCGCGCCGTTTCGGGGCAAAACGCGACAGCCTTTTTACCCTCGATTCCGAACGGCGGTGTCGACTAGAGGCTCAATGTCTTTTTCCCATCTCGGTCTGTCCGACAAGGTTCTCGCCGCTGTTGCGGCTACCGGCTACACTATCCCTACTCCCATCCAGGAACAGGCGATCCCCCACGTTCTGGCGCGCCGCGACGTTCTCGGCATCGCCCAGACCGGCACCGGCAAGACCGCTGCCTTCGTCCTTCCGATGCTCACCCTTCTGGAGAAGGGTCGCGCGCGGGCTCGCATGCCGCGCACCCTCATTCTCGAACCGACCCGTGAACTCGCGGCTCAGGTGAAAGAGAATTTCGACAAATACGGCGTCGGCCAGAAACTCAACGTCGCGCTGTTGATCGGCGGCGTTTCGTTCGGTGACCAGGACACCAAACTTACCCGCGGCGTCGACGTGCTGATCGCGACCCCCGGCCGATTGCTCGATCATACCGAGCGCGGCGGCCTCCTGCTCACCGGTGTCGAACTGCTGGTGATCGACGAAGCCGACCGCATGCTCGACATGGGCTTCATTCCCGACATCGAACGGATCTGCAAGCTGGTGCCGTTCACGCGGCAGACGCTGTTCTTCACCGCGACGATGCCGCCCGAAATCAGCCGCATCACCGAAACCTTCCTGCACAATCCCGAACGAATCGAAGTCTCCCGGCCGGCGACGACAGCCGTCGGCGTATCGCAATTCCAGATCAGCGGTGGCCGCGAACCGCACGACAAGCGCGAACTGCTTCGCCGCCTGCTGCGCGACGCCAAGGACCTCAACAACGCGATCATCTTCTGCAACCGCAAGCGCGAAGTCGCGGTCGTTTATAAATCGCTTCAGAAACATGGCTTCAGCGTCGGCGCCCTGCATGGCGACATGGACCAGTCGGCCCGCACCGCCGCACTCGATCAGTTCCGCAAGGGTGAAATCCCGTTGCTGGTGGCCTCCGATGTGGCCGCGCGCGGCCTCGATATTCCGGCCGTGAGCCATGTCTTCAATTTCGACGTGCCGCATCATGCCGACGACTACGTGCATCGCATCGGCCGTACCGGACGCGCGGGACGTGCCGGCACCGCGATCTCGATCGTGACATCGCTCGACACCAAATCGATCGCTGCGATCGAACGCCTGATCGGACAAAGCATTCCCCGCGTCGAAGGCGATTTTGCCGTGCAGTCGGACGCGTCGGACGATTCCGATCGGCCACGCGAGCATCGTTCGCGCGAAGGTTCAAGAAGCCGCAAGCCGCGACGTGAGCGCGAACCGAGACACGCCAAAGGATCTGACAAGGGATCCGACAAGGGGCCCGCCAAGGGTGCCGACCGCGAGCCGCAGCATGCCGAACCAAGGCACTCAGAACCAAGGCATGCCGAGCCGCGGCACGCCAGAGGTGGCGGCCGCAATGCCGGCGCAAAGCCGCAGGCACCGGCCGAAACGTTCACATCGCCATCCGCAGCACCGGCCTCGCGCGTGCCATCGATCGGCCGCCCGGAACCACGCCGAGCCCAGCGCGAGGTCGAATCGGAGCCCGCCGATCACTCGCATCTTCCGGCGTTTCTACTGCGTCCGGTTCGCGCCCGCGTCTGATCGACCCCACGCGCTAACTCGCGTCAACCCGTGCGCTAATTCGCGCACGGAACCCGTTTACCCGGCGTTCATTCTCCTCCGTTAACTTGTCAGCGATAATTTTAGTCATTGCTGCGGTTTTGCGGCGCTGCTCGATATTGGGGACGGATCAGTGGTCAAGCTGCTGGACGAACACGAACGTACGATGGCGTTTGCCGAAGTCGCGTTAGGCCAGATCAAATCGCTTCGGCAGACCGCCGTCCCTCGCAATTATGAAGTCTGGTACGTCTACGCCACCGGCTACAATGCCCCGCTCAACAAGATCATCAACGAGACCTTGGCGCGCAACGGCAAGCTGAGCGAGTCCGATCTCGAACAGATCTACGAAACCTATCTCTCGCACGTCAAAACCTCCGATCGCATCGACAAGGTCGGCGCCCGGGTGATCGGCGAAATCGACGACGTCATGACGCTCATCACCGAGGCGCTGAGCATGTCGGCGAGCTACGACGCCAGCCTGAGCGGTGCGACCCAAAAACTGTCGAGCGCGCAAAACCGCGACCAGGTCAAGGCAATCGTCGAAACGCTGGTGAAATCCACCCGCGAGATGCGCGACACCAACAAGGCGCTGGAAAACCGGCTGTCGCTGTCGAAGACCGAAATCAGCAATCTCCAGCACAGCCTCGAGGCCATCCGCGCCGAGAGCCTCACCGATCCGCTCACGGGTCTTGGCAACCGCAAATATTTCGACCGCTCGATCGACACGGCGGTGCAGACGGCGCTGGCGACTGCAGAACCGCTGTCGCTTCTGATGTTCGACATCGACCATTTCAAGTCGTTCAACGATTCCTACGGCCATCTCACCGGCGATCAGGTGCTGCGGCTTGTCGCCATGTCCCTGAAGCAGACCATCAAGGGCCAGGACATCACCGCCCGCTATGGCGGCGAGGAATTTGCGGTGGTGCTGCCCAACACCGCGCTGCGCCAGGCGCTGACGGTCGCCGATCATATCCGTCGCGCGGTAATGGCGAAGGAATTGAAGAAGAAATCGACCGGCGAGATTCTCGGCCGGGTCACGATCTCCGTCGGCGTCTCCATACTCAAGCCGGGCGACGACACGGATGCGCTGATCGAACGCGCCGACGCCTGCCTCTATGCCGCCAAGCGTAACGGTCGTAACCGCGTGATCTGCGAAGTCGATCCCGAATACGCCGCCGAGACGCGCAGCGTCGCCTAAGACTTCTCGTTCCGCTTCACTACCGTCTTCTTTTTGGCCGTCTTCTTTTTCCCGGCCGGCTTTTTCGCCACCGCCTTTTTCACGGCCTTCGCCGGCTTGCGCGCTTTCGGACGCTTGCGCAGTGCTGCTCGCTGCGCTGCCGCCAATGCGGCCCTCGCCCAGCCCGTCAGGTCCTCCGGATCGTCAAATAGTCGCGCCGGCAATTGCCAGTACGACGCCACGGTGACGGTCTTGGTCCGGGTTTGATAGGAAAACGGCTGCGAGCCCTCCGCTTCGAATTGCGGGATGGTCTGCTCATCGGCGCGGAAATAAAGCCCGCTGCGCAGCGCGAGCGCGAAATTGGTACCGTCGGCGGAAATACCAAAGCCGGAAAACATCCGGCGGATCGTCACCGGGCCGAAATCGGCAAACAGGTCGATCAGGAAATCGCGGTCCATAATAGCGTCAGGCCTCGACGTCAGCCCTCATGGTGAGGAGCGCATCTTGCGCGTCTCGAACCATGAAGCCGGTATCCCACCGCAGCCATCCTTCGAGACGCCGCACAAAGGTGCGGCTCCTCAGGATGAGGTCTGTGTAGGCGACGAGAGTATATTAAACCTTCGCGGGCGTCAGCTGTACCGACTCGCCGCAACCGCAGGCCGAGACCTGGTTCGGATTGTTGAAGATGAACTGGGCCTGCATCTTGTCGGCCTTGTAGTCCATCTCGGTGCCAAGCAGAAACAGCACCGCCTTGGGGTCGACCAGGATCTTGACGCCCTTGTCCTCGACCACCTCGTCGGTGGGGCGGACTTCGTGGGCATATTCGACCGTGTAGGACTGACCGGCGCAGCCGCCGTTCTTGATGCCGACGCGCAAGCCCACGATCTCGGAATCGGCCCGCTGGGTCAGTTCCGTGATGCGTTGCGCGGCGGCTTCGGTCAGTCGCATGACTTGCGGACGCGGCCGCGGCTTCGGCTTGGAGGCCGGTGTCGGTGAAGCGGGTGTCATGTCTGTCATGTGATCATTTCCAGCAGCAATTCAAGCTAATCCAGAGACCCTAACGCATCACCACATATTGAGGACGAGGCGGGCCTCGTCGGACATGCGATCCGGCGTCCAGGCCGGATCCCACACCAGATTGACATTGACGACACCGACGCCGGGCACGCTGGCGACGGCGTTCTCCACCATGGTCGGCAATTCTCCGGCCGCAGGGCAGTTCGGCGTGGTCAGCGTCATCGTCACGTCGACGCCGCGGTCGTCCTTGAGGTCGACTTTGTAGATGAGGCCGAGTTCGTAGATGTCGGCCGGGATTTCCGGATCGAACACCGTCTTCAGCGCGGCGACGATCTCGCCGCCCATGCGCTCGGTCTCTTCCGGCGGCAACGCCGACTGGGTTTCCATATTGGCGGTTTTGACTTCGGCTGTGTCACTCATGAAAACAAATCCCGCGCCTTGATCAGCGCCTGTGCCAGATGGTCGACTTCTTCACGGGTATTATACATCCCAAACGACGCGCGGCAGGTGGCTGTGACATTGAACCGCTCTAAAAGCGGCATCACGCAATGGGTGCCGGCGCGCACCGCGATTCCCTGCCGGTCGATCACGGTTGCGACATCGTGAGGATGGGCGCCCTTCATCTCGAAGGAGATCACCGGTCCCTTGCCGCGCGCAGTGCCGATCAGGCGCAGCGAATTGATTTCGCGGAGCCGCTCCTGGGCATAGGTCAAAAGCTCGTGCTCGTGGGCGGCGATGCGCTCCTTGCCGATCGAATTGACGTAATCGATCGCAGCCCCAAGCCCAATGGACTCGACGATCGCCGGCGTGCCCGCTTCGAATTTGTGCGGGGGATCGCCATAGGTGACCCAGTCCTTGGCCACTTCGCGGATCATCTCACCACCGCCATTGTAAGGCCGCATCGCGACGAGGTGCTCATGCTTGGCATAGAGCACCCCGATGCCGGTCGGCCCGTACAATTTGTGGCCGGTGAAGACATAGAAGTCGCAGCCGATGTCCTGCACATCGATCGCCATATGCACGGCGGCCTGGCTGCCGTCGACCAGCACGGGGATGCCGCGCGCATGCGCGAGCTTCACCACGTCCTTGACCGGCACGACGGTGCCGAGCGCGTTCGACATCTGCGTGATCGCGACCAGCTTGGTACGCGGCGTCAGCAGCTTTTCGAATTCCTCGATCAGGAAGTTGCCTTCGTCGTCGACAGGCGCCCATTTGATGACCGCGCCGTGCCGTTCCCTGAGAAAGTGCCAGGGCACGATGTTGGAATGGTGCTCCATGATCGAGAGCACGATCTCATCGCCCTCGCCGATATTCGGCTCACCCCAGGACGATGCCACGAGGTTGATGGCCTCGGTGGCATTGCGGGTGAAGATGATTTCTTCGGTACGCCCGGCATTGAGAAATTTGGCGACCTTGGCGCGGCCGCCTTCGTAGGCTTCCGTCGCGGCATTGGCGAGATAATGCAGCCCGCGATGCACGTTGGCGTATTCGCTCTTGTAGGCTTCGGTCATGCGCTCGAGCACGGCGACAGGCTTCTGCGCGGAGGCCGCGTTGTCGAGATAGACCAGCGACTTGCCATAAACCTTCAACGCCAGCGCAGGAAAGTCCTCCCGCACCCGCATGACGTCATAGGCACCATTCTTGACCGCCGGATGCATGGTCAACCCCTCGCCTCCAGCCAGCGCTGCGCCGCCGAGATCGCGAGCTCGCGCAAATGATCGTTGACGATCGATTCAATGGCCTCGCCCACGAAAGCCTGGATCAGCAGCGCCTGGGCTTCCTTCTCGGACAGGCCGCGGGCACGCAGATAGAACAACAGGCTCTCATCGAGCGCACCGGTGGTCGCGCCGTGACCGCAGGTGACGTCGTCGGCAAAGATTTCGAGCTCCGGCTTGTTGTCAGCTTCGGCCTCGTCGGACAGCAGCAGCGCCCGCGTCATCATCTTGGCGTCGGTCTTCTGCGCCTTGGGCTGAACGATGATGCGGCCCTGGAACACCGAATGAGCGCGATCATCGACCACGGCGCGGAAGATCTCGCGGCTGGCGCAATTCGGCACCGCGTGATCCATGAACAGCGTGGTATCGGCGTGCTGGCGTCCGTTGAGCAGATTGACGCCATTGGTCTCGACGCGGGAGCCCTCACCTGCAAACGCGATATTGGCCTGATAGCGGCTAACGCCTGCGCCTGAGGCCATTCCAAAAGTGTTGAAGTGCGCATGCGCGCCCAGCGTCACCACGGCCGAGGAGATGTTGACAGCCTCACGACCGTCTTCGATCAGGCGGACATGGTCGAGGCGCGAATTGTCGCCGATCGAAACAACCAGCGAGTCATGGACCTGATAGGTCTTTGCGCCGTCGGCCGCGATGTAGCTTTCCACCAATGTCGCGCCGGCATCCTTGCCGAGGCGCAGCAGCGAGCGCGTGAACATCGCCGCGGGTGCGGTTGCGCTGGCGATGTGAATGACGTGCAGCGGCTGCGCCAGCACCGCGCCATTGGCGACGTCGATCACGACACCGTCGGTCATCATCGCGCTGTTGAGCGCGACCATCGGATTGGAATTGTCCGGCGCCAACAATTGCGCCTGCAGTACGGCGTCGCCGGCCCCAAGAACCTCGCGCAAAGTGCGGATGGTCAGCCCCTTCTCAAGGCCGTCGAGGTCGGAAAGCTTCGGCGCGAATACGCCATCCACCAGCACCAGCCGGCGCACGCTCGTCGATGGTCTGCAGTTTCAGGGCCGCGGCAGCACGCGTCAGCGCGGCTGCATCCGGCGTCGGCGCGAGCGGCAACACCTCGCGCATCAGCGCGCGCAGATCGGTGTATTTCCAGTCTTCGATACGACGGTGCGGCAGGCCCGCACGCTCATAGGCATCGAAGGCGGCGCTTCTCGCTTCCGCGATCGCCCCGGTGCCCGGTAGCCGGTCGCGCGCGATCGCAAAGCTGTCGCTCAGCGCGCGTCCGGTTTCGTTTTTTGCCAAAACTACGTTCATCACAGATCCATCGTGCGTCAGGCCGCGTCTTCGAACTGGGCGTAGCCGGAAGCCTCGAGCTCCAGCGCCAGTTCCTTCCCGCCGCTTTTGACGACGCGCCCCTTCGACATCACGTGCACGAAATCGGGCACGATATAGTTGAGCAGCCGCTGGTAATGCGTGATGACAACCATCGCCCGATCCGGCGAACGCAGCGCGTTGACGCCGTCGGCCGCCACTCGTAGCGCGTCGATATCCAGGCCGGAATCCATTTCATCCAGAATGCACAGGGCCGGCTCGAACAGTGCCATCTGCAAAATCTCGTTGCGCTTCTTCTCGCCGCCGGAGAACCCGACATTGACGCCGCGGCGAAGCATTTCCTGCGGAATGTTCAGTCGTGCCGCGACCGCGCGCACCTTCTTCAGAAAATCCGGTGTGGAGAATTCGCTCTCGCCGCGTGCCTTGCGCTGGGCGTTCAGTGCGGTGCGCAGGAAATTCATGGTGGCGACGCCGGGAATTTCGACCGGATACTGGAACGCCAGGAACACGCCCTTGGCGGCACGCTGGTCCGGCGACATTTCCAGGAGGTCCTCGCCCCTGAACAGGATTTCACCGCCGGTCACTTCATAACCCGGCTTGCCGGCGATCACGTGGGACAGCGTCGATTTTCCGGAGCCGTTCGGCCCCATGATGGCGTGCACCTCGCCCGGGTTCACCGTCAGCGACAGCCCGTGGAGAATTTCGCGATCCTCGACGCGGACCTGCAGATTCTTGACTTCGAGTAATGACATCATTTCGTCCGTTTGCTCTCACCCTGAGCAGCGCCGCTGGCGCGTCTCGAAGGGAGAAGGGGTTTATCCAACCGATCCTTCGAGGCTGATTGAGATCAGCTTCTGCGCTTCAACCGCGAACTCCATCGGCAGTTGCTGCAGCACGTCCTTCACAAAGCCGTTGACCACGAGGCCGACGGCTTCTTCCTGGCTCAACCCGCGCTGCACGCAGTAGAACAGCACGTCTTCCGAAATCTTCGACGTCGTCGCTTCGTGCTCGAACAACGCGGATGAATTCTTCGCCTCGATATAGGGCACCGTGTGCGCGCCGCATTTGTCGCCGATCAGGAGCGAATCGCAGGCGGTGAAGTTGCGCGCGCCAGTCGCCTTGCGATGGGCGGTGACGAGGCCGCGATAGGTATTTTGCGAAACGCCGGCGGCGATACCCTTGGAGATGATCCGGCTCGTCGTGTTCTTGCCGAGATGGATCATCTTGGTGCCGCTATCGACCTGCTGATGACCATTCGAGATCGCGATCGAATAGAATTCACCGCGTGAATTGTCGCCGCGCAGGATGCAGCTCGGATATTTCCAGGTGATCGCCGATCCCGTCTCGACCTGGGTCCAGGAGATCTTCGAATTATTGCCGCGGCAGTCGCCACGCTTGGTGACGAAATTGTAGATGCCGCCGACACCTTCGGAGTTGCCGGGATACCAGTTCTGTACCGTCGAATATTTGATCTCGGCATCGTCGAGCGTGACGAGCTCAACAACGGCAGCATGCAACTGGTTCTCGTCGCGCTGCGGCGCGGTGCAGCCTTCGAGATAGCTGACATAGGCGCCCTTGTCGGCGATGATCAGCGTGCGCTCGAACTGGCCGGTGTTGCGCTCATTGATGCGGAAGTAGGTCGACAGTTCCATCGGGCAGCGTACGCCCGGCGGCACGTAGACGAACGAGCCATCGGAAAACACCGCCGAATTCAGCGTCGCGAAATAATTGTCGGAGGTCGGCACGACCGTGCCGAGATACTTTTTGACGAGTTCAGGGTGCTCGCGGATCGCTTCCGAGATCGGCATGAAGATCACGCCGGCCGCCTTGAGTTCCTTTTGGAACGTGGTCGCGACCGAAACCGAATCGAATACCGCGTCGACCGCGATCCTGCGTTCGCCCTCGGGGCGCACGACACCTTCCAACACCTCGACTTCGCGCAGGGGAATGCCGAGTTTTTCGTAGGTTTTCAGGATTTCCGGATCGATCTCGTCGAGCGACGACACCGTCTTCTTCGGCTTCGGCGCCGAATAATAATAAAGGTCCTGATAGTCGATCTTGGGATAGTGGACGCGCGCCCATTGCGGCTCGGTCATGGTCAGCCAGCGGCGATAGGCCTCCAGCCGCCACTCCAGCATCCAGGCCGGCTCGTTCTTCTTTGCGGAAATGAAGCGGACGGTATCCTCCGACAGTCCCTTGGGGGCCTTGTCGAACTCGATAAGCGTCTCAAATCCATATCGATATTGGTCGACGTCGATGCGGCGAACCCGCTCGACCGTCTCTTGTACGGCTGGCATTCTCTTCCTCCGCTCGCGGTTTCAAGGACCGCGGTGGATCAATCCGGAAATCTGACGAAACTTGCTTAGAACGGTTCAACCCGTGTTTCGTCCCCCCTTAAGTAAGGTATTGGCGAGCGTTCGCCAAGCCTCAAGGGTCATATCAATGTCTGTCTGCGAGGTAGACCAGCCCAGACTGAGCCGCACCGCTCCCTGAGCAAGGTCGCGGCCCAGCCCCATGGCGGCAAGGACATGCGAGGGCTGGACTTTTCCGGAACTGCAGGCAGAGCCTGAGGATACCGCGATACCGGCGAGGTCGAAGCCGATCACGGCAGTTTCGGCTTTCAGCCCGGGAACGGTGAATAGTGTGGTATTTGGTAACCGCTGCGCATCGCCTGAGAATACTATCATACCTCTCGTCTGTCTGAGGCCCTGTTCGAGACTATCCCGCAGGGCTCGCAGGCGAGCCGCATTTCCCTCAAGGAGACCCATCGCAGCCTTGGCCGCCGCGCCGAACGCGGCGATGCCCGCGACATTCTCGGTACCAGCCCGGCGTCCCAGTTCCTGGCCACCCCCGCGCAGGAGCGGCTCCAGCCCCTGCACGTCCGCAGCCAAGACGAGCGCGCCGACGCCCTTGGGGCCGCCGATCTTGTGCGCCGATAACGTCACCAGGTCAGCGCCCATCGATCTGATATCAAAGGGAAGCTTTCCGAGCGCCTGGATCGCATCGACATGAAGCAGCCCGCCTGCGGCGTGGACAATTTCAGCCACTTCGGCGACCGGCTGGATCGCGCCGGTCTCGTTGTTGGCCAGCATCACCGATACCAGCGCCGGGGGGCCGTCGTGCAGCAGCGCGCGCAGATGACCGAGATCGACAACGCCTGACGGCGTGACCTTGATCGTCGCGATCGTCTCAGCCGGAAACCGTCCGCCCGAAAGCACCGACGTGTGTTCGATGGCCGAAACCAATAAACGCTCGGCGGGCTGCCCGGCGCCACGTCGCAACCCCGGCGTCAGCGCGAGCGCATTCGCCTCGGTACCACCGGAGGAGAAGATCACGTCCTGCGGGCGGCCGCCGACGGCCGCAGCGATCGAGGCCCGCGCCTCCTCGACCAGCCGCCGCGCCTGCCGGCCCTCGGCATGAACGGAAGACGGGTTGCCGCTGATGTCCCATGCGGCAGCCATCGCCGCCTTCGCTTCAGGGCGGAGTGGCGTGGTCGCATTCCAATCGAGATAGACCCGCTCAGGCATAGCGTACAATATTACCTTTCGACCTGAATTTCGAGCGCGGCATGCCCGGTTTCGATCAAGTCCGCGACGTTATTGCAATTGGTGATCGCGCAGTCTCCCAACAATCGCAAGCTAACGTCTTGAACGAGCTTCGAGACGTTCAAGATGCTTGCTTTTTGCCCCTCGCCTCATGTTAGAACGCGGCCCAGAAGTTCACCGAGCGACGTTTGCGCATCGCCCAGCGGCGCCTGATCACCCCTACCGCAGCCGGATCACGTCTGTTGCCAAGGATCATTTCCAAGGATCACTGATGCCTGAAGTTATTTTCACCGGACCCGCGGGCCGTCTCGAAGGCCGTTACCACCCTGCCAAGCAGAAGAACGCGCCGATTGCGATGATCCTGCATCCGCATCCGCAGTTTCACGGCACGATAAATCACCAGATCGTCTATCAGTGCTACTACGCATTCGCGCATCGGGGCTTCTCGGTGCTGCGCTTCAATTTCCGCGGCGTGGGTCGCAGCCAGGGCTCATTCGATCACGGCACCGGCGAATTGTCGGACGCAGCTTCCGCGCTCGACTGGGCGCAGACCATCAATCCTGAAGCGCGCGCCTGCTGGGTCGCCGGGTTTTCGTTCGGCGCCTGGATCGGCATGCAGCTCCTGATGCGGCGGCCCGAGGTCGAAGGTTTTATCTCGATCGCGCCGCCGGCCAATCTCTATGACTTCTCCTTCCTTGCGCCCTGCCCGTCCTCCGGCCTGATCGTGCATGGCGAGAAGGATGCCGTGGTGCCGCCGAAGGACGTCAACACGCTGGTCGAGAAGCTGAAGACCCAGAAGGGCATCGTCATCGACCAGCAGATCATTCCCGGCGCGAACCATTTCTTCGACGGCAAACTGCAGCCGTTGATGGAAACGGTGACCGGCTATCTCGACATGCGGCTCGCCAACGTTCGGTAACCAGTCATCGTGGCCGCCTTCATTGCGCTCCTGCGTGCGGTGAATGTCGGCGGCACCGGCAAACTGCCGATGAGCGATCTCAAGGAAATGTGCGAGGCGCTGGGTTTCGCCGGCGTCCGCACCTACATCGCCAGCGGCAACGTCGTCTTCAGCAGCCGCAAATCCGAATCCGCGGTGAAGAAGGTGCTGGAAGCGCGCCTTGAAGCTTACGCCGGCAAACCCGTCGGCGTGCTGGTGCGCACCGCCGCCGAGATGCAGGCCGTGCTCAAGGACAATCCATTTCCGAAAGCCGCGCCCAACCGGACGGTCGCAATATTTCTCGACGACCCGCCGCCAGCCGACACGCTCGCCGCCGTCAAAGGCAAGAAGGACGAACAGATCGGCTTGGGCAAGCGCGAGATCTATATCCACTATGGCGACGGCATGGGGCAATCGAAGCTGGTTGTACCGGCAGCAAAAGCCGGAACCGCGCGCAACATGAACACGGTCGCGACGCTTGCGAAGATGGCTGCGGATCTATAGGGCGGCCTGCGGCGATTATGCCGCAACCTTCAGCATGTGCGCGTTGTGGCGAACCAGAAACGCATGCAGCAATTGGGGATAATCGGCCCCGACCGCAGAGCGAACGCTTGGCCGTTTTGCCAGCTCCGCCCGCCACGCGCGTACCTTCGGCGTTTCCGCGAACACGGACAGATCGATCAATTGATCGAACACGTCGAAATAGCGAAAGATCGGTGCGAACACCGCGTCCACCAGGCTGAAATGTTCGCCGGCAAAGAATGGACCCGGGCCCAGCGCCTCTTCGACGCGCGCAAATTTTGCGACGACGGCCAACCGTTTGGTTTCGAAGATCGCGGCATCGCCAGTGGTCTCGAGGCCCCACAATTCGCTGAGGATCGTCGAGCCGAACTCCATCCATGCGCGGTGCTGCGCCCGCTGTAGCGGGTCCTGCGGGTGCAGTTTTGCGCCACCTTGCGTGTCCTCGATGTATTCGCAGATCACGTTGCTCTCGAATAACGCCGCCTCGCCTTCTCCGGTCGTGACGCTCAGCACCGGCACCTTGCCGAGCGGCGAAATCTTCAAGAACCAGTCCGGCTTGTTGGCGAGATCGATATCGATGCGCTCGAACGGAACGCCCTTTTCCGTCAGCGCGATGACGGCGCGTTGCACATAGGGGCAAAGCTTGTGACTGACGAGTGTGAGTTTCGGCGTCATGACGATCTCCAGGCGCGAGCCCGTAAGCCCGGCTAAATGCATTCGCATCCAATTAGATGCATTTGCATGAAATCGTCAAGGTCGATGCATTTGCATCAACAGATCTTGATCCCGGCTGGCCTTGCTCCCGTCACGGCCGCGCGATGACGCCCCCGGTCATCGGGATCGGTACCCCCGTGGTGGCGGGGTAGCTGAGCGGCAGCCCCTTCAGCCCCCGCGCCGCCAGGAAGCCGAACGCCTGTGCCTCGATCGCGTCCGACGACCAGCCCAGCGTGTCCGCGGCCTGGACCGGCGCCGGCGCCAGGCGCTCGCGCAGCATTCGCATCATGGTGTGATTGCGGGCACCGCCGCCGCAAATGACCCAGCTCTTGGGCATTTTCGGCAGCAGCGGCACGATTCGGGCGATGGCCGCGACCGTGAACGCGGTCAGGGTCGCCGCGCCATCCGCGGGCGACATCGCGCCAAGCTTCAAGGCGGCAAAATCATTGCGATCGAGCGATTTGGGCGGCCGCCGCGCAAAGAACGGCAGTTCGAGCGCGCGCGCGATCCAGGCTTCATCGACCCTGCCTTGCGCGGCGGTGTGGCCCTCGGCATCGAAGCGCTGGTTCAGGATCCGGTACATATGGTCGTCGAGCAACGCGTTGCCGGGTCCGGTGTCGCAGGCGATCAGCGTATCGGTCCCGTCGATATAGGTGATGTTGGCGACGCCGCCGATATTGACCACGACGATCGGCCCCTCGCGCTCCAGCGACTGGGCCAGTGCGCGGTGATAGACCGGCACAAAGGGCGCGCCCTGCCCGCCGGCTTCGACATCGGCGGCCCGGAAATCATGCATCACCGGGATATGGATTGCTTTGGCGAGCATGTCCGCATCGCCAATCTGCACCGTCAATTTACGCTCGGGCCGATGCAGCACGGTCTGGCCGTGGAAACCGACAATATCGACATCCTCGAAAGTGAAGCGATTTTGCGCCGCGAAGGTCGCCACCGCCTCGGCATGCGCGAGGGTAACGACCCGCTCGGCCTCGCGCAGGCAGCCCGGCCGCGCGTCGCGCTGCGGCAAGTCCGCCGCCTCGTACAGCGCCTGGCGCAACAGGTTGCGCTCCATTTCGGTGTAGGGCCGGTATCCGGAAGGCCCGAAGGCCTTGACCCGCCGGCCGTCGGTTTCAATCAAAGCGACATCGACCCCGTCGAGCGAGGTCCCGCTCATCAGACCGATTGCCGTTAACATCATTGTAATCGTGCCTTCGCGACGCCCTGCTCGATCCGTCCCGCCGACGACGACCAGCTTGTGCCAAACACGGACATCTTATAATGCCACAGCCGGCGCGCTTGCGGTGGCCTAATCGCTATGGTTCCGCAACTCGTTACAATTACCGTGAAAATAGAATGATCAGAGTCGCACAGCAATGACCGCATTTAAATCAGATTTCCTGAACATTCTACAGGAACGCGGTTTCATCCACCAATGTTCCGATTTCGAGGGCCTCGACGCGCTGGCCGCGAAGGGCCAGGCGACGGCCTATGTCGGCTATGATTGCACGGCGCCGTCGCTGCATATCGGCAATTACCTGACCATGATGATGCTGTACTGGCTGCAGGAAAGCGGCAACAAGCCGATTACCCTGATGGGCGGCGGAACCACCATGGTCGGCGACCCCTCCGGCAAGGACGAAACGCGCGCGATCCGCACCGTCGAGGAAATCGAAGCCAACAAGGCTTCGATCCGCGGCGTGTTCGCCAAGGTGTTGCGCTACGGCAACGGCGCCAGCGACGCCGTCATGCTCGACAATGCGGAATGGCTGACCAAACTGAACTGGATCGAGATGCTGCGCGACATCGGCCGGCATTTCTCCGTCAACCGCATGCTGACGATGGACTCAGTGCGCCTGCGGCTCGAACGCGAACAGGAGATGAGCTTCATCGAGTTCAACTACATGGTCTGCCAGGCCTACGACTTCGTCGAATTGTCGCGGCGCGTTGATTGCCGCCTGCAGATGGGCGGCTCCGATCAATGGGGCAATATCGTCAACGGCGTCGATCTCGGCCGCCGCATGGGCACGCCGCAATTATTCGCGCTGACGACGCCACTGCTGACGACGGCATCGGGCGCCAAGATGGGCAAGACCGCGCAAGGCGCCGTCTGGCTCAACGCCGATCAGTTCTCGCCTTACGATTTCTGGCAATATTGGCGCAATGTCGAGGACGCCGACGTCGTGAAGTTCCTAAAGCTGTTCACGATCCTGCCGATGGGCGAGATCGCCAAGCTTGCGGCGCTGCAGGGCGGCGAGATCAACGAAGCCAAGAAGGTGCTGGCGACGGAGGCCACCGCGCTGCTGCACGGCCGCGATGCCGCCAATACCGCGTCCGAAACCGCGCGGCAGACCTTTGAAGAAGGCGCCATCGCGGAAAGCCTTCCGACCGTGGAAATTTCGCGCGGCGAACTCGAAGCCGGCGCCGGCGTGCTGGCGATGTTCGTCAAGGCCGGTCTCGTGGCATCGAACGGCGAGGCGCGCCGCCAGATCAAGGGCGGTGGGCTCCGCGTCAACGATGCCGCCGTGACCGATGAGAAGATGATGTTGGACGCCGCACATCTCACGCCGGAAGGCGTCATCAAGCTGTCGATGGGCAAGAAGAAGCACGTCCTGCTCAAGCCTGCATAGGCGCATTCACTTTTAGAGCCTTGCCAGGGAGCGCTTAAATGCGCTCCCTGTTCTCTATGGATCAAAAGACGCCTGCGGGGGATAGTTCGACGAAGCCGCCGAATCCTGGGCGCGTCGCACTCAACGTGCTTGCGCTGTGCTTCACGCTATCGGTGCTCGGCCGCGGTCTCGGCGAGAGTTTTACGGTTTTCCTCAAACCGATCTCCGAGAATTTCGGCTGGGACCGCGCGCAGGTGGTCTCGGTCTATTCGCTGACCTGGCTCGCAGGCGGACTGATGGCGCCCTTTGTCGGCCGCCTGTTCGACCGCTCCGGCCCGCGCATAGTCTACTCGCTCGGGATGCTCCTGCTTGGCAGCGCGTTCCTGGTCGCCTCGCATGCGCAAGAACTCTGGCAGTTCCAGTTGAGCATTGGGCTGTGCGTCGGGATCGGCATCGCCATGATTGGCAACGTTCCGAATTCGATCCTGCTCGGCCGCTGGTTCGGCCCGCGGCTACCGACCGCAATGGCTGTGGTCTATTCCGCGACGGGCGCCGGCGTATTGGTTCTGTTGCCGCTGTCGCAAATCCTGATCGACCATGTCGGCTGGCGCGGCGCCTACCAGATTTTCGGCATCGTCGCGCTATGCCTCCTGGTGCCGCTGTTGTTCCTGCCATGGCGGCTGTTCTCGACGGGTTCGCCGCATGTGGTCAGGAAGGCCGACCCGAACTTCATCGACGACGGCTGGACGCTGCTGAGCGCCATGCGCCACCATGCATTCTGGGCGCTGTTTTCGACCTTCTTCTTCACCGCGATCGGCATGTACGCGATCTCGGCGCAGATCGTCGCCTATCTGATCGATGCCGGCTTTCCGCCTCTGCAGGCGGCGACCGCGTGGGGCTTTTCCGGCGTGGTACTGCTGTTCGGCATGCTCGGCGTCACCCAACTCGACACGATCATCGGCCGCCGGCCGTCGGTGCTGATCAGCTACGCCATCTCGATCGTCGGCATCATCCTGCTTTGGCTGTTGCAGTGGTATCCGAACTTCTGGCTGCTCACCGCTTTCGTCGTGACGTTCGGCAGCATGATCGGTTCGCGCGGGCCGCTACTGACGGCGACCGCGATGAAGATCTTTCGCGGCGAGCGGGTCGGCACCATCTACGGTACGATTTCAATCGGCAGCGGACTTGGTTCGGCGTTCGGCTCCTGGGCCGGCGGCCTGATCCACGACTGGACCCACAGCTACAATCTCGTGATCGCGTTCGCGCTGGTGGCGGTGGTGCTGGGGCTGATCCCGTTCCTGGTCGTGAAGGCGTTGCGCTGACAACATGACGATCAATTATTCGGCGGCAGATCGATCTGGTTGTTTTGCTTGCCGGTGTTGAACTCGAAGATTTTCCGGAGCACGCCGGGCGCCATGGCCGAAATCGGATTGACGCGCAGCACCGGCTGGTTCGGGGTGCCGACGACTTCATAGGTCACGCCGATCAAGCCCTCATTGCTGCCGCCGCCAAGGAACAGGCCGACGATCGGAATCTGGCCGAACATGTTGTTCAGCCCGTACATCGGAACGAAGGTGCCGCTCATGCGCACGGTGTTGCCGACATAGTCGATGCTGCCTTCGATCGTGGCACCGACGATGGGGCCCTTCACGACGCCTTCCCTGATCGTGAACTGTCCGCTCTGCCGGGTAAATTCCGCGCGCAACGCCGAAAAGGATATGCCGTTCGAACCGCCCGCCTGTCCACCCGCGGCGGCCCGCTCAAGCGCAGCCTCTCCCTTGACGGAGAAATCGCGGACGTTGATCAGGCCCTCCCGCGCGCCGGGGTCAACCGACGGCGGTTCCATGGCCAGCGTGAGCTGGCCGCCGGTCACCTTGGAGTAAGTGTCCACAAAGCGGAGGAACGCGCCGGCGTCGTTGGTTTGCAGGATGATCAGCTCACGTGCCTGCCCCTGGCTACGGCCGCGCAACTCGGCGGTAACGGGCGTGTCGCGCCCCACTTTGCCGTTCAGCGCAAAGGCTTTGATGTTCCCATTGCGCCGCGAGAACTTGCTATCGACGCTGCGTAACGCCTCGCCATTGAAGCCAGCGACCGCACCGAGCTTGAGGTCGACATCGAAATCGATGTTCTTGGTCTTGCTCTTGGGGTCGGCATCCTTGCCCGACATCGCCGATTTGAGGAAGCCGCGGCCGTCGAACACATCGCCGCGCATCGTGACCTTCACGACGCCGTCGGTGCCGCGTTCGGCCTTCAGCGAGGTCTTGTCGCCTTCCGTTGGCGAATAGACCGGGAAGTTCGCATTCAGGAGATCGCCGTTCTGGTCGACTTCCAGCGATCCCTTGATCGAGACGCCGCCGCCATCGACGACGATGTCCTGGAAAAGCGTCGACTGCTCTTTTTTCACCACGCTGAAGGTGGCCTTGCCTGACTTGCCCGGCACCTTGACCCAGCCCGGCAGGATATTGTCGAGCCTCAACGAGGTGAGATCGGCCTCGATGCCGAGCTTGCTGTCGTGATCGCCGGAGCCGATCTTGCCGGTCAGCTTGACCGGGAGCGCGCCGCTCATCGCCGGCCCGAGATCGAGCCCCAGACGCGCGCGACTCGCATCATCCAGCGTCGCCTGCAGCTTGATATCGGCATCGCCGTCGTTCGGCTTGCGGTAGTCCAGCGAGGCCTGTTGCCCGTTGATCTTCACGTCACCCTTGACCTGATAGCCGGAATTGTTGGCGACGACCTTCAGCGTGTTGGCTTCAAGCTTCTGGTTCATCACAAGCTTGTCGACAGCAAATCCGCCGAGATCGGCGGTGACGGCGTAGGTGGTGTCGGCCTTGGTCAGCGCGCCCTTGACGGGGAGGCCGAGCGTGATCGTCGCGGCGACCGTTCCCTTGCTGGCATTCGGGTCGATCAAGGTGCCGGAAACGTCGCTGAGACGATCGGAGGCGAGAATCTCGGCCGCCGCCGGCACCGGACAATCGACCTTGAACTTCACCTTGGAAGGCGACGGCTTTGGCGCCATGTCCGGCACTTCGAAACTGAAGTCCGAAAGATTGATCTTGCGCCCGGCCGGCGTGTCCGCGACCCCCTGTCCGATCGTCACCAAAGCGGTTCGCCCCGTGACCCGCGCCTTCAAATCGGCATCGCGAACCGACGGCATTTCGTCGACCGGATGCACCGTGACGCCGGAGGCAACGATGTTGACGGCGAGCCCGTCATCGGGGATCGGCGGTCCCTTGCGCGACAGGTTGCGCACCGGCGAATTGACCCCGACCTCGATGCGCTGGAGCGTGCCGCGCTCGATTCGCTCGATCACCCATTCGCGCACTTCAGGCACGATCAGGGTCGGCCACATCCGCTTCAGCGCAGAAGCTGACATCGGTGTGCCCGCAAACCCAAGCTGCAGGCGCGCCTCGCCGGAATAATCGATGTTGCCGGTTCCGGCGACGCCGATCTCGCCATTGCTGATATCGGCCTGCGTCAGCAATACGCGCTTCCTCTCGGTGTCGAAGCGCATCCCGATCGCGATACGATTGAAAATCAGCGGCGGTTCGTTGTCGATACCGGCCAGCACGATTGTGCCGCCGCTAAATCCGGCCTGCCAGTCGGTGATATTGCCGTTGGGCGGCTCGAGATGGGCGAGCAGCGTGATCCGGTTGGCACCGGAAACGATCTTGAAGGGCGCGACCAGCACACGCCGCCCGGAATCCCATTCGACGCTCATTTCCGCCGAATCGATCGCCATCGGGTAATCCGGCGTATCGCTGTCGATGACGTTGCCGGCACCGGCCGTGATCTTGCCGCGGAAATAGGTCGGCAGACCGTCGCGGCCGAGTTCGCCTTTCAATTCGCCCGAGAGCGGCAGGTTGGCGCTGTAGGTGAGGTCTTTCACCCGCATCGCCAGCAGGATGTTGGCGGCCGGCACCTTGTCGGCGCGAAGATCGACCGATCGCACGCCATTGGACTGCGGCCCGACCACGACCTGCAGCGACCATGGATGCGCGCCCTCCTCGCCGAGGCGCAGCGCCACGCCGCCGCCGCTCGGCCGGCGAAGGCTGAGGCTGATATTGTCAAAGGTCCATTTGTTGCCGCGCTGCTGATCGTCAACGACAAGATTGCCGTTCTTCAAACCGATCTCGTTGAGGTTCTGTCCGTCGAGGCCGGTCAGGCTCAGGCTGTCGAGCCAGTCGAGACCCGCAAGCAATCCGTTTTGCGCCGTCTCGGGAGTAGCCGTTCCGGCGCCGGATGGTGCCGCCGCGTTCTGGCGCGGGAATGTCGGCGCGATGCCCGCGTCACGCTTGGAGGCCACGCCGGTAGCGAGCGGTTTTGCCGTGTCGCCCGCGGACACCGTCACCTGTCCGTCGGGCGTGATCCGCACCGCGAGTTCGGCGTCCACCAGATTGAGGCTCTCGGCACGAAGCCGCCCCATCAACAGCGCGGTGCCTGATAATTTCACTTCGGCTTTCGGCGCGCTGGCGACAATGGCATGGTCGCGATCGCGTACCACGATGTCGCGGATACGCACCGCGATCCGGATCCGCCCCGCCCGCTCGATCTGCGTGCCGCCGACCTCGACCGTATTGCCGTGGCCGATATTGTCCTCGATCGCGGCCGCGAGCCACGGTGTCGCTACATCGAGATTGATCGGACCCGCGCCCAGCCGCCACCACAGCCCGCCGAAGCAGCCGGCAAAAATCACGGCCAGCACCGCGATCACGACTGCTAGCCGCCTTACCCAGCGTTCGCCGGTGACCCAGCGGCGCAGCGCCGCGAAATCGCGCAGGCGATGAAAGCCGGAATTGGAACGGGACAAAAGCCGCCGTGCACGGTGGCGCGCCGCCTCGTCCTGGTCCCAGCCGTCTTCGTCCCATTGCGAGATTTGGGCCTCGGCACGCTGATTCGACCCCTTGGGCGAAGTATTCCTTGCCATTGCCTCTCGGTGCTGGCGCTGAGGTTGATCGCCGCCGCAGGCACGCCCATCGATCTTTATCGAGCGCTCCTGTAACGGCATCGCTGCCAATCCTCGATTAATACTGTTACTCGTGACCGGGCCCAAGAACTCGTTGAGGACTGATTAGAGCGCTCATTAGAGCCCTCACCCAAGCGCTCATTCCGAGCCCCTTCAACGAGCGGACGGGGGTAGCCTCGAATTCCTTGTAACCATACTCCGAGGTCATCAAACTTGCCCAGCAGCCGGAGCGAATCCGGCAACTGGGGACGAGACCCGCAATACCCTAATGGTTGATCTGCGGAAAGCGACGAAAGGAAGGCGTATGTCCAAGAAAACGCGCAAGAAATCCTCCAAGAATATCCCCCAAGGCAGCCGCCAAGACAACCGCCAAGAAGGCACCGGCAAAGGCCGTCCGCGGCGGATCGAAGACGTCGGCCCGGACGCCCGCGGTTAAGGCCCGAAAACGGTGGCGCTCCCAAATCAGGCAAAGCAGCCAAGAGCAGCTTGGTTAAAGCCTCCCATAAGCCCGCATCCAAACCGTTAAAATCCACCCCATCGGCCGCGCCCAAATCCGCAGCCGCGACGGCGCCGGCATCCGGCAAGGTCGAGGGTGCCAAGGCCCCCGGTTTCCATTTGCCCCGTGACGGCGGCGAAAGCGTCTCGCTTGCCGACTACGCCGGTCAGAAACTGGTGCTGTTTTTCTATCCCCGGGCCGACACGCCCGGCTGCACAAGGGAGGCAATCGACTTCACCCGTTTGAAGGGCGCTTTCGCCGAGAGCGGAACCGCGGTGCTGGGCGTCTCCGGCGACACCCTGAAGGCGCAAGAATCATTTCGAGACAAGCATCAACTCATGGTTCCTCTCATCTCGGATGAGAAACATGAGATGCTGGAGGCCTATGGCGCCTGGGGTGAAAAATCCATGTATGGCAGGACCTTCATGGGGATTATTCGGACGACGGTTCTGATCGGCGCGGATGGCCGTATCGCCAGGATCTGGCGCAATGTGCGGGTGGACGGCCACGCCGACGAGGTGCTGGAGGCAGCCAGGTCAATTTGATTTGTCCGGTTCCATTTCCCAAAAATTAACCATGAAAGGGTCAAATCGCCTCCACAAATGAGGCCGTACGGAACCTACTTCCGACCGGCGCGGGAGTATCGATGTCGTATCGTTCCGGTCATCATTCCGAGCACCATCATCCTCAGAGCCATGGTCGTGTGCCCATTCGCCGGGCCACGACGCAAGCAGCACCAGCCGCCGCAGCGTCGGACCGTAACGGCTATTCCATTGTCCATGCTGGCAAGCAGGTCCGGGTCGGTCCGGTGGTGTTCTGGATCGTCGTCGGCACAATCGTCGTGCTCGGCATGTGGTCGGCTGCGACCGCCACCTATTTTGCGTTTCGCGACGACGTCTTGACGCGGCTGATCGCCCGTCAGGCCGAGATGCAATACGCCTATGAAGACCGCATCGCCGAATTGCGCGCGAAGGTCGACCGCACCACGAGCCGCCAGTTGCTCGACCAGGAGCAGTTCGACCAGAAGCTCGACCAGATCATGAAGCGCCAGACCGCGCTGGAATCCCGCGCTACCGCCTTAGGCGCTATTCCCGACACCGCCGTGACCGGATCGATCCGGCCGCCGGCGCGTGGCGCTGCCACGGATGCACCCGTTTCCGGCACCCCAAAGCCCTCGCCGATCAGCGACACCGTGATCTTTGTGGCGCCGCCGGATCGTGAGGCGCGGCTGGAATCACGCGCGCCGCTGATCGTCAAGCCGCAACCGAATCAGTTTGCCAAGGCTCAGGGCGTCGACAACGTGCTCGTCCGCCTGCAGACCTCGCTCGATCAGGTCGAGCGGCGCCAGATGGCGGCATTGAGTTCGGTCGAAGACAGCATGGAATCGCGTGTCCGCCGGATGCGCGGCGTGTTTACCGATCTCGGCCTCGACATGGCGCAACTGGAGGCGGCAACGCCACGCAGCGGCGTCGGCGGCCCCTTCGTTCCTGTCAGGCTTCCGGCCGATGCCGGTGCGTTCGAGCGCCAGCTTTACCGGATCAATACCACCCGTGCTCAAGTCGAGCGCTTGAACCGAACCTTGGCGCTGGTGCCCTACCGCAAGCCGGTCATTGGCGAGGTCGAATTCACCTCCGGCTTCGGCGTGCGCAGCGATCCCTTCCTCGGCCGCCCGGCGATGCATACCGGCCTCGATTTCCGCGCCGCGACGGGCGACCCCGTGCGCGCGACCGCGAACGGCAAGGTGATCTCCTCGGGTTGGGCCGGCGGCTATGGCCGCATGGTCGAGATCGACCATGGCAACGGGCTAGCAACCCGCTACGGCCATCTGTCCGAAATCAACGTCAAGGTCGGTGACGTCATCAAGATCGGCCAGGTGATCGGCGCGGTCGGCTCGACCGGTCGCTCCACCGGCCCCCATCTGCATTATGAAACGCGAATCGACGGCGACGCAGTCGATCCGCAAAAGTTCTTGCGCGCGGGCGTGAGGCTCAGCTCGGGTTAGAGCATGACTTTTCGGAAAACCGGTACCCACTTTTCGAGATCATGCTCTAATTGCCCATTTGGTGTCCGACTTCGCCTTTGATCACGTCACCGAACAGCTCCCACGCCTGACCGTTGAATTTCATCAACTGCATCTGCTCGATCGGAAAAAAGTCGTCCGGCCCGGTATTGACCTTGATGCCGGGCAGCAGCACTTCGGAGGAGAAATCCTTGAGACTGGCTGCCTGCTTCATGACGTTCTCGCGGGTGAGATTATCGCCGCATTGCTTGAGCACTTGCACCATCGTCTGCGCCACCGCGTAGCCATAGATATTGTTCGAGTTCAACTTGTCTCCTTCCGGATAATACTTGTCCATGAAGGCCTGCCACGCCTTGACGCCGGGATCATCCTTCCAGGTCGGATCGGTTGGATCCTTCAGATAGGACGTCGAGATGATGTCCTTGGCATTTTCCAGACCCGCCGGTTTCAACACGCCAGCCACCGAGGTCGACGACATTGGCCAGGAAGAATGTCGGCTTCCAGTCGAGTTCGCCGACCTTCCGGATCGCCTGCGCTGCTCCCTTCGGCGCCGCCCAGGTGAAGAAGATATCGGCGCCGGAATCGTGCAACGCGACGATTTGTGAATCGATACTGGGATCGCTCACTTCGTAGGACTTGTCCGCGATGATCATGTTGGCCTTGGCACCGAGGCCGTCGCGCAGGCCCTTGACCTGATCTCTGCCGGCGTCGTCGTTTTGCCAGAACACCGCGATCTTGGCGTTGGGAACGTGATCCAGGACGTATTTGGCGTAGATGCGCCCCTCGCTCTGGTAGTTGGGCTGCCAGCCCATAGTCCACGGAAAGTTCTTCGGGTCACCCCATTTGGTCGCGCCCGTCGCGACGAACAGTTGCGGCACTTTCTTGCTGTTCATGTACTTTCATGAGTCGCCGAATTGGACGGCGTGCCGAGCGGCTGGAAGATCAGCAGAACCTCGTCGCTCTCGACCAACTTGCGGGCCTGCTCGATCGCCTTCGGCGGGCTGTAGGCGTCGTCATAGGTAATGAAATTGATCTTGCGGCCGTTGATGCCGCCCTCGGCGTTGATCTTTCTGAAGTAGGCTTCTTCGGTCTTGCCGATCACACCATAGGACGAAGCAGGTCCGCTATACGGCATGATATTGCCGATCTTGATCTCGGTGTCGCTGGCGCCCGGATCATATTTCTTCTGCGCACTGGCCGAGGTCGCGACCACGGCGGCGACGGCGAACGCCGTCAAGGCCACAAAGCTTTGCGTACGAACCGGCATCGTCTTCTCCCTGTTTAGTGATTTGTTTTGACCAAGTCTCGCAAGCCCCGCGCGCGCTGGCAAGCATCGCTTATTCCGCCCGACGAAACAGATTGTTGCGGGCCGCCAAGTATGATTGATGCGGGACGACAGCATTCAATCGCAAGGTCCCCACCGGTTGCAACTGAACACACGAATTGGTCCGCGACATCCAAAGCTCGCCGCCGCCGGCTTCCGCGCGGCGCGATGGCTGGCCACGAAGACCATGGGGGCTGCGGGCTTTCATCAGCTCGGCTCGGATTTTGCCGTTGCAAGGATCGCGCGCGTCCGCGAGAAACTCGCAGCCGGAGAGACCGTCTACCTTGCCGGGCTCGGTGCACCCGGCACCCACAATTCCGGCGTGGCCCTGGTTGAAGTGACGCAGGCGAACGGGCCTCGCCTGATCGTCAACAACGAGGAAGAGCGCTTTTCCGGCAACAAGCACACCACCGAATATCCGAGGCAATCGATCGACGCCGTCATCGCCACGTTGCGCAGCATGGGGCGCGACATCGGCGATATCGATGCATGGCTGACGAGTTGGGACTACCCGACACTGGCGGGTACGCTGGCGCGTTCCGTGATCGAGGAAATGCCGCAGAGCCTGAAACTGCTGCGTACCACGGAAGCGGCCGGTTTCGACGGCCGCCGTCTCGAGCAGATGACGCGGACCCCAAAGCTTCTTGCGCGGCAACTCGGCCTTGCCGCACGCGTGCCGCTGATCTGCCTGCCGCATCACGACAACCACGCCTGGTTCTCCTACGCGGCTTCGCCGTTCGCAAACAATGGTGAGCCGGTGGCCATCGCCGTGCTGGACGGCACCGGCGATCAGGGTTCGATCTCGCTCTACGTCGTCGAAGATGGCGCAATGCGCAGGCTCTATTGTAACGACAGCGTGTTCGATTCACTCGGCGCTTTCTACAGCGTGATTTCGTCGACGCAGGGCGGGTGGACCTGGCTTTCCAGCGAGGGCCGCTACATGGGTGCTGCCGCCTGGGGCGATATGAGCCGCGCGAGCAATCCCTATTACGCGCGGCTGAAAAACGTTCTGCACTTCGGCGAAGGCGGCGAAGTCCGCATCAATCGCGCGATGGCCAACTGGTATTGCGACCCGTTCGACAATCCCTACAAGGCCGCGCTGACCGAGATCCTCGGGCCGGCTCTCAAGCCGGATCAACTCTGGAACCCTGATGCGGTGTTGCGCGTCGAGGACATTCAGCATCGGCCCGATACCAGGGACCGTCTCGACAAGGCCGCGGCCACGCAATTGCTGTTTGAGGACGCCATGATCCATGTCGTCGATCATCTGTTACGCGTAACGGCCGCGAGCCGGCTGGTGCTGACCGGCGGTGTCGCGCTGAACGCAATCGGCAACATGCGGCTGCTCGAACATTTCGACGATGCGTGGTTTGCCGAAGCGCAACGCCGCGATGCCCGCCTCCATTTGTGGGTGCCGCCGGTGCCCGGCGATCCCGGGGTGACCATCGGCGCCGCGTGGTTGTTCGCGCATCTGGCGGGCGCCCCGCGCGGCGCGCCGATGACGCATGCATTCTACTGCGGCTTGCCGCCGTCGCATGACGACATCGCGGGTGCGCTCAAGGCAGACGACGTCGCCTCGCAGCG
This sequence comes from uncultured Alphaproteobacteria bacterium, assembly GCA_963770355.1. Lineage (GTDB taxonomy): Bacteria > Pseudomonadota > Alphaproteobacteria > Rhizobiales > Xanthobacteraceae > Bradyrhizobium. Next base: position 120,485 of record CAVYPL010000006.1, on the reverse strand, counting down.
GATCGGCAACATCTCAACGCCGGATGGCCGCGACGCCGTCGCCGATTTGATGGCATTCATCGTTGCCCAGGATGGCGTGATCGCGCTGTATCAGGGCGCGGCCGAGACCGGCCCGCGCGCGCTCGGCCACCGGTCGATCCTCGCCAATCCCTGCAACGCCGACGCGCGCGAGCGGCTCAATGAGCGCGTGAAATACCGCGAAGCGATCCGGCCGCTCGCGCCGATGGCGACGCTGGAGGCCGCGCAGGAATATTTCGATCTGCTGCCCGGCGCGTCAGACGCGGACTACAACGCCTACAATTACATGGTGCTGACGGCGCAATCGAAGCCGCAGGCCCGCACCAAAATCCCGGCGGTCATTCACGCCGACGGCACCGGCCGGATCCAGATCGTGCGCGCCGAGGACGATCCCCTTACCCACGCCTATCTCAAGGCACTCGGCCGCCGCATCGGCGTCGAGATGTCCGTCAACACGTCGTTCAATGTCGCAGGTCCGATCGCACAGACGCCGAGCCAGGCGATCGATACGCTGCGCCGCTCCAAAGGCCTCGATGTCGTGCTGCTGGTGGCGAGCGACGGCGCGGTCCACGCGGCATGGCACGGGGGCGCGCGCGACAGCGGGCGATTTTCGGGCTGGCTATTGGAATGGAAATCCAGCCCCGCGGGTAAACTGATCTAGCGCTGAAAGAACTTCAACACGCGCCCGTCGATCAACAGCAGCGCGCTTCCGATCACAAATGCGCCCGCGATCTCGCGCAGCGAAATCTGCTCACCCAGAACCAGATATCCAAGCAGGATCGCGGTCACCGGGATCAGCAGCGTCACCAGCATGACGTTGGTCGCGCCAGAACGGCGCAGGATCTGAAAGAACACGATATAAGCGAGCGCGGTCGACAACGCTGCCAAACCAACAACCGCCAGCCACGTCGCAGCCCCCGGGACCGGCAATTGCCAGGGGCGTTCGACAAGCCCGGCGACGACCGTCATCATTGCAGACGAGGCCAGCATCTGGAACGTCGCCGTTCCCAGCGGCGGCGAATTCGACAGCAGCCGTCGCGCCACCAGCGCCGACAGCCCGTAGCTCAGGGCGGCCGCGAGGCACAGCAGGATGCCGATGCCCTGCCCCTTCTCAAATCCATGGCCTTCGCCGTGAAGAATGATCACGCCGATCAAACCGGCGATAACACCGGCGATCCGTCGTACGACCAGCTTTTCCTCGCCGGCTGCCGCCATCACGACGACGGTGAACAGCGGCGTCGTGGCGTTCAGAATCGAGGCCAAACCGCTTGCGATGTAAGTCTGTCCCACCACGATCAACGAAAACGGCAGCACGTTGTTGAGAAGTCCGATGGCGAAAAACGGCTTCCAGCCCGCCACGCCTGCAGGGAAACGGATCCGGTAAAGCCACAGCAGCGGAAGCAGGAACAGCGACGCGAGCGCCACGCGCAGGAAGACCACCGTCAACGGCGGCAATTCCCTAAGTACCAAGCCGTTGAAGAAGAACGACCCGCCCCACAGCACCGAGAGCAGGCCGAGCAGCGACCAGTCCCTGGCGTCAATGCGATTGTCGTCGGTGGTCATATGGCTCACATATCTGCGGTTGCCGCAGATTTATTCCCGAGCGCCGAGCTTTCCCACCCGATTCCCGAACATTCGCGACGCGGCTATTTCGGCCGCGACACGATCTCGACCAACTTGCCTTCGTCATCGTCGGGCGCGTAGGCCTTGGCCCGAACGTAGACCTCGACCGCGGCGCGGCCGACCGACGGTGGTTCCGACAACAGGCTCTCCGCCAACGCCACAGCATAGGCCGCATCCTTGTGGCGAAGCGTGGCGGTGAACGAAGCACCGGAGAAATCGCGCGCCACCATGCGTTTGGAATGGCGGATCACCTGCGGACTCGCCACCGCGCCGGTTGCCATCACTTCCGCAACCAGATTCATGTCGAGCCCGGCCTGCTCGGCCATCGCAATGCCTTCCGCGAGGCTCGCAATCTGCACGGCGCCCATCAAATTGTTGATGAGCTTGTAGACCGTACCGGTGCCCACCGCGCCGAAATGGCGGATGGTCGTGGAGAGCGGCACAAGATAGGGCCGGGCCTTTTCGAGATCGGCAGGATCCGCGCCAACCAATAGCGTCAGCTTTCCCGCAGCCGCCGCATCGGGCAAGCCGGTGACGGGGCTGTCGACATAGATGAAGCCGCGGCCGCGCAGTTCGCGCGCCAGGTCGAGCGCGTGTTGATACGACACGGTAGAGCATTCGATCGCGAGCGCGCCGGCCTTCATCCTGGAAGCCGCACCGTCGGCGGCCAACCATACTCTACGCGACGCCTCGTCATCGGCGAGCATGGTCACCACAGCATCGGCGCCGTCGGCTGCATCCGCCGGAGACGACGCCCAGCGCGCGCCGCGAGCAATCAAATCCTCCGCCTTCGCCTTGCTGCGATTCCATACCGCAACGGTGAACCCGGCATCGAGATAACGGCCGGCCATGCCATGGCCCATCCGGCCAAGGCCGATGAAAGCAACCTTTGTCATGGGTTAATCCACATCCTCGACCGCGCCGGGCGCGGTGCCGAACGCACGCTGCGCCAGCGTCGCCGCCATGAATTCATCGAGATCGCCGTCGAGCACACCCGACGTATCCGAGGTCTGCACGCCCGTGCGCAGGTCCTTCACCATCTGGTAGGGCTGCAGCACGTAGGAGCGGATCTGGTGCCCCCAGCCGATATCGGTCTTGGCGGCCTGATCGGCGGCGGCCTGCTCCTCGCGCTTCTTCAATTCGATTTCGTAGAGCCGCGCGCGCAACATGTCCCACGCCTGCGCGCGATTCTTGTGCTGCGAGCGGCCCGCCTGGCAGACCACCGCCACGCCGGTTGGAATATGCGTCAGCCGCACCGCGGACTCGGTCTTGTTGACGTGCTGGCCGCCGGCGCCGCCCGAGCGCATGGTGTCGGTGCGCACATCAGACTCGGCAATATCGATCTTGATGCTGTTATCGACTACCGGGAAGATCGCGACAGACGAAAACGAGGTATGCCGGCGCGCGTTGGAATCGTACGGCGATATCCGCACCAGCCGGTGCACACCGGCCTCCGTCTTCAGCCAGCCATAGGCATTGTGTCCCGATATCTGAATGGTGGCGGATTTGATGCCGGCCTCTTCGCCCTGGGTTTCTTCGAGATATTCGACCTTGAAGCCGTGTTTCTCGGCCCAGCGCGTATACATGCGCAGCAGCATCTCGGCCCAGTCCTGGCTTTCGGTGCCGCCCGCACCGGCATGCACTTCGAGATAGGAATCGAAACGGTCCGCCTCGCCCGACAACAGTGCCTCGAGTTCGCGGCGCGCGACTTCTTTTTTGAGAGCTTTCAGCGCGTTCTCGGCCTCGAGAACGACGCCCTCGTCGTTCTCGGCTTCGCCGAGTTCGATCATTCCGATATTGTCTTCCAGCTCGCGCTCGACCTTGCCGATTCCTTGCAGCGCATCCTCCAGCGAGGTGCGCTCCTGCATCAGCTTCTGGGCCTTCTGGGGGTCGTTCCAGAGATTGGGGTCTTCGGCGAGCTTGTTCAGCTCGGCAAGCCGGGCCGTCGATTGTTCGACGTCAAAGATGCCTCCTCAGCAGCCCGACTGACTGCTTGATCTCTTCAACGAGGCGTTCGACTTCGGCGCGCATGGTCTCTCTGATCTGCGGCGTGCGCCGCTATTGGCTACAATGTCAGGGATGTAGCGGCGCAAGTAGCAAAGCGCAATCGGCTAGTACAATCCGCCCGTTCCCGGACGCATGATATTGCCGGCGTCGGGGGCTATCCCCTGCTGCATCGGCATGGGCATCCGGCCGTCCGCGTCGGCGACGCCGATGACGGAGTAATTATCCGGAGGCGCCGTACCCGGCTTGAAAGCTTCCAGGAGGGTCCGGCCACTGTCGCCGGGACCGGCGCGCATGCCGCTCTTGGCATCGACACGGACCAGCTTGATTCCGGCCGGGACCTTGAACGGCACTGCCGGCTTGTCGGCGAGCGCGAGCTTGAGGAAATCCTTGGCGATGGGAGCTGCCAGATGACCGCCCGTGGCGCCCCGGCCGAGATTGCGCGGCTTGTCGTAGCCGACATAGATGCCAACCACGAGATCGGGCGAGAAGCCGATAAACCACGCGTCCTTTTCATCGTTGGTGGTGCCGGTCTTGCCGGCGATGGGCTTGCCGACTTCCTTCACCACCGTCGCCGTGCCGGCCTGCACGACATATTCCATCATCGAGGTGATCTGGTAGGCCGTCATCGGATCCAGCACCTGCTCGCGCCGATCGACGAGTTGCGGCTCGGGCTGATTCTTCCAGCCGCCCGGCGCGTCGCAACCGCGGCATTCGCGCGCGTCGTGCTTGAAGATGGTGTGGCCGTAGCGATCCTGGATACGATCGATCAGGGTCGGTTTCACGCGGCGGCCGCCATTGGCGAACATCGAATAGGCCGTGACCATCCGCATGACCGTCGTTTCGCCCGCTCCCAGCGCGTAGGAGAGATAATTCGGCAATTCATCGTAGACGCCGAAACGCCTCGCATACTCGCCGATCAAGGGCATGCCGATGTCCTGCGCCAGCCGCACCGTCACCGTGTTGAGCGACTGCCGCAACGCGTTACGCAGCGTCACCGGTCCCTGATATTTGCCGGACGAATAGTTTTCCGGACGCCAGACGCCACCGCCCTGCCCCTGGTCGATTTCGATGGGGGCGTCGACCACGACGGTCGACGGCGTGTAGCCATTGTCCATCGCAGCCGAATAGACCAGCGGCTTGAACGACGAACCCGGCTGCCGGTAAGCCTGCGTTGCGCGGTTGAACTGGCTCTGGTCGAACGAGAACCCGCCGACCATCGCCAGCACACGGCCGGTCCAGGGATCCATCGCCACCATCGCACCGGACACTTCCGGCAGTTGGCGCAGCCGGAACTGACCTTCGATCGGATTGCCGTCCTTGCCGAACAGCGGATCCGCATAAATCACGTCGCCCGGCGCCAGCACCTGCGATACCGAAGTCGGCGCCCTGCCCCTCGTCGCTCCCGACGCAGCCTTGGCCCATTTCACACCGTCAAGTGTGATGATGCCGGTCTGACGTTGTTTGCTGACGGCGCCACCCAATTCACGGCCCGGCTGAAAACCGATACGCGCCGACTGGTCGCTGATATCGAGCACCACGGCCATGCGCCACGGCGCGATGTCGGACAGTGACTTGACGTCGGCGAGCTTTACGCCCCAGTCACCGGATATATCGAGCTTGCTAAGCGCCCCGCGATAACCGGTCGCTTCGTCGAAATTGACGAGGCCGGCCGCCATGGTCTTGCGAGCCATGACCTGCATTTTTGGATCGAGCGTCGCCCTGACTGACAGTCCGCCTTCGTAGAGTTTCTTCTCGCCGTAGCGCTCGAAAGATGTCGCGCCGAACTTCCTCGGCAAAATATTCGCCGGCGAAGATGTGCGCACCGTTGCCGCGGTTGGTGACGACAAGCGGATCCTTGCGGGCCTTGTCGGCATCGGCCTGCTTGATCCAGCCGTTTTCCAGCAGGCGATCGATCACGTAATTACGCCGTTCGATGGCACGATCGCGGTTGCGCACCGGGTGCAGCGCGCCGGGCGCCTTCGGCATCGCGGCCAGATAGGCTGCCTCAGCGATCGTGAGTTCGTTCACCGATTTGTCGAAATAGACCAGCGAAGCGGCCGCGATGCCGTAGGCGCCGAGGCCGAGATAGATTTCATTGAGATAGAGCTCGAGGATCCGATCCTTGGAATAGGCGCGCTCGATGCGCATCGCCAGCAAGGCTTCCTTGATCTTGCGCGCGAACGACACTTCGTTGGTGAGCAGGAAGTTCTTGGCGACCTGCTGGGTGATCGTCGAAGCGCCCTGCGGCCTCCGGTTCGAGCCGTAATTCTGCGCATAGACCACAGCCGCGCGCGCCATGCCCTGGAAATCGATACCGCCGTGCTCGTAGAAGTTCTTGTCCTCGGCGGCGAGGAACGCGTTGATGACGAGTTTTGGAACCGCCTGGATCGGCAGATAGAGCCGGCGTTCCTTGGAATATTCACCGAGCAGCGCGCCGTCCGAGGCGTGGACGCGCGTCATCACCGGCGGTTCATAATCCTGAAGCTGCGAATAGTCGGGCAAGTCTTTGGAAAAATGCCAGATCGCTCCCGCGACGCCGGCGACACCCACCAGGAACACCACGGTTCCGGCGGCGAACAGGAAACCCAAGAACCGCACCAGTAAGCGCATTATCGAAGTTCCGTTCCAACCCTTGCGCCGTAATTTCCGGCGTCCGTCCTGGCGCTCAAGTTTCCGCCCTGCGAGCCGCCGTTGCGCGGGCGAACAATATAAACGGATCAGCGGATAACAATGACCGAATTCCGAAGACCCTGCCGTGGTTTTCTATAGCGTTGCCGCTGTGGCCAAACTAGGGCTTCCGCCAGCGAACGGCCCGCTTTTCAGCTGGCTCTCAATTGCCTTTTCATTTGGCCGCTCCGGCGGTTGCCAGCCGTTTGGCAAAAAAAGCATCAATGGCCTGCGCCATCGACCCCACCGTTTTGGTCCGCCAGTTCTCCGACACGAGGTGCTCGAGGTCACCCTTGTTCGAGACATAGCCGAGTTCGACCAGCACCGACGGCACGTCCGGGGCCTTCAGCACCCGGAAGCCCGCCGATTTCAGCGGGTGCTTGTGCATCCGCGCCGTCGTCTTCATCTCGCCCATCAACAAGCGCGCGAAACGGTTTGAAAACGTTTTGGTCTCGCGCTGCGCCAGATCGATCAGGATATCGGCGACCTCGGTCGGCTCGTCCGTGAGGTTCACTCCGCCGATCGCGTCCGATTTGTTTTCGGTCTCGGCCAGCCGTTCGGCTTCCGCGTCGGACGCCTTGTCGGACAGTGTATAGATCGTGGCGCCCTGGGCGTCGCCCTCACGGCGCGGCAACGCGTCGGCATGGATCGAGACAAATAACGCGGCGGACCCATTGCGCGCGACCTTGACCCGGTCGTTCAGCGGAATGAACGTGTCGTCGGTACGGGTCATGACGACGCGGTATTTGCCCGATTTCTCGATGCGATCGCGCAGCGCCAATCCAAATCCCAGCACCAGATTCTTTTCCATTTCGCCCGCGGCCTGGGTGCCATTATCGATGCCGCCATGGCCGGGATCGAGCACGATCAGGGGCCGGGAATCCGGTGCTTGCGCGGGCTTTGCCGCTTCCACCGAAGCAACGGCGGCATTGGCGTCCGCGATCGCGGGACGCAGTTCGGGACGATTCTCGGGCGTCAGCGATTGGACGAAGGCGGTCCGGTCGACCTCCTCGAACTCCAGCACCAGCCGCGGCGGCTGGCCGTTGGCCGCCTCCAACACATAGGAATTGGCAATCTTCGCCGGACCCGTCAGGTCGAACACGATTCGCGAGCCGCCCGGCATCACGAGGCCATATCGGAACGCCTTGACCAGACCGCGCCCTGCCGAGCCGGTACCGGCCGCGAGCTGGAAATTGATCTGGGGAATATCGACGACGACGCGATAGGGGTCGGCCAGCGGGAAGGCGCGGAACTGAATGGTCCTGTCGAGATCGAGGACGAAACGGGTCTGTTTAGCATCGCCCGCCAGGCGGGCGCCGGAAGCGACCGGGAAATTGGCTGTCGGCGCGGGGGATTGTAAGGTGGCGCCCGATACAGCCGGGCCGGGTGCCGCCCCCTCAGCCGCGATGGTCCGGACGCATAGCAATGCTGCGGCGCACAACAGGCCACATCCCAGCAAAACAAGGTGATTTGCGCGGTTCGCCAACGATTCGATGCCTCCGGGCAGGCCTATTTACCGCATTAAAACCACAGGGTTAATCGTACCTTAAGCTCGCCAGGGCGAAAAGAAGCAAGTGTTGCCGCATTGCGACGCTTCCAGGATGCTTCCCTTGCACGGAGGCGCCAATCCACGTATGTACGAGGGGCTGACGGCTAATATTCCCGGTTGTGCCGCGTTCAGCCTCCCGGTGCAGCGCCGGAACCTTCGAAGTCGGAGGGGCCAGCGTCTTTCCCGATCCCTCCACGGCCAGCGCTGCGCGCGGCTGACAAGGAGCGGCGGTTTCGAGCCCGAGCGGCGTCCGGTCCCAGGTATCTTTCTGCTCCAGGGACGGTTTGAGACACGGCAGAACCGATTATCCGGATCCAAAACGGTCCGATATGCGAAGGCCGGCGAATGCGAATCGCCGCGCCGGGCCTTCAGCGAAGAGACAAGGCGGTAGCTTTTGCCGCCAACATGTTCAGACGGGCCGACGCTTGATGCGCCAGACTGTGTTGCCGACCAAGATCCACGGAACGATCGCGCCGGAGCGAAGCGAAAGCTTCGCGCGTCGCTTTGCTCCGGTGGGACACCGTTCGGCGCGGCGCCAAGGTTTGCGTTTTGGCCTTCCCCTCACCCCCGAATCAGGTGGACCGTCGCGTCACCGGGCCGCGCAATATGCGCGCGCCATGCACCGCGCCCGCCGCCGTCAAGAGTCCCAAAATGCCCAACAAGATGTTGATCGATGCTACCCACCCGGAAGAGACCCGGGTCGTTGTGGTCCGCGGCAATCGCGTCGAAGAATTTGATTTCGAGACCGCCCAGCGCAAACAACTGCGCGGCAATATCTACCTCGCCAAGGTCACGCGCGTAGAGCCGTCGCTGCAGGCGGCTTTCATCGAATATGGCGGCAACCGCCACGGTTTTCTGGCCTTCAGCGAAATCCATCCCGACTATTACCAGATCCCGGTCGCCGACCGTCAGGCGCTGATCGAGGCCGATGAACGCGCCCATCGCGAGGCGGAGGAAGAGAGCGAGAATCGTTCCAACCACCGCCGTGGCCGGTCGCGCCACCGCAACGCCCGCCGCCGCGGTCATGGCGACCGCGTCCAGAGCGACGTCGTCGAGAATGCGGCCATCGATCCGGCGCAGGCCCCGCAGCCCTATGAGGGCCAAGGAAATTCGTACGAAGGAAATCCGGACGAACACGCCCCGGAAGGTTCACACGAACATCTGGAAGGCCAGCGCGCCGAAGGTTTTCACGACGAAGGGCATGCGCACGACGCGGGCCAGCACGCGCACGATCATTCCCATGACCATGATCACGATCATCACCACGATAATGACAGCCATGGCGGTCATGCGCACGACGATCACCACGATCATGCCGCGAGCGAAGCGCCGGCAGCGCCATCCTATTCCCACGCACCGGTCGAGGCTTCCGCCGCTGCGCCCGAAGCTGCGGCCGGCACCGAATCTCATGATGACCGTGCCCAAGAACACACTCATGACGAACACACTCATGGCGAACACGCTCACGACGATCACGGTCATGACGAGGGGTTCGACGAGGAGCACGCGCACGAAAACGCGGCCCATGCCGACGACGCGCCGCATGCCGAGCATGCTGTCTCCTCTCAGGACGAGCACGCCGCAGCACCTCATGGCGACGAGCAAGCGGATGATGACGACGATGGCGAGGACGATGCCGAAGAGGAAGTCGTCGAATCCGTCGGCGGCGACGACGTGCTCGAGGAAGTGCCGGAGCGCGCCTTCCGCCCGCGCCGCCAGTACAAGATCCAGGAAGTCATCAAGCGCCGGCAGGTGATGCTGGTGCAGGTCGTCAAGGAAGAGCGCGGCAACAAGGGCGCGGCGCTCACCACCTACCTGTCGCTGGCCGGCCGCTACGCGGTCCTGATGCCCAACACCGCACGCGGCGGCGGCATCAGCCGCAAGATCACCTCCGCACAGGATCGTTCGCGGCTGAAGGAAGTGGTGCAGGATCTCGACGTGCCCGAAGGCATGGGCATCATCCTGCGCACCGCCGGCGCTTCGCGGACCAAGCCTGAGATCAAGCGCGACTTCGAATATCTGATCCGCATGTGGGAAACCGTGCGCGACATGACGCTGAAGTCGCAGGCCCCCACCCTCGTTTACGAGGAAGGCTCGCTGATCAAGCGTTCGCTGCGCGACCTCTACAACAAGGAAATCGACGAAATCCAGGTCGCCGGCGAAGCCGGCTACCAGGAAGCGCGCGACTTCATGAAGATGTTGATGCCCTCCAATGTGCGGGCGGTCCGGCAATATCGCGACGGCCAGCCGTTGTTCTCGCGCATGGGCGTCGAGAGCCAGCTCGACGCGATGTTCTCGCCGACCGTGCAATTGCGCTCCGGCGGCTACATCGTCATCAACCAGACCGAGGCGCTGGTCTCAATCGACGTCAACTCGGGACGATCGACCCGCGAGCATCACATCGAGGATACCGCGCTCAAGACCAACCTGGAGGCGGCCGAGGAAGTCGCTCGCCAGCTACGCCTGCGCGATCTCGCGGGCCTCATCGTCATCGACTTCATCGACATGGACGAGAAGCGAAACAATCGCGCCGTCGAGCGGAAACTATCCGACTGCCTGCGGCAGGACCGCGCGCGGATCCAGGTCGGACGCATCTCGCATTTCGGCCTGCTCGAAATGTCGCGCCAGCGCATCCGCGCCAGCGTGCTGGAGAGTTCGACTGAGCCCTGCTCGCAATGCGGCGGCAGCGGTCACGTGCGTTCGGTATCGTCGGTGGCGCTGCAATTGCTGCGCGGCATCGAGGAAATCCTGATGAAGGGCGCGACTCACAATCTGGTGGTACGCACCCGGACCGACGTCGCGCTCTACGTTCTCAATCACAAGCGCGGTCACCTGCGCGATCTCGAAAACGCCTTCAAGGTCTCGCTGGCGGTGGTTGCGGATGCGACCGTGAGCGGCCAGCAATCGTTCATCATCGATCGCGGCGAACAGGTGCATACGCTGGAAGCGGCCAAGGCCCTGCTCGCGGCGCAGGCTGCTGCCTCCCCGCCGCAAGTCGACGAGCCCGATGACGACGAAGAGTCGTTCGACACCGAAGCGGAAATCGAAACCGAAGAGACCGAAGGGCTGACCGACGACGCTGCCGCAAGTGGCGAAGAAGGCGCCGGCGAAGGCGAAGGCGACGCTCATCGCCGCAAGCGGCGGCGCCGACGGCGCGGCCGCGGCGAGCCGCGTGAAGGCGGCGCGCCACGCGAGGACAATGAGGCGCTGCGCGTCGTGGCCGAAGCCATGGAGAGCCCGGTCGCAGACGACGGCGAAGCGGACGAAGAGGAAGCCGACGAAGTACCGGGTCAGCCGCGTGCCGATCAGGGACAAAACGGCGAGCGTCGCCCACGCCGCCGTGGACGCCGTGGCGGACGCCGCCGGCGTGGCGGTCCGGAAGGCAACGGTGTGGAAGACGGTCTCGTCGGCTCGATCGCCGATGAACTCGGACCGACATCGGCTCCGGAAGCGACCAATGCGGTTGCCGATTTCGACGGCGGCTCGCCAGAGCCGGCGCCGACGCTGGTTCAGCCCGAGCCGGCTTCGCAACCTGCACAGTATTGGCCCGCGGACCATGCGCAGCCTGAACTGGTCGCGAGCGCGCCAGCGCCCATGCCTGAGGAAACCGCGCAGGAGGCCGATCGGGCCGCCGCCCGGCGGCGCTCGACTGTGCGCGAAAAGGTCAGCTTCATGACCGGCGCACAAGCCGATCCGGCGCCATCCGTCAGCCAAAGCGCACCCGAGCAGACCGCACCTCCGGCGCCCGAGCCCGCTCCTGCAGAGGCGACCGAGGCCGCACCGCGCAAGGCGGGCTGGTGGTCACGGCGTTTCGGTAACGGCGAATAACAAAATCAAAATGAAAAACCGCCCGGCAAAACCGGGCGGTTTCTTCATGCCAATATACCATCGCTAACCGGTCGTGACCGCCGTCTCCATGTCGGTCGGATCGATCTGCTTGGTGAGATTGGCGTGCAGCTTGCTCTGATCGAGTTCGCCCTCCCACCACGACACCACCACGCAGGCGACGCCATTGCCGCAAAGGTTGGTCAGCGCGCGGCATTCGCTCATGAACTTGTCGATGCCGAGAACGATGGCCATACCCGGCACCAGCCTGGGATCGACGACGGCGAGCGTCGCCGCCAGCGTGATGAAGCCCGCGCCGGTGATGCCGGACGCGCCCTTCGAGGTCAGCATCGCCACCAGCAGGATGGTGATCTGCTGACCCAGGCTAAGATCGAAGCCGAGCGCCTGTGCGATGAACAGCGTCGCCAACGTCATGTAGATATTGGTGCCGTCGAGGTTGAACGAATAGCCGGTCGGCACCACCAGACCCACCACGGATTTGGAACAGCCGAGCCGCTCGAGTTTTTCCATCAGGGAAGGCAGCGCGCTTTCCGAAGACGAGGTGCCGAGCACGATAAGCAATTCGTCCTTGATGTAAGCCAGGAACTTGAAGATCGAGAATCCGACTATCCGCGCGATGATGCCGAGCACGACGAACACGAACAGCGCCGCCGTGACATAGAAGGTCGCGATCAGGCCGACCAGGTTCAGGATCGCGCCGGTGCCGAATTTGCCGATCGTATACGCCATCGCACCAAACGCGCCGATTGGCGCCGCTTTCATGACAATGGAAATCACGCCGAACACGGCGTGGGCGGCGTCGTCGATGAAGGAGCGTATCGTATGGCCGCGCTCGCCAAGACCCATGATCGCAAAACCGAACAGGATCGAAAACAGCAGCACCTGGAGGATCTCGCCTTGCGCGAAGGCGCCTACCACCGTGTCGGGAATGATGTGCAGGAAGAAGTCGACGCTCTTCTGCGCATCGGCCTGTTTGGCATAGTTGGCGACCGCTTGTGCGTTCGCCCCGGCACCGCCGAAGCCTGCGCCCGGCCGCACCACATTGCCGACAACGAGCCCGATCACGAGTGCGAAGGTCGAGACGATTTCGAAATAGACCAGCGCCTTGACGCCGATGCGACCGACCTTCTTGGCGTCCTGGATGTGTGCGATACCGGAGACGACGGTGCAGAAGATGATCGGCGCGATCACCATCTTGATCAGCTTGATGAAGCCGTCACCGAGCGCCTTGATCCAGTCGTTGGTCGCAAGGTTCGGCCACAGCCAGCCGACGAGGGCGCCGAGCACGATCGCGATCAACACCTGAACATAGAGGATCTTGTACCAAGGCTTTGCCGCGCTGGCCGGCGCCAGCGCTTCGGTCGCAATCGTTGCTGCCATGACGTTCACTCCCCCTCGCAGATTGCGGATCAGTCCCGTCGAGCTTTCTGTCGCGCGGAATATAGCCAAAATCTTTGGGCCGCCGGAGTCAATGGCGTTACCGGTTCGGCCAACAGGTCTAGCTACGCCGATCGACCAGACGCCGGATAGCCGGCACGAGAGCTGCACCCAGCGCGTTCTTGATCAGCGAACCCGCGATGAAGGGCACGACGCCGACCAGCCACGCCTTTTCGGCGCCGAGCTTTATGCCAAATGCCAGCCATAAGAATCCGGCGGCGAGAATGAGGATGTGTCCAAGGCCCATTGCGACGAACAGTCGCGGGACCGACCGATCCCAGCCGCGTTCGCTCAACCACCCCGTGACGAAGGCAGCCGCCACAAAGCCAAAAAGATACCCGGCCGTAGGACCCAACAAGGGAACCAGCCCGCCCGCGGGTCCCGCAAACACCGGCAATCCCATCGCCCCTTCGGCCAGATAAGCGATGACGTTGCGCTGCCGAGACGCCAGCCATAGGCCGCACCGATCACCAACACCACCAGCGTCTGCAGTGTCATCGGCACATAGGGCAATGGCAGATTGACCTTGGCCGACAAGGTCAGAAGCGCGGTTCCCAGCGCAATCAGGACAACGCTGCGCAAGACGGCAGAGGATCCGTCCGCACGATGCGGCCACAGCACGGCAGCAACAGGAAAATGCGGCGCGACAGAGTGAGACATGGTTCTGGCGGACAAGGAAATCACTCCGGTTCAGGTTTGCGGCAGGTGACGGATGGGCGTGCGCTATCCGAGCCAGCGCGCGATGCGCGCCACCGCTTCGCGCATCTCGTCGGCCGAGCGCGCGTAGGAGAAACGGATAAAGGCGCGGCCGTGGACCGGATCGAAATCCACGCCGGGCGTTGCCGCGACATGGGCTTTTTCCAACATGCGATTGGCGAACTCGAAACTGTCCGAAGTAAATGCCGAGACGTCGGCGTAGAGATAGAACGCGCCGTCAGCGGGGAGGAATTTGGTGAGACCGGCCTTCGGCAGGCCCTCGATCAGGATGCGGCGGTTCTCCTCGTAACCGCGCTTGATCGCTTCCATCTCGTCGCGGCCTTCGAAGGCGGCTTCAGCGGCAATCTGCGACAGCGTCGGCACCGAGATGGAAAGATTCTGCTGTAGCCGCTCAATGGGCCGCACCAACGGCTCCGGCACCACCATCCAGCCGACCCGCCAGCCGGTCATGCAGAAATATTTCGAGAACGAGTTGATCACGAGTGCCCGTGGCGAAAGCTCGGCTGCGGTGACGGCCGGAAACGCATAATCGAGCCCGTGATAGATCTCGTCGGAGATGAAGCGGATACCGGCTCCCTCTGCCGCCGCCATCAGGGTGGTCAGCGCTTCGCGCGACATCATCGTGCCCGTCGGATTGGCGGGACTGCCGACCAGTACGCCCTTCAGCGGCGCCTTGCGATGCGCGGCAAGCAAGGCTTCGCCGGTCAGCGCATGACGCGTCTCGCTCGACGTTTCGATCAGCACCGGCTCGCAGCCGAGCGCGGTGAGGATATGCCGGTACGGTGGATAGCCGGGCACGGTGACCGCGACCCTGTCACCCGGTTCGAACATCGCAAGAAACGCCAGGATGAATCCGCCGGACGAGCCGGTGGTGACCACGATCCTCTCAGGGTCGACCGGGCAGCCGTAAGTATCGCGGTAATGCCGGGCGATGCGCGCGCGCAACGAGGGAATACCGAGCGCGGACGTATAGTCGATTCGCCCGTCCTCGAGCGCGGCCTGCGCCGCTGCTATCGCAACCTTCGGCGCCGGTGCCGCCGGCTGCCCGACTTCCATGTGAATGACGTGGCCGCCGGCCGCCTCGATTCGCGCCGCCGCCGCCATCACGTCCATCACCATGAAGGGCGGGACATCGCTCCGGCCCGACGCGGTCAGCAAGCCCTTCGCGCGGTCTCCAAGAGCCATTTCAAGAGTTGTTTCAAGCGTCGTTTCGAGCATCGATTTCTGCTATTTGAACGGGCGTCGCCCGAATTCAGGTTCCGGCATGGGTTACCGCCCCAGACTGGCCGTATTCGGTGGCTTCTTATCTTGTCTCCCGGCCGCCGCCAATCGTTTAAAGTCCGCTTCATGTTGCTTCGCATCGCATTACGCAAAAAGACACTGAAACTGACCGCGCTCACGACTGCGGTCGCGCTTGTCATCGCCCCGATGGCAGCGCTGGCCCAGGAGAACAAGGGTCCACCGGTCCTCCGCGACACCGAAGCGGAGCAATTGCTGCGCGACTACACGCGGCCGATCCTGCGCGCCGCGGGCCTGGAGCGGCAGAACATCCAGATGGTGATCATCAACCAGAGCGTCTTCAACGCTTTCGTTGCCGACGGCCGCCGCATCTTCGTGAACTACGGCGCGATGATGCAATCGGAGACGCCGAACCAGATCATCGGCGTACTCGCGCACGAAACCGGCCATCTTGCCGGCGGCCATCTCGCCAAGATGCGCGAACAAATGGCGCAGGCGCAAACCCAGATGATCATCGCGATGCTGCTTGGCGCCGGTGCCATGGTGGCAGGCGCGCGAAGCGGACCCAATAGCGGCCTGACCAATGCGGGCGCCGCGGCGTTCTCCGCACCGGGAGAAGTCATTCGCCGTACCCTTCTCTCTTACGTGCGTCAGCAGGAGGAAAACGCCGACCGCGCCGGGGTGAAGTTTCTGACCGCGACCGGCCAATCCGCCAAGGGCATGTACGAAACCTTCAAGCGATTCACCGATGAGAGTCTGTTCGCGGCACGCGGCGCCGACCCTTACGTTCAATCGCATCCGATGCCGGCCGAGCGCGTCGCCGCGCTGCAGGAAATGGCGCGCTCGAGCCCCTATTGGGACAAGAAGGACGACCCGGCACTGCAACTGCGCCACGACATGGTGCGCGCCAAGATCTCGGCCTTCATGGAGCGGCAGGACACCGTCTACCGGCGCTACCCGATGTCCAACACCAGCCTGCCCGCCCGCTACGCGCACGCGATCACCACCTATCTGCACGGCGATCTGCGCAGCGCGATCGCCCAGATCGACGGACTGATCGCGCTGCAGCCCAACAATGCCTATTTCTATGAAGTGCGCGGTCAGGCTCTGCTGGAAGGCGGCAGGCCACAGGAGGCGATTGCGCCGCTCCGCAAGGCCGTGCAGCTCTCCAATAACGCACCGCTCATCGAGATGTTACTTGGGCAGGCGCTCGTGGCGTCCGATAATAAAGCCTACACCGAAGAGGCCATCACCATTTTACGCGCGGCGGTGGCGCGCGAGACCGAAGCGCCGCTCGGCTACACCCAACTTGCAATGGCCTATGGCCGCAAGGGAGATTACGCGCAGGCCGATCTGGCTTCGGCCCAAGCCGCCTACCTGCGCGGCGACAACAAGACGGCGCGCGATCTGGCCTCGCGGGCAAAGACGCGCTTCGCGATCGGAACGCCGGGATGGGTCAAGGCTGACGACATTGTGAGCGCCAAACCGCTTCCGGGACAGAAGAGCAACTAGAAATAAACCGAGTTAAACTATAACCGAACCAAGATACGAAATATTCCAAGAGCCGGCCTTCACCAGAATTGCCCGGGATCTCGCTGCAAAAGGATTTGCCGATGCCCTCGTTCCGTTTTCTTGCGCTCCGTTTTCTTGCTCCCGCATTGTTGGCGTTCGCGCTCTGCGGCACACCGTTTGCTGCTTCCGCGCAGAGTTTCTCCGATACCCAGCGCGGCGACATCGAGACCATCGTCCGGAATTATCTGATTGCGCATCCGGAAGTGCTCGAAGAGGCGATGGCCGAACTCAACAAGCGTCAGGCCACCGCCGAAGCCGAGAAGCATGAGGCCGGCGTCTCGCAGAACGCCGATAAGATCTTCAATTCGCCGCGCGGTGTCACGCTCGGCAACAAAGATGGCGACGTCACCTTCGTCGAATTCTTCGACTACAATTGCGGTTACTGCAAACGCGCCATGGCCGACATGCTCGAACTGATGAAGGCCGATCCCAAACTGAAAGTCGTACTCAAGGAATTCCCGGTTCTGAGTGCGGGCTCGGTCGAGGCTGCCTCGGTCGCGGTTGCCGTACGCATGCAGGATCCCACCGGCAAGAAATATCTCGACTTCCACCAGAAGCTTCTGGGCGGCCGCGGTGCGGCCGACAAGGCGCGGGCGATGGCGGTTGCCAAGGAAGTCGGCGCCGACATGGCAAAGCTGGAAAAGGATCTGGTGAGCCCGGAAGTGAAAGCGACGCTCGAAGAGAACATGAAGCTCGCGGAAGCCATGGGCATGAACGGCACCCCGAGCTACGTGATCGGCAAGCAGGTCGTGATCGGCGCGGTCGGCGTCGACAATTTGAAGGAAAAGATCGGCGTGGCCCGCTGCGGCAAGGCCACCTGCTGACATTTTCAGTCAGCCCGTTTCATCCGGCAGACAAGAATCCGGCTGCGGCGCAGCCGGATTTTTTATTGAGCCAAAAGATTTGAACAAAACTTCCGCCGGGAAAAACGCGCCAGATTGAACCCTGTTCCCCGTTCACCGCGTATTCACAAAACAAATGCGGTGGAACCGCGAATGATACGGAACATCGCACATCTCCTTTCGTTGTCGGGCGGGCAATGCATACATGTGAGGAGACATTCAATGACTAATCGCTTTTTGATTTCGGTCGCGGCGGCGGCCCTGATCGCCGGAACCGGTTTCGCGAACGCGCAAGGTGCCGGTCCGAGCCGAGAGGCACCGTCGGCCGGTTCGACGGCGCAGCCGAGCGCGCCGTCGTCAGAGCGCGGTGGCGCTTCGTCCGGCGCGATGAAGCATGACTCCGGCGGTGCGGCCGGCATGAAGGGTGCTGAGTCTTCGGAACCGAAGGGCTCTCAGTCCGGCATGAAGGCGTCGGAATCCGAGAAGGCGCAGCCCGGCACGTCCAGCAAGAGCGCTCAGGACACCAAAACGCAGGGTGAGAAGTCGAAGAGCATGAGCTCGGAAAACGACTCAACCAAAGGCGGCAAGGATATGAAGGCCGAAGGCCGCGACAGCAAGAGCGGCAACACGAATGCCGAAACCAAGGGCGCGACCGACAGCAAGTCGACCACGACGGGCAACGCCGCCACTTCGGCGACTGCTGCACCGCCGGCCGAGAAGCGCACCCAGATCGTTTCCGCCATCAGGTCGGAGAAGATTCAGGAAACCACCAACGTGAACTTCAACATCTCCGTTGGCGCGGTGGTGCCCACCTCGGTCCGCTTCCACCCGCTGCCCCCGCGGATCGTCGAGATCTATCCGGAATGGCGCGGCTATGAAGTTATCCTGGTAAGCGGCCGATACATCATCGTCCGTCCGCAGACCCACGAGATCGTCTACATCATCGAAGGCTAACCGCTCTTGAGCGGCGGCCACTTAAGGGGCGGGCAGAAATGCCCGCCCCTTTTGCATCAGACGGCATCCTTAGCCTTGGTTAACGAGTGATTTCCGTAGGTTCCATGGGGTCTTTTACGAACCGGATGAGGCATTTGGAGGATATTCACAGGGCTCCCAAGGCTTCCCCTTGGGCCCTTTGTTACCTATAACCCCGCGACCTACCCGCCCCCATTACTGGAATCCGGATGGCTCAGGCCTCTCTCCCGACGATTTACGTGCTTAACGGCCCCAACCTCAATCTGTTGGGCACTCGCGAGCCCGAGACTTACGGTCATGCGAACCTCGCCGATGTCGAAAAGCTGTGCGTGGAAACGTCGGCGCAATTCGGCCTGAAGGCCGATTGCCGCCAGTCCAACCGCGAAGGCGAGCTGATCGATTTCATCCACGAGGCAAAAGCGAAGAAGGCGGCTGGCATCATCATCAATGCCGGCGGCTATTCCCACACCTCGATCGCGCTGCATGACGCGCTGGTGGCGGTGAAGATCCCGACGGTCGAAGTGCACATCAGCAATATTCACGCCCGTGAGAGTTTCCGGCATCATTCCTTCACGGCCATGGCTGCCTTCGCCTCGCTGTGCGGTTTCGGCATCGATGGCTATCGGCTCGCGATCAACGGTCTTGCCGCCAAAATCGGCGCCAAGAAAAAAACCTGACGGCAAAATCCTGACACCAGAACCTGAATACCCGACACCAAAGACCTGACGCCTCAGCCGTCACCACCCAGAGAATTCCGGATCAAGAGCATGGCGCGCCAGCCCCAGGACAAATCAGCGGATAAATCAGCGGCAAATTTCAAGAGCGACGACAGCGCGATCATACGCGAACTCGCTATGTTGCTGGACGAGACCAGCCTCACCGAAATCGAGATCGAGCGCGCCGGCTTGCGGGTGCGGGTCGCGCGCAACATCAGCGTGATGGCGTCGATGCCCGCGAATTTCCAATCGGCGGCGCCGGTTTCCGCGGGGACAACCGCTTCCATTACACCGGCCGCCATTGCCGATATGGCCAAACATCCGGGCGTGGTCCCCTCGCCGATGGTCGGCACTGCTTATTGGTCGCCGGAGCCCGGCGCCAAGCCGTTCATCGAAGTCGGCAGCAAGGTGTCGGCGGGGCAGACGTTGCTGATCATCGAGGCAATGAAGACGATGAACCAGATTCCGTCGCCGCGCGCGGGCACCGTGACGCAGATTCTCATCGAGGATGGCCAGCCGGTCGAATTCGGCGAGCCGCTGGTAATTATTGAATAGAATCCGTCAACGTCAGGCGCTGCGATGTTCGACAAAATACTGATAGCCAATCGCGGCGAGATCGCACTGCGCGTGCTGCGCGCGTGCAAGGAGCTCGGCATCTCCACTGTCGCCGTGCATTCGACCGCTGACGCCGACGCGATGCATGTGCGGCTCGCTGATGAGAGCGTCTGCATTGGGCCGCCGCCGTCAAGGGACAGCTACCTCAACATCCCAGCGCTGCTCGCGGCCTGCGAGATCACCGGCGCCGACGCCGTGCATCCCGGCTACGGCTTCCTGTCCGAGAATGCCCGCTTCGCCGAAATTCTGGCCGAGCACAATCTGCATTTCATCGGCCCGAAGGCCGAACACATCCGCCTGATGGGTGACAAGATCGAAGCCAAGAAGACCGCCAAGAAGCTCGGCATTCCCGTGGTACCCGGCTCCGACGGCGCGGTCGGCACTGACGACGACGCGATGGCGATCGGCAAGGCGATCGGCTTTCCCGTGCTGGTGAAGGCCGCTGCCGGCGGCGGCGGGCGCGGCATGAAGGTCGCCCAAACCGCCGACGATCTGATGATGGCGCTGTCGACCGCCTCCAACGAGGCTAAATCGGCCTTCGGCGACGCCTCGGTCTATCTGGAAAAATACCTGCAGAAGCCGCGTCATATCGAAATCCAGGTGCTGGGCGACGGCCGCGGCGGCGCGATCCATCTCGGCGAGCGCGACTGTTCGCTGCAGCGGCGCCACCAGAAGGTCTGGGAAGAAGGCCCCTCGCCGGTTCTGACTGCGGCGGCGCGCGCGAAAATCGGCGCCACCTGCGCGAAGGCGATGCAGGACATGAAATATCTCGGTGTCGGCACCATCGAGTTTCTGTACGAGGACGGCGAGTTCTATTTCATCGAAATGAACACCCGCATCCAGGTCGAACATCCCGTCACCGAGATGATCACCGATATCGACCTCGTGCTGGAGCAAATCCGCATCGCCGCCGGCGGTGACCTGCCGGCGACGCAGGATGAAGTCGCCCTCATCGGCCACGCCATCGAATGCCGCATCAATGCGGAGAACCCGCAGACCTTCCGGCCGTCACCGGGCAAGATCACCCAATTCCATCCGCCCGGCGGCCTCGGCGTGCGGATCGATTCGGCGGTGTACCAGGGCTACGTGATTCCCCCCTATTACAACTCCCTCGTCGGCAAGCTGATCGTGCATGGCAAGACCCGCGGCGAATGCCTGATGCGGCTGCGCCGTGCGCTGGACGAGATGGTGGTCGACGGTATCGAGACCACGCTGCCGCTGTTCCGGGCGCTGGTCCGGGAGCCCGGCATTATCGACGGCGATTACCATATTCACTGGCTCGAGCAGTACCTCGCCGGCCAGCCCGCCGACAGCAAGGCCACCTGAACAAAATCCGGCGAAACCTGGAACCCATGGCCGGAACGGGCGTTTACACGCTTAGGACATTTCCCCGGGGCCATTCGAACTCCCTTGTTCAAGATGCGAGATCATTGTGACGCCTGACGTCCAGCGCCGGCGCGCGATGGGACAAGTCCTGCTGCTTGCGGCGGGCGTCATTGTGCTGACTGTGATCAGCGCCGGTTCGGTCTATCTGGTCAACCAGGCGCGGGAGGATGCGCGCTGGGTCGTCCACACCGTTGAAGTCGAAAACCAGGTAGCGCTCGTTCAGCTGCAGTTGCGCAGCGCCGAAAGCGCGCAACGTGGCTATCTTTCGACGTCGCTGGCGGATTTCCAAACCGATTTCGAGGAAGCTGCCTCGAGACTTGCACCGGCACTGACGCGGTTGAGCCAACTTACAAGCGACAATCCGCTCCAGCGCCGCCTTCTCCAGGAAATAGTGCCGCTCGCTACCCAGCGCATAGACGAATTCCGCGGCACGATAGAACTGGCACAGGCGCAACGCCTGAATGACGCCGCCACGATCGTGCGCGAGGGGATCGGGCGCAACGCGATGAAGCACATCGACGATCTCGCAAGCCAGATGCGCGCGGAAGAAGACCGGCTGTTCGTCGAGCGCACCACCAACGCTGACCGTAGCCAGACGCTCGCGGCGTCGCTGACCGGGATCGGGTCGGGGCTGGTCGTCGTGCTCGCCGGCATCTCGATATTCCTGGTGCGGCGCTCCTCCCGTGCCCGCGACGACGCCGAAGGCCGGCTGCGCGACAACAATCTCAACCTTGAGGCTACCGTCGACGAACGCACCGCCGATCTGCGTGAAGCCAATGACGAGATCCAGCGCTTTGCCTATATCGTCAGCCACGACCTGCGCTCGCCCCTCGTGAACATCATGGGCTTCACCAGCGAGCTCGAGGAATTGCGCGGCGATATTTTCAAGCGGATCGCAGCCCTCGCCCGTACGCAATCATCGGCGGCCCTCGTTCCCGACAACGCGACCGACACAGCCGAACCCGTTCTGGAAGGCGCCGACCAGCGGCTCTCGGAAGAATTCTCCGAGGCGCTGGGCTTCATCAAATCCTCGATCGGCAAGATGGACCGGCTGATATCGGCGATCCTCAACCTCACCCGCGAGGGACGGCGCGAATTCAAGCCGGAACGGATCGACAGCCGCGAACTGATCGAGGGCATTGTCGCGACGGTGGCGCATCAGGCGTCCGAAGGCCAACGCAGAGATCCGGATCGAACCGCTGCCTGATATCACCAGCGATCGCCTGGCGCTGGAGCAGATCTTTTCCAATCTGATCGACAACGCCCTCAAATATCTCAGGAGCGGCGTTCCCGGCGATATCCGGGTCAAGGGCCGTACCAAACTTGGCTTCGCGATTTTCGAGATTACCGACAACGGGCGCGGCATCGACCCGAAGGATCATCAGCGCATCTTCGACCTGTTCCGCCGCGCCGGAACCCAGGACAAGCCCGGGCAAGGTATCGGGCTCGCCCACGTCCGGGCGCTGGTGCGGCGACTCGGCGGAACCATGTCGGTAGCATCGGAACTTCACAACGGCAGCACATTCACCATTACACTGCCTATCAATTGGGCCACCAGTAACCGGAACAGCGACAAATGAGTATTCCAGTCACCATCATCATGATCGAGGACGACGAGGGCCATGCCCGCCTGATTGAGCGGAACATCCGCCGTTCCGGTGTCAACAATGAGATCATCCCGTTCACCAACGGTACAGAAGCGGTGAATTATCTGTTCGGCAAGGATGGGGGCGGCGCCTATCGCAAGGGCGAAGCGCTGCTGATCCTGCTCGATCTCAATTTACCCGACATGACCGGAATCGAGATCTTGCGCCGGGTCAAGGAAGACAGGAATTTGAAATGCGCGCCGGTCGTGGTGCTGACCACCACCGACAACTCCCAGGAAATCAAGCGTTGCTACGAGCTCGGTTGTAACGTCTACATCACCAAGCCGGTGAATTACGAAAGCTTTGCCAACGCCATTCGCCAGCTCGGCCTGTTCTTCTCCGTCATCCAGGTACCGCCAGCCTCCACATGACACCAGCACCGCCGACATTGCTGTACATCGACGACGACGCCGGCCTCGCCCGGCTGGTCGACCGTGGCCTGACGCGGCTTGGCTTCAAGGTCGTGCACGCAGTTGACGGCCGGCAGGGCCTGGAACGCCTCGCGCAAGGCGGCATCGACGCCATAGCGCTCGATCAGTACATGCCCGGCCTCGACGGCCTGGAGACGCTGGAGCAGATCCTCAAGATTCCGGACGCGCCGCCGGTGGTATTCGTCACGGCGTCACAGGATTCGGCGATCGCCGTCACTGCGCTGAAGGCGGGCGCGGCCGACTATCTGGTCAAGGATGTGCAGGGCGATTTCATTCCGCTGCTTCAGGTCGCCGTTACCGGCGCGCTGAAGCAGGCGGCGATTCAAAGAGCCCGCGACGAAGCGGAGGCCGAGGTTCATGCCTCGCGCGACCGCTACGCGGCGCTTGCCGCTGAACGCGAAGTGCTGCTCCGCGAAGTCAACCACCGCGTCGGTAACTCTCTGCAGATCATCGCCTCGCTGTTACATTTGCAGGCGAACTCCAGCGGCCAGGACGACGTCAAGGCGGCGTTGACCAATGCCATGGGCCGCGTCGCTGCGGTGGCCCAGGTTCATCGCCGGCTCTACACCTCGCACGATCTCAAGAGCGTGCTGCTCAACCAATATCTCGAAGCGCTGCTGGAGGATCTGCGCCGCTCGGCCGAAGGCAACAAGATGTCCCGCCTGACGCTCAACGCCGAACCGATCGAGATCGATCCCGACCGGGCCGTGGCGATCGGGATCATCGTCAACGAGTTGGTGATGAACGCCGTGAAATACGCCTATCCGGATGGTTCAGGTCCAATTCACGTCGCGCTCAAACCCGAAGGCGACGAGCTGCTGCTCTCGATCACGGACGACGGCGTCGGCCTCAACGCCGCGACCGATCCCCGCGGCACCGGCATGGGCCAACGCATCGTCACGGCGATGGCGTCGAAACTCGAAGCGGATGTCGAGCGCGACCCCAACCATAGCGGCACCCGCATCGTGCTGCGCTTCCGCCGCGTCCAAAAACCGGCAGCAAAGCCGGCAAGTGCCGCGGCGAGCTAAGTTACCCGATCAGATCATCTGCAACCACGGCAGCACGATCACCAGCAGCCCGGCGAAATAGATCACGCCGAAGATCAGACCAAACTTCCAGAAATCGCGTTTGCCGATATAGCCGCTGCCGTAATACATCGGCGCGGGACCGGTGGCGTAGGGCGAGATCACGCCCATCAGACCCAGCGAATAGACGCACAAGAGCGTTAGCGTCGGCACCGACAATCCGGGAATGCTGGTGCCGACCGCAAGCACGACCGGCAATACGGCTGCTGCATGCGAGGTGATGCTGGAAAAGAAATAGTGGATCCAGAAGAAGAACGAGACCAGCAGGATCATCCCGACCATCGGGCTGACGCTGGCAAGCGGCTTGGCGTAGCCCTCCGCCACCCATTTGATGAAGCCGATTTCGTTCAGGCCCGACGACAGCGTGAGCAACGAGGTGAAATAAAAGAACACCTCCCATGCGCTTCTTTCGCGGACAATATCGTCGAAGTCGATGACGTCGGTCACCAGCATCAGCGAGATCACGACGAACACCACCATGGTCGGGTTGATGAAGTTCGACCCCAGCAGCGGCAGGCTGATGGTGGGATTGGAGCCGCAGATCCAGAAAAACATCGCCAGCAGCACCAAGGCCGCCATGATCCACTCGCTGCGCGACGGCGGCCCCATCTTGGCGAGTTCGCTGGCGCTCCATTCGACGATCTCAGGGCTTTCCTTCACCTCCGGCCGGCACACGAGGTAGCTCAGTAGCGGCACCACGATCAGCAACAGGATTCCGAGCGGCGCGAAGCCGATGAACCATTGCGACCAGCCGACCTCGACGTTGGCGATCTTCTTGGCGATGCTGAGCGCCGCCGCGTTCGGCGCGAGCGCAGTCAGGAACAGCGAGCTCGTCACCGCCGTGGTCGCGAACGCGGTCCACATCACAAAGGTGCCGATCTTGCCGGCGGTGGGCCCGGGCTCGCTGCCGTAGATGCGCGGAATATTGCTGACGATCGGGTAGATGGTGCCGCCGCTACGCGCGGTGTTGGAAGGCGTCGCCGGCGCGAGCACGAGGTCGGAGAAGGCTACCGCATAGCCGAGCCCGATGGTGCGGCGGCCGAGGCTGTGGACCAGCATCAGGGCGAGCCGCCGGCCCAGCCCGCTTTTTCGGTATCCGATCGAGAACACGAAGGCGCCGACGATCAGCCACACCGTGCTTTCGGAAAACCCGGCGAGCATCCAGCGCAGCGATTTGTTGGGATCGTGTTCGACATAGCCCATCACGCCGGCGACCGTCAGGCCGATCAGGCCGACCGCGCCTACCGGCATCGATTCCAGAATCAGACCTGCGATCACGGCGGCGAATATCGCGAAATAGTGCCACTGATCGGCGTTGAGGCCGGCGGGAACCGGCACCAGATAGATCGCGAGCCAGATTGCCAGCGGAGCGATGGTCTTCCAGGTGATTTTCACGCGTCCCCCCAATCGTTCCGCCCGCCCGCGCTTGTTCTTTCCCGGTGTCCGGGCCGCGCCTCTTTTTTACAACGTAGCATAGGCCGTCATCGTCCTGCTATCCTCCCGCGTATGACAACGCGCGACTCCGCCTCGTTCGAAATCACGCCTGAAGTGCTGCTGCGCGCCTATGCTTGCGGCATCTTCCCGATGGCCGAAAGCGCTGACGATCCGACCCTGTTCTGGGTCGAGCCGGAAATGCGCGGCATAATCCCGCTGCGGGGATTTCGCATCGCCTCGCGTCTCGCACGCACTGTGCGTTCCGACGCCTTCACCGTTACCGTCGATACCGCCTTCAAGGCGGTGATCGCGGGCTGCGCGGCGCCGCAGGCGGGCCGCGACGATACCTGGATCAACAAGCGCATTCGCGATCTCTATGTCGGGCTTTACGGGCTCGGCCACTGCCACAGTGTCGAGGTCTGGCAGAACGACGATCTCGTCGGCGGATTATATGGCGTCAGCCTGGGCCGCGCCTTTTTCGGCGAAAGCATGTTTCACCGCGCCCGCGACGCCTCGAAAGTCGCGCTGGTGCATCTGGTGGCGCGGTTGATCGTGGGCGGTTTCGAATTGCTCGACACGCAATATGTCACCGAACATCTGCGCAGTTTCGGCGCGGTCGAAATTTCGCGGCGGCGTTATCGCACGCTGCTCGACAAGGCGGTCGCGGGCGAGCCGGCGGATTTCATGAAGTTGCCAACCGCGCAACCGGTCAGTGGCGCGGAAGCGCTCGCGCTTATCGCGGCGCTTGCATAGCGTAAGAAAAAAGCTTCGCTAATTCCCAAACAGCCCGCCGAACAACCCGCCGGGCCGCTGCTGCGGGGGCGGAGGTGGCGGCGGGGGCTGCTGCTGGAATTGCGGCTGCGGTGGCGGACGCGGGGCTGCCTGCTTGGGCGGCGACGGGCGCTTCTGTGCGGGCGGCGGCGTAGGCGCCTTTGGCGGATCGGGCTGCGCGCTGACGATGGTCTGGTCCGGACCTTTGCAGTCGGTCAGCCAGATATCGTAGATCGGGTGCTCGACGCCGTGCAGGCCGGGGCTTGCGGCATACATCCAGCCGGAGAAGATTCGCTTCACCTCGCCCTGCAGCGTGATCTCGTCGACCTCGACAAAGGCGTCGGTGTTGGCGGCTTCGGTAGCGGGCCGCGTGTAGCAGGCATCGGTCTTCACGCGCAGCGCGCCGAACTGCACGGTCTCGCCGATATCCTCGTCGAAATTGATGATGCGCCCGGTGATCTTGTCGAGCCCGGAGAAACTCGCCTTCTTGTTGGTGATCTTGGTGGCCGGCGGCTCGGACACCACCTCGTCGCCCGGCTGCAACGTGGCGGGGGTTTGCGGCACGTTCTTGGGCTGACGTTGTCCCGGCGGCAATCCCGGCGTCGGCGGTGCGTTGGCGACGCCTGGACCTGCGGGACCGCCCGGCTGCGGCGGCTGGACGGCTACGCCCGGCTGGGTATTTTGCGGAACCACGGTGGTACCCGGCGGCGGCGCCAGCGGTTGCGACTGGAAGCTCCCCGGTCCGGGTGCACCCTGCCCCGGCGGCGGACGGTTCGGCGTCGGCAGCAGGCGGCCGCGCGGCAGCTCCGGCACTTCCTCTTCATCCTCGGGCGGTGGCTGCGGCTGGTTGCCGCGAGGGATTGCACCCGGCGGCCGCAACGGAGGATCGGAAAAGATATTGCCGATCTGCGCGCGCGCGGGCGGCGCAAGCGAGATTGTCGAGGCAGCCACCAGGGCCGCAAAACCAGTCAGGGCAATGGTTCGAAACATCTCGCGCGGCTTTAAAAGGCGAATCGGGCTCGCGACATAGTACTAAACTTGTCCGCCGCTCGCGTTGCCACCGGTTAACACGCCGAATACGGCGGGGAAAGGGCGGTCTCCCACCCTCCCCGGCCACTGGCCACGCCGCGCCACAAATGAAATAGTCGCTTTCGAAAGCGCCTTCGCGCAATCTTTCGCGCGAAAACCGTGGAAATCCGGAAACAACCGGACCAGCCAGAGGAATCCCCGAAATGACCGATCGAATTCGCCTGGATGGCAGGGTCGCCGTCGTTACTGGTGCTGCCGGCGTCATCGGAACCGCGACCATCCACCTGTTGGCCGAGCGCGGTGCGCGCATTGTCGCAGTCGACCGCAGGGAGCAGGATCTGGCGGCCGCGATTGCCGACCTGCCGGCCTCGGCGCAGGCGTTGGCGGTTGCAGCCGACGTTACCCAGGAGGACGAAGTCGCCGAATATGTCCGCGCCACCGTCGACAAATTCGGCACCATCGACGCCTTCTACAACAATGCCGGCATCGAGGGCGACATCAAGCCGATCCCGCAATATTCGCTGGAGAGTTTTCGCCGGGTGCTCGACGTCAACGTGGTCGGCGTCTTCCTCGGCATGAAACATGTGCTGCCGGTCATGCTCAAGCAAAACAAAGGCAGCATCATCAACACCGCCTCGATCGCCGGCATCATGGGATCGCCGCATATCGCGGTCTACAGCGCCAGCAAGCACGCGGTGATCGGGCTGACCAAGAGCGCGGCGTGGGAATGCACGGGCACCGGCGTGCGCGTCAATTGCGTCTGCCCCGGCCTGATCGACAGCCGGATGCTCAGCACGATCATGCAGGCACGCAATGGCGGCAATGCGCCGATGCCCAACGAAAAAATGGTCGAGCGGATTCCGGCGCGGCGGCTCGGACAGGCATCGGAAGTCGCCTCCATCGTAGCGTTCCTCGCCTCGGATGAAGCGAGTTACGTTTCCGGCTCCGCCTACACCGTAGACGGCGGCCGCACCGCCGCTTGATCTTTCGTCCAACCTCAGAGGTCCGCCCAGCAATGCCCGTCACGCTCGATCCCGATGCCGCCGCCGTCTACAAGGCCTATCAGGAGGCCGGCCGGCCGCCCTATGAGACGGTGCCGCCCACGACGGCGCGCGAGCTTTATCTGGCAGGCCGCGTCGTCAGTAATCCCGAGCCGCCTGAACTGGAATCGGCAAAACCGCTTTCGATCCCGGCGCCGCATGGCGCGATCGCGGCCCGCATCTACACGCCGAAGACCCTGCGCAAAACCAACGGCCTGGCGCCCTGCCTGATATTTTACCACGGCGGCGGCTGGGTGATCGGCGATCTCGACTCGCACGACGTGGTCTGCCGCAAGCTCGCGCATGAAGGCGAGTTGATCGTGATCTCCGTCGACTACCGCCTCGCCCCCGAGCATAAATTCCCCGCCGCCGTCGACGACGCCATCACGGCTGCGAAATGGATCGCGGCCAACGCCCAACAGCTCGGCATCGACGCCGCACGCTTGATAGTCGGCGGCGACAGCGCTGGCGGCAATCTCGCCGCCGTCGTCGCACTTGCCGCGCGCGACGGCAACGGACCGGAGATTGCCGGCCAGGTGCTGATTTACCCGGCGACCGATTTTGCGATGAAAACTCCTTCGCATAGCGAGCCCGATACCAGCATTCTTCTCACGCATTCCGTGATCAAATGGTTCTGCAACCACTACCTCAGCGGACCCGCCGATATCGACAATTGGCAGGCCTCGCCCGCACGCGCGAAGACGCTCGCCGGTTTGCCGCCGGCCTATGTGCTGACCGCAGGCGGCGATCCCCTGCGCGACGAGGGCGACGAATATGCCGCGCGGTTGAAGGAAGCCGGCGTAGCCGTGACCTACAGGCATTTCCCCGGCCAATTCCACGGCTTCTTCACCATGGGCAAATTGTTGAACCAGGCCAATATTGCCGCCAGTGAAATCGGCGTCTGGCTGAAGGCGCTGAACTAGCCGGTCGACCGGCTCTGCGATTTGGGGGCATCATTTTGGAAGCGTCGGCCTCGATCGAGATCGCCAAGCACACGCTGCTGTCGTGCGGGCTCATTCTGGCGATCGGAACGCTCGCCGGCCTGCTCGCGCAAAAAATCAGGATCCCTGATGTTGCGGTGTTTCTCGTCACGGGTATCGCGATCGGCCCGCAGGCGCTGGGGTTCATCGATATAAGGGCGGATTCCGCGCTGAACCAGATCATCCTGTTGTTCGGCGCGAGCTACATCCTGTTCGACGGCGGCGCATCGCTGCGCCTCAATGTGCTGAAGCAGGTCTGGATCACCATCGTCGTCATCGCCACCATCGGCCTGTTGATCACGGCTGTTATCACCGGCCTTGCCGCCCAATATATCCTCGGCGTCCCCATGATCGTCGCGCTGCTGTTGGGTGCTACCCTCGCCTCGACCGATCCGGCCACACTGGTGCCGATCTTCCGTCAGATCCACATCCGCGATCGCGTCGCGCAGACCGTGATGAGCGAATCCGCGTTCAACGACGCCATGGGCGCGATCGTCACTTTTGGCGTGCTGGCGGTCGCAACCGGAAGCGGCGAATTTTCGCTCGCCTCCTCGCTGATCGATCTCATCAAACAATCGGTGATCGGCATCGTCGCCGGTATCACGCTCGGCTATCTCGCAGCACTTCTCATCGCGCACGAGAAATTCGGGTTTCTCGCCGAACACGCGCCGGTCGTGACGCTGATCGCCGTCGTCGGCGCCTATTTCGCCGCCGATGGCCTGCGCGCCTCGGGCTTCATGGCGGTGTTCGTGTTCGGCATCGTACTCGGCAACAGGGAAAGTTTCGGCATTCGGATGGACGAAGGCGAGGCCGCGAAGCTCGAGGATTATGTGCTCACCACCGCGTTCATCATGCGCCTGTTCATCTTCATCCTGCTCGGCGCACAGGTCGATTTCACGTTGATGAGCCAATATTGGCTCGGCGGCGTGGCGGTCGTCATTGTGCTGATGCTGGTGGCGCGGCCGGCGACAGTGTTCCTGTGCGCGCTGCCCGACCGCCGCGCGCGCTGGAGTTTCGCCGAGATGCTGTTCATGTGCTGGACGCGAGAGACCGGGGTAATCCCGGCCGCGCTGGCAGGCCTCCTGCTCGGCATGAAGGCGCCGGGCGCGCAGATGATCGCCTCCGTCACCTTCATCGCGATCCTGATGACGATCCTGATCCAGGCCCCGACCACCGAATGGCTCGGCCGCAAGCTTGGACTGCTGGAAACCAGAAAAGGCTAGCCCACCCTCGCCGGCCTTCGCAGCGCCCGCTGGTCAGATCGTGGGATTCCAGACCACCGGAATCTCCCGGTAGCCGCTGCCGTATTTCTCCACATACGCCAACGACGGGAAAGGATAATGGAAACCCTGTACCCGCATCTTGTCGGCCACCAGCATGTCATAAACCTTGCGGCGGGTAGCTTCCGCCATGCCGCCATCCTGATCGTAAAAGGCATGCCAGTCCGGATGGCGCACGAACAGGAACGGCACGTGGGTGACGTCGGACTGTACGTAGACGGCGTCGGAGCCCGATGCGATCACAAACGAGGTATGGCCGGGCGTGTGCCCGGGCGTGCCGTGTGCGGTGACGCCGGGAATCACCTCCTTGCCCCACTCATAGGTTTTCACGCGCTTCAGAACCTCGGCGTTCATGACGCGCCGCACATTCTTGAAGTTGGTCTGGATACGGCCAGCGCTGGCGCGGCTCATCTCACCGTCGTCCATCCAGAACTGGTGCTCGGTCGCCGGCACAACGATCTCGGCATTCGGATAGGTCAGTGAATTGTCATCCATCAGCAGGCCGTTCATGTGATCGCCGTGATAGTGCGAGATGATCACGACGTCGACGGCGTTCCGGTCGATCCCTGCCGCCGCGAGGTTCGCCACTAACTGGCCGGCGGTGCCGTTGCTCTTTTTGTAATTGCTCTCGCCGGTGCCGGTATCGATGACCGCAAGCCTGGATCCCGTGTTGATGGCGATCGGGTTGTACGGCGTGGTCATCATGTCCTTTTCCATGAAGACCTCCGCGAGCGCGGCATTCACCACGTCCTTCTTGATGTTGGTGACATGATCCTCCGCCATCTTGAATCGGCTGACGCCATCGGTGGCAACTGTCACCTCGATGCTACCGATCTTGTAGCGGTACCAGCCGGCAGCCTGTTTGCCCGCCAGTGGTGTGGTGGCGCGGACGGGGTGGCTGAGTGCGGTCGTGGCCGCCGCAGCGCCTGCGGCCGCCGACAATATGTTGCGGCGCGTGAAAGTCGTCATTGGCGTCTCCCCAAATTTCTTGTTCCGGGAATCCGCAAATGGTTCCCGATTGGCACGAATACTCCCGATTTTTGCGGTCTTCTGCAAGACGGAAGCAGGGGTTCAGAGCGCGATCATCACCTCGGCAGCCTGTTGAGACCACCGAGGTAAAGCGGACAGGAGCCTGACGTCTGCCGAGGGCCTAACTCCGGCGATAGCGAGGCTACGCCGCCCGCACTGTCGCCAGAAAAGTCTCGACCTCTTGCTTCAGGCGCTCGGACTGCTTTGCGAGTTCGCCGGCCGAACCGAGGACCAGTTCCGCAGCAGTTCCCACCTGGCCCGATGCCTGCGTCACGCCGGCAATGTTTTGCATGACCCCTTGGGTGCCCTGCGCGGCCTGCTGCACGCTGCGGGCAATTTCCTTGGTCGACCCACCCTGTTCCTCCACCGCGGCGGCGATCGTTGTCGCGATCTCGTCGATCTGGCCGATGGTGTTGCCGATCTCGCGAATAGCCTCAGCCGTTGACCCGGTCGCGTTTCGGATCGCCTCTATCTGATCGGCGATCTCCTCCGTCGCCTTCGCGGTCTGGGTTGACAGCACCTTCACTTCGCTGGCCACAACGGCAAAGCCCTTGCCTGCTTCGCCGGCTCGCGCAGCTTCAATCGTCGCGTTCAAGGCCAGGAGATTGGTCTGTGCGGCGATGTTTTGAATGAGGTTCATCACCTCGCCGATCTTCTGTGTCGCCTCCAGCAACCCTTCCACCATCGTATTGGTGCGGTCGGCCTGACCGACGGCACTCTGGGCTATCGATGCGGAGTGAGCAATCTGGCGCGAGATTTCGTGACCCGATGTCGAAAGCTCCTCCGCCGCGGCAGCTACCGTCTGCACATTCGCTGTCGTCTGTTGCGCAGCCGCGGCGACGGTGGTGCTTTGCCGCGTCGTCTCCTTCGCGATTGCGAACAGCGATTGCGCCGAGCGCTGCATTTCGGTGGCTGCCAAGGCGGCCCCGGCGACAATTCCCCCAACGCTTTTCTCGAACTCGCCCGCGATCCGGTTCATGGCCAATTTCCGTTCCGCCACGGCGTGAGCCATCGCCTCCTCTCGCTCTGCACGGAGACGTTCGGCGTCGAGCAACCGGTCCTTGAATACGGCCAGGCTACGCGAGATGTGACCGATTTCGTTACGATGCTCGACAAACGGGACCTCAACGCTCAAGTCGCCCTTCGCCAGACCGTCCATGACGCCGCATATTTCACCGAGCGGACGAACCAGGCCGCGACCAAGCGCGAGCGCGGCCAATCCCGCGATGAACAGCCCCGCCAGACCGCCGGCGGCGATCCAGATGGCGCGATCAAACACCACTGCGTCGATGTCGTCGGTATAGACGCCCGCCTGGATTGCGAGCAGCTTCTCGCCCTCACCATACCCACCGGCATAGGTCAGCTTCGGCAGTTCGGGACCGCCCGTCGCTTTCGGCACCCGGTATTCGAGATAGCCGCCGCCGGTGCGGGCTTTGCCGATGATATTTTGAATCAGTAGCTGGCCCTGATTGTCTTTGTAATCCCAGCGATTGACATTGATGTATTTCGGGTTGGCGTGCACATAGGTGACGCCGGCATTGGTGCTGCCAGCGCCGTAGACGCCGAGATAGTCCGCAGATTTGCCCCAGCGCATGGCACCGATCGCAGCGAAAGCAAGCTTCTGGGCTTCCTCCGCCGACATCTTGCCGGCTTTGGCTTCTTGCTCGTAGTTCGACATGATCTTCTTCGCTGCGTCGACCAGATCGAACACCTTGGTCCGGCGTTCCTCGATGACGGTGTTGCGAAGGATCATCACTTGAGCGGCGAGCGCTGCGACGAAGACAACGGTCAAAACAGCGATGATCATCGCGAAGCGATTGTAGACAGTAAGATGGCGCATGGGGGGAGCCTTCGTGACAGACGCGATTGGTCACAGTATTTCCTCACCCGTTAAGGCTTTATTGACGATAGAGTTCGGTTGTGCCGGAGGGTCTACGCTCGCCTGCGTAGTGGCGTATGGCGCGCTCGGGCAACGCCCCGTCGAGAGCAGACGTCGTGAAGATCAGGATGCCCTCGCCGCCCTTCGCAGCGATTGCGGGGGCTGGCCGAAGGCGCGGATGAAGGCGCGGCGCATCCGCTCCGGATCGCGAAATCCCGTTACTTCCGCCACGCGCTCGATCGCCTCGCTGGAAGATTGCACGCGCTGCCGCGCTACCTCGATCCGCAACCGCTCCACCGCCTTCGACGGCGTAGTGCCGGTTTCCGCGATGAAGG
Source organism: uncultured Alphaproteobacteria bacterium (assembly GCA_963770355.1). GTDB lineage: Bacteria > Pseudomonadota > Alphaproteobacteria > Rhizobiales > Xanthobacteraceae > Bradyrhizobium. Next base: position 86,340 of record CAVYPL010000006.1, on the reverse strand, counting down.
CGCGGGTAAAATGCCGCGAACTCATGCCGGCCTGCTCCGCCATATCCTCCACCGTGAGCGGCGCGTCGAGATGTTCGCGCGCCCAGGCCAGCAGCGGTCCGAACCGGCCGTTCGGCGCTTTCAATTCCAGCAGCGACGAAAATTGCGACTGGCCGCCGCTACGGCGGTGATAAAGCACAAGCTGCTTGGCGGTCCGTTGCGCGATCTCGTCGCCGAAATCTTCCGCCACCATCGCCAGCGACAGGTCGATGCCGGCGGTGATCCCCGCCGAGGTCCAGATGTTTCCGTCACGCGTGAAGATGCGGTCGGCCTCGAGCTTCACTTGCGGATAGGTCTTGAGAAAGTGCCGGGTACGCTGCCAATGCGTGGTGGCGCGGCGGCCATCGAGCAGGCCGGCTTCGGCGAGGACGTAAGCGCCGGAGCAAACGCTGGCGATCCGGATGCCGCGTTTGGCCATCGCGCGCACGAAGGTCAGCGTCTTCTCGCCAGTTGCGGCCGCACGAACGCCCTGACCTCCCGCGACGATCAAGGTAGTGATCGCGCCAGAGGGTTTTAATCCGCGCGCGAGCATCTCGACGCCCGATGAGCTGCGCACCGGTCCCGGCGTCGCCGCCAACACCCTGATCGACGATGTGCCGTTGGCGAAGCGCGCGGCGATCTCAAACACCGAAATCGGGCCGGCAGCGTCCAGCAATTGAAAATCGGGAAAGATGAGTACGCCGATCATGATGAAAGCCCGTTTCGGCTGATGTCCTGAAATGAGGGAAATTCGCCATTTCGGACATGAAGCGACCATGAGAGGGTGCCGGCGGTCAAGTGCAAAATCTGCAAGCCAGATTTTCGGAGGTGCTCAATGTCCGAACCGCTTCAAATAGGTCTTCTCGTATTCCCCAAGGTAACGCAGCTCGATCTCACCGGGCCGCTGCAGGTGTTTTCCAGCGTGCCCGGCGCGAAGGTGCATCTGGTCTGGAAGAGGATCGAACCCGTCCCGAGCAATTCCGTGATGACGCTGACGCCGACCGTCACCTTTGCGGATTGCCCGCAACTCGACGTGATCTGCGTACCGGGCGGGCTCGGCACCGACGACATGATCAATGACGAGGAGATGCTGGCCTTCCTGCGCAAGCAGGCCGAAGGCGCCAAATACGTCACTTCGGTGTGCACGGGATCGCTCGTGCTGGGCGCGGCCGGCCTGCTGAAAGGCTATCGCGCCGCGACACACTGGACGGCGATGGATTTCCTCTCGGCTTTTGGCGCGATCCCGACCAAGACGCGGGTCTGTGTCGATCGCAATCGCATCACCGGCGGTGGTGTGACGGCAGGGATCGACTTCGCGCTGACGTTGGTGTCGCAGATGGTCGATCGTCGGACGGCGGAAGCGATCCAGCTTCGGCTCGAGTACAACCCCTCGCCACCGTTCAACGCCGGCTCGCCCGATACCGCGCCCGCGGATATTCTGGCCATGATGAAGGAGCGGATTGCGCCGGCGCAAGCGCGCCGCGGCGAAATGATCGGCCGCGCCGCCGCGCGAATGACGTGAAGGTTTGAACGAGACAATGAAAAAGGCCGCCTGGTTTCCCAGACGGCCTTTCCTGTCCTACGGCAGCCACACATTAACGGGCGATTTCGGGATCTCAGTGCCGGGGGCCTATCTCCCAGCCGAGCCCTACTCGGTAGCCGCTGCATTTCGGGGCAGTCGCGAACTGTGACCCGAACCGTCGCGATGGTCTCCCATCTCCGTAAGATGGCTACATTGAGCCGCGAATTCGGGATGGGCGCAAGCAGGCCGCGGCCAATGTCCCCGCTGTTCCCGTTGTTCACAGGGGCGCGGGTGGCGCCAGATGCAAATGCGTGCAGTGCAACGCCTGCGGGATCGGCAAATTTATCGGAAAATCAGCTTCCGGGCGTCCAGGGCTGGTAGTCGCCGGTGGCGGCAGGCCGGCGGCCGCTCGCCAGCGTCGAGCCGGACGGCCGATAGGCCGCGGGCGAGCCGGTCATGTTCGGAACATGCGGCTTTTCCCATTCGCGCGGCGTGTAGCTCTCTTCGGTCGGCGCAACGTCGACGGTGTGATGCAGCCAGCCGTGCCATGACGGCGGCACCCGCGTCGCCTCGGCATAGCCGTTATAGACCACCCAGCGCCGCTCGAAGCCGAGCGTCGGGTCGATCTTGCGGCCCTTGGTGCGATAGTAGAGGTTGCCCTGCTCGTCCTGGCCGACCAGCTCGCCAAAACGCCACGTCCACAACTGCGTGCCAAAGGTCTGGCCGTTCCACCATGTGAATATTTTGAGCAGAAACAGCTTCATCGGGGTTCGGCCGGTTCGAGAAAATGTGACGCTCTGATGCCATCGGCGGGCCGAATTGTCCAGACAAGTCCTGTTATCCCTGCCCTGCCGGGAGAGACGCTTATTATCGACGCCGTACGGCGTCCAATTGTCGTGGAATCGGCGCAATCTGTTCATTCCGCGTACAGTTCCCGTCTGACAGCTTCGGATTGCGCACGATCCGTGCGCGGGCTCGGGAACGTCCACGCTCCGAAAGGGTTGGACCACATCCCGTATATTGGAGCCGACGATGATCAATCTGAAGATTTTGAGTGCTGCTGCGGCCATCGCGCTTGTAACGCCGATGGTTCTGCCAAGTGAAAGTTTTGCCCAGAAAGAATCCAAAGTCGGCGGCATGCGCGGCGGTGGTGGCGGTGGTGGGCCCGTCGCCGGCGGTGGTGGCCGCGGCTTTGCCGGAGGCGGTGGCGCCGGAGCCATGCGCCCTGGCGGTGGCGGCGGCGGTTTCAGCGGCGGCGCGTCTGGTCCGAGATTCAGCGGCGGCGCGTCTAGTCCAAGATTTAGCGGCGGTGGTGGCGCGCCTGGCCCGAGATTTAGCGGCGGTGGCGGTGGCTATCGTGGCGGATATGCCGGCGGTGGCGGTTATTATCGTCATGGCGGTGGCGGCGGGTTCATCCCGGGCGCCATAGCCGGCGCTGTGGTCGGTGGCGCCCTCGCCTCGCAGAGCTACGGTTATTATGGCGGTTCGGGTTACTACGCGCCGGGCTACTATGACGACGGCGGCGGCTATTACGACGATGGCGCGGTGGCCGTTGAGGCAGCTCCGCTGGTGGCGACGACGCCGGATACTGTGCGCAGCGATACAAATCGTATGATCCGGCCTCGGGAACCTATCTCGGCTATGACGGCCAGCGGCATCCCTGCCCGTAACGACACCTTGGTGTCCATGAATTCGAAGAGCGGCGCATTCCAATGCGCCGCTCTTTGTTTGGCAAAGCGCTCAAAATAAAAACGCTATGAGCGAACCGCCACAGCGACGCCGCCGAGCGTGACCGCCAGCGCCGAGATCTCGCGCAAGCCGAGCGGCTCGTGCAGCATCGCGGCCGCCGCCAGCACGCCGACGACGGGCACCAGAAGGGTACCGATCGATGCGGTCGCCGCCGGCAGTCGCTCGAGAGCGGCGAACCAGCAGACGTAACACAGGCAGAACTGGATCAACGTCATGTAGATCATCGACGCCCAGCCGATCGACGACAGCGCCGACAATTGCGGCTGCTCGACCGCAAGCCCGACAAGAGTGATCGGCAGGCAGCCGAGGCCGACCGTCCAGGCCGCCAGCGAAAGCGGCGGCATCGCCAGCGGGAAATGTTTTGTCAGCACGGTGCCGAGCCCGACGCACACCGCGCCCGCCAGCGCGCACAAGATGCCCGGCAGCTTTCCGATGCTGGCGTCCACGCCGTTGCCACCGATCAGCACGGTGATGCCGGCGAGCGCCGTCATCAATGAGATCGCGCGCAGCAGCGACAGCCGCTCGCCCAGGATCGGCCACGCCAGAAACGCCACCCAGACTGGAATCGATATTCCCAGTACCGCGGCCTCGCTGGCACCGAGCCACAGCAGCGCAAGTCCCATGAACGCGACCCAGCCGCCTATCGTCAGCATCGAAACCAGCAGCAGGCGCAGCCACATTCGCGGCGGCACGCCGAGCCTCTCGCGCCGCGCCAGCGCGATCAGGGCCAGTGCCGCAGCGCCGACAATGCCGCACAGCCCGCGCGACGACAGCGGCGGCCACTCCGTCAGCAGATGTTTCATGATCGGGAAATTGAGTCCCCACCCCACCGACGCGACGGTGAGGAAGACGAGGCCGAGCGGAGATATCCGGGCGCGGCCCGCGTGGCGAGGGACAGACATGGTGGCGGGCTCGGATCCGAAAACGGCGCAGAGATTTGGTTTCGTTTGACACAAACGATTGGAATTCGCTCAAAGCAAAATTTATATGCACTGTATCATACAGACGAGTTGTCGCTATTCCGCCTTAATCGGTAGCAGGGTGAGGTGAGTCGTCCGACCGCCGCCCCAACGAAGAAGGATTCATCGTGCCGCGCGTTCTCGTGGTCGATGACGACCCGATGGTTTGCGTTGCTATCGAGGTTTGTCTGAAGCGTAGAGGATTCGAAGTCACCGTTGCCGACGGCGGTGAAGCGGGGATGCGAGCGCTCGAAACGTCCGATTTCGATGTGATGCTGATCGATGTCTTCATGCCGCACATGCGCGGCTTCGAATCAATCCGGATGTTTCATGACCGCCAGCCCGATATTCCCATCATCGCGATGTCCGGCTACGCCTTCGCCAATACCGAACGCGCGCCGGATTTCCTGCGCATGACCATCGAAATCGGCGCGACGCGCTGCCTGCGCAAGCCATTCACGCCGAATGCTCTGTTGGCCTGCGTGGATGAATGTCTCAGCAAGCCGGGCAACTCCACTCGCCTGGCAAAATAATGAAATAAAAACCGTCAATGCCCTCGCAGCGTATCATCCTCGGAACGGGCCTCGCTATCCTCCTTCTCATCGGCGCAGCCTCGATCGGTCTCGACCTCAAATCGCGATCCGATACGGCGTCGGTCGAACACGCACTCGGGGTGCTGAAGCTGATCTCGGATATGCGGCCGCAGCTGCACCGGGCCGAAAGCGCCGCGCGCGGCTTTGCGCTGTCAGGCGACCCGGAATTCGTCAAGGAATATCGCGAATCCAGCGCGGCAGTCCTGCCCGCACTCGATAGATTGATCGAGACCGTCAAGGATAATGCGAGCGAAACACGGCTTATCGAGGAGACCAAGGCGCTGGTCACCGCTCAGATTGCAGCGGGCGGTGAACTGATCCGGCTCCGGACCACAGGCGACAGCACGACGGCAGCAGCCTTGGTGGCCAGGGCCGAAGTTCGCAACGCGACGGAGACGATCGGCGCCAACCTCGAAAAGGCCGTAGCCGAAGAGCGAAGGCTGCTTGCGGCACGAAACACGGTGTCGGAATCCAACGGCCGCGTCCTGTTGGCGATCGATCTGGCCGGCGTCGCGCTGATCCTGGTTCTCGCGACCGTGCTGACGTTGTCGACCCGGCGCTCGAGCCGCGAACTGCAGAACTCGCTGAGCGCCACCAGGGCCACCAACGAGGTGCTGGAGGCGGCGGTTGCCGAGCGGACCGAGCATCTGGTCGCAGCCCATGAAGAACTTCGGCACTCGACCGCGGTACTGCAGAACACCTTCAACACCGTGGCGGAAGCTGTGCTCGTGATCGACGCCAAGGGCGGCGTGCTGCTGACGAATACGGCTGCGAGGAACATGCTGCGCTACGAAGACGGGATGACGATCAGTCAGATCCGGAATATGAGCACCGCCTACCACGCCGACGGCGTCACGAAGCTCACGGCGAAGGAAATGCCATCCGAGCAGGTGCTGCGCGGCGAACCCTTCGACGAACAGGAAATAGTGATCCGTCCGGGAGACGGCCGCGCGCCGCTGCACCTCATGGTCTCCGGCCGGCCGCTGCGCGACGCATCGGGCGCCATCAACGGCGCGGCGCTGGTCTATCACGACATCACCGCATCCCGCGAAACCGAGCGCAAGCTGCAGCAATCGCAAAAGCTCGAAGCCATCGGTAAACTCACCGGCGGCGTCGCGCACGATTTCAACAACATGCTGACCGTCATCACCGGCACCACCGAAACCCTGGTGGCCGCGCTCGCGCACCAGCCGGCGCTGCAGAAAACCGCCGAGCTGATCGACCAGGCCGCGGAACGCTGCAGTGAATTGATCCAGCATCTCCTGGCTTTTGCCCGCCGGCAGCCGCTGCAACCGCGCAATGTCGACATCAACAGCACCGTGCTCGACATCGCCAAACTGCTGCGCCCTACCCTCGGCGAGCAGATCGAGATCAACTCGATGCTCGAGCAGGAAGTGGCGACCTCGCATATCGATGCCTCGCAGCTCGCCAACTCGCTGCTCAACATGGCGATCAACGCGCGCGACGCCATGCCAAACGGCGGCAAGCTGCTGCTGGAGACACGAAAAATCGTGCTCGACGAGGTCTATGCACAGGCCAATCCGGACGTGCGGCCCGGCCCTTACGTCATGCTCGCGGTCAGCGACACCGGCACCGGCATGTCCAAGGAAGTACAGGACAGGGTATTCGAGCCGTTCTTCACCACCAAGGAAACCGGCAAGGGCTCAGGCCTCGGCATGAGCATGGTCTATGGCTTCGTCAAGCAGTCGGGTGGTCACATCCGTATCTACAGCGAGGAAGGCCACGGCACCACGATCAAGCTGTATCTGCCGCCGGCCCGCGGCCAGGCCGAAGTGGCCTTGCCGGCGGCCACGCCGCTGTCACGGGGCAACGAGACCGTCATGGTGGTGGAAGACGACGCGCTGGTGCGAAGCTTCGTCATCACCCAGTTGCAGAGCTTGGGCTACCGGACCTTTGCGGCCGCCGACGGCCCAACGGCGCTAAGGTTTGTCGACAAGGGCGAGAGGTTCGACCTGCTGTTCACCGACGTCATCATGCCCGGCGGCATCAACGGCCGGCAGTTGGCCGACGAGGTGGGAAAGCGACGGCCCGGCACGAAGGTGCTTTATACGTCTGGCTACACCGAGAACGCGATCGTACATCACGGTCGGCTCGATCCCGACGTGCTGCTGCTGACCAAGCCCTATCGCAAATCGCAATTGGCGAAGATGATCCGCGAGGCGCTGCAGGCAAACGTGTGATTTTTGTTTTTATGAACGCGTCGCCAGCACGACGCCAGCGAGCGTGAACACCAGCGCCACGATCTGGGTCACCCCGAGCGGTTCGTGCAGCGCGACGGCGGATGCAACCACGCCGATCACGGGCACCGCCATGGTGCCGATCGCCGCCACCGAGGCCGGCAACCGCGCCAGCGCCGCAAACCAGCTCACATAGGCGATGCAGAACTGGATCAGCGTCGAATAGACCAATAGCCACCAGCCGAGTTGGGTGACGTGGTCGAGATGCGTGGTCTCGATACAGAGGCCGACGACGGCGACCGGAAAGCATCCCAGCCCGATCTGCCAGGCGGCGGCCGGGATCGGCGACAGTTGAATCGGCAGTTTCTTGGTGAGCACCGTGCCGAGCGCAAAGCCGATCGCCCCGCCGAGCGCCATCAATATTCCCGGCAGCTTTGCCGCACTCGCCGCGATGCCATTGCCGCCCATGATCGCGGCGAGCCCTGCGAAAGCCATCACCAGCGCGATCGTTCGCATCAGCGTCGGCCGCTCGCCGAGCACCGGCCAGGCGATCAGCGAGGCCCAAACCGGCATGGTGTAGGCGATCAGCGCGGCTTCGCTGGCCGGCAGCCAGAGCAGCGCCAGCCCCATCAGCACCATCCAGCCGGTGACGTTGAGCAGCGCCGCCAGCATCAGCCGTGGCCATAATTCGCGCGCGACGTGGAGGCTCTGCCCGCGCCCGAGCGCCAGCGTCGCCAAAAGCGCCGCACCGATCACACCGGTGACGCCCCGCAGCGTCAGCGGCGGCAACTCGCCGAGCAGGTATTTTGTGACGGGCCAATTGAACCCCCAGCCCACCGAGGTGATGGCGAGGAACATCAGCCCGGCAGGCGCGATGCGCGCCCGCGCGGTCGGTTTTGATTCTGTCATGAGGCCCGGCAATGGGTGGAATCAGCGGCAGTGTGCCGCCGATCCGCCCGCCTGACCACGCGTTCACGGACATGCCAGCCCAAACTTCCCGTAGCCATACGTGAGTCTCTGGAGTGCAATGCCGGACAGCGAATAAATACTTGCCCTGTGAACAGCGGGCGAAGGCTTCATTCCACAGGGTTGAGGCAAATTTTTTCGCTTGGGAATCCCTGAGGACTCACTGATACTTGCCTCCATCACAGGCGTGCGATCACCCCCTGTTTTCCCATCATTTCCACCATATTTAGTATTTGATAAGGGAACTCGTACTAGTCCTTGACGGGTACAACGGAGTTGCCTAGCCTTATTCCTGTTCGGCGCGAGTGTGTTTTGGGTCCCGCCGGTCGCTCCCAAATGGGTTCCTGAACAACCACTCCGCCAGCCGGTCGAGGCAGCGGATGAAGGGCTTGTCTGCCCTGAATTCAGGGGCCTTCGGGTGCCAAAAACGGGCCGGAACCGGCCCACCAAGAACGGGCCGAACGGCCCAGACGATGTGTCGAGTTGGAGCGTTAAGCCGGGGGTTGGGCCGCAAATGGGGCCGGACTGGCCCTCGGGCGGCAGACAGAAACAGGGCCGGGTCCACCGGTAGAGCTTGCGAACTTAAGGCCAAAGGTTGGCTTCAACCCTGGTCCGGGAGGTTCGCTCAAGGGAACAACATCCGGCGGCCGCGGGGTAGCGGCACCGGTCAAAGAAACGGGGCACGACCATGCGAATCGAACGACGCAACACCACCCAGGGACAATCACCCTACGCAGGGATTGATTTCAGATTGACGACATCGGAGATCCGCAATCCCGATGGTTCGATTGTGTTCCGCCTGGAGAATGTCGAAGTTCCCCAGTTCTGGTCGCAGGTCGCCTCCGACGTCCTCGCCCAGAAATACTTCCGCAAGGCCGGCGTCGCCGCGCGCCTGAAGAAGGTCGAGGAAGAGACCGTCCCCTCATGGCTGTGGCGCTCGGTGCCCGACACCGAGGCGCTCGCGGCCCTGCCCGAGAATGAGCGCTTTGTCAGCGAACTCAGCGCCAAACAGGTATTCGATCGCCTCGCCGGCTGCTGGACCTATTGGGGCTGGAAGGGCGGCTATTTCTCTTCGGAGGAAGACGCGCAAGCCTTCTTCGACGAGCTGCGCTTCATGCTGGCCAAGCAGATGGTCGCGCCGAACTCGCCGCAATGGTTCAACACCGGTCTGCATTGGGCTTACGGCGTCGATGGCCCCGGCCAGGGCCACTATTACGTCGACTGGAAGACCGGCAAGCTGACCAAGTCGAAATCCGCTTACGAGCATCCGCAGCCGCATGCCTGCTTCATCCAGGGCATCGAGGACGACCTCGTCAACGAGGGCGGCATCATGGACCTCTGGGTGCGTGAAGCGCGCCTGTTCAAATATGGCTCCGGCACCGGCTCGAACTTCTCCCGCCTGCGCGGCGAAGGCGAACGCCTGTCCGGCGGCGGCCGCTCGTCCGGCCTGATGAGCTTCCTCAAGATCGGCGACCGCGCAGCCGGCGCGATCAAGTCCGGCGGCACCACGCGCCGTGCGGCCAAGATGGTCGTGGTCGATGCCGACCATCCCGATATCGAGACCTATATCGACTGGAAGGTGAAGGAGGAGCAGAAGGTCGCAGCGCTCGTCACCGGCTCCAAGATCAACCAGAAGCACCTCAAGGCGGTGCTGAAGGCCTGCGTCAATTGCGAGGGTTCGGGCGACGATTGCTTCGATCCCGAGAAGAACCCGGCGCTGCGCCGCGAGATCAAGCTCGCGCGCCGCTCGCTGGTGCCCGACAATTACATCAAGCGGGTGATCCAGTTCGCCAAGCAGGGCTACAAGGACATCGACTTCCCGATCTACGACACCGACTGGGATTCGGAAGCCTATCTCACCGTCTCCGGCCAGAACTCCAACAATTCGGTCTCGCTGAAGGACGATTTCCTCCGCGCGGTGGAAACCGACGGCGACTGGAATCTGATCGGCCGCACCAACAAGAAGATCACCAAGACGCTGAAGGCGCGCGAGCTCTGGGAGAAAATCGGTTACGCCGCCTGGGCGTCGGCCGATCCCGGCCTGCACTTCAACACCACCATGAACGACTGGCACACCTGCAAGGCGTCCGGCGAAATCCGCGCGTCCAATCCGTGCTCGGAATACATGTTCCTGGACGACACCGCCTGCAATCTGGCGTCTGCCAACCTGATCACGTTCTACTCGACCTCGACCAAGCGCTTCGATGTCGAATCCTATGAGCATCTCTGCCGGCTCTGGACCGTCGTGCTGGAAATCTCCGTCATGATGGCGCAATTCCCCTCGAAGGCGATCGCCGAACTCTCCTACGAGTTCCGCACGCTGGGGCTGGGCTTTGCCAATATCGGCGGGCTTCTCATGACCATGGGCCTGCCCTACGACTCCAAGGAAGGCCGTTCGCTCTGCGGCGCGCTGACCGCGATCATGACCGGCGTGGCCTATGCGACCTCGGCCGAGATGGCGAAAGAACTCGGCCCCTTCCCCGGCTACAAGAAGAACACCCAGCACATGCTGCGCGTGATCCGCAATCACCGCCGCGCCGCGCACGGCGAATCGCGTGGTTACGAAGCGCTGGCCGTCAATCCGGTGCCGCTCGATCACGCCTCCTGCCCGCAGGCCGATATCGTCACCCACGCCAAAGCCGCCTGGGACAAGGCGCTCGAACTCGGCGAACTCAACGGCTACCGCAACGCGCAGACCACCGTGGTGGCGCCGACCGGCACCATCGGTCTGGTGATGGATTGCGACACCACAGGCATCGAGCCTGATTTCGCGCTGGTGAAATTCAAGAAGCTCGCCGGCGGCGGCTACTGGAAGATCATCAACCAGGCGGTGCCGGTGGCGCTGCGCACGCTCGGCTACAGCGAAGCCGACATCGCGGAGATCGAGGCCTATGCCGTCGGCCACGGCTCGCTCTCGAATTCGCCCGGCATCAACGTTTCGACCCTCAAGGCAAAAGGCTTCACCGACGAAGCGCTGGCCAAGGTCGAAAAGGCGCTGCCGACCGCGTTCGACATCAAGTTCGCCTTCAACAAATGGACCTTTGGCGAGGATTTCCTGCGCGATACGCTGAAGCTCACGCCGGAAGCCATTGCAGCCCCCGGCTTCGACCTGCTCGCCGCCATCGGCTTCTCCAAGCGCGAGATCGAAGCCGCCAACGTGCACATCTGCGGCGCGATGACCGTCGAGGGAGCTCCACACCTCAAGGCGGACGATTATCCGGTGTTCGACTGCGCCAATCCCTGCGGCAAGATCGGCAAGCGCTACCTCTCGGTCGAGAGCCACATCCGCATGATGGCGGCGTCGCAGCCGTTCATTTCGGGTGCGATCTCCAAGACCATCAACATGCCGAACGACGCCACCGTCGAGGATTGCAAATCCGCCTATCTGCTCTCCTGGAAGCTGGCATTGAAGGCCAACGCGCTCTACCGCGACGGCTCGAAGCTGTCGCAGCCGCTCAACTCGCAGCTCATCTCTGACGATGACGACGAGGAAGATGCGATCGAGGCGCTCTACGAGAAGCCGATGGCGGCGCGCACCGCGCAGGTCTCGGAAAAGATCGTCGAGAAGCTGGTCGAGCGTATCGTCGTGATGCGCGAGCGCGAAAAGATGCCGGATCGCCGCAAGGGCTACACCCAGAAGGCGGTCGTCGGCGGGCATAAGGTCTATCTGCGTACCGGCGAATATGACGACGGCCGGATCGGCGAGATCTTCATCGACATGCACAAGGAAGGCGCGGCGCTGCGCTCCTTCATCAACAACTTCGCCATCGCGGTTTCGCTCGGCCTGCAATACGGCGTGCCGCTGGAAGAATATGTCGACGCCTTCACCTTCACCCGCTTCGAGCCCGCCGGGCCCGTGCAGGGCAACAACTCGATCAAGTATGCGACCTCGATCCTCGACTATGTCTTCCGCGAACTCGCGGTCAGCTACATGTCGCGCTTCGATCTCGCCCATGTCGATCCCAGCGAGTCGAATTTCGACGCGCTCGGCAAGGGCGTCGAGGAAGGCAAGGTCGATCCGTCGCACTCGACCAAATACGTGTCGAAGGGCCTGACCCGCTCGCGCACCGACAATCTCGTCGTCATGCGCGGCGGCGATACCGACGCACGGGGATCCAGCAACGTCACCGCCATGACCTCGCATGGCCCGAGCGCCCGCGTCGCCGACACCCTCGAAGGCGCCGTCGCCCTGAAGCAGGAAACCCAGCACGATCTGTCGCCGACGGAAAAGCTGGAAGCGCTACAGTGGAGCAAGGCGGGTGCTGCGGCACAGCCGCCGCGCCGAGCAAGGCCGAGCGCCGCGCTGAGGCGAAAGCCAAGGGCTATGAAGGCGAGATGTGCGGCGAATGCGGACACTTCTCGCTGGTGCGGAATGGCACGTGCATGAAGTGCGATACGTGTGGCAGCACGACGGGGTGTTCGTGAGTTGGAGCAATAGTTAGCTACTACTCGCAAACGAAAGGCCGCTTTTACGAGCGGCTTTTCTTTTTCCAAGTCACAACAGTGGCAGGGCGGGACCATCAAATATGGTTATGGATGAAAGCGAGCTTCAATACGGCGAATTACACTACGAGCGAAGAATAGTCGCATACTTCGATGTTCTTGGCTGGCGCTCCGAGATCGAACAAGCGGGCCAAGATGCAAGAAAAATTGCACGAATTGCTATTGTTCCGAAAACATTTGGCCAAGGCGTATCGCAAATATCGGCGCAGACGCCCGGCGCTCATCTAACTTCATTTTCCGATAATGTAGTTGTTAGTGCCCCTTCAAAATAGATCGATTGCAGTCCTCACTAGACAGCCTTGCAATGATCCAGCTTAGATTGGCCTTCGCCGGATTCTGGCTACGGGGGGCCATTACGATTGGCCCACTAATTCACAACCAAGACTTGGTATTTGGTCCAGCTTTGAACCGCGCGTATGAGCTAGAGAGCAACCATGCGAAGTATCCTCGCATACTCATTGATAATAACATTGAAGAGTTCAGCAAGATCGACGCGGACTTCGTTCACTCGGAATCTGGATGGAGATTCACGGACCCGTTTGATACGAATTTCATAAATCGCAAGATGAGTTCAAATTTCGATATGGAACTGGTTGCGCGCCTGACCAAGACCGCAAATGCGGCTGCTCCGACTACTTCCCCACGAGCGTCAGCAGAGGTGCTACTAGGCTCCGTGCTTCAGCGCGTTGTCGCCGAATTAAACAATACAACTCGACAAGAGGATCGAGAAAAGCACGTTTGGTTATTTAATCGCATTGCCCCGAGGCTTGCGAATTTCCCAAAAATGGGATAGCGCGTAGGATGGGTTGAGCCCTTGCGAAACCCATCAATTGCCGTTCGTGAAAAGCAATGGGTTTCGCAAAGCTCAACCCATCCTACGGACTAAAAGCCAAAGCCAAAAGCCGCCGGTAGCAGGGCGGATTACGCCCACGCCAATCCGCCCTACGAACTACGCGCGTTGAAAACCGGACGGATCATGGCCTAGAACTCAACCCAGATCATGGACCTTCTGAAGTACGCCAAGTCGGAGCACGATAGAATCCTCAACCAGCACAGGAAGGGTTCATCATGAGTAATCGTCTCGACTACGCAGCCACTCCAATAACGGTTGCCGTCATATTTCACAGCGGCTACGGCCACACTGCGCGGCAGGCCGAAGCCGTGCGACGTGGAATCGAACGGGTCGCGGGAGCATCTGCCCTCTATCTGACGTCAGACGAGGCTCAAAGCCGCCTGGATGATGTTGGACTTGCAGATGCGATCATCTTCGGCGCTCCGACCTACATGGGGAGTGCGTCCGGACCGTTCAAAAGCTTCATGGATTCGACGTCAAAAGCCTACGCGACGGGCGCCTGGAAGGACAAGATCGCGGCAGGCTTCACAAACTCGGCGTCACGGTCCGGGGACAAGCTCGCAACACTGACGCAATTCGCCATCCTCGCGGCACAACATGGCATGCACTGGGTCAATCTCGGTCTGCCGCCCGGCAACAACAATTCGCACGGCTCCGAGCAGGACCTCAATCGGCTAGGCTTCTGGCTGGGTGCTGCGGCACAGTCGAACAACGATCAGGGGCCTGCATTTGCGCCATCCGAATCCGATCTTCTGACCGCCGAACACCTCGGCGAGCGCGTGGCGAGAGTTACGCAGCAATTTGTGCGTGGTCGTGTCGGCGAACTCCGACTTGCCAGCTAGACGGGCCGAAGGGATGCAAACGACGAAGATCAGCTCGCAGGGTGACGCAACCGGCGGCATGGTCGGCAGGGGTCCTTCTGAGGGCGTGAGTTTGCACGGGGACCGCGCGACGGCCCGATGCCAGCGTATTTGCAATTTCGCATATCGTCCTAAATTTATGTGCGGGTTGGTACACAATGGCGGTGCGCTATGTGGCGCATGTCGAATACGGAAACCGTGATCGTCATGGGTTGGAACTCCCGGAGCCGGCACGACGTTAGATAGATTGCGCACCATCGCCTGGCGCTGATCGGCGCGTTGGATTGGAGGCGTCACATGAGAAACATCGTGGACGACGCAGGCGAGATTATCGCCAAAGCAACGGATGACCATACGCTGGTCGGCGGCCACCACCGCATCGCGGTGGCAGCCAGCCTCAGTCAAAAGCTGTTCTGGCAAGATACCGGCGAACCTGTGAAGATTGATGCCTTCTTCAAGCATCATGGAAGTTCTCTTCGATATTCAGCCTGAGCTACTTGCCGCGCGCTGGCGTCAAGTTCGTGAGCGGATAGCGCTGGCGTGGCGACAACGACGCGTCGTCGCCACGCCCGGCAGGCTCAATAAGGATACCCGGCACAGATCCAATTGCCGTACGCGTCGTAGCAGTTGTTGTTGTAAGCGCCATAAGCGCCATAGGCCGCGGCACCAACCGCTGCCGCTCCTACTGCCGCCGCGCCGTATCCATATCCGCGATAATACCCTCGGCCCGCGACCGGGTAACCCGGACGACCGGGACGACCGGCGTATCCATATCCGGGACGACCCGGGCGGCCTGCGATGGGATGTGACGGACGCACCCCACCACGATAGCCGCCACCGTGGAAACGTCCCGCGTGCATGCCGCCGCCACGCATGCCGCCGCCGTGAAAGCCGCCGCCGCCACCACCACGGAAGCCGCCGCCGCCACCACCCCGGCGAGCGTAGGCATCATCGGGGATCAAGCTGGCGGTCAGCAAAATCAGTGCGGCTAGTGGAGCGAGTAGATAGCGAAGCATGACAAATTACCTCCCTATGAATTCCCCCGAGACGGAAGGCTGCGACACTCTCCACGCGGACAGTTGATATAGATCAACGGAACCCATCGTTGGGGTGGAGACACACGCCGTGGGTCACGGCCTGAGTTGCATTGCGCAATTGGTTTAGATCAAGAGGTGGTTCCCAACTTTAGGCGCGATGCTCCGGGCAGCCCGCAGGCCGGTTTGAGCCCTTGCGAAACCCATCAATTGCCGTTCGTGAGAGCAATGGGTTTCGCAAAAGCTCAACCCATCCTACGGACCTGCCCGGTGCAAGCGTCAGCCGGACTTCGCGCGTTCCGCCGCTTGCTTGACGCGCTCCGGATCGGCCGCGATCGCAACACCCGCGCGCTCCTGTTGCAGGAGCATCACGGCGCGTGAGTCGCGGCCTTCCCAGCCGCGGTTACATGCTTCAGTCATTTCGGCGTAAGCGAGATTGCACATCCGCATCGGTACGCCGAGTTCGCGTCCGAGCGCCGTCGCGAGCGCGACGTCCTTGGTGGCGAGCTTGAGCGCGAAGCTCGGAGGATCGTATTTTCCTGGCAGAAACTGTTCGAGCAGGCCGTCGAACGTGAAGCGGCGGCCGCCGACACCTTGCCGCACAGCTTCCCACAACGCCACCGGATCCATACCGGCTTTGACACCCATGGTGAAGGTCTCGGCGAGCGCACAGGTGATCGCATAGCCCGACATGTTGTGCACGAGCTTGGCGACCGTCGCGGTGCCGATCGGTCCGATATAGGCCGGCCGATCCGCCATCGCGTCGAGCACGGCCTTGTGCCTGTCAAAGGCGGCCTTGTTGCCGCCAACCCAGATCGCCATCTTGCGTGAAGCCGCGCCGGACGGCCCCCCGCTCACGGGCGCATCGAGCATATCCACGCCTTTGGCGGCGAAAGCGTCGTGAATTTTTTTCACGACGCTTTGCGCATTGGTCGACAGATCGAAATAAGCCGCATCCTTTTTGACACCTTCGATCAAGCCATCGGCACCGAGCGCGACGCGCTCGACGTCAGCCGGCTCGGGCAGCGAGGTGAAGATCACGTCGGACCGTTCGGCGAGGGCACGCGGCGTATTCGCCCATTCGGCGCCCGCCTGCAGATGATGGCCGGCCGATTGCCGGTGCAGATCATGCACCACGACCTTGTATCCGGCCTTGAGAATGTTGGTGGCCATCCTGCCACCCATGGTGCCGAGCCCGATGAACCCGACGACAATTTCTGTGGCCATCGTCATTTCCCCTCATTGCCTTCGACAAGCACCGTGTAAGCGACCTGTGCAGCCGACATCGCGGCGGGCCAGCCCGCATAGAACGCCATGTGAGTGATGACTTCGGTGATCTCCTCCTGCGTGACCCCATTATCAATCGCACGCGTCAGATGCGACACCAATTGTTCGGGCCGATAGGTCGCGACCAGCGCTGCCACCGTAATCAAACTGCGGTCGCGTTTCGAGAGAGCCTTTCGCTCCCACAGGTCGCCGTAGATGACGTCGTTGGTGTAGTCGACCAGCGCCGGCGTGAATGCCTTGATGCGGTCGCGTTTGGCGGAAGGCGGTGCCTTGGCCATGCGTCTCTCCCCTATTTCTTTATGGCCGAGCGTTGCGGCGCGGCCTTTTTTAAGCCGTTGAAGCCTGGATCGTAGTTTAATTATCATCGAAGGGGAGTGTCGACCAACGCAAATCGCCGAGCGACCGGAGGAAGGACTCAACAGGAAAATGGTCAAGCGCGCTTGAGCGTCTCGGACAGCGCCAATAACCGTCAGGTAGTACGTTCTCGAACGACAGCATCGCATGGCAGAAGTCTATGGACCTCATGGAGCTCCTTGGCGTGATGGGCTCCCCATTCGATTACCGACTCCAAGATGGGCCGCAGGCTTTCGCCGAGCGGGGTGAGCAGATATTCGATCCCCTGACGATGCCCCGCGCTGGGCTGCCGGCTCACCATTCCGTGTTCCTCAAGCGCTCGCAGTTGCTCGATCAACACCTTCTGCGAGATGCCGGCAATGCGCTTCTCCAGGTCGCAGGTGCGTTGCGGGCCATCCAGCAGCACATGAAGGATGACCGCCTTCCAGCGTCCCGAAATGACGCCTAGCGCGCGCTCGGCCGGCAACCCCGGCAGTCTCTTGATGATCTTCATCCGCCGACCACTGACCAAAGGGTGTGTAGATCGGAATGACTGCCGAACAATATATCCTTCGACAGAAATCTGATCGAAGGGTGATTTATGACCGACCTGTTCAAACCTCAACTGCTTGGCGGCACTGTTCCGCTGAAGAACCGCATTGTCATGCCTCCCATGACCCGCACGCGTACGTCCGAGGGCGACCTCCCGACCGATGGTGACCTCCCGAATGCGCTGATGGCCACCTATTACGGCCAGCGGGCCGGTGCCGGCCTTATCATTGCCGAGGCCACCGACGTGGACCAGTCCAGTCACGGTTACGCGAGGACACCCGGAATCCACTCGGAAGCCCAAATGCAGGGCTGGCGTCTGGTGACCGATGAGGTTCACCGTCAAGGCGGCACGATCTTTCTGCAGTTGTGGCACGTCGGCAGGATGGCCCATTCATCTATTCTGCCGAACGGCCAGGCTCCGGTGGGCGTGACCGGGCAACGGGCAGAGGGCTCGTCGGTGTTTGCCCACGGCCCGGACGGCCGGTTGGGTTATATGCCTGCGGAGACGCCGAGGCCGCTGAGCACGGATGAGGTGTCGGCCATGGTAGGCACCTTCGCCAAAGCCGCCGCCAATGCACGGAAGGTCGGATTCGATGGTGTCGAACTCCATGCGGCCAACGGCTATCTGATCGAGCAGTTCATGAACTCGGTGCTCAATACGCGCACCGACCGCTACGGCGGGGGCAGCATGGAAGATCGTACGCGCTTCCTGATGGAAGTCGTCGATGCGGTGGTGGCTGAATTCGGTCCGGGGCGCGTGGGTGTTCGCCTGTCTCCGTTCGGCAAGTACAACTCCATGCCGCCGGAGCCGCTTGCCGAGGAAACGTTTCTGTATCTTGCCGAGCAACTGGGGCGCCGCGGCGTGGCATACATCCATCTGCTCTACGAGTTGATGCCCGAAGGAAATATGGAGACGGCGGAGTTCAAGGCTCGGCACCTCGACCACGCTCTGCTTGCAAAGGCCCGGGCGGTGTTTCCCGGCGCCTTCATCTGGTGTGGCGGCTTCAATGACCGTGAGCGCGCCCAAGCTTCGCTCGACACCGGGTTGGTGGACCTGATCGCCTTCGGCAGACCATATATCGCAAACCCCGACCTTGCTGAGCGTCTCAAGCACTGCTGGCCGTTAGCCAAAGCGGACCGATCAACTTATTACACCCGACGCGGCGAAGTCGGTTACACGGACTTCCCTGCTTATCCGATCGTTAGCGCTGTACGCGGCGCAGCCTGACCGCGGCGGTACCGATCCGAGCAATGCGCCTCAAAAGCGCGTCTCTTTTGACGCGCCGGCGCTTTCGTCCAACGGCGGCAGGTCCTCACACGGAGAGGACTCCGGCCTTAAATCCAGCCAACCGCGCGGTATCGTAGGACGGGTCGGCAGCGAAGCCGCCGGTCCGAAAGTAAACGATCGTTCTTCCAGGAAGCTGGCAGGCCGATAGTACTCGTGGTTTGATAGCTGGGTCGAACTGAACAAAGCGCCGGGGCGATACATGAGGCGACGCGCGTTCTTACAAGCGGCGGGAAGCGCGGTCATCTCATGGCCGATACAGGCGCGGGCTCAGAAGGACACGAAGTTGCCGCTGGTGGCGGTGCTGTATCCGGGCACCGAGGAAGCCTTCAAAGGAAGAATGGCGGCAGTGCGTAACGGCCTGAAGGATGAGGGGCTGGTCGAAGGCCGCGACTACGTCTTTGAGGTTCGTTTTGCGAATGGCAATTATTCGTTGCTGCCTAACTTGGCCCGAGAACTGGACGCGCTGAAACCTCGGGTTTTTGTGGCCGCAGCCTTTGCGGTTCGCGCTGTGCAGAACCTGCAAACCGACGTCCCGCTGGTATTTACCGCCATAGCTGTCGACCCGGTCGCGGCAGGCCTTGCTCAGAGCTATGTGAGGCCGGGCGGGATAGCCACTGGTAACGTGATGAATGCTGTGGGCGGCGAGGAAAGCCTGACCGCAAAGCGGCTTGGCTTTTTCAGGGATTTGGTCCCGGACATCCAGCGAGTTGGCATGATCGGAGTTGCAGCTTACGGCGGGGAGCGGCTCGAGACGTCCGAAGAAGCCGCGCTGCGTAAGGTCACTGCGCAATTGGGGATCGGCTTTGAGAGTTATGAGATCAAGGCTGATCTCGGGGATCTCGAACCAGTCCTTTCGAAAGCTTTGGGTGATGGCGCTGGAGCATTCTACATTTCCGGCGATCCACTTCTGTTCAGCAATATGTCCCGCGTGATGCCGCACATTCTGGCGACGGGAAAGCCGACCTTGGGCGTTTATCCCGAATGGGCGCGGGCCGGCCTGCTCCTGACCTATTCCACCGATGCGATGGACGGCTTTCGGCGTGCGGGCGCTTATGCTGCCAAAATTGTCCGGGGCGCAAAGCCCGGTGACCTGCCGATCGAACAAGCCAGCAAGTTCTGGTTAGTGGTCAACCTCAAGGCCGCAAGGCAACTAGGGATCAAGGTCTCCTCCGATTTGCTGACGCTGGCAGACGAAGTGATCGAATAATCGCCGCGAAACCGGCAATGACGATGTGGAGGCGTTGGCTGCGGCAAAACAACACGACGGGCAAATCACCAAAAACCTGTCCATCCCTTCGCGCAAAAATATTCCGCTTTCCCCGTCGGGCAAATCAGCGCTACCAGCTCGCGCCGTCTCACCCGATGAGAGGGGCGGCTCGCGATCGTCACGAACGTGCGGTGGGATGCGGTGGACGCGAGAGCTACGACTGACGAGCGTGGCGTGAGCGGACGGCGAAGTCGTGTGGTCCTGACGCCCCGACGCTGGCGTCAAGTTCGTGGGAAGCCAACGCTTCTCAGGGGCGACGGTGGCAACAAAGCCCGGTCACCGGGGAGAGCACGAAGTAAGCCGTAAACCATCG
This sequence comes from uncultured Alphaproteobacteria bacterium, assembly GCA_963770355.1. Taxonomy (GTDB): domain Bacteria; phylum Pseudomonadota; class Alphaproteobacteria; order Rhizobiales; family Xanthobacteraceae; genus Bradyrhizobium. The sequence continues at coordinate 66,045 of CAVYPL010000006.1, read as the reverse complement.
CGCGGGGAAGGCCGGAGTGTTTCCGCTGAACCTGTATGCTCGTGTGCGTTTTCTTGATGCACTTTGCGCACGAGACCGCGGGTGCAGCGCGCACCCGGCCTTCCCTGCGCCCTCTTTCTCGAGGGAGTGTGGAGTTCAAAAGCAAAGCTCGGGCGCATCGCGTCGCGAGAACGCGGGCTCATGGCTCATGCGCTCGCTGCTGTTGTCATTCGAATGGATTGGAGCACGTGGGAAGGGGTTGAGCCCGCAGGATGGTTGCGCCCTACTGATCTGCGTTCGCGTTTGCACTGCTGGCTTAAGTTTTAGGCGGCTTCGGCGTGTTCACCGGCTGCTGGCGGTCGGGACCGTTGACGCGCGCCGGCCTCGAAAATGTCGTGCACGAGTCCGAGTTTCCCGAGCCCCAGAATAATCAGGCCATTGATGTCGATCTCGTACCAGGCGTGCGAAAGGTAGGCGTCCCGCGGAAACCGATGATGGTTGTTGTGCAGTCCTTCACCGAAGGTGAGGATCGCGGTCACCAATTCGTTGGTCGTGCCATCATCGAGCTCATAGCGACGGTAGCCATAGCGACCGTCGCTATGGCAGACCGAGTTGACCAGCGAGGTGGCCATGGTCATGACGTAGCTGCGGAACAGGCCGGAGAACAATACGCAGCCGATCATCGCGTGCACGCCGCCAAGCGCGTAACCGATGGCGCCCGGAATGATCACCGCCGAGATCGCGTACCAGTACCAGCGTGTCCGGGTGAAGAACATGGCGATCGGGTCGGCCAGAATATCCTTGGCGTAGTATTCGGCATCGGTGGTCGCCTGGTCCCACACCCAGCCGCCTTGCGCATGCATCATCCCCTTACGGAAGCTGACATGGCGGTTGCCGGCGCCGTCATAGTAAGGGCTGTGGACATCGCCGGGCTTGTCGGAGTGAGCATGGTGCCGGCGATGGTTGGAGACCCATTTGAGCACCGAGCCCTGCACCGCCATCGTGGCGATCGCGGCCAATAACGTCCGCATGACCGGGCCGCAGCGGAAGCTGCGGTGGACGAAGTAGCGATGCATGAAGCCGATGCCGATCGTGCTCATCACAAACGTGCCGACGAAGACCGAAATCTCGATCCAGCCGATGCCTTGCGTGAAGGCCCAGACCAGCGCCGCGATCGAACCGGTGACCATGATGCCGAACGCGATATAGGAATCGAGAAACTTGGCGTCTACCACCGGGCCTTCGAGAAGCACGCCGGGTGGCATTTTCCGGTCCGCACCCTCTTCCGACACCACGCGCTGAATTGCGGTCATTTTAGCCGATCCATTCACGGAAAATTAACCCTTCTGAGGCGCACCGTACAGCCGCGGGTTGTTTCGAGCAAGAACTCGATCGGCCGCGGGAGCGCGGAGCCGGGCGTGGAAAAACGCGGCCAGAGGGCTAATCGCAGCATGATCGCGAGGTACGCCACCCTGTTCGCGTTAACCACGATCAGCGATTCCTCCGCGCGGTGGCGCAGCGGAACCTTCCGCTCTACCGGAAGTTGGGCGGCAGCCCGCAAAATCGACCTGTTCCTTTGGATCGACGCGAGGGCCCGCACTTGCGACCACCTGACTGATCGCAAGGCCGTACATAGTGCCGCCGCCGTCGGCCTGCTCGACTTGCAGCAACAGGGCTCGTAGCCACGGTAGCCCCGAGGGCGGATTAGCGCGTAGGGCGGGTTAGCGTAGCGTAATCCGCCACCAACACGAGATGGCGCAATTCAGGAGTGGCTTTATCGTTGGCCGCACAGTAGCCTACTTCGTAGTGCGTTAAGCCCGTGGGGGGCAGCCATAATGCAGAACCTCGTAGCCGGATTTGTCGTAGTAGCTTTCATTTTCATGGGCGTGATTGCTTACGCCCAGAAACATGAAGGGTGCCTGCACGGACGTTCGCTCGAAACCTTCAAGCCCTGCGGATCAATCAGCGTTACTATGTAGCGCTGAGGCGGCGTGGTGAATTGGGTGGTGCGGCGGTCGCGGAGCCAAGCACGCACAGGAGGATCCTGGAATGAAGACGTTTGGTGCCCTCGTCGCGGTCGCAACGATTGCCGGTTCGCTCACCGCGACGCCCGTTAGCGCACAGCGTAGCGTTGCGGCTCCGGGCCGCTATTATCAGCCCGACCCTTATGGAGCAGGTCGGGGGCCATACGACTATTTCGGCAGTTGCGAATGGGTGCAACAGCGTTTCTATGACGGCCATGGCTGGCGTGTCCGCCGAGTGCGAGTCTGCGGCTGATCCGCGATTACGGCGAGGTTGAACGGTTCATGGCAACCATCGAGGTCGGGCGGGGCCCCTACGGACTACGGACCTCAATCAGTCGCGGCCGTAAAAAACTTCGTCCCATCGAAAAACCGGTTCGGGCGGTTGAACACGGACAGAAACATCGCGCCGTTCGGCGCATGCGCGACGTGGATGTTGCCGCCGGGCCGCCACACGAAGTCGCCCGCGCCACAGCGTCCTTCCGCGTCTTCCAGCGAGCCTTCGAGCATGTAGGTCTGTTCGAGCGCGGTGTGCTCGTGCAACGGCACGACGGCGCCGGGCGCCATTTTGAACAGGATGGTGGAGCGCCCCTCCTCGTCGCTGTAGAGGATCTTCATTTCGATGCCGGCGAATTGCGTCGGCTGCCAGGGCATGGTTGAGGCGGCGACGATGGTCGAACGAAGTTCTGGCGGGTTGACAGGCATGGGCTTGTTCATGGGCTCTCGCTCCAGATTAGCGGCTCATCTCCAGACAGGACCAACTCTAGCACGCAGGGCGGATCAATCAGCCGCAATTCCAGACCGGCCCGATCGGTGTCTGCGTCCAGCACGGGCCGAAGCTGCCGCCATTGTAGCGGCCGCCATAAAAGCCGGGCCGGCCGAAATAGTGCATGTAGCCATCATACCCGTAATAACGGGGGGTCGGGTCAATGTACCAAGGACGCCGTTCGCTTCTCGCCCAACGCCGTATCCCATTTTTCTGGGCGTAAAGTGGAAGGGCGTTGTTCAACGGCTGCTGGTAACCCGGCAGGAAGCCATAGCCATGCCAGCGCGGAGCCGGCCGCTTATGGACCGGCGCAGCCGGAGCGGCGACGGATAACAACGACAGGACGGTGGCGATCAATAGACACATAAGACGCGACATGCGCGCACCATAGACAGTCGACTGTTGGAGGGCCATTCAAATCCAGGTGCATTGCGCTACTCTATTGCCCTACCCGCTCAAACACGGACGTTCCTGCGCCCATCCCATGACGGTCATCTCCATCCAGTCCCAGGTCGCATACGGCCATGTCGGCAACAGCGCTGCCGTCTTTCCCATGCAGATGCACGGCATCGATGTGATCGCGGTGCCCACCACCTTGCTGAGCAACCGGCCGGGTTACCCGACCATCCGCGGCCGGGTGTTGGAAGCACAACTTGTCGCCGATCTCCTGCTCGGGATCGAGGAGCGCGGCGCGGTCGATACTTGTCAGATGATCCTGTCGGGTTATCTCGGCTCGCCTGAGATCGCCGCTGTCGTCGCGGACTTCGTCCGGCGCGCCAAGGCCCGTAATCCCGCTTTGCTCTATGCTTGCGACCCCGTGCTCGGGGATCGCGACCGGGGCCTGTTCGTCCACGCCGACATCCCGCCGCTGGTGCGTGACCTCTTGTGCCCGCTTGCCGATATCATCACCCCCAATCATTTCGAGTTCGAATGGTTGTGCGGAACAAAAGCCAACACGATCGAGCAAGTCATCGCGCAGGCGCAAGCCTTGCTGGCGCGCGGTCCATCGACGATCGTCGTCACGTCAGCCGAACTGTTGGGCGTTCCGGGCGACGAGATCGAGATCGTTGCCGTCGAACGCGCAAAGGCCTGGCGCGTGCGCACGCCAAAGCTGCCCATCAGCCCATCCGGGACCGGAGACCTCTTTGCCTCGCTATTCGCGTCCGCGCGCGTTCACGGATCAGACACGCCGGCCGCGCTGGGTCACGCCGCCTCGGCCATCTTCGCCGTGCTGGAGCGTACCGCTGTCAGCGGGACCGAAGAAATGCGCATCGTCGAGAGCGCCGAATTGTTGGCTCATCCGAGGCGCCGGTTCGATGCCGTCGCCATCGGCAGTTGAGAATTCGCGCCCCTCACATCCCCTCCAACTCCGGCGGCTCAAACCAGTTCGTCAGCGACAGCCCGCCGTCGACCACGATCGCGGCGCCCGTCACATAGGCCGACACCTTGTTCGACAGCACCGCCAGCGCCATCGGCGCCAAATCGTCGCCGCGTCCGAGGCGGCCGAGCGGGATGTGTTTTGAAAGCGACGGGTCGGCAACGAAGCCGCCGGCCGCAATCGCGCCGGGCACCAGCGCGTTGACGCGGATGTTGAAGCGGCCGAGCGTCTTTGCCAATTCCCTGACCAGCATCGCCAGCGCCGCCTTGGCGGTGCTGTAATGCGGCAGGTTGCGAGGCGTCGCTGCGTGCAGCGAAGTCAGCAGCAGGAACGAACCCGGCTGCCGCGCCGCGATCAGCGAAGACGCCAGCGCGCGTGCCAAATGAAAGCCGGCATCGACATTGACGGCGCGCATCCGCTCCCAGGTTTCGGCGTCGACCGCGAGCGCATGATCGGCCTCGCGCCGCGGCGGCGAGGCGCTATGGACGAAGTGGGTGACCTGCCCGAGCGCGGCCTGCGCGTCGGCCAGCAGCGCGTCGCAGGCCTCGCGCCTGGCGAGGTCGCCGACCCACGGCACCGCCAGCTCCGGCCGCGGCGCCTCCCTGATCGCTGCCGCCACCCGCTCGGCGCTGATGTCGGCAAACACCGTGCGCACGCCCTCGCCGACCAAAGCCTGGGCGATGGCCCGGCCAATGCCGTTCCCGGCCCCGGTCACCAGCGCGGCCTCGCGCGCGGGGTCGAATGGATTTTCCAGCAAGCCCATATCGTCATTTCCTTCAAGTAGACGGAAGCAACAGAATGGCCGAAAGCGATCTCGACGTCATCAGGCGACGCCTGCTCACCTGCAATTCCTGAATTCGCGGAATTGCGGCATCGCTCCGCATCGGCTACTTCGAACCGCGTCAGCCACGTACGGAGACAAACATGCAGGTCGCGGTCATCGGCGCGGGAGCCGTCGGATGCTACTATGGAGGACTGCTCCTGAAGGCGGGCCACGATGTCACCTTCATCGGCCGGCAGGCACATGTCGACGCCATCAACACAAACGGCCTTCTGCTGGACACGCAGACCTTCAGGGGATACCTACCCGCCAAGGCGGCCACCGACGCAGCCGCCCTCGCCTCGCCTGATCTCGTGCTGTTTTGCGTCAAATCGGCCGATACCGAGGAAGCCGGCCGGTCGCTGGCCGGGCGCTTGCGGCCGGAGACATCGATCCTCAGCCTGCAGAACGGCGTCGACAATGCGCCGCGTCTGCGCGCGGTCACCGGCCAGGCCGTCATTCCTGCGGTGGTCTATGTCGGCAGCGAGATGGCCGGGCCCGGCCACATCAGGCATCACGGCGGCGGCGACCTCGCCATCGGCGCATCCAAAACGAGCAAGGCGCTGGCGCAAACTTTCGAGGCCGCCGGCATCCACACTGCGATCGCCGAGGACATCGCGGTCACGCTGTGGAGCAAGCTGGTCATCAACTGCGCCTTCAACGCGCTTTCTGCCGTGGCGGACATTTCCTACGGACCCATGCTGCAGGTCGAAGGTACCAGAGACGTGGTAACCGCCGCCGTGCAGGAAGCGATCGCGGTTGCCCGCGCAAGCGGCGTATCGATGCCGGAAGACCTCCTCGGTCAGATACTGAAAATTCCCGGCAACATGCCGAACCAGAAGTCGTCCACCGCGCAGGACCTCGCACGGGGCAAGCCGAGCGAGATCGACTTTCTCAACGGCTATGTGGTGCGCAAGGGCGCCGAGCTCGGCATCCCCACTCCGACCAATCAGGCCCTGCAGGTAATGGTAAAACTGGCGGAACGAGGCAATGAGATGTCCCGGGACCAAAACAGTGCGTAGGACGGCCGGCTGACGCGTTTTCTTTACGCGAACCGATGTCCACTTCGCTCGAAAACGCTATACAACGCGGCATGTCCAGCACATCGACACCCAATTCGCCCCTGCCGTTTGAAGAACTGTTGCGGGCCGTCGGCCGCCGCCGCTCCGCCTATGGATATATCAGCGGACTCGGACTCGACCGCGCCGCTCCCGGTGAGGCCTGGACGAGCCTGCCATACCGCCCGGTGTTCGTCGGCGACACCCAGACGGGCGTGCTGCACGGCGGCGTGGTCACCGCGATGCTCGACGAGAGCTGCGGCATGGCCGTCCAGCTTGCGCTCGACGGCACGCGCGCGATCGCGACACTGGACCTGCGCATCGACTACCAGAAGCCTGCGACGCCGGGTCTCGACATCAGGGCGCATTCGATTTGCTACCGCGTCACCCGATCTATCGCGTTCGTGCGCGCCACCGCCTATCAGGAAACCCTGGACGATCCCGTCGCGACAGCTACGGCCTGCTTCATGATCGGCGCGAACCGGACCAATATGCTGACGGAGCGGCCAGCGGAAAATCGCCCGCCGCCGGTGCTCGACGCGCCGGAGGATCCGGCCGGCCCGTTCGCCAACAGCCCCTTCGCGCGCTGTCTCGGCATCCGCATCGGTGACGATGGCACGCTGGTGATGCCGTTCTCGCCGAAAATCATCGGCAACCCGATCCTGCCGGCCATTCACGGCGGCATGACGGGTGCCTTCCTCGAAACCACCGCGATTGTCGGCGTGACGCGCGAGCTCGGCGCTCTGGCGACGCCGAAGCCGATTGGCCTGACGATCAATTACCTCCGCTCCGGCCGCGCGCTCGATAGCTACGCCAGCGCGTCGATCGTCAAGCAGGGCCGGCGTGTCGTCGCCTTCGAAGCCCAGGCGTGGCAGGACGACCGCTCCAAGCCCATCGCCTCGGCGTTCGGGCATTTCATGCTGAGACGAACGCCTGACGCCGATGAGGAGTAGCCGCAGCCCGTAGGATGGGTTGAGCCCTTGCGAAACCCATCAATTGCAGTTCGTAAAGGTGATGGGTTTCGTAAAAACGCTCAACCCATCCTACAGACTGAAGCGCAAATGTCGTCATTGTCCGCACTGCTCGCCACTCATGACGAAAACGACATAGCCGTTTGACGGCAACCGGCGACACGCTATGATTTGGCAAACAGGGAGAAGAATCCATGGAGGAGACAGCGGCCCAGCGCGCGGCCGAAACTCTGCTCGCCGAACACAAGTCCAACGCAGTTTTCAAGCCTTTGGGTCCGCAAGGACCCGCCACGATTGCGGACTCTTACGACATCCAGCAAAAATTCGTGCGCCTGCTCCGCTCCGAGCACGGTGACACCGTTGGCTACAAGGTCGGATTGACATCGGAAACGATGCAAAAGTTTTGCGGTATCGGTCACCCCATCGCCGGCGTCGTTCTCGCCACGCGTGCGCATCGGTCTGGAGCGACTGTACGGCGTTCGGAATTCGGGCGGCTCGGCCTGGAGTTCGAAATCGCCGTCCGCATCAAGTCGGATGTGCCGGCAACCGACAAGCCCTATACCGCCGCGATGATCCAGCCGCATATCGGCGGGGTTTGTGCCGCGATCGAACTGGTCGACGATCGAAGCGCGGATTACTCAAATCTCGACGTACTAGCGCTGGTTGCTGATAACTCCTGGAATGGGGGCATCGTGCTCGGGGATTTCGCGCCGAAATGGCCAGACCTGGAAGATGTGCTGGGGACGGCGACCAAGGACAATGTCGCGATCGGCGAGGGACACGGCCGCGATATCCTTGGTCACCCCTTCAATTCGGTGGCTTGGCTCGCCACCCACCTCGCCTCCAGAGGTGAAAATCTCAGGGCTGGTCAGGTCGTGATGACCGGCAGCGTGATGAAGACCGTCTTTCCCATGGAAGACGCTGTCTATGGATTTTCACTGAACGGAATCGGAAATATCAGCGTCGACGTGAAGTGACGCGAGCCGCTGAAGCCGCAGCCTCGGTTTCGCAAGGGCTCAACCCATCCTACAAACTACTGCGTTCACGCATCAAAGGCCGCGTCGAAAACCGCGGCCTTTGATGATTGCGCCTATCAGTAATCGGGCCCGTAGTAAGCGTATGAATCATACGCTGGCGGCGCTGCCACGGCCACGCCGAGCGGGCCCACGGTCACCCCTACTCCGACCGGTGCTTCGTCATACACGGTCGGGCCGTAATAGACGTGCCGATAGCGATAGCCGGGGCTTGGCAGATGCACGCCATAGCCGCCCCGCAGATAGTTTGAGTTCGGATAATTGAACCCCACCATGCCCGGCTCCTGGGTTGCTTCCTGAGCCATCAGGGGCGTCGCGAGCGCGGTGGAAAGGATCGCAGCCGCGCCCAACCATTTGAGCTTCGTCATCCATCATTCTCCCTTTGTCGATGAAGAACGAACCGCGCAATTGCCTCGCCGTTCCGGATTCGCGTTCACACCGCCGTGAATTCCGGGGATTCAGGGGCAAATTGACGAAATTTAATCGACCGGAATCGAACCCAAAGCCGGAGTCGCCCCGTCTATTGAATAGACCGGCCAGTATGGCCAGGAGGCGGAACATGGCCCAGCTCTATTTTCACTGCTCCAATTCTAACGGCGTCGTGATCGATCAACGGGGCGCCATGGTGGAAGATCTCGCTGAAGCCCGCGACCACGCCGCCTGCATCGTGCGGTCGTTCCTCACCACCCATAGCCCGGAAGATTGGCGCGATTGGATGCTGCATGTCAGCGACGAACTCGATGACGAGATTTTTGTGATGCCGTTCGCCTTCCTGCTCGGCAAGCCGCATTGAGGAGCACGCCATGTCTACCGCACAGCAATCATGCATCCCGATTGGTCGCCGCCTGGATGCGATCAGGACGCGATGGCAGGGACTGATCGTCCGGATCTGCAATCCCTATCGGCCCGAGCTTCACTACATGCGGGGGCCCGGTCCCAAATGGCACGCGAAGCATTTGCGCCAAATCGAATCTGGCGCCTTGTAGGCGCCTCGGGACATCAGGTGCCGCCGCCTACGCCATCTTCCGCTTCTCGATGATCTTCCGAAAGTCCGTGGCCAGGCTGCTGTAGTAGCCGGCCAGCACCTCATAGAAGTTCTGCTGGGCTTTGTCGGTTGCTTCCCGTGCTTGCTCTTCGCAACGGGAGGCCCTGGTCTCGTACTTCTCCACCTTGATCTGAAGGTCGGCCATCATGATCGTTACTCCCCACACCGCGCACAACCTGCGACGGTAAGCCGGCAAGAGTTCGAAAAAATGGCCGCGGCGGGGAGATTTCGCAGCGTCGCTGTGAGCAAGCCGTGTTAGTCTGGCTCTATCGCGCCGGCACTGGCGCCGGCGGACGCAGGGATGACCGTGACGTGCCCGTCGTGGCAGTTCGTGGCCTGCCCGCGGCACGCGATTCGGCGCGCTTCGCACTATCGACGGATTCCAGGTAGGACGTGAGCGCCCAGGCCGAGCTGGAATTGCTCGCGTAGTGTTTCTGCAGGAACATATAGAGCGTGAGGCTGAAGCGTCCCTTGGCGAGCCCGCGCGCGCTGCGATGGCAGGATGCGCAACCTTCGGCAAACAATTTCGGCGCCGGCTTGCTCTGATCGAGATTCTGCGCGTCGGCCACTGAGCCGCTCAGCACGGAAATAACAGCAAGAGCAAGCAGACCGCAGCCCGTTTTCTTTGACGACATCAATTCGTTCCGGTGCATGGAGCGGATGAAGCGATCCGCTTTATTGCACGACATCAAGCCTGACGTTCGTGACACCTTTTCCGATCATGCCGAGTTCTGCCGCCGCCGAATGGGAGACGTCGACGATGCGTCCGGGCACGTACGGGCCGCGATCGTTGACGCGCACCGTCACCGAACGGCCGGTATTGACGTCGGTCACACGCAATTTGGTGCCGAAGGGCAGGCTCGGATGGGCCGCGGTCAATTCGCGCGGATCGAATTTTTCGCCGCTCGCGGTCTGCGTATCCTCGCTGTAGAAGCTGGCGATCCCCTGCGAGGCAGTTGCATCTTTGCGTGAAGCGAACGGCGTATGCTTCCTCGTGACCGCCACGCGTGTCCTCACCAACGATGGCGTTCGATCGTGCTGCACCGATGCCTGGCGGCTGGCGCGGACCTCGGATCTTTGGCTGACGACGGAGGACTGGGCGCAGGCCGCAAGCGACGCTGCCGCGAGAGCCACAGCCGTCAGCCTCACGATTTTCCGCGCGTGAGCCGCCGAGATATCAACGAAACAAACACCCGTCGAATCGATGGACGACATGTTGCAATCCCCGACCTGCGCCCCAGCCCAAGCCGAAATCCAACAGGGTTGTAAGAGCGGAACTCAATCGGGGCGGAAGCGAGGCAGCACGCGATCGAGACCGGCTGGCAACGCGCAATTTCGCCGAGTGTGCTGATCCGGCCACAGCGATGCCGGCCGCGATGCCTGCCAACGCACGCAGGCCGGAAGCCAACAGCACTAATACGGCGGCTTCTTCCTCTCCCGCTGCGCTCTTGCCGCTTCTACCCACCATGCCAGATCATCCGCGAACCGCGGAAAGGCGTGTTCCAGCGCCTTGCCGCCCTCGCCAGTCGGCTTGCCGTCCGCGGACAGACTCTGTGCGATCGGCCCGACGGCGATCGTGCTTGAGATCACCACCATGCCCATCTCGCAGAGCGTGCCGTGCCAGGCGGTGGCGGCGTGCGCGCCGGAGAGGCGACCGGCCGAATAGCTGACGATGGCGGCCGGACGCCAGAACCACTCTTCGAGGAAATGATCGGTGAGGTTTTTCAGCCCCGGCTGCACGCCCCAATTATATTCGCCGGCGATGAACACGAAACCGTCGGCACCGCGGATTTTGCCGGCGAGTGCCTCGAGAACCGCGGGCGCGCCGCCCTTCGGATATTCCTTGTACATCCGGTCCAGCATCGGCAAGCCGACCGCCTTGGCGTCGATCAGCTCGACGTCGTCGCCGCGGCCGCGCAGCCCCTCGACAACGAAATGCGCGAGACGGATGCCCAGCCGGTCGGACCGGTAGGAACCGTAGAAAACGAGGATGCGATTGCCCATGGTATCGACACATACCACGCCGCAACCGCATCGGAACCTTCAAAACGGCAGGCGGCCGTCCGCCTGGATCGCGGCCGATGAAATGCTGCGACCCCGTCAGCCCTGATGCGGGCCCCGCATCATCTTGATGGCGTCCTCGATATGGCGCCACTCCCGGGCGTCTTCGGCGTCGCCCTTGCTCTCGCAAGCCAATGCATTCTGGGCCGCCGTGGCAATCGCCTCGAAGCCGTGCTTCTCGAGCATCTGCCGCGCAATCACATGAATTTGCATCTCGGATATCATGTCGCTCTCCTCGTTTTGCGCCGCTCTCACGGGTCGCAGAGACCGATTGCCGCCGATTCGACGCGGTTCCTTTCAACCACCAATCCGAGGTCTCGTTCCCCGGCTTTTGCGGATAGTTTTATGTAACTCGCAGCCGCGCCTCCCGTATTTCATCGGAATATTCCGCGTCTCGCGGCGCTGCTATCGATACAGCGCGATTCGCTTTTACCGGAGGCGGAACATGGCTCAGCTCTATTTCCACTGCTCCAATTCGCAAACGATGCTGGTCGATCAACGCGGCACCACCGTGAGAGACCTGATCGAGGCGCGCGACCACGCCGCCAGCGTCGTATGGTCGCTGGCCATGCTGCGCGGACCCCAGGATTGGCGCGACTGGGTCGTGCATGTCAGCGACGATCTCGACGAAGAGATTTTTGCCGTGCCCTTTGCTTCCGTCCTCGGCAAGCCGCATTGAGAGGCCGCGATGCTCGCCACGCAACCGTCATTCCTGCCGCTGCTACGCCGCCTCGACGTGATCGTGACGAGGTGGCACAGGCTGATCAGCCGCGCCTGCAATCCCTATCGGCCTGAACTTCATTACATGCGGGGGCCTGGTCCGAAGTGGCACGCGAAGCATCACGGCTGCACCAGGAGCGGCGCTTTAAGGTGAGCTGTCTTGTGCCGCGCTCCAGCGCAGCCGCCGGACAAAATGCCGCACGACCTCAGCGCATCATTCCGCGGTGAAGCGATCACGCCATCGTCTTGATGCCTCCATTCCGGCGCGGCGGTGGCGGTGATTGGATGCGATGATCTTCATGGCGGTGTTGACTTCGTTCAGCGAGAGCACACACTGATCAACATGTTTTCGCGTGTCTGAGCTGGCGCGAACCGGCCATCTGCACCGGCAATCCCTTTCATCTGTCCGGAAAATGCCCTAACATCCGTTTCCGTAATCTGCGGGGAATCACCATGCGATCCCGCGTCAGAAAGTTCGCTCACGTTCTGGAGCGTCTTGGGCTTGCGATGGCAGGCGCTGCTAGCGGCTTGTTTGTGTCCGCGCTGGTGGGATCGAGCATCGCAGCGCTGACGTCCCAGGCTTTCCTGCTCATCATGATGATCGGCGGCGCGGTCGGATTTTATCTCGGCATCGACACTCCTCCGCTGCCGTTTCGCGCCGCGAACGATCCGCGATCGAGCGAAGGCTGGGTCGGCAGGATCGACACCCCGGAATTTCTGAGTGCGGTCGGCACGTTCCTCGCCGCGTTCTCGGCCTTTGCTTCCGTCGGCGTCATCGTGCTGCGCCACGAAGCGGAGATTGTCTGGATCTGGATGATCATGGCGGGATGGGTCGTGGGCATCACCATGCAGATCGTTGCCGGCGCGATTGCACGCCTGCGCAAGTGAGAAATCCCCGCAATCTAGACGAAAGGTGGATTTCCAGACGAAAGGCTGATTTGCCGACCGTTAAGCATGTGTCGGCGAGCAGCGCACCATTTCAAAAAATCTCCACAATCCTTCCTTCGAAGGGAGCTTCGTTTCGAGAAAGGAGAATGCCCCATGCGGTCAGGACCCGCGATCCTTTTTGCTTCGATAGCCGCCCTGCTCTCGCTGGCGGCACCCGGACTGGCGCGAAATTCCGACGCGCAAAAACCGAGCGAGCCGCCGCCGGCCTCGTCGTCGTGCCATTCCTACCAGCAGGCCGCCGACGGAACGTGGAAAGAGCTGCCGTGTCAGGAATTGGGTTTCCCAGCCAAAGCGCAGCCCAAATCCGCAACGCGAAAGAACGACCAGGAAACGCGATGAGAAGCGGTGCATCACAATCGCGTTGCCCGTCGGGCAGTTTGCTATTCTCCTCGCGTTAGACTCGGAACTATAAGCGCCGCCGTTCCATTTGAAATACTCACCGGCCGAAATTGTGCGTGCACTTGTGGACATACAGCGGCGTTGCTTAGTGGTACGCTTTTAACCATCACAGCCCGATACGTGGCTTTTATCTGTGATGTGAACGCCGATTGCGCTCCCGCCTTCCTCTAAGGAAAGGAGCGCGCCATGCAGCAGCGGCGTCGTTTCAAGCAAACAGTATCTTTGCAAGATCGGATTTCGTCATTCGCCGAGACCGCGCGCAAAGTCGCGGCGCTTCTTCCCCCTGGGGCGGAAAGAGACGTACTGCTCCGGAAGGCACGGCAGGCCGATACCGCGGCTAACTTAACCGACTGGGTCAACTCGCCAGGTCTCCAGCCGCCTAAGTAGCTGCAATGGGGCGCCCATAGAACCTTGGGAAGCTAACGCTTCTCTGGGATGACGGTGACAACAAGCCCGGTCACCGGGGAGAGCTGTAGCGCGCAAAATCAAATGCCCCCGCGCGCAACTTCATCCGTCACCCGATAGCGGGGCGAAATCCTGCGGTAATGAGGGCACCGGTGCTTTTCGCTTAGAGACATGATTGGAGGCCCGCAGGAGGTCCGCTTCCGGGGACAAAGCGGACATCAGACGGAGCCCTCGGGATGTCTGCTAATGACCCCGAAGGCGACCTTGGGAAAATCGGCTATTGAGCCCGCTGGATGCAATTTTCTCAGCGTCTGTCCGTTAGGTCTTGGGACCTAGCACACGCGGCAATATCCCCAAGATGCGCAACAACTGCCGGCCGCACAACCGACCGCACAACCGACCGCGCAGGCACGGACCGCGCAACCACGGACCGCGCAGCCACGGACCGCGCAGGCACGGGCCACGCGCCACGCACCCACGGGCCGCGCAGCCACGGCAGCCACGGGCGTAGGCTAGCTGCACGCCGCTGCCAACGTTTTCCTTATCGAAGAGATGGAACGTGGCGAGACTGACGTCGGCCATTTCCTCTTCGCTAAGAACAAAGCGCTGATTGGGCAAGGTATTGTCAGATTGCGCGATATCAGCAGCGGGCACCGTGGATGCTGATGCGCTACCCAGTAGCGAAAAACCCAGTCCGGTGGCACCCAGCGCCGTCACGGCGGCGGCTTTGGTTGTGCGTTTCTGCGTCGAAGCTTGCTTGACCCGTGGCATGGTCTGCATCCTCTGTAAGTTCTGCTTGAGCTGGCAAGTGTGCGCTCGGCAAATCCGGCGCGCAAGGGTTGCTTGTGCGTTAAGATGCGAACCGTCCCATCGAGTTCCCATTCATCTTCATGAACGAGATTGAGACATACCAGCTTTTGGTTGAGTGGAATCCTGCTTCTCATAGACAGTGAGGCCGATCGGCCTGGGGTCTTGAGATCGACCACCAGGCGGTACCGGCCTCGATACTCCACCGAAGGCCTCCCCCGATCAGCGCATTCAGGCTGTCATCGCTTCATTGTCGACTGACACCAGCGTTCTGCCTGGTCGCAATTGGACTTCTCCGACGTCAGTATCGCCCGCTGGCAGGCCGCTTCTTGGGTGCGCAACGTGCTGCAGCATGAGACGGCGTTCCCATGGGCTGCGCAATAGTCCGCCCATTTTTTCCCAGCCTCCGTGTACGCCGGCAATGGCGGAGCCTTTTCCTCGGGCTTTGCCTTGGGCTTGTCCTCCGACGGCTTGTAGTCCTTGTAGCCGCTGATCCACACCCGGGCGGCGGTCATCAACGGGACCGGCTTTCCGGGAGCGGCGGTCTTTCCGGGGGCGGGACGGCATTCGGTGTTTAGGCCGTAGTCGATCTTCACCTTGTGGGTAAGCTGGAGTTTGTTGATCTGCTGGTGGATATAGGCTTCGGCCTGGGCGACGTCGGCCTTGCTCGTGCACGGCAGCTTCTCGAGGGACGTCTTGAGTTTGTTAGGAAAGTCGGACGGGACGGGCTGATTGCTCAGGGTAATGCCTCCGAGCGTGGTGATCCAGGCGTCGATGTCCGCCTTGCCACCTGACAGCGTGTCTGCATGCGCCGGACCGGTCAAGGCGGTGAATGGCAACGTGGCTGCGGCCCAGATGAGCCCAGCTGTAATCAGCAATGCTTTCTTCATGGATTGATCGCCTCCTGTTTTAGGACGGGTCGGCTCTCATTACGGCCCGTAGGCTTCTTAGTGGGAGGGCGCGATCAAGCGGTTCAATCGATCGCCGGACAAAAACGATAGGCAGTCCAAGGAAGATTTCTGCCAAGCACTTCGACGACTCAACGTTGAGTTCCGCTTTCGCCTGCTCGATACTCGCACCGCGGCTTGCGGCTGGCGATAAGCTGTCGTCTCTTCCGACATCGTGAATGAACCCGCCGATGTCCGTTATTGAGGTGCCGGCTAAAGCGGACCTCGCGGACACGAGCGCCGCTTTTGGGATTCGACTACGACAATTGATCGGTTACGATCGGCTGCGATCTCAACCGGCGTAACGCGCCGTTCGAGATCCCAACGGAAATTTGGAAACTGACTCAGGAGGAACGCCGCAATGACCGACAGCCCCTTGCGCGCCAAAGGCCGCGCGATGCGCCGCAATCTCATGGGCGCGGCCTACGCCGATAAGCTCGATCGGCAGCTCTATACCGATCCGATCATGGAGAAATTTGCGGCACTGACGCAGGAGATGGTGTTCGGCTCGCTATGGACGAGGCCCGAGCTCGACCTCAAGACCAGGACGTTGATCTGCGTCGTCTCCGACACCGCAACAGGGCGGACCCCGGAGCTGAAACTGCATATCCGCTTTGCGCGCAACCACGGTTGGGCCGAAGACGAACTCGTCGAGGCGATTTTGCACCTGCTCGGCTATGTCGGCGCGCCCTTGGTGCGCGAGGCGCTGCTAGTCGCGAAGGAGACCTTTGCGGAGATGCGTGCCGAGAATCCGGTCACGTCATAACAGCGAGCTTGCAGCCTGCGCCACTTCGGGCGAGAAATGCTCAGCTGGAGTTATTCGCAGTTTGACAAGAAGCGGACGTCCGACCGACCAGGAAACGCGATGAGAAGCGGTGTATCACAATCGCGTTGCCCGTCGGGCAGTTTTGCTCTCCCCTCGCGCTAAACTCGGAACTATAAGCGCCGCCGTCCCGTCCCTCAGAGGGGGGTTGGCCATCGTCACGAACGTTGGGATGGGATGCGGTGGACGCGGTAGCGCACGTGACGAACGCGCTGCTGCGGACGGTGAAGTCGTGTGGTCCTGACGCCCCGACGCTGGCGTCAAGTTGCTGGGAAGCTAACGCTGACTGCTCCTGACACCTTCCAAGTGTGGCGCTTGAAGGGTTACAATGCCGCCTCATAATGCTTGAGGGTGGGCATGAGGCGGCGCCGGTGGATCGGACTCGTCGGCGGGGTGGTAGCGGCACGCGGCGTCCCTGCGTCCTCGTTACCGGATACGGCAGCTCGAGCTGTTCAACAAGAAGAGCAAGAATTCCCGTTAATCATCGCAAACATGCCCGCAACCGGTCAGCAAAAGGCGGTGGCCGTCGGCGTCGCCGTCGTCCTGATCGTCACGGCGGCGGTTATCGCACCGTTCGCGCACATCCAGTTGCGCCCGATTGATGCTTTCATTCCGGTCTTGCAGACCTCCTTGTTCGTCGTCGATCTTGTCACGGTGGCGCTTCTGTTCTCTCAATATTCGATCCAGCCTCAGCGTGCTCTTCTCGCGCTCGCAAGCGGATACATATGCAGCGGATCGTTCGCATTTTTGCAGACGCTGGCCTTTCCGGGCGGGTATGCGCCGGCCGGGCTGATCGGTGACGGGCCTAACAGTCCAGCCTGGATTTACGTGCTTTGGCACACTACTTTTCCGGCGGCGATCATCGTCTATGCGCTTTCCAAAGATGCTGCCGGCGCCGCCAGCTCAGGCAGAGCGGCAATGAAAGCCATTGCGTTACACTGTCGCCTGCGTTCTTGCGGTGATAGCCGGACTGACTTGGATCGTGACGACGAAAGCGCAATATCTCCCGAGCTTCTACACCGATGTCAGGTTTCAGACCCCCTTGGGCAACCAGGCCAACGTCGCACTTTTGCTATGGGGTGCTACCGCGCTCGTGGTGCTGCTAATTCGCAGACGCACAATCCTCGATCTATGGCTGATGCTGACCTTGCTTGCTTACTCGCCAAATTTCCTGGTAGCGATCATCGGCAGTTCGGTACGATTTTCCGTCGGTTGGTACGCGGCTCGCTGCTTTGTTCTGGTCGGCAGTTGCATGTTGCTGATCGTGTTGCTCATCGAAACAATGGTTCTATATGCGCGCCTTGCCAGCGCCATCACCTTGCAGCGACGCGAACGCACCAATCGGCTCTTGAGCGTGGAAGCAGTCACCGGCGCCATCGCCCATGAGTTGGGAACGCCCCTGGGAGCCATTGCACTGAACGCAAGTACAGTCCTCAGCCAGTTGCGGTCGAACCCACCACGACTGGAAAACATTGAGGAAATCGTCAGCGATATTGAGGCCGACAGCCATCGCGCTGGTGCAATGATTGCGAGCATTCGCGAAATGACGACCAAGACGATTCATCGAAGCGCTCTGACAAGCGCTGAGGATGTTGGGCAGCTCGTATTACGATTGCTGAAACACGACCTTCAAATCAACGAAATATCCGTCACTACAGAGTTTCAAGGCAACCTTCCCGAGGTTCAGCTGGATGGCATGGAGCTCCAGCAAGTACTCTTGAACCTCGTCAGAAACGCCATCGACGCGATGAGCACGTCGCCCCTTGAAGCACGAAGGCTGCGGCTCGAGACGAGCTTTGACGGTCAATCGACCGTGTCGATGTCAGTCCAGGACTCTGGACCTGGAATTTCCGCCGAGGACCAAGAGCACATATTCGATCCGTTCTTTACGACAAAACCTCATGGTATGGGATTGGGGCTCGCCATCTCTTCCACCCTGGTTGCAAACCACGGGGGCAAATTGAGGCTGGTCAAATCGGACTCCAGTGGCTCCATTTTTGAGCTTGATATGCCAGTCGGCGGGCAGCGCTCGGCTGCGTAGGCGCACCCGTGATCGTCCCGGGTTTAGCCATGCCTCCTCATGGCACGTAGCGGACCTACCGGCGGTCGCTCAAGATGTCCGCTTTCGGGTACCGGTCAAAGCGGACATCGGACGGAGCCCCCGGGATATCTGCCAATGACCCCGAAACGGACATCAGACTCTCATCGGCTATCGCGCCATGCGATCATGTACAAATGAGACCTTCGTGCTTCTACAGCGGCGGTTTTCGATACGCCGATATCGGCGAGCAAGCGCTCATCAAGCTCAAGAAGTTCCTTGTACTGGTGCCGTTCTTCCAACCACAGTGCTATTCCGTCCAGCCACGCAAGCGAGATTTTCCAGGACCATCCGAGGGTCGGAAAAGAAGCTGCTTCGCGAGTGTTGTTTGAATTACTGGTAGTGCTCTCGCATGCCATGTTCCATCTCCGTAAGGGAGCGAAACAACGCTTGGCTGCGGGAGCTAATCGGGTGGTTGTCAATGGCCCGAGTGACTTCTGTAGCACCATTGGCGCTCAAGCGAAAGCCACCATCCGGACGGTTGCATCGTGACCAGGTCTCACGCCGCGATGACAGGCGGACGGAACGTGGAAAGAGCTGCTTTATCAGGAATTGGGTTTCCCCAATCAAGACGCAGCCCAAATCCGCAACGTGGAAGAACGACCGGGAAACGCGATGAGAAGCGGTGCATCACAATCGCGTTGCCCGTCGGGCAGTTTGCTCTTCCCCTCGCACTAGACTCGGAACTATAAGCTCCGCCGTCCCGTCCCTCAGAGGGGCGTTGGCCATCGTCACGAACGTTGGGATGGGATGCGGTGGACGCGGTAGCGCACGTGACGAACGCGCTGCTGCGGACGGCGAAGTCGTGTGGTCCTGACGCCCCGACGCTGGCGTCAAGTTCTTGAGGAGCTAACACTTCTCAGGGATGACGGTGACAACAAGCCCGGTCGCCGGGGAGAGCATGAAATAAGCCGTAAAACCATTGCGCGGGGAAGGCCGGAGTGTTTCCGCTGAACCTGTATGCTCGTGTGCGTTTTTGCTTGTGCATCTTGGCACGCGAGACCGCGGGTGCAGCGCGCACCCGGTCTTCCCTGCGCCCTCTCATTTCTGGGCGAATATTTTGCACAACTCGGGCGCATTGAGCCGCGAGACTGCGGAGTCGTATTCAGAGCACGTATCCCAGTGGCGGAGACGCAGGCTTTGCCTGCTCCTCGGGATGAGGTCCATTAGACCCTCATGGTGAGGAGCGCGGCAACGCCGCGCATCTCGAACCACGAGGCCCTCACCCCGCATCGTAAACCCCGGATTAATCCGCGCCCCATATGATGGAGGCCCCACTCCTTTGCCCTTCGCGAATGGCCAAATCCCCATGAAAATCGGCACGCTCCTCACCGCCGCTATCGTCTCGCTCTCCGTCGTGGGCGGTGGTCTCGCCGCCCTTGTGGCCGTCACGAAATACCAGACCATGGACAAGGTTTCCGTCGCGCAGAGCCGGCTCGAGGTGGTCCGCGCCGTCGGCGAAATTCCGCGTTACATGAATCCCGAGCGCGGCTTTGCTACCAACATCCTCTACGGACCGGCGACGGTCGACCCGAAGATGCGCACAGATCTCGTCGACAAATATCGCAAGGACACCGACGGCGCGCGCGACCGGATGAACGCAATCCGCAAAGATCTTTCCAGCGCGCTCGACGATAGCGCCACGGTGGGCAGCGGCATCGATGCACTGAACGTCAAATTCGTCGCGCTCCGCGAAGCCATGGACAAGGCGATCGACGGCCCTGCCGATGCCCGCAAGGACGCTGCCAGGAAAATCGTCGCCGATAACGCGGTGTTCAACACCGCCGTCACCTCGCTGCTTGACGAACAGGTCCGCCGGATGGCCCAACTCGACGGCGACGCCTACCGGCAGGCGATCTACGCCAATATCGCGTGGACCCTGCGCGATGTCGGCGGTCTCAACGCCAGCCTGCACAAGAACCTTGTCGGATCCAAGCGCGCGGCGACCGAGGCCGAAAAGCTGGATCTGAGCCGCTCCCAGGGCCGCAACGATCAGATCCTGACGTCGCTGCAGCAACTGCGCGGCAATCCCGCGACGCCGGCCAATGTGGCGGCGGCGCTGGGCAAGATGAACGACGCCTATGTCGACCGTTTCGGCAATGAAGTGAAAATGGTCAAGGAAGGTGCAGCAAGCGGCAAATACGAGCACGACGTCGATACCTATTACGCGGAATCGCAACGCGGTCTCGGCACCATCATCGGGGTACGCGACGCCTTCTATGACAATGCCGAGCAGATTCTTGCCTCCGCCTATTCTTCGGCGCGTTTCAGCTTCCTGATCGCACTCACGGGCCTGATCGCTGTGGCGAGTGCCAGCATCGGCATGATCCTTGTGGTTCGCCGCCGCGTCTGCGAGCCGATCGTCGAACTGACCTCTTCCATGTCGAGCCTCGCCAGCGGCGACGTTTCCCGTGAAATCCCGGGTGCTGCCCGTGACGACGAAATCGGCGCGATGGCGGCGGCCGTCGCCGTCTTCAGGGACAACATGATCAAGGCCGATCGGCTGGCCGCGGAGAAGGAAGCGGAAAACGATGTCAAGGTGCGACGGGCACAGGTACTCGACGAACTCACCCACGCGTTCGAGGCTAAGGTCACAGAACTCGTCGGCGGATTGTCACGGGCTTCGTCCGTCATGGAAGACACCGCGCAGTCGATGACGTCGACTGCTACCGTCACCAACCGCCAGGCTGGCATCGTCGCTGCCGCCTCCGAACAGACCTCGTGCAACGTGCAAACGGTGGCGAGCGCGACGGAAGAACTGACATCATCGATCGCGGAGATCGGCCGTCAGGTCGCCCAATCGACCGCGATCGCCACCCGCGCGGTCGAGAACGCGCGCCGTACCGGCGATACAGCTCGCTCACTGGCCGAAGGCGCGCAAAAAATCGGCGACGTCGTGACGCTGATCCAGAGCATCGCGGCGCAAACCAATCTCCTGGCATTGAACGCGACCATCGAGGCCGCACGCGCCGGCGACGCCGGACGCGGCTTTGCCGTCGTCGCCTCCGAGGTAAAATCGCTGGCCGGCCAGACCGCGAAGGCGACCACCGAAATCTCCGAGCAGATCGCAGCCATTCAGGCGGCGAGCGACGAAACGGTCACGGCGATCCAGAACGTCGCCAACGTGATCGCGGAGATCGACCAGATTGGGGTTGCGATTGCCTCGGCGATCGAGGAACAGGGCTCGGCGACCAAGGAAATCTCCCGCAGCGTCCAGGAAGCCGCGCGCGGCACCCACGAAGTCAATTCCAACATCTCCGGCGTACAGAAGGCCGCCGACGACACCGGATCCGCCGCCAATCAAGTACTCGGCGCGGCCGAGCAATTGTCGTCGCAATCCAGGGACCTCGCCGGACAAGTCAACCGCTTCCTCTCGGAGGTGCGGGCCGCATAGCTCTTGCGTCACGCGCATGCGTGGCAGTCGGAACACTTACTCTCTCGTGGCCTGCCGACCGTGATACATGACGCTGCCCGGGCGGCAATCCGCCGCCTGATCAGGGATGACCGATTGCTATGCACCAGCCTGCAGCGCCACGCCCAAAACTTGCCGAGACTGTCGTCGAACCTACGGTGCAATTGCGGGAGGTGACGATCGGCCGCTGCTGCGAAGTCTTGGGCGATACCGCGATCGAATATGCCGAGCTTGGCGACTACTCCTATCTCGGACCGGGCTGCATGGTCGCCGACGCACAGATCGGCCGGTTTTGTGCGATCGCGGCGCAAGTGCGGATCGGCGCGCCCAACCATCCGCTCGACCGCCCGTCGCAGCATCGGTTTACCTACTGCCCCGAATACTACTCGCCGACCGCGCAGCGGGACCATGCCTTCTTCAGGCAGCGCCGCGACGATCGCGTTGTGATCGGCAACGATGTCTGGATCGGCCATGCCGTCATCGTGATGCCCGGCGTCAAGGTGGGTGACGGCGCCGTCCTCGCAGCCGGCGCCGTGGTGACCCGCGATGTCGCGCCCTACACCATCGTCGGCGGGGTGCCGGCAAAACAGATCAGAGAGCGCTTCAACCGTACGATCGCGGCGCAGCTATCGCAGATCGCGTGGTGGGATTGGCCCTCCGAAACCATCTGGCAACGCCTGCCCGAGTTTCAGTCCGGCGACGTCGAGGCGTTTTGTGCGCGCTGGGGAAATGAGAATAAGCTTCAGGCCAGCATCAGTCGTTGAACCCGACATAGCGCACGAAGTCGTCGTTCGGCGAACGATCCGAGCGGACGGCATTGGCGGGAAAATCGTCGTCGGGATAGCCCATGGCGACGCAGGTCATGATGACCTGGTCCTCGGGAATGTCAGCGACTTCGCGCACGATATCCGAGCGGGTGATGCCCTGTCCGTTGATGACGCTGCCGAGGCCGCGGTCCCAAGCGGCGAGCACGATGCCGTAGCAGAGCGCGCCGAGATCGAAATGACACACCGCGCCGGGATCGAGCACCCGGTCGTAGCAAAGCACCAGCGAGACCGGCGCGTCGAACTGCCTGAAGCCGCGCAGTACCCAGTCCTGCCGCATCGGCTTGTCGTCGCGCGCGATGCCCATCACGGCGAACAGCTTCTTGGCGATATCGACCTGCCGGCCGCGGTGAACGCCCTGATACTCGCCGTGGCTGACGATGTCGCGCTGCGGCTTTGCACCCGCCATCATCTCATCCATGTTGCGCTGACGCACCCGCTCCAGTGGTTCGCCGGTCAGGACATGGATATGCCAGGGCTGGGTGTTCATCGACGACGGCGCGCGCTTCGCGACCTCGATGATCTCCTCGATTACCGCGCGGGCGACCTGCTGTTGCTTGAAACCGCGCACGCTGCGGCGCGTTTGCACCAGCGTCTCAAAGTCCATTCGTTGCATCCCCAACTCTCTCTCCATTCCGGTTGTTATGCCGCAGCCTTCCGCGCGGCAGCCGCCGCCAACACCATCTCGGCGCATTTTTCGCCGATCATGATGGCCGGCGCGTTGGTGTTGCCGCTTGTCAGCGTCGGCATGATCGAAGCGTCCGCCACCCGCAAGCCCTCGATACCGTGCACCCGCAATTCGCGGTCGACCACGGCAAGAGGATCGGAGCCCATCTTGCAGGTGCCGACCGGATGATAGGTGGTCTCGGCATTGTTGCGGACCCAGTCGAGCAAGTCCTCGTCCGTCTGACGATGCGCGCCAGGCGCGATTTCTTCGCCGGTGATTTCCTTGAGCGGCGCCGTCGCCATCAGCTCACGGCCCTTGCGGATCACCGCAAGGATACCGGCCCGATCGTGCTCGGCCGAGAGAAAATTGAAACGGATCGCCGGTGGCTCAGCCGGATCGGAGGATTTGATGTGGATCGAGCCGGTGCTTTCCGAGCGGAGTATATTAGCGTTCATGGTGATGCCTTGCCGCTTGGCGACGCGCCGCTGGCGGCCGACCATTTCGTACAAAAACGGCAGGATCGAAATCGTCGCGTCCGGCGTTTCCAGTCCCTCGCGGGTGCGGAAGTAGATGCGGACGGGAACGGCGGTCGAGGCCAGGAAGCCGGTGCCGAACAGCGCATATTTCAACGCTTCCCGGGCCAGCCGCCAGCCCCGCGCATTATCGTTGAAGGTGAGATTTTTCGCCGTGATCGCAAACTTGATCCGCGGCGAATAATGATCGCGCAAATTCTCGCCGACGCCGCGCAACTCATGCACCGGCGTGATGCCGAGCGAGCGCAGCAATTCGCCTTGCCCGATGCCGGAGAGTTCCAGCAGCGTTGGCGAATTGATCGAGCCGCCGGAGACAATCACTTCGCGCGTTGCCCGCGCTTCACGCCGACCGCCTGCGATGGAATAGCGCACGCCGACGCAGCGCTTGCCTTCCAGCATCAGCGCCTCCGCCATCGCACCCTGTTCGATCACGAGATTCGGCCGTGCGCGGGCCGGGTCGAGGTAACAGACGGCGGTGCTCTGGCGGCTGCCTTTGGCGATCGTCACCTGCGACATGCCGATGCCTTCCTGGGTCTCGCCGTTCTGATCGGGATTGAACGGCAGACCGATCTTGCCGGCGGCCTCGATGATCTTCTCCAGCAGCGGCACCTTGTTTCGCGGCGTGTCGGTGACGCGCAAAAGCCCGTCGCGACCGCGAAATTTATCCGAGCCGCCCTCGTAGCGCTCCATCTTCTTGAAAATCGGCAGCACGTCCTGATAGCTCCAGCCGCGGTTGCCGAGTTGGGCCCAGTGGTCGTAGTCCTGCGCCTGCCCGCGCATGTAGACCATTCCGTTGATCGAACTCGAACCACCCAGCATCTTGCCGCGGGGGACATCGATACGACGGCCGCCCGACCCCTCATCCGGTTCGGATTTGTAGCACCAGTTCACGGAGGGATCGTCGATCATCTTGGAGGTGCCGACCGGCACACGCGACCAGAAATGGTTCGACCCCTTGGTGCCCGCCTCGAGCAGCAACACGCGATAGGCCCCGCTCTCGCTCAAGCGGCTTGCGACCACCGCTCCTGCCGAACCTGCGCCAACGACGACATAGTCATAGGCGGCATGATCAGGCATGGCGGGCGCATCCTCTTTTGGAGACGGGATTTTCGACCGGCGAAAGAAACCAGCACGCAGGCTCCAGCGCAAGAGGCCTCGGCGGGCAGCCTGTCATGTTCAAGCGACGGGAATGAATCGGCCGTGAGCGACCGCGGCAAGGAATCATATCCTAGCGCGATTTTGCGAGCGTTTCCGAGGGCGTTTCGCCAAACTGCAGGCGATAGCTTTTGGAAAAATCCCCCATGTGCCAGAAGCCGAAGGCCAGCGCGCAGGCCTTCACGCTTTCTGCGCCAGCAAGCAATGCGCGACGCACGTGCCATAGCCGCCACAGACGCAAGTACCGATGCAGGCTCATGCCCCGATATCGTTGCACGGCATCGTGCATGGTGCGCACGGGGACACCGATCTGCCGTGCGAGCTCCCCACTATAAATCGGGCTTCCAACGCGGCTGGCCAGTGCCGCCTGCAGGTCCATGAACACCTTGAATTTCCGTGTCGAATTTGCGCGCGACGCCCATGTCGTGGGCACCACGTCCGCGAACGCCGCATCGATCGCGGCGAGCAGTGATTCCTTGATTGCAGCGGCCGTAGTGCTCACCTCGAAAGGCTCGACGGGCTGCGACGTCACCGACAGGGCGTGTAACACCAGGCTGCGCAGCGAATGTTGCGCCGACACACTCGTTTCAAACATCTTGAAATTCAGGCCAGTCTGCGGCCAGCCGCGGTCCCCTATATCTGAAGTGAAAATGATCGATGCAAATTGTCTCGGCGTTTTTTCAACCGCATTATATGCGGCGCCGCCCCTGCCAATCACAATGACCGATCGATCTCGTTCGACCCCGTTGAACCGGATAGGAACGCCGTCGTCCATGGAGAATCCGACGGCGGTGCAGTTCGAACGAAGCTGCACGTCGTAAATTCGCGGGAACGACTTGGTGAAATTCACGTCGCAGCCCGGCAGATGCAAGATGGTTTGCTCGGCGGAGATTTTTCGTACCAGCGGCGTGAAATCCACATTCAGATTTCGTACCGAACTCCGAAACTGATCAACATCGTCAAAACGAAAAATCTTTGGCGCCAGCGTAATCGCTAGAAAATTGTCGTTCATCGAGGCTTTCTTTGAAAAATGCCGCCAGCGCGCGGAATGCGTGCCTACGAGAAAACCTGTGTGGAGCTTACCCCCTTTCCTTCGATAGCCGTCCCCGGCCAAGTGATTGCGCGTGCGTCAAAAAACACGCTGGCAGACGCCGTTTTCGCCAAATTTCGATAGTGATTGCGGTGAGATCAGCGGTACTTCGCAACCTCTCCGTGACGTCTTTATGAAAGAAATTAACACTTTAGGCGCGAAATTGCCATTGCCGGAAAACGATGCCCACAGCGGAACAAGAACTGGTGCCGCCCCATGACGTTTGTTTCTGCCGAATTTATTTCTGAGCTTGAAGATGCTGTTGCGGGCGCTCCGGAACGCCGCGTTCCGATATTGGGGCGGGTAACGGATCTGCTGCTCGCGAATGCGGGCCGCCTTGACCAGCCTCAAATCGGCGTTTTTGACGACGTCCTCGTCCGGTTGATGCGGTCCGTTGACGCGCGCTCGCTCGCGAAGCTCAGCATGGCCCTCTCCGATTTGCCGACGGCGCCAAGGGAAACAGTCTGTCGTCTCGCACGCCATGATGAAGCCGGCGTTGCAGTTCCTGTTTTGCTCAAGACAGAGTCGCTTGCCGACGAGGAACTCATCGAAATTGCCAGCAAGCACAGCCGGCAACATTTGCTCGCGATCGCGGAGCGGCGAACCCTGAACGAGGCAGTCATCGACGCCGTCCTCGAACGCGGCGACACAACCGTTTGTCGCGCGCTGGCGAAGAATGCCGGTGCAAGATTTTCCGAGCAAGCTTATGCGAAACTGATCGCAACAGCCGGGCGCGATGACGATACCGCGGATGCGTTGGTGCTTCGACCGGATCTGCCCATAAAGATGCTCCACAAACTGCTTTCGGGAAGCACCAAGGTCGCCCTCGCCCGGCTCCTTTCGATTGCCCGGCCCGAAACACGCGAAGTAATTCAGGCTGCCATCGAAAAATTCGCGACCCAGGACACGACGAAGACACCGGCAGCGATTGACTATTCTGAGGCAAAATCCAAGGTACTTGCGCTCAGCAAAACCGGAAAACTGAGCGACTCCGCCGTAAATCGCTTCGCGGTCCACCGCGAGCGCGAAAATCTCGTTGCCGCGCTGTCCCTGCTCGCGACCGTGGCTATCGAAACCATCGAGCCGTTGCTGGAAGAAAGCGACGGCTATGGACTGATGGTCACTTGCCGGGCCTCCCGGTTGAACTGGCAGACGACGGTGGCGGTCATCAGCAATCGAAGCTGCGCCCGGCGATTTGGGGGACAAGAGCTCGAACAGCTCAAGGCCGCGTACGAAGCCCTCTGCCTCTCCGTTGCGCAGCGAACGATACGCTTCGGGACCGCGCGCGACTGCGTCAGCGCGATGACGCAGCACTTCGCGGAAGATTCCGCCGCGATTGCCGAGGCGGGCTGATGTCGTACGGCGATCGAAAGGCCGAGCGGAAGCGCCTCGAACACAGGTACCCGGTGAACCTCATGGGGGTCGATGGTACATGGCGACGAAGCTGCGTTCTCCTCGATGTCTCCGCGACCGGCGCAAGACTTGAGGTCGACGGCACCGTCGACGTGCTCAAGTCACGAGAGTTCTTCCTGCTACTGTCGTCCACCGGGCTGGCATTTCGGCGTTGTGAGCTCGTTCGCGTCGATGGCGCGGAAGTCGGCGTAAGATTCATTTCAGACAAAAAGACAAAGGGGCGTCCCGTTATTCCAGCTTGAGCGATCGCGATCCCACCAGTAGACCGGCGGCTTCACGTGCAGATGATCCATTCGCGAATTATTCCTTTTCTCGACGTCCAGTCTCTTGCACCGGGTCGCGCGATCGAGGTGCTGTTCCGGGACGTCGACAACAGTTTCATACTTTATCTTTCGGACGATACCGCGTCGTCCGAAGCGCAGGAGAGAATTATCCGCCTTGAAACGCGTGAGGCGCTGATTTGGTTGAATGAAGCCCCACAGGATGAAGGATCGTTTTGGAATTAAGGTGGAAAGCAATGGCCTATTCAATGCGTGACGTCCAAACGGTTGGCGCAGCCGGCAATCCGGCTGAACGAGTCCGACTGTCATGTTGATTCATGTTGTCGCCGATACGCGTAGCAAGCTTTCTGCCGCCTGCACCATGCTGGAACGGAGATGCACGGTAACGTCGGAATTGCTGGGTACCGCCAACATCGGGGGGAAAAATATCGACGCAATTGTCGTTGCCGCGGATCTGCGGGTTGTCGAGAATATTTCAGCAGTGAAAGCGGTCTCTGGAAAATTGACCTCCGCCCCGAAGCGGGTTTTCCTGATCGATCAACGAACGCGTTTGGCTATCGTCCAGGCTTATGCCCTGGGGGCAACGCACGTGTTGACCAATCCCGTCAATCAGCCGCAGTTGCTGGCGACACTTGCCAATCGCACTACGTCGAGCTCGGCCCCCAGCGAGACATGCCCCCGCGGAGGCGAAGCGGCCTCTGCAGGTTTCGCCAGTATCGCATCGATGTTTTCTGCCGTCATGAGCGGCTCATCGATCGACGTTGCGGGCGCCAAAGACGCCGGCGGCAAGATCGCCGACAGTATCGCCGAGAATGGCCTGTCCGACTGGCTCACCACTGTCCGTCGTCACCACGAGGGGACCTATCAGCACTGCCTCTTGGTGACCGGAGTAGCCGTAGATTTCGGACTGAATCTTGGCATGTCCAAGGCCGATATCGAACGGCTTCACTCCGCAGCAATGTTCCACGACATCGGAAAGGCCAGAATTCCGCTTGCTGTCCTGGATAAGGCCGCGCGGCTCGATCCCGAGGAACGCGCCTTGATCGAAACTCATCCCGTAGCCGGATATGAAGTGCTGAAGGAGAATGCCGCCATCTCACCCGAGATACTCGATGCCGTCCGGCATCATCATGAATATCTCGATGGCAGTGGGTATCCCGACGCGCTCTGCGGCGACAGCATATCCGACATCGTTCGGATACTGACAATTTCCGACATTTTCGCCGCATTGATCGAACACCGAACTTACAAGCCGACCATGTCCCGCGAGAAGGCTTTCGAGATCCTTCAGGGCATGAAAGGCAAGCTCGAAAGGCCGCTCGTGGAAGCGTTCAGGGAAGTCGCGTTAAGCAGATGATTGCTCCCTGCTTCGCGCCAACAGCTAATCCCGTTTGAACCGGTAATCGAACCGATCGCCGTCCGCCGTGATCAGGCCGACCGTCGGTGCCGGAAAATGGATCGGCAGGATCAGCGTATCGGTGCCCGCGACGGAGGCAAAAAAAGTCCGGCGCGAAATCGCCGACTGCTTGGGGTCCCAGTCCACTCCCGGGGACCAATCGGGCTCGCGGCACTGGATTGCATGGTGCACGAGA
Organism: uncultured Alphaproteobacteria bacterium; assembly: GCA_963770355.1. GTDB lineage: Bacteria > Pseudomonadota > Alphaproteobacteria > Rhizobiales > Xanthobacteraceae > Bradyrhizobium. The sequence continues at coordinate 36,798 of CAVYPL010000006.1, read as the reverse complement.
TCACCGGCCACCACCGCACGCTGCCCCTTCGAGAAAATGTTGACGCAGCAGTGACAGGGCGAATGCCCCGGCGTCGGCGTCAGGGTGACGGTATCGTCCAGCGCGTAGTCGTCGTCGACCAGCAGCGCCTGGCCTGCTTCCACGATCGGCAGGCAATTGTCGCGAAAGACCTTGCCGGGCCGCTCGGCGCCCTTGGCGTATTCGGCCTCCCAGACCGCATATTCTTTCTTATGAAAAATGTATTTGGCGTTCGGAAATGTCGGCACCCAGCGCCCATCGCGCAGCGTCGTGTTCCAACCGGTATGGTCGATGTGAAGGTGGGTGCAGAACACGTAATCCACCTGCTCGTAGGCAATGCCAAGCGCGAACAATTCGTTGCGCCAGCGCTCCTTGCCGGGAAAATCGAACGGCGCCGGATGGCCCTTGTCCTCGCCCGTGCAGGTGTCGACCAGGATGGTATAGCGCGGCGTGCGGACCACAAAGGTCTGGTAGGTGATGAACATCTTGCCCGACGCGGTGTCGAAGAACTCCGGCTCCATCGCCGGCAAATGATGCTTGAAGACTGCGTCGTCATAGGCCGGGAAGAAATCCTGCGGCCGCCGCCACGGCCCCTCGCGCTCGATCACCGCATCGATGGTGATGTCGCCGATCCTGATCTGCTTCATGGTTGCTTCCTCGGTTTTTTGAAGCAGCGTATCGGGCGCGACACAGGCGTTCAAGTCGACGGCGAAGCAAATCCCATGTTCGCTTCGCGCATCAGCTCCGCAAGCCAGGCGCTTCCTGCCCGGTGCGCGCGACATATTCGGAATAACCGCCGCCAAATTGGTGGATGCCTTCCGGTGTCAGCTCCAGCACGCGATTGGAGAGCGCGGCCAGAAAATGCCGGTCGTGCGAGACGAACAGCATGGTGCCCTCGAATTCGGAGAGCGCGTTGATCAGCATCTCCTTGGTCGCGAGGTCGAGATGGTTGGTCGGCTCGTCCAGCACCAGGAAATTCGGTGGGTCGAACAGCATATGGGCCATGACCAGCCGCGCCTTCTCGCCGCCCGACAACACCCGGCATTTCTTCTCGACATCGTCGCCGGAGAAGCCGAAGCAGCCGGCCAACGCGCGCAGCGAACCCTGCCCCGCCTGGGGAAACGAATCCTCCAGCCACTGGAACACCGTGCGTTCGCCGTCCAGCAAATCCATCGCATGCTGCGCGAAATAACCCATCTTGACGCTGCCGCCGATTGCCACTGTGCCGTCATCAGGCTCGGTCGAGCCCGCCACCAGTTTCAACAGCGTGGATTTGCCTGCGCCGTTGATCCCCATCACGCACCACCGTTCCTTACGGCGGATCATGAAGTCCAAGCCGTCATAAATGGTCCGGCTCCCGTAACCCTTGTGGACATTCTTCAGACTGACGACGTCTTCCCCCGAGCGCGGCGCCGGCAGAAATTCGAACGCCACCGTCTGGCGGCGCTTTGGCGGTTCGACACGCTCGATCTTGTCGAGCTTCTTCACCCGGCTCTGGACCTGGGCGGCGTGCGAGGCGCGCGCCTTGAAGCGCTCGATGAACTTGATCTCCTTGGCGAGCATCGCCTGCTGACGCTCGAACTGGGCCTGCTGCTGCTTCTCGTTCAGCGCGCGCTGTTGCTCGTAGAACTCGTAGTTTCCGGAAAACGTCGTCAGCGTGCCGCCGTCGATCTCGACGACCTTGTTGATGATGCGGTTGATGAACTCGCGGTCGTGCGAGGTCATCAGCAGCGCACCCTCATAGCCTTTGAGAAACTGCTCCAGCCATATCAAGCTTTCCAGATCGAGATGGTTGCTCGGCTCGTCCAGCAGCATGACGTCGGGACGCATCAACAGGATCCGCGCCAGCGCCACGCGCATCTTCCAGCCGCCGGAGAGCGCGCCGACATCGCCATCCATCATTTCCTGGCTGAAGCCGAGGCCGGACAGCGCCTCGCGCGCCCGGCCGTCCAGCGCATAGCCGTCGAGTTCTTCGAAGCGGTGCTGCACCTCGCCATAGCGTGCGATGATGTCTTCCATCTCTTCCGCCTGGTCCGGATCGGCCATGGCGGCTTCGAGTTCTCTGAGTTCCGCAGCCACGACGCTGACCGGGCCCGCGCCGTCCATGACTTCGGCGACTGCGCTACGGCCCGCCATCTCGCCGACGTCCTGGCTGAAATAGCCGATCGTGATGCCGCGATCGAGGGACACCTGGCCCTCGTCAGGCGTCTCCTGCCCCGCGATCATCCGAAATAGCGTCGTCTTTCCGGCCCCATTGGGGCCGACAAGGCCGATCTTTTCGCCCTTTTGGAGCGCTGCCGAGGCTTCGATGAAGAGAATCTGGTGGCCGACTTGCTTGCTGACGTTATCGAGACGGATCATTGGGGCCTGAACAAAGGAAATTCGTTGCGGCCTCTTATTCCATGTAACGCCTGGGTGGAAGCCTATTCGGTACAGCCGACGACGCTAATGACGCTTGAAATACTGCACGTCGCGCTCGTGCTTTTCGGCAGCCACGCGCGATTTGAAGGTTCCGAGGTTACGTCGCTTGCCGGTTTTCGCGTTCACTTTGCGGGAATAGAGCCGATATTCACCGGACCGTAATTTTCGGATCATGGGATGTCCCTCGTTTGATGCCCCCTTGCATCAACCGCGATCGTCGATTTCTTGTTCCCGGACCGACGGGTTCGCTCGGGTCCTTGCAATTTTATCGACGCCGGACGCTACTGCGCAGGTCCGCAATCCAATTGGGGAATCACGTGCAAGCTTTCTTCCTTTATTTCGTTGCACTGGGCGCCGGTGTCAGCGTAGCGACCCAGCAGGTGCTCAACGGCAACCTCCGCACAGCGCTGGGATCGCCGGCCTGGGCAGGCCTGTTCAGCTACGCCGGCGGCCTACTGACGATGATCGTCGCGGTGATCGTGCTTGGCGAGCACGTGCCGTCCTTAAGAGTGATGGCGAACGTGCCGTGGTGGGCCTGGTCCGGCGGCGTGTTCGGTGGCGCCTTTATTCTGCTCGCGATCCTGTTGCTGCCCGCGCTCGGCGCGGCCACATTGTTTGCGCTCGTAATCGCCGGCCAGGTGCTCGCCGCCGTCACACTCGATCATTTCGGCGCGTTCGGGCTGACGCCGCATCCAATCAGCGCCGCGCGCCTGGCTGGCGCGGCGCTCCTGATCGCCGGCGTCATTCTGATCAGGGATTGATCGCGGCAGAGACGGTTGTCGCTCCGCGCCTCAGAAACATAAGTTCGTCACCACATTGCCGCGCTTGTCCTTGATCGCGTAGGGGCACCGAAACCGCTCCAGCGCTTTCTTGGCGTCTTCATCGCCGAGCGCGGCGGCACGCTGGTAATAGGCTTTGGCGGCGTCGGAATCCTTTGCTCCACCGCGTCCCTCCTGGGCGAACGCCCCCATGCGCTCCAACGCACCAGGATGGTTTTGGGCGGCTGCCTTCTCGAACAGCGCGCGTGCGGCGACGTCGTCTTTAGTCCCGCCATTACCCTCCGCCAACATCATGCCTAGCTGATACTGCGCCTCGGCGTTGGTCTCGGCGGCCTTCGACAGCAATTCTCGCGCGCGTGCCGGATCGGCCGATGCACCCGCGCCACCGCCAAGCGCCGCGAGATTGCTGACACCGCGCGGGTTGCCAGCTTCGGCCGCGCGTTCGAACAGCTTTCGTGCCTGGGCTTCATCCCTGGCGACCCCTGTACCGGTGCCATAGAGCACGCCGAGTTCGACCATCGCCGAAGTCGAGCCCTTGTCGGCCGCCTTGCGCCAGGCCGTAACCGCTTCAGCCGTTTGCCGGTTAGCGGCGTAGGCACGCCCAAGCTGGTACATCGCCCTCCGCGACGAGTTCGCGGCGATCCTGCAGTATTTGATTGCGGTCGCGATGTCAGAGGCTGCGATATCAGCTACTCCCTTCACATCGGCCGGCTTGTCCGGATCGGACGGATCGGCGGCAACGCGGTCGCACAGCACGAGGTCCGCCGACTGCGCATGCGCCAGGAGAGGCGTCGCCGCGGCGAAAGCAATAATCGCGAGCTGGTAAAATTGCTTCCTCATGACCGGCAGGTTGCGTCGAAGGGCCGGCGAATTCAAGGCTCCAGCCCGGACTCCCGAAGCACCGGCGCCACGTCTTTCGAGGCCAGAAATCTCAACAGTTGATCGGACGGAGCGACCTTATCCGATGCGGCCATGCGGCCGGCGGAGAACACCGCAGGCGTCTGCAGCTCGCGCGGGATAACTCCGACGACCTCGATCCCTGCAATCTGCTTCAACTCGCTGATCTGCTGCACGGCGAGGTCGGCTTCGCCAGTCACCAATCGTTCGGCGGTAAAACCCTGCGGAATAATCACGGCGCGCGCATTGATGTCAGACGCTATTCCCAACCGCTCGATCAATTGCGCAAACAGGATGCCGCTGGCGCCGAGCCGCGAATAGGCCACCGAGCGTGCCGCCAGCAATGTCGCGCGCAATGCCGGCTCGGTAGCGATGTCCGGATGCGCGGCGCCCGCCTTCACCGCAATACCGACATACGATCTCGCGAGGTCCACGCAGCTAGCCGCCACCACGCTCCCCTCGCGCGCGAGTTCGGCCAGCCCCTCTCGGGTCAGAATGACGACGTCCGCCACCTCGCCGCGGCGCATGCGCTCCAGCAGCGCCAGCGTCGGCGCGAAATCGGCATCGATGCGCACGCCGCTGGCCGCCAGGTACTGTCCGGCAAGGCTTTGGACCGCGCCCTTCAGGGCCAGCGTCGAGAGTACACGTACGGTTTGATCCATCGCTCGTTACGCCCGCCGCATCAGTTTCAGGACCGCGCTCATACGAAGGCTCCGTTTGCCGGCGAGTGCGGTAGCGTCCAGGAGTGCCCCCTCCTCGTCGCAGGTGCCGGCAAAGCCGATGCCGACTTCATGGCCGCCAAACACAGGATTCTCACCCCTCGCCGGCGTATGCTCCTGGTTGAGTATCTGGCCCTTCCAGCGGCCGTTCTCAGAGGTGTAGGTGCCGAGATAATAGAAGAACGCGTCGCCACCGAGGATGCGGCCGTTATTGAGCAGCATCACGCCGGTCAGGCCGCCATCGACGCCGTCGAGCATGCGGATGTGGATGGAATAGAGGCCGTTGACGATGCCGCCTTCGCCGACGCCGCCGGCGATCGGGATCGCCTCCTCCTCGAGCGGGGTCATGACCGAATTAAACGCCACCCCAGGCAATTCCTTGAGGCCGCCTTCAAACCGGTAGAGATCGCCGTCGGGTTTGCCCCGCGCCAGCAGCGTCGCGTCGTCGGTGCCGGCCATCGCCCGATAATTCGGATCGGGATTATGGCGGACGGTCTTGATCTCGATGTCGACCCCACCATCGGTTTCCGCGTAGGTGCCGATATGCGCAAAGGCGGAATTACCACCCAACATCCTGCCGCCGCGCACATACATCACGCTGCGGCCGACCGCCTCGCCAAGCTGAAACCTGACCTTGTAAAAACCCTCGAGCAATAGCCGTGTCCCCGGCAAGCGCCTTTGACGCGTTCTTTCTCGCGAACTGGCGCCCCGGTTCGCTCGAAAATTGCGCCCCGCTATCTAGCGCGCTTCATGCGACAGGGAAACGGATTTGAGTCCAAGCAATTGGAACAATGTCATTAAAATGCAATGATCCGCCAAAGCGGCAACGCTTTGGCGGATCAGAGTTACAACCCCGGCGCCCCGCCCGGGTATGCTTGGTCGTTAGGCCGCGGCCGACTTGGCAGCGGTTGAAACTTCGCCGATGGTCTTCAGGATCTGCGAAGCGATCGCGTAGGGGTCGCCTTGCGAGTTCGGACGACGGTCTTCCAGATAGCCCTTGTAGTCGTTCTTCATGAACGAGTGCGGCACGCGGATCGACGCTCCGCGGTCGGCCACTCCATAGCTGAACTTATTCCAGGGAGCGGTCTCGTGCTTGCCGGTCAGGCGCTTGTCGTTGTCCGGTCCGTAAACCGCAATGTGGTCCATGAGATTCTTTTCGAACGCCGACATCAGCGCCTCGAAATAGGCCTTGCCGCCGGTCTCGCGCATATAGGTGGTCGAGAAGTTGGCGTGCATACCTGAACCGTTCCAGTCGGTGTCGCCGAGCGGCTTGCAATGATACTCGATGTCGATGCCGTAGGTTTCGGTCAGCCGCTGCAACAGGTAGCGGGCCATCCACATTTCGTCGGCAGCTTTTTTGGAGCCCTTGCCGAAGATCTGGAATTCCCACTGGCCCTTTGCCACTTCGGCGTTGATGCCTTCGTGGTTGATGCCGGCAGCGAGGCAGAGGTCGAGATGCTTCTCGACGATCTCGCGAGCAACCGCACCGACATTGCTGTAGCCGACGCCGGTGTAATACGGGCCCTGGGGCGCAGGATAACCCGCCGTCGGGAAGCCGAGGGGCCGGCCGTCCTTGTACATGAAGTATTCCTGCTCGAAGCCGAACCATGCGCCGGGATCGTCCAGGATGGTCGCGCGCTTGTTCGTCGCGTGCGGAGTGACGCCATCCGGCATCATGACTTCGCACATCACCAGAACGCCATTGGTGCGCGCGCCGTCGGGATAGACCGCGACCGGCTTAAGCACACAGTCCGAGCTTCTGCCTTCGGCCTGCAGGGTCGACGAACCATCGAAGCCCCACAGCGGAAGCTGTTCCAGCGTCGGGAAAGAACTGAATTCCTTGATCTGTGTTTTGCCGCGCAGATTCGGTGTCGGCGTATACCCGTCGAGCCAAATATACTCGAGCTTGTACTTGGTCATTGAGCCTCTCATGAGTTTAATGCTGCTAAATGTGGAAAACCGAAGCCTTTTAGGTCACCACACACGTGTACCCGGCCACGTGAGGCCGTTTCTTACCAAGCAATTAAAGTGCCAATCGCTGCAGCGCGGCAGCCGGCAATTCCTGGCGCTCCCAGCAGGGCCGTTGGAGTTTTTGATGCGACATAGGAGCGCGGCTGACCTGCGCCCCGAGCAGCCAAACGGCGCTTGCACGGCCGATTGACGCTCGATTCTCCGGCAGTTTTTATTTGGCCGGGGTTAGCCGATTAAAGCTGCGGCAGCCTTCCGGAGCATTCGCCGGGAAGATCGGCTTAAGCCTGCAACCTTCGTCTCGGCTCAAGCGTTGGTCATCTGCACAGTGCTTCGCATGAGGCAAGTCCGGAAATGCCTAATAAATATACATTACCTGACTTTTTTTGATCAACTTGCATTGCAGGACGGCACGAACGATATCGCGGTTTCGGTAACCACAAGAGAACGAGTCGGGCGCACCATAGAGGTTCGCTCGATCTCAGGAGAGAGATGATGAATACGAGTGTGAATCAGGAGTTTGCCAAGATCTACCAATTCCCGGCCGGGGGTCGATCGGCTCTCGGGGGACGTCGCTATGGCGAGACCGGGACTGGCAACGACTTGGCCGCCCCCGCCGTCAACCTCGCCGACTGCAGCGGCAGCTGGTACCACGCCGCGGCCATCGAGGAATCCAAGCCCGAGCGTGACCACTGATGCTGTCCGAACGTTTGACAGAGACGCGTCCAGCAGTTCAGGCGCGGTCGGTAAGATAGAAAAGGGTCGGAACGAAATCGTTTCGGCCCTTTTTCATGTCTGCTCGCATGCCGTGACGGGCCGTTTGGCATGCTTGAGCGTGGTGGCACCGGCCTTCGTGACCTTCAGTGTGACGCCACTTCCCGAATAGCGCGAACCTGATAGCGCGAGCCGTTTGGCCAACGTCACCGCCTTGCCATCGAGCTGCAGATGGGCGCGGGAATCGTACTGGAAAAACCCGACCACGAATTGCGTCCCGTCGGCGCAGCGGTAGTTTTTGAAGGTCGACTGGGCGAAGGCGGCCGAAGAGGCGGCAGCAATGCCCGCAGCGAATAAAGCAGCTCCAAAAATCGTGATCTTCCGAGAATTCATGCTTCGCCCCCTGAGGAGTTCAGTATAGACGAGACGGGACCAAACGATATGCCCCTCCCGCCATTTGTCCGCCGCCGAAGATCGCCAAATCAGCCCGATGCCCGCTTCCCCTGCCCGACATCTCAACCTCACCGGTGCCAGCAATTTCCGTGACCTTGGCGGCTATTCCACCAGGGATGGCCGCATGGTGCGCTGGCGGCAGATCTTCCGCTCCAACCATCTTGGCCATTTGACCGATCAGGACGTCACGATCGTGCGCGGCCTCGGTGTCAGAAGCGCGTTCGATTTTCGCGGCTCGGAGGAACGGACAGCGGCGTTATGCGGCATGAGCGACGTCACGGTGCACTCGCTGCCGGTCGAGCCCACGGTGGTTGCCGCGCTGCGCACCATAGCGGCCAGCGGAACGCCGCTGTCGACAGATCACGCGGTTGAGGTGATGCGGGATTCCTATCGCGGCTACGTCCAGGACAACACGCAGCGCTTCAGATCGCTGTTTGCGCATTTGCTGGAAGACAGCGCGCCACTGGTGATCCACTGCACCGCCGGCAAGGATCGCACTGGATTTGCCTGCGCGCTGATCCTGCACGCGCTCGGCGTCCCTGACGATGTTATCTCCGAAGATTATTTGCTGACCAACCGCTTCTACCAGCGCGATCCCTCGGCCAGCAGCGACCTGCCCGATCACGTCAGGCAGGCGATCGGCACGGTACAAACCTCGTTCCTCGCCGCCGCGTTCGAGGCCATCGACGCCGACTATGGCGATCTCGAAACCTATCTCGATAAGGGAATAGGTCTCGGCGCCGCCGAGCGCGCTGAACTGAAGACGCGCTATCTCGAGTCCTGAAGCGACCAGGATTCGTTCTAGGCGGCCGCTTCCATTTCTTCCATTTCGGCGTCGAGATCGGCGATGACGTCCTCGAATGCCTGAATGGCCTGCTGGATCGCAGCAATCTGCATCAGCTCCCAGCCGCTGACCGGGCCGTTGCGGTTTTGCAGCGCGACGACCAGATCGCGCCGCTGCTCCTTAAGCTGAACAAGAGGTAAACCGTGATCGGGTAGATATCCCATGAGCGAAAGCCCCTGCCTAGGTTGGAACCTGCTTGTAGCGAAAGGAACCTGCCATCGAATTGCAGAAGTACGGCAAATTTTATCGATCGACGCTCACCCCGTAGTCTTACGTAATTCCTTCCGCATTCACGGCTTTCTTGATTGCGCGGAACTGCGCCGGATCACACAACGACTTCGTTTATGCCCGCATTTTGGGTGCAGAAATCCACCGCATTGCAAATGAAATTCTGCTGACGCTAGTGTGGTCTCCCTTTCTCTGGCTTGCGGAGGCCCGTCATGGACGGAAAAGTCGTTGTCGTGACCGGCGCCCTCGGGGCGCTGGGCAGGGTCGTCGCGGATGAAGCGCTGTCGCTCGGCGCCAAAGTGGCAGGCGTGGACCACGCGCCGACGCAGGTCCCGGCAACGCCGGATCGGCTCGAACTCGGCGGCGTCGATCTGACCGACCCTGCCGCTGCCAAAAAGGCGATCGATGCGGCTGTCTCGCATTTCGGCCGGTGTGACGTGCTGATCAACATCGCCGGAGGATTCGCGTTCGAGACCATCGCCGACGGCGATCTCAAGACCTGGCAGCGCATGTATGCGCTCAATGTCATGACGGCGCTCAATGCGTCGCGCGCGGCGATCCCGCACCTCACGGCGTCCGGCGCCGGGCGGATCATCAATGTCGGCGCCATGGGCGCGCTGCAGGCGGGCACAGGCATGGGCGCCTACGCCGCATCTAAGGCCGGCGTGCATCGCCTGACCGAAGCGCTTGCCGCCGAACACAAGGGCAAGATCACCGTCAACGCCGTGCTGCCGTCGATCATCGACACGCCGGCCAATCGCGCCAGCATGCCGAAAGCGGATTTCACAAAATGGGTGACGCCAAAGGAATTGGCTGACGTGATCCTGTTCCTCGCCAGCGACGCTGCTTCCGCCGTCACCGGCGCACTGCTGCCGGTGAGCGGACGGGTTTAGCTTTCGATCTCCACAATCTTTCGCAGCAGCGCCTTGAAACGGATGCTGCGTTTGCCGGCAAGCGCGGTTGCTTCGCCCTCCGCTCCTTCGCTATCGTAAGTGCCGGAGAAGCCGATGCCGACCTCACGGCCACCGAACAGCGGCCGTTCGCCCATACTCGGGGTGTGTTCGTGGTTGACGAGTTCGCCCTTCCACTTTCCGTTAGCGGCCGAATACGAACCGATATAGTCGAAGAATGCGTCACCGCCGCGGATACGGCCATCGCTCAGCATCATGACACCGGTGGCGCCGCCGCCGATGCCGTCGAGCATCCGGATTTGAAGTGAATAGAGTCCGTTGACAATCCCATCCGGCCCGACAACGCCGGCCGGCGGCGCATCGGCGTCGTTGATCGGCGTCATGACCGCCTTCAAAGCGGTTCCCGGCAACGCCGCCGTTCCGCCTTCCGAGTGAAGTTCATTGCCGCGAAATCTGCCCCTGAACGTCATCACAACGTTGTCGATCGCGTAATTCGGAACGTAGCTCGGATCGTGGTTGTGCCGGGACATTGTGAGTTCGGAAACAAACACGCCGTCAGTCTCCGTATAGCTGCCGATAAAGCACGAGCCGGAGTTGCCGCCGTAAAGTTTGCCGCCCGGTGTAGCAACCAACACACCAGTGCGGATACCGCGCGGTGTTTCGAACCGGACCTTATACAATCCCTGAAGCACGCTTCTTCGCTCCCAATTCAGCAAGCAAGTCGAAAGCCTGCGAATCCATGATCCGCAGGTTTCCCCAAAAAATGGCGTTTTGTTTTATCCCGACCAGAGATTAGCCGTTTAAGCCCCGGCCAATCAAACGCTTTACTGAACTCAGCTGAATTCCGGAGTTCGGTTACCCGGAGTGCCCGAATAGATAATTCGTGAATGTGCACGCTTCGTTTTTTGGCGATTTTGTTCTCTTGTCCCGCTCCAATCCTCGACCGCGCGCATCCAATCCCGGCTAAACTAGGATATTGAGTCGCCCGGCCCGAATAGCGAGCCCATGGAAACCGCGCTTTATCTGCCCGTCAAACGCTTCCTCGAAAAGCTCGGCTTCACGGTCAAGGGCGAGGTCGGCGGCTGCGATCTGGTCGCGCTCAGCAGCGACGATCCGCCGATCGTGGTGATCGGCGAATTGAAGCTCTCCTTCAATCTCGAACTCATCCTGCAGGCGGTCGATCGCGCCGGTGCCTGCGACGAGGTGTGGCTCGCCGCCAAATTATCGGCGCGCGGCAAGGGCCGCGAGAGCGACGCGCGTTATCGCAATCTCTGCCGCCGTCTCGGCTTCGGCATGCTCGCCGTCACCGGCACCGGCGACGTCGAAGTGATCGTCAAGCCGCCGACCACCGCCCCGCGCCGCGATAACAAGAAGCGCTCGCGGCTGGTGGCCGAGCACCAGCGCCGGATCGGCGATCCCGCCATGGGCGGCAGCACGCGCGCGCCGATCATGACGGCCTATCGCCAGCAGGCGTTGGCCTGCGCGTCGGCGCTGTCGGGCGGACCACGGCGCGTGAAAGACCTACGGGTGAATTTTCCCGACGCCGGGAAGATTTTGTTGCACAATGTCTATGGCTGGTTCGATCGCGCCGAGCGCGGCGTTTACGTGCTGACCGACGCCGGGCACGCCGCGCTGAAACGCTGGCCACAGCAACCCCTGGATTCGAGCGCCGCTAATTCCGCGCCGTGACAACCAAGACGGTAAAAACGGGGGATCAAATGATCGTAGTGACCGGCAGCGTGACCGCTCGACCCGACAGTTTTGACGAAGTCCGGAAATTGAGCCTCGAGCACGTCCATCGCTCGCGCGGGGAGCCCGGCTGCATCTCGCATGCCGTGCATGCCGATTGCGAGAACCCGCTGCGGCTGGTGTTTTTCGAGCAATGGGCCGACCGCGCCGCGCTCCTTGCTCATTTCGCGGTCCCAGCCTCCCGCGATTTCGTTAAATCGCTGCAGTCGCTTGCGGCCGCCGCGACAACCATCGAACTGTACGACGCTACCAGGCTGGAGAAATTGTAGATGCATGGCTGTATTGCCACGCCAAATTCATATTGCAATGCAACATAGAGGCCCCTAGGTATCTCCGCAGCAGATGCGAGGCCCCGATGAGCGAAGACTGGAACACGAAATACGGCACCCGACGCGTGCGGCGCGACCCGCCGACGCTGGAAGAGGCAATCTTCGCCGCCGTCGGCATTACCGACGATCAGCAGCAGCAGGCGGAAATCGCCGCGGCGCTGATGGGGCTGCCGTATGAAGAGGTACTCACTGAAGTAAAAAAGACCGGCCGCGCGGCTGCGCGATCGGCCACCCGCGTGATCGCGGGCGAACAGGGCGCGCAGCGTTCCGTCGTGGTCGAGCGCCGTGTCGTCAGGCGATTCGGCAACGACAAGCGTACCGGAACCTGAAACGCCCAAAGTTTTGGGCAATTTGCGGTGATATGGCGCTTTCGAGCGAAGTGGATACTGGTTCGCGTTAAGAAAGCGCGTCAAAACAAAAGTCTAGAGCCCGGTTCTTATTCAATCAGAACCGGGCTCTAGAATCCGCGAATTGCCCTTTTCTCAAGCGCCCTGTTCAGGCGGCGCGACCCCAACCGGACATTCGCAGCAGCATGCGCCAATAGGCGCGGTTGAGATTTGCGATCGCGCGTCCAGCCGCCAGCATGCCGGCGGTCGCCGGCGCTTCAAGTTCGGCCGGATCCTGTCCGGCTAGATCGATCGTGCCGGTGGATTCGCCCTGGCGGAACGTCAGGTGCGCGCCGAACTTGCTGGCAAGCGCCCGCATTGCTTCATTTTGTGCGCCGGTGGTGATCCGCAGGCTCGTATAACCCTTCGCGCGTGCCTCCGCGATCAGCTTGCGGAACAGGATGCTGCCCACACCGCGCCGCCGCACGGATGTTTCGACGCTGAACGCGATCTCGGGCAGCGAATCCGGCGATTGCTCCGGCGGATGCAGTTCAGCCGCACCACGGACCACGCCGTTCTCGAAGAAGGCGATCACGACCGTGCCGTCGTTGGCGCATTTCTCCGCGTAACGTTCGATGAAGCTGTCATCCATGAAACCATGGAAGCGGTCATGCCGGCTGGCTCGGTCGAGCCGCAGCAGATGATCGCGCAATAGCGGCAGTTCTTCCTGTTGGCTCAGCGTCCGAACGCTGCTGTCGGCAAGCGCGGCCGCAACTACAGTGAGGTACATTTCCTATCTCCTCTCAGATGGCCCTCGAGGAGGCGTCCCGAATCCCTAGACCCCTTATATTGTGCATCGCAACATGAAGCGCAAGTCCCTAAAATGCCTCATCTAAAGCCACTTTTCGTCAACCAGCAGGGCCCGTGTAACGCGCCCCTATCACAGCACCATCTGGGTCTGGGTGACGAGCGCGACGAGCTTGCCATCCTCGGTCTCCAGCCGCGTCTGCCAGATCTGGGTCCGCCGTCCCCGGTGCACCGGCGTCGCCGTCGCAATTACGGTGCTGCCCTCCTTGGCGCCGCCAATGAAATTGGTCTTGCTCTCGATCGTGGTAGTGCCCTTGGCGTCCTCAGGCAGGTTGATGACAGTTGCCGCCGCGCCGACCGAATCGGCGAACGCCATTACTGCGCCGCCATGAATCGTATTCCGCAGCGTGCAGAGATCCGGGCGCACCAGCATGCGCGCCACCACGCGGTCCTTTTCCGCCTCGACGAAGGTCACGCCCTTCAATTCCGCGAACGGCATCTTCATCGATTGGATTTTTTCAAGCAGCGACATGAGCCCTCCCCTTTTTCTTTCAAGCAATTTCTTAGGAGAATGAACGGTGCTGGTAAATCAGGCAATGATGTCTGAGGTAATGGTTACGGTAACGGTGACAACGCACCGGTAATTCTGCATATCGTTAGCGATGCGCCAGTTCCCTCCCCGCAGGATCGTCTGCCTTACCGAAGAGACCGTAGAGACGTTGTATTTGCTCGGCGAGCAGGATCGCATCGTCGGCGTTTCCGGCTATGCGGTGCGGCCGCCGCAAGTTCGCCGCGAGAAACCGCGGGTGTCCGCGTTCATCTCGGCGGATATTCCGAAGATTTTGGCGCTCAAGCCCGATCTCGTGCTGGCCTTCTCCGACCTGCAGGCCGATATCGTCGCCGACCTCGTGCGATCGGGCGTCGCCATCCACGTCTTCAATCAACGCGACATAGTCGGCATTTTTGCGATGATCCGCACGCTCGGCGCCCTCGTCGGCGCAGCCGAGCGCGCCGATCAACTCGCGAGCAGTTTTGAGCAGCGCCTCGCAGCTATCGCGGCGACGCGGCGGCCCGCCCCCAAGCCAAAAGTCTATTTCGAGGAATGGGACGATCCGCTGATCAGCGGCATCGGCTGGGTTTCCGAACTGATCGAAATCGCCGGCGGCGAAGATGTGTTGCCGAAACTGCGCTTTCATCAATCGGCCAAGGACCGGATCATTTCACCCGATACGGTCCGCGACACCTCACCCGACGTGATCCTTGCATCCTGGTGCGGCAAGAAAGTCGTGCCCGACCGGATCAGGCAGCGGCCGGGCTGGAGCGAGATTCCGGCGGTGCGCAACAATCGCATCGTCGAAATCAAATCGCCGCTGATCCTGCAGCCGGGTCCGGCGGCGCTGACTGACGGGCTGGACGCGATCCTCGCCGCGTTGTGGCCGCAGTGATGTCGCGGCAGTCTACTGCTCGGCAAACGAGATCGTGGATCGATCGTATTCTCCCGATCCCATGCGCCCTTCGGCGAATATCCGGTGCTCCGCGATCCACTCGAACGATTGCTCGAAGACTTCGCGCGAATAGGTCTCGAATACGATCCGCTCGCCCGGTCCCCAGCTCCGCGTATCCATCACGGCATGGAAACGCTCCGGAAATTCGTTCTTGTAGTAATGCGTGTAGCGCTCCGGCCGAAGATCGATATCGCGCTGCGCTTTTCGCAGCGCCCGGAAGTATCGCCTGATATCTTCCGGCTCGACCTCACCTTTGACCATGGCTGCGATCATGAAGCTGGTATCGATTACCTTGCGAAATCCCAGTTGCTCCGCAAGATAATATGGCCCGCTGAACAGCGCCGCTGCAGGGCTCTTACCCTCGATCAGCTGCGACATGCGATGAAATAGCATGCCGTCTTCGAACGTCAGATTGATCTTGCCAGGCGCCATGTACTGCTCGAGCGCCTGGATGGTCGAATAGTGGCTTCCGGACTGGAAACCGACGGAAATGGGTATGCCCGCAAGGTCGGCCGGGGTGCGTATCGGAGAATCCCAGGGAACGAAAATGCCGGAGGGTGCGACCGAATAGACGTCGGCATAGAGCTTGGCGTGACCGTTGGAGGCCGCCACGTTCACGGTCCAATGGCAGGCACAGCTGACATTGGCCTCGCGCCCTTTTTCGATGCTCTGGAAGGCGCCCTGGTTGGCCGTGTTGTGATGCTGCCCGTCGGTCGAGCGGATCAATTCGCGGAATTCATATTCGAGGCCTTCGGCGTCGAAATAGCCCTTCTCCCTGGCCACCCATTCCTGCAGGCGAAAATGCGGCTCGATGATGAATTTGCCCATGGCAGATCTCCCTAAAGCGCATTGTCGGCAGTTTTCTATTTGACAGCAGCGTAACGGATCAGCGTCAAAATCGCCAGATTGCGCGGCAACGCAGCGCGTGGCCTACACCTTCTCCACCCCGCACCACTCTGCGATGAACAGCGCGGTCGCCTTGGTCGATTTCCGCAGCGAGTCCAGGTCGACATATTCGTTGAAGCCATGCATCGCTGCGCCGCTGGCCCCAAAGCACAGGCTCGGGATGTTGTAGTTCAGCCCGTAGAACCGTGTATCCGTCAGTGCGGTAAAGACGAGGTCCTGCACCTTGCTGCCATAGACAGCGGTGAACGCCTTGCCGAACGCGGCCTCCGGTGCTGCGGAATCCTTCAGTTCATAGCCTTCCGAGAGAAAGCCCGACCATTCCACCTCGGGCGGATTGTTGGAGAGGAAGCGATGATCCCGCGCCGCCGCCGAAATGCAGGCCAGGATTTCGTTTTGACACTCGGCGACCGACCAGCCCGGCAGGATCGCGATGCGGCAATCGACGTCGCACCAGGCCGGCACGCTGGAGGCCCAATCGCCGCCCTTGATTATCCCAGGATTGAAATTGATCGGATGGGTCAGTGCCTTGAAATGGTGATCGCTCTTGGCGCGTTCGTTCCATTCGGTCTCGAGTTTTTGCAGTGCATGGATCAGGTGGTAAGCCCCCATGATCGCATTGGCGCCGGATCCTGCCTCAAACACGTGCACGGGAAAGCCGCGCACCTTCAGGCGAAACCAGATCACACCGACCTGCGAGCGTACCATGTGGCCGTTGGTTGGTTCAGGGATGAAGCAGGCGTCCGCGCGGTAGCCGCGCTGCAAGGTCGAGAGCGCTCCGACGCCGGTACTTTCCTCCTCGATCACGGATTGAAAGTGAATCCGCGCGGTCGGCCGCAAGCCGGCGGCCTTGATCGCATCGAGGGCATAGAGCGCGCCGATGGTGCCGGACTTCATGTCGCAGGCGCCGCGGCCATACATCTTGCCGTCCTTGACGACCGGCGAGAACGGCGGCGTCTCCCACATATCCAACGGTCCCGCCGGGACCACGTCGCAGTGCCCCTGCAGGATCAGCGATTTGCCGGCATTGCGTTGGGGACGATAGGTGCCGACTACCGTGCGCGCCTTGGAAAAATCGTGCTCGATCGGACCGAAGCCGCGCAGATCCTTCAAATCGTCGACGTCGATATGCCAGTCGTCGACCTCGTAACCCCGCCCGCGCAGGAGATCGCCGATCATGTCCTGACACGGCCCTTCGGCGCCGCGGGTCGAGGGGATCGCAACAAAATCCTTCGTGGTCGCAAGCTGTGCGTCGAAACCGGCATCGACAGCGTCGAGGATTCGTTGTGTGTTGTCGCTGGCGTTCATCGCGTCCTTGTTCCCTGCTCAGACGGTTCCCGATGGTGGATCAAAGCACATTTTGGCCGGAACGCCATCCGTTACCCTCGCTTTCAGAATCGCTGGTCCGCCCCTACACTTGATCGAGAGTTTGCCTCAGGGAGAAACCGGATGCCGGGTAATCGTAACGTGCTGTATCTCATCGTCGGCGCGCTGATCGTCGCGGTCGGCGTGCTCGGTTATAACCTCTATCAGGTCAAGAAAGAGCCCGAGGGACTGCAGATCAATGTCGGTCCCAACGGGCTGAAGATACAGAACAAGTGAGGGAGGCCAATTTAGTGATCAGGAAGGCATGGTCGACTGCGTATCTCGCGCTGCCCGCCGGCCTTGTGCTGTGGCTGCTTGCTTCGCCCGCGCTTGCAGAGCAGGTTTCGCGCGAGCAGGACATCGTGGATCTGCGGTTGGGCCAACGCATCCTCGTCGACGACGGATCGTGTCCGCCTGGGCAGATCAAGGAAGTGATGGGGTCACAGATGACGACGAATGGAATAATCCGTACGCGCAAATGCGTTCAACGCATGGGAACGAAGAAGCGGTAGTGCAGTAGCGCACAGTCGCGCCCCTACCAGGTACCGTATTTGCCGACGACCCCGCGCCAGATCGCATCGCGCTCGCGGGCAAAGGGCTCCTTCCCCACACTCGCGTTCTTGGCCGCGCCGGTGATCACCATCACCAGCTTGAGTTCGGGATCGACGAAGATCGACTGACCGTAGACGCCCAGCAGCGCAAACCTTCGCTTCTCGCCGGGGAAGAGCCAGAACTGATAGCCATAGCCGAAATAGGGCGTCGCCTTCGTCGGGGTGAACGCTTCGGGCTGACGATGCCAGTCGGTGGCATCGAGCAAATAGTCCTTTGGCACGATCTGCTTGCCGCCGGCTGCGCCGTCATTGGCGAGCAGGATTCCAAGACGGCCATAGTCGCGCAGGATCGCATTGAAATTTCCCGATCCGGTTTCGGTGCCGTCTTTGGTTTTCACCCATGTTGCGTCGTCTTCGGCACCCATCGGCTGCCAGAGCCGCGGGGTGAGATATTCGCTGAGCGTGGTGCCGGTCACCGCGCGCAGCAGCAGCGTCAGCACCACGGTCTGGTTAGAGGCGTAGTGAAAACGCGTGCCCTGCTCCACTTCGCGCGTCTTGAATTCGCGCAGCGCTGTGATCGAATCCTGCGTGAAGCGGATCCTGTTGAACTTGGCCAGATCGTCCTTGCCGTCGTAGACTTCGCTGAATGGCACGCCGGACGACATGCGTAGCATATTCCGGATCGTGGTCTCGCCATAGGGATTGCCGGCCAAGCCAGACACGTATTTGGCAACTGTGTCGTCGAGCGAGGCGATCTTCTTCTCCGTCAGCGCCATCCCGATGGCGAGGCTGACGATGGATTTCGACATCGAGTGCGAAATGAATCGATTTCGGGCGTTGCGGTCATATTGATAGCGCTCGGCCAACACTTGGCCGTCCTTGATCAGCAGGAAACCTGTCACGCGCTGATGCCTGAGGAAATCGTCGAGCGACCAGGCTTGTTTTTCGAAGCGATATTCGATCTTCGATTCAGCGGCGGCTGCGGGAAGCGGCAACGGCGTGGCCGATTTCGTTAGCGTATAGTGAGGAAGAAGCCGGTCGAGATGGCTGAACGATCCGACGCGGACGCTCTCTTCATAGTACCAGTTGGCGCGGTTTCCGATCGGATACCCGGCGGCCTTGCCCAACAGATCCTCGTCGGGTGCGGCAATCGCCGGCGACGCCAGCGCAACAAGCACCATGCATGAAAAGAGGATTCGCCCCGGCTGCATTTGACGGCTCGCGCTGACCGGTGATCGGCCGGCCATGCCATACAACGGCCGCCGCGCCCATGTCGAGACGGTGGCAAGAAAAGTTGGAAACTCGCGCGCTAGTTCGCGGGCTCGAACATGCACTGTAGCGTCGGCTTGGCGATCTTGGTGAAGGTCGCGCCGATCTCGGACTGCTTCGACGGCGGCACCCAGGCGTTCTCGATCGTCGGCACGCCGGTTTCGCTGATGCCGCGCAGCAGCGCTTCACGCAGATCGGTATCCTCGACAGTGGCGGCAGCGTAATCATGCAGGCAACCGCAAACGGCTTCGGGATGTGCCCAGCGTCCCACCATATGGGGCGCGCACAGCCGCACGAATTCGCCGCGCGGATCCGGCATCTTGAACAGCGACAGGAGCGAAGTTTGCGGGGCTTGTAACTGGACTTGTAATTGCACTTGGGCCTGGGCCGAACCGCCCAACAGAAAGGAAGCCAGGATTGCGGCGGAACAGATGCGTGCAAACATAAGGGGCCTTTATCGGCAGTTCGGTGCTATCAGCCGCGCTTACTTTGCAGCGAGGACGAGCGGCCGCGAAGCCGCGACCGTAACCGGCGAGCCGTGATAGGCGAAGGTGCCGATGCCAGGCAGACCATTATCCGCACTACCCGCCATCGAGGCACCAGCCAGGACGAAGGCGAAGGCGAGGATAAAACTGATGGTCCGCATCTGACTGTCTCCGGTTTGGTGCCGGCGGTCCCCGCCGTTTCGCTGGCAACCTGATAACCACCGGTTGTTTCCGGATATCTGCGCCAAAACGGAAAATGGTTTCGTCGCCACCGGCAATTGTTTCTTCGTCCCGCACGCGACGAAACAATGGCCGAGAAAATCCAATGATTTCAATCAAACGTGTTGGGAACCGGCGGCCGCTATGGTTGCGCCGGATAGCTGCGCCCTGCCCCGTTAGCCCGCTCGGCCATTGGCCGGGGACGTGTCGTTCACTGGCCGATTGCGGCCATCACGCCGGGTGCAGGCATCACGATC
This sequence comes from uncultured Alphaproteobacteria bacterium, assembly GCA_963770355.1. Classification (GTDB taxonomy): domain Bacteria; phylum Pseudomonadota; class Alphaproteobacteria; order Rhizobiales; family Xanthobacteraceae; genus Bradyrhizobium. The sequence goes on along the minus strand of CAVYPL010000006.1, from coordinate 17,081 downwards.
GGAGATCCGCAGTAAGTAAATGTCCCGACGCCGGGCATGTCGCGATCCTCGTTGCCCGCCAGCGACGGTCCGGTCAGGACGAAAACCAGGGCAATCATGAAGCTGAGGGCTCGCATCCGGTCTCTCCAGTTACCATTTGCAGGTGAGACGCCCGCAGGGGCCTTCTGGTTCGACGCAACGCCGCAGCTTTTTAACCTTTCTCTGCTGAAAAGGCGCTCACCAATGAAAGCCGGCCGTGAACCAAACGATCGGTCGGGCCGACTCAGTCGAACACCATGCAACTTCCCTATTGATTCCGCGTTGTCCTAATTCACTACCCAATGAAGGGATAATCGTCGTGGGCAATGGCAACATCGGTGTTGGCAATAAGAGCGCACCTCGTAAATCCGGCCAGCAAATGGCCGGCGCGATGTCGCAGCAAGGCGCCCCGATCATGGGCGACAATCAATCCTCACCGCAAAAATTTGTGCAGTTGGTGGGCTGCCGCGATCCAAAGGCCAAGCTTGAGCCCAAGGTGCGCCCGCAACCCGATCTAATGAAGCGGTAGTCCCGGGCTTACTGGACGAACTCGCCACATTTCTGAACCGCGGCATCGGCTGCCCCCCAGGGCATGATCGGTACCGAGGACGTGGAGTTCTTGGGCGAGCCTTCTATCAATTTATCCGAATAGACCATGTAGACCAGCACGTTGCGCTTGGCATCGCAACCGCGAACGATCTGCATTTTCTTGAAGAACAGCGACCGGCGCTGGCGGAACATATCGTCGCCCTGCGCCATCTTGTCCTTGAAGCGGATCGGACCGATCTGGCGGCAAGCCAGCGAGATATCCGAGACCTCTTCGGCAAGGCCCAGCCAGCCCTTGAAGCCGCCCTTCTCCGGCACCGTGAAATGGCAGGCGACGCCCTCTACCTCCGGGTCGTCGACACCATAGGTCGCGAGCTTGTCGTTGGGGCTCACCCATTTGAACACGGTCGAGCGGCGGAAGATCAGATCCGGTTCGTCAGCCGCAGCGGCAGGACTTGCTTGCCACACAAGGCTTGTCTGCCACACCAGGAGACCCAACACCGCCAAAGCCAGATTTCTCCACTTCTTGTTCCACTTACCGATGGCCTTGGATGTCATCCATTATCTCCGCTGATGCGATTACCGCTATGTAGTGCCGGCAAGTCGCAACTGAAGGCTGGATGGTAGAAAAGATGGGCAGCGCTGTTTAACGGAATGTGAGGCTTTTTTGTTACGTTTGAGACGGAAAGCACGGACCGCCTACGCTGGTGAACGCTTTTCGTGTCTGCGACAACAAATGAACACTGTTGCGCAGGATTGTGGTTTCGAGGAAATGCGCGTGAGTGGGTATCGGAATTTGAGTGTGAGTATCTCGGCCGTAAACATCACGAGTCCGCGGTTCTGGCAGATAGCGGTTTTGACAGCCGCCGGCACCCTCAGTGGCATGCCCGAAGCGAATGCGGCGCTCTATTACTGGCAGGACTTCGATCCTGGATACTATCGACCCGCACCAAGCGCACATCCTCGCCGGCAACCGACGCGCCGGCATTCGCCGCCCAAGACCGGCGCTGCCGAAAAGGAAACGGCCGCCAAGCCGCATGGACCGCTAATCGTCGCGATCTCGATCGACCAGCAAAAGCTCAGGATCTACGACGCCAACGGTTTTTTTGCCGAAAGCCCGGTCTCGACCGGCATGAAGGGGCATTCGACCCCGATGGGCGTCTTCAGCGTTATCCAGAAGCACAGGCTGCATCACTCCAACATCTACAGCAACGCGCCGATGCCCTATATGCAGCGTATCACCTGGTCGGGTGTTGCGATGCATGCAGGCGTCCTGCCCGGCTATCCGGCGTCGCACGGCTGCATCCGCATGCCGATGGCGTTTGCCGTGAAGATGTGGAATTGGACCAAGATGGGCGCGCGCGTCATCATCACGCCCGGCGAGATCACGCCCGCGAGTTTCTCGCATCCGCTGTTGGTGGCGCAGAAGGTCGCGCCGCAGCCGGTGATCGCCGACGAACCCAAGAGCGACCTGCCCAAGAGTGATTTTCCGAAGACGGACGCACCGGCCGTGAAAAGCGACAAGGGCGCGGACGCCGGAAGCGCGATCAAGTCCACGAGCCCGGAAGCCCTCGAATTGAGGTCGACGGTTGGCCATGCGTCTCCAGTTGCGATGCTGTCGCCCGAACAAACCCGCACCGCCGATGCCAGTGCCGCGATGCCGTCGATGATTGCGGCCGTCACGATGTCCGATGCGAGGCCTTCGACAGGCGGCAGGCAGCAGGCGTCGGAAGCTGCAACAAGCGATGTCAAATCGGCTGACAGCGGCGCAACTGACAAGGACGGCTCGGACGATGTCGCGAAGGCGGCGGAAAAGCCTGCCGAACCGGTGAAGGCCGGCACCGACGTGCCGTCCACCGCTTCTACCGATGTGAAGAAAGATCCGGCGCGCCTGCCCGGCGTCGAGAGGGCTGTTGCCGCCAAACCCGAACCGCCGAAGCGCACCGGCCAGATCGCCGTGTTCGTGAGCCGCAAGGATTCCAAACTCTATGTGCGGCAGAACTTTGCGCCGCTGTTCGAAGTACCCATAACGATCGCCCCGAGCGACCGTCCGCTCGGCACCCATGTGTTCACGGCGCAAGCCGACAAGAGCGATCCCAATCTGCTGCGCTGGTCGGTGGTCTCGCTACCTGTGAGCGCCCGCAACGCGGCGCGCGGCGACGACGGCCGATCCACGCGCCACCGCAAAATGGCAGGTGAAGCCCTCGCCGAGGTAAGGTCGCTGCCGATGCAGAACACCCCGGCGGAAGCGCTCGACCGCATCACAGTCCCGCCGGATGTGATGGCGCGTATCGCCGACGCGCTGACGACCGGCGCCTCGATCATCGTGTCCGACCAGGGCATCAATCAGGGCGAGACCGGCGAAGGCACGGACTTCATCGTTTCGCTGCGTTAGGCGCAGGACTGAGGTGAAGGACTCAGGTGAAGGGCTCGGGCGAAGAACTCGGCCATAACGGCTTGTTGAGCGGCGGCCGTTGATGCGTTGCGCTATCTTGTAGGCTTACGTTACTGCTGAGGCCGGCCATGATTGACCGCAGGACCATGATGACGGCGGCGCTGACCGCCATTGCGGGCATTGGCTCGACCCGGCTGGCGTCTGCCCAGGCCGGGATGAGCCGAATGACCGCTTACGCGTTCTCGTTTCCGGCGCTGGCCGGCGGTGATATCAGGCTCGCCGAATATGCCGGCCATCCAATTTTGGTCGTCAATACCGCCTCGCTCTGTGGCTTCACGCCGCAATATGCGGGCTTGCAGGAATTGTGGACCGAGTTTCATGGCCGCGGCCTGATGATTGTCGGCGTGCCCTCCAACGATTTCGGCGGACAGGAACCGGGCGGCGCGACCGAGATCGCCGAGACCGCGCAGCACCAATATGGCGTTACCTTTCCGATCGCTGCCAAGGCCATCGTGAAAGGCGCGAACGCGCACCCGTTCTATAAATGGGCCGCCGAAGCCCGGCCCAAGGATGTTCCCCGCTGGAACTTCCACAAATACCTGATTGGCCGTGACGGCTATATCGCCGAAGTCTTTCCGGAATCCGTCGAACCCTCCGATACAAGAGTGAAAACCGCCATCGCGCGGGCGCTAGCGGCTAGCTGAATTAACCGGTCCGGCTACAAATCCGCCTGTGGTCAGCACTGCCGTTGCCTTGGCTAGCCCGCTCCAACTAGGGTACTATGCGTTGGGGCAGGAAGCAGTCTGGACGATGGCAAAAGCCGCAACCGGCTGCGGGATCAATTTCGGGGAAAACAAAATGCGTATGGCGGCAGGATTGATCTTCGCAGGCGCAGTTTCGCTGTTGGCGTCGAGTGCGGCGTGGTCGCAGACGCCGCCAGCTAAAGGTGCCGCTTCTCCTCCGGTCGCCGCTCCGCAAGCGGCCCCCGCTGCTGTGCCAGCGGCCGCTCCCGCTGCGCAACCCGCCAGAGCCGCCTGTACCAATCCGAACGCGCTCGGCGTCGGACGCACGGTTGAAATCGATACGAGCGGCGGGCCGGGATTCGGTTTCGAACATTTCAAACAGCTCGACTTCCTGCGCGACAAGGAAGTGGTGCTGACGTTCGACGATGGCCCGTGGCCGCTAAATACCCCTGCCGTGCTCAAGGCGCTGGCGGAAGAATGCACGACCGGCATTTTCTTTTCGATCGGCAAACATGCCACCTACTATCCGGAAATCCTGAAGCAGGTTTACGCGGCCGGTCATACCGTCGGCACCCACACATGGTCGCATGCGACGCTGACCAACAAGAAGTTGACCGAGGACCAGCGCAAAGAGGAGATCGAAAAAGGTTTCAGCGCGGTGAAGTGGGCGCTGGGCGGCGTTTCACCCTCGCCGTTCTTCCGCTTCCCGGCGCTGCAACACCCGCCCGAGATGGTCACCTATCTTGGCGAACGCAGCATAGCGATGTTCTCCTGCGACCTCGACTCCTTCGACTTCAAGGCACGCAATGCGCAGGCCGTCATCGACGTGACGATGAAGAAGCTCGACAAACTCGGCAAGGGAATCATCCTGATGCACGACTTCCACAAGCACACCGCGGAAGCCCTGCCCGAGCTGTTGAAGAAACTGAAGGCCGGCGGCTACAAGGTTGTCGCGATGCGCGCCAAGGCTCCGGTGCAGACCATCGCGCGGTATGACGAAGAGCTTCTGAAAGACGCCAAGCTGCCGACGGTAAGCTCCCGTCCGGTTTCCAGCGTCGTGCAGACGATTTCGGAATAATCGGCCGCGCGACAGATCAGTGGCGGCGCTGCGCATCGAAGGCTATGTCATCGTCTCGGCGGAAGGCATGCTGGCGAATGCCAGTAATGTCATGCCGGACGAGCTGAAGTTCGAGGGCGACAAGCAGTTTTTCAACGCCGCTCTCGACCGCGCCGACCTGATCCTGCACGGCCGCAATTCATTCGAGGCCCAGCCGAACTCGCCGAAACGCAAGCGTGTGGTGTTGACCCGCAACGTCGACTCGATCGCGGCCGATCCGTCCAATCCCAAATCTGTCCTGTGGAATCCGTCCGGCGCATCGCTCGAGGCCGCCTGCGACCGTGCGGGCGTGCGTTCGGGCACCATCGCAATCATCGGCGGGCCCGGCGTGTTCGCTATGTTCATGGACCGCTACGATGTCTTCTGGCTCTCGCAGGCACCGCGAGTGCGATTGCCGGACGGCGAGCCCTGCTTCCCCGGCGTGCCCCAGCGCTCGCCGCAGGAAATCCTGGCAGCTCACGGGCTCAGCGCCGGACCGCCGCAGATGCTCGATGCCGCCGCCGATGTCAGCGTTACCCCGTGGCGGCGCAACGCTTGAGAGGTTTTGAGGCTACACGTCCCCGTACGCCGGTTCGGATGAACGCGGGCCCCGGCCGTAACCTGCAATCATGAACAACGCGCCGATGATCGACAGGTTCTTCAGGGCATCGATCAGCGTCCTGTAGTTTTCGGGCGGCGACTGATTCCAGAAATCGTGGAAATAATAGGTCGCCGCGAGCACGAAGAAAATCATCAGGATCGCAAAGAAACGCGCAGCGAAATTGAGCGCAATCATCAGCCCCGCGAGGACCTCGAAGCCGCCGACGGAAATCGCGAGCAGCTGCGGCATCGGCATGCCGGTCATGGTTTCGAGTTGCGACGTATAGGGTGCGAGCAGCGCAGGAATCGTCACCTTGGTCGCGATGAAATCCGCGGTCTGCTGAATGGCGAACAGCTTGGTCGCACCCGAATACATAAAGAGCACGGCGAACAAAACTCGCCCGAAAGTAATCAAGGCTGGCATGGGTCGGCCTCACTGAATGGCAATGCAAAGGTCGTAGGCGAAGCGAAACGATTATGGTCGCTTCGCTTGACCTTTTCAAACGAACAAATCGAAACCGCGCGCGCCTGGAACCTTTCGAATTAGCCGAACAAGGTCGGTTGCTGACGCCCGGCTCGTTCCTGAGCTTCGACGGCGGCGACCGCCGTCATGTTGAGAACGCCGCGCGCGGTCACCGACGGGGTGAGAATGTGCGCCGGACGCGCCGGCCCGATCAGAATTGGCCCGACGGGAAGCGCGTCTGCCAGGGCCTTGATCATCTGATAGGCGACGTTGGCGGTATCGAGGTTCGGCATGATCAGGATATTGGCTTCACCTTCCAGCTTGGAATGCGGCAAGACAAGCTTGCGTGCGGTTGCCGACAACGCAGTATCTCCCTGCATTTCACCATCGGCCTCGATCTCGGGATGCTTTTCTTTCAGCAGCGCGGTGGCCTGGCGCATCTTGCGGGAGGAGTCGGTATCGTAACTGCCGAAGTCGGAATGTGACACGAACGCGACGCGAGGCTTCATGTTGAAGCGCTGGACATGGATCGCCGCCAGCGAAGCTACCTCCGCGAGTTCCTCGGCGCTCGGATTCGGCCGCACCTGCGTGTCCGCGATGAAATAGGTCCCCTTGCTGGTGATCAGCATCGCCAGCGCCGCGAAGTCGGCGATCCCCGGCAGGAAGCCGACGATTTCGCGGACATGACGCAGGTGGCTCATATAGCGGCCCTCGACGCCGCAGATCATGGCGTCGGCCTCGCCGCGGACCACGGCAAGGGCTGCGATCACAGTGGCGTTGGTGCGAACCACGGTGCGCGCGGCTTCGGGCGTGACGCCGCGCCGGCCGGCGACGTCGATATAGGTCTGGACGTAGGAGCGATAGCGCGGATCGTCCTCGGGATTGATGAGGTCGAAGTCCTGCCCGGCCTTGATCGAAAGTCCAAATCGCTTGATCCGGGCTTCGACCACCAGCGGGCGTCCGACCAGGATCGGCCGCGCCAGTTTCTCCTCGAGCACGACCTGGGTGGCGCGCAGCACGCGCTCGTCCTCGCCCTCGGCGTAAATCACGCGGACCGGCTGGGTCTTTGCCTTCGCGAATACCGGCTTCATGACGAGGCCGGAGCGGAACGCAAAGCGCTGCAGGAGTGCACAATATTCGTCAAATTTCGCGATCGGCCGGGTCGCCACACCGGACTCCATCGCCGCCTTCGCCACCGCAGGCGCGATGCGCAGGATCAGGCGCGGATCGAACGGACTAGGGATCAGCGACCCCGGTCCAAAGCCCTGCGTCTCGCCGCTGTCAAATCCCTGCGCCACCGCATCCGACGGCGGATCGCGCGCGAGCTGCGCGATCGCATCGACCGCGGCATGTTTCATCTCCTCGTTGATGCCGGTGGCGCCGACGTCGAGCGCGCCGCGGAAGATGAACGGAAAGCACAGGACGTTGTTGACCTGGTTCGGGAAGTCGGATCGGCCGGTGCAGATCATGGCGTCGGGGCGCGCTTTGCGCGCCTCGTCCGGCATGATCTCGGGATTCGGATTGGCCAGTGCCATGACCAGCGGTTGATCCGCCATCGCCTTGACCATCTCGGGCTTGAGCACGTTCGGCGCGGAAAGCCCCAAGAAAATATCGGCGCCGCCGATGACGTCTCCCAGCGTGCGCTTGTCGGTCTTCTGCGCGTAGACCGCCTTCCAGCGATCCATCAGGGTGTTGCGGCCCTCATGCACCACGCCGTCGATATCGCAGACCCAGATGTTCTTGCGCTGCGCACCGAGTGATACCAACAGATTCAGGCACGCGATCGCGGCGGCCCCAGCGCCCGAGCAGACGATCTTGACGTCGGCAAGCTTCTTGCCGTTCAGCAGCAGTGCATTGGTGATCGCAGCGCCGACGATGATAGCGGTGCCATGCTGGTCGTCGTGGAAAACCGGGATCTTCATGCGCGCCTTGAGCTGTGCTTCGATCTCGAAGCATTCCGGTCCCTTGATGTCCTCCAGATTGATCCCGCCGAATGTCGGCTCAAGGGCGGCCACCGTTTCGACCACGCGCTCGATGGTATCGGCAGCGATCTCGATGTCGAACACGTCGATGCCGGCGAATTTCTTGAACAGAACCGCCTTGCCCTCCATGACCGGTTTTGACGCTAGCGGGCCGATATTGCCGAGCCCAAGCACCGCGGTGCCGTTGGAGACCACGGCGACCAGATTGGCGCGCGCCGTCAGGGAAGCCGCTTCGGCCGGATTGTTTGCGATCTCAGTGCAGGCGGCCGCGACGCCCGGCGAATAGGCCAACGCGAGATCGCGCTGGTTGGCGAGCGGCTTGGTCGCCTGAATTTCGAGTTTGCCCGGCCGCGGCAGCCGATGGTACGCAAGTGCCGCGGAATGGAGATCTTCAGAATAAGACGACATAGATGCTCCCGCGTTTCCGACCCCGAACTTTGTTTCTTTGGCACGCCGACACGAAGGTCAGTCTTCCCGCAGATTGGGCCGGATGTGAAGCACGTGCAACCACTTGAACGCAACATCCGGCAACGCACCCATCAACAGGGCCTTATCGACGGAAATCGATGAAGCCAGTACCATATCGTCTCCCTACCCCATCCCCTTGACCGACAATATGGCAATTTGCCCCCTGCACGATCGGTAACCGGAGCCCTCCGAATGAAAAAAATACTGATCGGGCTGGTCGCCGCGATCGCCATCGCGGCGGGTGGGTTCTTTGGCTTCCAGTTCTACACGCAGCAACGGATCGCCGGCGAAGTCGATGCCGCATTCGAGCAGATTCGCGCCAGCGGCGGCAAAGCCAGCCACGGCAAGGTGTCGTTCGACCTGGTGAGCCGCACCGCCACGATCGCCGATATCGCCGGCGAATTGGCCACGCAGCCGCCGGTAAGCGTGAAGATCGCAAGCATTGTCGCCTCGGGCGTCAGCCAGCCGGACGCGATGACATTCTCGGCCGACAGCATCGAAGCGTCGGATATGGAGATCGGCGCCAGCATCGCCGGCCCAGTGCCCGGGCAACTCAGCTACAAGATGCCGCGAATTGTCATGAAGGATTATTCCGGCCCCGCCGGCCTGCAGCGGCCGGCTTCGGCGTCGATCATCGATGTGTACCGGTCCGCACTCGAGCAGTTCGCCACCGTCTCCGCGTCGGAGGTCTCGGTGCCCAACATTGCAGCGAGCATCAATTTCGGCGCCGTCATGTCGGGCGACTTCACCTATTCGGGCACCGCGCTGCGCGACATCAAGGGCGGCAAGATCGCGACCACCGAGGTCGAGCGGATCGCCTTTACGATGAATAGCCAGCAAGCCGGCAAGCCCGACAAAATGACCGGCGAATTTACGAACCTCGTCTCGCATGACTTCGATGCCGCAGCGGCCGCCGCCATCCTCGATCCGAAAAATGCGAACGACGACCGGTATCATCGCTTCTACGGAAAAACCACGGGTGGGGCTTATACGGTCACCTCCACGCTTGGCCTTCGCATGCGCATGGACGGGATGACGGTCGATGACGTCGGCTTACGGCCGTCGCGGCTGCAACTTCCGGCGCTGCTTGCGATGATACAGGCAGCGGGGGCCACTCCGCCGACGCCCACGCAGGCGCGCGAGCTCATGGAAAAAGTGGCCACGCTGTACGAAGGCATCCGCATCGGAACTGCCGAGATGCGCGGCTTCACGGTGGAAACACCGCAGGGCCCGTTCAAGCTCGCAGGCATGAAGTTCAATCTGGAAAACGGCAAGATCGGCGAATTCGCGGTCGAAGGCCTTGATACTCGCTCTCCGGCAGGGCCCGTGAAGGTCGGACGCTTCGCGCTCAAATCCCTCGACCTCTCCGGCTTCCTGCGCGTAGCGGCGCTGTTCTCGAACCCGGCACAAAGGCCGGCGCCCGACCAGCTCCTCGGGCTGTTTCCGCTGATCGCCGGCGTAGAGGTCAAGGGCTTCGTCGCGCCTTTCAAGAACACCAATAAGCTCGTCACCCTCGACACTTTCGATCTGAACTGGGGCCAGTTTGTCGGACCGGTACCGAGCCAGGCGCGCTTGACCGCGAAGATGACCACGCCGGTCGATCCGAACGACCCGACAGCGAGACCGCTGATTGCGGCCGGCATCAACTCGCTGACGGTCGACACCGATCTCGGCGCGGCCTGGACGGAATCCTCACGCACATTCGTCCTGGAGCCCGTCGCGATCGAGATCGGCGGCCTCGTCAAAGCATCCGCCCGTGTCGCGTTTGCTAACGTGCCGCGGCAGATATTTTCCTTCAACCCGCAGCAGGCGACCGCGATGGCGGCGCAAGTCGAGGTCGGCACCATCGAACTCACGGTGCGCGACACCGGCGGCCTCGATCTGGCCGTCGCCCAATATGCCCGCGCGCAGAACGTCAGCCGCGAGGCTGCACGCCAGGCCATCATCCAGAACCTCCGCGCCAGCGGCGCGAATGCAGCAGCGAGCAATCCGGATGCGCCCGCAATCGTCGACACACTGGCCCGCTTCATCGAGACCCCGCGGACAACGCTGACGCTCAAGCTCACGCCACGGGGCAAGGTCCCGGCAATGCAGCTCTTGCAGGCGCTGCAGACCGACCCGCTGGGCGCGCTGGCGCAGTTTCAAGCCGAGGCCTCGACCGCGCTCTAAGCTACGCCTTGTCCGGCAGATTGAGCCGGATGTGCAACTCGCGCAGCTGCTTGGTCGTGACCTCCGACGGCGCGCCCATCAGCAAATCCTCGGCGCGCTGGTTCATCGGGAACAGCGAGATTTCGCGCAAATTCGTGGTGCCGCAAAGCAGCATCACGATGCGATCAACGCCGGCCGCCATGCCGCCATGCGGCGGGGCGCCGTATTGGAATGCGCGATACATGCCACCAAAGCGCTCGACGACGTCCTTCTCGCCATAGCCTGCGATCTCGAACGCTTTCACCATCGCCTCGGGGCGGTGGTTGCGGATGCCGCCGGATGCGATCTCGTAGCCGTTGCAGGTGATGTCGTACTGGAACGCCTTGATGGTCAGCGGATCCTGCTTCTGCAATGCCTCGAGTCCGCCTTGCGGCATCGAAAACGGGTTGTGCGAGAAGTCGACCTTCTTGTCTTCCTCGTTGTACTCGTACATCGGGAAGTCGACGATCCAGGCGAGCTCGAACCGATCCTTGTCGACGAGATTCAGCTCCTCACCGAGTTTCGTGCGCGCAAGGCCTGCAAACTTCCAGAACTTCTCGGGATCGCCGGCGACGAAGAAAGCCGCATCGCCTTCCTTCAGGCCAAGCTGCGTGCGGATCGCCGCCGTGCGCTCGGGACCGATGTTGTTCGCCAGCGGACCTGCGCCCTCGCCGCCCTCGCGCCACATGATGTAACCGAGGCCGGGCTGGCCTTCGCCCTGCGCCCAGGAATTCATGCGGTCGCAAAACGCACGTGAGCCGCCGGCGGTGCCGGGGATCGCCCAGACCTGATTCTTCGGGTCTTCCAGCATCCGCGCGAACACCTTGAAGCCGGAGCCGCGGAAATGCTCGGAGACTTCCTGGATGATAATGGGGTTGCGGAGGTCCGGCTTGTCGCTGCCGTATTTGCGCAAGGCCTCTGCAAAGGGAATCCGGGGCCAGCCCTTGGTCACCGGCTTGCCCTTGGCGAACTCCTCGAACACGCCCGTAATCACCGGCTCAACCGCTGCGAAAACATCGTTCTGCTCGACGAAGCTCATTTCGAGGTCGAGCTGGTAGAACTCGCCCGGCAACCGGTCGGCGCGCGGGTCCTCGTCGCGGAAACAGGGCGCGATCTGAAAATAGCGGTCGAAGCCCGACATCATCAGCAGTTGCTTGTACTGCTGCGGCGCCTGCGGCAGCGCGTAGAACTTGCCGGGATGAATGCGCGACGGCACCAGGAAGTCGCGCGCGCCTTCCGGCGACGAGGCGGTGAGGATCGGGGTCTGGAACTCGAAGAAGCCCTGCTCCTTCATCCGCTTGCGCATGGAGTCGACGATTGCGCCGCGGGTCATGATGTTCTGGTGCAGTTTCTCGCGGCGCAGGTCGAGGAAACGGTACTTAAGCCTTATGTCCTCAGGATATTCCTGCTCGCCGAACACCGGCAGGGGCAATTCGCCCGCCGGCCCCAGCACCTCGATCTCGCTGACATACACCTCGACCATGCCGGTCGGCAGTTCCGGATTGTCGGTTCCGGCCGGACGGCGGCGGACCTTGCCGTCGATCCGCACCACCCACTCCGAACGCAGTTTTTCGGCGTCCTTGAACGCCGGCGAATCCGGATCGGCGACGCACTGGGTCAGGCCGTAATGGTCGCGCAGATCGATGAACAGCACGCCGCCATGGTCGCGGATACGATGGCACCAGCCCGAAAGCCGAGCCGTCTGGTCGATATGGCTCTCGCGGAGCGCGCCGCATGTGTGTGACCGGTAGCGATGCATGGAATTCCCAAAAACTGATGTCGGAGGAATCGAGGGCCAGAGGGCCTGCCCGAAGAGCGCCACGGTTTACCCGAGGCTTTCGGGCGCGGCAACCAAGGGAGAGCCCCGTTTTGGGCCCGAAACGCGACTTTTCGGACGCTGTAGACCCGAACCGTTTGCCTATTCCATAGCTGCGCCTATCTTTGGGTCATGACCGTCCATTTCCCGTTCCAGAACACCTATGCGGCGTTGCCGGCGAACTTTTTCGCCCGCGTCGCCCCCACCCCTGTCGCCTCCCCGCGCCTGATCAAGCTCAACCGGCCGCTGGCGGTCCATCTCGGCCTCGACCCCGAGCTGCTTTCGAGCCCGGAGGGCGCCGAAATCCTCGCGGGCAAACGCATTCCTGACGGCGCCGACCCGATCGCGATGGCCTATGCCGGCCACCAGTTCGGTCATTTCGTGCCGCAGCTCGGCGATGGCCGCGCCATCCTGCTCGGCGAAGTCATCGATGCCGACGGCGTCCGCCGCGATATCCAGCTCAAGGGGTCCGGCCCAACGCCGTTCTCCCGCCGCGGCGATGGCCGCGCCGCACTCGGCCCCGTGCTGCGGGAGTACATCGTCAGCGAGGCGATGTTCGCGCTCGGCATCCCCACCACGCGCTCGCTCGCCGCCGTCATCACGGGCGAGAACGTGATGCGCGAGACGGTTTTGCCCGGCGCCGTATTGACCCGCGTCGCGTCGAGCCACATCCGCGTCGGCACCTTCCAGTTCTTTGCGGCGCGCGGCGACACCGACGGAGTGCGGCAACTCGCCGATCATGTCATTGCGAGGCATTATCCCGATGTCGCAAAGGCTGACCGCCCCTATCACGCGCTGCTCGAAGGCGTCGTCGCACGGCAGGCTGATCTCGTCGCGCGCTGGCTTTTGGTCGGCTTCATCCACGGCGTCATGAACACCGACAACACGTCGATCTCCGGGCGAGACCATCGATTACGGCCCCTGCGCGTTCATGGACGAATACAATCCGGCGACCGTGTTCTCCTCGATCGACGAACAAGGCCGCTACGCCTACGCCAACCAGCCGCGGATCGCGCTGTGGAACCTGACGCGGCTCGCCGAATGCCTGCTGCCGCTGTTCTCGGACGACAACGACCAGGCGATCGAGCAGGCGCAGTTCATTCTCGGCGAATTCCCCGAAAAATTCACGACCGCCTATCACGCTGGATTGCGCCGCAAGATCGGCCTGTTCACGGCGCGCGACGGCGACGAGGCGTTGGTGCAGGACCTGCTCGACGCGATGGCGAAGAATGAGGCCGACTTCACCCTCACCTTCCGCCACCTGAGCGACGCCGCAGGCAATCCCGCGGCCGACAAGGTCAGGGATCAGTTCACCGATCCCGCAGCTTACGACGAATGGGCCGTACGCTGGCGGCAACGGATCGCCGACGAGCCGCAATCGGCAACCGAGCGGCAAGCCGCGATGCGCTCGGTCAATCCGGCCTTCATTCCGCGCAACCATCGTGTGGAAGCCGTGATCCAGGCTGCGACGAACAACGACGACTACGCGCCGTTCGAAGAGCTGCTCACGGTGCTGTCGAAACCGTATGAGGATCAGCCATCCTTTGCCGCCTATGCCGACCCGCCGATGCCGGAGCAGCGCGTGCTGCAGACGTTTTGCGGGACGTGAGGCTTCACAAGCTGTCATACCCCGCGCATGCGGGGTATCCAGTACACCGCGGTCTATCGTATCGATCACCAATGTCTCTGGAATACTGAATCACCCGCTGGAGCCTGTCATCGGGCTCGCCGAAGGCGAGACCCGGTGGCGGGTGATGACGACTGAATGTGTGATCGCGATCTCGCGACACCAAAGTGTCCGAGTTTTGCAATTGCTCACCGCCCAAGAAAAACGAGGGCGCAGGGAAATGCCGGGTGCCCGCTGCACCCGTAGCCCGTGTGCATTGGTAGTAAGCACACGGTAGTCACCACAGGTACCCCGGGACACCCGGCATTCCCTGCGCAATGGTTTTAACGGCTTATACCGTGCTCTCCCCGGCGACGAATTCGTCTTGTCACCGTCGCCAGCGAATTAACGGCTGATCGAAACCCGGTTGGGCTCGAACAACCTCCGCCAGCTTGACACCAGCAACGGGTGCCAGGACCACACGGCTTTGCCGTACGCAGCAACCTCCACCAATCCCTAAACCGCCCGCGTGCAGCCGGCCAAAGTCTTGGCGGAGGCGTTGAAGCGCCGTTCGTCCGCGCGCTGCACGATCGCTCACGTAAAACCGCCCTGCGATCGCAATCACGCGCCCGACGCTGCCGCGTCCACCGCATCCCATCCCAACGTTCGTGACGATGGCCAACGCCCCTCTTTCGGGACAGGACATGAGCCTTCTAGAACTGCGTCTACCAGGTCGTAAATAGGAATATTTTCTCGAATGGGGCTTGACGGCAAAATCACAGAATGGATTTGACACCCCGACGGGCAAATCACCCTGCCGTCAGCCAGCATCGAATCAATCTGCTTGGCGCGGACGGGACCTTCGGCGCGGGCGGCGACAAGGCAGCGCTTCAGCGCCTCCATGTCAGTTGGGTCCATCTCTCGCGTTCTCCAAGGCCATGCGTTCATAGGCGGAGATCGGCTCGCTCTCGGTCGGCTTCGACGGCACCCGACCGCCCGGAGACAGGCCCAGCACTCGTGCTAACGTGGTCAGCGCGCGGACCTTGGCCTGCCAGATAGGCAGCCACGGGTTGCGACGCGCTCGGCGACGATGGCCTTGCTGTAGGCGGCAATCAGCGGCACGTCAGACGGCACGAAGTGCGACGGTGGCGCGCCTGTGATCAGGCTGATGAATTCGGCGCGCTCGATCTGGTCGAGATCCTCGGGCGGCTTCAGCAGCGACCGGGTTGAACCGTTGGCGGCGAAACCTTGCGAGGCGGCGGCTTGGCGGGGCATGGCAGGCGGGGTCTTTCTAAGTCCGACCGTAGAAGCCTTTTCTCTGGTCCCAAAACTCTACGACCGATTGTAGCAAAATCGGAGCGGCTCCGCGCTCGGATGAGTGCGAGGATGCGCTTTTTATGCCTCCCCCCGATAACAAACTGTGTCGAGGGGCGTCCGCTCTAGTTCGCATAACGGCTTCAAGCCGGACATCATCCGAGGTCGCTTGACGTGCGTCAATTTGCCGGCAGGCGGCGGAATGTTGACACCCTCCGTGTTGTTGTCGCGCATCAGCTTCGGCCGGCGTGCACGTGCGCAGTGAGCATTGACCAGTACACCTGCATCACCGAGAAAAGGAACGCCGTGCTCACACCGAACAGTAACATCCCGTCGACTGCCTCCAGCGCGCCTGTCATCCGCCAAGGTCGCTCCAGCGTCAGCCCTGATGCGCCGCGCGTGCTCATCGAGTTGAGAGAATAGAGCAAGGCGTCCATGGGGGAGTTGAGAGCGCCAAGCCACAAATACGCCGCTGCCCAAATCCCGCACTCTATTCCGTGCAGCACGGCCAATAGCAGTCCAATCACACCGACCACACAAATCACGATCGCGATCAGGTCCCGTACCTTGATGTCGCGGGTTTCCAGCCGCATCCGTATCCTCACCGCCACGACGGCCAGCATCACAACCGCCGTCGCATGGATCGCCATCGTCAGCACGATGAGCGACAAGCCCCAAAGCCAGCCTGGGTGCTCCAATATCTCCATTGCGCGCGCTCCTCAAAAAAGGCTCTGATTTGACGAACCGGCAACCATTTGAGCCGAATACGCATAGTGGCGGATAGGCCGTTCGGCTAAGCTTTGACTGTTAAGACTTCGGCCGCCGTGCGGAAGCCCTTTGCACCAGATCGAGTGCTGGTTGGGAAACTGGGCGCTCGCATGGAGCTTGTTGGCGCACATGCCTGAACAGAGAGTATTGTCGGATCGGGTCAAGACGGCAATCAAGACCGCGCTCGCCACGGTGCTTGCCTATGGCGTCGCCCTTTCCATGGACTGGAAAGATGCTCATTGGGCCGCCTTTGCCGTGGCGTTCTGCACCCTGTCGACTGTCGGAGAATTGCTGAACAAGGGTCTGCTGCGGCTATCCGGGACCCTCGTGGGGAGTGTGGCGGCCATCACCCTCATTGCCCTGTTCGCGCAGGATCGCTGGCTGTTCCTGATCGGCATGACCATCTTTACCGGCTTCTGCACCTACATGATGCCCGGTACTTCCCGATGGTATTTCTGGTTGGTTGCGGGGTTCTCGGTACCGCTCATTGCACTTTCCGGCAGCGGCGACCCTGTGAACGATTTTCAAACAGCTATAACTCGCACCGAGGAAACCGCGCTGGGTATGCTGAGCTACAGCCTGGTCTGGCTCTTGATCTGGCCGACCAGTAGCCGGGAAGCCCTCGAGGATGCGGTCCGTCGGCTCGTCGCCGCGCATCGCCAACTCGCCGTGCACTATCTCACGCCGACCATCGGTGAAACCCGTGATGCGGGCCTAGAAGCCCTCCGGCGACAGAGCACGCAAGTGCTGGCGCGTCTTGGTGGTCTGCTCGACGGCGCGGAGATCGACAGCTACGAAGTATCGGGAGGCTCGCCACGCGTGGCGGCGCTTGATCCATCGGCTTTCGCAACTGGCCAGCACGTCAGAACGCGTGCGACAGAGTTCTGCAGACGTAAGGGAGGTCGACCGCCAGCGGCTGATTCCGGACCTTGCAGAATTCGCCAGTGAGCTCGACCGCAGGTTCGCCGAAATCGAGCGCATGCTGGACGAGCATCCGCCGGAGCGCTGGCCGCTTTCCGCGCCGCTGAACCTCAAGACAACGGGATGGCTTCGCTTTCGCCGTTCCACCGCGCCGCGCT
>CAVYPL010000005.1:0-281826 GCA_963770355.1 uncultured Alphaproteobacteria bacterium | reverse complement strand
TTCTTACTTGGCGGACTGAAGACGGTGCGGGAGAAACTGGCCAGGGCGTGCAAATGGCCAAACGCCGTTGCAGGGCCACGCGACTAATGGTCGTCGAACGATCGCATGGCAGATGAGCGATGAGAGGAACTAAAACTTCGGTCGAGCGCACCTTAAGGAATGTTGCAATCGCTAACAGTCCCCATGTGTCTTCGTTCCTGAATCCATTGCGCCCGAAAGCGGCAAGGGCTAACCGCTCTAGGTTCGCGCCTGTCTTTCAGACAGATGACGTGGGCGGACTTTCCGAAGTATCGCCGGAGGTCGCTGAGACGGGGACCGACCAATCCGACGGCGGCCCTGAGTTCGTATGGTTGAATTTGCATATCCTTGGCCCAATGGTGAACCTGAATGTCGCTCGCGGGGTCTTGACATGAGACTTCACATACTGATCCGAAAGGAAAAACGTCAATGACCGAGACCACCACTTTCAGATTCGAACGCGTCGAGCGGGATTGCCCCGCCAATCAGAACCGCCGCGCGAACGGCGACACCCTGCACATCATCTACGACTTCGAGGTCTGGATCGACGGCGAGCACCGGCAACGTTCAAGAAGGCCGACACCGGCAAGGGCTACGAACTGCACGATGCCGATGGCCGTCCGCTCTTAGGTCAAACGTGGCGCAAGCACATCGGCAAAACCCATGTCGACAAGAAGGCCGAGTTTGAGGCCACAATCCAAGACAAGCTCGCCTTGATCCCGACCCTGGCGGACATGGCGCGCATGCGCGACGAGGAAGGCGCCGACAAGGCCCGCCAAGAAGCGGCCGAACGGGAAGAGCGCCTTCAGCGCCGCATCAAGGCCAAGGGCCTCGATCTTTTCGTCGCGCTTCAGGACATCAGCCATATCGCCTACTCGGGCGACCAGCAGACCATCAACAACGACAACGCCTTCGCGTTCGCAACCGAGATGAACGGCAAGCTCATTAAGATTCGCCAACTGGCGGGCTCGGCGATGGCTCAAACCTTGGAGAACCTAGAATGACCTCCCGCACCCAACGCCAAGACCGCGCAGCCGCCATGCCGCGCTGTCGGTGCGGGGCAAGTCCCTAAGCTAAGCGAACCGCTCTGCGGGGTTGCCAGGAAGTGCTGGACGCCCGCGAGGATCGAGAAGAACAAGATCGACCGATTAGTGGAAGCCGTTAGCGTGGCAATTACGACGATGGCCTCCGCCGCCTCCGAGAGGCGAGCACATCCGCCACGTGCATCGCGGCTAAGGTAGCCGCCAGCGTGGCGATGCCGACAAGAAGGCTTAAGATCACAAGGCCTATCTCCCGGAACGCGAACGCGCGCCTTGTGTTCCAAAGTGCACACAATTCAAATTAGGCCATAGGCCACTGCAAACTTCCGCTCATTCGGTCGATGTATCTCTCGGCATCCTCGATCGCGGTGCCAATAGAGGGCCAAGCTATGCCAACGTTCACGACCTCTAGCTCGATGCCGTCGATCACGATTGGAAGCTGGTCCTCTCGTCGTAGACGAGCGTGCCATAGGCCTTTGCCTGCCTCAAAAGTTTCGATTTCAAAATGACGGTAATTCATGTCTTGGCTCCGCATCTAGCCCTATGAATTCCATTGACAAGATTATTAGCCTCGATCCAGTTCGCAATTGTTTTCATCATGCTAGTAGGTGGCCGCCCGCGCGAATGCCGCCCGGGTATTCCAGTTAGGTAAGGAGCGCTTCCCCAACCCTTGCCCGAAGAAAGAGCATGGTGACCGCAGAACGGAGGGAGGTGAAAAACACCAGCCGAATCCCTCCGTCATCGATCTGAAGCCGCGCGAGTGCGGAACATGCCGCCCGGCTGATTACCCTCAAACACAGAGATGCGACACATGAGCAACTCGAAAGCCGTCACCACAAACCGGTCATCGTCCTCGGCGCCGTCCCCTACAACAAGCCACGCAATCGCAAAGCTGCCCACTGCCGAGCGGGATGAACCGGAATTTCCTCCAGCCAGTTGAAGCGGCCGGGGCAACCAAAATTAACAGGAGATCAAACATGAACATGCTTGTGAGGACTGCCATCGCAGGAACGCCCCTGCCAGCCGGGCTCTCGTACGGTAGTCAAATGCGGCGATCCGATTTTTTCTCTTATCGATCGGCACCGTGCAGCAGTTGCCTCTTACAAGAGGGCCGTCAACACCGAGTTTGCCTCCGAGGAAGTGGGAATGAAGGGCAAGAAGCTGAAACAATTTCAGGCCATGGAGAGAGCGACTTTGAATGCTTTACGGCACATGGACGAGACCGGGGCTGAACTAATGACTACGCCGCCCACTACTCTCCATGGCATTGCTGCTTGGGCCGAATATCTTGAACCGCTTTTGAACGAGTTGGATGCTCCTGATCTTGTCAGAGAGGTTAATCGATCCAACGGGACATCATCGACCGCAGCCGCAGCTTTCGCCAGCACGCTGCAATCCGCTATAATAATGATGAAGGGCGCCGCACATTCGGATCGCGCTGTCTCCATCAGCCGAGCGGATCAAAACAGTCAACGCCGAGCCGCCGGTGATGAGCGCCTTTGGTCGCTGTACGATAAATTCGAACGCGCATACTTCCGCGTCAATGAACTCGATACACCAGCGGCTCAGGCAGGATCCCTTTCAAGCGCTACGCCAAAAGAAAAGAAAGCCCAAAAGCAATGGGCGCGTGCAGCAGACGCCGCGTTTCGGGCCGCAAGATGGGTTCAGCCGAACCCGCTCTCACTGGTGACCGCCTGTTGATGAAAATTCACGTCGCAGGTTTTGAATTCGATGCTGCGCGCGGCACGTTCACGATGCCGTACGAGGGCGCTAGCACGCCGCAGTGGTCACCGAGTGGACTTTCGAACGAGGAATGCGCATTCATCAAATCGGTCGGAGTAGATCTGAGACGAGCAAGGGAGGCATTGCGCTAATCCCGGCGATCATCTGCATTGAAACGGCCCCTGCGGTTAGCCCGACACGGCCTCCAAGCCCTATGATGCCCCCTTTTAAAACAGGGCATCTTAGCGATGTGAGGGCATCTTAGCGCTCACTGATGCCCCGACGGGGCTTCTTTGCCGAACGACTTAGCCTGATCTCCCGAAATGTGAAACGGTCATGGCCTCCGCCGACATAGGACAGCCGCTAATTCAGGTTCTGCATTCTGACGGCGCAATCATCATTTGAGCTTTAGAAGGGAGCAATCCAGGCCAGCGACCCGATAATTGCCGTCCCTACGACGATGACTAGCAAGTCGTTAGTGAGCCACCTGGGTATATGAGTAAATTGTTGGGTCATGGCTTGATTTTCGCCAACCATATTCTCTGCCGGATAGACGTGAGCTGATGTGAGCCGGTTCACAGGCGACTGTTCTCGTTTCCGTGTTCGTTGCGTTACCGCGTATCCCTTTCATCACCATAGAGCGTCACTGAGATCTGTTTACCAAGGGGCAGTGCAGGTGCTTGGCAGAAATCTTTCTTTGGACTGTTGTTGTTTTTGTCCCATGATCGATTGAACCGCTTGATCGCACCCTCCCACTAAGAATTCGACGGGCCGCAATGAGAGCCGACCCGTTCCCAAAACAGGAGGCGATCAGTCCATGAAAGCATTGCTGATTACAGCTGGGCTCATCTGGGCCGCAGCCACGCTGACCGGTCCGGCGCATGCAGACACGCTGTCGGGTGGTAAGTCGGCCATCGACGCCTGGATCACCACGCTCGGAGGCATTACCCTGAGTTATCAGCCCGTGCCGTCCGACTTTCCCAACAAACTCAAGACGGCTCTTGAGAAGCTGCCGTGCACGAGCAAGGCCGATGTCGCCCACGTCGAAGCCTATATCCACCAGGAGATCAACAAGCTCCAGCTTAGCCACAAGGTGAAGATCGACTACGGCCTAAACACCGAATGCCGTCCCGACCCGGGAAAGACCGCCGCCCCCGGAAAGCCGGTCCCGTTGATGACCGCCGCCAATGTGTGGATCAGGGGCTACAAGGACTACAAGGCGTCTGAGGACAAGCCCGCGGCAAAGCCCGAGGAAAAGCCTCTGAAGTTGCCGGTGTATACGGACGCAGGGAAAACATGGGCGGATTTTTGCAAAGCCCACGGGAACGCCGTCTCATGCTGCAGCACGTCGCGCAGAGCAGACCCGTACTGCAAACAAGCAATCGTAGACCCGCAGAAGTCCAACTGCGATAAGGCGGAAGACGGGTGCAGGTCCGACGGCTATCACAGGCTGAATGTGGTGGACCCAGCAGCAGCGGGTGGAGGATCGAGGGCGGCATCGCCCTGCTGCTCGATCTCAAGACCCAGCCATTGGCCACCGTCGCATCGTTCGGAATGCGCGCCGATCCGAGGGTCATCGGCGTTTTTGTCGGGCTCAAGGTGAAATGAACACTTACTGCGCCTTGCTCCCACAAACAATGTTGCTCGCGGATCGTGGATACGACGCGAACTGTCGCGCCTCTCCTTGGTGAAAGAGCGCGCCGATCTGAATGTCCGCTGGTTGGGGATGCGCCTCGCGGGCCATCGTGTCCGAGAGAACTCTCTGATCCACTCGTACTCTCGCGGGCCGAGAGCCTATTCTCGTGAAGCTGGAGGGGGGCCCGAATGTGCTACCTAATCGGACACGCCATCGAGCAAGCGCTCACGCGTCGTGGCTTCATCGCGGGAAGCGCCGTGGGAGCGGGCCAAATTGGGCCTATGATTTGCTCCGCAGTCGCAGGCGACGGCAATATCGACACACGAATTCAGGTCGCCACAATCCTCGGGAGATGCCAGCAATTCGCGGACCAAGCTCATCCTGCTTGGCACCGCAGGCGGTCCGACCTGGTGGCTGAATTCGGACCAATGCGGCATTTCGTCGGTCGTGGCGGTCGGTGACGCTTACTATATCGTGGACTGCGGCGAGGGGGTCGGGAAACGCCTTCGGCAAGCGATACCGCCAGCGACAGCCGTGTTATGGGCGACAACGTGAGGGCGCTCTTCCTGACCCACCTTCATTCCGATCATGTAGTGGACTATACGAATTTGCTGTTGTTCGGATTGTTTCAAGGGCTCGACCGCCGATCCTCCCCCTTCAAGGTGTTTGGCCCGGGGCGCCGAGGCCAGATGGCACCGATCTTCTCACTGCCGGCACCCCGACCCCGACTGTGCCAATCATCAACCCCGACAATCCGACGCCGGGTACCAAGGATATGACGGGCTACCTCTATCAGGCTTTCGCGACGGATTTGAATGACCGAATGCGCGACAACGGGAAGCCGAACCTCGAAGCGGTGGTCGAGGTGCACGACATCGATATTCCGACGATCCCCGGTTTTAAATCCCCCAATGAAACCCCATCTCCCCCGATGGAGCCCTTTAAACTCTTCGAGGACGATCGCATTCGCGTTTCCGCGACCCTAGTGGATCACGCTCCCGTCTGGCCTGCATTCGCCTATCGCTTCGACACCGACGACGGATCGATCGTGTTCTCCGGCG
Source organism: uncultured Alphaproteobacteria bacterium (assembly GCA_963770355.1). Classification (GTDB taxonomy): domain Bacteria; phylum Pseudomonadota; class Alphaproteobacteria; order Rhizobiales; family Xanthobacteraceae; genus Bradyrhizobium. The sequence continues at coordinate 276,349 of CAVYPL010000005.1, read as the reverse complement.
ATACGGGGCGATGCGAGAACTTGATCAAACTCGCAAAAGGCGCAGACGTCCTCGTTCATGAGGTCATTGTGACGAAGTTGATCGATTGGCTTTTCCCAACACCGCGTTCGGCCGCCGACGAAGGCTTGATGCAACATCTGCTCACCGCCCATACACTGGTCGAAGAGGTTGGAGCAGTAGCCGGAGCCGCAGGCGTGAAGAAACTTGTCCTGAGCGACATTGTGCCCGGCAACGCAACGCGTGAACAACTGCTACCCGCAGCAAAGCGCTTCTCCGGTGAACTCGTGATTGGCCGAGACCTGATGCAGATTGGCGTCGGCCAGACGGCGGCGTCACCTCAAAAGGGTTGAAATCGGAACACGGGCCTCGGACCAACGTTGCTTTGGAACAATAAGCCCGGATCTGTGTTAGCGAGTATGGCTGCCAGAGGTTTGAAACGCTCCTGACAGTTAGCAAGAAGGCCTCGGAGGAGAAACCGGGGCCTTTTGCTTGAGATCGTTCAGTTCGAAGGGGCTAAAGGCCACACGATGTAACGCCCGTGTGGTCTTAGTCACGTGTTTCCGGTACGGTGACCGAGTGGGAAACAATGGCCACTGGGGATCGCGATCTAGGTGGAGCAATTGTCTGCATTGACCATCATCTCACCGCTCGCATTCCCGCTCACGCTCAAGAGTGGTCAGAGTATTGAAACCGTGGGGGACGCAGCCAATTACCTAAAGCGGCTATCAGAAGAAGACCGTGAACGATATCACTGGGAGTTGTGATTTGGATGCTTGATCACGCACTGACGGAACCGCTCTACCTTAAAACGGCTACGATCTCGCTCCAGACCGCCCTCGTGATGGATCGCAAGTTGACAGAATTACCCACGCCACTGTTTTTCACGGCTTCGTCTTCGGATCAGTCATAACATGCATGACGAATTTGATTTGGCGACGGATCGGTATACAGGCGGAGCCGACAATGGCGCGCAGCAAACTTGAGGAAATGTCTCTCGAAGATCTATGGAATCTCCATGAGCAGGTGGTATCGATTTTGAGAGCAAAGGCTCGATGAGGAGCTACAGAAGCTTAAACATCAATTAGAGGAGCTTAGCCTAAGTTCGGTGGCGCACCTTCCGATATCCCGCAACGTCGATCGTATCCTAAGGTCCGGCAGCGTCGACCGTATCCAAAGGTTCATCAGAAATATTGTAATCCGGAAATTCCAGCACAGACGTGGTCAGGCAGATGTAAGCAGCCTCGCTGGGTAAAAACTTTACTTGCCAACGGGGCAACCCTCGAGGACCTTCGTATGGACAGTGCCGAAGTCGTCAGGCGATGGCTCGAGCGCGCCAGCACTTAATCTGAAAGCGTAACAACCCTTCTCGTTAGCGTGTGATCACAGGTCTCGCAGGCTACATTTCAGGCGTTTCGAGTTCCTGAGTTGCTGGCCGGACATACCATTTTCACAAGCGAGGTGTAAAATCTGTCGTCGCGTCCGACTGGTGTGGATGGCATGGCATGGGACAGAAAGCCGATCGGCCTTGAGCGAGATTTGCGCGGTTTGGAACTTTTCCTAATTTTCCCGAATTAAGGAATTTTGGAAGGAGGAGAATTGCGATGGCCCGAACTAGACGATCATGGACTCCATACGAGGTTGCTCGATTGAAGGAGTTAGCCGGCAGGTGTACGGCTAAAGAAATTGCTCGAGAGATCGGACGGACCGAAGGCGCTGTTGCCATGGAAGCCTCTAAGCTGAAGCTCTCCTTGAGTACCAAGCGGCGCGTGTCGTCAGAAAATCTGCAACTTGGCGCTTTCTGACGCGAACCAAGAGACGCAAGCGACCAGCCGGTTAAGGTGAGCTTTAGACTCTTTCCCCGTGCGGTTTCTTCTCGCCAGTGTGCCATGGCAGCCTCCGATCTGCGAATAATCGGGAGTGAGCCAAGGCCGTATGCACAAAGAAACGGCCCGAGCCAGGGGGATTGCTGGGGCCGCCTGACACGAAACTGCTGGGACGCTTTGAGCCAAAGCAGTGAGTTGCAGTTGGCGGATTGTTCTTTGGTGACACGAGGGCCTAAAACGCTGATGCATCCCTATTGGATAACTACGGAGGAGCACAGTTTCGGTGTGGGAGTTACGGCGCGATCTGTAGACGACCCATCACCCTTTATCGTTCGGAGTGGCCCGGCACCCCTCAGAACGTAGTCATTCGGCAACTCAAAGACGCGCAGGAATTAGACCAAGACCACGTCGCGCCACGCATGGGGGACTGGCTCAAGCGTGCGTAGTATGGTTCCCGCTTGGCTCTCAATAAACGGCAGACTGTTGTCTGTGACGCCGATGATCAGCTTCAGTAAACGCCGCCACACTCCAAGACGGAAAACGGTACGACGACGTCGCCTATACGGTCGTGGAAGCGTCTGAGCTCCCTCACAAAATAGAAATGCAAGGTGCGCACATAGACCGACACTTCCTCATCACTAGCACCGATGCGCCGAAATTCGCTGATGCGTAGAGGCACCATGTATTTGGCGTAACATTCCAGCCATTGCGGGGTTTCGAGACGATTAGCCGCGATGCACATTTGCTCAAAAATCGATGCGTACTTCTTGCTATCTCTGATCGCTTCTTTCTGAAAACCCTCAGCGTTGCGAGTTGGTCAACTCCCCCCATTTGATGCCCCTCCATGTCCCCTTTGCTTTTTTTCAGCGTCGTCTAAATTCGGCGCTTCAAGGGCGAGACGGCGAGCGATGCCGCCCAACTTCAGGCAGGATCGTAGGCTCTGCTGAGCAAGTGCTGCACTAGCAATCTCAATACCGCGGGCCCGGTCTGAGCGCTTTTGCCCTCTTCCGAGAGTCTGTAAGGCGTGAAAGCGCCATCGTGGAAATGTCGCGGTTACGGATTCCGAGTTCGATATTCGCGATGGGATGGATCAACCTTCGTTCTCAGATAGCTCCTTGGCCACAACCTATACGCTACAGCGGGCGACCAATGCCAGCTCATTCCCTTCGCGGCCTCGGTGCCGTGTACGAGTAGCATGCCGAGGTGATCACCGGCCGTGGATAGGAAGGCTAGTCCCGCAGCCTCAGCGATTGCCTTTCGGTAATCGTGAGCGGGATCATTCCGTCCCTCCCAGATCAAGACGGGGACACTCGCGTCCACTACAGCGTCGCGCCCGCCACCTAGTTGGCTAAGCGCTTCGAAACACGCGCGCACGCCAGGTTCGTGCTCGGGTGTGACCCACTCAACCAGCTCCGAGCCAGCGCGCCTGGCAAATTTCATAAAGGCGTCGAAGGTTAACGGACCTTTCCTGGTCGGAGGCAGTCCGTTCGCGAAATCCCAGCCACCTAACACCAGCGACGACAAGCGTTCCGGATGATGTTTGGCCACTCCGACGGCCAGCCAGGCGCCCATCGAGTGCCCAATCAGATGGGCGCGCTCGCAGTCAAGGTCGTCGAGCACGGCGATAATGTCGCCCGCGCGTTGCGCTTGGTGGTATAGAGCGGCCTCTGAGGGCTTATCGCTCCGTCCATGACCAAGCGAGTTCTACATAGGCCACGCGGTATCGGTCCGTTAGCGCATCAACAAAACCGCCGCGTTTCCAGCTTTCGCCGCTCATCAGAAGGCCGTGCTGCAGCACGATCAACGGTCCTTCGCCTTCTACGGCGTAATGAATTCGCTGGCCGCGATGATTTACGAATGGCATTCGAGTTCTCCTGCCCTTCGGGATAGATAGGTGCTGGCTTCAATGGCAAGCACGAGTTCTGCGCTGCGGGCGGTTTTGTGCAGGGAGGCATCCTGCCCGCAATGCTCAACGCGGGAATGCGATCTCTAGCCGATCGCCTGAAAATACAGACTGAGAACAGGGCTGAGTGGCAAGTCCGCTGAAAAGCGCCGTTCGCAAGGCTCTTTTTCTGCACGGTGGCACCGGCTGCTTACCCAATGCTTACCTCTCGAAGAGGCGCTTTCGCTCAATTTATGTAAGTTATTGAAAACGCTGGCGCTCCCTAGGGGAATCGAACCCCTGTTTCAGCCTTGAGAGGGCCGCGTCCTAACCGCTAGACGAAGGGAGCGTACGCCTCAGGCAATAGCCTTGAAACGCGCTATCTGCAAGATAGCTGCGGTCACGGCTCGCTGACGAATTTCAGCCTGCCGGCGGGTTTCAGCGTCTTGGCGTCGAAAGTGCGGATTTCGGTCGTCCCGCCTATATCCAGCGTCACCACCAGCCGGTCGCCGGCTACTCCGGTCGAGACGATGCGGGCGCCCTTCGGCAGCGTCGCCGCGACGTCGGTAGAGGCAGCCGGGGCACTTCCCTCGCCGCGGTAAAGGCGGTAGCCAACGGCGATCAGGACGACGACAACAGCCAGCGCCGAGGTGAGGCCTGCGATCATCATCATCCGCCGCACCCGCGCAAACAGCGCGGCCTGCTCGGGGGTCGGTTCGGGCGCAACGGTATCGGTCATGCGGGACTCTTTTTGAAACAAGGCTCTTCTTTGCAACAAGGCTCGAATAGCGGTCAAAGACTGGAGGTCACTGTCGGCGGCGACGAGGGTTCGCCCCGTCTCGACCGCGTGCTCGCGGTGCTCCGTCCGGAACTGTCGCGCTCGCGGCTGAAGGCGCTGATCCTCGCCGGTTCCGTCGCAGCCAAGGGCGCCCCCGTCCGCGACCCCGCTTATCATGTCGCGCGAGGGGATACGATCACAATCGACGTCCCCGAGGCCGCCCCACCCGAGCCGGCGGGCGAGGATATCCCGCTCGATATCGTCTTCGAGGACGAGGACATCATCGTCATCGATAAGCCGAAGGGCCTCGTCGTGCATCCGGCCGCCGGCCATGAGAGCGGCACGCTGGTGAACGCGCTGATCGCCCATTGCGGCTCAAGCCTTTCCGGCATCGGCGGCGTCCGCCGTCCCGGCATCGTGCACCGGCTCGACAAGGACACCACGGGACTGATGGTGGTCGCCAAGAACGACCGCGCACACGCCTCACTGACCGCGCAATTCGCCGATCACGGCCGCACCGGGCCGATGCAGCGCGGCTATATGGCCTTCATCTGGGGCGTGCCCAACCGCCAGCGCGGCACCGTCGACGCGCCGATCGATCGGCATCCGCATGCCCGTGAAAAAATGGCGGTGCGCGAAGGTGGCCGCGAAGCGGTCACCCATTGGGAGCTACAGCAGGCGTTCAATGGCCGCGACGGCAAACCCGTCGCCTCGCTGTTGGCCTGTCAGCTCGAGACCGGGCGCACCCATCAGATCCGGGTGCATCTTTCCCATATCGGCCACCCCCTGATGGGCGACGCCGTCTATGGCTCGCACTTCAAGACCAAGGCCGGCCATCTTGGCCCCCAGAGCCGGGCGGCGCTGGCAGCGCTTGGCCGTCAGGCCCTGCATGCCTACCTGCTGGCTTTGGAACACCCGCGGACCGGAGAACTTCTGCATTGGGAAGCGGCCTTGCCGGAGGATTTGGTTCTCCTGCGAGAGGCGCTGACGGCGGCGCTATGACGCAGGCCTTCTGGAAAAGCGTTGTTATGCCAACAGGTTATAGCAGCCACACGGGGACGTGACGTCAGCAATCCTTCCCTATTCGCCTCGATTTGGTGTATGTTGCACCTGCGTTGAATATCCAACGCGGAACATCGCAGCGCTGCCGGCTTTGACAAAGCGGCCGTCTGCCGGGCCCGCCGCTATCGGGGGCCTGAACCACTGGAGGGCGCTAAAATGGCCCGTACAGCTACGTTACCGGTTCTCAATGGAGAACACGGTCTTTCCCGATACCTCGCCGAGATCCGCAAATTTCCCATGCTGGAACCCCAGCAGGAATACATGTTCGCCAAGCGTTGGCGCGAACATGACGATCGCGACGCGGCACATCACCTTGTCACCAGCCATCTCAGGCTCGTGGCCAAGATCGCCATGGGCTATCGCGGCTACGGCTTGCCGATTTCCGAGGTCGTCTCGGAAGGCAATGTCGGCCTGATGCAGGCGGTCAAGCGATTCGAGCCCGAAAAGGGTTTCCGTCTCGCCACCTACGCCATGTGGTGGATCAAGGCGTCAATACAAGAGTACATCCTGCGTTCCTGGTCGCTCGTGAAAATGGGCACCACCGCGAACCAGAAGAAGCTGTTCTTCAACCTGCGCAAGGCGAAGAGCAAGATCTCCGCGCTGGACGAGGGTGATCTTCACCCCGACCAGGTGAAGCTGATTGCCAAGCGCCTCGGCGTGACGGCTCAGGACGTGGTCGACATGAATCGCCGCCTTGGTGGCGACGCGTCGCTCAACGCGCCGATCCGCGACGACGGTGAAGCCGGCGAATGGCAGGACTGGCTGGTCGACACTTCGCCCAACCAGGAAGCCATCATGGCCGAGCACGAGGAGTTCGATCATCGCCGGCAGGCGCTGAACGGCGCCATCGGCGTGCTCAACCCGCGCGAACGCCGCATCTTCGAGGCGCGGCGTCTGGCGGAAGATCCGATGACGCTCGAAGACCTCGCCGCCGAATTCGGCGTGTCGCGCGAGCGCGTGCGGCAGATCGAGGTCCGTGCTTTCGAGAAGGTGCAGTCGGCCGTCAAAGGCACGATCGCCAAGCAGGAAGCAGCCCTCGAAGCCGCGCACTGATTGCGGCTGAGGTAACGGTTAACGAAAGCCGGCGGCAACGCCGGCTTTTTGTTTTTGGCAAGCTGCGTCAACTCCCGTCGTCGAGCTAAGAGACTTGCTCCTTCAATAATACGTCCGCAGATAATCCGCGATGCTGTCCGGCTGGTTGAGATTGTTCCAGTCGTAGGGATCGCCATACAGCAACGCGCTCGCCTGTGTCTTGTAGTCGGGTGCGACGTTGTCCGGCTGATCGACGGGACGTGCAGACGGTAGCGCCGCCGGGACCGAAGTCATCAATTTGATCCTTCTCATCCGCCAATGCGCCGAAATTGCTCGAACCGGCGACAGCGGTCAATCGCAACCGATCTACGCGCAGCCGCTATTCGCCCCATTCCCGCGCCAGCTTCGCAAGCGCGCAGCCTTCGCAATAGCGGGCGTCCTTGAAGTCGATCCAGTTATGCGCATAGACCCGATCGAGCGGGATGCCGTAGCGCGCGCGTAGCACCTTCACCAATATCTTCCACGCCGCGACCTGCGCTTCCGTCGGGCCGCGCGTCACGTCGGGGTAATTGCCGGCGAATTCCACGCCGACCGAATTGTTGCCGACCACCTGGTGAAAGGTCGGACCGTTGTCGATGTATTTGTTGTCGTTGCGGTTGCCGCCGTCGCCATGGGTCGGGACGAGATTTTCCGCCACCGCCCAGTACACCGTGCCGTCGGTTTCGACCCAGACCATGACGCCGCGCCGCGTCGGGTTCTTGAACTGCTCTTGCGCCCCGCCGCGGGCCGAGCCTGCCGGGCCCTCGGTCTGATGCACGATGATGTTGCGCCAGGGATGGGCTTTTGCCACATCGCCCCACGGCGCCAGCCAGACCATCTTTAGCCCGGGAATGTCGGGCGTGCCCGATGCGCGCGCGATGGTGGCGAGGTCGGGCGCTTGCGCCAAAGCCGGCATCGAGGGGGGAATGGAAAACGCGATGGCGCCAAGCGCTGCCGCGATCAGGCGAAGGTTCATGCTTCAAGACCCGACATGCTTCAAGACCCGGTGACGAGCCTGAGTAGCATGCTCACGCGCGCCTGCGCAGTGTCATATCCGACACCACGGGGGGTTCGATGCCGGGCACGAGCGGCGGTGACGGATCGTAGGTCGCAAAGCGATTGCGGCCTTCCTTTTTGGCCTCATACAGCGCTTGGTCGGCGGCCGCGATCAGGCGGTCGGGGAATGCGCCCATGTCCCGGGTCCATTGCGCCACGCCGATCGAGACCGCGATCGGAATGTCCATGCCCACGCATTGTTCGGCGTCGGCGCGGCATACTTCCAGCACGCGGCGGGCGATCATCGCGCCTTCGCGCAGCGTCGAGGTGGGCAATACGATGCAGAATTCGTCGCCGCCGCTGCGCGCCAGCATGTCGCCGGGCCGCAAGCGGGTCTGCGCCATCAGGGTGAAGTGCTGCAGGCAGGCGTCGCCGGCGGCGTGGCCATGGGTATCGTTGATGGCCTTGAATCCGTCGAGGTCGATCACCAGCAACGCGAAAGGCTGGTCGCTGCGCTCCGAGCGCGCGCATTCCTCGGTCAGGCGCTGCACCAGATGGCGGCGGTTGCCGACGCCGGTCAGATCGTCGAGCAGTGCGAGGTCGGCGACTTCGTTGCGCAGGCGATCCATCGCCATCAGCAGGAAGCCGAAATTCAGCGCCATCGACAGAAACACCAGCACCAGGATCAGCCCCGATTGCGGCTGGTTGTACTGGACGAAAGAGAAACCACCGCCGAGATGCAGCAGGCCGGCGACGAGCCGCAGGCCGTAAATGCCGGTGATGAGGCTGGCGACGATCCCGGCGAGCCGGGCGCCCGGGCTGAGGCGGCCGTCCTGGGGGGTCAGCAACAGCTTGAGGCTAAGCACCAGCGGCAATGACTGCGCGATCGAATAAATCGAAATCCGCATCGGCACGCTGTCGTAGCCGAAGGTGAACAGAAAGAGACCAGCGCAGGTCAACCCCGTGGTCAGCACGGTGTCGCGCCACGCGATCTTCCGGTCGAAGAATTTTCGGATACCCATCGCGGCGAGGCAGGCTGAGAAAACCAGTACCGTACCGGCGCCGATCAGCGGCAGCAGCGAATCCGTCATGACAACGCGCAGCATCGCCAGCGACGCACCGATCGCAGCGGCGAAAGCCGAGCCGGCCCAGAACCGTGCGGCCGCGAAAGAAGGATAGCTATGGATGATGTAGGCCCAGATCAGGCCCAACGCCAGAAAGTTGACGACGAACACCGTCCACAGTGTCGGAACGCTTAGCATCGCGTACCCGGGACGTTCATGGTCCCGTCTCCCCTGTTATCGCCTGATGCTTCCGCGCCAAAGGCATTTCTCCCAACGACAATCCCCGTTGTCTTGCGGACAAATTGCATCCGCGTCGCTTAACGGACTCTCACCGTCGCCGGACAATCCACACCGTGGTTTTAAATTGATGAAGAGTGCGCGTTTGGGCATCGTTAAGCATGACGCGCGCGGCGCTGACGGCGGCTCGAACGGCGTTTTTCGGAAGAAATTGCATCAAAATGCATATCATCTGTGGATAACGTGATGACGGCGGCGTGACAGGACGCGGCAGCGCGCCGCGAATCTGTTGGGATTGCTATCGAGGATGTTGCGAGGCTGGCCCTCCGCCAAGCATGCCTCGGTGTCGCGTTTCAATCCATTAAACCTTGAGAGGATACTATGGCTAAGAAAGCGAAGAAGGCGAAAAAGGCGAAGAAGGCGAAGAAGGCCAAGAAGTCCAAGAAGTGAATTCAGGCCCGGGTGGAGCGCTCAGTTCCGCCCGGGCACCTAACCCAAGCGAAGCGACTGTCAGATTAAGCGAAGCGATTATCAAAAAACGGCGGGCCTCTGGTCCGCCTTTTTGATTTCGGAAGCAGGAAGCCATCTGGAAGCAGGAAGCGATGGACCGCTCTCCTACGCCTTGCCTGCCGCACCGTGAATCATCGACATCTTTTCCGCCTCGCGGATCACGTCGAGCGCTGCCCATGGCTTTGACCAGAATTTTGCGCCGTCCGGCAGTTGCTGCCGCAACGGCTTGCCCGAGGTGACGATGACATCGATATCGGGATTGTATTTCCTGGCGATGTGCGCGAGCTCGACTCCGTCCATATGACCGGCGAGATTGACGTCGGTCATCATCATCGCCACCTCGGCCCCGGCCTGCTCCAGCACAAGTGCGGCGGCTTCAGCGCTTGCGCATTCGACGACGTCGAGATCGCTTTCCTCCAGCAACAAGCAAATCATCTCCCGTTGCATCGGATCGTCTTCAACAACGAGCGCGGTCGGTCGAAACGGCTTCGATTGTCCCATCAGTCGCCTCCTTCAATAAAGTCACGTGAGCTAAGGCTCGAACCGCTTTATGGTTCGGTTCCAATTTGCCAAATTTGGGGAACTCACCCCGCGCCAGGCGCTACCCGCTTTTTCATCTGCCAGGAGTTGACCTCGAATGACTGCTATTTCCGGAAGTGCCGCTGCCGTCACCGGCGCGGCGAGTGGCATCGGCCGCGCGTTGGCGCTGGAGCTCGCCGCACGCGGCTGCGATCTGGCGCTGGCCGATCGCGACGAGGCCGGGCTGCAACAGGTCGCCGCCGAGATTGCCCGCGACGGCAAGCGCAAGGTCAGCACGCACCGCCTCGATGTTGCCGAGCCCGGCCAGATCCAGGAATACGCTGCGGCCGCGACAAGCGCCCATCCCTCGCTGAACATCGTCATCAACAATGCCGGCGTCGCCCTGCTCGGCCAGTTCAACGAGATCGACCAGGCGCAGATGGACTGGCTGTTCAACATCAATTTCTGGGGCACGGTGCACGGGACCCGCGCGTTCCTGCCGCATCTGGCGCGGCAGCCGGCGGCGCATATCGTCAACCTCTCCTCGATCTTCGGCATCATCGCCCCTCCCGGCCAGACCGCCTATTGCGCAGCGAAATTCGCGGTGCGCGGCTTTTCGGAAAGCCTGCGGCACGAACTGGCGATGGCGAATAGCTCTGTTCGGCTGTCGGTGGTGCATCCCGGCGGCGTCTCCACCAACATCGCCCGCAATTCCCGCACCGGCAGCGGCGTCACCGACAACGCCCGCCGTGCCCAGGCCATCGACCGCTTCGATGCCGTGGCCAAAACCACCCCTGCGGCGGCAGCCCTTCGCATCATCCAGGGCATCGAAAAGAACCAGCCGCGCATTTTGATCGGCAACGACGCGCGGTTCATGGACCTGCTGCAACGATTCCGCCCCGCAACCTACTGGGCCGTGCTGGCGAAGCGGATCGAGAAGATGACGAACGCGGGGAAGTGAGGGATAGTCCGTCATTGCGCAGCGACGACTTGTCCGCCGTAGCTCAGCGAGCGAAGGCGGAAGCAAACCAGACCTCCTTGTGGCTCTCTGGATTGCTTCGCTTCGCTCGCAATGACGGAAGAGATACCGTCGTCATACCCGCGAAGGCGGGTATCCAGTACGCCGCGTCTTATCGGTTCAATCACTGCTGCCTCTGGAATACTGGATCACCCGCCTTCGCGGCGTTGCATGACGACTGAATATGTGTTCGCGATCTCGCGGCGCGATGCGCCCGAGTTTTGCAGGACTCGTTGTCCCTCCTGGAAAGAGAGGGCGCAGGGAAGACCGGGTGCACGCTGCACCCGCGGTCTCATGTGCAAGATGCACAAAGCAAAACGCACACGAGCATACAGGTTCAGCGGAGGCATTCCGGCCTTCCCTGCGCAATGGTTTTACGGCTTATATCGTGCTCTCCTCGGTGACCGGGCTTTCTTGCCACCGTCGCCCCTGAGAAGCGTTAGCCTCTCACGAACTTGACGCCAGCGTCGGGGCGTCGGGACCACACGACTTCGCCGTCCGCATTGGCGCCGTTCGTCTTGCGCGCGCCAGCGCGTCCACCGCATCCCGCGCCCTACGTCCGTGACGATCGCGATACGCCCCTCCTGTGGGCGCGAGACGGGCGAGCTGGTAGCGCTGATTTGCCCGACGGCGAAAGCGGAATATTTTTTGGAGGGGGCTGGACAGGAATTGTTGATTTGCCCGTCGGGGCAACGATCCATCCCCGTCATTGCGAGCGAAGCGAAGCAATCCATCGAACCGCAAAAAGGAAGAATGGATTGCTTCGTCGCTGCGCTCCTCGCAATGACGGCAGAGCGTGCTTAACCTATCGCCCCACCAACTGATCGGCAAAATACCCGATCGTCTTGCGATAGATCGTGGCCCTGTTCCACTCGCGCATGGCTTCGAAATTCGCACTTCCTTCGCCGTAGGGCGCGCCCATCTTGAAGCCGTTGGTGTGCAGCAGGTTTGCGGTGGAAGCGAGCACGTCGGGCACGCTGTGGCGCAGATCGACATGGCCGTCGCCGTCGAAATCGACGCCGTATTTGATGTAGGACGACGGCAGGAATTGCGTCTGGCCGATCTCGCCGGCATAGGCGCCGATCATGTCGTTGAGGCGGAGATCGCCGCGCTGCACGATCTTGAGCGCCGACAGCAATTCGTTCTGGAACAGTTCGGTGCGGCGGCAATCATGCGCCATGGTCGCGAGCACGCGAAACACCGGCAGCTTGCCCATGTCGCCCTTGCCGAAATCGGTCTCCAGTCCCCAGATCGCAACCAAAATCTGCCGTGGCACGCCGAACTTCGCTTCGATGCTCGACAGCAGCGCCGCATGCCGCTGCAGCATCGCCCGCCCGCCATTGATCCGCCCCGGCCCGACGCGGGTCGAGACATATTGCTCGAACGACTTGTTGAAAGTGCCGCGCTGGCGCCGGTCGAAGGCAAGCACGGCCCCATCCTGCTGCACGCCGCCGAGCGCCTGGCCGATCACGCTCTGCGAGATGCCCCCAGCCGCTGCCTCCTGGGAGATCGACGCCACGAAGGTATGGAAGTCGCCGCCGCAGCGGGCGGCGTATGAGGGGCTGGCAAGGGTGAGAGTGGAGAGGAGGATGGCAAGGCGGATATGGCGCATGATGCGGAAATTCCTCAAAAATATAGCTCGTGACCGAGCCTGACGAGGTTCTAACACCCTCTGCCACATCTTTCGAGCCGGCTTGGACGAGTTTCCCGGACTCGACCTCTGGTAGCATTGTCGCCTGAGATCGCTTATACTAGGCGGGCGGCAGTTTGCCTTCATTGGAGGGAAAGATGACCGAACCTCATTCCGAAGAAAATTCATCTGGCAAAAGTCCTATTGAACAATTTCTTACGCCGGAAGCCATGTTGACGCCGGGCGTTGCCGGTTCGCTCACCATGATGATCACGAATGCGCTGACCCAGAATTTCGCCATGCCACGGGCCTGGGTCGGTATCAGCCTGAGTTTTATTTTTGGCCTGCTGGTATTGGTGTCGACGCGAAGCATGCTCCAAAAGAGCGTGTTCTACGTGCTGAACTCGCTCGTCATATTCTGTGTGGCCGCCGGCGCCAATGGCATCGGAACGGGAGCGACACAGCGCGCAAGCCTCTCTTTGACAACGACTGTCTTCGCACAGGATGCTTCCAGCCCTCAGCACCAACAGACGTTGGAATATTGCTCGAATCTATCCGCTGTCGTGGCGGCAGCCCAAAAGGCCAATCAGCCACCCGACAAGATCCTGGAGCTGATCAAGCCCTGCCAAACCGTCAGCAAGGATATCTTGAACAGCCCCCCATCCAGTGGCCAAAATAGCGCGGTCAACAGAGCCACAGGAGGCTTCTTTTCTCCGTGGAAGTTTTAGCGGGCGGCGACGCTGTGGCGATGAAGTACCGAAGAAAATGACCAAACCAAACCTGCGCCTGCGAACCCCTTGTCAGTAGCTGATCTGATGGTCCCGATCATGCTATGATGAAACGGCGCGCGGCAGGTGTCTCGCGCGTGCTCGATCCGGCCTTGAGCCGGGACCCATACGCCCCGCGGCAGAGCTTGTTAAGAAGAATGGGTGATGGCTCGCGTCCGGCAGCCGATGGCGACGGCGTGGTTATTCTTCGGCTTCGTCCAAAACAGCAAACGAAAACGGCGGGCTTTCGCCCGCCGATCTGTGTTTATGAATGCCCGGGTCAAGCCCGGGCATGACAATCTGAATTCAGTTATCCAGGAACGATCTGAGCGGGCTCCTGCTCGGATGCTTCAGCTTCCGCAGTGCCTTCGCCTCGATCTGACGAATACGTTCGCGTGTCACCGAGAACTGCCGGCCGACTTCTTCCAGCGTGTGGTCGGTGTTCATGGCGGATGCCTACGACGCTGGGTCCGTTCGGAGCGCGCGCACCGCAGCTCTGATCATCGCGACATTTTCGAGCGCTGCGTCGCTGTCCTGAGATTGACGCCACGCGCTCTGGATTGCGACGACCACCTGCTCGGTCGGATTGACGAAGATGATCTGGCCAAAGGCGCCATTCGCCGAAAAGGCACCGTTGTTGACGCCGCCCGGCAAGGGCGGCGTCGCCCACCAGTGGTAGCCGTATCCCGCCGGCGAACCGGGCATGAGCCGACCGAAGGCGGTGGGCGCGCTGTCGGGCTGTCCGGCGAGATCGCGCCAGCCGGGCGGCAGGACCCGTCGGCCACTGAATGCTTCGCCGTCCTCCAGCACTAGCTGGCCGAAGCGGCCGAAGTCGCGCAGGCGCGCGCTGACGCCAAGCCCGCCCAGCTCCAGGCCGCCCTCGGACTCGAGTTGCCAATACCCGTCGGCCTCCATGCCAGCAGGTCCCCAGATTGTCTCAGCGCAGTAGTCGGCCAAGGGCCGGCCCGTAGCGGCCGCGACCAGCGCGCCAATCAGGCAACTCTCGCCGGTCGAATAGTTAAAGACGACGCCCTGCGGCTGAGCGCGCGGCAGTTTGCACAGGAGGTCCAGAACGGAGCCTGGCCGTCGGCTCACCATGGCCTTGCTCAGGCGAAAGACTTCTGAGCGTCCGTCGGCATCGTTGTCCTCGCGCCAGGCCACGCCGGAGCACATCCGCAGGGCATTGCGGATCGTGACGCCCTCGTAGGCCGAGCCGCGCAGCCGCGGCAGGTAGATGTCGCAGCGATCGTCAAGGCTGCCGATCGCGCCATCGTGGAGCGCAGCCCCGACGAGCGTCGCAGTGATCGACTTCGCGGTCGAGAAGCTCGTCCACCGGCTCTCCGGGCCGTTGCCCATGCCGTAGCATTCCAGCGCGATCTCGCCGTGCTTCAGGATCAGGAGCCCAGCCGTGCGGCGGCGGGTCATATAGTCGCCGACGCTGAGGCGAACCCCGTCCACCTCAAAGGTCAGGTCCGCGAGCGAACGCGCGTGCGGTGGGAGTGGCCGCACCGCGTCGCCGCGCCGGATGACGCGCACCGGCCAGATTTGGTTCTGGTTGCGGAAGGTCGGCGCCTGGTTTTCCGGTGTCGTGTCCATGACATTCGGAGCCGCCCGCTCCGGATCGGCGTCGCCCTCGGCATTTGTCTGTGTATCGCATGGCCATGAATACCCCCTCGCTTCGTTGAGACGACGCCAAATCGCCCGGGAACGGCGCGTTTGCAAAGCAAATCAAGTTGGTTTGACGTGGTCTTGTCCCGCTGGCATGCTAACGGCCGACCGTAGCGGAGACATAGCTCCGTCAGGCGGGTCTTTCCTCCCAGGCACGCTTTACAATAGGCAATCGGCCCGCCGATCGTGGGCAGCGATGACCGGTTTCCTGGAAGAGGTCCTCTAACCGCGATTGCCGTTGCGGACGATGGCAACGAAAACGGCGGACTCTCGTCCGCCGTCGCACGATCCGATGGATTGCCGGGTCAAGCCCGGCAATGACAGTCAATACTGACTTACAAAATCAGTTATCCAGGAAGCTCCGCAGCTTCCGCGACCTTGACGGATGCTTCAGCTTCCTTAGCGCCTTCGCCTCGATCTGACGAATACGCTCTCTGGTCACCGAGAACTGCTGGCCGACTTCTTCCAGCGTGTGGTCGGTGTTCATGCCGATGCCGAAGCGCATGCGGAGCACGCGTTCCTCGCGCGGCGTCAGCGAGGCCAGCACGCGGGTGGTGGTTTCGCGCAGGTTGGACTGGATCGCGGCATCGATGGGCAGGATCGCGTTCTTGTCCTCGATGAAATCGCCGAGATGCGAATCTTCCTCGTCACCCACGGGTGTCTCGAGCGACAGCGGCTCTTTCGCGATTTTCAGGACCTTGCGGACCTTCTCCAGGGGCATGCCGAGCTTTTCGGCAAGCTCTTCAGGCGTGGGTTCGCGGCCGATCTCGTTGAGCATCTGGCGCGAAGTGCGCACGATCTTGTTGATGGTCTCGATCATGTGCACGGGAATGCGGATGGTGCGCGCCTGGTCCGCAATGCTTCGCGTGATCGCCTGCCGGATCCACCACGTCGCATAGGTCGAGAACTTGTAGCCGCGGCGGTATTCGAACTTATCGACCGCCTTCATCAACCCGATATTGCCTTCCTGGATCAGATCGAGGAATTGCAGGCCGCGGTTGGTGTATTTCTTGGCGATCGAAATCACGAGACGCAAATTCGCCTCGACCATTTCCTTCTTGGCCTGGCGGGCTTCGCGCTCGCCCTTCTGCACGCCGTGCACGATCTTGCGGAATTCGCCGATCTCAAGGCCCGTCAGCGCGGCCAGCGACTGGATCTCGTGGCGCAGTTCCTTGATGCGGTCCTTTTCGTGATGGACGAAATTCTTCCAGCCTTTGGCGGAGAGCTTCGAGACACGGTTTAGCCAGCGCGGATCGAGCTCCGAGCCCTGATAATTGCGCAGGAAATCCTCGCGCGCGACGCCGTGGCTATCACCCAGACGAAGCAGGCGGCCTTCGAACGAGACCAGCTTCTTGTTGATGTCGTAGAGCTGCTCGACCAGTGAATCGATACGGGCTTGATTGAGCCGCAGCGACTTCACCTCGACGATGATTTCGTCCTTCAGCTTCTTGTATTTGCGCTCCTGCGAGGGCGAGAGCGACTCGCTCTGAAGCTGGTTCGCAATGTCCTGCTCCTGAAGACGGCGCAGCTTCTTGTACTCGGATGCGATCTTGTCGAAGGTTTCGACGACCTTCGGCTTCAGCTCGGCCTCGATGGCTGCGAGCGACATCTGGTTTTCGAACTCGTCGTCATCCATGTCGCCTTCGGCGGCAGCTTCGGCCGGGTCCTTCTCCTCGGTATCGGCTTCACCACCCGCAGGCGCGGCGCGGAACGGGGTCGGCGCCGGCGGGGCGGCCGGCGGCGCTACATGCGCAGGCGCGCCCTGAACGGCTGCGCCATTGCCGTTGGCGGCAGCGAGCGGCTGGCCGTCGGGACCGACGGGCGCACCCAGCATCGCCGGGTTCATGTTGTTCTTGGCGTCGGGGCCGGCGTAAGTGGCTTCGAGATCGATGATGTCGCGAAGGAAGATCTTTCCTTCGTTGAGTTCGTCGCGCCAGATGATGATGGCCTGGAAGGTCAGCGGGCTTTCGCAGAGACCTGCGATCATCGCCTCGCGGCCGGCCTCGATGCGCTTTGCGATCGCGATTTCGCCTTCGCGCGACAACAGCTCCACCGTGCCCATCTCGCGCAGATACATGCGGACGGGATCGTCGGTGCGCTCGCCGGGCTCGGATTTCTTGACTTCGGTGACGGCCTTTTGCGTGACCTCGACAAGCTCGTTGTCGGTGTCGTCGTCGGCCTCTTCCTTTTCTTCCTCGCTGTCGGCCTCTTCGGCTTCAGACACGTTGATGCCCATGTCCGAAAGCATCGACATGATGTCTTCGATCTGTTCAGGCGAGGTGGTGTCGGAGGGAAGCACTTCGTTGAGCTGATCGAAGGTCACGAAGCCGCGCTTCTTGGCCTGCTTGATCATCTTCTTGACGGCAGCATCCGACAAATCGAGCAACGGCGACGGTGCGTCCGGAGAGTCTTTCTCAGGGGCGTCCGCTGCCTTGTCGTCTTTTTCCTTGTCCTTAACCTGCAGCGTCTTTGCCTTGGTGGCCATTCATCAAGCTCCCGAAACGCGCTCGTGCGCGGATGTGTTGCTGCCATCCGCGCGTTGATCACTGAAGTAGCGACGCGCAAAGGGCGGCGCAGATTGTCGCCACCCCTTTAACCCTTCGTCGCCGGTGTTATGCCAATAGCTCTTGGCGATTAAGTTTCGCTTAACCCTGTTTTTGCAGCCAAACCATGGGTTTGGCGAGTCTTTTCGCGGGTTTGGCTAGTGCCGTCCGCAGCATTTTTTCATCAGACGCTTTGCCGGAACCGGCCCGAAAGTTCGCCAAAACCCTCGATCAGGGCCTCGGTGCCGTCCAGAGACTCCAGCCGGGCGCTCACGTCCTTCAGCCACGCCAGATTGGCCTCGCTGGTCTCCTCGCCCAAAGCCAGCTCGGCATCCTTCTTTTCCCTAAGTAAGGCGTGAGTTTTCTGATGCAAGACAACAAGCTGCTGCCACGTCGAAAGAACATCCTCCCGCGCAGCGCCGGGCTGGACGCCCCAGACCGCCGAGGTCGTGATTGCCCGCTCAACCCTTTGAAGAATAGGCGATAATCCGCTTTTCTCGAGATCGGCCCGCATTTTCTCGGCTTGTTCTTCCGGCTCGGGCGAATGGTGATGGTCGTTGGCGAAGGCCGCGATAATGCCGGCGCGGAGCTTGTGAGCCTCCGGATGGGCCAGTTCCAGGGCCGCCACTTCCTCCAGATGGTCGTGCAACAGCCACGGGTGATTGATCAGCGATTGCAGGATCAGCGCCTCGCGGCGGGACATCGCGCTGCGCTGGCCGCGCATGATCGGGCTGTTGGCGAGCTGGGGGCTCGCCGCCTGATAGGGGCCGCGGTTGATGGTCTGGCTGCCGGCCGCCCCCTGCCCGGACCTGCCGAACCGGCCTGCCGGGTCCCGGGGTGAACGATCCGCGCGGGGCAAAACGGCGGCCTGATTCGCCTGCCCCGGCCCTGCGGAAATCGCCTCTGGCGTAGCCGCCGCGGCCGGCTTCGGGCGCAAAATTGCGCTGCAGGCGCTCGGCGAGATCCTGGCGATAGTAACGCCGCACGACTTCGTCGCGGATGCCGTTTGAGAGTTCGCCGATCCGCGCTTCCAACGCAGCGCGGCGCTCGGGCGTTGCAAAGGTGCCGCCTTCGACCTCGCGCGACCAGATCATGTCGGCGAGCCCGCGCGCTGCGGAGATGACTTCCTCGATCGCGCCGCGGCCGCTCGAGCGCGCGAGATCGTCCGGGTCCTGGCCTTCGGGCAGCAGCGCAAAGCGAAGACTTTTTCCCGGCTTGAGATGCGGCAGAGCCAGGTCCGCGGCGCGATACGCTGCCTTCTGTCCCGCGCGGTCGCCGTCAAAACAAAGGATCGGCTCGTCCGCCATCTTCCACAGCAGCATGAGCTGGTTTTCGGTGAGCGCCGTACCGAGCGGCGCAACGGTTGCGGCAAAGCCTGTGGTGACCATCGCGATGACGTCGACATAGCCTTCGACCACGATCAGCGGCGATCCGTTATGCGTGGCCTGACGCGCGGTGGCGAGGTTGTAGAGATTGTCGCCCTTGTGAAACAGCGGGGTTTCCGGCGAGTTGAGATATTTCGCGGCGACGTCTTTCTCCAGCGCACGGCCGCCGAAGGCGATGACGCGTCCGCGCACATCCGTGATCGGAAACATCACGCGATCGCGAAAACGATCATAGGGCACGGGAATATCGTCGCCGGCGACCAGGAGGCCCGCTTCCACCATGTCTTCTACCGGAATGCCCTGCGCGCCGAGATGCTCCTTCAGGGCAAATCGCTCGCCGGGCCCGCCCGGGGCATAGCCGATGCGGAATTGCAGTTGCGTCGCAGGCGTAATCGCGCGGTCGCCGAGATAGCCCGCGCGCCTTGGCGCCGTTGCGCGAGGCCAACGTGTCGGCGAAGAATTTCGCCGATAGCTCCATCACGTCATGGAGCGTCTTGCGGCGCTGCTCGTGACGCGCGGCATCGGGCGTTGCTGCGGGCAGCGCCATGCCGGCCATCGAGGCGAGACGCTCGACGGCCTCGGCAAAGCCGACGCCCTCGGTCTCCATCAGGAACGAGATGATGTCGCCATGCTTGCCGGAGGAGAAGTCGTGGTAAAAACCCTTCTGGTCGTTGACCGTGAACGACGGCGACTTCTCCTGCTGGAACGGCGACAGCCCTTTCCACTCCCGTCCCGCCTTCTTCAACTTGACGCGCCGGCCTACGACTTCCGAAACCGGAAGCCGGGCGCGCAGCTCATCGAGGAATTGGGGCGTGAAACGCATGGGTGATTGTGTGCCGAGTCGGAGGCCTGTGCCAACCGACTAGGGATATAGGGACGGGCCGCTAAAATACGAAGGTTATTGGCTTTCTCCCAGCTATTCACAGCCCCGTCATTCCGGGGCGTCCGAAGGACGAACCCGGAATCCATACTCCCGATCGTGGTTATGGATTCCGGGCCTGCGCCAAGAGGCGCATCCCGGAATGACAGCTATTGCTTGTATCGCAACCGGTTCCACGGTTGGATAAGCCCCATGTTCACGACCTTCCGAGGCGGGCAAAGCGGCGCGTGGCGGGTGACGGGGCTGGCGCCGGTCAAGGGCGAGCCGCTGATGCACACGCCAGCGCTGTCGGTCGTCCATTCGCCATCGATTGCGCTGCCGATCCTGCCCTCGCAGACCGCCTGGCGGCTGGCGGGCGTGATCAGCAATACGCGCTATGTCGAGCGCGCGGAGAAGGAGGCGCTTGAGGCGGTGCAGGCCCCGCTCGGCCGCAAGGAGGCAACCCGCGGAGCGCTGATCCCGATCAAGAAATCAGAGGCGTGGTGGCAACTGACGCAGGAAGAGCGGCGCAAGATTTTCGAGGACAAGTCGCAGCACATCGCGGCGAGCCTGAAATATCTGCCGGCGATCGCGCGGCAGCTCTATCACTGCCGCGATCTCGGCGAGCCCTTCGATTTCATCACCTGGTTCGAATTCGCGCCCGAACATGCCGACATGTTCGAGGAACTGGTCGGCATGCTCCGCGCCACCGAGGAATGGACTTTTGTGGAGCGCGAAGTCGATGTGCGCGTGGCGCTTGAGGTCTAGTTGTTTTCCAGAAACTTCCCCGAGGCGATGTGCGGCAGGTTCGTCACCGGCCAGTTGTAGATATAGGTCCACGCCTCGCTCGCGGTGCCATCAGCGCAAGTGACCTGCAGCATCGTGCGGAGATATTCGGTCGGCTCGGGAAAACCTGCGCCGCAGGCCTCATACATGTCGAACTCGGCGAGTAATGCGTCGCGCTCGCGCAGGCGATACAATTCGCCGTACACGATGTCGGTCGGATCGTCCGAGCGCACCAACCCCGGGTAATGCTTGATGAGATGGAGCCGGCCGCAGCAGGTGGCCTCACCCAGGAAGTCGGCGCTGCGCGACAGCAGTTTTGCCATCGGATGGTCGAAACCGCGCATCAGCGTGCCATAGACGAACAGACGATCTGAAATCATGGCGCGCACTTATCCCGTCAACGCTTGCGGGATCAAGCCGGCACGACCTCGTCGGTCACGACGCGGAATTTCACGAGATCCATCCGGCCAAAGCTCGTGGTCAGCGCGACGTCGGCGGCATCGCGGCCAGTGCCCATCAGGATGCGGCCGATCCGCGGGCGATTGTGGCGGGCGTCGAAAGTGTACCACTGGCCGGACAGATAGACCTGAAACCAGCCGGAAAAATCCATCGGCGCCGGATCCCTGGGCACGCCGATATCGCCGAGATAGCCGGTGCAATAGCGCGCCGGGATGTTCATGCAGCGGCACAATGTCAGCGCCAGATGCGCGAAGTCGCGACAGACGCCGGCGCGCTGCTCATAAACGTCATGCGCGGATTTCATGTGATGCGCATGCTCATAGCCGAAGGTCACATGGTTGTGGACGAAATCGACGATCGCCTGCACGCGCGCCCAGCCGGGCGGTGTGTTCGCAAACAGCGACCAGGCGATGTCGGTGAGCTTGTCGGTCTCGCAATAACGGCTCGGCATCAGATAGAGCAGCAATTCGTCGGGCAACTGATCGATCGGAATCTGCTGCGCGGTCGGTACTACGGGATCAGGCAGGCCGGAATCGCGCACCAGTGCGCTGCCGTGAAAGGTGACGCCGCCGGCCGGCGCCACCAGTCGGCCGCAGACATTGCCGAAACTGTCGCGGTAGAAACCAATCGGCACGTCAGGCTCGGCGACGATCCGCTCGGTGCCGACGATATCGGCAAAGCGCGACGGATGAATGCCGAGCATGATCACCATCGGCGTCGGCTGCGCGGCCGCATAGGCAATCTCGAAGCCGACCTTGATCTCCATGATCAGACTATCTCCGATCTAGGTTGGTGTTCCACTTGCTGCTCGTCGCCGACGGAGACGACGTTGATGCTGACCTCCATGCCGACGAACGCGTCCGCCGGGCCGAGATAGAAGCCGTGCAGCGGGATCGCCTGGCGCGGATCGCGGGCCACCGCGACACGAATGAGATCGCGGGTGCCGACGATGCCGTTGGTCGGATCGAACTCGATCCAGCCGGCGCTCGGCAGATAGACCTGCACCCAGGCATGCGTCGAGCCGCCGCCGACATAGCCATGGGCGCGGTCGCCGGGGATGAAGAGATAGCCGGACACGAAGCGCGCGGCGATGCCGAGACGGCGCAGCGCCTCGATCATGAACAGCGCGTAGTCGCGGCAGGAGCCTGAACCGGTCCGCAGTGTGTCGAGCGGATGCTGCGTGCCCTGCTCGTGCCGCTTGCGATAGGTAAAAGCCGCGCGGATGCCATGGGTCATGCCGCTGAGGATATTGAATGTCGGCGTCGGCCCGTCGGGATCGAGAAATTGCCGCGCCCATGCCGACAGTTCGCCGTTCGGGTCGCCATATTGCGGCGTGATGAACTGCTGCAGATCCGGAAATTCCTCGTCGTCATAGAGGAACGGATAGAAATATGCGGGATCGTCGGCCGTCAGCGCGAACTCTTCCTCCGGATTATGATCGACGGTCGTGGTGTTGGTGAACGACAGGGTTTGCGCCCGCTCGTCGAAGGTCGCGATCGCGACGCTGTTGCCGAATACGTCATGGATCCAGCGCAGCCGCATCGGCTGCGGCTCGATCTCAAGGCTGCCGGACAGCACGCGCAGATCATGGCCGTCGCGCGGACGCAGCATGATGCGGTGTTCGCCGAACGCCACCGGGTGCGCGTAGCGATATACGGTCTTGTGATGAATAGTCAGTAGCGGCATCGTCAAACAATCATCGTAATTATGTCACGACTAATCTAGAACGAACCTTGCCCATTTCCAGATCGGAATGCTGCTTTGATAGGCAATGCCCAGGGATAATGCTTTGAACGACACCAGCGACACACTTTTACTTCTGGGCAGCGAAGATGTTCCTCCCGTCCGCGAATATAATGAAGCAGGAAGCTCGCCGTTTCTGCTCACTTGTGACCATTACGGAAGGCTGATTCCGCGTGCGCTCGGCGATCTCGGATTGCCCGCGAGCGAACTGACGCGGCACATCGCCTGGGACATCGGCATTGCCGGTGTCGCAGAGGTCCTATCCCGGCATCTCGATGCGCATCTGATCGTGCAGCGCTACTCGCGGCTGGTGATCGACTGCAATCGTCCGCCACATGTTGCGAGTTCGATCCCCCTCATCAGTGAGGCCACCACGATTCCCGGCAACGAAGGAATTTCGCGCGATGTGGCGAAAATGCGTCGCGCGGAGATTTTCGATCCCTATCATCGGCGCATCGACGAGATCATCGATCAGCGCCGGCATCGGGGCCTGCCGACAGTGCTGGTCTCGCTGCACAGCTTTACGCCTATCTATGCCGGCATCCGCCGTCCCTGGCATATCGGCACGCTCTATCACCGCGACACGCATTTGGCGCCGCTGGTCTTGAAGCATTTGCGCGCGGAGCCGGATCTGGTGGTCGGAGACAACGAGCCCTATGCGGTCAGCGACGAGACCGACTACACCATCCCCGTGCACGCCGAAGCGCGCGGATTGATGAACACAGGGATAGAGATCCGGCAGGATCTGATCAGCGATCAGGCCGGCGAGCAATCCTGGGCAGACCGGTTGGCGCGGATCTTTGGTGAGATCGAGCCGGTGCTGCGGGCGGAACGGCTGATTTAGACGATCAAAAAAGAAGCCGCCAACCAAGGCGGCCCCGCAATTCAATCGTGTCTGCACTTCAGCACCGAAAAGACCCGGCAGTAAACTTCATCGCCCTACAACGACTTCGCTGATCTGGATGACCGGCGTCTGGTCGGTGTAGTTAGCGATATCTGCCATGATCTCCTTCGCGTGAGGTCCGAAACCGGCCTGAAACGACTCGATCGAGTCGCAGAAGATGTGGCACATTCCAACGTATGTCGCGGGAGCGCCGGGTGCTCCACCCGCGAGACCTTTATCAACCGTATAGTATTTGCAACTTTCACCCATACGAGCTTTCACGAGTGGCATGTGTTTTTCTCGGTAATACTCGTGGTCGAAGCGTGCGCCAGCCGTATTCGGATACATAACGCTGACCTTGATCATGGCTCTCTCCCTGGTCCAATGGTGCCGGCTAATTCCGACGTTATTGAAACTCTGCGTCAATCCTGCGAATCTCGCAACTCGGAAAGCGTGTTCGCAAGCGTAGGGTATTTCAGCGACCGCATCGGGTCATTTGGAGATGTCTGCAGCGCGACCCAAGCATGTCTGCTTTACCCCGGCAGCAGAAATGAACCGATCCAAATGGAAGGTCCACTTTGTGCCAGGATTGAGCCGATCAGCTGAGGTGGTGAACCTTTTGCAGGCCATATGTCGGCGTCGGAATGTTTTCCATTCGTGCCTTTAGCTGCAGCGACAGGAACTGCGAATAGTGGCGCGATTGGTGCAGATTGCCGCCGTGGAACCAAAGCGCCTCCTGCTGTGTCGGCTTCCACATATTTCGCTGCTCACCTTCCCATGGGCCAGGGTCTTTGGTCGTATTCGAACCTAGTCCCCAAACCTTGCCGACCTTATTGGCCACCTCCTCGGAGATCAGGTCCGCGGCCCAGCCGTTCATCGAACCGTAGCCGGTGGCGCAGACGACGAGATCGGCCGGCAGCTCTGTCCCGTCGCTCAAGATGACGGCATGTTCAGCTGAGTTTTTTGACATCGACGCCACTCTTCAGCTTGATGCTTCCATTGGCAACCAGCTCCGAAGCACCGACATCGATGTAGTATCCCGACCCGCGACGCAGATACTTCATGAACAGACCTGAATCATCATCACCGTAGTCGAGCAGAAAACCTGCCTTTTCAAGACGCCTGTAGAAGTCGGCGTCGCGTTCCCTGATCGCGTTGTAAACCGGGATCTGGAACTCGTGCAGAATCTTGTAAGGCAGCGAGGCAAAGATCAGGTCAGCCTTGGCTGTCGTCATTCCGGATTGGACTGCCTGTTCGGAGTAAAGCGCGGCCAGTCCGAGCTCCATCAGCGAGTCAGACCTTACAATATGGGTTGACGAGCGCTGAACCATGGTAACGTCCGCTCCCGCTTCCCAAAGTGCTGCGCAAATATCGTGGGCTGAATTATTCGAGCCGACCACGACAGCCTTCTTGCCTTTGTATTTGTCCGGTCCCGGATGCTGAGACGAATGGTGCAGGTCGCCCTTGAAAATATCCATGCCCTCGAACTTCGGCATGTTGGGCTTGGCCGACATTCCGGTGGCAAGCACGAGTTGTTTTGGCTTGAGGACGATTTCCTTACCGTCACGTTCGACAACCACCGTCCACTCGCGACCCTTCTCGTCGTATGACGCCTTCTTGCATTTGGTCGAGCCCCAGTAATTGAGCTCCATCACCTTTGTATACATTTCGAGCCAGTCCCCGATCTTGTCCTTCGGTGAAAAGACGGGCCAATTCCGCGGAAAAGGCAGATAGGGCAGATGATCGTACCAAACCGGATCATGCAGGCAGAGTGACTTGTATCGCTTGCGCCAGCTGTCGCCGGGCCTTTCGTTTTTTTCAACGATAATCGTCGGCACGTTGAGCTGGCGCAGCCGGGCGGCGAGTGCGATGCCGCCCTGACCGCCACCAACAATCACGCAATAGGGCTGACTGGAGTAACCGAGTTCCGCAGCTTCCGCCTCGCGCTCTTCCTTCCACGTTTTTCGATTACGCTCGGCACCGTGTTTCGCTCCCATCGGACGGTCGAAGCCAAGCGGTTCTTCGTACCCTTTGAGTTCGCTCATGGTCGTCAGCAACGTCCATATCAGGCCGTCCTTCAGGCGAACGTGGCCGAAGCCGCGGGCGACTTCGGTTTCGAATTGAATCCAGCTCTCCGTAATTCCGTCGGCTTCAGAAGCGTCCTCACCATCCGCAATTTTCCAGTTCGACGGCTTCGTATCGGCCAGGCGCGCTTTGAGCATGTCGCGAACCTGATCCTTCCCCTCCATCGTCTTGATGTTCCAGGTAAAGGTCACGAGGTCGCGCCAGTAACAATCTGCCTGAAAGAGATCGGCGGCACGCTCTACATCACCAGCGGACAACGCCTTGTCCAGCGCACCAAGCAGATTGGAGATTTTCCCGTTCGGGGCTTTATCAAGCATGATGATGTCCTCCCTTGTGCCGATGGGAGAACGCACGCTCTTTTTCATTTCGGCGCATGAGCCGAGGTGAGCGACGATGAAAGCGATGGAACTTCGCGCGCGTTCATTCGATCTTCTAGAGACACTCAAATTCTAGCACCTCGCGACAAAGACGCGAGCGAGAATTGGTGCAATTGAAACGAAACGTCAGTCGCGTCAAATTGCGCCGGCCGGCACTTTGCCGCCGGAGGTGGCATCGCCGCAAAGATCAGCGGCGGGGAGGCCATCGAGGTGTTCCCCCTGTCCAGGAGGGCCGTGCTCGACTTCTTTGGCGTGCCATGTTCAGCTAACCGGTCCGGGGATCCAATAGTCGCCGAAAAGCGGCCTAACTACCACGCTAAAAATTACCCCGAGCTGCAGGCTTGGATCGAAATAGCGCATCGCCCGCTCATTGAGGTCAATGATGCGGCCAGGCGTTAGTGGCCCCACGTCATTTATCTTGACGATGACCTTCTTGCCGACAGCCTCAACGAGGGCATATTTCGGCCTCGCGCCAAATTGGACCCCTCCAAATTTCTGGCGCAAACTCGTCTTGATGGCAGCCGCCCAGACAGAGGAATCATAGCGCTCGCCGGAGGCTGTGTTCGGGCCGCCCTCCCGCCATCCATTCCGGAACGGATTGTACGTGGATGCTGCGCCAACGATCGCATCCCCAGAAGCGGCATCGACGACGGCGCTTGAATGAACTGCACCGATTTCACTTCGAGCAACGGTAACAGAAAACGCAAGCGTGAGTACGGCGCCGCAAATTGCGGCGCGCGAGCGAAGCAACATCATAACTCCTCGATTGATTTTCTAGAACGTTCGGTTCCCGATGCCGCAAAAGATGGTCAAGCGAACGCGGATGCGTTGACGAACTCGAGCCAATTTTTTGCGGATTCGTGCCAATCCTGGCGACGGAACCGTTGTGGGAACCAGTGTGGTCCTCGCACAGGTGTTCTTAGTTCTCATCGACTAAGACAGAAATTGCGTCAGCAGCATGACTGAATAGAGCCTCTTGGTGAGGGCATGAGCAGGATCAAGCGTCTGGCCGATGCTCGCTCGCGGTCCAGCAGATGTCTGCCACTCCTTGCCGTTCCGCCTCAGACCGCGTCCGTCCAGCTTTCCGAGAACGCCAACGCCGATGTCGAGAAGGGCCGCCCCTCGCGCTCGCGCGGCCAGGACTGCCCCGTGGCCTCAATGCCGTTGCGGACGAGACGCGTGCCGAGCGCTGGTATCAATACAGTGCATACGCCGTAGCGCCGGTTGGGGATCTGGTTCGGCTGCGAGTGGATGAGCAGCGGCTCGCCGATATCGAACCAGGTGAGCGAAATATCTTCGCTGTGCGACTTGATGTACTCAGTCCAAAAGTAGCGCGGGTCTCCAGCCTTGGAAAACCTCGCATCCGCACAGGGGATCGTTGTGTCGGAAAGTTCGGCATTGAGCATGCCTTGTACAGTCGTCTGCAGCCACCGCGCCATCGCGATGTTGTCGGAATAGATGCGCCAGCGGCCTTCCGTCAGTTCGCTCTTGAGGTAGAGGACGTGGCCGGGCCCAGCTGGCGAAAAGATAATCCGCCAATAGCTCGCATCGGTTGAGTTCGGATCACCATCCTTCAAGCTCAAGCGGATAAATGGGTTCTCGCCCGTAAGGATCGTTTTGTTGGGATCGGCAATGCTCATTTAACTGGTCTCCGTTCAACTTCTCGGAGATTGTACCAGTTTAAACCAGCGCACTGGAAGGGCATGTGTGTGTGAGGCTGTCCGCTTCGGGTCAAAAGGCGACTCCCCCGGTGACACGGCCATGTCGGCTTCACCTCGAAGGCGGACAATCGGAATCACGCCGCTTCCGGCTCAACCGTGAACCGCGACGTAATACGCTCCCGCAAAGAATGCTGCCGCGAACAGAGACGTCTGCCCGCTTCTAATTAGCTGATGAATACGACCCGTGTTTCCAGCGACACGCGCCGGTACAAATCCTCGACATCGTCGTTCACCAGCCGGATACAGCCAGAAGCGACGAGGTGGCCAATGGTTTTCGGCGAGTTCGTGCCGTGAATGAGCAGCCCGGGCTTGTCCAGCAACAGCGCGCGTGCGCCCAAGAGACTGCCGGGGCGGCCGGCTGCCGCAAGCAGCGCTTCCGCATCCTTTGTGTTGGACGAAGTTCGCCAGTCGGGCCATTCGAGCTTGTTGGTGACGCGGAAGAAGCTGCCTCCCTTGAGACATTCCTGCGCAATCCCGACGCCGTAGCGGCGAGCCGAATTGTTGCCATCGATCAAATAGAGAAAGCGGTTTTCCCGATCGACCACGATCGAGCCGGGAACCACAGTGGTGCGGTAGAACACCACTTGCCGCTGCAGCGCGAACGGCAGGATCTCGCCTGAGGAGCCGCCGTCCTCGCCGGGCTTGAGGTCCGGCATGATGACCTCTTCCTTTGCCCTGTGCTGCGGCTTTGACGACGACGCCGTCACGCCGACGCCTGCGACGCCAGGGCCTTTGGTCGCGACATATCCGTAAAGCAGGACACACGCGACGAGGACGGCGACCACCGCGGAGCCGCCGAAGACCAGCGGCTTCCAGTTTCGACCCGGTGACAACACCTCGTCGATATCGGCCGCGGACCTCGCTTCTTCGGTCGCGAGTTTACGCTCGATCTGCCGGATAGCTTCCTCGAGCGCAGCGGCGTGAGACAAGGCGTCGTCACGCGTGAGGTGGGACGACTTCCTGATCAGGCCGTAGGCGTCCCGGTAGATCTGGTCGCGCGCGGCTTCATCCTTGCCTGCAACCGCCTTCGCCAACACCGAATAATAATCCACGTTCATGGGTTGCCCCTTGCGAATTACCTGACAGGAGGTGCGTACTGGATGCCGCCCTGCGTCCAGAGCGCATTCAGTCCGCGCGGAATGCTGAGCCGGGACTGCGTCCCGACGTTTCGCTCGTAAATCTCTCCGTAGTTGCCGACCGCACGAACCGCGCGCGCGGCCCAATCATTGGCAAGGCCCAGTTGCTGGCCGAACTCGCCTTCGATCCCGACCAGCCGCCGGATGTCGGGATTGGGCGATTTCATCGCATCGTCCACGCTTGCGGATTTGAGGCCGAGCTCCTCGGCATTGATCAACGCGTAGAGCGTCCACTTGACCAGGTTGAACCACTGGTCATCGCCTTGCCGGACCGCCGGGCCGAGCGGCTCCTTCGAAATCACTTCCGGCAGGATGATATGGCTGTCGGGAGCGGCGAGCTTGAGACGCTCGGCGTAGAGCTGCGAGACGTCGCTGGTCAGCACGTCGCATTTGCGATCATCATAGGCCTTCCGGCTCTCCTCCGCGGTGCCGAGCGCCAGCACTTTGAGGCCCATGTCTCTGGCGCGGAAATAATCCACCAAATTCAGTTCGCTCGTGGTGCCGGTCTGGGTGCAGACGTTCTTGCCGCCAAGCTGTAACGCCGTGTCGATCCCGGCCTCCCGGCGGAGCAGGAAACCCTGGCCGTCATAATAGGCGACGCCGGTGAACATCAGGCCAAGCGAACTCTCGCGCGACATCGTCCAGGTCGAGTTGCGCGACAGCAAGTCGATCGTGCCGGACTGCAGCGCCGTGAAGCGAGCCGCCGCATCGAGCGGCATGAACGTCACCTTGGCCGGGTCGCCGAAGATCGCCGCGGCCACGGCGCGGCAAATGTCGACATCAAAGCCGGTCCAGTCGTTCTTGTCGTCCTGGCTGGAGAAACCAAGC
Source organism: uncultured Alphaproteobacteria bacterium (assembly GCA_963770355.1). GTDB lineage: Bacteria > Pseudomonadota > Alphaproteobacteria > Rhizobiales > Xanthobacteraceae > Bradyrhizobium. The sequence goes on along the minus strand of CAVYPL010000005.1, from coordinate 246,519 downwards.
AATCCCTGGCTGACACCGCAATTGAGCGTGCCGCGCTCCTTGACGGCTTTCAGCGTTTGCGCGCCGGCGGGGTGGCTCCCCACGGCGGACAGGGCCAGCAGCGCTATGGCCGCGAGGATGACGGGGCGGTTCCGGAGATCGGGCATTCAGGCCTCACAATCAGCTGCGGCTTCGGCCTTCCCAGGCCGGTTGTTCATTATCACGACTTGTCAGTGTAACGATCAAACAAGCAAGAGACACCGCCCAAATGCGATCGCCGGCGTATTCACGATGGTATCGGAGGCATGACCGCCATCGCCGTCCGCGGTTCAAAGATGCTCAGCGCGCCCGCGTCAACGCCAGCCAGATGCCGCCGCCGATCATGAAGCCGCCGGAAACGCGCGACAGCAACCGCGTCCGCCGCGCCGAGAAGAACAGCCGGGCGCGGCCGGCCAGGATCGCGTAGATCGAGTTGGTGATCGCGCCCGTGACCATGAAGGTAACACCGAGCAATGCCACCTGGGAGAAATGATCCTGGCTCATATCCATGAACTGCGGAATGAACGCGCCGAAGAACACCAGCACCTTCGGATTCGACAGCAGCACCAGAAAGCCCTGCAGGAAAAACCCGCCGCGCGGCGGCGCTGGCGGCTCGTCGGCGTTGACGCCTTCGACGGGAAAACGGACCAGCTTGATACCGAGCCAGACCAGATAGGCGGCGCCTGCGAACCGCACCCAGTCAAACCAGTAGCCCATGGTCGCCATCAGCGTTGTCAGGCCGACTGCGACGATGCCGATCACGATCGTAAGCCCGGCCTGGACACCCAGGATATTCGTCAGCGCGGCGCGGGTGCCGTACCGCAGGCCGTTGGCGATCACGAGGGTCACGACCGGACCCGGTATCAGCGCCAGCGCAATGCAGGCGGCGACAAAAGCGAGATAGGCTTGAAGGGACATGGGGACACTCTGAATCCGTCATGGCCGGATCCATCCCGGCCATCCCCGTTCTTATCCCAATGCGGCTCAGATAAAAAGGATGTGGATGCCGAGGACATCCAGCGCGAACGAGTGCGGGGCCGATTTTCAATTGCGGAGGATCAGGAATTGGCAGATGGCCGCAACGGCGTAGAATGCGAGCCAGATGCTCGCTACGACGATGATCCCTCTTTCATCGCAAGGCGGATACGCGTCCGGCCCGATTTCGCGCATATCGAGTTTGGGAACGTCACAATGGTCTCGCTCCGATCGCGCTACGGCCTTTCGCAATTCGGGTTCGCCGGTGCGCTTCGAGGCTAACGGCGGCACATCTACGAGTGTTTGCATAACAACCTCCGGGATCGCCGATTGTTATGCAATTGATCGCGCCGCCACATCATCCGAACGGACGACGCCGTTACTGCGCCTGACTCAAAATACCTGCGGCATAGGCCACAATGGCCAGAGACAATTCGCCTAGCGTCCGTTCAATGCGGCCGTCATCCACTTCGCCATCTTGCCCGCTTCGAGGAACTCCAGCGTAACGCGACGCAGTTGCGGCACTTCGCTCTTGCCTTGCGCAACGGCAACAAGAAGATCGCAGCGCCGTGACACAGCGATGCCAATGGCGACGCGCCGCGAACCGTCAGACATCCTCAAGTCATAAGCTCTGCTGCGACCGGGCATGTCCGCGACACGAACTACGTCGCCCGCCTCGAGCGGCGCGAAGCGCTCGCTCATCAAATCGAGATCGGCGACGCGATCGACTTCATCGTCGTCGGCAACCCCGCTGTCGCAATTGCAGAAGCCGATCTTCGGCCGCACATAAATCTCGGTGGTGTCGCCGCATGCAGCGGCGGCACAACGAAAGGCGCGGCCCGCGGGCCAGCCGTCGCGCGGAAACGGCCAGGCGATTTCCCGCCAGTTTTCCGCCGGTGGCGCGGTTCGCTCATATGCGGTGACGCCCGTCAACGCGCCGAGCGCCAAAACCGCAACCGCGATGACCGGCCAGCGGCGCATCATCCCCTCACGGCAGGCCGGCGACGGCGCGCGCGGGACCGGTCAGTTCCAGGATATGCAGGCCGGTATTGGCGCGGTCGACGATATAGATGTAGCCGCGCTCGTCGGTCTCGACGTTGTTGGTCTGGATCGCGACCTTGCAGCGGTCCTTGCCGTCGATGGTGACGCAGCGCTTGTCGGTCGCAGCCGTAATCGACGGAATGAAATAGCCGACTTCTTTGGGATGATAGGGATCGCGAATGTCGAGCGCGCGCACGCCGGCATTGAAGAAGGCGATGAACGCCATCTTCTTGTAGAAGACCGGCGCCATGCTCTCGTTGGAGGAATGCGAGCCGAACCGCCCGCCGCGCTCGCAGAACGAGCCGCTGGCTTCCGGCACCGTGTAGCTCGAGATCATCATCGGCCGGTTCTCGACCGTGACGTCGGCGAACCACACCATCTGCCGCGGCTCGTTGCATTCGTTCAGGATCGCCTCATCGACAATCATCACGATGTCGCGGCTTTTGCCGTCCTTGTCCTTGGCAAATTCCGCGATCGGCATGCCCAGCATGGGAAACGTCGTATGCGCGCCGTTCAGCGCCGACATCGGCATCCGCGAAATCTCGGGAAGACGAAGATTCTCCGGCGTCGGCTCCTTGGGCCCGTTGAGCAGTTTGTCGCGGTCGACGATCTGCACAAAGCCGCCCTTGTTGGTGCCGTAGCCGAAATAGACGCGGTTGCCGGCAGGTCCGGTCGAGATCGGCCCGTGCAGTTCGGTCGGCACCGCGCCGGTCGAGCCGGGCTCCTGACCCGGCAGGCCAAAGTCCCTGATCTTTTGGGGATGGGCGGGATCGGAGAGGTCATAGACCTGCGCCATGCGGCGCGTGCGCCAATCCGGCGCGCCCGAAACCAGGAACGCAATGCCGGTGTCGCATTCCCACCAGTTCTTGTGCGTATCCTTCAGGCCGCCAAGGCGGGTGATCAAAACTGGATTGGCGGGATCGGCGACGTTCCATATTTCATGCGCTTCTCCGCCGAAGGTGCGCAGCATATAGACTGCGTTACGATCGCCCTTGGGCAAGGTCTTGCCGTCGCAGATCCGCACCATCTGCCCGCCGCCCGCTTCATATTTGCCTTCCTGGCCTGGAATGTGCCGCAGATATTTCGGCTGCGCGGGATCGGTGACGTCGACGATCGAGGTGCCGTTCGGTTCTGCCTTGCCGGTCTGCGGATTGACCGGCGCCGGTATGTCGTCGGTGCCGCCGTGATGGCCGATATAGGCGATCCAGCGGTCGCCCTGATGATGGATGGTGGGCTGATAGGCGCTACGCGCCTGCAGGTCGCTGGTTCCGACCAGCTTCATGTTGGAGGCTTCCGGCGGAGCGCCGATCACCTGTTGCTGCGCACGGGCGCCGAAAGAACACACAAGAAAAATCGAGAAACAGGCTGCGAGTTTGACGCGACCGCTCATGCCTTCCACCCCACTGTTCAAAACCAATCTGCGTTGGCTGGAGGTGACGATAGCACGGCAAAACGCCCTGCCAAAACACGCTCTTGACATGCAACCATTTGGTTGCCTATTATCCAAGTCATGGATGACGTCTTCAAAGCGCTGGCCGACGCTTCCCGACGGTCGCTGCTGGACAGGCTTCACGCCAAAAACGGACAGACGCTGAACGAACTCTGCGACGGCCTCGCCATGACGCGGCAGGCCGTGACGAAGCACCTTCTGATTCTCGAAGAGGCCAATCTCGTCACCACGTTCAAACACGGTCGCGAGAAGCTGCACTATCTCAATCCCGTGCCGATCCATCAGATCGGCGAACGGTGGATCAGGAAATTCGAGCGCGGGAAATTGGCCGCGCTCGCTGAGCTGAAACGGCAACTGGAGAAGCGTGATGAGTAAGCCCGAATTCGTCTACACCACCTATATCGAGACCACCGCCGAAAAGCTCTGGCATGCGCTGACCGACGGCGATTTCACCGAGCGATACTGGTTCGGTGCCCGTCTCAGGTCGGACTGGAAGGTCGGCTCGTCGTTCGAGATGGTGCGCAGCGACGGCACGATCTCGGACGCTGGCAAAGTAGTCGAATGCGACCCGCCGCGGAGGCTGGCCTATACGTTCGTGAACCTGTCCGACAAGTACAAGAACGAGTTTCCCGCGCTCGCGACGTTCGTGCTCGAACCCTACGGCAAGCTGGTGAAGCTGACGCTGACCCATGAGGGCTTCACCGCCGGCGGAAAGTTCCTGTCCGCGGTCTCGCAAGGGTGGCCCGCCATCCTGTCCAGCCTCAAGAGCATGCTCGAAACCGGACAGCCGCTTGAAATCCCCTATGCCGCGTTCAAATCCGAAAGCTGAGAGGACCGCGATGGACATCAGCCGTTTCAAGCCAGCAATCGTCTACACGATCTACATCGCTTCCACGCCTGAGAAGGTATGGGAGGCGCTGACGTCAGCCGAATTCAGCCGAAAGTATTTTTCCGGCAATTCGGTTGAGGTCGACTTGCGGATCGGCGGCGCGTTCATCGTACGCACGCCGGACGGCGCGCTGCATATCAGCGGCGAGGTCTTCGAATGCGATCCGCCGAAGAAACTTACCGTCACCTTCAACGTCAACTGGCCGGCGCTGATCGAAAAGCTCGGCCCGACGCTCGTCACCTGGGAGATCGAGCCCGCCGGCGATGCGGTGAAACTCACGCTCTTGCAATCGCACGACCGGCCCATCAGCGACGACATCCTGTCGGGCGGCCGAGCCGGCTGGCCGGCTATTCTCTCCAGCCTCAAGAGCATGCTGGAGACGGGCAAAGCGATGGTAATCCCGATGAAGCCACCGGAGCGGATGCTGGCCGCGCTGAAGGAATTGGGGATTGGAATGCCGTAGCCTCACATCCTCTCGTCGTCCCTGCGAAAGCAGGGACGAACAGGAGACAAGAGTTTGCTTCCCGATTTTGCCCGACAATAACGCTCTCACCCCAGCGCCCTTAGCTCCCGCCGAAGCACCTTTCCCGTGGCCGTCATCGGCAGCGACTCCACGAACTGGACGAAGCGCGGGTATTCGTGAGCGGCGAGTTGCACCTTCACGAACTCCTGGATTTCGCGGGCGAGCACGTCGCTCGCCGCAAAGCCGGGGCGCAGCACGATCCAGGCCTTGATCGATTCGGTGCGGATCGGATCGGGAATGCCAACCACCGCCGACATCGCCACCGCCGGGTGCTTCATCAGCGTGTGCTCGATCTCGGAGGGACCTACGCGATAGCCGGCGGTGGTGATGACATCGTCCTCGCGGCTGACATACCAGAAGTAACCGTCCTCATCCTGCACGCCGAGATCGCCGGTCAACAGAAACTCGCCGGCATATTTCTTCGCGGTCGCCTCCGGATTGCGCCAATATTCGATCATGGTGCAGGGACAGGGCTGACGCACGCCGATGACGCCGCGTTGGCCGCGCGGCAATTCCTCGCCGTGATCGTTGACGATGCGCACGTCGAAACCGGGCGTCGCCCTGCCCATCGAGCCCGGGCGGATCGGAAACAGGTTGGAATTACTGCCGATCACGAGATTGCACTCGGTCTGGCCGAACACTTCATGGGCGTCGATGCCAAACGTCTCGCGCACCCAGCCGAGCAATTCGCCGCCGAGCGATTCGCCGCCGGTAAAAATGCTGCGCAGTTTCACGCCCGGGTTTTTGACTCCGGCTTGCCGCATCAGCTTCAGCGCGGTCGGCGGCAGGAACACGTTGCGGATGCCGAGATCGGCCATCATCTGCATCGCCGCCTGCGGCTCGAACTTGCGCGCGCGGTGCCCGACCATGGGAATGCCGTGATACCAGAACGCAAACAGGCCGTTGATCAGCCCGCCGATCCAGGCCCAGTCCGCCGGCGTCCACATCAAATCGCCCGGCTTGGGGAGAAAATTGTGACACATCTCGACATTCGGCAGATGACCGAGCACGACGCGATGCGCATGCAGCGCGCCCTTGGGATTTCCGGTCGTGCCCGACGTGTAGATGATGAGGCCGGGATCGTCGGCCGAGGTATCTACGGTGGTGAAATCCGGCGACGCTGCTTTCAGTGACGACCAGAACGGCTTTGTGCCGGCGGGCGCGCGATCGCCGACGACGTAGATGCTCTTCAGGTCAGGAAGCCGGTCGCGGATTTTGGCCAGTTTCTCCCAGCCGGTCTCGTCGGTGACGATGGCTTTTGCAGCGGAATTGGACAGGCGGAATTCCAGCGCGTCCTCGCCGAACAGCGCAAATAATGGAATCGAGATCATGCCCGACCGGAATGCCGCGAAATGCGCGATCGGCAGTTCCAGCGATTGCGACAGGAACACCGCGACGCGGTCGCCGCGCACGAGGCCGTCGGCCTTCAACACATTGGCGAAACGGCGCGACATCTCGGCCACCTCGTCGAACGAGGTGCGCGTCGTGGCGCCGTCCTCATCGACATAGATCAGCGCCAGACGATTGGTGCCGTCGGCATGGCGGTCGCAACACGCGGTTGCCATGTTGAAGCGATCGGGAACGTCCCAGCGGAAATTGCGGTAGAGTTCGTCGTAGGTGGAAGCTTCGGTGAGCATGGTGCCTGGTCGTCCATCCCGGATTTTTCGTCATGGCCGGGCTTGTCCCGGCCATCCACGTTCTTGCTTGTCGCCAGTTTTAAAGACGTGGATGCCCGCGACAAGCCCGGGCATGACGAGGAGGAGATATTTTCGTGCCTTAGCCAAAGCCTCAGGGCGACTTAAGGCTGCGTCTCCTTCTCCATTGCGACCTCGGCCTCGAGGCTTGCGACATCGCGATAGATCGAGGCAACCGCCAGCACGCGTCCGCCGCTCTTGTAGCGCAACAGGCAATCCTTACCGGCAATGTCGCCGTCAACGGCGATCTCGTCCCATCTCTCGGCGTGGCCGACATAGTTGATCGGCACGTCGTAATGCTGGCTCCAGAAGAAAGGTACGGCGTCGAAGACTTCATTCTGCCCGAGCATGTTGCGCGCGGCGGTCTGGCCCTGGCGTTCGGCCACCACCCAATGTTCGACCCGAATGTTCTCGCCGCTGTGCGGATCGGGCCAGCGCGCGATATCGCCCGCGGCGTAGATGCCGGAAACGCTGGTTTCGAGATATTTGTTGACGGTGACGCCGCGATCGATTGCAAGGCCGGCCTTTTCCGCGAGAGCAAGGCGCGGCCGCACGCCAACGCCGACCACCACGACATCGGCCTCGATTACGCCGCCGCTTTTGAGCGTCGCGCGCTTGCCGTCGATGCCGGTGACGGTATCGCCAAGATGGAAAATGACGCCGTGTTCTTCGTGCAGGGAGCGCACGAAGTCGCCCATCTCGGGTCCGAGCACGCGCTCCATCGGACGCGCCTCCAAGCCTACGACGTGAACCTCGACATTTCTGGCGCGCAACGCGGCGGCAGCCTCAAGCCCGATGAAGCTGGCGCCGATCACGATGGCGCGGCGCGCGCCATCCGCCTGCGCAATGATCGCGCGGCAATCGGCCAGCGAGCGCAACACATGGACATGCGGCTGGTCGGCGCCCGGTATCGGCAGCCGCACCGGCTCCGCGCCGGTCGCCAGCAGCAAGCGATCGTAGGGAATGGCTTCGCCGCTCGAAGTTGCGATTTTGCGTGCCTTGGTGTCGATCGATGTGACCTCGGTCTTGAGCCGCAAGTCGATTTTCGCCTCGGCATAAAAATCGTCCGGCCGCAGCGGCAGCCAGTCTTCCGGCGCGCTGCCGGCGAGATAATCCTTGGAGAGGTTCGGGCGATCCACAGGGGCCGCAGCCTCGTTGCTCAGCATCACGATGCTGCCGCGATAATCCTGCCGCCGCAGCATTTCGGCCGCGGCAAAGCCCGCCGCGCCGCCGCCGACGATCACGATTTGACCGGGCGCTTCGACAGGGCTCTTCACACTCGGTTTGGGTTGCTCACGCTTTTCGCGGATAACGATGCGCTCGGCATTGCGCTCGACCTTCCAGACCGCAAGCGGTGCAAGCGCCGGCGCCCGGGCGGCTTCTCCCGTGCGCAAATCGAAACAGGCGTGATGCCAGGGGCAGCGGATGCCCTCGCCGGTCACGAGACCTTCGGCGAGCGGCCCATGATAATGGCTGCAATGCGCGTCGATCGCGAAAATCTCCGACCCCGAACGCACCAGCAAGACTTCATCATCGCCGACATGGCCGAGCAATGTGTTGCCCGCGAATTCCGACAGCGCGACACCCTGCGCCAGATCCGGACCTGCGGGTGGAGCTTTTTGATCGACCATGTCTTCCTCCGCTGCGCTACGTCGCCATTCCCAGGAATTCCTGGCGGGTCAGCGCGTTGTCGCGAAAGCAACCGAGCATGCGGCTGGTCACGAGATCGGTGTCCGGCTTGTGCACGCCGCGGGTGGTCATGCAATGATGCGACGCCTTGATAATTACGCCGACACCCTGCGGTTTCAAGACATCATTGATGGTATTGGCGATCTGCGCCGTCATCTTCTCCTGAATCTGCAGGCGTCTGGCGTAGACATCGACGACGCGCGCCAGCTTGCTGATGCCGACCACGCGGCCGTTTGGAATATAGGCCACCCAGGCCTGGCCGATGATCGGCGCCATATGGTGTTCGCAATGGCTCTCAAAACGGATGCCACGCAAGACGATCATCTCGTCGTAGCCCTCGATCTCTTCAAAGGTCTTCTCGAGGATTTCGACCGGGTCCTGACCGTAGCCTGCGAAGAATTCTTCGAATGCGCGTGTGACGCGTGCGGGCGTCTCCAGCAAGCCATCCCTGTCGGGATCTTCCCCCGTCCACCGTATGATGGTGCGGACCGCTGCCTCGACTTCGGATCTGCCGGGTTTTTGGGTCTCCGGCTGCGACGCTCTTGCGCGATCCAGCGCATGCACATTGGGGCTCATTGGAATTGCCTTTCCAGGACGGATAACGAGACGGATAACGAAGCTTGAGCCCGTTAGATGTTCCGTCCGTGGAAAGGTTCCGCAGATAGAGGGAAGGCTATCCTGTCAGCGCCGCCTTCACCAATCCGCTGGCCTTGCCGAAATCCATCTGGCCGGCGTATTTCGCCCTGAGAACGCCGATCACCTTGCCCATGTCCTTCATGCCGGCGGCGCTGGTCTCGGCGATGGCAGCCGCTATCGCGGCCTTCACTTCATCCTCCGACATCTGCTTCGGCAGGTACGCGGAGATGACCGCAATCTCCTCGCGCTCCTGCGCGGCGAGTTCGGCGCGGCCGCCCTTGACGTAGAGTTCGACGGATTCCTGGCGCTGCTTGATCATCTTCTGCAACACGCCGAGCAAATCGGCGTCGGAGAGCGGCGGCTTGCCCTGCCCGCGCGCATCGATATCGGCGTTCTTGATGGTCGAATTGACCATGCGCAGCGTGGAGAGTTTTCGCTCTTCCTTCGCCCGCATGGCGTCCTTGACCGCATTATTGATGTCGTCGCGCAGCATTATTGCATCCTTTTGAAATCCCAAACCCTGATCTAGGCCGTTCGAGGCGCTGAAACAACTAGCCCCCTAGCCATTCGACCAGTGCGTCCGCCGTCGCCCGCGGCTGTTCCGGCTGAGGCATGTGACCGCAATGCGGCAGGATCACGAGTTTCGCACTGTGAATATTGTTGGCCATCTCGACCGACAGCGAATTCGGAATCGTGTTGTCCTCGTCTCCCGACAGCACCAGCGTCGGGCATTTGATGCCCGCCAGCATCGGCCGCGAGTTCAGGCCGGCTGATGATCGCCGTCTGCTGGCGGCAAAATGCCTCCGCTCCAACGTCGTCGGCCATGTCGTAGATAAGCTGGCGCAAGCCTTCATCCTCGCGCCGCGACGGATGCACGAAGCCGGGGAAAAGCTCGTCGAGCACGGCGCGGTATTCGCCGCTTTTGGCGCGGGCCATCATGCCGCGGCGGCGGGCGGTCGCCTCAGCCGTATCCGGCCGGGCCTGGGTGTTGATCAACGCCAGCCTCGCCACGCGGTCCGGCGCCTGCCGCATGATTTCGAAAGCGATGTAGCCGCCCATCGAATGCCCGGCCAGCGCGAAACGCGGCGGCGCCTCGGCCAAAATCCGCCGCGCGATCAGGGCCATGTTGTCATCGCGAATGTGGTTGGCGACCGTCACCGGCCCGCACCGCCAGAGCGCCGGCATGACAGGCGCGTAGATCCGCGACGACGAAACGAGCCCGGGGACGAGCAAAATCGGCATTGGGTTGTCCATGCTCGGCTCCGGATCGAAGGAATTTTCAAGAAATCGGTTGACGGCAACGGATCGCAGATTAGGTGCCGCGCGGCGACTGTCAAACATCGGCTACCCAAGGTAGCCTCCCCGCGACTATCGTGGCGACAAGATAGGGCCGGTCGTGGCAATCGAAACTCCCCCGCCAATCAGGTTGATCGTTCCCGCCGACGCAGCCCTCTATCGAGAGGTTAGGCTGGAGGCGCTTAAACAACATCCGGAGGCGTTCGGCAGCTCGTTCGAGTACGAAAGCGACAAGTCGCTAGCGTGGTTCGAGGATAGGATTGCGCAATCCGAGATCTTCGGCGCGTTCGTCGACGGCGAATTGCAGGGCACCGCCGGCTATCGGGTGCAAGACGGCCCAAAACGGAGACACAAGGGACTGCTCTGGGGCATGTATGTGCGCCCGGCGGCACGAAACCTCGGGCTCGGCAGGAGACTGGTCGAGGCGGTGCTGAAGCACGCTTCCGGGCATGTGGAGCTGCTTCACCTGACGGTGGTCAGCGAGAACCTGTCGGCCCAGCGGCTGTATACAAGCCTCGGATTTGCCGAGTACGGCCGCGAAGCGCGAGCGCTGAAGCAGAATGGCCGATATTACGACGAAATCCTCATGGTCAGGTTCCTCGCTTCGCGCTGAGAAACCATGCAAAACCGTATGTGAATCCGCGGTTTTCGGCTTTGACGCGGCCGAATGCGACGACTATGTAATGCGCTCATGACAACATCTGAAAACAGCTCTGCCTGGCCGGACCACAAACCGACCGCGCTCCTCGTGCTTGCCGATGGCACCGTGCTGGAGGGCTTTGGCCTCGGCGCGGAAGGCCAGGCCGTCGGCGAGGTCTGCTTCAACACCGCGATGACCGGTTACGAGGAAATCCTCACCGATCCCTCCTATGCCGGGCAGCTCATCACTTTCACCTTTCCGCATATCGGCAATGTCGGCACCAACGACGAAGATATCGAGACGGTGAACATGGCGGCGACGCCCGGTGCGCGCGGCGTGATCCTGCGCTCCGCCATCACCGATCCCTCGAACTACCGCGCCACCAAACATCTCGACCAATGGCTGCGCGCACGCGGCATCATCGGCCTGTCCGGCATCGACACAAGGGCGCTGACCGCGCTGATCCGCAGTAAGGGCATGCCGAACGCGGTGATCGCCCACGCCAAGAACGGCCAGTTCGACCTGCACGGCCTGAAGGAAGAAGCGCGCGAATGGCCCGGCCTCGAAGGCATGGATCTGGTGCCGATGGTCACCTCAGCCCAACGCTTCACCTGGGACGAAACACCGTGGGCCTGGCAAACGGGCTTTGGCCAGCAGACCGCGCCCGAGTTCAACGTGGTTGCGATCGACTATGGCATCAAGCGCAACATCCTGCGGCTGCTCGCCGGCGAAGGCTGCAAGATCACGGTGGTGCCGGCGACGACATCGGCCGAAGACATTCTGGCGATGAAGCCGGACGGCGTGTTTCTCAGTAACGGCCCCGGCGACCCAGCCGAGACCGGCAAATACGCAGTGCCTGTGATTCAGAAGGTGATCGACTCGGGCACGCCGACGTTTGGAATCTGCCTGGGCCATCAGATGCTGGGGCTGGCCGTCGGCGCGAAAACGAAAAAGATGCACCAGGGCCATCACGGTGCCAATCATCCGGTCAAGGACGAGACCACCGGCAAGGTGGAAATCACCTCCATGAACCACGGCTTTGCGGTGGACCAGGCGACCCTGCCGAAGGGTGCGACGCAAACCCATATCTCCTTGTTCGACGGCTCCAACTGCGGCATCCAGCTCGACGGCAAGCCGGTGTTCTCGGTGCAGTATCACCCCGAGGCCTCCCCCGGCCCGCGCGACTCGCATTATCTGTTCAAGCGGTTTGCGGATTTGATGCGCTCGAAGAAAAGCGCGTAAGCCATCGTTGCGATGACGGCGGAACAAGGCCGCTGGCGGAAAGGTGCGGCATATAGTATGATGTTCATAATCATACCGCACCTGCTCCGGATTTTCCCATGGACGAGAAACCCGCCGCCCCCAGGCCAAAATACGGCGTGACGCCCACCGCCGTCCTGGCATCGATGTCGGGTCTCGAATTCGTCCGCGCGATGTTCGCCGGCCAATTGCCGGACCCGCCGATCATGCAGAATGTCGAACCATTCGATTGCACCGCCGAACCCGGCGTCGTGGTGATGCACAGCATTCCCGGCTTTCGCCACTACAATCCGATCGGCTCGGTGCATGGCGGCTACGCCGCGATCCTGCTGGATTCGGCGATGGGGCTCGCGGTGCAGAGCATGCTGCCGGCCGGCACCGGCTACACCACGCTCGAATTCAAGATCTCCTTTATCCGCGGCATGACCAAGGATACAGGTCCAATTCGCACCGAAGGCCGCACGCTCAATGTCGGCCGCCGCGCCGCCACCGCCGAGGCGCGTATTACGGACGCCAAAGGCCGCCTGCTCGCGCACGCCACCACGACGTGTCTCGTTTTCGAGATTCCGAAAAACACCTGAAGACAATCGAGTCTGCGGCATTGGAGGCATGACGCACGGCGCTGGATTTGCGCAGGCGTTATGTGATTGACTTTCCCGGCCCGAGATCAGGCAAACATGATCCGGCCGAAAAAGGGAAACGCTCGATGACCAACCCCGACATGACCATCCGCGACGTGCGCATAACGATGCTGCGTATGCCCTGGGCCGACGACCCCTGGCTCAAGGGGCATGCGCTGGGCGAGACACGCGACATTCTGATTTGCGATGTCGAAACCGCCGGCGGCATCACCGGCATGGGTTATCTTTTGGTGTTCCGCCCCGGAATGAAGTCGATCGCGGCTTGTCTCGAGGAGTGCATCATCCCGCGCGTGAAAGGCAAGGACGCGACCGCCATCGAGGCGATCTGGCGCGACCTGTGGACGGCGACGATGACCCTTGGCCGCGGCGGCGTCGCCGCGATGGCGATGTCGGCGCTCGACATTGCGTTATGGGATGCGGTGGGAAAACGCGCCGGACTGCCGCTGCACCGGCTGTGGGGCCATTATCGCTCAAAAATCCCGACCTACGGTTCGGGCTGTTTCCGCGGCGCCGGCGGCGACGGGATGATCGAGAAGGCGCTGCATTTCGTCAAGCAGGGCTACACGGCGATCAAGATGCAGGTCGCGCACGTGCATACGCCCGCGCAAGACCTCGACAATGTGCGCCGCATGCGCGAGGCCCTCGGGCCCGACATCGACATCATGATCGACGTCAATATGGGCTGGAGCGCCGATGTCGCGATCGAGATGGGTCGCAAGTTCGAGAAGTACAACATCTACTGGCTCGAGGAGCCGGTGCCGGCCGACGATTTTGCCGGCTATCAGCGGATTGCGGCGGCGCTCGATATGCGTGTCGTCGGCGGCGAGACCCATTTCACGCGCTACGATCTGCGGCCGTTCTTCCTCAATCCGTGCCTGCCGATCCTGCAGCCCGACCCGATGCGCGGCGGCATGACGGATCTGCGCAAGATCGCGGCGCTGGCCGATACCTGGGGCGATCACCATCGCGCCGCATCTGTTTCCCGAACTGAATGTGCATTTGCTGGCGTCGATCCCGAACGGCATCTGGTGCGAGAATATGGGGCTGATCGACGATCTCTGGGTCGATCCGCCCGAGATCGCTGATGGCATGATCACCGCACCGGAGCGGCCGGGGCACGGACTGAGATTCAAGGACGAAGTGCTGAAGCATAAAATCTAGCGGGAACGGTTTTTAGATAAACGATTTGGTTTGCTGGAGATCAGAATCGTAGGGTGGACAAAGGCGCTCTTCGCGCCGTGCCCACCAAGAACGGCGGTACAAAGATGGTGGGCACGCTGCGCTTGCCCACCCTGTGATCGGGTCCCACGGTATTCGCGTCGGAGAACTGCATGTCCGTCGTCAGCGACAGCATCGAGCCCCTCACCTTCGTCTTCGAAGACGACGGGCTCGTTCCCAACAACCCGATGCCGTTTCTGGTCTACAAGGGCGCGAGTCGACGTTGCGAACGGCCATCCCGAGAAAACCATCGAGGGGTTGTTCGGCGCCAATGGCTGGGGTGCGATGTGGCGCAACGGCGTCTACGATTATCTGCACTACCACGCCACCGTGCATGAAGTGCTCGGCGTCGCCCGCGGCCACGCCCGCGTCCGCTTCGGCGGCGACCGCGGCAAGGAGCTGGAAATATCAGCCGGCGACGTCGCCATCCTGCCCGCGGGCACCGGCCATCAATGCCTGTCGGCAAGCCGTGATTTCTCCGTCGTCGGCGCCTATCCGCCCGGGCCGCCAGTGCAGATCACGCGAGCGACGCCGGAGAACCACGCCAAGGCGCTGAAGACGATCCCGGAAGTGAAGATTCCGAAGACCGATCCGGTGCGGGGCGTGGATGGGCCACTGGTGCGGCTATGGAAAAATCGTAGGGCGGGTTAGGCAAAGCCGTAACCCTCCTACGATTATGCGCCTACGCCGCGTTGGCACCTTCCTGACGGCTGGCCTCGAACAGGAACCAGGTGCGGCGCTCGGTCTCGTCGATAAAGACTTCGAGCAGACTGGCCGTACCGGAATCCTCGTGGTCGTCGCAAAGCTTGTGGGCCTTTCGCATCGCGGCCGCGACGTGCTTGTTGTCTTCCATCAGCTCGCGCAGCATTTCGCGCGGCGGGACGTATTTCTCATTGTTGTCCTTGATGGTCTGATGCTTGCTGACGTCGCCGATCGAGCGCAGCGTGGTGCCGCCGAGCTTGCGCACCCGCTCCGCGAGCTGGTCGGTAGTGGCGAAAATCGCGTCGGACTGCTCGTCCAGCATCAGATGATAGTCGCGGAAATGCCGGCCGCTGACGTGCCAGTGGAAATTCTTGGTCTTCAGATAGAGCGCGAAGGCATCGGCCAAAAGTGTGTTGAGCGACGCCGAAATCTTGTCCACGGCGGCCTGCGGCAGGTCGGTCGGGGTATCGAGCTCGGGGGACACTTTGTCGGACTTGGCTTTGCTCACGTTGCACCTTCCTGTTAGGAACCGGACACCGGCAGCATTGGACTGGCCGCCGAACACCCTAACGCGTCACCTTCCCGGCGGTTCCCGCCGCCGGAACCTCTGTTGCCGGACCCTGCACGAATGGACGAATGGATCGACTATTACGATTCCACGCATACGATTTATGCCAGCAAGCTGCATCGCGACCTGCATTTCCGGATCATCGCGCGGGACATCATCGGCTTCATTTCCTCCCCCGACGCGGTGGTACTGGATTATGCCTGCGGCGAGGCCCTGTCGGCGGCGAAGGTCGCCGATGCCTGCGGCAAACTCTATCTGGCCGAACCCGCGCCCGGCGTCCGCGGCCGCCTGATCGCGCGCTTTGCACCGAACACCAAGATACGGGTGCGCTCGCTGGATGACCTACGGAAGATGGAAGAAAAGTCGATCGATCTCGCCGTCATGAACTCGGTCGCACAATATATGACGCCGGAAGAATTGGATTCCGCTTTTGCCGTCATTCGCCGTCTGCTGAAACCCACCGGACGTTTGGTGGTGGGCGATATCCTGCGGCCCGAGGTCGGAATGGGACGGGACGTGCTGGCGCTGTTGAAATTCGCGCGCGCGCACGGCTTTCTCAAGGACGCCCTCTACGGCCTCGCGAGCACCGCCCTGTCGGATTACCGGCAATTGCGCTCCCGCGTCGGGCTGCAGCGCTATAGCGAGAGCGAGATCATCGCCAAGCTCGCCGCTGCCGGCTTCACCGCCTCGCGCACCACTCGCAATATAGGTCACAATCCGTGGCGGATGACGTTTGTGGCGCGGAACGCCTTCTAGCCCGCACGGCCACCGGCCAATTAGGGTTAATAAACGTCAAACATGGCTCCCCCTCCCGTGATGGGCGATGATAGAAGTGGCCCGGTGGCGGAAAGTGTCTACGCGGGAGCGATGCATCGCTCTTTATCCTGGTTCAAGCCCAGGCCGGGCCTCCAGCCTTCGCTGCTCCGCAGCTTCGGCTAGGCAAGCCAGTCGTGGCGAAGGCCGCCCCGCCATAGCTCGAAGACGGCGGCGGGCTCTGCCCCGCTCTACGCTGCTCAAATAACCACCAAATCGCGGTTGATGGGGGCCTTTTGGGGGTTTCGCGGGTGCGGAATCTGGTCTAAAGACCACCCCGCGCGCGAGGGAAACCCGCGCTCTTGGCTTAGGGGACGCGCGGCTGCGCGCCCTTTTTTTGTGCCCAAAATCCAGTCCGTGAGCTCGATGCCCAAAAGAACAGATATCTCCACCATCCTGATCATCGGCGCCGGCCCCATCGTGATCGGCCAGGCCTGCGAATTCGATTATTCAGGCACGCAGGCGGTGAAGACGCTGAAAGAAGAGGGTTATCGGATCGTCCTCGTCAATTCCAATCCGGCGACGATCATGACCGACCCGGAACTGGCCGACGCCACCTATATCGAGCCGATCACGCCGGAAATCGTCGCAAAAATCATCGAGAAAGAGCGCCACATCATTCCCGGCGGCTTTGCGCTCCTGCCCACCATGGGCGGGCAGACCGCGCTGAACTGCGCGCTGTCGCTGCGCAAGCAGGGCACGCTCGCCAAATTCGACATCGAAATGATCGGCGCCACGGCTGACGCCATCGACAAGGCGGAAGACCGCGGCCGTTTCCGCGAGGCCATGACGAAAATCGGGCTGGAGACGCCGCGCTCGATCCAGACCAAGAATTTGCCGGATGCGCTGCGGGCGCTCGACGACATCGGCCTGCCCGCGATCATCCGCCCGTCCTTTACCATGGGCGGCACCGGCGGCGGCATCGCCTACACCAAGGCCGAGTTCATCGAGATCGTCGAGCGCGGCATCGACGCCTCCCCCACCGACGAAGTCCTGATCGAGGAAAGCGTCCTCGGCTGGAAAGAGTTCGAAATGGAGGTGGTGCGCGACAAGAAAGACAATTGCATCATCATCTGCTCGATCGAGAACCTCGATCCGATGGGCGTGCATACCGGCGACTCCATCACGGTGGCGCCGGCGCTGACGCTGACGGACAAAGAGTACCAGATCATGCGCGACGCCTCGCTGGCGGTGCTGCGCGAAATCGGCGTCGAGACCGGCGGCTCCAACGTGCAGTTCGGCGTCAATCCGGCCGACGGCCGCATGGTCGTGATCGAGATGAATCCGCGCGTATCGCGCTCGTCGGCGCTGGCCTCGAAAGCCACCGGCTTTCCGATTGCAAAGGTCGCCGCAAAACTGGCGGTCGGTTACACGCTCGACGAAATCGCCAACGACATTACCGGCGGCGCAACGCCGGCATCGTTCGAGCCGACCATCGATTACGTCGTCACCAAGATTCCGCGCTTTGCGTTCGAGAAATTTCCCGGCGCCTCCCACACCCTGACCACGTCGATGAAATCGGTCGGCGAGGTGATGGCGATCGGCCGCACCTTCCAGGAAAGCCTGCAGAAAGCGTTGCGCGGCCTCGAGACCGGGCTGACCGGCCTCGACGAAATCGAGATCGAAGGTCTTGGCCGCGACGATGACAAGAACGCGATCCGCGCGGCGCTGGGCACGCCGACGCCGAACCGCATCCTGCAGGTCGCTCAGGCGATGCGGCTCGGCTGGACTGATGAGGAAATCTTCACTTCCTGCAAGATCGATCCGTGGTTCCTGGGCGAGATGCGCGGCATCGTCGACATGGAAGCCAAGATCAAGGCGAACGGATTGCCCGCCAACGCATTCGGCATGCGAACACTAAAGGCAATGGGCTTTTCGGACGCGCGGCTTGCCGTGCTTTCCGAAATCGACCGAGGCCGATATCACGGCAAAGCGCCACGCGCTTGCCGTACGCCCTGTCTTCAAGCGGATCGATACCTGCGCCGCGGAATTCGCTTCGCCCACCGCCTATATGTATTCGACCTATGAATCGCCGTTCGCAGGCGCGCTGGCGGATGAGAGCGCACCGTCCGACAAGAAGAAGGTCATCATCCTCGGCGGCGGGCCGAACCGGATCGGCCAGGGTATCGAGTTCGACTATTGCTGCTGTCATGCCTGCTTCGCGCTCGACGACGCCGGCTATGAGACCATCATGATCAACTGCAATCCGGAAACCGTGTCGACCGACTACGACACCGCTGACCGCCTCTATTTCGAGCCGCTCACCGCCGAAGACGTGCTGGAGATCATCGCCACTGAACGCAAGAACGGCACGCTGCACGGCGTGATCGTGCAGTTCGGCGGCCAGACCCCGCTCAAGCTGGCGCGCGCGCTGGAAGCCGCCGACGTGCCGATCCTCGGCACCTCGCCCGACGCCATCGACCTCGCCGAAGACCGCGACCGTTTCAAGCGCGTGCTCGACAAGCTGCGCCTGAAGCAGCCGAAGAACGGCATCGCCTATTCGGTCGAGCAGGCGCGGCTGGTATCGGCCGATCTCGGCCTGCCGCTGGTGGTGCGTCCGTCCTACGTGCTCGGCGGCCGCGCGATGCAGATCATCCGCGAGGAGAGCCAGCTCAGCGATTATCTGCTCGGCACGCTGCCGGAGCTGGTGCCGGGTGACGTCAAGGCACGCTATCCCAACGACAAGACCGGTCAGATCAATACGGTGCTGGGCACCAATCCGCTGCTGTTCGACCGTTATCTGTCCGACGCCACCGAAATCGACGTCGATTGCCTGTGCGACGGCAAGGACACTTTCATCGTCGGCATCATGGAGCATATCGAGGAGGCCGGCATTCACTCCGGCGATTCCGCCTGCTCGCTGCCGCCGCATTCGCTCGATGCGCAGATGATCACGGAGCTGGAACGGCAGACCCGCGAACTCGCACTCGGCCTCGACGTGGTCGGGC
Source organism: uncultured Alphaproteobacteria bacterium (assembly GCA_963770355.1). GTDB lineage: Bacteria > Pseudomonadota > Alphaproteobacteria > Rhizobiales > Xanthobacteraceae > Bradyrhizobium. The sequence continues at coordinate 227,518 of CAVYPL010000005.1, read as the reverse complement.
TGATGAACGTGCAATACGCCATCAAAGACGGCGAGATCTACGTGCTCGAGGTCAATCCGCGGGCGTCGCGCACGGTGCCGTTCGTTGCCAAAGTGATCGGTACGCCGGTGGCGAAGATCGCGGCGCGGATCATGGCCGGCGAAAAACTCGCCGACTTCAATTTGAAGAAGCGCAAGCTCGGCCATGTCGGCGTCAAGGAATTGGTATTCCCGTTCGCGCGCTTCCCCGGCGTCGATACCGTGCTGGGACCGGAGATGCGATCGACCGGCGAAGTGATGGGCATCGACCGTTCGTTCGAAGTCGCCTTTGCCAAGAGCCAGCTCGGCGGCGGCACCCGCGTGCCGCGCAAGGGCACGGTGTTCGTCTCGGTGCGCGAGATCGACAAGAACCGGATCGCGGATGCGGTGCGGCTGTTGCACTCGCTCGGCTTCAAGGTGATGGCGACCTCAGGTACCCAGCGTTTCCTCACCGATTTCGGCATACCGACCGAAAAGGTAAACAAGGTGCTGGAGGGACGGCCGCATATCGTCGACGCCATCACCAATGGCGATATCCAGCTGGTTTTCAACACCACCGAAGGCCCGCAGGCGCTGGCCGACAGCCGTTCGTTGCGGCGTGCTGCCCTCTTGCATAAAGTGCCATATTACACCACTCTTTCGGGTGCTGTGGCGGCAGCCCAGGGCATCCGCGCCTATCTGGGCGGGGACCTTGAGGTTCGCACGCTGCAGAGTTACTTTTCCGAAAACTGATCGTTTGCGGGGCAAAGGCGCCCGCTAAACGATTGGTAATAAAGCCTATTGGCTGGAACTCACCGCTTGTTTGAATGTTCTATCGGCCCCTAGCGGGGCCGTAATTAATAGGCTGGCAGGCTCGCATTTGGGCCATGATGGCCTGATCGAAATCGAAAAAGTGCCTCGTGCGCGCCCTGTGGCGGCTCGCACGATCGAAGGACGGAAGAGATGATGGAAAAGGTTCCGATGACCGCTGGCGGCTATGCCGCTTTGGAGGTCGAGTTGAAGCAGCGCCAATCGGTGGAGCGTCCGCGCATCATCGAACACATTGCCGAGGCGCGCTCGCATGGTGACCTGTCCGAGAACGCGGAATATCACGCCGCCAAGGAAGAGCAGTCGCACAATGAGGGGCGCATCGCCGAGCTCGAAGACAAGCTCGCGCGCGCCGATGTGATCGACATATCGAAGCTCTCCGGCGATACCGTCAAGTTTGGCGCGACCGTGACGCTGATCGACGAGGACACCGACAAGAAGGCAGTGTGGCAAATCGTCGGCGAGCCCGAAGCGGACGCCAAGAAAGGCCGCATCTCCATCACCTCGCCGCTGGCGCGCGCCCTGATCGGCAAGAAAAAGGGCGCGACCGTGGAAGTCGTGGCGCCCGGTGGCGCCAAAGCCTACGAGATCACCAAGGTCGAGTGGCGATAAGCCGCAGCGATCTTGCTCCCGAAACGACAAAGGGCCGGAACGATGTTCCGGCCCTTTCTCTATGTACGGTTTGCTCTATGTACGGTTTGCGCTGCGGCCGAAATTTCGCGGCATACACTTGGCGCCGGTCATTATTCCTGTGCTGCTCCGCAAAACATCATCGATTTCTTGGCGCGGCGTGGCTTTTCCTCGGAGGCGCGGCACGATACCAATTAGGCTGCGATCCAACTTGGGGGAGACGTCATGACTGAAGCACTCGCGGCGTGGACGCCGCGCGCGTTGAGCATTTTGCGCATCGTCACCGGTTTGCTGATCATTCAGCACGGCATGGGAAAGCTGCTCGGCTTCCCTGCCCTTCCGGCTTACGCCAACATCCAGCCGTTCTCGCTGGTCGGCACGGCAGGCTTCATCGAACTGATCGGCGGCGCGCTGCTGATCCTCGGCCTTTGCACGCGACCGGTTGCCTTCGTCCTCGCCGGCGAAATGGCCTTCGCCTATTTCATCGGGCACTTCCCGAAGGGCTTTCATCCCTTGATCAATGGCGGCACGCTGGCAGCATTGTACTGCTTTACCTGCCTCTATCTGTCGACCGCGGGCGCAGGTCCGTGGAGCATCGACGCCAAGAACAATCGGGCTTGAGGGGGCGATCATGGAAAAATTCAACAAGATGCTTGCCGGCGCCGAGCCGATGGTTCTCAGCATTTTCCGGATCATGACCGGACTGCTGCTGTTTCAATATGGCGTTGCGAAGCTTTTCAAGTTTCCGGTGTTGCCCTATTTCGCCAACATCCCGCCGCTAATTACGGCCGCAGGTGCGCTCGAACTCGTGCTCGGCGCACTGCTGATCTTGGGACTGTGGACCCGCCCGGTGGCATTCATTTTGTCCGGCGAGATGGCGTTCGCCTATTTCATGGGACACATGTTCAAGACGCCCGCAGCGCCGGTGTTCATCCCGCTATTGAACGGCGGCAACGCCGCGATCCTGTTCTGCTTCGCATGCCTCTACCTCGCCTGCGCGGGCGGCGGCGTATGGAGCGCGGATGCAATGATGCGGAAGAAGTAGAGCCGAGGCCCTCTTCGTCATTGCGAGGAGCGTTAGCGACGACGTGTCCGCCGTAGCTCAGCGAGCGAAGGCGGAAGCAATCCATTCTTCCTTTGCGGCGAGATGGATTGCTTCGCGGAGCCTGTCATCGGGCGCGCGGTCGCGCGACCCGTTGGCTCGCAATGACGGCAACGGCTGTCGCAACGACGGTCAGCTCACCACCTTCAAATCGAGCGGCACCGCCGCCTCGTATTTCGAATTGTGCAGCACCAGCGACGTGCGGACGTTGCGCACATGCGGTGCTGCGGTCAGATGGGTGACGAAATCCTGAAACGTCGCCATATCGGGCGCCACGCATTTCAGGATGAAGTCGACCTCGCCCGATAGCATCCAGCATTCCCGCACCAGCGGCTCGGCGCGCACGAAATCCTCGAACGCGCGCAAATCCGCGTCCGCCTGGCTGGACAGGTGCACCGACGCGAACACCGTGACGTCGAAACCGAGCCGGCGCGGATCCAGCAAGCCGCGGTAGCCCTGGATGTAGCCCTCTTCCTCCAGCGCCCTGACCCGGCGCAGGCACGGCGGCGGTGAAATACCGACCCGTTTGGCCAGTTCGACATTGGTGATTCGGCCGTCGGCCTGGATTTCGGCGAGGATTTTGAGGTCGATTTCGTCAAGATTCTTCGACACGCGCGTCTGTTTCCCAAGGGCTGGAAGGGCTCGGCAGGTATTACCGGTAACACTCTTAGCGCAGCCGATACGGCTTGCGCAATTTTATTGCGCGTGCACTGCGCAAAATAGGTCGGTCCCGGGGAAAATTCGCTGATTTGATTTGCAAATCTTGCATAGCTACCCAGATGTCCTAGACTTGGATTTGACACTTTTGGCGCCGCCGCGATGCGTTTGCAGGCGCTTTCCGTTCACGTCCAGACCAAACTCCCTACCATCAGAGGGATCCGCCGATGCCTGCCCCTATCCATGCCAAGGTCGTCATTATCGGTTCCGGCCCTGCCGGTTACACCGCAGCGATCTACGCGGCGCGGGCGATGCTTGAACCTGTTTTGATCCAAGGCATCCAGCCGGGCGGACAGCTCACCATCACGACCGACGTGGAAAACTATCCCGGCTTCGCCGATGTGATCCAGGGCCCATGGCTGATGGAGCAGATGGAGAAGCAGGCGGCGCACGTCGGCACCAAGATGGTCACGGACCTCGTCACCAAGCTCGAGCTGGGGCAGCGGCCGTTCCGCCTCACCTGCGATAGTGGCGACGTCTATCTCGCCGAGACGGTGATCCTCGCCACCGGCGCGCAGGCGCGCTGGCTCGGCATGCCCTCTGAAGAGAAGTTCAAGGGCTTTGGCGTCTCGGCCTGCGCGACCTGCGACGGCTTCTTCTACCGCGGCAAGGAAGTCGTGGTGGTCGGCGGCGGCAACACCGCCGTCGAGGAAGCGCTGTTCCTTACCAACTTCGCCTCGCAAGTGACCGTCGTGCACCGCCGCGATCATTTCCGCGCCGAGCGCATCCTGCAGGACCGCCTGTTCAAGAATCCGAAGATCAAGGTGATCTGGGATAGCGCGATCGACGAAATCGGCGGCACCGAGAACCCGGGCAAGGTCACCCATATCCGTCTGAAAAACGTCAAGACCGGCGCGCTGACGGAACTGCCGGCCGACGGCGTGTTCATCGCCATCGGCCACGCGCCCGCAACCGACCTCGTCAAAGGCCAGATCAAGCTGAAACCGTCCGGCTATGTCGAGGTGGCGCCGAATTCAACCGCGACCTCGGTGCCCGGCGTGTTCGCCGCCGGCGACGTCGCGGACGAAACCTACCGGCAGGCGGTCACCGCCGCCGGCCTTGGTTGCATGGCGGCCCTTGAGGCCGAACGCTTCCTTGCCTTGCGCGCCAGCGACCGCGCCGCGGCAGAATAATCATGGCTCGCTCTCGGGACGGATTTTCAGACATGGATTGGGATAAGCTGAAAGTGTTTCACGCGGCGGCGGAAGCGGGAAGCTTTACCCATGCCGGCGAGCAACTGGGGCTTTCCCAATCGGCAGTCTCGCGCCAGGTCAGTGCGCTGGAACAGGAACTCTCGGTATCGCTGTTCCACCGCCATGCGCGCGGGCTGATCCTCACCGAACAAGGCGATCTCTTGTTCCGCACCGCGCATGACGTGTTCATGCAGCTGCAGGCGGCGCGCGCCAAGCTCACCGATAGCCGCGAGCGGCCGAGCGGCGATCTCAAGATCCAGACCCCACCGGCGCTCGGCATCAACTGGCTGATTCCGCGGCTCGGCGAATTCACCGGGCTTTATCCGGAAATCCGGATCTCGCTGATCGTCACCGACGAGGATCTCGACCTGTCGATGCGCGAGGCTGACGTTGCGATCCGCACCCGCAAGCCGACTCAGCCGGACCTGATCCAGCGCAAGCTGTTCTCGATCGGCTTCCATGCCTATTGCTCGCCCGAATACATCAAGCGCTTCGGTACGCCGCGCACGCTCGACGACCTCGACCAGCATCGCATCATCATGCTCGGCGACGCGCAGGTGCCGCCGCATCTGCAGAACCGAAGCTGGCTGATCGACGCCGGCCGCAACGGCTCGGGACCGCGCGAACCTTACTTCAAGGTCAACAACATTCTGGGGCTCGTCCGCGCCTGCCAGCAGGGCCTCGGTATCGCGGCACTGCCGGACTATCTGGTCGAGGAGAACAACGCGCTGGTGCAACTGTTCGGTGAAACCAACTCGATCCAGGTCGACACTTATTTTGTCTATCCGGAAGAGCTGAAGACGGTCGCGCGGGTGCAGGTGTTCCGCGATTTCGTGGTGAGCAAGGCGCAGCGCTGGCCGTCGTAAATAGCAGTCCTTATAGGGCCCCCGGTCTCCGCATGTCTGACATGCGGCTCGGACGGTTGATGCAAGGCGCTGATGGGGATCATAGTGTTTACACGCTGAGCGGCTGCGTCGCGCATATGTCCCCCTCCTCCAGTGGCGTGGCAGTTCAGTAATCCCTCTTGGAAGGTGATTGTGTCGGCCTCACGTGGCCAATACCTTAAGCCGGGCTCTTATGAGCCCGGCTTTTTTTCTGCCGTAAGCTTCAATGGCTCGTCATGGCCGGGCATATCGCTCTACCCCGCACAGACCGCGTAAACTTGTCTGCGGTGTACCGTGCGGAGACTGTGCCGATTGACAATGCTGCTCTGCGCCAGCATCATCGCAACATGATCACGAATTCGTGCGCCGCTTTGTCGTCGAAAAAAGGTCCCCTCCCGGGGACCCGAGATCGACGCGCGCGATAACTGCAAGCGACAAAGCCGATCCCGAAACCCCGCCGTCTGGACGGGGTTTTTTGTTGGTCCCGTCTCCGGCTCACCCCCAAGGAGAATGGACCAATGACTGAACTTGAAACCCAATTGCAGGGCCTGTGGCTGCCGCTCGTCACGCCGTTTCGTGACGGCGAACTCGACGAGGCATCATTGCGCCGGCTGGTCCGGCACTACGCCGGTGGGCCGATCGACGGCTTCATCCTCGCTGCCACCTCCGGCGAAGGCATGACGCTCGGCGTCGCCGAACTCGAGCGATTGGTGAGTGCAGTGCGCGCGGAAATATCCGACAGCCGCCGCTATGTACCGATCTGCCTGGGCTTGTCGGGCGCGAGCACGCGGAAGCTGCTGGATGCGCTGGATGAAACAGCAGCCTGGCCGATCGACGGCTATCTGATCGCGAGCCCTTACTATACGCGGCCATCGCAACGCGGCCTCGTGCAACATTTCACCGAACTTGCCGACCACGCCTCTTGGCCGATCGTGCTCTACAACATTCCCTACCGGACCGCGGTCAATCTCACCAACGAGACGCTGCTGGAACTCGCAAGACATCCGAACATCGTCGGCATCAAGGATTGCTGCGCCGACCGCGCCCAATCGATCGATTTTTTGGCGCGAAGACCGGCCGGCTTTCGCGTGCTGACCGGTGAGGATGCGCAGTATCACGAGGCGCTCGCCGACGGTGCCGACGGCGCGATCCTGTTATCGGCGCATCTGGAGACCGAAGCATTTGCGGCGGTGCAGACGCTCTTGAGGCAAGGCGACCGCGACGGTGCGCTGGCGTGCTGGGAAAGCGTTTCCGAACTGACGCGGCTGCTGTTCGCCGAGCCGAGCCCTGCGCCTGCGAAGTATTGGCTGGCGCGGACGGGGCTGATCGACAGCGCCGAGGTGCGGTTGCCGATGGTGGAGATTGGTGCGGAGCTCGCGGCGCGGCTGGATGCGGAGATCGAGCGCAGGAGAACGGCGTCTGTTCGCGCGGCGGAGTAGACGGCCGCGCTAATCGAGCTTCGTCCGCGCGAGCCTCAGCGCATTGCCGATCACGCTGACCGAGGACAGCGCCATCGCGGCGGCGCCGACCATCGGCGATAGCAGGATGCCGAACAACGGATACAACACGCCGGCCGCGATCGGCACGCCGGCGGCGTTGTAGAGGAATGCGAACGCCAGATTCTGGCGGATGTTGCGCATGGCCGCGACCGACAGATGCCGCGCCCGGACCAGGCCCGACAGGTCGCCGGTCAACAGCGTGACCCCAGCGCTTTCGATCGCGACATCGGTGCCGCCGCCCATGGCGATGCCGACATCGGCAGCGGCAAGCGCCGGCGCGTCGTTGACGCCGTCGCCGACCATGGCGACGCGTCGGCCTTCGCCGCGCAAGCGTTGCACCACCTCGCTCTTGCGCTCCGGCAATACGCCCGCCTCGATCTCGTCGATGCCAAGTAATTTTGCCACCGCGCGCGCGGTGGTGAGATTGTCGCCGGTCAGCATCACCACGCGCAGACCCTCGCCGCGCAACGCCTGCAGTGCGGCCTTGGCCGACGGCTTGATCGGATCGGCGATCGCGATCACCCCGGCGGCGCGGCCATCCACCGCCACATAGATCGCAGTGGCGCCGTCTTGTCGCGCGGCTTCGGCGGCGGCGTCGATGTTCGAGGTCGTGACGTTCAATTCGCTCATCAGCATCGCATTGCCGAGCGCAATCTTCCTGCCTTCGACGGTACCGGTCGCGCCCTTGCCGGAAGGCGACGCGAAGCCACTGACCGCGGCGAGCGCAAATTTGCGCTCGCTGGCGGCCTTCAGGATCGCCTGCGCCAGCGGATGCTCGCTGCCCTGCTCGATACTGGCTGCCAGCCGCAGCAATTCACTCTCATCAAAGCCGTCAGCCGCGATCACGCTGACGACCTTCGGCTTGCCCTCGGTGAGGGTGCCGGTCTTGTCGATCACCAGCGTGTCGACGCTTTCCATCCGCTCCAGCGCCTCTGCGTCTCGGATCAGGATCCCGGCATGCGCGCCGCGCCCGACGCCGACCATGATCGACATCGGCGTCGCAAGCCCGAGCGCGCAGGGACAGGCGATGATCAGCACGGTCACGGCTGCGACCAGCGCGAACGTAAAGCGCGGCTCCGGTCCGAACGTCGCCCAAGCCACGAAAGCCAACAGCGCGGCCAAAATAACCGCCGGCACGAACCAGCCGGCCACCTGATCGGCAAGGCGCTGAATCGGCGCGCGCGAACGCTGCGCCTTCGCCACCTGATCGACGATTCGCGCCAGCATGGTGTCGCGGCCGATTTTTTCGGCGCGCATGATCAAACCGCCACTCTGGTTGACGGTGCCGCCGATCAGACGATCGCCCTCACCCTTCGAGACTGGCATCGATTCGCCGGTCACCATGGATTCATCGACAGCGGTGTGCCCCTCGATGACCACGCCATCGACCGGAATTTTTTCGCCGGGACGCACCCGCAGGCGATCGCCGACGGCAATGACATCGATCGCAACGTCTTCGTCGCCGTGATCGGCAACGCGCCGCGCCGTCTTTGGCGCAAGCCCCAGCAACGCGCGGATCGCGCCGGAGGTCTGCGCCCGCGCGCGCAATTCCAGCACCTGCCCGAGCAGGACCAGCACTGTGATCACGGCCGCCGCCTCGAAATACACCGCGACCGCGCCGTGCATGTCACGGAAGGCAGGCGGGAACAGTTGCGGCGCCAGCGTTGCCACTACGCTGTAGAGATAGGCGACACCGGTGCCCATCGCGATCAGCGTGAACATGTTGAGATTACGCGTGAGCAGCGATTTCCAGCCGCGCTCGAAGAACGGCGCACCGGCCCACAACACGACAGGCGTCGACAAGACAAAGGAAATCCAGTTCGACCATGCCGGCGGCACCAGATGCATCAGGCCAAAATGGCCGCCCATTTCGAGGACGAATACCGGCAGCGTCAGCGCCAGCGCGATCCAGAACCGCCTCGTCATGTCCTTGAGTTCGGGATCCGGCGCGTCGTCGAGCGAGACCTGTTCGGGCTCCAGCGCCATGCCGCAGATCGGGCACGAACCGGGACCGACCTGCCGCACCTCGGGATGCATCGGACAGGTATAGATGGTGCCGGCGGGCGCCTCGAGCTCGGACTTGGACTCCGCCTCACGGATTTTCAGGAATTTCTCCGGCTCCGCCGCAAAGCGTTCGCGGCACCGCGCGCCGCAAAAGAAATAATCCTGGCCGTTGTAGCTGAAGCGGTGTTTTGCAGTCGCGCGGTCGACCTTCATGCCGCAGACCGGATCGATCGCGACTGCGTCCTGCTCGCCGCCATGCTGGCCACCGCAACAGGCATGCGCGGCCGCGCCGTGATGAGAGGCGTGCGCCGTATGAGAATGATCTTGTGAGTGCCCGTGATCCGCTGTTGCCACCGAAACCGCTTCCCGGCCGCCCGGCGGCCCTTGAACAATATACCCTAGGGGGGTATATGACGCGGATGCGCACCGAGATCAAGACCTCCTGCCTGAAACGGCTGAAACGAATTGAAGGCCAGATCCGCGGCCTCGCCGGGATGGTCGAGGAAGACCGCTATTGCATCGACGTCGTGACCCAGATCGCGGCGGCGAAGGCGGCGCTACGCCGGGTCGAGGAGGAAATCCTGCGCGACCATGTCGCCCATTGCGTCGAGCACGCAATTTCGTCCGGCGACAAGGCCGATCAGCGCCGCAAGATCGCCGAGCTGATGGACGTGGTCGGCCGCGCCGACAGGTAAGCCGCGCTGCTTTCGATCGCGTTCCCCTGGTTAATTTTCGGTGTTCGCAAAACTTCAAAGTCGAGCGAGGCGCCGCCCGCAACTTTAAAATTTTCGACGTATCGATGCCCCCTCACAAAAACCGGGGGAAACCAATGAGCGCGGAAATCAGCCACAATCCGAAATATCCGGTTTGCGAACACGCCCAGAGAATGCACGACGTTCTGCTGGTTTCGTCGTTCGCGCTGTGGGCGATGTTGATCGGCTTCGCGCCGGTCATGACCTATCGTTTGCTGCTGAGCTGACCCGGGCCGAAAACCGCCACGGTTAATCCGTGGTAGAACTTGTGGTCAAATGCGAGCGAAATCGCGACCGGGTTTTTAAAGACAGTCGCCTATCAACGTCCCCGAGGAAAACAAAAAACGCGGGGGCGTTCGTGGAAATTGAAAACATTGCTGTCCCTGAACAACAGGGCTTTACGACTGAAGACATTCTTTGGGCGGTCGGCATCTGGTCGGTGATCCTGACCCTGTCGCCGGTCGTCGTGTTCTACATGCTGATGGTAGCGTGACGTCCAAAAGAAAAACGCGCGGAACTCCGCGCGTCTTTGTAAGTCCAGGAATAACCAAGCGTGGCGGCGTTGTTACGCCGCTTGCTTGTGCATGGCGCCGGACCCCGATGCGGTACCGCGGATCGCCTTGATCGAACGTTCGATCGCGCCCCATAGCCGGCTGATCTCGGCTGCCGCGCGGCCTTCCGCGTAATATTCGCGGGCGCCTTCGCCTTGACCCAATGCCAGCAACAGATCGGCGCGGTTGGTGATTTGACCGCTCCATACCGGCGCGCGAAACTTTATCAGTGCTTCGCGGGCGATGGTGACGATGCGGCTTTCAACGCCGTCTCGTTCGGCAGGTGCGCCGTTGATCACGACCGCGTAGGGCTTGCGCGCCGCGCGGCACATCTGAATCGTTTCCTGCACCGCATTGACGTCGAACACGCCGGGCCGCGCCGGAATGATCACCATCGTGGCGTTCTTGATCGCGTCGTCGACGACGGCCGACAGATTCGGCGGCGTGTCGATGAACACATATTCGATTCCGTCGCGCTTGGCGGCAGCGATGATACCGGTGACGGAATTCACCGCGGCCTTGATTGGCGGTTCATTGGTGCCGCGCAACTTGTGCCAGAGAGTAAGCGACCCCTGCGGATCGGCGTCGATCATCAAACATGGCTTGGTCGATTTATGGACATGCGCGGCAATATGAGCAGCCAGGGTACTTTTCCCTGAGCCCCCCTTCCTCGAAGCAAAAACTATGACGTTCATACCTTGGCCTCCAGATTGACCCCAGAAGCCGAAAATGAATCAGCACGCTGATTCGCAAAAGATAAATCTACGGAAAATCGCAATGAAGCCACTGATTGGCCAACAAGGTTGCTTTTTGAGTCACACTGCGCGCGACGGTACAACCATAGAGGGAATTACAAAAAAGGAATCGTCATAATACCCCCGGGCAAATCACTGGATGCCCTTTGCGCGCTGGCGTTCGATCCATTTGCGCTCGATCCATCCGAGCATCCGCGCCATCGGCTTCTGCAGGAAAGGCACATCCTGCGCGAACAAAAGGAGTCCGAGCGGCAACATCCAGAGTCCGAGGATCGGCAAGAAGCTCAGGATACCGCCGACGATCAAAAGGATCGCGACCGGAATCCTCACATAGCGCGACGACGGCTTGCGCAGCCAGCCGACGAACTTCGCCGGACGCGGCGGCAACTTTTCTTCGAACCAGGCAAAATGCCGGTCGAGTTCGGCCCGATGCTCTTTGCTCAACGAATTTCTCCTCCACCTGGAGGTGTTCATCAGCGCTGCCGCTACAAGGCGTCAGTCTGTCGCGCGAAGGGGACTTGAAATGCGTAGCCGCCGTCAGGTCGCGGCGGGCTTCTTGGGTTTGCTCGGCTTCGCGCTGGTAGATTTGGCACTGCTGGATTTGGCACGGGTAGATTTAGCGCTGGAAGCCTTGCGCGGCGTTGCGGGTGCAATCGCCATCGGACGGCCGGCGGGTGCGGCTGAGGCCTCGCTCGGCTCGGGGCCGGCCCTGAAGAATGCCCGGCATTCCGGCGAGAGCTGCGACTTGTTGCGGACCATGCACGCGGTGACGCGATCGACATCCGGAATTTCGGGACCGCAAAGCCGCATCGCATCGGGGGTGCAGGCCTGCTGCTGTTCGGGAGTGTAGGCCTGGCCTGTGGTGGGTAAAAACGAAACCGAAAGCGCCGTTGCCAGCATCAAGCCAAATTGGAAATTCCTGGAGCCGACAATCGTCATAAAAATCCCCCCAAGCCAATAATTTCGCGAAGTGTGGGTGAACCCCGGGGGATTCGCAAGCAGGGGCGGACAACGGATCACAGCGCGAGCGGGCTACTTGGCGCGCAGATTTCAGTGCTGTGGGGCGTGGTACAGTTGGGTGGGCTCGAACCACCGACCTCCTGTTCCACAGACAGGCGCTCTAACCAACTGAGCTACAACTGCATCCTGCGCGAGGCCCCCAAAAAGGGGGTCGCGAATGGGGCGGAAACTAGGTGCAACGCACGCCTTTGGCAAGGCCGCGAAGCGACTGATTATAGTCGTTTTGAAGCCATCCGGCGTTCATTTGCGGGAGGCTTTTGAAGCGGCCGGCAGCGACGCAAAACCCCTGAACTCGGGACAATAAAAAGCCCGGGCTGATCGCCCGGGCCTTTGGTTATCTAAGAGCAGACGATCAGGCGGCCGGCTTGTAGAATTTCGACGCGGTGGCCTTGATCGGCTCGACGGTTTCGGCCGCGACCTTCTGGCCGAGTTCGGCGAGCTCCTTGGCCTGGGCGGCAAGCGTCTCGTACTGCTTGCGGGTGTGGGAGGTCCACAGCTCCATCGCGGCGGCCGGCGTCTTCACGCCGAACAGCTCCTGCGCGAAGTCGAGCGACGAAGAAGTGTTGGCCTTGAAGAATTCGACCAGCTTGGCGGAATACTCGCTGGCGCCCTTGCTGTAGCTGGTGAAGACCGCCTCGATGGTGCCGTTGTGGGTCTCGGCGGCATCCTTGAATTTGGCGTAGTTGTCACGCGCCTGCGATACGCCCTTTTCGGCGAACGCGCGCATCTGCTCGGGGACTTCGAACGGGATAACGGAGGCGGAGAACGGATCGGTCGGGTTGGTCATCGTACTTCCTTCGCAACAGGGTGAAACGATGTGACCCCATGCAGGCGACCGGCAGCAAAAATGCCAAACGCCTTAGTGGATCACGCGGCCTAGATCACGGGGGTGCCCATCCATGGGCATAACCAATAGACACCCATATCATGTCAATTTTGTGCAACGCGGCGCGAATTAAGGTGCAATGCCACATATGTGACCCGGGCAGGATGCATGCATTGTTCCGGGAACCCAAAGGTTGCAAGAAGCAACTGGGTGGCAAACGCGGCGCGGCTCCAAGCGCCTTACGTCTTAGGCTTCGCCGCATCCATCGCGGCGCGGCTGACGATCTGGCCCATTTCGCTGGCCTGCTCGGCGAGCGAACGCATCTGGCCCTGCACATACTCGCTGTGCAGCCGCATCACGTCGGTCAGATCCTTGGCCTTCAGCAGCGACTGCGCGTAGTCGAGCGAGGCCTGCACGTTCTTTTCAGCGAAGGAAATCGCCTTGCTGCTGACGTCCTTGGCCCCGGCGCGAACGGTGGCGCCGCGCTCCTCGATCGAGCCTGCGGTTGCCTGCGCGGACGCCACGAATTTCTCGAACGTCTTGCGGGCCTGCTCGAAGCTTGCTTCCGCCATCGATCGCATTTCCTTTGGAATCTCGAAACGGTCTTGCCCATTGTCGCTCATGGTGCACTCCTGTTGCGTTGGCAGGGTTAGGTCCGGATATCGCCAAAAGGCCTCGCCGGTTCGACGCGGTGTCCGCGGGATCCCCGTCGGGGACCTCTGCCGGGCTGTTTGCACCAGCCCAACGCCGAGGCGGCCCAAGAGTTCAACCCCAAGACTTCAACCCCAAGACTTCAATCCCAAGACTTCAACCCCAAGAGTTCAACGCAAGGGTTCGGCTAAGGGTTCTGCCGGGATTAAGGTTATCGGGGCTTTGGATACCGCCCGCGGGGCTGCGGCCGTGGACCTGCCGCTCCGCGCTTGCGATACTGACGATCCCCCGGGGGCTGCGTCGTTTTGGCAGCCGATTTGAAAAGCCATTTGGGCAGCAAGCCCAACCCATACGGTCGTGTCGTCGCGAATGAATCATGCGGAATTCCAGTTGCAGGCGCTTGGCGATCCGCGATTGGCGGTGCATGCCACCAGCGCCCTGCCCGCGTGGCTGTGGTCGAGCGACGGCACGCGGATCCTGTGGGCCAATCCGGTCGGCGCACGCGTGTTCGGCGCCGCCAATGCTGCTGCCCTCGCACCAAAGCATTTCGGCCCGGCCGATCCGCATCGGCGGCAGCTCGCGCGGCTCGCGGGCCGCTTGCCGGCGAATGGCGCTATCCGGCTGGAGCGATTGCAAGGTTTTGGCGCCGCCACCGGCGGACTTGCGACCTGCCGCTGTTCGCGGCTCGATTTCTCCGATGGCAGCCACGGCATTCTGATTGTCGCCGGCAACATTGCGGGCCGCACCATGCCGCTGGTCGAACGGCTGCAACGGCTGGTCGAGGGGATCGACCGGCCGATCGCGGCATTTGCGCGCGACGGCATGTTGATCGCCGCCAGCGATGCGGCGCGCCCGATGCTCGGCTTCCGCAATCTCTCCGAAGCCGGCCTCGACGAAGCGCGCGACGACGCGTTGAAACAGGGCCGGGTCGAAACATCATTCGGTATCAGCCATATGGTTCTGCAACGGGTGGGCAGCGGCGCCGATATCGGCCTGATCGCACTGACCGCACCCGAGGCCGCGCAGGAACAGCCGACACCGCTACACGAAGCGCCCGCCGAGATCACGCTGTTCGACGCATTTGCCGAGCCATCCGCGCCGCAAGCAACCGAATCCACCGTCGCCGACGAGCCAAGCGAGCCAGATCTGCAGAGCGTGCTGCAACTCGACCTCCCGCATGTCGAAGCCACACCGGCGCGCGTGCCGCAACCCGAAACATTGCCGCCAGCCCCCGAGGCCGAAATCGATCCGCACGAGCCATCGCCCTATGTCGAGGCCGTTGCCGATGAACCGTCGCCCGCGCCCGCCAATGCCTCGTCATGGTTCGACGCGCCATTGCCGCATGCGCGGCGGCTTCCGCTGCGCTTCATGTGGCAGATGGACCGGGAAGGCCGTTTCACGCTTGCCACCGACGAATTCGCCCACCTGATCGGCCCGCGTACCGTCGCTGGTTTCGGCAGGCTATGGAGCGAGATCGCCGAGACGTTCAAGCTCGATCCCGATGGCCGTGTGATGCAGGCGTTCGCCACGCGCGCGACCTGGAGCGGCATCACGCTGAACTGGCCGGTCGATGGTGGCGGCCGTTTGCCGGTCGAATTGTCGGGGCTTCCGGTCTTCGATCGCGCGCAGAACTTTGCCGGCTATCGCGGTTTCGGCGTTTGCCGCGATCTCGACGGGCTGGCGCGGCTCGCAGCTCTGCGCCGCCATGAACTTTTCGATGAACCGGAGGCGGCGCAACCGCTGTCGGCTGATATCATGCCGCCCGTTCCGCCGCCCGATTCGTCCGCCGCGGATTCTGTCATCGAGACCAGCGTCGTCTCGCCGCCGCCCGCAGAATCGCCGGAGCCGATTGCATCCGAGCCTTCACACCGAACCGGTCTGGAAATGCCCGTGGAACCCCCAAACGAAATCCTGACGGAAACGCCGAAGAACGTTTTGCCGTTCCGTCCCCCCGGCGATGCCAAGCCGCCGTCGCTGACGCCGGTTGAAAACAGCGCCTTCAACGAACTCGCGCGGCAATTGTCGGCGCGGCTCGAAACCGAAATGGGCGCGAGACGCAACGCCTGAAGTCACCGGCATCGACGAAACCGTTGTCGAGGAGCCCGCATCGCCGTACCTGCACGACGGCGCAAGCGAAGCGCGGGCCGCGCAGCCGCCGGAATGGCTGGCGCCATCGGAGCCTCCGGCACGCGGTGAAGCCATGCGCGACAAGGCGCTGCTCGATCTGTTGCCGGTCGGCATTTTGATTTATCGGCTCGACCGCCTGCTCTACGCCAACGCCGCGTTCCTCGAGCAGATGGGGTATCCCGGCCTGCACGCGCTGGAGGAAGCCGGCGGCCTCGATGCGCTCTATGTCGAACCCGGCGTATCGACCGCCTCCTCTACGTCGGACACCGGCACGCCGGTCAGGATTTCGGCGGAGCAGCAAACATCCTCGACCGCGGCTGACGCCCGCCTCTACACGATTTCATGGGACGGCGATTCCGCGCTTGCGCTGATCTTTTCGGGCACGCGCAACGACGGCGCGGCGATCGCTGCGGCGATCACGCAAGCAACGCCCCTCTCCGAACCGACGATCGCTGCACCATCGCCGGTCGGCCAGGCCAATGCCGAAGAACTCGGCGCCATCCTCGATACCACGGCCGAAGGCATCGTGATGTTCGACGCCGACGGCAATATCAACTCGGCCAATCGCAGCGCCGAAGCGCTGTTCGGCTATAGCGGCGTCGAGATCTCGCACCGCAATCTCGCCGATCTGTTTGCGCCGGAAAGCCGGCACGCGGTGTTCGACTATCTCGCCAGCGTCAAATCCGCCGGTGTCGCCAGCCTGCTCGATCACGGCCGCGAGGTGCTCGGGCGCGAGATCAAGGGCGGCATCATCCCGCTGTCGGTGACGATGGGACGCACACAGCCCGCCGGTCCGAATTTCTTCGCCATGTTCCGCGATCTGTCGCAAGCCAAAAAGACCGAAAGCGAGTTGCGGGAAGCGCGGCGGCTCGCCGAACGCGCAACCAACGCCAAGGCCGACGTGCTGGCGCGCATCAGCCATGAAGTGCGCACGCCGCTGAACGCCATCATCGGCTTTGCCGAAGTGATGATCGGCGAACGGTTCGGCGCGCTCGGCAACGAACGCTACGCCGAATACATGAAGGACATCCGCGCTTCCGGCGAACGGGTGATCTCCATCATCAACGATCTGCTCGACCTGTCGCGGATCGAAACCGGCAAACTCGACCTCGCCTTCACCAGCCAGAACCTGAACGAGCTGGTCGAAAGCTGCGTCGCGGTGATGCAGCCGCAGGCCAACCGCGAACGCATCATCATCCGCACCTCGCTGGCGCATACGCTGCCGCCGGTGATCGCCGACGCCCGCGCACTTCGCCAGATCACGCTGAACCTGATCGGTAATTCGATCCATCTCGCCAATGCCGGCGGCCAGGTTATCGTCTCCACGGCCTTGTCCGATTTCGGCGAGGTGATGCTGCGGGTCCGCGATACCGGCCATGGCCTCAACGACAATGAAGTCGCAGCCGCTCTCGAGCCGTTCCGGACGTCGGCGCCGTCCGATCAGGCCTCCGAAAGCTCGCCCGTCAACCTGTCGCTGACCAAGGCACTGGTCGAAGCCAACCGCGCCAAATTCCAGATCAAGACCGGCGCGCGTTCGGGCACGCTGATCGAGGTCGTATTCTCGCACGCGACCGCGCGGGTCTGAAGCATTTTTGCCTACCGCGGCTTCATCCTTCGAGACGCACGCTGACGCGTGCTCCTCAGGATGAGGTCTGAAACCCTCATGGTGAGGAGCGCGGCTGCGCCGCGCGTCTCGAACCACGAGGCCCCGGCAGGCGGTATGATCCGGCCCAAATGCGTTTACCCGGAATCTGCTGCGGGCATCTGTCGCGTCCTGTCGGACGTGGCACGGCATAGTTTTTGCTCGAATCCAGTTTGCCTGAATGCGTCCGGACCCCGAGCGCCCATTTATCAGGCATTTTGGATGCGTCATGCGCTGCCTTGTGGTTGCCGATTTGCATTATTCATTGCCGCAGTTCGACTGGCTACTCAGCGCAGCGGCCGAGTTCGATCTCGTCATCTTTGCCGGCGACGCGCTCGATGTCGGCTCGTCCGTGGACTTCCGGGCCCAGATCATGGTCGTGAAGAAGTATCTCTCGCTGTTATCCGGCCTCACCCGCGTGATCCTTTGCTCCGGCAATCACGACCTCGACGAGCGCAGCGCCGAAGGCGAAAAGATATCCCGCTGGGTCGGGGAGGTCCGCGAACTCGGGATTGCCTGCGACGGCGACAGCCTGACCATCGGCGATACACGATTTACGGTCTGTCCGTGGTGGGACGGGCCCCTGGTCAAGGCGCGGATCGAGACCCAGCTTAGCGAAGCCGCGGCTGAGCGGCTGCGGCGGTGGATCTGGGTGCATCACGCGCCGCCGGCGAATTCGCCGACGAGTTGGGGCGGCAAGCGATTCTTCGGCGACGTCGAGCTGGTGCAATGGATCGAGCGCTACCAGCCTTCGATGGTGATCTCCGGCCATGTGCACCAGTCGCCGTTCATTCCCGATGGGTCGTGGTTCGACAGGCTTGGCTCGACCTGGGTGTTCAACACCGGGCTGCAGCCAGGCCGGCCGCCGGTCTACATCGTCCTCGACATCGACGAGGGGACCGCGTTCTGGCTGCCGGCCGAAGGAGCGCAATCGATCGACCTCAATGCACCGCTGCAGCGGCCCGCGGCAGCAATCCGGAAGCCGCCGGCCTGGCTCACGTCCTTGGATCGGATTGCCGATCCGATCCTGGCGAGACCTCCGTCGGCGGCAGGTTGATCATGCTCTGCAGGAGTTCGCCGACCATCGAGAGGTGATTGCCGTGGCCGGCATATTGATGCATGAGGTCGGCGAGATAAGTGGTCGCGACATTGAGGCGTTGCGCCAGTAGCCGCGCGATCAACAGCGCCACCGCCGGCTGATCGCGCAGAAACGCTGCGGCATCGTCGAACTCGTAAACGATCGAAGCGGAAGCTGCGCGCACGGTCGCGGTGTGCGGCTGGTCGAGCAGGACCGACATTTCGCCGAGCACCGCGCCGGGCTCGGTGAGCACGGCGACGACGCTATCGCCCTTGACGACCTCCAGCCGCCCCTCGATCAGCACGAAGAGGTGCCCGGTCTTGCCGCCCTCGTGAATGACGAGCGTGCCCGCGGGCACGCTTCGCTCCGTGCCTCCGGTGCAATAATCCAGGATCGCGCGCATCGTATCTCCTCCGCCTCTTCGCGAGACTAGGCACGGAGCATGCCGGCGTCGAACGGATATCGCGGGTTACCTGCTCAAATTGTCAGCATCGACCGCGCGATCATTTTGCAGGCCACCTCGATCGACCTGCGCTGAGCCGGCGGTGCCGCCTCGGCATCACTTCGCAGCCGTTACTTCGGCTTGAACAATCTCGCCGGCCGGTGGCATCTCTTGCGAATGCAGTTGCGGCGACACCAGCACGCGAATCTGCTTTTCGGTGCACGCTTTCCAGAGTTTGTCCGGGCCGCCATAGGCCCTGAGCGTCTCGTCAAAACCGAGACAGGCGAGCCGGTAAATCAATTGCTGCGAGAAAAGCCCTTCGAAGTAGCCGCCATGCACATTGGGCTTCTGCTTGGCGACGTAGGAGACCAGCAGATGCAGGTGCGAATACCACTTCATTCTTGCAGCCGGATTTCTACGCTTGCTGTTCTTGGCGAAAGTGAGCAATCCAGTCGGCTTATCACCCTCATTGTCCGTATCGACATAATCGGTGCAATCGAAATAGGTGAAGATCGTGGGCAACGGAGGCTTCGGCCGCCGCCGCGTTACAGCGCCTTGGCTCTTGACCCGCGCAAGCTCGAGCGTGTCGTTCAGCTCTTTTACCGTCTTGTTACCGACCCGCAGAGTGCCGAGAAAGTCTTGTCCGGGCTTCGGGATAATCAGGCCAAATCCAGACGACAGGATCTCGACATTGCCCAACCGAAATCCGTTATTCTGGCTCTTGGTCGGGAACATGAAGTAGTTCGCCAGCGTCGAAATCTGGCGCAGCACCTCATCTCCCTCGTTGCAGAACAAATAGGCCTCGTCGAAGTGCGAAAGCATGGAAGCGAGGAAATTTCCCCGGCTTGACAGCAGCGTCTCGGCCGGGATGTCCGGCGAAGCCAGTACGAAACGTTTCAGGACAAATGCGTTGCCTATGTGCCGGCGGCGCGTCGCGGCAACGGCTTCGTCTTCGGGATAAGGATACGCTCCGTACGAATTCAAGGCAGAAACCGGCCGCTCGAACACATTCGACAGGACGCGAAGCGTGTTGGTGACGACAAAACCGCCCATGCTATGGCCGATGAAAGAGAGCTGCACATCGTTCTGGCGGCCGCGGCCCGACAACTTGCCAAGCTCGGTATCGATCGCCCGAATGATCTGAACAAGGTCGGGAGCGCCGTAGTTCGTCGCCCGGTAGGTGTCACGGAAATAGACGATGGCGCGCAGCAATGCCGCGGTGAGAACCAGGCCGGCGAGCGTTAGCCCAACCATCGTCACCACGTGATCAAAGCCGGAATGCCGGAAGACCCCGAACATTTCGATCGGCAATGTGCTCGGATCCGGCAGTAGGTAAAAGAGCAGGAACGGCACCACCGTAAACACCATGCCGACATAGAACAGCCATGTCGGAAAGGTCGGCATCGCGTCCCAGGTGCCGCGCCACGGCGTTCCCATCTTCTCAGAGGGCCAGCGGTAACCCATGCAAACCAGGCCCTCGCCTTGCCTAATCTTGTCATCCTTGTCGATGGCGACTGCCGCGCCGGTGTACATTCCAATCACTGCCGGATACGGATTGTTGAAACCGTGGACCATCACCACGAGGTTGGGATTGGTCCCGTCCGCGAGGATTTGTGCAATCTGCTGCACCGCGACGTCGGAATTTTCGATTGGCTTCAATTCCGGGGGAAGGTCGTGCGGCGGATAGGCCGGGTCATCCACATTGTCGCGGGCCGTGCTCTCGATGAAATAAGTCGGAATCCTCAGCCCATCGGCCACCGCCGCGCGGAAAAATTTCATGATCAATACCCCCGGCCAAAAATATGTCCGGCCAGGCTACGGGGGGTCGCGCAGATTTACAAGCTTTGGTTGTGTGACAGCCGTGCTGCTCAAACAGAAGCAGGGTTGGTCGCCGGCAGAAAACCGCCGATCGCATCGAGAAACATCGTGGGCGATTGCAGTTGCGGGACATGGGCGCAGCCCGGGATGATTTCGAGACGGGCTTGCGGCAGGCCTGCCGCCAGTTCGCGCGACATCGGCGGCGGCGTTGCCTCGTCATGTTCGCCGACCAGCACCAGCACCGGCACTTTCACCTTTTGCAATTCGGGCCGCAGGTCGAGCGTTGCCAGCGCATCGCAGGCAGCGCGAAACACGTCCACGTCGGTGCGCAGGAAGGCTTCGCGGCGATCGGCCATCAGGTCCGGATGCTGCGCCTGAAACTCCGGCGCGAACAGCCGGCGCATCGCGACGTCAGTGATCGCCGCCAGCCCCTTGGCTTTGGATGCCGCCGCCATGTTGCGGAATGCCTCGCGGCCGGGCTCGGTGAAGGCCGCACCGCAATCGGCAAGAACGAGTTTCGCGGCGATTTCGGGATGACGAATGGCCATTTGCAGCGCGACGAAGCCGCCATAGCCATTACCGAGCACGACCGCGTCCTCGCCGCCCGCGGCGTCCTTCACCGCTTCCGCCATCCGGTCGGCCACTCCAGCGAGACCTCCGGTCACGGCATGCGACCGGCCGAAGCCCGGCAATTCCGGAACGATCGTTCGAAACGATTTCGATAGTTCGGGAACGATGGCGTCAAAGCTCGCACGGTCCGACAGCAGCGAATGGAACAAAAACAACGGCGGCCCCTCGCCCGACTGCGCTGCGTTGACGGTGCCTTGCGCGAAAAGCCGATCCATTCCGGTCTCTCTTTCAAATGTCCTCGAAGCGCTCCGCTCGGTGCGCCAATCCGCCGATTGATAAATCAAAATTCATACAATTCAAGCCTTTGCTACTTGACGTGATATTTCACGACTGCAAGATTGGATATCCCAGCGAAGGAATTTCGATGCTTTTACGCGACAATGTCTACGAAAGCCTCCGGTCTGATATCCTGACCTGTCACTTCGCGCCCGGCGATGATATGCGCGAACAGGAGCTCGCCGAGCGTTATGCCGTGAGCCGCCAGCCGGTGCGCGAGGCGCTGCTGCGGCTCGAGCGCGAGCATCTCGTCACCGTCCAGCCGCGCCAGGGTTACCGGGTCAATCCGATTTCGCTGACGGACGCGCGCGACCTGCTGCGGTTTCGCTTTGCGCTGGAGCCCGCCTGCGTGGCGGCGGCGATCGAGAATGCAAGCGACGACGTGCTGAAGTCGCTGAATGAATTCCGCCGCTTCTCCGGCAACCATGAAAGCTTCATCGCCTATAACCGCGCCTTCCACTCGGCGCTTGCGCATGCCTCCGGCAACCGCCGCATGGCGGCGGCGCTGTGCGACCTGATCGGACAGGCCGATCGGCTGGTGCGCGTCAGCGTCTCCAGTTTGAAAGGTCACGACCCGGCAAAACTCGTCGCCGAACATGTCGCACTGATCGAGGCGATGCAGCGGCGCGACGGCCGCACCGCCGCCCGCCTGATCAAGGCGCATATCGCACAAACCGAAAAGCGCGTGCTGCCGGCGCTGAAGCGTAACGCAGTGATCGTTGACGGGAGGGAAGCATGAACATTCCTTCAAAAGCCGGAACCATGGACGTCGAAATCCACGGCAATTTCATCGACGGCCGCGAGGTCGAGGCAGGCTCGGGAGAAATGCTCGACGTCCGCAATCCCGCCACTGGTGACGTGATCGCGCGGATTCCGAATTCGACGGAAGCCGACATCGACCGCGCCATGAAAAGCGCGCGCGCAGCCTTTGAAGGCAAGGCGTGGGGCGGCATGGATATTCGTGCGCGGGCGCGGCTGGTCAATCGCCTCGCGGACGCCTTCGAGGCCAATCTCGATACGCTGTACCGGCTGGAAACGCTCAACAACGGTCGTCCCGTCAACGAGACGCGTGCGCAGCTATCGCGGCTGCCGGACTTCTTCCGCTACTTTGCCGGATTGGCGCTGTCGCGCCGCGATTCCGTGATCCCGGTCGAAGGCTCGTACCTGAACTACACGTTGCGCACGCCGATCGGCATCGTCGCCAACTGCACGCCGTTCAATCACCCGCTGATGATCCTGTGCAAATCGCTCGCAGCGGTGCTGGCGACCGGATGCGTCACGGTCGTCAAGCCGTCGGAATATACGCCGTTGACGACACTGAAACTGGCGCAGATTTTTACCGAGGCAGGCCTGCCGCCCGGCGTCTTCAACATCGTGCTCGGCCTCGGCCAGAGCGCCGGCAAGATGCTCGCCGAACACGGCGACATCAACAAGCTGGTGCTGACCGGCGGCACCGAAGCCGGCCGCATCGCCGGCGGTGCTGCGGCAAAAGTATTCGCGCACCAGACCATGGAGCTCGGCGGCAAGACGCCGGTCATGGTGTTCGACGATTTCGACATCGATCGCGCGGTCAACTACGCCGCGTTCGGTGCCTTCATCGGCGCCGGCCAGACCTGCGTCTGCGCCTCCCGCCATATCGTGCAGGCCTCGATCTACGACGAATTCGTCGAGAAGCTGAAGGCCAAGACGTTGAGTATCCGCATCGGCGATCCCTTCGATCCCAATACGCAACTTGGGCCGGTGATCTCGGCGCGGCAGCGCGATCGCGTGCTGACCTATTCGAAATTCGGCCGCGAGGACGGTGCACGGCTGGTTACCGGCGGTGTCGCGGCCAAAGTGGCCGGCCATGACAACGGTTATTTCGTCGAACCGACCGTGTTCGCCGACGTGAAATCCGACATGCGGATTTTTCAGGAAGAAGTATTCGGTCCCTTCACCTCGGTGACACCGTTCAAGGACGAGGCCGAGGCGCTGCGGCTTGCGAACGACTCACCGTTCGGGCTGGCGGCGGCGATCCGCACCCGCGACATCGGCCGCGCACATCGCGTGGCGTCGGCGGTCAAGGCCGGCATCGTCTGGATCAACGATCATCATCGCCTCGACCCGGCATCGCCCTGGGGCGGCGTCGATGATTCCGGCATCGGGCGCGAATGCGGCACCGAAAGCTTTGACGATCATTTCAACACCAAGAGCGTGATGGTCGCGACGCACGACCAGCCGTTCGACTGGTATCGCGACACGGCAAACCAACGACGGTTGAACTAACAACATTCAGCAAGCCGTTCGAAGAAGACGGCAGGCAGCAGCAACGAAATAACAGGGGGAACATCATGGCTCACGCAGTAAACGCTGGCGCACGTCTCGACCGGCTGCCGATCTCGTCGTTTCACTACCGGATTTTCTGGCTGGTCGGCGCCGGCATGTTTTTCGACGGATACGATCTCTATATCGCCGGCGGCGTGCTGGCGTCAGCGGTTCAAACCAAATTCTCGACCGTTCCGCAAAACCTGCAATTCATCTCGCTGACCTTTGTCGGCATGACGCTGGGTGCGCTGATCACCGGCTTTGTCGGCGACAAGATGGGACGGCGGTTCACCTATCAGATCAATCTCTTGATTTTCGGGTTGGCTTCGCTGGCGGCGGCCTTCGCGCAGGATATGAACCAGCTCATCGTCTGCCGCTTCGTGCAGGGCCTCGGTCTTGGCGCCGAAATCGTCGTCGGCTATTCGACGCTGACCGAATTCGTTCCGCCGAAGACGCGCGGGCGCTGGCTTTCGATGATGGCGTTCATCGTGGTTGCCGGATTCCCGGTCACCGCCCTGCTCGGCTATCTCATCATCCCGGCCTGGGGATGGCGTCCGATGTTCGTCATCGCCGGCGTCGGCTCGCTCGTCGTCTGGTACCTGCGCAAGAATCTTCCGGAATCGCCGCGCTGGCTTGAATCGCAAGGCCGCACCGAGGAAGCCGAAGCCCTGATGCAGACGATCGAAAAGGAAACCGCCGGTGCAGGCACGCTGCCGCCGGTGGTGGTGCCGGCTCCGGTACCCCAGGTCGCAGCATCCGACATGTTCAAGCCGCCGCTGCTGCAGCGCTTGCTGGTGGGCTCCTGGGTGCTGATCACCATCAATACGTTGATCTTCGGATTCGTGATCTTCCTGCCGCAGTTTTTCCTGCGCCAGGGGCTGACCATCACCAATTCCCTCGCCTATACGCTGGTGTTGTCGATCGCATCGGTGGCCGGCTGTGCGGTCGGCGCCTATCTGTCCGACGCGATCGGACGGCGCTGGAGCATCATCGGCGCATCGGTTGTCACCATCGTCACCGGTTACATCTATGCCCGTTTCGACGCCTCGTCCGATCCGACCATCGTGTTGAGCGTCGGATTCGTGCTGATCGTCGCAATCTATGTCCAGACCGCGATCCTGTTTGGCGTCTATACGCCGGAACTGTTCCCGACCGAGATCAGGTTGCGCGCCAACGGCATCTGCAACACGCTCGGACGGGGTGCAACCGTGGTCTCGCCCTTCATCGTCGGTGCGTTGATGGCATCCTACCAGTTGCCGGGCGTGGTCTGGCTGATGATCGGCCTTGTGGTCGTGCAGATCGTGGTGGTGTGGGCCTGGGGCGTTGAGCCGCGCAATCGCGGACTGGAGGACGTCGCCACCGCGAGCGCCTGACGGCTTGCGCGCTCTAACGCGAGGCCGCGAAGTATGGGTCCCGGCGCCTGATGCGCAATTGCGCATCAGGGCGGGACGACGATAAAAAATAATCCGCCTGTCTATGGGTCGTGAACCCATAAATTCGAAATGGCGATCTGGTTTAGCGCACCGGTTTGAGATGATCGCCGTGTCGGTCATATGCTTCGTTTAGATCGAGCAAGCGGTGGCCCAGCACGGCTTTCAGGTGTCGATCTACAACGACGATCAATAGCGTATTGAAGCGTCCAGTGCCGATCAGAACTTGATCGAAGCGCTCGTGAGCATCTCGATATACATGGTGTACGTCGTTGAGGCTGGGCAAGCCCAAAGCGTCCAGATCGAGGCTGTCAACATATGGCCAGATGTCTAGGACTGGCTCAGCGTTTTCCGTCACATTGCGCATTGGCTGCGCGAAACACGCTTCAAACTCTTCGACGGACAGGAGACGGCTGGGTTGCATCAGTCGAGCATACCAACATTGACGGCCTAATCCGCCTGCGCCTTACGCGTTCTTCAGCGCCACGCGAAAGTCCGCCTCGGTCTTCGACTTCACCTCGTCGAGCGTGACGCCGTCGGCGAGCTCGATCAGCGCCATGCCGTCCTTGCCGTGCTTGTCGATGGTGAACACCGCCAGATCGGTGACGACCATGTCGACGACCTTCTCGCCGGTCAGCGGCAAATTGCACTTCTTCAGCAGTTTTGCGCCGTCCTTGGCGGAATGCTCCATGACGACGACGACGCGCTTGACGCCGGCGACGAGATCCATCGCGCCGCCCATGCCCTTGACCATCTTGCCCGGGATCATCCAGTTGGCGAGGTCACCGTTCTGCGCCACCTGCATCGCGCCGAGGATCGACAGATCGATATGGCCGCCGCGCACCATGCCGAAGGATTCGGCCGAGGAGAAATAGCTGGTCGACGGCAATTCGCTCACCGTCTGCTTGCCGGCGTTGATGAGATCGGCGTCCACCTCGTCCTCATAGGGGAACGGGCCCATGCCGAGCATGCCGTTCTCGCTCTGCAGGCTGACGTCGATGCCGTCGGGGATGTAGTTCGAGACCAGCGTCGGAATGCCGATGCCGAGATTGACGTAATAGCCGTCGCGCAACTCTTTCGCGGCGCGAGCTGCCATTTGTTCACGGGTCCAGGCCATGGGGCTCTCCTGCTGTAGAAGTCTAAAGGCTAAATTCTAAATTACGCGGCGGGACGCGGGCGGGTGTTGCGGAACTCGATCCGCTTCTTGCCGGTGCCCACGTCGATGATGCGCTTGACGAAGATGCCCGGCGTATGGATGTGATCGGGATCGATCTCGCCGGCCGGCACCAGGTGCTCGACCTCGGCGACGGTGACTTTCGCGGCCGTGGCCATCATCGGGTTAAAATTGCGCGCGGTCTTGCGATAGACGAGGTTGCCGGCGGTGTCGCCCTTCCAGGCGTGGACGATGGCGAGATCGGCGAACAGGCCGCGCTCCATGATGTATTTCTCGCCGTCGAATTCCTTCACTTCCTTGCCTTCGGCGATCAGCGTGCCGACGCCGGTCTTGGTGAAGAAGGCAGGAATACCGGCGCCGCCGGCGCGGATGCGTTCGGCCAGCGTGCCCTGCGGATTGAATTCGAGTTCCAGTTCGCCCGCGAGATATTGCTGCGCGAACAGCTTGTTTTCACCGACATAGGACGAGATCATCTTCTTGATCTGCCGCGTCTCCAGAAGCCGGCTCAAGCCGATGCCGTCGACGCCCGCATTGTTGGAGACGACGGTCAGGTTCTTGACGCCGGAATCGCGGATCGCGTCCGACAGGGTCTCGGCGATGCCGCACAGACCGAAACCGCCCGACATGATCATCATGCCGTCCTTGAGAACGCCATCGAGTGCCGATTTGGCGTCGGGGTAAACCTTGTTCATGGAATATGACCTGATGGAGGGAGCGGCTGTCCGCCGGCATTATCAGGGATTATTAGGCGAAATCTTCGCAGTGCGTCAATGACGGGACCGTTGGACCATCGGACTGTGGCCGGGCACCAGGATGGCCTTGAAAGCGTCAAGAAAACCCTTCAAGTTGTGTGGGTTGGCACGGGCATACCTGCGCGCCGCGCCGTCCCATTCAACCAAGACCACAACACCTCAACCCGACCCGGATATGTCATTGACGATGGCCCAAGGAATGAAGCGCCTGGGGATGCCGATTGCGGCGTTACTGGGCTTGGCCTTGATCGGCCTGATCGGGACGTCGTGGTTCCTCAATCGGGATGCGCTCCGCGAAGCGGTCGAGGCGCAAATCCGCGCCGTCACCGGGCTCGATCTCGTCGTCACGGGGCCGATCGATGTCTCGGTATTTCCGGGCAGCTACGTCTCGTTCCATGATGTCGGGCTGAAGGGCGGCGGAACCACCGACCCCGCGCTTCAGGTCGACGTGCTGACCGCGAATTTGCGCTTGCTGCCGCTCCTGCTGCGGCGGTTCGAAATCGCGGACGTGATGATGCTGCGGCCGCATATCCGCGTCGTCAGGGACGGCAGCGGCGAGAGCAACTGGACGCCGTTCGTCGAGACCATCGCGCGCGCCATGAAGCCCGGCGCCGAGAATCAAGTGTCGTTTTCGGAAATAAGGATCCAGGACGGCGTGCTCAATTATGAGGACGCCTCCAACCACGTCTCCGAGACGCTGGGCGATATCGATTTGTCGCTGGCGTGGCCGTCGATCTCGCGTTCGTTCGCGGCAACCGGGCAATTCGACTGGCGCGGCGAGCGCGTCGATGGCTCGATCAGCGCCAGCGATTTTGTCGCGATGCTGTCGGGTGATCGCTCCGGCCTGAAGGCGCGGCTTGCCAGCGCGCCGCTGAAACTGGCGTTCGACGGCAGCGTCGCCAATCGCACCAGCATGATGATGGAAGGCACCGTCACCGTCGACTCGCTCTCGTTGCGCAACGCGCTGCGCTGGATGGGACAAATGACGCCGGGCAGCGGCGGGTTCGGCCGCTTCGCGCTGAAAGCCCGCGCCAATGTCGTCGGTGCCTCGATCGCGTTGACCAACGTGAATGTCGAGCTCGACGGCAATGTTGCCGAAGGCGTCATGACCTTCGCCAATAATGGCCGCCAGGCGATGCAGGCGACGCTCGCCGCGGATGCGCTGGATTTCACGCCCTATATCTCGACCTTCCGCCTGCTGGCGAGCGGTCAACGCGACTGGAATCGGCAGTTGTTCGACCTGACGTCGCTTTCCACCACCGACCTCGACATGCGCCTGTCGGCGGCACGGGTCACGGTCGGTGGGACCAAGCTCGGCCGCACCGCGGTCGGCGCCAATCTGCGCGGCGGAGCGCTGGCGCTCTCGGTTGGCGAAGCGCAGATCTATGGCGGCATCGCCAAGGGCTCTTTCGGTATCGCGCGTTCGGATGCGGTCGCCGATGTGAAGGCGCAGTTCCAGTTCACCGATGTCGACTTGCAGGCCTGCACCGGCGAATTGTTCGGCATCAACAAGCTCACCGGCCGCGGCAATCTCAACGTCTCGCTGGTGGCTTCGGGTGCGAGCCCGTTTGGCCTCGCTTCTTCGCTCGACGGCACCGCGACGCTGATCGGTCATGACGGCGCGATCGCGGGCTTCAATGTCGAGCAACTCCTGAAACGGCTGGAGCGCCGGCCATTGTCCGGTGGCGGCAATTTGCGTAGCGGTTCGACGCCCTACGACAATCTGACCGTTCAGGTGAGATTCAACGATGGCATTGCCACGGCAGAGGATATCCGCGTCGAAGGACCGGCGGCACGGCTCACGCTGACCGGCACGGCCTCGGTGCCAACGCGCGAATACGACCTCAAGGGCGTCGCCAGCCTGACCTCCGCGGCGAATGCCGCCCCCGGTTTCGATCTGCCGTTCGTGGTGCAGGGCCCGTGGGACGATCCGCTGGTGTTTCCCGACCCGGAAAGCCTGATCCGGCGCTCGCCCGCCTCCGCGCCGCTTCTCGACGCGGTGAAGGATCGCAAGACCCGCGACACCGTGCGCTCGGTGATCGAGCGATTCACGGGCGGCGGTGTAAGGCAGGCGGCGCCAGCGAATGGACCGGCTGCGGCCGAGACGGCGAAGCCGGACTAAAGCCCCGCGCTAGGTTTCACCCCACGTCCTGACATCGACAAATCTGCCCGCGATCGCAGCCGCCGCTGCCATCGCCGGCGAGACCAGATGCGTGCGGCCTTTGTGACCCTGGCGCCCCTCGAAATTGCGGTTCGAGGTGGAGGCGCAGCGCTCGCCGGGTTGGAGCTTGTCGGGATTCATCGCAAGACACATCGAGCAACCCGGCTCGCGCCAGTCGAAACCGGCTTGCACAAAAATCTTGTCTAACCCTTCGGCCTCGGCCTGCAGCTTCACGAGGCCCGAGCCGGGGACGATCATCGCGGATACGCCGGGATGGACGGTCTTGCCGTTTGCCACACGCGCAACCTCGCGCAGATCCTCGATGCGCGAATTGGTACACGAGCCGATGAACACGCGATCGATCGTGATATCGCCGATCTTCTCGCCGCCCTGCAGCCCCATATAGGCGAGCGCCCGCTCCGCAGCCTGACGTTTGTTGTCGTCGGCAATTGTTTGCGGTTTCGGCACGCGGCCGGTGATCGCGATCACCTGCTCCGGGCTGGTGCCCCAGGTGACGAGCGGCGGCAGCGCACTGACATCGAGCCTGATCTCGCGTTCGAATTCCGCACCGTCATCGCTGCGCAGCGTTTCCCAATAACGCACGGCCTCGTCCCAAACCGCGCCGCGCGGCGCCTTCGGCCGGTCTTTGAGATACGCGAATGTCTTTTCATCCGGCGCGATGATGCCGGTGCGCGCGCCGGCCTCCACCGACATGTTGCACAGGGTCATGCGGCCTTCCATCGAAAGCGCGCGGACTGCATCGCCCGTAAATTCCACGGCATGACCGATCGCGCCGGCCGCGCCGATTTCGGCGATGAGAGAAAGTATGATGTCCTTTGCGCTGACATCCGGCGGCAACACGCCATCGATCACCGCGCGCATGTTGTTCGATCTGCGCTGCAACAGCGTCTGTGTCGCCAGCACATGCTCAGTCTCTGTGGTGCCGATGCCGAGCGCGAGCGCGCCGAACGCACCGTGGGTCGTGGTATGGCTGTCGCCGCAGGCGATCGTCATACCCGGCAGCGTAAAGCCCTGCTCCGGCCCGACCACATGGCAGATGCCCTGGCGCTGATCCAGTTCGTCGTAATATTCGATGCCAAAGAGCCGGGCGTTCTCGACGAAATACGCGATCTGCGCCGCGCTTGCGGGATCAGGGTTCGGCTTGCCGCGATCCGACGTCGGCACATTGTGATCGACCACCATCAGCGTGCGTTCGGGTGACCGCACCTTGAGCCCGGATTGCCGCAAACCGCCAAACGCCTGCGGACTGTCCACCTCGTCGATCAGGTGCCGGTCGATGAACAGCAGACACGTGCCGTCGGCCTCCCTGTGCACGACGTGGTCATTCCAGATCTTGTCGTAGAGCGTGTGGGGCGTGGTTGGATTGCCGGTCATGGGCCGACGATAGCAGATCGTCGGATGGCCTCAACAAGGTGAGGAACAGGGCTGTCGATATGCCGAAGCACCCGGCAGCAACCCAGAGCGCAACTGGCCCTCGCTATCAACGGCTTCGCACGCCGACATGGACAGCCACTTCAATGCGTTCTGGAGCGGAGTTCATCTACCGCGCGGCATGGAGAATAGGCTTTTCGGCGGCAGACATCATTTCCGCTGTAGGGCACCTTGCAGACATGCCGACCGGCCATGACGATGTCCGCTCCCGGGGAAGACCGGAAGTCGTGGGCAGACCGGCAAAATGACGCGAATGACCCGTTTCGGATGTCGCGGATTTTACCAACACGCGTCCGCGCGCGTGCGATTTCGTGCTTTCCGATGCAATAGCCTGCTAGCATCGTAACCGTGTGATCTTTACGGAGGTGCATGTGAAACGGCGTGATTTCATCGCCCTGGTCGGCACTGTAGCAATAGCGCCCAATGTGGCGATCGCGCAGACGCCGGGTAAGGTCTATCGCCTCGCGCTTGTCAGCGCCGGCGGCGTCGTGCCCGAATCCGCCCCTTACGCGAAGCTTTTGCTCGGCGGACTTGCGAAGTTTGGTTATGCGCCCGGAGGAAATCTGGCCTTCGAGGGCCCACGTGGGACGGCTGGGCAGCCCGTCCAGCTTCCGCGCCTGATGGACGAATTGAAGGCGGCCAAGGTCGATGTCATCGTCGTCTTTGGCTATCCGACGGCCGTCGCGGCCAAGCGGGCCGGGATTCCCACCGTCGTGGCGTTCGGTATCGGCGATCCCGTTACGACCGGCCTTGTCGCCAACCTTGCCCGGCCGGACGGCAATATCACCGGCATCTCAGACGTAGCGACGACGCTCAGCACCAAGCGGCTGGGCCTGCTCAGGGAGCTATTGCCGAAACTTCATCGCGTCGCGATGCTGTGGAACAAGGACGATCTCGGCATGTCGCTGCGCTACGACGCCTCGGCAAGGGCGGCTACCGAGATGGGGGTCGATGTGCAGGCGGTGGGTGTGCGTGAACCGGACGATTTCAATGAGGCTTTCGCCGTGATGGATCGCGAGCCGCCGGACGCCATTCTGATGGTTTCCGACTCGCTCACCGTGCTTAACCGCAAGCGCGTGTTCGACTATGCCAACGTACACCGGCTGCCGGCGATTTACGAATACGACCCGTTAGTCCGCGAGGGCGGCTTGATGTCATATGGGCCGGACTTGCGAGAATCGTTTGAACGCGCCGCCTCCATGGTTGATCGAATCTTCAAGGGAGCAACGCCCGCCGATCTCCCGTTCGAACAACCGACGCGCTATTTGTTCGTGCTCAACCTCAAGGTCGCGAAATCGATGGGTCTCGAAATTCCACCAACGGTGCTGGCGCTGGCCGACGAGGTGGTCGAATGACGAAGATTTTTGCTGCGGTGCGCGAGTCGATTATTGGACCCGAAGCGGACGTCACCTTCGCACAAGCTGCTGGTTGATCCGATGGGATGGATATCGAAGCTGGGGCATGCATGAGGCGTCGGCAATTTATCTGCATTGTTGGTGGCGCGGCGGGCGCATGGCCGCTCTTGGCCCGCGCGCAACAACCGGCGAAGTTGCCTACTATCGGGTTCCTGGGCACGAGCACATCTGCGGCTTGGAGCCCTTGGATCGCGGCGTTTATGCAGCGACTGCGCGAACTCGGTTGGATCGAGGGCCGTACGATAGCATTCGAGGTTCGGTGGGCGGAGGGCGATACTGAGCGCTTCGAATCAATCGCTGCGGAACTTGTTCGACTTAAGGTCGATGTCATGGTCACGTCGGGAGCTGCGGCCCCTGCGGCAAAGCGCATGACATCGGCCATTCCTATTGTTTTCATGCTGGCGCCCGACCCGGTCGGCACGGGCATCGTCGCAAGCCTTGCGCGGCCGGGCAACAATGTGACCGGACTATCGAACCAGTCGCGCGATCTTGCCGGTAAACGGTTGGAATTATTGCGCGAAGTCATTCCCGATCTGCGTAGCCTCGCTGTGCTGGTCAATATCGCCAACGCGCCCGGCGGAGGCGCGGAAATGGCCGCGGTAAAGGCGGCGGCCCGAACGCTCGATCTTGAGATCATCACCC
Organism: uncultured Alphaproteobacteria bacterium; assembly: GCA_963770355.1. Lineage (GTDB taxonomy): Bacteria > Pseudomonadota > Alphaproteobacteria > Rhizobiales > Xanthobacteraceae > Bradyrhizobium. The sequence goes on along the minus strand of CAVYPL010000005.1, from coordinate 194,767 downwards.
TGGAAGTCCGGCGCGCCGAAGAGATCGAGCTTGTGCTTGAAACGCTCAACGGCAAGGCAGGTGCAGTGTATGTCGTGCAGGATCCACTCTTTATTGCAGCTCGGGACCGCATCAGCGCCTCAACATTGAGCGCACGATTGCCGACGATGAATGCTGCCCGGGAATTTGTCGAGGCGGGTGGCCTAATGTCGTATGGCGCAAGCTTTCCGGACATCTTTCGCCGCGCTGCTGACTATGTCGACAAGATTCTTAAAGGTGCGAAGCCGGGAGACCTTCCCATCGAACAGCCGACCAAATTCGAGGTTGTCCTCAATCAGAAGACCGCGAGGACACTTGGCCTCACCCTGTCTCCGACACTGCTCACCCGTGCCGACGAGGTGATCGAGTAAAATCTCGCTGACTTCCGGGTTTGGCAGATTTTGTTGCAAAAGTCTTTTTGGGGTGGCGATCGAGAATTCTTAGAGCCGCTGATGCGTCTAGCGCGCTGCGACGTGAGGGAATCGCTTCATCCAAAATCGATCACGGACCTCCGTAATGGGGTTGAAAAGCAACGCAGCATCGGAGAAGTCTGAAGATCGACTTTCGCGAGATTTTTAGATTGTTCGATTTTCGACTTTTGCAACAATATCGGCACCTAACGGACGTGCCGCGCCAAGCTGACGATGTCTGTTGATAGGGAAGGGACAAAGCGGACGTCGGGCTCGGGCGCGTCGAAGTCCGGAAATGACCCGAAGCGGAGCTGTTTGCTCTTTCCTGTCGCGCCCTCTTGCTGCGACGCACAACCTGCCGCTCAGCTTGATCTAAGTCAAACCAAGGCTGCCCCTCCCGCAGTTAGAATGAACTTCTGCGATGGGAGGAGAAGCACATGCCCAAGCGCTTTCTGCAAATTCTCCTTTTAGCGACAATTGCTCTGATTGCTGGCCGCCCCGCTTCGGGAGCCGAATCCACTTCGCCTCCAGGGATCGAGGAGGAGATGTGGGCACTGCCGTTTCCTTTGCCGGTGCTTGCCTATGTGGTGCGGCCTCTCGGCGATGGACCGTTTCCGTTGGTCGTCATGAACCACGGAATTTCGCTCGACGCCGAGCAGCGGACAATGTTTCCACCAATCGAGTACCGGGACGCCGCATACTGGTTCGCGCGGCGCGGTTATTTTGTAATCTCGCCACTTAGATATGGCGCCTCAAGTCTCGATGATAAGGACCGTGGAATTCTACGGGACCGTCTTCGCGCATGTCGGCAGTTGCGACAACCCGAACTTCCGGGGTCCAGGACTTGCCATCGCCACTCTCAATGAGTGGCTCATCGAGAACATGCAGAGGAAAAAGCAAATCATACCCGGCAAAGCCATTGTCGTGGGCCAATCGGGCGGCGGCTGGGGGTCGATTGCGCTTGCCAGTCGGAACCCGCCGTTGGTTGGTGCAATCATCACCTTTGCGGCCGGGCGTGGCGGCCGAGTTCGATGGCAAGCCAAACAACAACTGTGCTCCTGACAAACTCGTTGCTGCGACTGGCGAATTCGGCAGCACGGCACGCGTGCCGATGCTTTGGATATACACGGAGAACGACAGCTATTTTGGACCGGAGCTAACGAAGCGCATGCATAGCGCCTTTACCGCGGCGGGAGGCGACGCAGAATACTATTTGCTCCCTCCCTTCGGGAACGATGGCCATTTTATGATCGACTTGGCTGATGCGGTTCCGTTATGGGCACCGCGGGTAAGCCAGTTTCTTGAGAAGCATTCGCTACTTCCGAAAACGGCTGTGGCGCAACAGGGGCAACTCCCCGCCAACTCAGCTCAGAACGAAAAGCATCCATTGCAACCGCCCCGCGTGCAATTGCCTGAAAATGTCCAATATTCCTCATGGCGCAAAGTCTGTTTCAAAGGATCTGACGGGGCTACATTATGTCGGACAACGTCGAGCGGCACGCAGGATAACGGCGAGGTTGTGGTACGTGTCGACTTGATCGAACGCCCTGACAGCGGTGTCGCCCGGCTGCAGCTTTTCGTTCCGCAAGGGGGGAATTTAGAGATGGGCATCAACGTGACCGTCGATCAGGCAGCGTTCACCAAATTTCCGTACAATTTTTGTCTCACTAACATCTGCATCGCCGCAGACCACGTGGGCCCAAAGTTGATCGGAGAGATGGAATCCGGGCAAACACTCAAGATCGAATTGTCCGATTTCAACTCTTCGAGGGTCGCGATGAACCTTCCTCTCAACCAGTTCGCCGCGGCTCACAAAGGCCCGCCAGCAGAGACCTACGACTTTAATCTTGACGCGAACTGATCGTGCTATTGCGTTGAATGATCCTTTTGAGTGACGGTACAAACCATGCATCGCAGAAGGACTTGTCCGCTGCGCGGATGTGGCGTTCGCGGGCGGCGGGCTTCCTCGGCCTTGCGCATCTTGGCGGCATAGTGGTTGCGTGCGAGGCGGATTTGCTCGGCGGCGAAGCCACAGTCACGGCCGGAGGACAACGGTGTGAAGATGAGGCGCAGCAGGCTCAATCAAAAACCGCCGATCGGAAACCGGACAGCTTTTCCGATCCACTGCGCGTTGCGCGCGACGACTAATTTAATCAACCAAATCAATCCGATTCCCCCCGTCCACTCTTCCCTCCAAAAATATCTCCCTTCTCGCTAGCCCCAAATCACCCCCATAACCCCGCCGTCTCATCCCTCACGAGGGGCGTTGGCCATCGTCACGAACGTTGGGATGGGATGCGGTGGACGCGGCAGCGTCGGGTGCGCTTGGGATGGCGGGGCAAGCTTCGGCTTGTGAGCAATCGACAAGCGCGCGGGACGAACGGCGCTGCTTCCGTCTTCATCAAAGCTTCGGCGGCGTGCACTGTCGGCGAGGCCTCTTGATGGAGATGGGTCGCGTACGGTGAAGCCGCGTGGTCCTGGCACCCGTTGCTGGTGCTAAATCGGCGGAGGTACGTCAGCCCAACCGGGCGCGGACGTGCCGCTGATCCGCCGATGACGGTGACAAGACGAATTCGTCGCCGAGGAGAGCGCGGAGTAAGCCGTTAAAACCATTCGCGTGCGGGAATGCCGGGTGATTTCCGGTGAACCTGCGGTGACTACCGTGTGCTTACTACCATTGCACACGGGCTGTGGGTGCATCGGGCACCCGGCATTCCCCACGCCCTCTTTCCGGGCGGAAGATATTGCAAGCCTCGGGCGCGTCCTTGCGTCGCGGGATGTGAAGGCATGTCCGGTGTTATGAGACCGTCATTCCGGGGCGATGCGAAGGATCGAGCTACGATGTGCACTGCACATCGGAGAATCTCGAGATTCCGGGTCCGGTGCTGGCGCACCGTCCCGGAATGACGGAATTTGGATTTCCTGGCGGAGCCCAGCAATCCCCTACGCAAGTTGGCCACGGGCCATCTGGATCAGGCCCCTTCCATGGGCTAGTCTTTTACCCAACCGGTTAAAAACCCGGGCAAATTCAGGGAGAACAACGTGAGATCCAAAGGATTAGGCAAGGGATTAGGTGCGCTTTCAATCGCGATCGCCGCGGCCGGGCTGTTGTATGCCGCAGCGCCTGCGTTCGCTCAGCAAAAGACGATCACGGTCTGGTTCGGCAAGGGCTTCTACAAGTCCGAGGACGACGCGTTGCTCGAAGCAATCAAGAAGTTCGAGGCCAAGACCGGCATCAAGGTTGAACTGTCGCAATACGCCATTCAGGACATGATCCCGAAGACGGTGGCGGCGCTCGACTCCGGCACGGTGCCTGACGTCGCCTATTCCGACAGCTACGACGTGCAGGCCCAAGGCAAATGGGCATATGAGGGCAAGCTCGAAGACCTCTCCGACATCCTCTTGCCGATGAAATCGGCGTTCGCGCCGAACACGCTCGAGACCGCGCTGCTCTATAACGACGTGGCCAAGAAGAAGGGCTATTACGGCTTCCCGCTGAAGCAGCAGAGCATGCACGTGCAGATCTGGGGCGACATGCTGGAGCAGGCCGGCTTCAAGCAAAGCGACATCCCGACCAAATGGGAAGATTACTGGTCGTTCTGGTGCGACAAGGTGCAGGCTGCCAGCCGCAAGGCCACCGGTCAGCGCGTCTACGCCGTCGGCCAGCCGATGGGCGTGGAATCCACCGACTCGTTCCAGTCGTTCTACACCTTCATGGACGCCTACAACGTCAAGCTGGTCGATGACGACGGCAAGCTTCTGGTCGACGATCCCAAGGTGCGACAGGGGCTGATCAGCGCGCTGAAGGATTACACCGATACCTACACCAGGGGCTGCACGCCGCCCTCCTCCACCACCTGGAAGGATCCGGACAACAACGTAGCCTTCCACAACAAGACGATCGTGATGACGCACAATTTCACGATCTCGATCGCGGCGAAGTGGCTCGACGACGCCAATAACCCCGCGTTGACGCCGGAGCAGCGCGCCGCCGGCAAGAAGGCGTATGACGAAACCATCATCACCGCCTCCTTCCCCAACAAGCCGGACGGAACGCCGATCAAATATCGCTCCGACGTCAAAACCGGCTTGATCTTTGCCAACGCAAAGAACAAGGCGGAAGGCAAGCAGTTCGTGAGCTTCCTGATGCAGGAGGATAACCTTCGTCCCTATGTCGAGGGCGCGCTCGGCCGTTGGTTCCCGGTGACGACCGCGAGCCAGCAGAGCCCGTTCTGGCAGGCTGACCGCCATCGGAAAGCCGTCTACACCCAGTTCACTGGCGGCACGACGCCGTTCGACTTCACCAAGAACTGGAAGTTCACGATCCTGAACAACGAGAACGTCTGGGCCAAGGCGATGAACCGGGTAGTGAGCGAGAAGGTGCCGGTCGACAAGGCCGTCGACGAACTGATCGCCCGCCTCAAGCAGATCGCGGGTTAGGATAACGACGGCGGCCGCCGCAACTACATTTTCTGTCGTCCCGGCGAAAGCCGGGACGACGATGTAGCGGTGGCCAGCATCTCGTTCTAGAGTAAGCGCATGGCGATCACGCTCTCCTCCGATCATGCTATCCCCGGCGCCCCGCTGTCGGCCCGCCTCACCACGCCGCAGGTCTGGGGCATCGTGCTGCTGGCGCCCTATTTTCTCGTGTTCCTGGCTTTCGTGGTCTACCCGGTCTGCTACGGCCTGTGGCTGGCGCGGCATCCCGAGAGTTACGTCGCGCTCTATCACGATCCGATTTTCGCGCGCGCCGCGGTCAATACGCTGATCTTCCTCGTCATCGGCATCAATTTCAAAATGCTGGTGGCGTTGTTCCTGTCCGGCTTCTTCGTGCAGTCGCGGAGCTGGATCAAATGGCTGTCGGTGTTGTTCATCCTGCCCTGGGCGGTGCCGTCGATCCCGACCATTCTGTCCGTACGCTTCATGCTCAATCCGGAATGGGGCGTCGTCAATCAACTGATTTTCAAATTCACCGGCGAGGACGGCCCGAATTGGCTGAACGATCCGACGATCGCGCTGACGATGGCGATCGGCATGCACATCTGGAAATCGCTACCGTTCTGGACGCTGATCCTGATGACCGGACGGCTCGCGATCTCGCACGATCTGTATGAAGCGGCCGATGTCGACGGCGCGAGCTGGTGGCAGAAATTCCGCTTCATCACCTGGCCGTCGATGCTGACGCTGTACGTCACCTGCACCTTGCTCTCGATGATCTGGACACTCGGCGATTTCAACAGCGTCTATCTGCTCACCGGCGGAGGGCCTGCGGATCTCACCCACGTGCTGTCCACGCTGGGCATCCGTTACCTCAGGCTCGACCAGCTCAGCCTTGCGATGGCGTCGATCGTCTGCGCGCTGCCGTTCGTGCTGCCGCTGGTCTATTACATGATGAAACGGTTGTCGCGATGAAGCTGCCAACGCTCACACTTCCAACCTGGCGCGAAGTCGGCATCGAGGCGCGGCTGTTGCTGATCGGGATTCCCGTGTTCATCTGGACCATGGTGCCGATCTATCACATGTTCCTGTTCGCGATTTCGCCGAAGGAAGACGCGTTCTCCGGAAAACTCTGGCCGACCCATCCGACGCTGCACAATTTCCATATCGTGTTTTACCAGGAACATTATTTCCTGCGCGATTTCTGGATCCAGTTCTGGAATTCGGTCGTGATCGCGGCTGCGACCGGCGCGCTGACGCTGTTGATTGCGACCGCCGCAGCGTTTTCGATCTCTCGACTGCGCGTGCCCGGCGGCCGCACCGTGATGAATCTGGCACTGTTCACCTACTTCATTCCGGCGGCGTTCTTGGCCGTGCCGATGTACCGCACCATGGGCACTTACGGCCTGCTCAACAATCACTGGTCGCTGATTCTCGCGATGGTGACGATCGCCTCGCCTTACGCGATCTGGGTGCTGAAGCAGGCTTCCGACAAGTTGCCGGTCGAACTCGACGAAGCCGCCACCATGGACGGCGCGACGACGATGCAACTGTTTCGTTTGGTCTATGTGCCGCTGATGATGCCCTCGCTGGTCGCCGTCGGCGCCTATGCCGTGCTGCTGGCCTGGAACGAATATCTCTACGCGTTCCTGCTATTGTCCAAGGACACCGAAATCACGCTGCCCGTGGCGCTCGGCAATTTCCTCGCCGCCGACGATTCGCCGTGGGAATTGCTGATGACCACGGGCTTCATCTACGCGCTGCCGCCGGCCGCGATGTATTACGCGTTCAAACGCTATATGGTCGGAGGATTGACGGCGGGTGCAGTGAAATCGTGACGCCGGCTTACAGCGGCGCGGCGCTGTCGCCTTGCGAGGTCGACAGTTTGGAGGCGAACGAGGCGATCACGATCACCACCGCGATCAAGGCGATCACCAGTGTGCAGATCGCGTTGATCTCGGGTTTTACGCCAAGCCGCACCTCGGAATAAATCCGGATCGGCAGCGTCGCCGAACCGGGGCCGGTGGTGAAGCTCGCGATCACGACATCGTCGAGCGACAGCGTAAACGCCAGCATCCAGCCTGCCACGATGGCCGGGATGATCAACGGCAAGGTCACGCTAAGGAACGCCCGCACGGGATCGCAGCCGAGATCCATCGCAGCTTCCTCCAAACTGCGATCGAGCGAGGCGAGCCGCGACTGCACCACCACGGCGACGAAACACATGGTCAGCGTCGTGTGCGCGACCGTCACAGTCCAGAACCCGCGCTCGGCGTTGAGTGCCACGAAGAGAAGCAACAGCGACAGGCCAGAGATCACTTCAGGCATCACCAGCGGCGAATAGAGCATGCCCGAAAACAGCGCGCGTCCCTTGAAGCGTTCGCCACGCGCCAGGCCTATCGCCGCAAGCGTGCCAAGCAGCGTCGCAATGGTCGCCGACACCGCCGCGACGCGAAGGCTCATCCAGGCCGCATCCAGCATGGCGCGGTCATTGAAGAACTCAGTATACCAGCGCAGCGACCAGCCGCCCCACACCGTCACCAGCCGCGAGGCGTTAAAGGAATAAATCACGAGGATGACAATCGGCAGATACAAAAACGCCAGCCCCAACGCCAGCGCCGACATATTGAACCGCGTGATTCCATTCACCCTGCTCGCCATCAGCCTGCCCTCTCGAGCTGGCGGCGCTGCAGGCGGTCGTACAACAACAGCGGCGGTATCAGCAGAAGCAGCAGCGCGATCGCAGCCGCGGAAGCGACCGGCCAGTCCTTGTTGGTGAAGAATTCCAGCCACAGCGTCTGGCCGATCATCATCGAACTGGAGCCGGCCAAAAGGTCCGGGATTACGAACTCGCCGACGATCGGGATGAAGCACAACAGCGCGCCCGCCCCGACACCCGGCAATGACAGCGGAAACGTCACCAGCCAGAACGCCTGCCGCGGCGAGGCGCCGAGGTCGTTGGCGGCTTCCAGCAGCGAAAAGTCCATTTTGGCGAGCGTCGCATAGAGCGGCAGGATCATGAACGGCAGATAGGAATAGACGATGCCGAGATACATCGCGCTGTCGGTCGACAACCACACCACCGGGGTCGAGACCAGATGCAGCGCAAGCAGGATTTTGTTGAGCAGGCCATCATGCTGCAGGATGTTGATCCAGGCATAAATCCGGATCAGGAACGAGGTCCAGAACGGCACGATCACCAGCATCATCGCGATCCCCTGCCAGCGCTGCGGCAGCCGCGCCATGCCATAGGCGATGGGATAGCCGATCAGAAGCAGGATCGCCGTCGACGTCACGGCAACGAAAAGGCTGCGCAGGTAAGACGTGATGTAGAGATTGTCGGAGATCAGCAGCTTGAAATTTTCCAGCGAAAGCGCAGCGAAAGCCGCCTTGATCGCTGCCCACCCTTCCGTGAATTCGAACAGCGGCACATAGGGCGGCTGCGCGATAGCGGTCTGCGACAGGCTGATCTTCAGCACAAAGCCGAACGGCACCAGGAAGAACAGCACCATCCAGACATAAGGCGCGATCGCAGCGTAACGCGCCGGGCGGGCAAAGATGCGGCGCGCGCTCATTGCTCCAGCACCATGCAATCGTCGGGCGTGAACCACGCCGTCACGCGCTGGCTTGGGCTATAGGCATCGACATCGAGCCGGGCGGTGTTGGCCATCGATGAGCGCACCACCGCACCGGAATCGAGCTTGACCTTGTAGGTCGTCAATCCCCCGAGATAGCCGACATCGGTGACCACGCCTTCGAGCCGGTTGATGGCCTGAGAATTGGCTGCATCCGACACCGGGCCGCGGCGCGACAGCTTTACCTTCTCCGGACGGATCGCGACACAGACAGCGGTCTTGGTGACGGGATTGCGAGGTTCGCCGACAGTGATCGTCCCGGCATCCCGGGTCGCAATGGTCAGGCGGTTATGTTCGCGCGAAGAGACCTCGCCGTCGAACAGATTGACGTCGCCGACGAACTCGGCGACCCAGCGCGAACGCGGCGCCTCGTAGAGATCGCGCGGGGTCGCGACCTGTTCGAGCCGGCCGGCGTCCATCACGCCGATCCGGTTCGCCACCGTCATCGCCTCTTCCTGATCATGGGTGACGATGATGAATGTCATGCCGAGACGGCGCTGCAGATCCATCAATTCAAGCTGCGTACTTTCGCGCAGCTTCTTGTCGAGCGCCGCCAGCGGCTCGTCAAGCAGCAATACCTGCGGACGTCGCGCCAGCGAGCGCGCCAGCGCAACGCGCTGCTTCTGGCCGCCGGAAAGCTGGTCCGGCTTGCGCTTCTCCATGCCTTCGAGCTTGACGAGGGCGACCATCTCCGCAACACGGGTTTTGATATTGGCGCGCGCCATGCCTGCCCGCCTGAGACCGAACGCGATATTGTCCCGCACCGAGAGATGCGGAAACAGCGCGTAGTTCTGGAACATCATGTTGACCGGCCGCTCATGCGGCAACGCATGCGCGATGTCACGGCCCGCGAGCAGGATACGGCCCTCGTCCGGCGTCTCGAACCCGGCAAGCATTCGGAGCAGCGTCGTCTTGCCGCAACCGCTCGGGCCCAGCAGTGCGAAAAACTCACCCGCCTTGATGTCGAGCGACAGGCGGTCGACCGCGCGGAAATTGCCGAACTTCTTGCCGACCCCTTCGATGCGCAACAGCGGCACGTCGGTGGCCGCCGGCTCGGGCTTTACAGGTTCGATGGCCGCATCGGGCGACGCCGCCGGTTTAGCTAGCTCCGCTTCCGTGTCGCTTTTCGGCGTTTCGATTTCCGGCGATTCCTCGGTCATGCCATCTGCCAGCCCCATCGTGGCTGCACGCTAGCGGCGGATCGGCATCCGCTCAACCATGTCAGCCGCGCCCACCACAATATTATAGGTGTCAGGGATCACGTCTCTGCTAGGTTTGCGGTTCGACCGTGGCGTTTGCAGGAAGAGAAGATGAACCGGGACAGGTACGATCTACCCCTCACGACCGCTTCCGACCGGGCCGCGGCACACTACCTCGATGGCGTGGACCGCATGCTGTCGGCCTGGCACGGAGCCGGCGAGGCCTTCGACCAGGCAATTGCGGAAGACCCCGGCTTCGCACTGGCACATATCGCGCGCGCCCGCGTCCATCAACTGAACATGGAAGGCGCCGAGGCACGCGCGCTTGCCGCGCGGGCGCGGGAGCTGGCCGCGAACGCGACGATGCGTGAAATCCGGCACATCGAAATCACGGCCGCCGTGATCGAGGGCAAGGCGAGACTGGCTGTGGGCGATGCCGAAGCGCATCTCGACGAATATCCCCGCGACGCGTTGATACTCTCGCTGTTGCTCGGCGCATTCGGCCTCTACGCATTCTCCGGCCGTCCCGACCACGACACCGCAAAGCTTGCGATCTGCGAGCGCCACGCCAGCCATTATGGCGAGGACTGGTGGTTCCTCAGCTATCTCGGCTGGTCGCATACCGAAGCTGGAAACCTCTCCACCGGCCGCACATTGACCGAACGCGCGATGTCGTTGCGATCCGCAAACGCCAATGCCGCACATAGCCTCTCGCATGCGATGTTCGAGCAAGGCGACATGGAAGCCGGTCGCACGTTTCTCGCGCAATGGCTGCCCGCGCATGACCGTCTGAGTTTTCTGCACGGACATCTCTGGTGGCACGTGGCGCTGATGGCGCTTGACGCCGGCGACTTCGACGGCGCACTCGCGATCTACGAACAACAGATCAAACCGGCAGGCCGGCCCTTTCCGCCCCTGAATATCTATACCGACGGCGCATCGCTGCTGTGGCGGCTTTCGCTGGCCGGCAAGGCTGGTCTGGAACCCCATTGGCGAGATGTCGCAGCCTACGGTGACAAGCATTTCCCGCAAGCCGGCGCGCACTTCGCCGATGTCCATTACGCGCTGGTCGCGGCAGCAATGGGCAGCGAGGCGCTGGACACACGATTGGCCCAACTGGAAGCGCGCGAAGCCAGCGGCAAACTGGCGCCGGGCAGTTCGGCCATCGACATCTGCCGCGGCGTCAGGGCATTCGCGGCAGGCGACAATGACAACGCGATCCATCTGCTGGAGCCCGTCATGTCCGAGGTCGTGCGCTTCGGTGGCAGCCACGCCCAGCGCGAATTGTGGGAAGACACCCTGATCGTCGCCTATCTGCGCGGCGGATACGGCGACAAGGCCAACAGGCTCATTTCCACCCGACTTGAACGCAGGCCTTCGGCGCGCGATGAAGCCTGGGCGCGACAAGCGGCGCGTGCATCGCAACGCTCTTGAGTTAAGCGGATGCCACGCGCGACTCAGAGCCGACGGTGGTCATGAACGCCGCCAACGCATCGCGATCGGCCGGCGGCATGGTCAGGCCGAGCTTTGAACGCCGCCACAAGATGTCATCCGGAAAGCGCGCCCATTCGTTCTGCATGAGATAGCGCACTTCGGCGCCGGTCAGCTCGGGCCCGAAGGCCGGGCCGAGTTCGCTGCGATCTTTGGCCTCGCCGAGGATCGCCTTGAAGCTTGAACCATAGGCGGCGACCAGACGCCGGGCCTGGTCCTCACTGAGGAACCGCCAGCGCTCGCGCGCCTCGTCAACTTCGGTCTCGAAACGGCTCCAGGCAAAATCGCCACCCGGCAACGCTGCCTTCGCGGTCCAGCACCGCGACATCGGATAAAACGGCGTCAACCTGGTGACAGCCTTCTCCGCGCGCAAGCGCGAGGTGGTGACGTCACCGCCGATGATCGTGATCAGCGGCGCCTTGCCGCGCTTGTAGTCCAACGTGACAGCGCCTTCCGGCGCCTGCTGCCGGCTCGCGGGGTTCATCACCATATTGGCGCCGGACACCGTGCGCACCACATCGACAGCCTCGATCCGTTCGCGAAAATAGCGGTTCGCCGCGTCGCATAGATAGGCCACGTCGCCGGCGCCCATCGCGACGATCGCGGGATCCCCCTTGAAGGCGTGGCCGACGGTGCCGATCAGCGTGAAATCGCGTTCATAGGGGCTGGCAAAAATCAGCCGTCCATCACTGTTCTGGAACACATAGACGTTATCGCTGTCGAACAGGCGCCGGACGACGATCTGGCTCATCTGCACGGTCGCAAACTTCGGCGGCGGCACGCGCAACACGGTCTCGGCGACGGACGCGGCCCACGCCCCGGCCGCGTTGACCAGTGCCCTTGCGGTCACCACCCGGCGATGGCCGCGATCGATCGTCGCCAGCCGCCAGGTATCTCCCCGGTCGGCCCGGGTGCAGCGCGCGCCGGTGCGGATTGCGGCTCCACGCGCCGCGGCGTCGACGGCGGTAAGCACCACCAGCCGGGAATCGTCGACCACACAGTCGGAATATTCGAACGCCGTGCCGAACGGCCGCTTCAGCGCATTGCCGACGGGATGATGCGTGACGTCGACGGTGGCGGAGGCCGGCAGGCCGTTGCGCGAGGCCAACCGGTCGTACAGCAATAGCCACGACCGCAACTGCCACATCGGGCGTTCGTCGGAATGAGCGGGGATGGCAAAGCGCATCGGACGCACCAGATGCGGCGCGATCCTGAGCCAGACATCGCGCTCGGCCAGCGCCGCACGGACCCGAAGAAAGCGCCGGCGTTCCAGCCCTGCCAGATCGCCATGGATCAGCCGTGGCGAGGCGGAGGAAGCGCCGGCACCGAGATCGCCCTGCTCCAGCAGGATCACGCGCAGGCCGCGCCCGGCGGCGTCGCGCGCGATGCTGACGCCGTTCAACCCGCCGCCGATAACTGCAAGGTCGTAATCCGCCATACGCAACGCTACTGGAGAGAGCCGAGCTTCATGATCCCGAAGAGTGGATACCGCTTTTCGGATCAGATCATGGCCAAAGCAAACAAGCGGGCAAAAATTAATTCAGCGCAGCTGAATTCAACTTTCAGCCGGTCTTGCGCGTGGGCTCTATGGCGTTGCCGGCGTTGCGGCCGACCAGGGCCGCATATTGTCCGATCGGCAACGGCTTGCCGATGAAATAGCCCTGCACCGCGTCGCAGCCCTCTTCCGACAAGAAGCCGAGCTGCTCCTGGGTCTCGACGCCCTCGGCGACGATCGACATTTCGAGGCCGTGGCCGAGGTCGATGACGGCACGAACGATCGCCGCCGATTGCGGGTTGCGTCCGAGATTCATGACAAAGGCGCGGTCGATCTTGATCTTGTCGAACGGGAACGCTTGCAGATAGCTCAGCGAGGAATAGCCGCTGCCGAAATCGTCCATTGAAATGCGAACGCCGAGCGCCTTCAGCCGCCGCAGCAGCGCCAGGCCGCGATCGAAATCCTCGATCAGCACACCCTCGGTGATTTCGAGTTCCAGCCTGTCCGGCGCCAGTCCGGTTTCGAGCAGGATCGAATGCACGAGGCTGACCACGTCGCCGTGCATGAATTGCGCCGGCGACAAATTGACGGCGACCTGCAGCGGCATTGGCCAGGAGGCGGCCTCGCGGCAGACTTCGCGCAGGATCCATTCGCCCATTTCGACGATCAGGCCGCTTTCTTCCGCGAGCGGAATGAAATCGGCCGGCGAGACGAAGCCGCGCACCGGATGCTGCCAGCGCGCCAAGGCCTCGAACCCGATCACCTCGCTGGTGGCGACCGTCGGACCCGACGTGGCCTGCGGCTGGTAGTACAGCGACAATTCACCGTTCTTGATCGCAACCGAGAGATCTTGGTGCAACACGCGGCGATCGCGGATCTGCTGATCCATCTCGGGCTCGAAGACGCTGATCGAGCCGCGCGATTTCGCCTTGGCGCGGAACAGGGCTGCGCCGGCATTGGCGAGCAATGCGGCTGCATCCGAGCCGTTATGCGGGAATACCGAAATGCCCGTGGTACAGCCGGTGCGGACCGACTTGCCGTCGATCTGGAATTCGTCCGCCAAGGCCACACTGACCTGTTCGGCCAGCGCGATGCCGGCGGCGGGTTGCTTGCCGTCGATGATCAGCCCGAACTCGTCGCCGGACAGGCGGGCCACCACTCCGCCGCGTGCGGAGTCCTGGAGGCGGCGCGCGACTTCGATCAGCACCTTATCGCCCATCCCATGGCCGAACACGTCGTTGATTTCCTTCAGCCCGTCGAGGTCGACGCACAGCACCGCGAATTCCTCGTCGGTGCCTGCGCAGGCCTCGATCATCTGCGCCAGCGCCTGCAGGAAGGCGGCGCGGTTCGGCAGGTCGGTCAGGCCGTCATGGTAGGCCATGTGCGCCATCCGAGACTCGGTCTGGCGGCGGTCGGTGACGTCCTCGTGGGTCTTGATCAGATATTGCGGCTCACCCGCGTCATCGAGCACGGTCATGCGGCGGGTCAGGAACAGCCGCAGGCCGTCCTTGGTGGAGATCGGGTGTTCTTCCGTGAGCAGGCCGCGCTTTTTGATGGCCGCCTCGTCGCGCGCAATGATCAGCTTGGCTTCGCGCGGATTGAAGATATCGGCGGCCGTCAATCCGGTGGCGTCCTCGCGGCGGCGGTTGAGGATGGTTTCTGCGCTGCGGTTGGCGAGCAGGTATTGGCCGTCGCTGACGCGCTCGACGATCAGCGAGACCGGAATATTGTCAACCACGAGCTCGAGGAATTTCTTGGTGTTCTCCAGTTCGCGCGACAGCGACCGGCGTTCGGTGACGTCGTCGAACAGTGCGATCAGGAATTCGGGCTCGTTGTTTTCGTTGCGCGCTATCACGCGATTGGAGGCGATGACGCGCTTCTCCTTGCCCCGTTCGACGACAAGCTCGCTACGGTGATGGCCTTCCGGTGCGTTCAGTGCCGACTCGTCGGCCTTTTCGATGCTCGTCGCGGTTTCCGGGCGGAAAATCTCATCGGCGCGCTTGCCTACGATATGGTCGCGGGAGAAGCGCGAGAAACGTTCGAAGGCGCGGTTGGCGAAGATATAGCGGCCGTCCTCGATGTTCTTGGCGGCGACGCAGACCGGGACGTTGTCGAGCACAGATTCCAGGAACTGGGTGGTCGATGCCAGCTTTCGCGACAGCTTGCGCTGCTCGGTGCAATCCTCATGGGTCGCGACCGAGCCGCCGTTCGGCAGCCGGAAATATTTCACCAGGATCGATTTGCCGTTCGGCAGCTCGGTGACCAGACCATCGGCGCTGGCTGCCTGGGTATAGTAATCGTCGGTGCTGACATCCAGCACGCCGCGCTTACGCCGCATCTCCAGGAGTTCCGGCCCGGTCATGTCGTGCGAAACGTCCGATCGCGCGATACCGTAGATTTCGAGGTAGCGATCGTTGCAGAAGATGATCCGCTGCCGAACGTCGGTCATCACCACGCCCTGGCTGAGATTGTTCAAAGCAGAGCTGACGAATGCGCTTCGGCGCAGCTGCGAGCGCTTGACCCTGCGCAACGCCGTGATCACCCAGAGGCTGACCGCGCCGAGAAAGGACGCGACGACGACACCGCCGAGCAGAAGCTCCCAGATCACACCGGGATCGAGTTCGCCGATATAGCTTGACGGCGCAAAGCCGGCGGACGACGGCGCACCCCAAGCCAACCCGCACGGCACAGCGGCGGCGACCAGACACACCAGGGCCTGCGCCGGAATCGAGTTCTTCCCGCTTGCCTGCCAGTTCTTGTCAGCCATCATTCACCCGCGGATTTCCGGGGCGGAGTGTCTGGCTTCACGGGTTTGGATCGGGTAAACGCCTACCCATGCAACCGGTAAATGTGACTCAAATTACGGCAATTGCCCTGACATGATTAATGCTTCACTAATGGGGCTGCAGTTCGGTGCTTATTTCGAGACAATCCAACGGGTTGCTCGGGCGGTTTTCTGAACAAAACGATAATAACCGAGCGCGGCCGGTGCCCAACCCTCGCGCGAAATTCTCAGGCTTGAAGCGTCCATGGACAAGGTTGATTGCGTCGTCATCGGAGCGGGAGTGATCGGGCTTGCGGTGGCGCGGCGCTTGGCTCAGGCGGGCCGCGAAGTGATCGTGCTGGAGGCCGCCGAGGGCATCGGCACCGTGACTTCCTCGCGCAACAGCGAGGTGATCCATGCCGGCATCTATTATCGCGCCGGCAGCCTGATGGCGCAGATGTGCGTTAGCGGCAAACATGCGCTCTACCGCTATTGCCGCGACCACGGCATCCCCCACCGCAATTGCGGCAAGTTGATTGTCGCGACGACGCCACAGGAAACCGAAAAGCTGCAATCGATCCGGGCTCATGCCGAGGCCAATGGCGTCGATGACATGCAGCTTCTCACAGGCGAAGCCGCCCGCGCACTGGAGCCGGCACTGAACTGTGACGCGGCCCTGCTCTCGCCTTCCACCGGTATCATCGACAGCCATGCCTACATGCTGGCGCTGCGGGGCGATGCGGAGGAATCCGGTGCGGCCTGCGCGTTCCATACGCCGCTCTTGCGCGCCAAGGCGACCGCGGGCCGGATCGAAATCGAGACCGGCGGCGAAGCACCGATGACGCTTGCGTGCAATCTTCTGGTTAACGCGGCAGGGCTTGGCGCGCCTGCCGTGGCGCGCAGTATCGAGGGTATTCCGGTCGAGCTGATACCCGCGGCCTATCTCGCCAAGGGAAATTATTTCAGTTGCAGCGCGCGGGCGCCGTTTTCACGGCTGATCTATCCGGTGCCGGAGCCCGGCGGTCTGGGCGTGCACCTCACGCTCGACATGGCCGGACAGGCCAGGTTCGGCCCTGACGTCGAATGGGTCGAGAGCATCGACTACACCGTCGATCCGGCGCGGGCGGACAGATTCTACCCGGCTATCCGAAAATACTGGCCGACCCTGCCGGACGGCGCACTGATGCCGAGCTATTCCGGGATCCGGCCGAAGATCGTGCCACCGGCAGTCGCTACGCAGGATTTCCTGATCCAGGGGCCACGCGATCACGGCGTCCCCGGGCTGATCAACCTGTTCGGCATCGAGTCGCCGGGACTGACGTCGTCCCTGGCGATCGCAGACCATGTCGGTGGATTGGCAGAGGCGTAAACGCCATTACGAGCGCAAGCCTTCACTCGGATGAGCGCATCAGCGCCCATCCGGCGGTGAATTGGTGGCTTGCTGTACTCGTCTGGAAACTGGTTAGTGGAGAGTTTCGCTGGCGGTATGCTGCTTCAACCGCTCGATCTCATCCTTGACCATCAACTTACGACGCTTCAACTCGGCAATCTGCAGGTCGTCTGTGGAAAGGTGCACGAGCGCTTCGTGCAATTCATTTTCGAGGATCTTGTGTTTACGTTCAAGTTCAACAAGATGCGCCTGTATTGCCATACGAAATCTCCTCGGTAGATGAACCTCAGATTCGATCCGGACGAGGTAGTGTACACCAGCCGCCGAATCTGTCGATGGGTATCCAGAATCGGCGCTCTCATATTTTCGGATTTATCTGTAATCAATCGTGAGTATGGAACCCCGTCAGCTTGCGGACCGGCCTCACAGGGACGATATTTGAGCGTCGGCTTCCCGCCGATGGTTCACAACCTGATCGTGCTTCTTAGTTAACGTACACCATGACCAACGAAGATGAGCGCGAGCTCGAAAACGAGCTCGCTCGGCTGCAGCAGGAGCATCGCGATCTCGATGCAGCGATCGACGCGCTGCATCAGTCGCCGGCGCCGGATTTGCTGCGGCTGCAGCGGCTGAAGAAGCGCAAGCTGCAACTGCGTGACCGCATCGCCTTCATCGAAGACCAGATCACGCCTGATATCATCGCCTAGAAATTTCTAAAAAATCAGGCAGCCATCAGTTCGCGCAAGACATCGGTGAGTTCTTTCGACTGGTAGGGCTTTGCCAAAAACCGCCCGCCCTCCGGCAGATCCTTTTCCCCGACATCCACAAGGCCTGAAGTCGCGACGATCTTGATCGGCGGCCAGCGGCCCCTGACCGCACGGGCGAGTTTTAGACCGTCCATCGAGCCCGGCATCTGAATATCGGTAAACACCACCGTGATGTCGCGACGAGCCTCCAGAATCTTGATGGCGTCATCAGCACTTGCGGCCTCGACGACGTCGAAGCCAACGGCTTCGATCATGGAGGTTGCGTCGATGCGCAGCAGCAGATCGTCCTCCACGATCAAGACCACGGGCCTTTTGGACACCGAAGGGCCCATGCATTTAGCTCCCTGCCA
This sequence comes from uncultured Alphaproteobacteria bacterium, assembly GCA_963770355.1. GTDB lineage: Bacteria > Pseudomonadota > Alphaproteobacteria > Rhizobiales > Xanthobacteraceae > Bradyrhizobium. The sequence goes on along the minus strand of CAVYPL010000005.1, from coordinate 176,811 downwards.
ACTGGCGTTAAGCGCCGGATATCGTTTTGGTTCCGGCGTACGCGATTTTCTCGACACCTGTTGCGGCCTGCGCTAGCGTTTTGCCGGGGATTAACCTGAAGGCTAATCATGGCGCCCGACCTCAGCGCGGATATCGCCGCGGTGCAGGGCATAGCGGCGGTTCCGCGTATTCTGGAAGTGGTCTGCCGGTCCACCGGCATGGGCTTCGCTGCGGTGGCGCGCGTCACCGAGCAGCGATGGATTTGCTGCGCGGTGCGGGACGAGATCGCCTTTGGGCTAACGCCCGGCGGGGAACTTAAGGTCGAGACCACCATCTGTCACGAGATCCGGCAGAGCGGCGAGGCCGTCGTCATCGACAGCGTCGCCGACGACCTCGTTTTTTGCGGACATCATACGCCCGCGCAATACGGCTTTCAGAGCTACATCTCGATGCCGATCATCCTGGGAGATGGGTCGTTTTTCGGCACGCTGTGCGCGATCGATCCGAGACCGGCGCGGCTGAACACGCCGCAGACGGTCGGCATGTTCAAGCTCTTTGCCGAACTGATCGCGACCCATCTCGACGCTGCCAACCGCCTCGCTGCCAGCGAAGCGCGGCTGCTCGGCGAACGCGAGACGTCGGAATTGCGCGAGCAGTTCATTGCCGTGCTCGGCCACGATCTCCGCAACCCGTTGGCGTCGATCGCGGCGGGGACCAAGCTGCTGACACGCGGCAACAGGGATGCTGCGCCAATCCTTGCGCTGATGCAGCAGAGCGTGGCGCGGATGTCGGCGCTGATCGACAACGTATTGGATCTCGCCCGCGGCAGGCTCGGCGGCGGCATCGCACTGAACCGCGCGACGCAGTCGCTGGAACCAGTACTCAACCAGGTGATCGCCGAACTGCGCGCCGGTTTTCCGGAGAGCCAGATCGAGACCGATTTCGATCTGACGCAGCAAGTCGACTGCGACAGCGGACGCGTCGCGCAATTATTTTCCAACCTGCTCGGCAACGCGCTGACCCATGGCACGCCGGGCGCCCCGGTTCGGGTGCGCGCCAACACGCACAAGGATGAATTCGAATTGTCGGTCGCCAACGCCGGCGAGCCGATTCCGCCCGAGGCCATCAACAGGCTGTTCCAGCCGTTCTACCGGGTGGCACAGGACTCCGGGCAGGGCCTGGGACTAGGCCTCTATATCGCCTCCGAAATCGCCGGCGCCCATGGCGGCAGGCTCGACGTGGCCTCGTCGCCGCTGGAGACGCGGTTCACGTTCCGGATGTCGCTGCGGTGAAGCAGTCAGCGTCGCTTCCAGTTGTTTGAGCATGATCTCCGCGCAAACGCTTCGCGCTTGTCGCGAGGGAAAACCAGTACCCACTTTTCCGGATCATGTTCTAGTGAATAGACGCGGCCAGTTGCTCGGCGACACGGCGCTGGCCTTCTGCCGTCATGTGAATGCCGTCGGGTTGGCGCAACCCGCTTCGAAGGGCTGTTTGGACCAGACCGTCCGCCTCGATGGTCCTGATGCCGCGGGCGTGCAATTGCCTGCGGATTTCAGCGCGGTTGGATGCCGCGGTCGCAAGGTTCATTCCCTTCATCGCGTCGTTGCCGGCGATCTGCAGAATGACGATCTTGGTTCCCGGAGGCACCGCGCTCGATAGCCGCGCGAGCATGCCGCCGGTGGTGTCGCCACTGATACCGGCATTGCTCACCGACATCGGCCGACCCTTGGCCCGAAGGATTGCTTCCAGTTGTGCCGGATACGCCGCAGACGCTCCGACGCCGTATCCCGCCGTGCTGCTCGCACCGAGGGCGACAATCTGCGCATTGGCACTTGTGATTGCGCCGAAGCCAACAAGTAGCAAAATGATGATCGAGCATCTCAACATGTGCGGCATTCCCCGTCTGGCGTATCGGCACGATTCGCAACTTCCGGTCACCCTCAGCATGCAGCCATATTTACCGTGAAAACAGCCCGACGGCGGTTGACTCCTGTAGAACAAAAAGAGAACATGTATCCTTGCCGCCAGCCAAGGGAGTCCGCCATGTCCGCCCCATCGTTCCTGTCCGACAACAGCCATTACGAGCAGGCCTGCGACCAGGCCATTGCGATGTGCGACGGCAATTTGCGCTCAACCATCAAGGCGCTGATCATGGCAAACGAATATCTGGAAACCGAGCTGGAGGAATTACAGGCAGCGATCGCTGCCGGCTGCGTGCCGGCTAAATCGTCGACGCATGTGAAGAGCGATGCGGCCTGAACAGGGAGCGATCACCATGGCCGACGTCACCTATTACGTCGCACTACCCTTCCTGCAGGACGACACCGGTTCGCCGGTCGCGGGCGCCGCGGAAGAATGCCAGAGTTCGACCACCGCCTTGCGGCGCGCCGAGATGATGTCGCGGATGGCCGGCAGCATCGGTGCGGTGGCGTTCAGCCGCACCGGCGATCCTATGATCGGCGAATTCGGCGATGCCAAATTGCTGCGGACATTTGGCAACGTGCCGGACGATCTCAGCGGGCTCTAAGGCGCGGCGCGCCGAGAACCCTTAAGCATGATCCGGAAAAGTGGGTACCGGTTTTCCCTCGCGACAAACGCGAAGCGTTTGCGCGGAGATCATGCTCAAACAAAGGATAGAGCGGGATCACGATTCGAAGAAAAGTCGTCGCGCTCTAGCGCGATATCAGATCTCGTGCCGCCGTTGCGCCTTGCGCACATACATCGCGCTGTCGGCCTCTTCGAGCGCGCGGCCGGCTTCGGCATGCAGACCGAGGATCGCGACGCCGGCAGACGCGCCCGCGGTAACCGTGCGGCCACGAAAGACGAAGGTGAGCCGGTCGATCATCTCCTCCAGCGCCGCCGCCTTCGCCTTGGCGTCGGTCTTGCTGAGGTTCCACAGCAGCAACGCGAACTCATCGCCGCCGAGCCGGCCGACCACGTCGGATGAGCGCACCTGACTTAGCAGTGCCGCCACGATGGCCTTGAGCACCTGGTCGCCGGCGGCATGCCCAAAGGCGTCGTTGATCGGCTTCAAGCGATCGACGTCGAGCACGATCAGGGCGCCGCTCGCGCGATAGCGTTTGATGTAGGCGATCGCGCGATGCAGTTCGCGCTCAAAACCACGCCGGTTCGGGATATCCAGGAGGTGGTCGGTGTCGGCGGAGGCCTGCAACTCCTCGATTCGGGTCTTCGCCTGGGCCAACTGGGTCTTCAGCCGCCGAATTGTCGATTTGGCCTCCGTGGGGGCCGCCGACGGCCGGGACGCGGCCGCCGGGGTCCGGCGTGGCGCACCTTTTTGCCCTGCCGCGGCAGTTTTCGGCCGTTTTGCAGCCCCCGGAGGGGTTGCCCTGGTTTTTTTCTTCATGGCCTTCTCTGTGCAGGCTTGCGTATGAAGGCTTGCCGCGATTCACCAAGACAGGATAGTGCATTCCTAACCCCTTGCCACGCCTTGGATGACGCCCGGGCCGACCCTATAATCGGCCTATGTTTTTGGATTCCCGAACAGAATTAATGAAATGACCGCACCCATCGCCATCATCATGGGAAGCCAGTCGGACTGGGAGACCATGCGCCATGCCGCCGAGACGTTGGCTGCGCTCGGGGTCGATTGCGAAAAGCGCATCGTCTCGGCTCACCGGACCCCGGACCGGTTGTTCGCCTTTGCCAGGGGCGCGAAGGCAGCTGGCTTCAAGATCATCATTGCGGGCGCCGGCGGGGCTGCGCATCTGCCGGGCATGGCGGCGGCTTTGACGGAACTTCCGGTGTTCGGAGTTCCCGTCGAATCCAAGACGTTGTCGGGGGTCGATTCGCTCTATTCGATCGTGCAGATGCCCGCAGGCGTTCCGGTCGGGACGCTGGCGATTGGAAAGGCCGGCGCCATCAACGCCGCACTGCTCGCGGCAAGTGTGCTGGCGCTGAACGATCCGGCGCTGTCGACGCGACTCGCCGCCTGGCGGAAACAACAAACGGATGCGGTCAAAGAGCGGCCGGAGGGATCGGCGTGAGGGCTGCTAGTGCCGCCGATCTGAAGTTCCTGCACCGGCTCCCGCACATTCACATCAGGAACTTCAAATCGATAAGCGGCACTGGAATCGTCTGTTTGCCAGTACCCCTCATATTTCCGAAGTGCGTGTAAGAGGCTGCCGCGATGGATCACGAACTTCGGAAACGGGCTACTGGTTTGGTGAAGCTGAAGCCGGGCGACACCATCGGAATTCTCGGCGGCGGACAATTGGGCCGGATGTTGGCGATGGCGGCGGCGCGCCTCGGCCTCAAATGCCAGGTGTTTTCGCCGGACCCGGATTCGCCTGCCTTCGACGTGGTGCTCAACGCGACCTGCGCGGAATATGCCGATGTCGAAGCGCTGGAACTGTTCGCCAACGACGTCGACGTCATCACCTATGAATTCGAGAATGTACCGGCTGCGACCGCCATGGTGCTGGCCGCGCGCCGCCCGGTACTGCCGGCGCAGCAAATCCTCGAGACCACGCAGGACCGGCTGATCGAAAAGGATTTTGTGAAGCGGCTCGGTATCGACACCGCCGACTACGCCGACGTGTCGTCGGTGGAGAGCTTGCGCGCCGCGATTGCGCGCATCGGGCTGCCCGCGGTGATCAAGACCCGCCGCTTCGGCTATGACGGCAAGGGCCAGGCGATTATCCGCGAGGGCGACGATCTCAATCAGGTTTGGGAAGACCTCGGCACCAAATCCGCGATCCTCGAAGCCTTCATTCCCTTTGAACGCGAGATCTCGGTGATCGCCGCGCGTTCGGCCGACGGTCAGGTCGAATGTTTCGACGTCACCGAAAACGAGCACCGTGACCACATCCTGAAAAGCTCGCGCGCGCCGGCGGCGATTTCGGATGCGCTGGCGGCGCAGGCGCGCTCGGTTGCCGAGCAGATCGCCAACGCGCTGAATTATGTGGGCGTGCTCGCGGTCGAGATGTTCGTGGTCGCCGGAAATGGCGGGCCGCATGTGCTGGTCAATGAGATCGCGCCACGGGTGCACAATTCCGGACATTGGACGCTGGACGGCGCCTCGATCTCACAGTTCGAGCAGCACATCCGCGCCATTGCCGGCTGGCCGCTCGGCAAGCCGGTCCGCCATGGGCCGGTGACCATGACCAATCTGATCGGGGACGACATCCTGAGCTATGAGCAATGGCTGACGGTTCCAGGCGCTACCGTGCATCTCTACGGCAAGGGTCCGCCACGGCCGGGCCGGAAGATGGGGCATGTCACGGAAGTGAGCCCGGTGGCCAAAAAATAGCGCGATATCGGCCAAATCAGCCCGATTTTCACGGGCTTCTGAGGCCCAAAACCGCCTTCACAGGTGGACATTCGCGGTTTTGTCTGGTACATGCCCGCCCTCAGGGTTAAGAGCTCGGCCTTTTGTCAGCTCTTTGCTTTACCAGAATTCCTATCCGATCAATTGAAAGAGGATGCCGCGTGCAGGTTCTCGTCCGCGATAACAATGTCGATCAAGCCCTCAAGGCGCTGAAGAAGAAGATGCAGCGCGAGGGTATCTTCCGCGAGATGAAGCTCCGCGGCCATTACGAGAAGCCGTCCGAGAAAAAGGCCCGTGAAAAGGCCGAAGCCGTGCGCCGTGCGCGCAAGCTCGCCCGCAAGAAGCTGCAGCGCGAAGGCCTGCTGCCGATGAAGCCGAAGCCGGTGTTCGGCGCGGGTCCGGGTGGCGAGCGCGGTGGTGCGGGTGGCGGCCGTGGTGGTCCGGGCGCCGGTCGCGGACCGCGCTGATCCATCAAGCCAGTTTTTGAATTTGAAAACGCGGACCGGTGGTCCGCGTTTTTGTTTTGACGGGGCGTTTGGAACACGCGCTGATGCATTTTGCCGGACGTCCGGCTACCAATACAGAACTAAGCCGCTCGAGTATTTTTCCATCATGGCCTCTCCGGTGCCTTCACCCTTCTCCGGGACTTCGCGTTTCCGATGCCACATGGTGTCAATCATCTTGCTCGCCTGCACCCTTGCCGGCTGCTCGTTCGATCTGGGATCGTGGGGATCGGATAGCGAAAAGCCGAAGCAGGTTGCGCAGAAACCGACGGAAGATATCAGCGCACGCAGCGTCACCGACGCCCAGGGCTACACGACGCGCGGGCAGGTGCTCGCCAAGTCCGGCAAGAACGAAGAGGCGCTCGCGGAGTTCGGTCGCGCGCTCGCGCTCGATCCTTACAACGCGCAAGCCCTTTACGGCCGCGGCCTGATCTATCAGAGCGAGAAGCAGCACCAGCAGGCAGTTGAGGATTTCACCGCGGCCAACGGCCTGACGCCGCAGAAGGTCGAGCCGCTGCTCGCGCGCGCGACGAGTTACCTTGCGCTCGACAAAACCCGGGAAGCGGCCGGCGATCTCGACGAAGCGGTGCAGGTCGATCCGAACAACGCGCAGGCCTGGTCAACCCGCGGCCTTGTCTATGAGCGGCTCGGCGACAAGGCCAAGGCGGCCGCTTCCTATACCCGCGCGGTCGCACTCCGTCCCAAGGACGACGCCGCACGCAGTGGTCTCGCGCGCACCGGCGGGTAGATCTTTGTTTTTGGCGCGTTTTCTACCGCAGATAAGTCTACGCAATCTGCGTAAACTTGATTGCTACGCGAACCGGAATCCACTTCGCTCGAAAACGCTGTGCAGTGGATTACTTCGGCAATACCGCGTGGAACACGGACTTCGCCGCTGACAAAACGTCTTCGGCAACGCTCTTATGTTCCCGCGGCGGCGTCGGCTCCGCGTCGGCACGGAGATCAAGCGGTGGTCGCGAGGCCGGAATGTCAGCCGGCGGTGTCGGACGGCCCTGGTCGCCATTCCCCGCATTCACAGGATAGGACGGTCTTGCCTGCGATCCCTGATCGAACGCTTCGTTGTTCGGCGGCGCCGAAACCATGATCGGCGGCGGCAGCGGCCGTACCGCGGGCGCGGTCACGACACGGGGTGTTTCGGAAGTGCGTGACGCCTCGAGTGCGCGCGGCGCCTCCGGTGTGCGCGCGGCCTCTTGCGGACGAGGCGAACTATCGCCATTGCCGCGCAGACGCTCGATCGCAGCGCGTGCGAGATCATTGGCATCACGCCGCTCTTCCGGCGCCACCGCGGCCTCGACCGGCGGAGCGGGAGCAGGCACCGCTGTGACCGGAGCCGCGGCTGATGGCTGCACAGGAGACGGCAGAACGACCCTGACCTTTTCACGTGGCGCGGGGGTATGGCGGCGCGGCTCGGCGGGGATGCTCGCGGTCTCAACCGGCGTGTCGGATGGTTTGGCGTCAGCGGATTTCGCGTCAGACTTTTCTTGCGGCTTCTCGATCACAACAGCCTTTTCAGAAGCCGACCGTTCGAGCAGCGTCCGTTCCGACATGCCCTTGGCCTTGACGCCCGCCGCCGGGAGGTTGCCGGCATCGGCCGACGTCTCGGCGGGCTTGGCTCCGGGCGCAGCTTTGGTATTGGCGACCGATGCGGCGGCGGCCACAGGGGCGTCCGCAGCGGGTTTGGCGACGATGTAATGGTTGACGATGTACGCCCCGATGATGGTCGCCGCCACCGAGGGCAGGATCTCCATCGTAAATTTCTTCACGTAATTGAACATGCCGGCCACTCCCCGCGCCCAACCGATGCCGGAACTTTGAGGCACATTCAGGGATCAACTGCGACGGATCGGTGGCAATTGGCTTAACCAATCGCAACGTTTCGTTTCACATCAGCTTCAGCCGGCCGAAAATCATGTAGCTGGTCAGATCTCGGCCATACTCGGCCTTGAGGTCGCCCGGGAGCACATAACGGCTCGCCAGTCCGCCCAGACCGAACTTTGCGTGTTCCGTCCGGATAAAATCGTAGATGCCGCCGGCCGAAATCTTGTTGACGGTGAAAACCCTGCCCTCGAGACCGGGGATGTCGTCGGTGAGCTCGTTTTCGGCGACACGTTCCGCCCGCATGAACAGTGTGACGTTCTGCTTCAGGATCGCGGCGCTCTCGATCAGGTAGGCGTCGAGCACATCGCCCGGCCGCAGCATCTTGCGGCCCCAGGCCACTGTCGTGCTCCACAAATGGCCGTCGCCGAACGGCGTGGTGTAGATCGCAGACGCGGTGATGCGATCCTCGTTCACATTTGGCGCGAGTTGCTCCGGCGAATTGAGATGACCGTAAGAGACCTGCAACGCCAGCTCCCGCACCGGATTCCAGCTGACACGGGCGGCAAAGCTGTCGAGCGCCGGACGTTCGATGTCGTAACGATATTGATCCGGTTCCCGCCCGCGGAAGCTGGACGCATCGAACTTCCAGTTGTTCAGGACGAGACCGCCGGTCACCACGCCAAAAGCGATGTGGGTTGAATCGAGCCAGTGATGGCTGATCGGCGCCTCCGGATTGTCCATGCCGCTGGTTCGATGCATGAACGCGGGCGGACCGAGCGCAGGTTCGCCCGGCAGGCCGCCATACACGAACAGGCTCGAATTGGCCGACAGATTGTAACTGTAGGTCGCCGCCAGCTCCATGAACAGATCGTGCGGGTGCTGGCGATCGACCAGATGCGAGATGCCATTGGCGGTCTCGCCGGTCGCCAGCAACAGCGGATAGCCTGACGGACCCATGAACGGTTCGGGCGACAGCATGGCGCGCACGCCAAGCGTACCGTCGCCCAAGGGGCGTTGCGCCATCGTCATGAGCATGCCGCTGACAAAGGTCTTGTCGGCGCCGCGCGGGCCGGCCTGCCGGTCGTAGATCAGGTTGATCCAGCCATGGGTCATCACGCTCCATTGCTCGAGCTGTTGGTAGATTCCTTCATGCGGCGTCGCGTCAGGTACCCAGCTGGTGCCCGAGCCATCGCGCGTCATCGGATAGGGGCCAAGTAACCCCTTCATCTCGCCGTGGCCCATTTTTGAATGGTCCATCTGGCTATGGTCCATCGCTGCACCCGTCGCGGCCGTCGTGTGCCCGGTGTGATTGGCGGGCTTCTTTCGCTTTGGCTTGGTAGCAGCCGGTGCCGACCCTGACGGCGCTGGCATCGCGTGGTCCATTTTCGAATGATCCATCTGGGCGTGGTCGTGGATCTCCTCGGCGGCAGCCGCGGACACGCGCGCCAGAAGCGCGATCGGGATGAACAGAAACAGGCGGCGCCAACCGGGCCGCAACAATGCGAAATACATTTGATCCTCAGAAAACCTGACACGATGGCCCGGCCGCCGCACGCGGCGCCGATGCATCAGCGGCTGACGCCTCAAACCTTCACATCAGGGGAATTGGTATTCCGGGATCGACCGATATCGAGACGTCGGGCCGTTCGGTGCTGAAAGGCCGATAGGTCACCGCAAGCACCCGGCGCTCCGGCACGAACTCGCGCACCAGTGCTGTGACGCCGGGCGTACCGCACAAGCCGCAATTCAGGCACTTGCACTGATCGAGCGCGAGCTTGCCGTGATGATCCTGATGGTCCGCAGTATCCACGTGCGGGCTGTCATGCGCATGCATATGATGCGCCACGGCCACCGGCATCGCATCGTGGTGATGGGCCGTTTTGGACGGCGGTGCGGCCACGTCGGCGGGCATCGCGTGCGCGAACGGCATCCCGGCGATGAACAACGCCATCGCCAGAACAAAGACCATACTTCGCTTCAGAGCCATCCCCATGCGCAGAACATATTCGGCTTCGGCCGGTTTGACCAGCGGTGGTCGGTCAGGGCTTCAGCTCGACTTCGAGGAAAACGATCTCGCTGGCGGTCTCGTTGAGCACGTCGTGCTGAACGCCCGCCTTGCGGAAATAGGATTTGCCGACGCCGAGTTGTGCCTTTGAGCGCTCGCCGTTCGGCGCCACGATGGTCATTTCGCCCGCGGTTACCGGTACGATCACATAGTCCATCTCGTGGGTGTGAGGGCCGGTGGCGCTGCCCGGCGCGAGCCGCCACTCGGTGACGCGAACTTCGGGGGTGTCGACTTGAACGTCCGATTTGGCACTGAGCATTTTTTGTTCGCTCCAGAAAGCTACGGCACGAATACCATGAACAGGAATACGGCGAATACCACCATGTGCACCAGCCCAAACAGGATGTTGGTGCGGCCGGTACCGAAGGTGAGCATGCTGATGATGAAGGTCAGCATCAGCAGCACCATCTCCTGCCCGTTGAGCCCCAGCACGAGCTGCATTTGGAGCGTGTAGGCGGCGACCGCCACCGCGGGCACCGTCAACCCGATGGTCGCAAGCGAGGAGCCGAGCGCCAGATTGATGCTTTTTTGAAGGTCGTTCTTGCGCGCGGCGGAGATCGCGGCGACGCACTCCGGCAGCAGGATCAGCATCGCCACTAGCACCCCCGCAAAAGCCGGCGGCGCGCCGATGCTGGCGATGGCGATATCGACCACCAGCGAGAACTTCTTCGCCAGCAGCACGACCGCGAGCAGCGAGACCAGCAGCAGCACAATGCTCAACGCCAGCATCCGGTTCGGCAGCGCCGATCCGTCGGCAGAGGCACCGGACGCATCGCCAATGAAGTAATCGCGATGCCGGATGGTCTGGGTATAGAGAAACACCCCATAAAGAACGAGAGTAACGACGCTGACAAAGCCAAGTTGGGCCGCCGAATAGACCGGTCCCGGCGCCGTCAGTGCGTAGTTGGGCATGATCAGCGTGATCGTCGCCAGCACGAACAGCACGCTGAGATAAAGGTTGGAGCCGGAGACCTGAAAATCCTGCTCGCGGTAACGCAAGCCCCCGATGAAGATGCAAACACCGACGAGGCCGTTACACACGATCATCACGACCGCAAACACCGTATCACGCGCCAGCGCAGGCACCGGCTTTTCGCCGAGCATGATGGTCGCGATCAACGCAACTTCGATGATAGTGACCGCGAGCGTCAGGAGCAGCGTGCCATAGGGCTCGCCGATCCGCTCGGCGATCATTTCGGCATGATGCACGGCGGCAAACACGGTGCCGAACAGGATTGCCAGCAGCACCACGGCAAACAGCAATCCGCCGGCCGTCGGCGTGAATGTCAGCCCGAGAGAACTTGCGACGGCAAAAAGCGCCACCGCCAGCGCGGGGAATATCCAGGCCGATCGCGGCATCGGTCCATGTGCGCTCATGCGGTCAAATCCTCAGGTCCGTGACGCATGCTGACCATAACAGCCATCAGCCGTTTGTAGCGTCGATGAAATGTCGCGCGGTTTCAATCGCGCCGAAATTTTGCAAATTCTCGTGACCGCCCTCAGGGAAACGAGCGAACTGCTTCGGTTCGTGCGCCAGCGCAAACAGACGCTCGCCAAAGACGATCGGAATTGCCGGATCGCGACCGCCATGCATGATCAGGAGCGGAACCTTGACCCGCGCGATGCGCTGGTCGGAGCGGAACTGATCCCGCATCATCAGACGCACCGGTGCGAACCAGAACATCGATGCGGCGACATCGGCAGTCGAGGTATAGGGCGCTTCCAGAATTAGCCTTCCGACCGGCTGATCCGCCGCCAGCGCCACCGCGACGCCGGTGCCGAGCGAAAAACCCCAGACGATAATCTTATCTGCGCCATATCGCGCGGTTGTGAATGCATAGGCGGCCGCGGCATCCTGCAACAATCCGCTCTCGCTCGGCTGTCCGCTGGAGCCGGCATAGCCGCGGAAAGACAGCGCGATAACCCCGGACCCGTCGGCGATGATTTCGCGGAAGCGGCCGAAGAAGCCGGCGAGAAAATCGCCGTTGCCGTGGAAATAGAGGATGACGGGATGGCCCGGCTTGGCCGGGGCGTACCAGACGATGACCTTCTCGCCATCGGCCGTCGTCAGCGTATGCTCTTCAACGCCGGGGAAACCGGCAGCTTGCGGCGACGTGCGCGCGGTGGTCGGCACCGGAAACAGGAACGAGCGCTGCGCAAGGAACAACGCGGCGAGCGCGCAGACATAACCGACCGAGAAGACAATCAGGAGCCATTTCAGGACGGTCATGATTTCCCGCGAGGCGGCGCTACATCGCCTTGACGATGTTCTCGGTGACCTTCTTGGCGTCGCCGAGCAGCATCATGGTGTTGTCGCGATAGAACAACGGATTGTCGATACCGGCATAACCTGACGCCAGCGAGCGCTTGATGAACATCACGGTGCCGGCCTTCCAGACCTGCAGCACCGGCATGCCGTAGATCGGCGAGGTCTTGTCATCTTCGGCGGCCGGATTGGTGACGTCGTTGGCGCCGATCACGAAGGCGATGTCGGCTTGCGCGAACTCGGAGTTGATGTCCTCGAGTTCGAACACCTCGTCATAGGGCACATTGGCTTCCGCCAGCAGCACGTTCATGTGACCGGGCATGCGGCCGGCGACGGGGTGAATCGCGTATTTCACCTCGACGCCTTCCTTCTTCAGCGTGTCGGCCATTTCGCGCAGCGCGTGCTGGGCCTGCGCCACCGCCATGCCGTAGCCGGGCACGATGATGACCTTGGAAGCGTTCTTCATGATGAAGGCCGCATCGTCGGCCGAGCCGAGTTTGGCGGGCTTTTGTTCGCCGCTACCGCCGGCAGCCGCCGCTGTCTCGCCGCCGAAGCCGCCGAGGATGACCGAGATGAAGGAACGGTTCATCGCGTGGCACATGATGTAGGACAGGATCGCGCCCGACGAACCGACCAGCGCGCCGGTGATGATCAGCGCGGAATTGCCGAGCGTGAAGCCGATGCCGGCGGCGGCCCAGCCGGAATAGGAATTCAGCATCGAAATCACGACCGGCATATCGGCGCCGCCGATCGGGATGATCATGAGCACGCCGAGCGCCAGCGCTATGATGGTGATCAGCCAGAAGTCGACCGCACCGCCGGTCAGAACCAGGCGGACGATGAAGAACACCAGCGCCAGCGCCAGCGCGATGTTGATGATGTGGCGTGCGGGCAGGATGATCGGGGCGCCGCTCATGCGGGCCGACAATTTGAGGAACGCGATCACCGAGCCGGTAAACGTCAATGCGCCGATGGCGACGCCGAGCGACATTTCGACCAGGCTCTGCGGATGGATGTTGCCGGGCGTGCCAATGTCGAAGGCTTCGGGTGCGTAGAACGCGCCGGCCGCAACCAGCACCGCGGCCATACCGACCAGCGAGTGGAAGGCGGCGACCAGTTCCGGCATCGACGTCATCGGTACTCGCCGCGCGATCACCGCGCCGACGCTGCCGCCGATCGCGATGCCAAGGATCACCAGCAACCAGGCGACACCGTCCGCCGGCGGATGGCTGGCCAGCGTGGTCGCAACCGCGATCGCCATGCCGACCATGCCGAAGAGATTGCCCTGACGCGATGATGCGGGACTGGACAGCCCGCGCAGCGCCAGGATGAACAGCACACCCGCCACGAGATAGAATACTGCAGCCAAATTGGCGTTCATCTCAGGTCCCCATTTGCCTTTGTCACCACGAGGTGCACGCCGCTCATTTCACCTTCTTCTTGTACATCGCCAGCATGCGCTGAGTGACAAGGAAGCCGCCGAAAATATTCACGCAGGCAAAAATCAGCGCGATGAAGCCAAAACCGCGCGCCCAGCCCGAACCGCTGGAGATCATGCCGACGCCGACCGCGAGCAGCGCACCGACCACGATCACCGAGGAGATCGCATTGGTCACCGACATCAGCGGAGTATGAAGTGCGGGGGTCACCGACCACACCACGAAATAGCCGACGAAAACGGCGAGAACGAAAATCGACAGCCGGAAGACAAAGGGATCGACGACTTGGGCGATGTGCTCCATGGCTTCTCTCCTTAGGCTTTCGGCTGGAAGTTCGGGTGAATGACGGCGCCGTCTTTTGTCAGCGCGGTCGCCTTGACCAGTTCATCGTCCCAGTTCACCGCGAGCGCCTTGCTGGTCTTGTCGACCATCGTTTCGATGAATGAGAACAAATTGCGTGCATAGAGGCTCGATGCCGATGCCGCGACGCGGCCGGCGACATTGGTGTAACCGACGATCTTGACGCCATCGGCGTCGACGACTTCGCCGGCCTTCGCACCCTCGACATTGCCGCCGCGCTCGACGGCGAGGTCGATCAGAACCGAGCCGGGCTTCATCGATTTGACCATCTCGCCGCTGACCAGCATTGGCGCCGGACGCCCTGGGATCAGCGCGGTCGTGATCACGATGTCCTGCTTCTTGACGTGCTCGGCGGTGAGCGCGGCCTGCTTGGCCTGGTACTCTTTCGACATTTCCTTGGCGTAGCCGCCGGCAGTCTGCGCGTTCTTGAATTCCTCGTCCTCGACGGCGAGGAATTTGGCGCCGAGCGATTCGACCTGCTCTTTGGTCGCAGGCCGCACGTCGGTCGCGGTGACGACGGCGCCAAGCCGACGCGCGGTCGCGATCGCCTGCAGCCCGGCGACGCCGACGCCCATGACGAACACTTTTGCCGCGGGAATGGTGCCGGCCGCGGTCATCATCATCGGAAAGGCGCGGCCAAAGGTTTCAGCCGCCTCGATCACCGCGCGGTAACCGGCGAGATTGGCCTGGCTCGACAGCACGTCCATCACCTGCGCGCGGGTGATGCGTGGCATCAATTCCATTGCGAATGCCGAGATGCCGGCGTCCGCCATCGTCTTCAGCGCGGCCTCGTTGCCATAGGGGTCCATGATCGCGATCACCAGCGCGCCGCGTCGGTACCGCGCAAGCTCGCTCGCCTCCGGCCGCTTCACCTTGATGATGATGTCGGCGTCCTTCAGCGCATCCGCGCTGACGGTGGCGCCAACCGCGGTGAATTCCGAATCGGGCATACCCGACTTGATGCCTGCGCCCGGCTCGATCGCCACATCGACGCCCAGCGCCTTGAACTTCTTTACGGTATCGGGAGAAACGGCGACGCGCGGTTCTGACGGATCGATTTCCTTGGCAACGGCAATCTTCATGAGGCCTCCGGCGGCGCGAGCAGCGCGCGCGTAAGCAAACTAGCGTTATTCGCGCCAGCTTGGATACCGGTTTCGCAACCGGAATGGATGCAAATTTTCAGACCACCGCCGACTGTGGCGGTGCAGGTAGCAATCGATCAGGTCAGGAAGATGCCCATCAGCGCGACGATGATGACGACGGCGGCGGTGCCATATTTGACCAGCATGATGAAACCTTCATAGGTCTGCTCATGGGCCGGATAATCGTTGCCGTCGGCGGTCGTGTAGGCCACTTCGTTATGGTCAGCCATCGGTATCCCCAGTCAATCGTCGTTTCTCGCGAGCAATTACCGCAAAGCCGCCGGGAGGGCAACGGCGGAACGGCCGCCATTCCCTGCTTATCGGGTCATTCGGAAGGCCAATTATCCCGGATCCAGCGGGTCAGGCTTTCCTCGCTGACCTCGCCGGCCGCGAGGGAAACGATAATGGCAGTGGCGCTGCGCTGGTTCAGGGCTGAAAACAATGTCGTTCCGAAGCAGAAAAGATCATCATGCGCCATGAAGGCGATGCGCTTGTTGCCGTCGACGAATGCGTGATTTTTCGCCAGCCCAAATGCATAGGCCGCGGCCAGATCGGCGAGGCCAGACTGTTCGTAACGCCACTTGTTAATTGGACGCTCAAGCGCAGATCGCAGCATGCCTTCGTCGCGTAAGCCCGGAGCCCCACCGAAGCGACGCAATTGCCGGCTATGGATTGCGATGGCTTGCTCGTAGGTCACCCAGAGCGGCTCGCCGGGCTCGCTCACGGGAAAGCTCCACCTACTTTGCAAGCGCTGCGAGTGTGTCCTTGTACTTGTCCATAATCTGATCGGCAGCTTCCATTGTATCCTCGAAGTCGGGATCGTACGGCATCGCCTGAAATCCGCCGCCGGCAAGTTCCGTAATGTGTAGTTCCTGGCCTCGTTTGAGATCCAGCCGCTGCATCAGTTCGCGGGGTAGCAGAAGGCCATCGGAATTTCCGATCTTCTTGATTTCGATTTTCATCTGCAACACGCCTTTTAAGTCGCGCACAATCGCGCTGTGGTCCCCTAACCAATTCAAATAACATCATAATTTTGAGACATGACAAGTGTTATACAGAAGTATAACATCTCGTCCGACCCTGTTCAACAAATGTTTTACGCCCTAGCCCTCAGCCCATCTCCTCCAGCTCGTCGATCATGCCCGCGATCACCGACAGTCCGCCGTCCCAGAATTTGGGATCCTTGGCGTCGAGCCCGAACGGCTTGAGCAACTCGGAATAATGCTTGGTGCCGCCGGCGGCGAGCATCGCCAGATACCGCTCGGCAAAACCGTCGGAGGCGTTCTCGTAGACCGCGTAGAGCGAGTTCACCAGGCAATCGCCGAACGCATAGGCGTAGACGTAGAACGGCGAATGGATGAAGTGCGGGATATACATCCAGAAATTCTCGTAGCCCGGGCGGATGTCGATCGCAGGCCCGAGACTCTCGCCCTGCACGCTGAGCCAGATCTCGCCGATGCGCTGTGCGGTCAACTCGCCGTTCTTCCTTTCGGTGTGGATCGCGCGCTCGAACGAATAGAACGCGATCTGGCGCACCACGGTGTTGATCATGTCCTCGACCTTGCCGGCAAGCAGCGCCTGACGCTGCTTTGCGTTCTTGGTCTGCGCCAATAGCCGCTTGAAGGTCAGCATCTCGCCGAACACGCTGGCCGTTTCCGCCAGCGTCAGCGGCGTCGGCGCCATCAGCGCTCCATTTTTGGCCGCCAGCACCTGATGCACGCCGTGGCCGAGTTCATGCGCCAGCGTCATCACGTCGCGCGGCTTGCCCTGGTAGTTCATCAGCACATAGGGATGTGCCGACGGCGTGGTCGGATGCGAGAACGCGCCCGGCGCCTTGCCCGGCCGCACCGGTGCATCGATCCAGCGATCGGTGAAGAACCGTTCGGCGATCGACGCCATCTCGGCGGAGAAGCCGCGATACGCCGTCAGCACCATGTTGCGCGCCTCGGGCCAGGCGATGGTGCCGGTTGCGGCAAAAGGCAGCGGCGCGTTGCGATCCCAATGCGCGAGCTTCTTCTTTTTGAACCAGCCGGCCTTCAGATTGTAATAGCGATGCGACAGCCGCGGATAGGCCGCGCGCACCGACCCGACCAGGGCGTCGACCACCTCGCGCTCGACGCGGTTGTTCAGATGCCGGGAATCCGCGACGTCCTGGAAGCCGCGCCAGCGATCTGAAATCTCCTTGTCCTTGGCGAGCGTGTTGGTGATGAGCGCAAAGGTCCGCTCATTGTCCTTGAAGGTTTTGGCCAGCGCCTGCCCCGCGGCCTTGCGCTTTTCCGGCGCGCGGTCCTGCAGCAGGTTCAGCGTCGGCTCGATCGCGAGCTCCTTACCGCCGACCTTGAATCGAAGTCCCGAGATGGTCTGGTCGAACAGCCGGTTCCAGGCGGCGTATCCGCTCTGGGATTTTTCGTGAAACAATTGCTCGACGCGATCCTCGAGCTGATACGGCTTGTCCTTGCGCAGATCCTCGATCCAGGGCCGGTAATGGCCGAGTTCGGGCGTCTGCATCGCGCGTTCGATCGCGGCATCGTCAACGCGGTTGAGTTCGAGCGCGAAAAACAACAAATGCACCGATGCCGCGGTCAGCCGTTCGGAAACGTCGCCGTAAAATTTGGAGATCGCGGGATCGACGCTGTCGCCGGCATGAATAAGGCCTGCATACGAGCCAAGCCGGCCGGCGAGGTCGTCGATCGCCTCATAGCGCCTGACCGCTTCGGCGAGCCAGCGGCCGCCGTCTTCCCGTGCGACACTTTCTGCCAGCTTGCCTTTGTAGTCGGTCTCAAACGCGACGCATTCCGTGTCCATCTTCTGCAGATCGCGCGCGACTTCGGGCGCGTCGATGCCGGAATAGAGGTCGGCGAGATTCCATTCCGGAAGCTTTCCGGCTTTCGATTTGGCCGCGGACTTGCCGGCATTCGACCTGCCGACGGCGGCTGCGTTGCTCGACTTGGGTTTGCGGGATGTTTTGTTGGCTCGGGATATCGCAGATCTGGTCGTCATGAACACTTTCAAATTGGCAACACTTCAGATTGATTTGGCGATCAGGCGAAAGCCGCGAGCTGCGGCGCCAGCTGCACAAGCAGATCTTCGCTCTCGGTGAGCATTGGTTCGACCTTCTCGTGAATTATTTGCCTTGTGATACACCACAACAGCATCGCGCGTGCGACAAGCCACCCCCGCGAGGATCGGACTGCGGCCCTGGCATGCAGCGCGACAAGGGGGAGACTTTGATGCTCGAACAAGAGCCGGCCCGCCCCGTCCTCCAGAATGTAGCGCCCGCCGATTCGGGACACGCACAATTCGCAGGCCTGATCCGGAAGCGGACCCAACAGATAAAACTGAGCGTCGCCATTTTCCGTCGTGCCGGTTTCCCATCCCCTGCCCTCGCCCGACGCGATGGCGGCGCGCAGGGCCGCGACAATGGTGCTGAGTTCGGTCTCGCTCCACTCGCCATTGCCTTGTCTGCGCTCGAACGCGACCACGCTCATTTTCCTTCGGCTCCGAACAGCAACCGGTGCAATTCCGGCTCATAGTACAACAACAGATGCTTAGCGAACGCCGCGGGTTCAAGACCCAGTTCGGTGGCCCATGCTTCCATGGTTTCGGTTGGAACGCGGCTGAACCCGTTCTCAACCTGCGAAATGAACGTGTAATATTTGAGACCGAGCCGCGCGGCGAGATCGACCTGCGACAAGCCGGCATCCGCCCTGCGCTGCTTCAGCCAATCCCCCGCCTGTTTCCGCAATTGCCGGGCTTCCGAAGCGGCGCTGCGCTCAAGTGCCCCAGCGGAAACCTCTTGATGTTTTCCACGTTTCATATTTACTAAACTATCTTCTTTGAATTACAAAATAAGGCAACTTTTCCTACCATATTCTCAGATTTCGCGAAGCTCAGCGAGGGCGACGAGAATCCGATGACATTCACAGACCGCAGCCAGATTGTCCGGAAACATGGTCGAGGCTCCGCCGATCGGACCCAGGAATTGTTTGGCGGCATCCTGCTGGCGGCCCTGATCACGGTCGTCGCAATGCGGAACGTATTGCCAGCGGATGCGCTGGCGCCCGTGATCGCGACCTTGCTGTTTGCGCTGGGCGCGACGGCTGCCGGATTCGCGCTGCTTTGCCGACGCGATCGTGCCCGCACCCTATGGTTCGACATCGCCGGCGCCCTGACCTTCGTAGGCGTCGCCGTCTCCATTCTGATCGAGCCCGACCAGATGGTCAGGCTCTGCGCCCTTTCGGATCAACCTGACTAACCGGATCGATTGTCGGCAAGTTTACTTGCGTCGTTTCTGAGTACGCGCGTCCAAGCCCGGGCCCCTCTGGCAGTTCAAGCGAACTGCGATGTCGGATTGGACTCTGAACGGAGTGGCCCGCATGACCGAGATATTTTCCCCACAATCCCTGACGGCATTCTTCCAGGTCGTGATGATCGATCTGGTACTCGCCGGCGACAACGCGATCGTGATCGGACTGGCAGCCGCCGGCCTGCCCAAGGACCAGCGCAACAAGGCTATTCTGGTCGGCGTATTCGCCGCCACTATCCTGCGCATCGGTTTCGCCAGCATCACGGTGCAACTGCTGCAGATCATCGGATTGCTGCTGGCCGGCGGCATTCTCCTGCTTTGGGTGTGCTGGAAGATGTGGCGCGAACTGCGCACAGCGTCGGCGCATCATCAAGAAATCGAAGGGGCTCCGGACTGCGAGGATATCAATGGGAAGCCCCGCAAGACGCTCAGCCAGGCGATATGGCAGATCACGATCGCCGATGTGTCGATGTCGCTCGACAATGTCTTGGCGGTCGCAGGTGCCGCCCGCGAGCATCCGTTCATCCTGATATTCGGCCTGGGACTGTCGATTGCATTGATGGGCCTCGCCGCGAGCTTCATTGCCCGGCTGTTGCAGCGGCACCGCTGGATCGCCTATCTCGGCCTTGTGATCATCCTCTATGTGGCGTTCGACATGTGTTACCGCGGCGTGGAGGAGCTGTGGCGAGAGACGTCAACGTTTAGACGAGATGTCAACGTTTAAGAGTGCGTTAATCGGCATCGGCGAGAGTGCCCCGATTCGAGACAAAAAGTCGTAACGTGCGGGGAAAGCCATGGCTGCCACCATTTTGATTGCCGATGACGACGCAGTGCAGCGCCGTTTGGTTGAAAACATGGTGCAGAAGTGCGGCTACGAGCCTCTCGTCGTCGACAGCGGCGACGCGGCGGTAGCGCTTTTGACCGGCGCCGATGCGCAGGCGATCGACGCCGTCGTGCTCGATCTCGTGATGCCCGGCCTCGATGGGCTAGGTGTCCTCGCAAAAATTCGTGAAGCCGGTGTGAACGTCCCCGTGATCGTGCAGACCGCCCATGGCGGCATCGACAATGTGGTGTCGGCGATGCGCGCCGGCGCCCAGGATTTCGTGGTCAAGCCGGTCGGCTTCGAACGGCTGCAGGTATCGCTGCGCAACGCGCTCAACACCTCGGCTCTGAAAGGCGAACTGCAACGCATCCGCCACAGCCGCGAAGGCCGGCTGACCTTTGCCGATATCATCACCCGCAGCGAGACCATGGCCGGCGTGCTGCGCACCGCGCAAAAAGCCGCCTCCTCCTCGATTCCGGTTTTGGTCGAGGGCGAATCCGGCGTCGGCAAGGAATTGTTCGCGCGCGCCATCCATGGCTCCGGCGAGCGCAAGGCAAAACCGTTCGTGGCGGTGAACTGCGGCGCGATCCCCGACAATCTCGTGGAGTCGATCCTGTTCGGCCACGAGAAGGGCGCTTTCACCGGTGCTACCGAACGTCACATGGGCAAGTTCGTCGAAGCGCACGGCGGCACGCTGTTTCTCGACGAAGTCGGCGAGTTGCCGCTGGCCGCACAGGTGAAACTGCTGCGCGCGCTGCAGGAAGGTACCGTCGAAGCCGTCGGCGGCCGCAAGCCGGTGAAGGTCGACGTCCGCATCATTTCCGCGACCAACCGCAAACTGCTCGACCTCGTGAAGAACGGCGCGTTCCGCGAGGACCTGTTTTATCGTCTCCACGTGTTGCCGCTGACGATCCCCCCGCTGCGGATGCGGCGCGAAGACATCCCGCATCTGCTGCGACACTTCCTGGCGCGGTTCAGCGCCGAGGAAAACCGCACCATCAGCGGCATCAGCGGCGAAGCGATGGCCCATCTCGCGCAGCTCGACTGGCCCGGTAATATCCGCCAGCTCGAAAACACGGTTTATCGCGCCGTGGTCATGAGCGAGAGCGATCAGCTTGGTCTCTCGGATTTCCCGCAGACCGCAGGCCATGTTGCCTCGGACGCGCCTGCGCTCCACGGCGAACCTCTGGTCGTGGCCCCCTCGACGGCGCCCGCCATGGTTTCGGGTAACGAGATACCGATAGCGCCCCTGGCGATGACCGGTAGCCTTCCCATGCTGACCTCAACCGGCGAGGTGCGGCCGCTCGAGGAGATGGAGAACGAGATCATCCGCTTCGCGATCTCGCATTACCGCGGCCAGATGTCGGAGGTCGCGCGCCGGCTCAAGATCGGCCGCTCGACGCTCTACCGCAAACTCGATGAAGCTGCCGCCAACGACGCTGCTGACGGTACGCAAGACACGAATTGAGCCGACGGAAAATTGTGGCGCTCGGGTGGCAAGGCCGCCGGCGGACCGAAACGCAATGGTTGTTTCGGAACCTTTGAACCGTGGCTTGCCGGTGACAGACAAAAGCCGGGTGGCGTGGCAAAACCGCGCCACCCGAATGAAAACGGGTAGTTCGAGGTCAGTTTGTCGTGAGTTGCCCCGCATGGCGCTGGCTGCACGTTCGGGGCACATGTATCGTCTGCGTTTGAATCACCGCGTGCAGGCGTACCGACTTGAGATCGAGCCGGCGCAAGCTGTGATGAACGATAGTTGAGGCTGTTCCATGCCGGGGCAGTTTCGCCCAAGGGGGTGTGACGATGCGTGACTGTTCGACCAACCGTGCTGGATTTGACCGCGTGCTGATGGCCGTCGCGGCAACCTTCCTCACGGTGTCCGCGACCTCTGCGCTGGCTGGCGTATCCGATACGCCTCGCACCAGCGCTGCAGAACTCGCGATCGATGCGGCAGTCCCGCGTCCCGAACCGGCGAACGTCCCGCCCCCGACCGCTAGCGATTTTAAAGTGGACGCCACCGCGTCGACACCCGCTGAGCCCAAAGCAACTGACAAGGCGACGGAGCCGAGCACCACGGCGAAGGCCGTCGAACCCAACACTGACATCAAGACCGATACCAAGCCGGCTGAAGTGGTCACCGCGCCTGCCGCCAAGACGCGATACCAAGACCAACGACGCCAAGACCGACGAAACAGCGACCACGACCACCGCGACACCGACCACTCCGCCAGCGACCGCTACGGCACCTACCGCCGAGCCGGTGAAAGCTGCGAGCAACGTGCCGCCGGCCGACCAGCCGGTCGCCGACAAACTGCGCGAAATGCTCGGCGCAAAGTCGGTGCGCTATCTCGATCGCAAGAACGAGCGCGCCGCGGTCGAGAAATTCTACACCGCACGCGAATATGCGCCGCTGTGGACCCAGGCCGGCAAATTGACCGACGGCGGCAAGGGCGTCGTCGCGCGCCTGAAGGATGCCGCCGCCGAAGGCCTCAATCCCGCCGACTATCCGGTGCCGGATTTCGCTGCCGCTACTTCGCCGGATGCACTTGCCGACGCCGAGATGAAGCTCACCGCCAGCATGCTGGACTATGCGCGTCAGGCGCAGAGCGGCCGGATGCACTGGTCGCAGGTTTCCGCCGACATCCTCTATCCCGAACATCCGATCGATCCGGCCGAGGTGCTGGCCAGCATCTCGACCGCCAAGGACGCCTCTGCGGCGCTTGACGGCTACAACCCGCCCCACAAGCTCTACAAAGAGCTCAAGGCCAAGCTCGCCGAACTGCGCGGCCAGGGTGACGGACTGGTGATTCAGATCGCCGAGGGTCCCGCACTTGCCTTCAAGGCCGGCACCAAGAAGCAACCGGCGGTCGCGCCGGAAGATTCGCGCGTGCCGCAACTGCGCGCCAAGCTTGGCATCACCGAGAACGCCGACGATACCCATTACGACGCCAAGGTCGCCGAGGCCGTGCGCAAATTCCAGGAGAGCGCCGAACTCAAGGCCAACGGCGTGCTCGACGATCGCACCGTCAAGGCCATCAACAGCCCGAAGCGTGACCGGCAGATCGACACCGTCATCGTCAACATGGAGCGCTGGCGCTGGCTGCCGCGCCAGCTCGGCGCATCGTCGCTTGGCAATGCCTATGTCATTCTCAACATCCCGGACTACACCCTCAAGGTGATGCAGAACGGCGCCCAAGTCTGGACCACCCGCGTGGTGACCGGCAAGCCGGGGCAGCACGCCACGCCGCTTTTGACGGAAACGATGAAGTTCATCACCGTCAATCCGACGTGGAACGTACCGCCCTCGATCATCTACAATGAATATCTGCCGGCCCTGCAGCAGGACCCGACCGTGCTGCAGCGCATGGGGCTGAAGCTCGAACGTAACCGCGACGGCAGCATCCACATTTCGCAGCCGCCCGGTGAAGCCAACGCGCTCGGCCGCATCCGCTTCAACTTCCCGAACAAGTTCCTGGTCTATCAGCACGACACCCCGGACAAGAACCTGTTCGCCAGGGACGAGCGCGCCTTCAGCCACGGCTGCATGCGGGTGCAGAATCCGGATCAGTACGCCGCGACGCTGCTCAACATCACGATGCCGCACGAGCGCTACACGCCCGAAAAAATCCGCGGCATGTATGGTCACAGTGAAATCGACCTCAAATTCCCCACGCCGATCCCGGTCAACATCACCTACCAGACCGCGTTCGTGGACGATGCCGGCAAGCTGCAGATCCGCAAGGATGTCTACGGTCGCGACGCCACCATGCTGTCGCTGCTTAAGAACGGCCGGTCGAGGGACCTGGAGAACATGGTCGCGCATTCGCAGCCGAGCTATACCCGCCCGCCAGGCTCCAGCCTGCCGGCCGGCGTCAACTTTGCCAGCGACAATACCTATTCGTCTTCCGGTCCTTCGTTCTTCGAGCGGCTGTTCGGCGGACCGCCGACGCCACCCGCCCCGATTGGCCGCCGTCCACAACAGCAGCAGCGGCGGGTGATCACCCGTTAATCCGAGCCCCGTTAATCCACGGCTCATTAATCCACCGCTCGGGCCACCTGCTAAAATTTTGAAGCAAAATCAATGATCTCGCGCCCAGCGCGAGGTCGTTTACGTTAACCATCATCCATCGGCGGATTGGCACAGGGCACTTTTTCGCCACAGTCCACGGGTTAGGTTAAGCCTAACTTGGGCGCGGGACGGTAAACATCGGTTAACCCTCCCGCTTTAAGAAAGCGTTCACCCTCTTTCGCTGGGGTCGTTGCGAAAGAGTCCCTTGATCGCTCGTCGACTGGGTGGGCTTATACGTGCTGGCTGGTTTC
Source organism: uncultured Alphaproteobacteria bacterium (assembly GCA_963770355.1). GTDB lineage: Bacteria > Pseudomonadota > Alphaproteobacteria > Rhizobiales > Xanthobacteraceae > Bradyrhizobium. The sequence goes on along the minus strand of CAVYPL010000005.1, from coordinate 152,481 downwards.
GCGCGCCAATTTAATACGCTGTCGCTACCGAAGGCCGGATATCAACTCGGCCTGACTTCCCTGTTGCTCCTTGCCGGAGCCGGGTCGGTGCATGACGCGTCCGCGCTGAACGAAACCCGCACCCTTTCCTTCCACCACACCCATTCCGACGAAGACCTCACCGTCACTTTCAAGCGCGACGGGCGCTACGACGAAGAAGCGCTGAAGAAACTCAATCACTTCCTCCGCGACTGGCGCAGCCAGGAAGCGACCACGATGGATCGTCACCTGTTCGACATCCTGTGGGAGGTTTACCGCGACGTCGACGGCAAGAAGCCGATCCAGATCATCTCGTCCTACCGTTCCCCGTCCACCAACGCCATGCTCCGCCGCCGCTCTTCCGGTGTGGCGCGCGCCAGCCAGCACATGCTCGGCCATGCGATGGACTTCTTCATTCCGGACGTGCAGCTCGAGCAGATCCGCTACGCGGGCCTCAAACTGCAGCGCGGCGGCGTCGGCTTCTATCCGACCTCGGGATCTCCGTTCGTTCATCTCGATACCGGCAGCATCCGCCACTGGCCGCGCATGACCCACGATCAACTGGCCAAGGTATTCCCGGACGGCCGCACGGTGCATGTGCCCTCCGACGGTAACCCGCTGAAGGGGTATGAGCTCGCCCGCGCCGACATCGAAAAGCGTGGCAATGGCGACGATGCCGCTACGGTGAGCAAGTCAGGATTTTTTGCTGCCCTGTTCCGGGGCGGCAAGTCGAACGACGAGGATGATGAGGGCAGCAGCGCTCCCGTGAAGAACGAGAAGCCCGCCCCCACCGTCGTGGCCGCTGCGGCGCCTGCCAAATCAGCAGAGGCGGTGCCGACGCCGCGTGCGAAACCGCCGCAGATCGCAGCGACCTTCCAATTGGCCTCGGCCGACGCGCAGGGCGCTCCGGCGCCGAAATCCAGACCGGCCGCACCTGCCGCCGCCGACAACGCAGAGCCGAAACCGCAAACGCCCGCCGATATCATCAACGCCCGCGGCTTCTGGGGCGACGACGCAGCACCGAAGCAGGCCACCGCGGTACAGCTCGCGGCCCTCAGGGCACGCGAGGCCGTCGGCGCCGCCGATCCGCAACCGACCGCCAGCGTTTCCGAAGCCTTCAACAGGGCCCTCGCCTACGCGCCGGCTGCCACCGCGCCGGCCGAGCGCTCCAACGTCGTCGCCGCGTCAGCGCCGATCCCGCGCAGCGTCAAACCGGTCCGCAATGCCGCAGCCGCCGCGACCGAAATCAACACGGTGGTTGCCAAGGGATCGCAGGACCAGGGCAGCGTGATCTCGACCTCGAACCGCCTTTCCGCCGCCAAGGGCAACGAGGTCTGGATGCGGGTAGTGATGCTGGCGCCGAGCGCGAGCAACGCGATGTCGACCACTGTGCTCGGCGACACCGACATGACCTTGATGCGCAGCTATTTCGTCAAACCGCCGGCTGCGATCGCGATGGGCTTCTCGGACGATCCGATGATGGGCATGACCACGGACCGGTTTAGCGGATCGGCAACCGCCAAACTCACGACGCAGTCGTTCGTGCTGCGGACCGCAGCGCTGCGCTAGGCGCGGCCCGGTCGTCATTGCAGGGCTTGCCCCGGCTATCCATCCTCCTCGTACGAATCCTTCGGAAGATTGATGGATACGCGGGTCATCCAGCGTGAAGCTACGTTGCTACGCTTCGACGCGACGCCTCACAGCATCCCCAGCGCCTGCATGTAGGTTTCCAGGATGGTTTCCTCCTCGGCGCGCTCGTTGGCGTCCTGCTTGCGCAGGCGCACGATGGTGCGCAGCGCCTTGACGTCAAAGCCGTTGCCTTTGGCTTCCGCGTAGACGTCGCGGATATCGTCGGAGATCGTCTTCTTTTCTTCTTCCAGCCGCTCGATACGCTCGATGATGGCCTTGAGCTGGTCTTTTGCAAACTTCGTCGCGGGCTCGTCCTGGACGGCGGCAGCGGAGGTGGCCATCGGGTACTCCTGAATGGAACTGTCGTTGAGGCTGAAAGATCAAGCGCCGCACGCTTTACCGCGCGGCGCTTTTCTCCGATTGACCCTCAAGATCGGGGAGCCTTGCGTCAAGGAAACATCGCAATCATCCACAGCGCGCCCACAGGAGAAGACGATCGGTGCCCGCCTTGATCAGTGCCCGCCTAGATCAGTGGCCGCCTTGGGCCTTTTTCATCGCTTCGAGCTGCTCGGGACTGGCGGTGCCCTGAAACTTCGATTTCCAGGTCTCATAGGGCATGCCGTAGACCGCCTCGCGGCTTTCGTCTTTGCTGATGCCGATGCCCTTGGCGTCGGCCTCTTCCTTCATCCAGTTCGACAGGCAGTTGCGGCAGAAGCCGGCCAGATTCATCAGGTCGATGTTCTGGACGTCCGTGCGGGCGCGCAGATGTTCGACCAGACGCCGAAAAACGGCGGCTTCGAGTTCCGTTCTGGTTTTGTCGTCAATCGTCATAGCCGTGATCCCGCGGTTAGCGCCCTTGAGCATATTGATATCAGGTGGGAATTGTCACAGATTTTGCCATATCGGCCCGCAAAATGGGGGATATGAGACGGAATCCTGGTTTCCCATAGCGTGGGAAATGAGCTCGCCCGCCGTTGACAGGTCCCGCCGGGCCACGCGAAATCGTCAATCATTTGAGATAGCTTCGCTGTATGACTGCAAAAGATTCTCTCCGTCCGGCCCCCCTCTCCGCTCGCATGACCGCCGGCCTGCTGCCGGTAGTCGCGTTCGCGATGATGGGCCTGTGGAACAGCGCTGCGGCGGCTGATTTTCGTCTCTGCAACAACACTTCAAGCCGGGTCGGCATTGCGCTCGGCTACAAGGATGCAGAGGGCTGGACCACCGAAGGCTGGTGGAACGTGTCCTCGCGCAGTTGCGAGACGCTTCTGCGCGGAACGCTAGTCGCACGATACTATTATATCTACGCGCTCGACTATGACCGCGGCGGCGAGTGGTCGGGACAGGCGTTCATGTGTTCACGCGACAAGGAATTCACCATCAAAGGCACCGAGAATTGCCTGGCCCGCGGCTACGACCGCACCGGGTTCTTCGAAGTCGATACCGGCGAACAGCGAGCGTGGACAGTGCAACTGACTGAAGCCAATGAACAACCCGGGCAGCGCGTGCCGGGAATTCCGGGAACACTTGGCCCAGGCGGCCCGGGCGGAATGCCCGGTTTGCCGAATCCGCCGGGCGGAACGCCGCCGGGCGCGTCGGGTCTGCCGCCAGCCACGGCGCCCAAACAATGAGGCGGCTCCGTCGTATCAAGATTCTCGCGACCCTCGGCCCGGTATCGTCAGACAGTGCGATGATCCGGAAGCTGTTCGAGGCCGGTGCCGACGTGTTCCGCATCAACATGAGCCACACGCCGCATGACAAGATGCGCGATCTGGTCAAGACCATTCGCAATGTCGAAAGCAGCTACGGCCGCCCGATCGGCATCCTCGTCGACTTGCAAGGGCCGAAGCTGCGTCTTGGTGCCTTCGCCGAAGGTGCGACACAGCTCAATAACGGGCAGAGCTTTACGCTCGATTCCGACAAGACGCCCGGCGACAACACGCGCGTAAACCTTCCGCATCCGGAAATCCTGGCGGCGCTGCGGCCGGGCCACGCACTGCTGCTCGACGACGGCAAGGTGCGCCTGATCGCCGAAGACACCTCGCCCGAGCGCGCCGTGACGCGGGTAGTGATCGGCGGCAAGATGTCCGACCGCAAGGGCGTCAGCCTGCCCGATACCGATTTGCCGGTCTCGGCGATGACCCCGAAAGACCGCGCAGATCTCGAAGCGGCGCTGGTTACCGGCGTCGACTGGATCGCGCTCTCCTTCGTGCAACGCGCCGAAGACGTCAATGAAGCCAAGAAGCTCATTCGTGGGCGCGCAGCCGTGATGGCCAAGATCGAAAAACCGCAGGCGATCGACCGGCTGGCCGAGATCATCGAGGCCTCCGACGCGCTGATGGTGGCGCGCGGCGATCTCGGCGTCGAACTGCCGCTCGAGCGGGTGCCCAGTCTCCAGAAACAAATGACGCGGATGGCGCGCCGCGCCGGCAAGCCGGTGGTGGTAGCAACCCAGATGCTGGAATCGATGATTCAGGCGCCAGTACCGACGCGCGCCGAAGTCTCTGATGTCGCCACTGCGGTCTATGAAGGCGCCGACGCCATCATGCTGTCGGCGGAATCTGCGGCCGGCAAATTCCCGGTCGAGGCGGTCTCCACGATGAACCGCATCGGCGAGGAAGTGGAGCGCGACCCGACCTATCGCTCGGTATTGTCGGCACAGCGACCCGAACCGGAAGCGACCGTCGGCGACGCCATTGCGGACGCCGCGCGGCAAATCGCCGAAACGCTGGAATTGTCCGCGATCATCTGCTGGACCAGTTCAGGTTCGACCGCGATCCGCGTGGCGCGCGAACGGCCAAAACCGCCGGTCGTGGCGATCACGCCGAACCTCGCCACGGGACGCAAATTGTCCGCGGTGTGGGGCGTGCATTGCGTGGTGGCCGAAGACGCGCACGACCAGGACGACATGGTCGATCGCGCCAGCAGCATTGCATTCCGCGATGGGTTCGCCAAAGCGGGCCAACGCGTGATCATCGTCGCCGGCGTGCCGCTCGGCACCCCCGGCTCCACCAACATGGTGCGCATCGCCTATGTCGGGCCGAATGGCGAACCGGAGAAGAAGTGACGGCGTTAAGCCGTCATTCCCCGATGCGCAATACGCACCTGAGGGCATGCAAAGCACGAACCCGGAATGACACTCTCAATTAGCTCTGCAGCGTCGCGTCGAGCGTAATCTTGGTATTCAGCAGTTTCGATACCGGGCAGCCGGCCTTCGCCATGCCCGCCAGCTCCTGAAATTTTGCATTGTCGGCGCCGGGGATTTTTGCCGTCAGCGTGAGATGGACTGCCGTGATCGCAAAACCATCGCCCACCTTTTCCAGCGTGACGTCGGCCTTGGTTTCCATGTGCTCAGCGGTCAGCTTGGCCTCGCCAAGGATCAGAGACAGCGCCATGGTGAAACAGGCGGAGTGCGCGGCGCCGATCAGCTCTTCCGGGTTGGAGCCCGGCTTGCCCTCGAAGCGGCTGGCGAAGCCGTAGGGATAGTCGCTCAGCGCACCACTCTTGGTCGAGATCGCGCCCTTGCCGTCCTTGATGCCGCCTTGCCATTTCGCAGATCCGAATGTCGTCGTCATGTGTCACTCCCTAATTCATCAACGGGTTGGCCCATCGCCTGACAGTCTGGCGAGTTGTTGCGTCAAAGCCATGTCCCTGACAGATGAATTCTTAGGCACCGACCAGCGCTTTTGCCGGCAGCACTGCCTGCACCACAAGGCCGCGGGCGCGGGCGTCCATCACGCCGACGGCACGCAGCGCCAACAACGTCACGGTCTGAACCGCGTCGCGCAGCTTGGCAGGATCATCGAGATTGTCTGGCGCGAGCGGACCGACGAGCGCCTCATGCAGCGCGCCGAGCAACGCGGTGGCGGCCAAGGAAGTGTCCTGCGCCGGCAGATGTCCGGCACGCACGGCGGCATCGATTCGCGCGGCGATCTCACCGGAAATTTCCCGGCGGCTGGCGAGCCGCGACGCCGACACATCGACATCGACCGGCTCGGCCAAGATGCCCCAGGCCAGCTTGCGTTGCGACAGCACGTGCACGGCGACGGTGGTGACGGCCGCAGCCAGCGCAGACGATGGCCCGGGCGCCGCATCCGCGGCGCGGCGGATCGCCGCCAGTTCGTCCCGCGAGACTTCGGCGATCAGTTCGGAAATCAATTCGGCCTTGGAGGGGAAGTAGCGATAAACAGTACCGGCTGCGACATTGGCGCGAACTGCAACGGGCGCGATCTGCACCGCCGTCATCCCGCCGTCCGCCGCGGCATCCCGCGCCGCCGCCAGAATGGCGCTGCGCCGTGCGGCCAGCCGCTTCACCACCTGATGGGTTCGCCGATAGACCATGGCGCGTTTTCCCGTCCCCCGACGCATTCGGCCGGATGGCTCCGGCCGTGCAGCGCCTTCTTGATGATTTGGCGATTTGAAACAAATCGCTACCAAGAACTGAACAACTATTCAGGTCGATTGACAAGGTGCAAATGTGGGGATCGAGCCGCTGCGAGGGTCACGCACGCAGATCTAGAACCTGCGAATTCTGGTTAACCGCTCCTTCATCAAGCCCCGTCACATCTGCGGCAGTCACACGCAAATTTACTCGGATTTATACCGGGCCATGGTCCCGTAGCCGAAACGTCGAGCCAGATCTTCCCTTCGCCAATCCGGTCAAGCCGAGAAGCAGATGTCCGTTTCTATCACCAGCCGCGTGAATTTCCGCACCACCGCACGGGGGCTGATACCGCTCTGTGCCGGAGCCGGAGTTTATCTGTTCGTCTTGTCGATCGGCGAGATATTGCTGCGGGATTCGGACACCCTTTGGCAGATCAAGATCGGGCAATGGATCATCAATAATGGCGCCATGCCATACACCGACATCTGGTCTTTTACCCGGTTCGGCGAACCATGGATGTCGAGTTCCTGGCTCTCGCAGGTGCTCTTTGCCATCGCCTATGGACCATCGGACTGGTCCGGGCCGGTTATCCTGACCTCGCTCGCAGTCGGCGCGACCATTGCGATCTTCATCTATTTGCTCAGTGCATATTTAGACCCCGCCCGCTCGATCCTGCTCGGGGCGCTGGCGTTGCTGCAATCGGCAACTCACTTTTTTGCGCGGCCCCACGTCCTGGCGCTGCCGGTAATGCTGGCCTTTGTCGGCGGACTGATGGCGGCTGCCGATCGCCGCAGCCATCCGTCGTGGCTACTACTGCCACTGATGGCGCTTTGGGCCAATCTGCACGGCGGCTTCGTGCTGGGATTGGCGCTGATCGGACCCATCGGGCTGGAAGCAATTTGGTGCGCCGAGCCCAATCGCCGTATTAGGCTGGCAGTGCGATGGGGTTTGTTCGGACTTGCCGCGCTGGCGGCGAGTTGCTGCACGCCTTACGGCTGGGGCACGCTGCTTGGGGCCGCGAAAATTCTCACTTTGGGCAAGCTGCTGTCGCTCATCTGGGAATGGATGCCGGCCGATTTCAGCAAGTTCAGCTTCTTCGAAGCCACGCTGCTCGCCCTGATTGCCTTCGCCTTCCACTATAGGCTCAAGCTTTCCGTGCCGCGGATCATGCTGCTGGTGGGTTTGATCTGGATGGCGCTGAGCCATGTCAGGAATATCGAGGTCTTCGCGTTCCTGGCTCCGCTTGTTCTGGCAAAGCCGATCGCAGAACATTTTGGAACGACCGCGGCTGCCGCTGCCCGCCTCGGAGAGAATAGGTCTCCGTCCTATGTCACGATCGCCGCCGCGGCAACGATCGCCCTGGCGGGATGGGCTACGACGGTCACCTTCGTGGCGCATCATCCCTTTTCATTCATGCCTACTGTAACTCCCGTTGCCGCCGCCGATCTCCTCGAACAGCGAAAAGCGCAGCGCATCTTCAGCACCGCGCCATTTGGCGGCTATCTGATGTCCCGCGACATCAAGGTCTTCATCGACGGCCGCGCCGAATTGTACGGCGAACAATTCGTCCTGGACTATTTCAATGCAACCGAGGCACGCAACGTCGGCGAGTTCCTCGGCCTGCTCGACAAATACCGGATCGATGCCACCCTGCTGATTCCGACGTCGCCCATGGCGTACGCGCTCGATCAGGTCAAAGGCTGGAAGCGGCTCTATGCGGATGACATCGCCGTCATCCACGTTCGTGCGGACAGGGCGCAGTCAAGTGCCGCGCCCGCCGTGGAAGATTCGAACTGGTCCCTGCGGCGTTAGCGAACGCCCTCACTCCCAGTTCAGCGCGCCGCCGTTCTGGTACTCGATCACACGCGTTTCGAAAAAATTCTTTTCCTTCTTCAAATCCATCGCTTCCGACATCCAGGGAAACGGATTTTCCGTTTCATCGAACACGCGCGCCAGTCCAAGCTGCGCGCAGCGGCGGTTGGCGATGAAGTGCATATAGGTTTCGCACAATGCAGCGTTCAACCCGAGGAAGCCGCGCGGCATGGTATCCCGCCCATAGGCCGCTTCCAGTTCGGCGGCAGCGCGGATCATGGCGCGGACCTCCTCCTGGAATTCTTTCGTCCACAGATGCGGGTTCTCGATCTTGATCTGGTTGATGACGTCGATGCCGAAATTCAGGTGAATGGACTCGTCGCGCAGGATGTACTGATACTGCTCGGCGATCCCCACCATCTTGTTGCGGCGGCCGAGCGAGAGGATCTGCGCGAAACCCGTATAAAACCACATGCCCTCGAAGATCACGTAGAAGGCGACGAGATCGCGCAGGAATGCCTGATCCGCCTCCGGCGTCCCGGTCTTGAAATCGGGATCGTCGAGATGCTGGGTGTGTTTCAGGGCCCATGCGGCCTTGTCGGTGATCGAAGGGACCTCGCGGTACATGTTGAACAGCTCGCCCTCATCGAGGCCCAGGCTTTCGACGATGTATTGGAAGGTGTGGGTGTGAACGGCCTCCTCGAAGGACTGCCGCAGCAGATATTGCCGGCATTCCGGATTGGTCAGATGCCGGTAGATCGCCAACACGATGTTGTTGGCGACCAGGCTTTCAGACGCTGCAAAGAAGCCGAGATTGCGCTTGATGGCGCGACGCTCGTCTTCGGTCAGGCCGTCGCGCGATTTCCACAGCGCAATATCGGCCTGCATCGAGACTTCGGTCGGCATCCAGTGATTGTTGCAGCCGGCGAGATATTTCTCCCACGCCCATTTGTATTTCAACGGCAGCAATTGATTGACGTCGGCACGGCAATTGATCATCCGCTTGTCGTCAACGGACACCCGGCCGCCGCGGCGGTCGATCGTTCCGAGCCCGGTTTGATCGGCCACGGCAACAGGCGTCGTCACGAAAACCGGTAGCGCCTGACGAGCGGGCGCAGATGGTTCAGACCAGTCGAGCATGGTGTTATTCCCTTTTCTTCTTGCTGCTTACTGGCAGGCTTCGCATTCGGGATTGTCGATCGAGCATGCTACCGCGCCGGACAAGTCCGGAGCCGTGACCGCAGACGGGACGATCGGAGCCGCCGCGGACATCATGGTCGCCGACGCGACGCTGTTGAGTTTGCCGTCGGTGCCCTTCAGCGTGGATTTCTCGACATGGGTCGCGCTGCGCGAGCGCAGGTAATAGGTGGTTTTCAACCCGCGCGTCCATGCGAGGCGATAGAGCGAATCCAGCTTCTTGCCGGAGGGGTTGGCGATGTAGAGGTTGAGCGACTGCGACTGGTCTATCCACTTCTGCCGCCGCGCGGCCGCCTCGATCAGCCAGGCACTGTCGATCTCGAAGGCGGTCGCATAGAGCGCCTTGAGGTCGCCGGGAATGCGGTCGATCGAACCGACGCTGCCGTCGAAATATTTGAGATCGTTGACCATCACCTCGTCCCACAATCCGCGCGTCTTGAGGTCACGCACCAGGAACTCGTTCACGACGGTGAAATCGCCGGACATGTTGGATTTGACGTAGAGGTTCTGGTAAGCGGGCTCGATCGATTGCGCCACGCCGCAGATGTTGGAGATCGTCGCCGTCGGCGCGATGGCCATCACGTTGGAGTTGCGCATGCCGGTTGATTTGACGCGCTCGCGCAAGCCGCCCCAATCGAGCGTCATAGAGCGATCCATCGCGACGCCGCCGCGCGCGTCCGCCAATAGCTCGATGGAATCGATCGGCAAAATGCCCTGGCTCCACAGCGAGCCGTCGAACGACGGATAGCGCCCGCGTTCCGCCGCGAGATCGACCGACGCCGAAATCGCATAATACGAGATCGCCTCCATGCTGGTGTCGGCAAAGCCGACAGCCGCATCTGACGCAACCGCCAGCCGCAGCGCCTGCAGCGCGTCCTGAAAACCCATCAGGCCAAGGCCGACGGGGCGGTGCCGCAGGTTAGAGCGGCGCGCCTCTGGAATCGTGTAGAAATTGATGTCGATGACGTTGTCGAGCATTCGCATCGCCGTCGTCACGCTCTTCTTCAGACGAGACTCGTTCAGCCGGCCGTCCTGTAAATGATTGAGCAGATTGATCGAGCCTAGATTGCAGACGGCGGTCTCGTCGTCGGAGGTGTTGAGCGTGATCTCGGTGCAGAGGTTCGAGGAGTGAATGACGCCGGTATGGCGTTGCGGCGAACGCAGATTGCAGGGGTCCTTGAACGTGATCCAGGGATGACCGGTCTCGAACAGCATGGTCAGCATCTTGCGCCACAGGTCCGTAGCGCGGACCTGCTTGAAAACGCGGATTTCGCCGCGCGCCGCCTTGGCTTCATAGGCCGCATATCGCTCGGCGAACGGCTTGCCGTAGAGATCGTGCAGATCGGGCGTCTCGTCCGGCGAGAACAAGGTCCACTCGCCGTCGGCCTCGACGCGCTGCATGAACAGGTCAGGCACCCAGTTCGCGGTATTCATGTCGTGGGTGCGGCGGCGATCGTCGCCGGTGTTCTTGCGCAGATCGAGAAATTCTTCGATGTCGATATGCCAGGTCTCGAGATAGGCGCAGACCGCACCCTTGCGCTTTCCGCCCTGGTTGACGGCAATCGCGGTGTCGTTGGCGACCTTCAGGAACGGCACCACGCCCTGGCTCTCGCCGTTGGTGCCTTTGATGTGGGCGCCAAGGCCGCGCACGCGCGTCCAGTCATTACCGAGCCCGCCGGAATACTTCGCCAGCAGCGCGTTGTCCTTTACCGATTTGAAGATGCCGTCGAGATCGTCAGCCACGGTGGTGAGGAAGCACGACGATAGCTGCGGTCGCAGCGTTCCCGAGTTGAACAAGGTCGGCGTCGAGGCCATGAAGTCGAACGAGGACAGCAGATCGTAGAATTCGATGGCGCGCGCCTCGCGGTCGATCTCGCGCACCGCAAGTCCCATGGCCACGCGCATGAAGAACGCCTGCGGCAGTTCCATGCGGTTGCCGCGCTCATGCAGGAAATAGCGGTCGTAAAGCGTTTGCAGGCCCAGGAACTGGAACGCCAGGTCGCGCTCCGGCTTGAGAGCGGCGGCGATTTTTTTCAGGTCGAACCGGCCGAGATCCGGATCGACCAGTTCGGCCTTGATGCCGCTCTTGATGTAGGCTGGAAAATATTCCGGATATCGCGCGGCCATGTCGGCCTGCGACGCGCTGGTCGGCGCGCCATGGACGTAGGACAGCACTTCCGTGCGCAGCTTGTCGAGCAATAACCGCGCGCTGACATAGGCGTAGTTGGGCTCCTGCTCCACCAACGTGCGGGCGGCCATCACGGAAGCCAGCGCAAGTTCATCCTGGCTGATGCCGTCGTAAATATTGCGCCTGACTTCCGCGACCACCGGCGCCGCGTCAACGCCGTCGAGCCCGGCGCAAGCCTCGTCGACGATCAGCGCCAGTCGCGCGGTGTCGAGCGGCACCTTTGTGCCATTCGCCAGCGTCACATGCAGGATGGGTCCAGCCGACGGCTTTGCGGATTTCGCGGCCTCCTGTTCGGCGCGCTGTTTGGTCCGTTCGTCACGATACAGCACATAGGCGCGCGCCACTTTGTGATGCTCGCTGCGCATCAGCGCCAGCTCGACTTGGTCCTGCACGTCTTCGATATGGAAGGTGCGGCCTTCGCTCATCCGGCGTGAGAGCGCGCCGACGACTTCCGCGGTCAACTGCTCGACGACTTCGTGCACGCGGCGGGACGCTGCGGCTGTGTGCCCCTCGACCGCGAGAAAAGCCTTGGTCATCGCAACCGAAATCTTGCTGGCATCGAATTTCGAAACCGTGCCGTTGCGGCGGATCACCTGCATCGGCAGCTCCGCTTCCGGCGCGGCGAGCGATTCGGGACGCAACTGAAACATGGGTGCGATTTTGGCTTCGCGAGCAATGAGACCGGTAGATTCAGACATCGGCAGACCCCGTGATGTTGTTGGGACCGGATGTCTTTGGGGGACGCTGCATCGAATGCGCGGCGGCAAGCGCCGGCATGGATCTGCAAGCGACCGCCGGGACACCCCGCCCGTGGACGTTCTTTCGGTGTCGCGGCAGGTCTCCTGGCTCGCAGGTCGTCGTCGCTCCCTGTCTTCCCAATGCGTCTGGCGCATCAGTGACGTAAAAAGCGGGAGCGACTCACTGCTTACAGTTGCGGGGGCAGCGCCGGAATCTCACGCAACGCGCGCGATACACCGGCTTCCCTCTTAGCCACCAAATCTAGCGACTTGGCGGACCGTGACGTCTATATGTGGTATTATTCGCGCACGAGTGTCAATGGGAGGTTAACAGCCATCCCCGCTATCCAAGAAAAAAACATCTGATGGCTCCGCGGAAAGGCAGGAGAGCCTGATTCTTTCTCCCCTTGAAAGATGTTTTCCGGAAAACCGTCATCCGATCGTCGCGGTCACGACGTGGCGTAGGGCGCGAATCGGGACCGCGTTTCGTCGATCCTGAGCGCGCGGCCGATCGGTGGGAACGCGCGCTGCGCGCAATCCGGCCGTTCGCAGACCTTGCAGCCCATGCCGATCGGTGTCGCGTTCGATGCCTTCAAATTGATCCCTTCGGAATAAACGACGCGCTCGGCATGGCGCACGTCGCAACCCAGCGCGACGGCGAACGTCTTGGTCGGCGCGCCGTATTTTCCGCGGGCATGCGACACGGTGCGGGCGATCCAGAGATAGGTTCGCTCGTCTGGCATGCGTGCGAGCTGGGTCAGGATTCGTCCGGGGCTGGCAAAAGCTTCATAGACATTCCAGAGCGGACAGGTGCCGCCAACCCGCGAGAAGTGAAAGTCGGTCGCCGACTGGCGTTTTGAAATATTTCCGGCGCGGTCGACGCGAACAAAGAAGAACGGCACGCCACGCGCGCCTTGCCGCTGCAGCGAGCTCAGCCGGTGACAGACCGTCTCAAAGCCGACGCCGAATTCGTATCCCAACAGTTCAATGTCGTAGCGCCGCGCCTCGGCCGCCGCGAGGAAACGCCCGTAGGGCATGATCAGCGCGCCTGCGAAATAATTGGCGAGCCCGATGCGCGCCAGCCCGCGGGCCTCCTGGCTGGTAAAGCCGGCGCCATCGACCAGCGAGTTCAATTCGCGGTCGAACGCCAGCATGGCTATCTGCGTTCCCAACTGGAAGGCGCTCTGCCCCGGTCGCAACCCCGGCGCGAGATAGAGCGTGTTCGTCTTCGAATCGTATTTCCGCTCATTACCGGAGGGCAGATCGTCGATCGTCTCAACGACGAGTTTGACGCCATGACGCTCGGCCAGATAGGCGGCGAGCGCCGAGTCCATCTGTCCAACGGGAAACTTCATCGCCTGCGCGATGGCTTCGGCCGCTTCATCTAGTTCGGCGATGTAATTGTGCCGCAGATAGAAGAAGTCGCGGACTTCCTCGAACGGCGTTGACGGCAGAACCGGCACATCCGATTGCCGATCCTCACCCAGCCGTGCCGCGAGCAATCCGGCCTGCTCGATGGATTGGCGGTACTTTCGATGGATCGTGACCAGCGCACGCCCGACCGCCGGCATGTTCATCGCGAGTTCGCGCAACTCGACTGCGGCAATGGTTTCGCCAAACGCCGCATCCGACAGCGCCTCGCGCAAATCCGAAATCAGCCGCGCCTCGTCGTCCTCGGAAAAGGTCTGCAGATCGAGCCCGAACGCGGTGTTGAGCGCCAATAGCACCTGCACCGTCAGCGGCCGCTGATTATTCTCGAGCTGGTTGAGATAGCTCAGCGAAATGCCGAGCCGTTGCGCCAATGCAGCCTGGGTCAGCCGCTGCTCTTCGCGCAGGCGCTTCAGCCGCAGTCCCATGAACGCCTTTTTCATCGCATCCTCGACTTTGCAAACTTTGCAAATAGTCGGAAAACATTCGCAAAACTACGCTTTATCAGCCGTTTTCAACGATTTAGATTTGCATATATTGCGAACTTCTGACGGAAGTGCAAGCCGTCTGGAGTATTTCAATGGGCGTTGACGCCATCCATTCCCGGGAAACCCGGCTCATCGACGTCGTGTTTCCTGACAGCGCGAATCATTACGGCACCCTGTTCGGCGGCAACGCGCTCAACCTGATGGGCAAGGCCGCCTTCATTGCCGCCACGCGTCATTCGCGCCAGCATGTGGTGATGGCATCCTCGGACAGGATTACGTTCGACGAACCCGTTTGCGTCGGCGATCTCATCGAGTGCGTCGCCAGCATCGCGCGCGTCGGCCGCGCATCGATGACGGTTGTGGTCGATCTCATCCACGAGAACGCGCTCAGCGGATTGCGCCGTTCAGCCGTACGCGGATCGTTTGAAATGGTCGTCGTGGACGCGAACGGGCGGCCGACGCCTATCTTCGAAGCTCAAGACTGCCGCGAAGTCAAAGAGGAAGCCGTTCTGTGAAGCAGCATAAAGTCCGCACCTATAAATCCGCCGAGCCTCTCGATCGCGCCGATCAGCTCGCCTGGAAGATCGCGGCTGTCGCCTCGGATTCGGTGCGCGTCGAGGACGACGTGGCCGATATGATCGGCAATCGCATCATCGACAATGCAGCGGTTGCGGCTGCATCGATCGCGCGGCATCCGGTCGCAACCGCGCGAGCACAAGCCGCGGCACATCCGCAAGCGCCGGGCGCGACGATTTTTGGACTGGCGCCTAGCGCGCGCTTTTCGCCGGAATGGGCCGCATGGGCGAACGGCGTCGCCGTCCGCGAACTCGACTTCCACGACACGTTCCTGGCGGCCGACTATTCGCACCCCGGCGACAATATTCCGCCGCTGCTGGCGGTGGCGCAGCATTGCGGCTCGTCCGGCACCGATCTCGTGCGCGGGCTGGCTGCGGCCTATGAAATCCAGGTCGATCTGGTGAAGGGCATTTGCCTGCACGAACACAAGATCGACCATATCGCCCATCTCGGTCCCTCTGCGGCTGCCGGCATCGGCGCGCTGCTCAACCTGCCGACCGAGACGATCTATCAGGCGGTGCAGCAGGCGCTGCACGTCACCACCACCACGCGGCAATCGCGCAAGGGCGAGATTTCGAGCTGGAAGGCCTATGCGCCGGCATTCGCGGGCAAGATGGCCATTGAAGCCGTCGATCGCGTGATGCGCGGCGAAGGCGCGCCGTCGCCTGCTTATGAGGGCGAGGACGGCTTTATCGCGTGGCTGCTTGGTGGACCCAAGGCCGAATATTTCGTCCCGCTTCCGGAAAAGGGCGAACCGAAGCGGGCGATCCTCGATACCTACACCAAGGAACATTCAGCCGAATATCAAAGCCAGGCGCTGATCGATCTGGCGCGCCGGCTGGGACCGAAACTCGGCGACCTCGCAAACGTCGAGAGCATTGTCATCCACACCAGCCATCACACGCATTTCGTGATCGGCACCGGCGCCAACGATCCGCAGAAGATGGACCCGAAGGCAAGTCGCGAAACCCTCGATCATTCCATCATGTACATCTTTGCCGTCGCGCTCGAAGACGGCGGCTGGCATCACGAAAAATCCTATGCGCGGGAACGCGCGGCGCGCCCTGGGACCATCGAGCTCTGGCGCAAGATCACGACGCTCGAAGATCCCGAGTGGACACGGCGCTATCACAGCCATGACCCGAAGCAGAAAGCCTTCGGCGGTCGCGTCGTCGTCACGCTGAAGGGCGGCTCGGTCATAAGCGACGAGATCGCTGTCGCCGACGCACACCCGCTGGGTGCCCGCCCCTTCAAGCGGCCGGACTACATCAAGAAATTCCGGACGCTGGCGGAAGGCGTCATCGCCACTTTAGAGCAGGACCGCTTCATCGCCACCGTCGAGCGGCTGCCGTCGCTTGGGGCCGGCGAGTTGTCCGGCCTGACATTTGCGGTCGAACCGTCGCGACTGGGCACGCCGGCCGCACGCGGCATCTTCGATTGGCCATTGCGATCTTACAGCTTCCCAACAACACGCGACACGGCCTTAAGGAGAGACAGATGACAGACGCAAAACCAGCGCCGAAAAAATCCGTTGCGCTCTCGGGTATCGTCGCCGGCAATACCGCGCTCTGCAGCGTCGGCCGCAGCGGCAACGATCTGCACTACCGGGGCTACGACATCCTCGATGTCGCAGGCGCCTGCGAATTCGAGGAAATCGCGCATCTGCTGGTGCATGGCAGCCTGCCGAACCGTACCGAGTTGGAAAACTACAAGGCAAAACTGAAGTCGCTGCGCGGATTGCCGCGCGCGGTGCTGAACAGCCTGGAACAATTACCCGCCGCGGCGCACCCTATGGACGTCATGCGCTCCGGCGTATCCGCGCTCGGCTGCGTGCTGCCGGAAAGCCATGACCACAACACCCCCGGCGCGCGCGACATCGCCGACCGCCTGATGGCCTCGCTCGGCTCGATGCTGCTCTATTGGCACCACTACGCCCATCACGGTCGCCGCATCGAGGTGGAAACCGACGATCAATCCATCGGCGCGCATTTCCTGCATCTGCTGCACGGCAAGCCGCCTTCGGCCTCGCACGAGCGTGCGATGCACACCTCGCTCAATCTCTATGCCGAGCATGAGTTCAACGCCTCGACCTTCACGGCCCGCTCGATCGCGGGTACCGGCGCCGACATGTATTCGGCGATCACAGGCGCCATCGGCGCGCTGCGCGGGCCCAAACACGGCGGCGCCAACGAGGTCGCGTTCGAAGTGCAGAAGCGCTACGCCGATCCTGACGAGGCCGAGGCCGACATCCGCCGCAGGATCGCTGCGAAGGAAGTCGTGATCGGCTTTGGTCACCCCGTCTATACGGTCGCCGATCCCCGCAACAAAGTGATCAAGCAGGTCGCCCATCAGCTCAGCCGTGAGGGCGGCAGTATGCGGATGTATGACATTGCCGAGCGCATCGAGGCCGTAATGTCCGAGACCAAGCGGATGTTCGCCAATCTGGACTGGTTCAGCGCGGTCTCATATCATGCGATGGGCGTTCCGACGGCGATGTTTACGCCGCTGTTCGTCATTTCCCGCACTTCAGGTTGGGCGGCGCACGTCATCGAGCAACGGATCGACAGCAAGATCATCCGGCCGGCGGCCAATTATGTCGGCCCGGAAAATCGCCCCTTCGTCCCGCTCGATGCACGCGACCTGCCGCCTTCCACGGTGCGCGCAGCATAAGGGAAAACAACATGCCCTATCTCGTCGCATCCGATCTTCCGCATGAGACCGCCGGGCGGCGCTTTCGGGCGCTGCTGCAACGCCCGGGCATTTTGCGGCTACCGGGCGCACATAATGCCATGGCGGCGCTTCAGGCCAAGGCCGCGGGCTTCGACGCGCTGTATCTGTCGGGCGCCGCCATGACGGCATCGATGGGACTGCCGGACCTCGGAATCATTACGGTCGACGAGGTCGCCTTCTTCGTTCGCCAGATCGTGCGCGCGTCGGGCCTGCCGCTGCTGGTCGACGGCGACACCGGCTACGGCGAAGCGCTCAACGTCATGCATATGGTCCGCGTGTTCGAGGAAGCCGGTGCCGGCGCGGTTCATCTCGAAGATCAATTGCTGCCCAAAAAATGCGGCCATCTCAACGACAAGAAGCTGGCCGATGCCCACGACATGGCCGCCAAGGTCGCCGCTGCCGTGAGAGCGCGCCGCGACCTCGTCGTGATTGCGCGTACCGATGCCGCCGCCAGCGAAGGCCTCGACGGCGCGGTCGCGCGCGCCAAACTTTACATGGAAGCCGGCGCGGACGCGATCTTCCCCGAAGCGCTCAACACGGCCGAGATGTTCCGCGCCTTCGCTGCGAAAATGCCCGGCGTGCCACTGCTCGCCAATATGACTGAGTTCGGGAAGACACCATTCTTCACGGCGTCCGAATTCGAGCAGATGGGTTACGCGATGGTGATCTGGCCGGTGTCCTCGCTGCGCGTCGCCAACAAGGCGCAGCAAAAGCTTTATGCCGCGATCGCGCGCGACGGCGGCACTCACAATGTCGTCGATCAGATGCAGACGCGGGGAGAACTCTACGACATGATCAAGCTGCACGACTACGAGGCGCTCGATCATTCCATCGTTCAGACCATCCTTCCCCAGGGCATGCCGCAAAGGGAGTAAATGATCCGTTGACTGAAATGCATCGTTATCGATAAACCGGATACGTCGTGGTTCTCCGGGAAGCTTTTCCCGGAGCTAAGAGGGAAGCCGGTGTGAAGCCGGAGCTGCCCCCGCAACTGTAAGCGGCGAGCCGCTGTCCAACAAAGTCACTGAAGCCTGCAAAGGCTTCGGGAAGGCCGGACAGCAGCATTGACCCGCGAGCCAGGAGACCTGCCTCGACAACATACACGTCCTCGGGCGGGGTGTCCCGGTGGTGCGGTTGCGATTCCGCGAGCCTTTTTTGCCTCCCGGAATCCAGACGTGTCACTTCGGCCTTTGCCCCCAACTTTTGGGGTTAAGCCATGTCTTCTTCAACGACTTCTTCTTCAACAACGCCTTCTTCAACAACGTCTACTTCTTCGTCACTTCCTGTTGCTTCGCTCGGCACGCCGCGCATCGGCCCGCGCCGCGAACTGAAACTAGCGCTGGAAAGCTTTTGGTCCGGCGCTTCGGACGAAAAGGCGCTGATCGAAACCGGCATCGGACTTCGCGCCGCGAATTGGGCGCGCCAGAAAAAGCTCGGCGTCACAATCATCCCGTCGAATGATTTCTCGTTCTACGACCAGATACTCGACACCTCGGTGATGGTGGGAGCAATTCCGCAAATTTATGGCTGGAAAGGCGGCGCGGTTTCGCTTGCGACCTACTTTGCCATGGCGCGCGGTGCGCAAGGCGAAACGCATGACGAGACTTGCGGCCACACCCATCACGGCAATGGCGCCGCGCACGGCGTGCCGGCACAGGAAATGACAAAATGGTTCGACACCAATTACCACTACATGGTGCCTGAACTGGAAAAGGACCAGCAATTCACCCTCGCCTCGCGCAAGCCGATCGAGGAGTATCAAGAGGCCAAAGCGCTGGGCTATCAGACCCGGCCCGTCCTGGTGGGGCCGATCACCTTCCTGAAACTCGCCAAGAGCAAGAACACCGGTTTCAATACCCTGTCGCTGCTCGACCGGTTGCTGCCGGTCTACATCGAAGTGCTGCGCGAACTCGTTGGTCTCGGCGCGGAATGGGTCCAGATCGACGAACCGTGTCTGGTGCTCGACCTCGACGCGACAGCGCAGCAGGCGCTGCATCGTGCCTATGCCGAAATCGCCAAGGCCGTGCCGCAGCGCAAGATCATGCTGGCAACATATTTTGGCGGACTGGGCAGCAATCGCGACACCGTGCTGGCGTTGCCCGTCGGGGGCCTGCACCTCGATCTCGTCCGTGCGCCGGAGCAAATCGGCGACATCGCCAATGTGCCGGGGGATCGCGTGCTCTCACTTGGCGTGATCGATGGGCGCAACATCTGGCGCGCTGATTTGAGCCGGATCCTCGATCGGTTGGAGCCTGTCGTTGCGAAACTCGGCAGGGATCGCGTGCAGATCGCGCCGTCATGCTCGATGCTGCATGTCCCGATCGATCTGGCCCTGGAAACGGGCCTCGATCCAGAGGTGAAAAGCTGGCTGGCGTTTTCGGTGCAGAAGATCGAGGAACTCGCCACGCTCGGAACGGTGCTCGCCACCGGCCGCGATCAGGCCACGGCTGCGCTAAAGGTCTCCGATGAAGCAGCAGCCGCACGCAAGGCCTCGCCACGAATTCACGATGCCAAGGTGGCCGCGCGCGTTGCCGGCATCAACGAGTCGATGCGCCGCCGTCTCAGCGCGTTCCCAAACCGCGCCGGCGTCCAGCACCAGCGGTTCAACCTGCCGGCCTTCCCGACCACGACCATCGGCTCGTTTCCGCAAACGGCCGACGTCAGAAATGCGCGCGCCGCGCACGCCAAGGGGGCGCTGACTGACGCTGCATACAAGCTGTTCCTGCAGAACCAGACCGCCCGTGCGGTGCGCTGGCAGGAAAACATTGGGCTTGATGTCCTCGTCCACGGCGAGTTCGAGCGCAACGACATGGTGCAGTATTTTGGCGAGCAGCTCGAAGGCTTCGCTTTCACCACCTATGGCTGGGTGCAGTCCTATGGATCGCGCTATGTTCGTCCGCCGGTTCTGTTCGGCGATGTTTCACGGCCGAGGCCTATGACGGTCGAATGGTGGCAATACGCCCAATCGTTGACGAACAAGCCGATGAAGGCGATGCTGACGGGCCCCGTTACCATTCTCAACTGGTCATTCGTCCGTGACGACATTCCGCGCAGCGAAGCCTGCCGGCAGGTCGCGCTCGCCATCCGCGATGAAGTGACCGACCTTGAGGCCGCCGGCGCCGGCATGATCCAGATCGACGAGGCGGCGTTGCGGGAGGGCTTGCCGCTGCGGCAATCCGAATGGAAGCACTATCTCGACTGGGCGGTCGATGCCTTCCGCCTCTGCTCATCCGGCGTGCGCGACGGGACGCAGATCCACACCCATATGTGCTACTCTGAGTTCAACGACATCATTGACGCGATAGGTGCGATGGATGCCGATGTCATCTCGATCGAGACATCACGTTCGAAGATGGAGTTACTCGACGCCTTCCGGAACTACCGTTACCCGAACGAGATCGGACCCGGTGTCTACGACATCCATTCGCCGCGCGTCCCCGAGATCGGCGAGATGACCGACCTGCTCAAGCTCGCACGGCAGCGGCTCTCCGATGCCCAGCTCTGGATCAATCCGGATTGCGGTCTGAAAACCCGCAAATGGGAGGAAGTACGGCCCGCGCTCGCCAACATGGTCGCCGCCGCCCGAGAATTGCGGGCGCTCGCCTAAGGCGTTCCTGCCCCGTCTCTCACCGCAGCATATTGAAGGAGAGCACCATGCGCTTCTGGATCGAATGCACGCGGCCTGAGACGGGGCAGACCACCCACATCAATATTGCGCTGGTCGGCAGCATGTGGCGCGACGGCGAGCGCACGGTGCTCGCCTTCGTGGGCGGCGATGCCCAGAGGATCGAGGTCACCGAGACGCCCGAGCAGATCATGGCCATGCATCTCGGTCCCTTGGCGAAGGCCTGACGAAATGACGGCAAGACCTGAAAAACTATGGCTGGAGACATCCACCGATCTGCGCAGGATCGATGCGCATCCGGATTACTGGTATCCGGTCGCATGGTCGCATGAACTGAGGCCGGGCAAGATTTTCGCCGCGCGTTTCGCGGGCGAACCGATCGTGCTGGTGCGACCGAAGGACGGCCCGGTCTTCGCGCTGGAGGACCGTTGCGCGCATCGCCAGGTGCCGCTCTCGAAAGGAACCGTCGATGGCTGCACGGTGCGCTGCGGCTATCACGGCTGGCGCTATGACCCGTCAGGGAGCTGCATCGACGTGCCCTATCTCGGCAAGGGCAAACTGCCGAACGGCGTGCGCAGTTATCCCTGTTTTGAGCGCGACGGATTGATTTTCGTTTGGCCCGGCATGGCGCCCGCCGCCGATCCATTGGAGCATATCGGTGCGGCTGACAATGCGGCCTACAAAACCCGGCGGTTCGGCAAACTGGTTCGCTGCCACTACACCTTCATGCATGAGAATTTGATGGACATGAACCATCAGTTCCTGCACCGGCGCACCACCGGCAAGGTCGTGCCGCGCTATCTCGGCAGCCGCGCCGGCGACGGCTGGATGGAGGTCGATTACAGTTTTGCAAGGCCCGGCGAGAAGCCGCCGATCGGCGAAGCGGTGATCGTCGGCGGCCTGCGCGGCCGGGCCAGCACGGCGCGCGACCTTATGACGGTACGCACGGAATATCCGTACCAGACCTTGCGGATGTGGACGAGCGGCGACGAACCCGTGCTGTCGGTGTGGCTCGGCTATACGCCCGACGACACCGCCCAACGCCGCAACCGCACGTTCGTTGTATTGTCGGTCCGCCGCCCCAAGATTCCAGGCGTACTCAACCTGGTGTGGCCGGTACTGGCCTGGTTCACCAATCGCGTGTTCGCCGAAGATTGCGAAATCGTCGAGATGGAACAGGCCGCCCATGATGCGCAGGGCGCCGACTGGAATCAGGAAGTGTTTCCACCGATCCGCGAGTTACGGAAGCTGTTGAGAGAATGCGGGGAGCCCGGCGCTCCCCTCAATTCCCCGTCAGCAATTCGCCAAAGCGATCCCAGGTCTTGCCGTTGAAGCGCATGAACTGCATCTGGTCGACCGGCACATGGTCGGTCGGTGAGGTGTTGACCTTGATGCCCGGCAGCAGCATCGGCAGTTCAAGGTCTTTGATGGAATAGGCCTGCTTCAGGATGTTCTCGGTCGACAGATCGTCGCCGCAGGCTTTCAGCACGGCCTCCAGCGCCATCGCGCTGTTGTAGGAGTTGACGTAGTTGGTGTCGTGCAAATCGCCATCGGGAACGTATTTGACCATGAATTCGCGCCAGCCCTTGACGCCGGCATCGTCCTTCCAGGCGGGATCGTCGGGATCCTTGACGTAGGCGGTGGAGAGAATGCCGGTGCCGGCTTCGACGCCCGCGGGCTCCATGACAGTAGAAATCCAGACCGCGACATTGGAGAGAAACGTCATCGGCCGCCAGCCGATCTCGAACGCCTTGCGGATCGATTGCGCGGCGAATTTCGGCGTGGCCGCGATCACGAACACATCGGCGCCGGACGCTTTCAGCTTCACGATCTGGGAGTCGATGGTCGGATCGGAGATCTCATAGGTCGCACCTGTGACGAGGGAATCGTATTTCTCGCCGAGCACGTCTTTGAGGCCCAGCAGATAGTCGCGACCGAAATCGTCGTTCTGCGAGATGACGGCGAATTTGGCGTTCGGATTTTTCGCCAGCGCATAACGCGCATAGAGCCGCGCTTCGTAGCGGAACGGCGCCTGCACGCCGACGGTCGCCTGCGGAAATTGCGTGATGTCGGCAAATTTCGACGCGCCTGAGGCGAGGAACAACTGCGGAATATTCTTGCTCTGCAGATATTTCGCGATCGCGGTGTTATGGGCGGTACCGATCGAGGAGAAGATCAGCGCGACCTCGTCGCTCTCCACCAGCCGCCGCGTCTGCTCCACCGTCTTCGGCGGCGCATAACTGTCGTCGAGCGAGATCAGATTGATCTTGCGGCCGTTGATACCGCCGCGCTCGTTGACCATCTTGAAATAGCCGACCTCACCCTTGCCGAGCGCGCCGAACGCGGAGACTGGCCCGCTATACGGCATGGTCTGGCCGATCTTGATTTCCGTTGCGGTGACGCCGCGCATTTCGGCGGAGATCGCAGCAGCAGGCAGCAGCAGGAATGAAACGGCGCCAAGCGCGCCAACCCCCGTGACGAAACGCATCGGCTTCCCTCCCCGTTTTTCGCTGCGCTCTGACGGCGCAGCGGTGCCGGTTTCCGGCTCCCGTCAAAAGCATGCCATGACGCCGCTACGGACGCCAAGCCTATTGGTGATGGAGCAATCGCCCGTGCGGCTGCAGATCAAACAAAAAGCCCGGCACAAGGCCGGGCTTTCGCATCCGATTTGGTGTTGCCGTTACGCCTGCGGCTGCGGCTCCAGGCCAGCGTCCGGATCGGGACGCGGGCGGGACTTGCCGGCCGGCGGCACCGCGGAAGCCCGCGGCGTGGTCGGCTCCAGCACCGACTCGCGGTTCGGCTTCTTGCCCTTCAAGAGGTCCATGATCTCGTCACCGCTCAGCGTTTCGAATTCGAGCAGGCCCTTGGCGAGCGCTTCGAGGTCGGCACGCTTCTCGGTGAGGATCTTGGTGGCTTCGTTATAGCCGTCCTCGACCAGACGCCGGATCTCGGTGTCGATCTTCTGGACGGTGGCTTCCGACGCATTTTGCGTGCGCGACACCGACATGCCCAGGAAGACTTCGTCCTGGTTCTCGCCATAGGACACGGTGCCGAGTTGCTCGGAGAGACCCCAGCGCGTCACCATCATACGCGCCAGACGCGTCGCCTGCTCGATATCGGAAGCCGCACCCGAGGTAACCTTTTCGCGGCCGAACACGAGCTCTTCCGCGACACGGCCGCCCATCATGATCGCAAGACGCGAGGTCATCTGCTCGAGCGACATCGACAGCTTGTCGCGCTCCGGCAACTGCATCACCATGCCAAGCGCTCGTCCGCGCGGGATGATCGTCGCCTTGTGGATCGGATCGGTCGCGACGACGTTGAGGCCGACAATGGCGTGGCCGCCTTCGTGATAGGCCGTCAGCAATTTCTCTTCCTCGGTCATGACGAGCGATTTGCGCTCGGCGCCCATCATCACCTTGTCCTTGGCCTCTTCGAACTCGGCCTGCGTCACCATGCGCTTGTTGCGCCGTGCCGCCGTGAGCGCCGCCTCGTTGACGAGGTTCATCAGGTCGGCGCCGGAGAAGCCCGGCGTGCCGCGCGCGATGGTCTTGAGGTTGATATCCGGGGCCAGCGGCACCTTGCGGACGTGAACCTTGAGGATCTGCTCACGACCGACAACGTCCGGATTCGGCACCACCACCTGGCGGTCGAAACGGCCCGGGCGCAGCAGCGCCGGGTCGAGCACGTCGGGACGGTTGGTCGCCGCGATCAGGATCACGCCTTCATTGGCCTCGAAGCCGTCCATCTCGACCAGCAACTGGTTGAGCGTCTGTTCGCGCTCGTCATTGCCGCCGCCGAGACCGGCGCCGCGATGACGGCCGACTGCATCGATTTCGTCGATGAAGATGATGCAGGGCGCATTCTTCTTTGCCTGCTCGAACATGTCTCGGACACGAGAGGCGCCGACGCCGACAAACATTTCGACGAAGTCAGAACCCGAGATCGTGAAGAACGGCACATTGGCTTCGCCCGCGACCGCACGTGCGATCAGCGTCTTGCCGGTGCCGGGAGGGCCAACCAAAAGCACGCCGCGCGGAATCCGTCCGCCGAGGCGCTGAAATTTTCCGGGATCGCGCAGGAACTCGACGATCTCCTGCAAATCCTGCTTGGCTTCGTCAACACCCGCGACGTCCTCAAACGTAACGCGGCCATGCGCTTCGGTCAGCATCTTGGCGCGCGACTTGCCGAAGCCCATCGCCTTGCCGGCGCCGCCCTGCATCTGCCGTGACAGGAAGATCCACACGCCGATCAGCGCGATGAACGGCAGCCAGGAGACCAGCAGCGACACGAACCACGGCACATTGTCGCCGGGCGGTTTCGCGGTGATCGAGACCTTGCCGTTGTACAGGCGCGAGACCAGCGTCGGGTCGTTCGGCGCGTAGGTCTGGAACGACGAGCCGTTGGTGAAGGTGCCGTGGATCTCCGGCCCCTGGATCACGACGTCGCGAACGTGGTTCTGGTCGACTTCGCTCAAAAGCTGCGAGAACGAGATGTCCTGCGAGGACGCGCGCTGACCCGGATTCTGGAAAAGCGTGAACAATGCCAACAGCAATAGGACAATGATGACCCAGAGGGCGAAATTACGCAGATTGGCGTTCATCTATCTTCCTTCGTGGTCGCGCGGATCGCGGCCTTATGTCCTTTGGCAGTCTTCCTTGGGTAGCCCCGAGAGAGTCCCCGAATGACTGCATACAATCTAGGTGGCGCCCGGGTCGATGCCAAGGGAACCACGCAGGACTATTTAACGCATCCTAACGCGATTCCCGGTCAAATAATGGCGCGAAAACCAGTGTTTTTCGGGGGTGGTTAAGACACTCCGCCGGTTTATGACAGATATCGAGGCCTCAACAGGCCTCAGCCCGGCTTGGCGCGACGTGGCGGCGCCGGTTCTACGTGAATTCGGCCGCCGATCAAGGTTACCATCGCCCCGGCAAGGGTCAGTTTCTGCCTGGACCCGCCCGCCGCAATGGCCTGGTCCAATACCGCCAGCACCGCCTCCAGCTTGCCGAGTTCGGCCGGCCCCTCATGACCGACGCGATCTATCGCCCGCTTGAGCAGCCGAAGCCGGATTTCCTCGGCAAGACCGGCGAAGGCGGCAGCGTCAAATCCGAACCGCGCGGCATCGTTGCGATCCCTCAGCGCAAGATAACGCTCGGCGCCATCGGCCAGCACTTCCAGCGCGGCGTTGGCCCGCGCCAGTCGCGCCGCCAGCCGCGCCAGGTTCTTGCTGTCGCCACCCTCTTCCGCCAGCGCCGGCATCAGCGCGCGCAGCCGTGGACGCGTGTAACTGACGTCGCGATTGGTCGGATCGTCGGCGAAGTTGATCCTGGCCCTATTCAACGTCGCAACAAGCTGCGCCTTTGAGACATCGAGCAGCGGGCGTGCGAGCCACAATCCTTCGCGCTCCGAGACGCGTGTCATCGCCGCGAGACCGGCAATGCCGCTGCCGCGCAGCATCCGCATCAACAGCGTCTCGGCCTGATCGTCGCGGGTGTGGGCGGTGAGAATATGGGTGGCGCCGTTCGACCGCGCCGCCTGCGCCAGCAGACGATAGCGCGCCGCGCGGGCCGCGGCCGGCAATCCGGTCTTCGGTTTTGCACCCGTCCAGCGCAGCGTCCGGTGCGGTACTTCGAGCGAACGCGCCAGACGTTTGACGTCTCGCGCCTCGCGCGCCGCTTCCGTCCGCAAGCCATGATCGACGGTGACGGCAACCAATCGCGGCCCCCTCGCCAGCGCGCGGCGCCAGCGTGCCGCCAACCACATCAGGGCCATGGAGTCCGGGCCGCCGGAAACCGCAAGCACGATCGCGGGCGCAGACTTCCAGTCCGCAAACAGGCGTTTCGCTTGCGCTACCGAGATCGGGGAGTGGTCGTCGTCAGGCATGGCCTCGTCGTCGTTGCTACCGGTGCCCGGCGGGCACCATCAACGTCGCTTTAGCACTTAACCCGCTTTTGCTCACGGTCGACGGACGCTTTGACGCTGGCCGAGGCACGCGGATATTTCCGCGTCACTTCGCCCAGAGCCGCACAGGCGGCTTCCTTTTCCTTCAGCGCCGCCAGCGACTGGCCGAGCCGTAGCAGCGCGTCGGGAGCTTTACCCGACTTGTCGAATTTGGTGGTCACACCGAGAAAGGCTTCGGCGGCGTCGCGATATTGCTGGCGCTGGAAATAGCTCTCGCCGAGCCAGAATTGCGAATCCGCGATCAAGGGATCGCTGGGATATTTCTGCGCAAAGTTCTTCATGGCCTCTTCGGCCAGCGCATAGTCCCTGCGCTGTATGTAGCCGATGCCGAGATCGAACTCGTCCCTCGGCGTGGCCGAGGGCGGCAAGGTGGTGAGCGCGGCGCTGGCACCCGGACCGCGCGGTGGCGGCAACGCGCCGGGATCGCGCGGGCTGGTCGCACCGAGATCGAGCGGCTCGCCCGGTCCGCGTCCGCCGGGAGCGCCGATCGCCGCCCCATTGGCGATCGGTAACTGGCCGCCGCCGAGCGCACGCGGCGCACCGGGGGCAGTTGGATTCTGGTTGGGGTCAAAAGCATCGCCGCGTCGGCGCCCGCCCGCCTGCGGTGCAGCCGGCTCCTGCACGATGGGTGCGGGTGCTGCGATCTGCTGCTGTTCGTAACCCGGCTGCGCCTGCGGATAGCCCGGCTGGGCCTGCGGTTGCCGATAGGTTGGGTTTGGCTGCACCGGAGGCGGCACCGCGGCCACGCTAGGCTGCGTAACAGGTGACTGGGCCATCGGGGGCTGGCCCGCGGGCGCAACGGCAGCGCCGCCGCCGAGCTGCCTCAACCGCTCCTCGAGCTGGCGGTTGCGGTATTGCAGTTCCTCGTTCTGGCCCGTCAGCTGCCGCAGCTGATTTTCCAGCCGCTGGATCCGCATTTCAGCGTCGGCATCGTCGGATTGTGCGAGAGCCTGCGAAGACAGAGACAGCATCGCGGCGATGGCCGCAGCGCCGGTGAACCTGAGAAATCTGGATGACATTTTGCCCTGACGACGAAATCGCGTGACATCGAAAGCGGAACATTGAGAGAGCGAGTACGCCAGAATTGTGACTGGCGTTTCGAATCCGAACGCCGGATCAAGGTATGGTTTAGTATCCGCTTCGAAACAAGCAAGGGCCTGGCCGGACCGCGTTCGTCGAGAATGAAGGAGACGGGATGAAGGGAATTTGGCCATGCACGTATCCGTGAACGGGGTGCGGCTGTTCTTCGATGTCGAGGGCGCGAAATTCGTTCCCGACGGCCCACTGATGCGGGAAAAGCCGGTGCTGCTGATGCTGCATGGCGGCCCCGGCGCCGATCACTCGATCTACCGGCCGGCCTATTCGGCTTTGGCCGATATTGCCCAGATCGTCTATCTCGACCATCGCGGCAATGGCCGCAGCGAGGACGGCCCGCGCGCGGGCTGGAATCTCGCGCAATGGGGCGACGACGTGCATGCGTTCTGCGAGGCGCTTGGCATCGTCGATCCGATCGTCCTGGGCGCGTCGTTCGGCGGCATGGTGGCGCTGGCCTACGCCACGCGACACCCGGCCCACCCGGCGAAACTGATCCTCGTCAGCACTGCAGCGGCGGGCGCCGAATATCTGGACCGGCGCATCGAATTGTTCGAGCGATTTGGGGGCCCTGAAGTCGGCGCCCTGGCACGGCGCCGCTTCCTGGAAGTTCGGGGGCATCCGGACCGAGCCTCGCTCGAGGCCTGGGGACGACTGGCAATTCCGCATTACTTCCGCGTCCCACGCGATCCCGATATTGCACGCCGCGCCGTCAACCGGGTGGAAGTGCTGCAGTGGTTTACCCGACCCGGCGGCGAGAGCGACAGCTTCAACCTGTTCCCCGACCTGCACCGCATCCAGTGCCCGACGCTGGTTCTTGGCGGCGAAGACGATCCGATCCATCCGATCGAGAGCCAGGCCGATATCGCAGCCGCCCTGCCACCGCATCTGGTGCAGTTCGAACGGTTCGCCGATTGCCGGCACGCGGTGATGCCCGATGCGCCCGAGCGCACGACTGCCGCGATCCGCGACTTTATCGCCCGCCCAAAATGAAACCGGCGCCCAGGGGCGCCGGTTTTGAAACTCTAAAGAAAGATCGCGCGCTTAGGAGCTGGCGTTCAGCACCGTGACTGCGCGCCGGTTCTGCGACCAGCACGAGATGTCGTTACAGACCGCGACCGGACGCTCCTTGCCGTAGGAGATCGTACGCATCCGGCTCTGGTCGATGCCACGCGAGGCGAGATACGCTTTCACCGACTGGGCGCGACGCGCACCGAGTGCGATGTTGTATTCGCGGGTGCCGCGCTCGTCCGCGTGACCCTCGATGGTGAAGGCGTAGCGGTTATAGGTCTGCAGCCACTGCGCCTGCTTTTCCAGGGTCGCAACCGCCTGCGGGCTCAGATCGGTCTGGTCGCTCTCGAAGAACACGCGGTCGCCGACATTGACCACGAAATCCTGCTGGCTGCCCGGGGTCGCCGCACTGGCCATCGCACCGTCGGCGGCGTTCTTGGCGCAAGCGCCCATAGACAACGCCACCGCAAGCACCGCAGCCAGCTTCAATCCCTGGAGGATACGCATCTGATATTTCATTCCGGAGCCTCCACGCTCACGTTATTCCACTGTTATCCGGTCTACAGGGCGATGGTTAAGCGAACGTTCCGTCAACCTTGATGAGGTCTTGCCAGACCCGATCAAATGCCGACAAACCGCAAAAAGCGACCGTGATAGTTAATGATTTGTAAATGTGGCGCGATGTTGAAGGCAAGCGCGCATGGGCCGAAATCACCCCTTTTCGAGGATTCGGCATTGAATACGGGACAAAGCGGCCGAGCACGTAACGACGCGCGCACTCGGCGAAGAGCCCAGTTCCGTCGCGAATCAGTCTTGTTCAGGAGTTCGGGACGATCGAAGCGCGCTCATAGCGGGGCAATTCGGCCTCCGCCGCCAAATGGCGGTCTGCGGAACGCTCAAACAGCATCCGCCGTTCAAAAGCGGTCGAACGCATCATCGGATAACGTTCAAAGACCTTCTCGCGCATCGCCGGGAAATCCGCCGCCATCAATCCGACCGGCTTGAGAAGACCGGGGAAGAAGCGTGGCTCGGCGATGGTCTCGTGCAGAAATACGCGGCGGTAGAACGCCTGATGCTCGGCGCGCACGATGGCCAGACCGAGATCGGCGCCGAAATATTCACATGCCATATAGGCCAGCCGAAGCGTGAGGTAAGGCAGTTCCGGGAACCGTTTGGCCTTGTCGGGATCGGCGACGAAACGAGCCGGATCGATGATCACCTCGCCCCGGTCAAGCCTCGGATGGAGGATTTCGCCGAATGCCTCGGCGGAGCACGATTCCCGCCATTCCGGCGTCAGAACGCTGATGCGGACAGAACTGTAGAGTTCGCCGTGAAAGAAGACCCCGAATGTCCAGGAGTTCGGCAGGTCGTCGTATTGGTCGGTGACACGCTGCTCGGGAGATTCCTTGACCGCGCCTTCGCGAAGATAGGCCCGGTAGCGGAGATTGTAGATTTCTTCTTTTTCTTCAGGTGTTTGCGCGAGACGATAGTCGACTTGTTCCAGCAGGTCCGAACTCCGTCCTAAGGCCGCGTTAGAAGCTTCGGCCGGGGACCTCATATAGTACTCCTAATACTTTTGGTGATTTTGGGCAACTTCTGCGAGCAGTTGAAAGATTAACAGCCTCTTAACGAAATTGCAAAGACATCACGGCGTTAGGGTTAACCGCTCCACCATTGCGCGAGCAGTCCGGCGACGCGCCTGGGGGTGAAGTTGCGGGGATCTGACTTAAGCGATGGATCGCGACGGAACGGCCTGCAACGGCTCTTCCGGCAGCCGCCGACCATGCGAAACGTTCAATAGCTGGCGGACCCGCGTCGCCGGCACCGGCCGGCTGAACAGATAGCCCTGCACTTCGCTCACCGTGCCGTCTGCGCTGATCAATTCCAGCTGTTCGTTGGTCTCGATGCCCTCGACCACGACCGACATGCCGAGATCGGCGGAGAGTCGCGCCACGCCGCGCAGCAACGTCAGCGGCCGGTCGCTGTCGATGCCTTCCAGGAAGGAACGATCGATCTTCACCTTCTGCAACGGGAAATTATGCAGGTAGCTGAGGCTGGAATAACCGGTACCGAAATCGTCGAGCGATATCCGCACGCCCAGCGAATGCAGTTGCGACAACACGTCGTGGGTCACCTGCGTGTTCCGCAACAGCGAGGATTCGGTGATCTCGATTTCGAGCCGATCGGCCGGCAGGCCCGAGACCTCGAGCGCGTAGCGGACTTCGCTCAGCACGTCGCGCTGATGGAATTGCTGCGGCGAGAAGTTGACCGCGACGCTAACGCCTTCGGGCCATTTCATGCATTCCATGCAGGCCCTGCGCAGGATCCAGCGGCCGAGGTCGACGATCAGGCCCATATCCTCGGCAACGGGAATGATGTCGATCGGCGACACGGTGCCCCGCACCGGATGGTTCCAGCGCAACAGCGCTTCGCAGGTGGAAATCCGTCCCGATTTGAGATTGACCAGCGGCTGATAGAACAGCTCGAACTCTTCGTTGGCGAGCGCCTTGCGCAGATCCAGTTCGAGGATGCGGCGCGCTTCGACGACTTGCGCCATCTCGTCGCGGAAGAAGCAGAAGGTGCCGCGGCCGTCCGCCTTGGCGCGGTACAGCGCCATATCGGCGTTCTTCAACAGCGTGTCGGCGCTGACGCCGCGGGAAGTCATGGCAATGCCGACGCTGGCGCCGATCTCGACCAGATGGTTGTCGATCTTGTAGCGCTCGCTCAGGCGATCGACGATGCGCCGCGCGAGGCCGGCGGCGTCATCAGCGGAATGGATGTTCTGCTGGAACACGACGAACTCGTCGCCGCCGAACCGCGCCACGAAATCCTCGGGCCGCAGCATTTCGCGCAGGCGATCGGCGACCGCGCACAGCAGCTGGTCGCCGCAGGGGTGACCGAGCGTGTCGTTGACCTGCTTGAACTGGTCGAGATCGACGAACAGCAGCGCCGACAATTGCTCCGCACCCTGCTGGATCGCCAGCAGGCGCCCGATCTCGTCGCGGAAATTGACCCGGTTCGGAAGCGCCGTCAGTTCGTCGTAGCGGGCCAGATGGCTGATCCGGGCTTCCGCGTGGCGCCGCTCGGTAATGTCTTCGACCAGCACGACCGCGCCGCCACCCAACATCGCCTGGAATGTCCAGGACAACGACCGGTCCCGCGTGACGTCGGGATCGGTCGTAATCATGTCCCGCGCCTGCGTGTTCTCGATTTCCGACAGGATCATCCTGCCGCTCGCCGCCGAGATCGAACCCGCGGCGACGCAGGCCGCGATGATGTCAGGCGCGCTGGCGCCGCGCTGCAGGAGGTCGTCGGACAACTGCATCATTTCGCTGAAGCGATGATTCATGACCGCGAGCCGGCCGTCGGCGCGAAACATGCAAAGCCCGTGCGGCATGTTGTTCAGCGCGGTATCGAACTGGCCGGCCAGCGCCGCTTCCCGAAAGCTCGATGTCAGCGCCTTGACGAAGATGGCGTGCAGACTGAGGTTGATGTCCTTCAATCCGATGAAAAACAGCACCAGCAGCATAGCAAGGCCGATGTAGTAGAAGCCGCCATGGAGCGCCAACGCCAACGACATCGGAACGCAGGACAGCAGAATGTGATGCTGAATGAGTTTCGGACGGCCGTAATTGCGGGCCGCGCCGCCAGCGGTGTAACCGATCGTCACGGCGACGCACACCAGATGTGCGACCGCGTCGTCGTTACCGAAAATGGTGATGAAGCACCAGATGCCGAGCACGCCGGCATACAGCATCGCGCCGATCGCGTAGCGCGGCTCCCAATGTTTCGCCTGTTCGAACGTCAGTACCGATGTGCGCCGTTCGTATTTGCGCATCTGGAAAGCGCGGAACGTGCCGATACCGATGATCAGAACCGCGCATGGCCACAGCAGGATGTTGCCGGTCTTGAGCGCCGTCAGCAACGCGGCGACGGCGGCACACGACGAGCCGAGCAGCATCGGCCAGAAATTCTGGCACATGGAATCGACGAGCGCCGCGTAAAGTACCGGCTCCATCTCTTCCCGATTGCTTCGTTTTTTCTGGTCGACCAACTGCATAGGCAGCGCACGCATCCTCATGGGCTGCGTAGTTCTAACCTTCGCAGATGAAGCCTTTCTGAGGGAACATCGTTACCGAGACGTTGTTTTTTGTTGCTGATTGCAGAAATCTGCCCGGAAAATCAGCACGCTAGGCAATGTTTGCCGGCTAAAATCAGGGCCGCTCACGCAAGCCTGCAAGGCTTAGAATACAAGGCTCAGGACAACAGCGGCGACCACGCAGGATCGGAAGCAAAACCGGGCGTCGGAACCCGCTGCTCGTTGCGTCCCGAGATATCGACGGTGAACAGCGACGGTCCGCCATTGCCACCGGGATCGCGGAAGAACATCAGAACGCGGCCATTCGGCGCGAAAGTCGGGCCCTCATTATGATAACCCGAGGTCAGGATGCGTTCGCCCGACCCGTCGGTCTTCATGATGCCGATCGCGAATTGTCCGCCGCCTTGTTTGGTAAACGCGATGTAATCGCCGCGCGGCGACCAGACCGGCGTCGAATAGCTGCCTTCGCCGAAGGAGATGCGCTGCGCAGCCCCGCCGGTTGCCGGCATCACATAGATCTGCGGCTTTCCGCCGCGGTCGGATTCGAAGCAGATGCGCGACCCGTCCGGCGCATAGGACGGCGAGGTGTCGATCGCCGGCGTATCGGTCAGGCGCGTGGTCGATTTCGAACGCAGGTCCATCACGAACAGGTTCGAGTTGCCGCCCTGCTGCAGGCTCATGATCACGCGCTGGCCGTCCGGCGAGAACCGCGGCGAGAACGACATGCCCGGAAAATTACCGACGATCTCGCGCTGACCTGTCTCGATGTTGAACAGATAGACCCGCGGATCGCCCTGGCCGAATTCCATATAGGTGATCTCTTGCGTGGACGGCGAGAACCGCGGCGTCAGCACCAGATCGGCTCCGCGCGTCAGATAGCGGACATTGGCGCCGTCCTGATCCATCAGCGCCAGCCGCTTGACGCGGCGCTCCTTCGATCCGGTCTCGTCGACGAACACCACGCGGCTGTCGAAATAGCCCTTCTCGCCGGTCAGGCGTTCATAGACCTGGTCGGAGATGATGTGCGCGATCCGCCGCCAATATTCCGGCGAGGTGAAATATTGCTGGCCGGTAAGCTGCTGGCCGGTGTTGACGTCCCACAAACGGAATTCGGCTTTCAAGCGTCCGTCGCCCTGCCGCGTCATGCGGCCGGTCACCAGCGCCTGTGCGTTGATGGTCTTCCAATTCTGGAAATTCGGCGCCGCGTCGATGTTGACGGTCTTCTCGATATAGGCGGCCGGGTCGATCGGCGCGAACAGCCCGCTGCGCTTGAGGTTGTTGGTGATGACCTGGGTGACACCGACGCCGACTTCGGCATCGCCGGGCGTGCCCGCGGCGAAATTCGGGATCGCGATCGGCAGCGGAGTAAATTCGCCCTCGGGAACGATGATGCGCTTCGGCGCCTGGCCGAAGGCATTGTTGACCTGACCGCCCATCAGCACACCGGCCGACGCCATTCCCGAAATCAACTGCCGACGGCTCAGGCGGAACGGCATCTGGGGAAATCCATCTTTGTCAGTCATTGCTTCGAACTTCACTCACATCTGTGATCGCCGGAAGGCGAGCGCCTTCAGACCTTTTGTTCGGTAAACACCGGCGCGAAGTACTTCCATTCCTCGAAAAACGCTGCCGGCAGATTATACGGCTGACACTCGATGATCGCGCGCAGCGCGCTCTCCTGATAGACGCGCAAATACGGTGTCGCCGGCGTTCCTTCCGGAACCGGCATTCCTTCCAGAGTACCGTCGCGTTTCAGGCGAATGGCAAAGGCCGCTTCAGGCTTCTGCGAACTCGATGCCGCCATAGGGTTTCTTCCAGCACCGCTCGACCTGCTGTTTGAACATCGAACCCCACGTCGCGGAATTGTCCGCAGACTTGCCATGAGCAAGGCCAAGCGCAGCGTTTGAATTGAGCGTCTCGCCGGTCACGGCCTGTCGCGACGGGTCGCGCTTGTCGAGTAGCGCCGCGATCTTCGACTGATCGAAGGTCCGCTCCGTCTTCGGCTTCGCCGGCTCAGGCGGTTTGGACGCCACAGCTTGCGGCTTCGGCGGCGGCTTCTTCTCTTCCTTCTTCAGCGCTTCCGCGATCGGATCGACCTTCGGCGGCTCCGGCTTCTTCTCCGGTTTCGGCTCTTCCTTCGGCTTGCTCTCGGCGACCGGTTTCGGTGGATCGGGCTTTTTCTCGACCGGCTTCTCTTCCACCTTTGGCTGGGGCGGCGGCGCGGTGTCGGTGACGACCGGCGCCTTCTCGGTGATCTTGCCGACGGCGTCGTCGACCGGCTTGGCTTCGGCGACCTTCTCGACCAGCGGCTTCGGATTTTCTTTCTTGCCGGTCTTCATGCCGGCGGTAACCTTGGCCAGCTGGTCGGCCGAGATGATATCGACGGGCAGGGATTCTTCCGGCACCGACTTAAACGCCTTGGTCGAGAACGACACCAGTCCCCACCCGATCACGAGGACGTGCAGGGCAATCGACGCAGCCAGTGTCTTGTCGACCTTCAGCTTCACTCGGTCAGGACCCCTGCTCCACTTCGGTCACCAGCGCCAGCCGCTTGAAGCCCGCGCCCGATAACTGCCCCATCACCTTCGCCACTGTTCCGTAATCGGCCTTCTTGTCCGCCCGCATGTATATACGCTCGTCCATGCCGCCGCGGGCCTCGGTGATAGCCTTTAATTTCGGTATCAGGTCGGCCATCGCCACTTCAGTATCGTTGATGAACACCTTACCCCTGGTATCGACCGAGAGCTGCAGCGGCGTCTTGTCCTGCTCCAGGCTCTTGGCCTGGGTCTGCGGCAGGTCGAGCGGCACCCCGACGGTCAGCAGCGGCGCGGACACCATGAAGATGATCAACAGCACCAACATCACGTCGACCATCGGCGTGACGTTGATTTCCGCCATCACGGGCTTGCGCCGGCCGCGGCGTCCGCCACCGCCCGACGAACCTGCCATGTTCATCGCCATGATATGATGCTCGCCGCCGCGTTCATACTATATCGCTCCTCACGCCCGCTCATCGATCTGGCGCGACAGGATCGCTGAAAACTCGTCGGCGAAACCCTCCAGCCGCTGGGCCTGGCGGTTCACCTCCGAAATGAACTTATTGTAGAAAATTGTGGCCGGAATGGCAGCGATGAGGCCGATTGCGGTGGCAAACAGCGCCTCCGCGATGCCCGGCGCCACCACCGCCAGGGAGGTATTTTTCGAGGCCGCGATCGACTGGAAGCTCGACATGATGCCCCAGACGGTTCCGAACAGGCCTACAAAGGGACC
This sequence comes from uncultured Alphaproteobacteria bacterium, assembly GCA_963770355.1. Classification (GTDB taxonomy): domain Bacteria; phylum Pseudomonadota; class Alphaproteobacteria; order Rhizobiales; family Xanthobacteraceae; genus Bradyrhizobium. The sequence continues at coordinate 116,236 of CAVYPL010000005.1, read as the reverse complement.
GGCGGAACCGACCGTCGCCAGCACCAGAAGGCGCCGTTCCAGCCGTTCCACCTCGCGGGCGATGGAGACGTTCATCACCTTTTCGATCCGCATCTGGAGCCCGGCGAAGGATCGCGTCTGGCTCTCGAACGAGCGCTTCCATTCGCGCATCGCCGCGACGAAGCAGGCCGCCATCGATTGCGTCGGCTTGGCGGACAGCGCGCGATAAAGCTCCTCGATCGACTGGCCGGACCAGAACGCCTGTTCGAAGCGGTCCATGGCGCGTTTGGTGCGCGAATAAAGGAAAATCTTGTCGATCGCGATCGCCCAGACCCAAACCGAACAAGCGAGCAGCCCGAGCATGACCGTCTTCACGACCCAATGAGCCTGCAGGAACAGCGCGATCAGCGATACGTCGGTGGATGCTATCGGCAAAGCCGATTGAGCCACGTCGGCGGGGTTCATAAGCAGTATCCTCTCAACGCAATGATCCTCAAATGCTGTGGTCGCGCAAAACGGCTCCGGTCCCGCAGCCGCGCGCCGGGCGCGGCGATAAACGCCAGCGCGAGAGCCTTTCGAGTTCGCATGAGGGGCCCGTCCAAAGCCGGCTCCTGCATCCCCTGCCAACATGTCAAAACGAGGGCTATCCGCGCGTAATTACCTCCCCTAACCAAACGCTAATCATAGTTAATGCGAGGTTACCAAAGGGGAATTTGGCTGCCGGAAATGCAGGCGGGGCGGACGGTTACCGGGGGGTGGAACCGGAGTTCCGGCGTCGCCCCAGGAAGGCTGTGGTCCGGCCAGTGGCCTCGCCCCTTCGAGACGGCCGCTTCGCGGCCTCCTCAGGGTCGAGGGTACGGGAGCGCGATGCTCCAGATGCGGTCGTCGTACCCCGCCACCGTCTCGCCTTCGGCGAGCCCGACGACAGGCTCCAGCGGGGTATCCAGTACGCCGCGGCTTATCGGTTCAATTACTACTCCCTCTGGAATACTGGATCATCCGCTCCGTGCGCATTGCGCACAAGCGGATGATGACGACTGAATATGTGTTCGCATTCTCGCGGCGCGAGGCGCCCGAGTTTTGCCCGAAAATTTGTCCCTCGAAAACAGAGAGGGCGCAGGGAAGACCGGGTGCGCGCTGCACCCGCGGTCTCATGTGCAAGATGCACAAAGCAAACGCACACGAGCATACAGGTTCAGCGGAAACACTCCGGCCTTCCCCGCGCAATGGTTTTACGGCTTATAGCGCGCTCTCCTCGGTGACCGGGCTTTCTTGCCACCGTCGCTCCCAAGAAGCGTTGGCTTCCTGGAAGCTTGACACCAGCGTCGGGGTGTCAGGACCACACGACTTCGCCGTACGCGCCGGGCCACGCTCGTCAGTCGCAGCTCTCGCGTCCACCGCATCCCAAACCCAGCGTTCGTGACGATCGCGATACGCCCCTCGTTGCGGGGTGGGATGGGGCGAGCTTGTAGAGGTGATTTGCCCGACGGAGAAAGCGAAATATTTTCCAGAGGTGATCTGGACAACCAGAATCTCCTTGAGCGATCAATCGAATTTCGATTGTTTCGGTCAGGCCGGAATTCCCGGCTCCGGGCAGTTCGTCAGGCGTGCGGGAACGCCGACCGCGGTGCATCCACTGGGCACATCGTTTTCGACGACGCATCCCGCACCTATCTTGGCGTAGTCGCCGACGCTGATGTCGCCAAGGATGGTGGCCCCGCTGCTGAGATAGACTCCCTTGCCGATCCGGGGTGCACGGCCCGGAAGCGCACGCTTCCGGCCGATGGTGACGTTTTGCATGAACGTCACCTCATCGCCGATGACGGCGAATGCACCGACGATGACACCGGTCCCGTGATCGAGGAACACCGACGTCCCGATCGAGGCCGAGGGATGGATGCTCACCTGAAGCGAATCCGACGACAGGCTTTGCAGCAACAGAGCGAGATCGATGCGGTCCTGCCGCCAAAGCCAGTTCGATACGCGCCAGGCTTGCAGCGCGATGAATCCTTTGAAGTTCAACAGCGGTGGCAACAATGCCGGCCTGGCCGGATCATTGGCCACGATGCTTTGCAGATCCCTGCTCGCCGCGTCGACCAGATCGGGCGAGGCCTGAAATACTTCACTGGCAATGCGCGCATAGCGCTGGCGATCGGCTGTGTTCCTGCCGAGCCGCTCACCGATTTGATGCGACAGCGCGCCGCCGAAATCGCGGTGATCGAGGATCGCGGCCGATACCGACGCGCCAAACATGGGATCGCTGGCCAGCACGCTTTCGGCTTCGCGCCGGATCGACAGCCAAAGCTGATCGACGGGTACAATTCCGCGTTGGCTCATGATTGCGAGCTCTCCGGCTAGTGTGCGTGGGAAATATAGACCGATCGCGGAACGACGCCAGCGCAAACCCCCGCAAAAAACAAACCGCCCGTCTGCTTTCGCAAACGGGCGGTTCATTTGCCATCAGGCTCTATGGGGGCACATCACCTGAGGCTTTAGCTAACTGCCTTACGACTGCGGCTGGTCGTTCGGCGGCGTCGGACGCTGCTTGTGCTGCGCCATGAACTGGTCGAACTCTTCCTTGTCCTTGGCGTGACGCAGGCGGTCGAGGAAATCGCGGAATTCGGTCTGCTCTTCCTCGAGGCGCCGCAGGGTTTCCATGCGGTATTCGTCGAAGGCGCGGTTACCGCTCGAGGGCGAACCGAAGGGGAAGCCGCGACGCTCCATGCGGCCGCGCATCCGCTCCATCTTGTACTGCATCCGCTCCATCTTGTTCTGCCAGCGATCCTGATGACTCCAGCAACCCATTTTTCTGCTCCCGAGTGTGAAAAAGAGAAGGGCAAGCCCGATCGGCCACCAGATGATGAAGCCGAGAATGGTCACGGCGATCCAGCCCGGATGCCATGGACTATCCAGCATGTGCGGGCGATAGGTCTCTTCGGCGGGACCGCGCCATCGATTGACATCTGCGGTGTAGGCCATTTCCCTCTCCATGACGGCAATCACGCCGTTGTGAATGTAAATAACATTTACATACCTAAACCATCCCGGATTTTTGTCAAGCGGGCGCCTAGCCGCGCCCAATAAATTATTTTGGAGTTCCCCAAACCTACGGCCCACCCGGCGGCGGTACGGGCGGCGGACCGGGTTGCTTTTGATCTGCCGCTTCTTTCGCTGCGGACGGCCGGCGGTCGGTCGGGAAGCCGAGACCGCGCAGATAGATCAGCACTTCCGCTTCCAGGAGATCTTCTGCCGACATCGGCAGCTTGCGCCGTGCCGCGTCGCCCCGTCCGAACAGCGACGCTACACCATGCGACATCGACCAGATGTGCAGCGCCATCATCAACGCCGGCGGGCGCGGCGTGCCGGGGGGAGCCAGTGCCGCCAGCCGTTCGGCGGCCGCGCGGATAATGCCGAAAGCACGCTCGCTCGCGGCCATCAAGGTGGGGTTTGCATCGACGGGAAGCCCGGATTCGAACATCGCCGAATAAAACGCTGGCTCGTTGCGGGCGAAAGCAAGATAGGCTTTGCCGACCCGCTCGAACGCGGTGACGGTGTCCGGGCGGCCATCGTCCCAGGCTTGCGTGAGCAACGCCTCGAATTGCTCGAAACCGCGCTGGGCGATACTCGAAAGCAATTCATCGCGGTCGCGGAAATGCCGGTAGGGCGCGGCGGGACTAACGCCCGCCACGCGGGCGGCGTCCGCAAAGGTGAAACCGGCCGCGCCTTTTTCTGCGATCAGGCCGAGTGCCGCCTGCAGCAGCGCCTCTTTCAGATTGCCGTGATGATAGCCGCGCTCGGCGCGGCGCTCTTCCTTGCGCCAACTCATGTGAAAGGCTTTTACATGAGTTGGCAGCCGAGGTCACTAGAGCGTTTTCGAGCGAAGTGGACACCGGTTCGCGTAAGAAAACGCGTCAAAACAAAAGACTGGAGCCCGGTTTTGATTGAATCAGAACCGAAAGGCTCCAGAGCATGTTAACCGCCCGGGATCGGGAGGACCGGCATGATCTCCACGCGCTCGCCGGGGAAGATCGCAAAATGGGGATGGTTCTCGAACATTTTCGCGGCGGCCTCGTGGGAGCCGGCGCGGACCACAGTGAAGGCACCCATCTCGTTGCTGATGTCAGCAATACCCTTTGAATCGACCTTCTTGGTCTTGCCCAGCGGGCCACCCATGGCAACGAGCGCAGCCTGGTGCTTTTCGACCCATGCCTTCCACGCTGCCATTCCCTGTTGCTCCTTGGCGCGCCGCTCGGCTTCCGGCAGCGCATTCCATGCCGCCATTTTCGCGCTGGTCTTGCTGCCGAGGAAGACGGCGAGGAACGTATCGTTGGTACTCATTGGATTTGTTCTCCTGTGCGTCGATGGATTGGGGACAGGCTTCAACGGCGCGCCGCGTTGCCTTGCAGCTCCGTGAATCCCGCGGCCGCCTGCTGTATCTCCTCGGGAAAGTCCGACATTTCATGGACCTGCCGGATTTCGATGATCTCGTTCTCCGAAGCCGGGCATTTGCTCGCCCACGCGATAGCCTCCTCCCGCGACTTCACATCGATCATCCAGTAGCCGCCAAGCACTTCCTTCGACTCGGTGAAGGGTCCATCGGTCACGACAGGCTTGCCGGCAGCGAAAGAGACCCGCGCACCCATGGACGGTGGGTGCAGCCCGTCGAGCGTGATCAGGATGCCGGCATCCTTCAGCGACTCGTTGTATTTCATCATCGCCCGCATCCGCTCGGGGTCGAGCTTTACATCCGGCGGCGCGGTTTCGTAACCGAGGGGGATCATCAGCATCATGAATCGCATGGTGGGGTTCCTTTTGTTCAGTTGCTGTCATTCCGGGCGCGAAGCGAACCCGGAATCTCGCGCGACAATCTCGAGATTCCGGTTCTGCGCCTATCGGCGCATCCCCGGAATGACGATCACTTCTTCGCAGCCTGAGCGCGCAGGCGTTCTTCCTGCTCGCGCAGTTCAGGCGTGAGGGCTTCGCCGAAGTCTTCGGCCGAAAATACCTGGCGGATTTCGATCTCGGCACCGCCGTCGAACGGCGCGCGCTTCATCCAGTCGATCGCTTCATCGAGCGATTTGGTCTTGATCAGCCAGAAGCCGGCGACGAGATCGTTGGTCAGGCCGAACGGCCCGCGGCTTACCGTCGCCGGGCCGCCGGGATATTTGACCCGCGCGCCTTTCGACGACGGATGCAGGCCCTCGCCCGCTTCCATGATACCGGCCTTGACCATCTCCTCGTTGAATTTGCCCATCGCCGTCAGCAGTTCCGTGCTCGGCATCACGCCGGCCTCCGAATCCTTGCTCGCCTTCACAATCACCATAAATCGCATCGTCACGCTCCGTTGGGTCGGTTGTCTTAATCGATTGTCTTGATCGATTGTTCTGGCCGCCTGCCGGCCGCCGCTCATTAACAAGACGAACCGGCTTTTGCGGCACCGACATGTCGGATGGAATTATTTCAGGGGTAATTGCCCTTGGCAGCTACCCCTGCTGTCTGACGAATACACCGTGCTGGTAGGTGGCGCCGAAATAGACATCGATGCGCCCGATGCGGTCCCCTGTGAAGGTGAAAAACTCGGTATTGCGGAAACTCTTTCCGTCCTTCGCAACGCAGCGGTAAGTTACAAAGGCAGCCTCGCCGTCGACCATGATCTTTTCCAGATCCTGCCGCTCGATCCAATCGCTGACACGCCAACAGCGTTCGAAATAGGTCGCCTTGTCGATTTCGTCGTCAAAGGGACTGGTGAAGCGGAAATCGTCCGTGAAAGACGCCTCGACAGCTCTGCGGTCGTTCGACAGATAGGCGGCAAACAGGGCGCGGATGATTTCCGTCTTGCTGGCTGCAGCCATTCAGTTCTCCTTCGGCACCATGTTGAACCAGGGTTCAGCCTCTTTCATCACGCGTGCGAAAGAGGGCCGCGCCTTCAATCTTTCGAAATAAGCACTGAGGTTTTTGTGCGCATCGAAGGGAACGACCATATTGCCATAAAACAGCGAGGGCGCGGCGGCGCAATCAGCGAGGCTGAACTCGCTGCCCATCGCCCAGCTACAAGCTGTCATCTGCTGTTCGATCATCGCGTAGGACGTCCGCAACTGCGCCCTCGCCTCCTCGACGCCATGGGGATCTTTCTTCCCCTCGGGGCGAAGCCGGTCACCCATGATCTTCTGCATCGGCAGATGCACATAGAGATCGTAGAACCGGTCGCGCAGCCGCGTCTGCAAGGCCAGGCCAGGCTCGTCCGGAATGAACCGCGTCATGCCCCGATAATGCCGGTCGAGATATTCGATGATGATGCTCGACTCCGGAACGGTCTCTCCGCGCGCATGGTCGCTCAGGATCGGAAATTTCCCGATCCCCCACAGCTTCTGCAGCGCCGCGCGTTCGGCCGGATTGCCGAGATCGACAAGGTTCGGCGTGAACGCGATCCCGTTCTCATAGAGCGCGATCAGCGCCTTCCAGCAGAACGACGACAAGGGGTGAAAATGCAACGTCAGCGACATGGAGGCTCCCGGTATTGGCTACAGGCCTGCTACAGGACGAACCTGCGCAGGGCACGCCGACATCTGATACGAAATTATTTCGAGGCCGGCAGACACCATGCCGGTCGTAAGCGGCAGATGATCGGCGCCGAAATTCTGGATCTCGCGGTCAGTGGGGCTATTGCAACTGCCGTACGAAAAGGTCGGAACCGCAAATAATTCTCACAAATTCGTTCCCGTAAGAATACGGGCGCGCTTCGCGTCATTGCGCATTCCGCCAATGCAAATCGCGAGAATAGTGCGGATAATGAAGTACCTAGCAGTGTGACTAGCGGTCGAAACACGCCGCGCGCCTTCGATCGCGCGAGCCGCCCGCCATCCGATTCCTTCACACTTGCTAAACCGTATCATGCAACTTTTACGCGAGCCCAATCGAATTGCAGATTCCCCCTTTCGTTCGATTTTCGAAAACCAGCACGGAGCCCGGCGTGTTCAATCTGCATCATAAGGCGAAAGTTCAAAGCGCGCTCGCGCAGGTCGAGGCCATCGGCAAATCCCAGGCGGTGATCGAGTTCAAGCTCGACGGCACCATCGTCACAGCGAACCCGAATTTCCTGGGCGCGATGGGTTACACGCTCGATGAGATCAAGGGTAAGCATCACAGCATGTTTGTCGATCCGGCCACGCGCGAGAGCGCTGCCTATCGCGAATTCTGGGCCAGCCTGAACCGCGGCGAGTTTCAGGCCGCGCAATACAGGCGACTGGGCAAGGGGGGCCGCGAAATCTGGATCCAGGCCTCCTACAATCCGATCCTCGACGCAAAGGGCAAGCCGGTCGGGGTGATCAAGTTCGCCACCGACATCACCGCGCAGAAGATCCAGAGCATGGAAGAGGCCGGCAAGATCGCCGCGATGAGCCGCGCGCAGGCCGTGATCGAATTCGACATGGACGGCACCATCGTCACCGCCAACGACAATTTCCTCGGCGCGATGGGCTATTCGCTGGCCGAGATCCAGGGCAAGCACCACAGCCTATTCGTGACGCCGGCCGACCGCGACAGCGCGGCCTATCGCGAATTCTGGGCCAAGCTCAATCGCGGTGAATTCGAGGCCGCCGAATACAAGCGCATCGGCAAGGGCGGCAAGGAAGTCTGGATCCTCGCCACCTACAACCCGATCCTCAACGACGCCGGCAAACCGTTCAAGGTCGTCAAGTTCGCAACCGACGTCACGCAGCACAAACTCAAAGCCGCCGACAATGACGGACAGATCGCCGCGATCGGCAAATCGCAGGCCGTGATCGAGTTCAACATGGACGGCACAATCCGCCTCGCCAACCCGAACTTCCTCGACGCCATGGGTTACTCTCTCCGCGAGATCCAGGGCAAGCATCACAGCATGTTCGTCGAGATGGCCGAACGCGATTCACCGGCCTACCGGCAATTCTGGGAGGCCCTCAATCGCGGCCAGTACCAGGCGGCTGAATACAAGCGGATCGCCAAAGGCGGCCGCGAGATCTGGATTCAGGCGTCCTACAATCCAATCCTCGATCTCAACGGCAAACCCTTCAAGGTCGTGAAATACGCAACCGACATCACCGCCCAGGCGGTGGCGCGCAAGAAGGCTGAAAGCGCCCGCGGCCTGATCGAGACGGTGGCGGCCGGCAGCGAGGAGATGAGCGCCTCGATCCGCGAAATTTCGGAAACGATGACCAAGTCCAGAGAGACCGCGGTAATGGCAACCGGACGGATCGAGGCCGCGGATCAGCAAGCTCAAAAGCTCAACAGCGCCGCGCAAGCCATGGGCGGGATCGTCGAACTGATCGGCAACATCACGGGACAGATCAATCTGCTGGCGCTGAACGCAACCATCGAATCGGCCCGCGCAGGCGAGGCCGGCCGGGGCTTTGCCGTCGTTGCCTCCGAGGTCAAGAATCTGGCCAACCAGGCCAAACACGCCACCGACACCATCTCGAAGGAAATCGAAGCGCTGAACGGCGTCGCGGGCGACGTGGTGGGCTCACTCACGGCGATCAAGACGGCGATCGCTGATGTCAACGAGTTCATTGCTTCCACCGCGGCTGCCGTGGAGGAGCAAAGCATCGTGACGGCGGACATGTCGTCCAACATGCAACGGGCTTCGGCCGAATTGGCCTGATACGGCCCCTGCTCGCATCGGTTCAGTCAGTCTTCGGTCGTGTGGCTGCGAAGGCGAGCGTAGCCGGCATGCCCCGGTTACTTGCCCCGGTTACTTCCGATCCCACCGCCGCGTCGTCTCTGTTGCGCCTTCCGGGATGGCTTCGAACACCGGCGAGGCCAGTACGGCGTGGGTGTGAAGTATCGTCGCACCGGAATTGCTGAACCCATGCTTGCGCCCGGCAGGAACGATCAGCGACTGCCCTGCTGAAACGACAACACGCGCCTCATCGATCCACATTTCGGCTTCGCCTTGCAGCACGGTCAGAATTTCCTCCACCGGATGCGAATGGGTCGGCGCGCCCGCGCCAGGCGCGACCCATTGTTCGAACATGCATAATTGCGCCGCGCCATTGCCGGCCGAAACCAGCATGCGGGTTTCGACGCCCGGCCGCCACGCTTCCCGTGAGTTGTTCTGATGAGCGATAATTTGCATCGAAAATCTCCTGTCACATCGGCGGAATTACCAAGACGATCCCGCATTTTCGTCTTTCGCCTTCGCGCGCAGCATGGCCTTTTTCTTTCAAACGCCTAAACTCTATCACACGGCGATGGTCCGGCGTCGCGGGTGCCGTGCTCACGGCGATCGTCGGCGCCATCAAGAACAAGACGGCGTAAGATAATTTTCGAGCGTGAGCAGGCAGCTTGCGTCCTCGACCCGGGTTCGCGTCCGGCGCGGCCTGGGCACGGAGTTTCGTGTGCGCATCGTCTGCGCGACATGCGCGAGAGCATCGGCTATAGGAGGCGCGAAACCTGCTGCCGAAAACGGAAACGCCCATGGCCCCTTCCTCACAAAAAGTTGCTCTTGTCACCGGCGCCGCGCGCGGCATCGGGCTTGCGACCGCAAAGCGGTTTCTCGCCGAGGGCTGGCGGGTGGCGCTGCTCGACATCGAGGGTGAATTGCTGCGCGACGCGGTCGCGGGCCTGGCCAACCCCGACGACACGCTGGCGCTGCATTGCGACGTCTCCGATGCCGGCGCGGTGGCAGCCGCGATGGCAACGCTCAATCAGCGTTTCAGCCGGCTCGATGCGCTCGTCAATAACGCCGGCGTCGCGGTGTTCGCGCCGCTGCTCGATACATCGGATGAAGATTGGAACAGAATATTGTCGGTCAATCTGACCGGGCCGTTCCTCTGCACCAAGGCGGCCGCACCCTTGATGCGCGAACATGGCGGCGGCGCCGTCGTAAACATCACCTCGATCTCGGCCGTGCGCGCCTCGACGCTGCGCTCGGCCTACGGCACCAGCAAAGCCGGACTGGCGCATTTGACCAAACAGCTTGCAGTCGAACTGGCGGCGCTCGGCATTCGCGTCAATGGCGTGGCGCCGGGCCCGGTCGAGACCGCGATGGCGAAAGCCGTCCACACTCCGGAAATCCGCGCCGACTATCACGACGCCATTCCGCTCAACCGCTACGGCCTGGAGGAGGAACTGGCGGAAGCCGTGTTCTTCCTGTGCTCGGATCGTTCGAGCTATATCACCGGACAGATTCTCGCGGTCGACGGCGGCTTCGATGCCGCCGGCATCGGTTTGCCGACGCTGCGCGGCGAACGGCGGAATGGCTGAGGCTTAATATGCTGACAGAACCTTGTCGCCGGGCCAACGTTGACTAGCTCAACAAGGTGGGGGGACACGCAGGAGCCGCACATGCGAGTGGTGCTCATGAAGGCAATCATTGTCATGGCGACGGCGCTGTGCGCGGCGATCACACCCGCGCGTTCTGAATTGCGCATTCTCGCAAGCCCCGGCGGACAGGTCGGGCCGTTCCTCGAATTGTTCGATCGCGTGCGCGAGTCCGGCGAGCGCGTCGTGATTGATGGTCCGTGCCTGTCGGCCTGCACGCTGGTGCTGAGCACGGTGCCGAGCAATCGCATCTGCGTGACGCGTCGCGCCGTGCTCGGATTTCATGCCGCGCGGTCGATCGACACGCGCGGCCGGATGTATGCCGAACCGGAAGCGTCGCAGGAGGTGCTCGCCGCCTATCCCGCTCCGGTGCGGGGCTGGATCAGCAGGCACGGCGGATTGACGTCGCGGCTATTGCTGTTGCGCGGGCGGGAACTCGCCGCGATCTATCCGACGTGCCGATAGAAAGTCACTGCTCCATCGGGCAGTTGACCATCCAGGGCTGACCGAACTGGTCGACGCACATGCCGAACCCCCTGGAGAAGAAAGTCTTGCCGAACGGCATGTTCACGGTGCCGCCCTCGGCCAATGCCTTGAACCGCCGCTCGGCGTCGGCGGGATCCTCGACCTGCAGCGAGACGGAAAAACCCTGCGGCTGATGGAAATGGCCGGGCGGTGCGTCGGACGCCATCAGCACTTCGCCGTCGATCGTGATCTTTGAGTGCATCACCTTCTTTTTATAGTCCGGCGGAATTGGCATCTCAGCGGGTCCGCCGTCATAGGTCATGATCGCCTCGATCTGGGCGCCGAGCACCTTTTGATAATACTTCAAAGCCGCTTCGCAATTGCCGTTGTAGAACAGATAGGGATTGACCTGCATCGATTGACTCCTTGGGTAACCGGACTTTTAGTGACTTACTTCTCGGTGAGCTTTTTCAGATTGGCGAGACCGACTTCGAAATCCTTGCCGATCATGTGGTCCAGGTTCATGAACACCTGCATCACCTTGGACATGAACACGGCGGGCCCGTGCATCGTCCAGGTCAGGAGGGTGGCATCGCCCTGCGGCAGCATTGTGAACTCGGCGGTATTGTGACCCTCGAACGGCTTGAAGAAATCGAGCTTGATCAAGATTTTCGACGGCACTGAAGTGTCGAGGATTTCCATGCGGCCGGAACCGACATTCTTGTTGCCGTCCCAGGCATAGACCGCGCCCTTGCCGCTCTCCGCGCCGCTATAGGTGCGCTTCAACGCGGGATCCCTGTGTTCATAAGGCGACCATGAAACCCACTGATGAAAGTCGTTGATCAGCGGAAAGATCTTTTCCGCGGGCGCCTTGACGCTCGCGGAGCGCTGCACCCGCAGCGTGTTCGGCTTGGTCGCGGCGAGTATCAACACGACGGCGATGGCGATCGCGAGGATCACGGCGATGATGGCAACGATTTCTAACATGTCAGGCTCCGTGGGCGTCGATTATCGTTGAAGCAGGTTCAGCGGCGAAAGGGTATCAGATTGCGCAAGCTGGGGTCGCGCAGCCACAACCCACCCCACACCATCAGGCCGAGATAGAGCCCGAACAGCGTGTGGGTGAACAAGGGGCTGTCGATCCGCACATGCGATGCCATTGCGCCACCGAGATAGCCGGTCAGCAGGATTGCACCGAGGATCGATGTCGGCGGAACGGAATAGAGCACGGTGCAGACGACGGTGATGATACCAAGGCTTCGCGCGAGATTCTCGCTCGAACCGTAGCCCATTTTGTCCATCGTTTCCGTGACGACCGGCCACGGCACCAGCTTGATGGCACCGTCGAACAACAGGAATACGATAACAAGACCGCTGAGCATGCGGCCGAGCCAGCGCGCCGGTTTCGAGACTGGCATGGTCTCGGCGATATCAGTCATGGTCTTCTCCTGTCGCGTTGTCCTGAATGGCTGACAATTGAAAGACGAACGAGGCGGGAGGAATCCGACAAGGTGGCGAGAATTTTTCACTACGTCATGCCCGGGCTCGTCCCGGGCATCGACGTCTTGGCGGCATAAAGGAAGAAGACGTGGATGGCCGGGACAAGCCCGGCCATGACGACTTCATAGGTCCGCGGTCCTACTTCCCCGCCTTCATTTCGCGCGGCTGGCTGTCGCGCATCAGCCGGTCGAGATGCATGCGGATGTGGGCGGCTTCGGCGGATGTATTGGCGAGCGCGATGGCGCGGTCGAAGGCGACGAGGGCTTCGTCGTTGCGGCCGAGCTGCATCAGGAAGGCGCCGCGCACGCCAAAATAATGAAAGTAATTCGACAGTCGTGACGCCAGCGGCTCGATCATTTCGAGCGCCGCTTCAGGCCCGCGCACCTTGGATACCGCCACCGCGCGGTTGAGCGTCACCACCGGTGACGGCTGCATGATCTCGAGCGCGCCATAGAGCAGATCGATCTGCGTCCAGTCGGTCTCCTCGGGCTTGGCGGCCCGGGCATGCAAGGCTGCGATCGCGGCCTGCACCTGATAGGGCCCGCTGCGGCGATGGCGCATTGCCTTGTCGATCAGCGCCAGCCCCTCGGCAATCATCTTCTGATTCCAGAGCGAACGATCCTGGTCGTCGAGCAGGATCACCGCGCCATCCGCATCGAACCGCGCCGCTGTACGCGCATGCTGCAGCAGCAACAGCGCCGTCAGCCCCATGATTTCGGGTTCGCTCTGGAACAGCCGCAACAACAGCCGCGCCAGCCGGATGGCCTCTTCGCACAACGGCTTGCGGATCTCAGCGGTGTCGCCGCTCGCCGAATAGCCCTCGTTGAAAATCAGATAGATCATCGCCGCGACCGCCGCCAGCCGCTCGGTGCGCTCCACCGCGCCCGGAGTCTCGAACGGCACATCGGCATCGGCGACGCGCGCCTTGGCCCGTGTGATGCGTTGCTCCATCGCCGCTTCCGAGACGAGAAACGCGCGCGCGATCTGCTTGACGGTCAACCCCGAGACGATGCGCAGCGCCAGCGCGATCTGCTGCGTCGCCGGCAGGTCCGGATGACAGCAGATAAACAACAGCCGGAGAATGTCGTCGCGGTAATGTGAGCCGTCGAGCCGCTCGGCGAGCTGCTCCTCGGCGTCATCGAGGTCGGAGATCGCCTCGTCCTCGGGCAGCGGCTGCTGCTTCTTGCCGCGCCGGATGTCGTCGATCGCCACATTACGCCCGACCATGATCAGCCAGGCAGCCGCATCGCGCGGCGGGCCGTTTTGCGGCCAGCTCTTCAACGCGCGCAGGCAGGCGTTCTGAAAGGCTTCCTCGGCGGTATCCAGATTGCGGAAATAACGCAGCAGCGCGCCGACCGCCTGGGGCCGCGCCGAGGTCAGCGCAGCATCGATCCAGGCGGTATCGGTCACGCCGGCACACTCCCCGGCGTGAACAGGCCGACCGGGCGGATCTCATAGGCGCCGCCGGGATTGGCTGCGCCGAGATCGCGCGCGACGTCGAGAGCCTCGTCGAGATTCTTGCAGTCGACGACATAGAAGCCGAGCAATTGCTCTTTGGTTTCGGCAAAGGGCCCGTCAAGCACGACAGGCGGATCGTCCTTGCGTAGCGTGGTCGCCGCGGTGGTCGGCAACAGCCGTGCGACCGGGCCAAGCCGTCCCTGTTTGGTCAACTTGTCCTGCACGACGGACAATTTCTTCATGACCGCCGCGTCCTGTTCCTTGGACCAGGAACCCACCGCGTCTTCGTCGTGATAGCAAAGGATGGCGTACAGCATGCGACAGGCATCTCCGTTCTCTTTTCAAGACGAACGATTATGCCCGGACCCGACAGGCGAAGGTAAGAAATTTCAGAATCTTCCGCTCCGCCTTCGGGGAACCAGCGATGCCACGAATTACCAATAGACGCCGTAACGGGCGGCAATTCGGCGCGCCTTGGCTTCGTCGCCCTCATAGCCCCTCACACGGACCTTCTTGGCCGGCCTCGACGCGTGAGTCTTTGAAGTCTCCGGCTTGGAAGTTTCCGGCTTTGAAGCTTCAGGCTTTGAAGCTTCAGGGTTGGCCTCCGCCTTGACGTCGGCCTTTGTGGCTTCTGGCTGGACTTCCGCCGGCCGGGTCGTTGTGGCGGCTGCCGGCTCGTCATTGGCAGCCAGGCTTCGGCTCTCACCTGCCTGAGCTGAGACGGAAACCAGGAGGAAGGCGGAAATCAGGATCAATTTGCGCATCTGAAGTCTCCCTTGTTCGATGAAAGCAGACTAAAGAAACGGTTCAATCCGTATGTGACCCAGGTCACCCTGAGGGCGAAGTGTAAGGAAATGGCAATGAACCTGGGCGCACTCGCTCTTTTGGTGCATGGCGGGACCGAAAACTGGTCGCCGCAGCGATGGAAGAACCGGTTCGACGACGTCTGCCCCAACCGGCGGGTCTTGCTGTTACCGGACGCGACGTTCGATCCGGCCGAGGTCCATTATGCCGCGGTGTGGAAGCCGCATCCGGGCGAGCTCGCCGGATTCCCAAATCTGCGCGTCATCTTCAATCTCGGCGCCGGTGTCGATGCGCTGATGGCCGACGGCTCGCTGCCCGATGTGCCGCTGGTGCGCGTGGCGGTGTCCGACCTCACCGAACGCATGACCGAATATGTCGTGCTGCATGTGCTGATGCACCACCGGCAGGAGCTCTATTTGCGGGAAAGCCAGCGCGAGAAGCGCTGGGCACCGAAGTCGCAATGGGCGGCCGGAGCGATCTCGGTCGGGATCATGGGGCTCGGCACGCTTGGCGGCCATGCCGCCGAAGTGCTCAAGCGAATTGGCTTTCGCGTTTCGGGCTGGAGCCGGAGCCCGAAGCAGATCGGCGGCATCCATTGCTTTCACGGCGAACCACAGCTCGAACCGTTCTTGCGGCAGACCGATATTTTGGTCTGCCTGCTGCCGCTGACGGCGGACACGCAGCACATTCTCAATCGCGGCCTGTTCGCCAAACTCAATCGTAACAGCCCGCTCGGCGCACCGGTCCTGATCAATGCCGGCCGTGGCCGCCTGCAGAACGAAGCCGACATATTGAAGTGCCTGGATGACGGCACGCTGGGCGGCGCATCGCTCGACGTCTACGCCACCGAGCCGCTGCCGATTGAAAGCCCGTTCTGGACCCATCCCAAGGTGGTGCTAACCCCGCACAACGCCGCCGACACCGATCCCGACGAGATTTCAAAATACGTCGCACGCCAGATCGAACGATTTGAGGCTGGTGGAGAACTGGAGAATGTCGTGGATCGCAGAAGGGGGTATTAGTTTGTTCGCGTCGTCCCCGCCTTCGCCGGGACGACTGGTGATGGTTCAGCGCTTCGCCCCGACCATCACATCGATCGCGCCTTTCACGATCACCTCCAATTCCTTGCGCGGCACTTGCGCGCGGGCACGGATGGCGATGGTGTGAATGGTGGCGGACGCGAGCTGCGCCAGCACGACTGGATCGGCGCTCTCGGGTAGCTCGCCCTGCTCTTTCGCCAGCCGGAAGCAAGCGGCAAAAGCCTTGTCGAGTTCGACAAAACCTTCCAGCACCATGGCGCGGATGTCGGGATCGGACACCGCTTCGGACGCCGCCGTCATCACCGTGAAGCAACCGCGCGGGCCGGATTCGCCTGATAGATAAATGTCGAGCGCGACCCTGTAGATGCGCTCGAGCCTTTTGCGGATCGGCAGTTGCTCGCGGAAAATATCCTGCATCGCTGCGCGCGCGTCCTCGCGATAGCGCTGATAGCTCTTGATATAGAGTTCGCGCTTGTCGCCGAACGCACCATAAAGGCTCGGCCGGTTCATACCGGTGGCGGCAGAGAGATCGTCCAGCGACGTCGCCGCAAATCCATCCCGACGAAACAGATCGAGTGCCTTGCCGAGCGCGACTTCCGGCTGATAGGCGCGCGGCCGCCCGCGACGCTTTGGCGGCACGGGTGCGTCGATCCTCACCGCAGGCGGCTTTCTACTTTTTTGTACCATTTCGCAAATAATTCCTTGACCCGCCCTATATTATGCGAGACAGTATAAAAATCAATCCGCCATTTTTTGGGTTGGCGCGGTTGATCAACCGCCAAGGAGGCACTCATGGACTTGTATTTTTCGCCGCTCGCCTGCTCGATGGCGACCAGGATCGCGCTGTACGAAGCCGGCATCGAGGCCAACTATCTCGAAGTCGATCCCAAGACCAAGGTGGTGCAAAAGGACGGCTCGGATTTTCGTGAGGTAAACCCGCTCGGGCTGGTGCCGACATTGCGCACCGATGAAGGATTGGTGCTGACCGAGAACGCGGCGATCCTGCAATATGTCGCCGATCGCTTCCCGCAGGCCGGCATCGCAACCGGACCCGGTATCGAGCGCAGCCGGTTGCATCAATGGCTCTGCTTCATCGGCACTGAACTGCACAAAGGCCTGTTCGTGCCGGTGCTCGACAAGAAGGCGCCAGCGGAAGTGAAGACCTACGTCCTCGGCAAAGGCCTTTCGCGGCTGGATTACCTTGAGAATTACCTGAAGGGCCGCGAATTCCTGCTCGATCATTTCAGCGTCGCGGATGCCTACCTTGTCACCGTCATCAACTGGACGATGGCGACGCCGCCCATCGAACTGGCGAAATGGCCAACGGTGAAAGCCTACTATGAGCGACTGCGCGCCCGTCCCAGCATTGCCAAGGCAATCAGTGAAGAGTTCGAACTGTATAAGGCCGAACTCGCGCGGCATAAGGCAGCGGCGTAAGGCACTCCCTCTCTCCGTCGTCCCCGCGAAAGCGGGGACGACGTGGGGTTAAAACGGGCTCTCACCCAATCCCGGCACCTCCGCCGGCCGCGGGCCCGGCGCTGGCCAGTGAAAGCGGCGGTCCTTTTCGGCAATCGCGATATCGTTGATGCTGGCTTCGCGTCGGCGCATCAGGCCGTGCTCGTCGAACTCCCACTGCTCGTTGCCGTAGGAGCGATGCCATTGGCCGGCATCGTCATGCCATTCATATTGAAAGCGCACGGCGATGCGATTGTTGTCGAACGCCCAGAGATCCTTGATCAGGCGATACTCGTGCTCCTTAGCCCATTTGCGGGTGAGAAAGGCGACGATGGCGGGGCGGCCTTCAAAGACTTCCGAGCGGTTACGCCAACGGCTGTCCTCGGTATAGGCCAGCGACACGCGCACGGGATCGCGCGAATTCCAGGCGTCTTCGGCCATGCGCGCCTTTTGGGCGGCGGTCTCTCGGGTGAAGGGCGGAAGCGGCGGACGCGACATGGGAGCCTCCGAATTTGTGAAGCCGCAAGTCTATCGTCACGTGGCGCGGAGTCGATGGCGAGTTTGCCATCGCCCGATAGCTAGATCAAATCGGCCTTCATCAACAGCCGCAGCGATTTCGGGATCGGCTGCGCCCGGCCCTCGCAGATGAAGGCGACGCGCACCTCGGCCCTGACCAGCACCTCCGCAGCCCGCCGCACCTCCTGCGCCAGCGTGATCGAGGCGCCTTTCACCGCGACCGGCCATGTCACCACGTCGAGCAAATCGTCCATTCGCGCCGGCCGCAGGAAGTCGATCTGCATCGAGCGGACCACGAAAGCAAACCCCGGCGTCTCCACTTGCGCCTCGGCAAACAGCGCATGCTGCTCGGCGCCCATCAGCCGCAGATGATTGGTGCGCCCGCGCTCCATGAAGCGCAGGTAATTGGCATGATAGACGATGCCGGAAAAATCGGTGTCCTCGTAGTAGACACGGACTTGCATGTGGTGGCGGCCGTCGCGGATTTCGCCGTCGAGATTGGGTAATGTCACTTGCGGCCCTCGATCGCCTCGAAAGCAATCGTTTTGCGCAAAATCCGGTTGACGCGCAAGCGCAGCCGCAAGCTACGCCACTACCGGCCCTGCCCCACCTACCGTCACCAGCACGATTTCCGGGGGGACGCCGATGCGGAACGGCATGATGCTGCAGCCGAGACCGCCGGAGACGATGACGTCGCAATTCATGCGGATGTGGCCATAGACGAGTTGCTGTCCAGACGGCGAGATCGGCGACCAGCCGAGCATGCGCACCTGGCCACCATGGGTATGACCCGACAGTTGCAGCGCGACGCGCGACGGCACGCGCCTGGCAACATCAGGTTCGTGCGCCAACAGAATAAGCGGCGCGTCGTCGGTGACCTTCCTCAGCGTCGCGCCGAGATCGTCGACGCCGATGCGTTTTACCGGCCTGAAGCGGCGCGCCGGAATATAAGCCAGTTGATCGCCGAGACCGGCGAGCCAGAACGGATGACCGTCCTTGGTCAGGCGCTTGACGTCGTTCTCGTAAACCGGAATGCCGGCGGCTTCCAGCGCACGGCGGGAATTGGTCGGGCCCTCGCCGTCCCGCTGCACGGTCTTGTCTTCCCACCAATCGTGATTGCCGAGAATGGCGTGCACGCCGAGCGGCGCCTTCAATCCGGCAAGCACCGGCGCCCATTCGCTGGCGGGAATGAATCGCGTTACGTGGCGATGACCGGCAACGTAATCGCCGAGCATGACGATGATGTCGGGCTTGAGCGCATTGGTGCGCTCAACGATGGTATGAATGCGGTCGAGCGACATCCAGGGATCGCAGGCATGAAGGTCGGCGATTGCCGCGATCTTGAGCTGCAGCCCGGAGGGCCATCGCGGCGGTGAAACATTATACCGCGTGACACCAAGCTGCAGGACGGGTTCGCTGAACCCGTAAGCCGTGGTCGAAACGCCAAGCGCGCCCAATCCACCAAGCGATTTGAAGAAATGACGGCGCGAAATCATGTGGGCCAACCGTGATGCATTGCAAACATCAT
The DNA here is from genome assembly GCA_963770355.1 of uncultured Alphaproteobacteria bacterium. GTDB lineage: Bacteria > Pseudomonadota > Alphaproteobacteria > Rhizobiales > Xanthobacteraceae > Bradyrhizobium. Next base: position 97,192 of record CAVYPL010000005.1, on the reverse strand, counting down.
AGCCGATTGGAGCGGAATTGGGGTGCGTTTGTGCAGATCGTCAGCAGGCGACGTTAGTATTAGGTATCCGTGGTTAGTGCGCGGTTACGATGATCCGGTTCGAAACCGTCAGTCGTCGTTGTCGCCATTACCGAACAATCCGAACTGCGCCGGGTCGCGCGCGGGCTCGGCGAGGCCGAGATGCCTGAACGCATGCGAGGTCAACAGCCGCCCGCGCGGCGTGCGCTGCAGATAGCCGCACTGGATCAAAAACGGCTCGATGATGTCCTCGATTGCGTCGCGCGGTTCGGACAACGCCGCCGCCATGGTTTCGACGCCCACGGGTCCACCGCCGTAGTTCATCGCGATGGTGGTGAGATAACGCCGGTCCATCGCATCGAGGCCGGCGGCGTCGACTTCCAGCGCGCTCAGCGCGTGGTCGGCGATGGCGCGGTCGATTGAACTAGCGTCCGCAGCCGACGCAAAATCCCGCACACGCCGCAACAGGCGGCCGGCGATGCGCGGCGTGCCGCGGGCGCGGCGCGCGATCTCATTGGCGCCATCCGCGGTCATGCCGATATTGAGCACGCGGGCGCCGCGGGTGACGATCCTCTCCAGCTCTTCCTCGGTGTAGAAATTCAACCGCACCGGAATCCCGAAACGATCGCGCAGCGGATTGGTCAACAACCCCGCGCGCGTCGTCGCGCCGACCAGCGTGAATTTCGCCAGTTCGATCTTGACCGAACGCGCCGCCGGTCCCTCGCCGATGATGAGATCGAGCTGGAAGTCCTCCATCGCGGGATAGAGCACTTCCTCCACCGCCGGACTGAGCCGATGGATTTCATCGATGAACAGGACGTCACGCTCTTCGAGATTGGTCAAGAGCGCCGCGAGATCGCCGGCTTTTGCAATGACCGGGCCCGAAGTCGCGCGAAAACCGACACCGAGTTCGCGCGCCACGATCTGCGCCAGCGTGGTCTTGCCGAGACCGGGAGGGCCGACGAACAGCACATGGTCCAGCGCCTCGTTACGCTTGCGCGCGGCCTCGATGAAGATCGAAAGATTCTTTCGCGCCTGCGCCTGGCCAACGAATTCGGACAACAATTGCGGACGCAGCGCAGTGTCGCCGACATCGTCGGAACGGCGCTCGGGGGTGACGATGCGGGAGGGCGGGTTCACTTCGCCAGTTCCTTCAGGCCCAGCCGGATCAGTTGCGCGGTCTCGGCGTTCTCACCGGCGCTGCGCGAGGCCGATGCGATGGCGGCTGCCGCCTGCGGCTGCCCGTAGCCGAGATTGACCAGCGCGGAGATCGCGTCGGTGACCGGACGCGGCGCGCGGTCATTGTCGATGGCGCCGGAGAGATGCACCAGCGCCGGATCGATATTGGCAAAGGCTGGCGCCTTGTCCTTCAATTCGGTGACGATGCGCTCGGCGACCTTGGGCCCGACGCCCGGCGTGCGTGTCACCGCCGCCTTGTCGCGGAGCGCGATCGCATTCGCAAGCTCGGCCGGCGGCAGCGTGGACAGTACCGCGAGCGCGACCTTGGCACCGACGCCCTGCACCGTCTGCAGCAGGCGAAACCATTCGCGTTCGATGTCGCTGCGGAAGCCGAACAGTTTGATCTGGTCCTCGCGCACGTAGGTCTCGATCGACAGTACCGCGGCCTCGCCGGGCGCGGGCAGCGCCTGCAAGGTGCGCGACGAGCAATGCACCTGATAGCCGACGCCGCCGACGTCGAGGATTACGTAATCCTCGCCATAGCTATCGATCAGGCCTTTCAATTTGCCGATCATAGGCCGGCCACTTTCAGCCGCAGCGAGGCGCTCTGGCGGTGATGCGCATGCGTGATCGCGATCGCCAGCGCGTCGGCGGCATCGGCGGATTTCGGCTCGGCTTTCGGCAGCAGGATTTTCAGCATCACGGATATCTGGTTCTTGTCGGCATGGCCGGCGCCGACCACGGTTTTCTTGACCTGATTGGGTGCGTATTCCGCGACCGCTATACCGAACATCGCCGGCGCCAGCATGGCGACGCCGCGCGCCTGGCCGAGCTTTAGCGTCGCAACGCCGTCCTTGTTGACAAAAGTCTGTTCGACCGCGGCCTCTGCCGGTCTGAAATCGCCAAGCACGGCGGCAAGCCCTTCATGAATGGCCAGCAGCCGGCTTGCCAGCGGCAAATTGTCCGGCGGCTCCACCGAGCCGCAGCCGATGAAGACCAGCCGGTTGCCCTCGGTCTCGATCACGCCCCAGCCGGTACGGCGCAGGCCGGGGTCGATGCCGATGATCCGGACGGGTTGGCGTATTGGTGGGCAAATCGATGGGGAAGTCATGGCGTAGTGATAACGCCAGAGCAGCGTGAACGAAACATAAAGAGAACGCCATCCCCGCCAAAGCTGCCTTCGCGGAACGTCGGATTACCCGCCCATCTTGGCGACCAGCGCGTCCGATACCTCGAAATTGGCGTAGACGTTCTGCACGTCGTCATGCTCGTTCAGGAGGTCGATCAGCTTCAACAGCTTCTCGCCGGTCTCGTCGTCCACAGGCACGGTATTGTGCGGCTTCCAGGTCAGCGCCGCCTTGCGGGCTTCGCCGAATTTCGCTTCCAGCGCTTTGGCCACTTCGCGAAACGTTTCCTGCGAGGCGTAGATTTCATGGCCGCTCTGGCTCGACACCACGTCGTCGGCGCCGGCCTCGATCGCGGCATCCAGCACCGCATCGTCGGAAGCGACCTTGGCGTCGTATTCGATGATGCCGGTGTGATCGAACATGAAGGATACCGAACCGGTTTCGCCGAGATTGCCGCCGGATTTGGTGAAATAGGAGCGGATGTCGGAGGCGGCGCGGTTGCGGTTGTCGGTCAGCGCCTCGACGATCACGGCGACGCCGCCCGGGCCATAACCCTCGTAGCGGATCTCGTCGTAATTCTCGCCCTCGCCGCCGATTGCCTTCTTCACGGCGCGCTCGATCGAATCCTTCGACATGTTTTCCTGGCGGGCTGAGATGATCGCAGCACGCAGCCGGGCGTTCATCGCCGGATCGGGCTGGCCCATTTTGGCCGCCACCGTGATTTCCCGCGCCAGCTTGCCGAACAGCTTTGACTTCTGGGCATCCTGCCGGCCCTTGCGGTGCATGATGTTCTTGAATTGGGAATGGCCGGCCATGCGGGGTCTCTTGGATTCGTCGAAGGGGATGTTGGATGAAGCGCGGCCTTATAGGCCGGCAAAACGTCAAAATCAAAGATTTGCAGCCGTTTCGGGTATGTCGATACTCCCGCCTGCCGGAATATCAGGCAGTTGTTAACCATGACTTCATGCCCGGATGCGAGGATGTCTCGCCCATTAGCAACTCTTATGAGTCCCCATGGCGTTCGGTTTGTTTCGAAAGCGAGTGCCAGAATCCGCCGCGCCTGCCGTGGAACCGACGGTTCCCGCCATCTCAGCAGTCGTTGTCACCACCGCAAGCAATTCGGCCAGGATTCTGCCAGGGATTCTGCGAAGGAAATCCTTGAGCTGCTGGAGCTCGAACTAGGCGCGATGACCCGCCAGCTCGAGCGTGCAGCCCAGTCGGTTGCCGGTGGCGCGGGGGCGACCGCCGCAACGCTTTCCACCATCCGCCAGCGAACCGATGCCCTGACGGATCGCGCCAGCGCCGCGCAGACCACGGCGGCGACCTTCTCTCAAGCTGCTGACAAGTTCACCCATTCGGCGCAGGGCATCGGCTCCCAGGTGCGCGACGCCGGCAAGCTCGCCGACCAGGCCAGCGCTGCTGCCCGCGAAGCCAGCGCCATCGTCGATCGCCTGCGGGAATCCTCGGCCGCGATCGGCAACGTCGTCAATCTGATCGCGCAGATTGCAAGCCAAACCACGCTGCTGGCGCTCAACTCCACCATCGAGGCGGCACGCGCGGGCGAAGCCGGGCGCGGTTTCGCGGTGGTTGCCACCGAGGTCAAGGCGCTCGCGGTGCAAACCCAGAACGCCACCAAGGAGATCACGAAAAAGATCGAGGCCCTGCAGCGCGACGCCGCGGGCTCGGTCGACGCCGTGCACCGCATCTCGCAGTCGATCGAAGCGATCCGCCCGGTATTCGAGAACGTCAACGGCGCCGTGGCCGAACAAAGCGCGACCACCGGCGAAATGTCGGACAATGCGGCATCCGCTTCCCGCTTCATCGTCTCGGTCGGCGACAGCGCAACCGAGATCGACAGCGCCGCGAAAGAAGCCGCAGCGCATGGCGAAGACGTCGCCAAGGCAGGCGAGGCCGTCACCAATTTCGCGCGAAAGCTCAAATCGCGTTGCGCCGTGCTGCTGCGCCAGGGCGAAAAAGAAGGTGAACGCGAGGCCCGCCGCAAGGGCGAAAAGCTGCCCTGCCATCTCAAGATAGAAATCCAGACGCCGCGCGGCCCGATCGCCGCGCCGGTCTACGAGATTTCCCTCGAAGGAATCCTGATCAGCGGCGCGGATGCCGAAAGGCTGCCGCAAACCGAAAGTTTCGAGGCCACGCTGCAGGACATCGGCGCCTGCAAGCTTCGCGTCAGCCAACGTTCCAAGGCGGGCGCGCTGGCGCTGTTCGAGCGGCCGGACGCTGCGTTGATCGAAAAGATCGACGACAAATTGTGGTCGATCCGCGATGAGAATACCGAGTTCGTCACCCGCGCCATGGAAGCCGGCGCCGCATTGACCAAAATTTTCGAGAACGGTGTCGCCAGCGGCGCCATTTCCATCGACGACATGTTCGACACTAACTACGTCGAAATATCCGGCTCCAATCCGCTTCAGCACCGCACGAAAATTCTCGACTGGGCCGATCGCGCGCTGCCGCCGTTCCAGGAAGCGTTCCTCGCCAAGGATCCGCGCATGGTGTTCGCTGCGATGATCGATCGCAATGGCTACCTGCCGGTTCACAACAAGGTCTACTCGCATCCGCAGCGCTCCGGCGACGTCGCCTGGAACACCGCCAACAGCCGCAACCGCCGCATCTTCAACGATGCCGCCGGTCTCGCCGCCGGCCGCAACGAGCGCGCCTATCTGATCCAGAGCTATGCCCGCGACATGGGCAACGGCAAAACCGTCATGATGCGCGAGATCGACGTGCCCATCCGCGTCAACGGCCGCCACTGGGGCGGCTTTCGTACGGCATACAAATTATGACCGCTGAAGCGAAGCGTGCGACGGCTGTGCCGTCGGTCAGCGACCGTCTGGTCGATCAACTCGCCAATCGCATCGGCGGCCTCGGCGTCGAGCTAGCCGACGTTGCCGGTAATCTGCAGGAAGTCGCGGGCCGCGTCTCCGGTCAATCCGACCGGTTCGGCGACCTGCAGAAAACCGCCGAGACCATGGTCTCCGCCAATCACGGCATCGCCAGCGCCTCGCAGGCGGTTCAAACAGCGACAACCGCAGCCGTCGGCGAAATCACGCAGTCGCGCTCCGCGGTCGAAACCGCGGTCCAGCATATCGCCAAGCTGATCGAAGCCGTCGGCCGCATCGAGCATCGCCTGGGCTCCGTCGGGTCGGCGCTGGCCGATGTCGCAAAGGTCTCCGGATCGATCGAAGCGATCGCGCGGCAAACCAATCTGCTGGCCCTGAACGCAACTATCGAGGCTGCGCGCGCAGGCGCTGCCGGGCGAGGCTTTGCGGTCGTCGCCAGCGAGGTGAAGAATCTCGCCGAGGCGACACGCCAGGCAACGCAACTGATCGGCGACACCGTCAAGGGGCTCGATGGCCAGGTCAACAGCCTGATCGGCGAGAGCGGCGACGCTTCGCTGCGCGCCAAGAACGCCGGCGAAGGTGCCGCGCAAATCCAGGGCATCATCGCCCGCGTACAGGACGGCATCTCGGCGGTCGGCCGCGAGATCGATGGTGTCGCAAAGGCTGCGACTTCCAATCTCGCGCATTGCGATCGGGTGATCGACGAACTCGGACATCTCGCCAAAGGCGTCGATCTGTCGTCGTCCGATCTGAAGAGCGCCGATAATCGCGTCGCCAAGCTGCTCGAACTCTCCGAGGGACTGATTGCTCTGATTGCCGATAGCGGCGTGGAGACATCAGATGCGCCGCTGATCCGCGTCGTGATCGACACCGCAAAACAAATCTCCGATGCCTTCGAGAGCGCGGTCGCGCGCGGCGAAATCAGCATCGATCAGTTGATGGACGAGAAATACCGCGAAATATCCGGCACCAATCCGAAGCAATATCTGACGGACTACGTCACTTTCACCGACCGCATCCTGCCTGATATCCAGGATCCGATTCAAAAATCCGATCCCCGGATCGTGTTTTGCGTTGCCTGGGCCAAGGGTGGCTATCTTCCGACCCATAATCCGAACTATCGCCACCCGCAGGGGCCTGATCCCGTGTGGAATAACGCGAACTGCCGCAACCGGCGGCTGTTCAACGATCGCGCCGTCAAGAAGGTCGCGGCGAATACCAAACCGTTTCTGCTGCAGACCTACCGCCGCGACATGGGCGGCGGTAATTTTGTTCTCTTGAAGGACCTCTCCTCGCCCATCTATGTGCGCGGCCGCCATTGGGGCGCCTTCCGCATGGGTTTCCGCCAGTCCTGAAAAACTCGATCTGAGGCGACGCACAAAAATGCGGCAGCAGTACTGCCGCGTTGACGCGCACCAACGCAAGCCTGCCTTGCAGGAACGAGAGTCGCTTCCCAAGTCATCGCAGCGCGATATTATTCGCCCATGACTTCGCTACGACGTCCGCTGCCCGCGGCGTTGAGATGGGAGCTGCCGATGGCAACGACGCTCACGATCAATGGCGAGCAGAAATCCTTCGACGCGCCTGCGGACATGCCGCTGCTTTGGGTGCTCCGCGATATCCTGGGCTTGACCGGAACGAAATTCGGCTGCGGCATTGCACAGTGCGGCGCCTGCACCGTGCATATCGACGGCAAGCCGGTGCGTTCCTGTGTGCTGCCGGTCAGCGCGGTCCGCGATCGCGCGGTGACCACCATCGAAGGCGTCGGCGCATCGGCTGCAGGCGCCAAAGTGCAGAAAGCCTGGCTCGATCTCGAAGTGATCCAGTGCGGCTATTGCCAGTCCGGCCAAATCATGTCGGCCGCCGCCCTGCTCGCTTCGACACCCAATCCTGATGATTCCGACATCGACGCCGCGATGGCCGGAAATATCTGTCGCTGCGGCACCTATGTGCGTATCCGCGCGGCCATCAAGCAGGCCGCGTCCGGACGCCAGTCATAGGAGCGCACCATGACATCGCCAGCGAAAATGTCCGATACCGTCTCGCGCCGCACTTTGCTGACCGGCGGATTGGCGACCGGCTTCGTGCTCGCCTTTCATCTTCCGGCCCGCGCGGTCAACGAACCTGAGCAGCCGCCTGACGTCACCGACGGCAAATTCGCACCGAACGCCTTCATTCGTATCGATCCGGCCGGCAAGACCACGCTGATCATGCCGCAGGTCGAGATGGGGCAAGGCACCTACACCTCGATTGCGATGATCCTCGCCGAGGAGCTCGACGCCGATTTCTCAAAAGTCGCAGTGCTGCACGCGCCGCCGAACGACAAATTGTATGGCAATCCCCTCTTCGGCATTCAAGTCACCGGCAATTCCAACTCGATCCGGGCGTGGTGGAAGCCACTGCGCAGCGCCGGCGCCAGCGCACGCGCGATGCTGGTCCAGGCCGCTGCGGCACAGTGGCAGGTCGAGGCGGTGAGCTGTACCGCGGCGAACGGCGAAGTGACTCATGCCGGCAGCGGCCGCAAGCTTTCCTATGGCGCGCTCGCCGAGGACGCGGGCAAGCAGACGCCGCCCAAGGACGTTCCGCTCAAGGACCCCAAGGACTTCACTTTGATCGGCAAGCCGCTGAAGCGGCTGGACACGCCGGACAAGGTCAACGGCAAGGTCGTCTACGGCATCGACGCGATGCTTCCCGGGATGAAATTCGCGACGCTGGCGCAATGTCCGGTATTCGGCGGCAAGGTCGGCAAGGTCGACGACAGTGCCGCCAAAAAGATTCCCGGCGTGCAGAAGATCGTCGTGCTCGACGATCTGGTCGCGGTCGTCGGCGATCACATGTGGGCGGCCAAGAAGGGCCTCGAGGCGCTCAAAATCGACTGGAACGAGGGCCAGTTCGCCAAGCTCAGTCTGAAAGACATCTGGGACGATTTGCGTGCTGCGAGCCAAAAGGACGGCGCGGTCGCAAAATCCGTCGGCGACATCGCCAAGGGACTGGCGACGGGCGACAAACTCGAAGCGTCCTACGAGATGCCCTTTCTGGCGCATGCGCCGATGGAGCCGCTGAACGCCACGGTTCACCTCAAGCCCGACTCCTGCGAAATCTGGGTCGGCACCCAGGTCATGACGCGGGTGCAGTCCGAAGCCGCGAAAGCCGCAGGCCTCCCGGTCGAGAAAGTAACCGTGCACCAGCATCTGCTTGGCGGCGGCTTCGGCCGCCGGCTCGAGCCCGACATGGTGGTGGCGGCGGTCCGCATCGCCAAGCAGGTGGACGGACCGGTGAAGGTGGTGTGGAGCCGCGAGGAAGACATCCAGCACGACATCTACCGCCCGGTGTATCGCGACACGATCGCCGCGACGCTGTCGGACGGCAAGATCGTCGGCTTCAAATACAAGGTCTCCGGCTCGGGGGTGATCGCGCGCTGGTTTCCGCCCGCCTTCCAAAACGGCGTCGATATCGACGCGGTCGATAGCGCCGTCGACACGCCCTATGACATTCCCAACTTCCATGTCGAATATGTGCGGGCCGAGCCGCCCGCGGTGCCGACCGGCTTCTGGCGCGGCGTCGGCCCCAACAACAACGTGTTCGCGATCGAATGCTTCATGGACGAGATGGCGCGCAAGGCCGGCAAGGACCCGATCGCATTCCGCAGCTCGATGCTCGGAACGAAGCCGCGCATGCTGGCGGCGCTGAAACTGGCGGCCGAAAAATCCAACTGGGGCGAAAAGCTGCCGGCGCGGGTCGGACGCGGTGTCAGCATTCAGCCGACCTTCGACACCTCGATTGCGACCGTCGTCGAAGCGGAAGTCGACGAACAGGGCGACGTGCAATTGCGCCGGGTAACGCAAGTGGTCGATACCGGCATCGCGGTCAATCCCGACACCATCGTGGCGCAACTTCAGGGCGGCCTGATCTTCGGCCTCACCGCCGCGCTTTATGGCGAGATCACCATCGAAAAGGGACGGGTACAGCAGTCCAATTTCCACGACTATCGCATGCTGCGCATCGATCAGGTGCCGAAGATCGATATTCATCTCATCAAGAGCGGCGAAGCACCGGGCGGCATCGGCGAGAACGGCGTGATCGGTGGGCCGCCGGCGCTGCGTAACGCGATTCTCGCCGCGACCGGCGTCGTGCTGCGCCGAATGCCGATCGATCGTGCCCTGATCGCGGGGAAAAAAGCATGAGCCCCGGCGCGCGTCGTATTCTGCTGAGCGTTATCGCCATCTTCATCGTCGCGGGATTGATCGCGGTCTGGATCATCCGCGGCCCCGATCCGATGGCCTTTGCCGGCGGCCCAAGGGTGGCGCTGTCGGAATACCGCGATGCCAATCCGACCGGCGTACCCAAGGCGCTCGCGCAGGCGAGCCCGATCGAACGCGGCAAATATCTGGCGACGGCGGCGGACTGCATGGTCTGTCACACCACGCAGGGCGGCAAGGAATATGCCGGCGGCCTCGGTTTCAAGCTGCCGTTCGGTACGCTTTACTCGACCAACATCACGCCGGACAAGGAGACCGGCATCGGCAATTACAGCGATAAGGATTTCCTGAACGCGGTTCAGCGCGGCATTCGCCACGATGGCGCCAGGCTTTATCCGGCGATGCCGTATACGTCCTACACCTACATCAGCGATGACGATGCGCTGGCGATCAAGGCCTATCTGTTCTCACTGCCGCCGGTGCGCGCGTCAGCCCCCGCCAACACACTGGCATTTCCGTTCAACCAGCGCTGGGCGATGATGTTCTGGTCGGCGCTGTTCAATCGGGATGTCCGATACGAGCCGGATACCTCGAAGAGCCCGGAATGGAATCGCGGCGCCTATCTCGCCGAAGCCCTCGCGCATTGCGGCGAGTGCCATACGCCGCGGAATCTGGCGTTCGCGCTCGACAACCGCAAGAAATTCGGCGGCGCGATCACCGCGGGCTGGCGCGCCTTCAACATCTCTTCCGACAAGGCTACGGGCGTCGGCGGCTGGCGTGACGACGACCTCATCTCCTACCTCTCGACCGGGCACGCCGCCGGCCACGGAACGGCGTCAGGACCGATGGGCGAAGCCGTCGACAACAGCCTTAGCCAGTTGGCGCCCGAAGATGTCAGCGCGATTGTCGCCTATCTGCGCAGCGTGCCGCCAACCACTTCATCTGATCTGCCGGCAACATTGGCGCCGCCCGCGCCCGCGTCGCACAAGGAAGGCCCGACCGCCGACGCGCGCGGCAAAATGGTATTCCAGGGCGCCTGCGTCAGTTGCCACGGCTGGACCGGCGAGAGCGCGATCTCGCCGACGGCCACGCTGACCGGCGGATGGGCCGTGAACGATCCCGCTGCAACCAACGTCGCGCAGATCGTGATTTCCGGCACCAAACGACACACGCCGGCAGGCGCGCTCTCGATGCCCGCGTTCGGCAACGCCTATTCCGACGACGAGATCGCGGCCGTGGCCAACTACGTCACCGCGCGTTTCGGCAGCAAGGGATCGAAGCTCACCGCGCAGGACGTGGCCGAACTACGTAAACAAACTGCGCAATAGAACTACGCAGGCTAACGTTGCGTCTATTTCTGCCTGACGAGGTGTTTCGCAACTTGTGCAGCGGCGTCCATATAATCGCGCCCACCATGAATAAGCGTCAGCGCCATCGAGCCTTCCACCAGCAGCATGATCTCTCGCGCGCGGACCTGCGCGTTCGCAACGCGCGCGCCTGCCAGCCGCTCGGCGATCCATGATTCCGTCTTCGCCTTGGCGCGATGCGCGATCGCTCGCGCAGGATGACCGGGCAAATCCGCGAGCTCGACGACCAGCCGGGTGAACCCCGATCCCGACCAGCGCGGCGTCGTGCTTGCCCAGCCGCTCAACTGTACGAAAAGCGAGTCCACCAGCCCGACGCGATCGGCCGGCAGACGTTTGCCGATATGCTCGAGACGTTCTGCCGCCAGTTCCTCGTAGCGCTGCATCACGACGGCGAGCAGATCGTCCTTGCTGCGAAAATACGCATAGACCGTGCGCTTGGTCAGCCCCGCGCGTTCGGCGATCGAATCGACGCTCGACCTTCTAAATCCCTGGCGCCAGAACGACTCATAGGCCGCCTCCACGATGCGTCCGCGAACCTCTTCCGTCTGTGTGCGCATGGGACCGCCATCTCAAAAGTATACCGGTGAGTACATTTACAGTCTTTCCACCGCTTGCGAGACTACGCAATGACCGTTCCCTATACAGGTCGCGGAGACACCCGCCATGCAACTGGCCTCGCTGACATTCAAATCGATCCGGGCGAGAGCGGTCGTGCTCAAGCTGAAACGCCCGGTCGTCGCAAGAATAGCCACGATCCCCGATTGGCCGTTGATCCTGATCGACCTCTTCACCGAAGAGGGCATTGTCGGCCGGAGCTATCTCGAGCCCTACACCATCAAGACGATGCGCTATCTGATTCCGGCGCTGTACGATTTCGGCGAGATGCTGAAAGGACGGCGCGTCGCGCCTTCAGAGCTTTACGATCTCGCGCGCAAATCGCTGCATTTCGTCGGCTATGGCGGCCAATCCATGATCGCGGTCTCCGGGCTCGACATGGCCGCATGGGACGCCCTGGCCAAGGCCAGCAACATGCCGCTATGCGTGCTGCTAGGCGGCTCGGTCGGCCCGGTGAAAGCCTATAACAGCAACGGATTATGGCTCCAGCCGCCGGAGGTTCTGGCAGCGGACGCGATCGCGCTGCGCGACGAAGGCGGCTTCACCGGCCTCAAGCTGCGGCTTGGCCGCGATCGCGCGCGCGACGACCTCACCGCGATCGATGCGATCCGGACTGCCGTAGGCGAAGACATGGAGCTGATGGCGGATTTCAACCAGGGCCTGAATTTCGCCGACGCGCTGCAACGCTGCCATATGATCGACGATGCGGGTTTGACCTGGATCGAGGAGCCGATCGTCTACGACAATTTCGACGGCTATGCGCAGCTTGCGGCGGAGATCAAAACGCCGATCCAGATCGGCGAGAATTTCTATGGCCCGCGCGATCTCCACACCGCGCTACAGCGCAAGGCGTGCGACCTGGTGATGCCCGATTTCATGCGCATCGGCGGCGTGACCGGCTGGCTGCGGGCAGCGGCAGTTGCCGGCGTCGCGGGCATCCCGATGTCGACGCATCTTTATCCCGAAGTCGGCGCCCATGTGATGCGGGTGACGGAGACCGCACATTGGCTGGAGTGGCAGGATTGGGCCGATCCCATTCTGCAGAAGCCTTACGAAATTCGCGATGGCCTGTTTCATATCCCCGACGTGCCCGGCCTTGGTCTCGAATGGAACGAGGACGCTGTCGCGGCGCATCAGGTCGATCTATAGAGCCACCGGGCGAGTATCGGGCAGCGGGCAATATCGGCTCGTCCGGCAAGCGCGCTTCGCGCGCTAAAGCATGGCGATTTGCCGCAGGCTAGCTCATCCAGAAACCCGGCACCGCCGGCTCCAGCCTGCCGCCGGCCCGAACCGGAGCGATTCGCAGCGCCAGGCCGGTCGCATCGTCGGTCTCGACCGCGACGCCGGACAGCGTCGCCACGCCGGACGCCGGCTCGAAGCGGCCGGAGGGTATGCCGGTCGTGAAACGATGCAGCGGCTCTTCCTTCTGCATGCCGATGATCGAATCATAGTCGCCGGTCATGCCGGCATCGCTCATATAGGCGGTGCCGCCGGGCAGCACCTGATGGTCGGCGGTCGGAACATGCGTGTGGGTACCGACCACGAGGCTGACACGGCCGTCGCAGAAGAAGCCCATGCCCTGTTTTTCGCTGGTCGCTTCACCATGAAAATCGAGCACGATGGCATCGGCCGCCTCGCGCAGCGGACAGGCCTCGAGCTCCTTGGCGACGGCATTGAAGGGATCGTTCAACGGCTCCATGAAGACGCGGCCCATGGCGTTGATGACCAACGCGCGCTTGCCGCTCTTGGTGTCGATCAGCGCGGCGCCGCGGCCCGGCGTATGGCGCGGAAAGTTGAGCGGGCGAATCAGGCGCGGCGCGCGCTCGATGAAAACCAGCGCCTCCTTCTGGTTCCAGGCGTGATTGCCGAGCGTGATCGCATCCGCACCGGCATCGAGCAATTCCTGATAAATCGCTTCGGTGATGCCGAAACCGCCGGCGGAATTCTCACCATTGACGATAACGAGATCGAGGGACCAGTCGCGGACCATGCCGGGAAGGTGTTCGTTGATGGCGGTCCGGCCGGTCTTGCCGACGACGTCACCGATGAAGAGGATACGCAAAATTCAGCTCCGGAAATCGAACATTTTCTTTTCCGTTAGCACATAATCCAGAGCCACGTCGTGCGGCAACGCCGGCACGGCCTTTATTTCCTGCACCGCGAAGGCGATGCCGACAGCCGCGATGGCTTTCACCTTGCGCAAATGGGCGAGCGTGTAGTCGTAATGGCCGGCGCCATAGCCGATGCGATGGCCCTGACGGTCGAATGCCGCCAGGGGGATCAGCATGACATCGGGAATCATTTCAGCAGCCGCGGGCGACGGCTCGGGGATGCCGAGCGGTCCGAGCATCAGCCGGTCGTCGGGCGACCACGCACGAAACGCCAGCGACTTGCCGCGCGCCAGTACGGCCGGCAGCGCCAGCTTCGCCCCCTGCTCGGCGAGCTTTCGCATCAACGGCACCGGGTCGATCTCGTTGCGGATCGGTGAATACGCGGACACGACCATCCCGGGCGTGATCGCAACCGGCAGCCCGCGTTTGGCAAGGCCCTGCGCCGCGGCGGCGCGTTGCTCGTCGCTCAACGCATCGCGCTTTGCGAGCGCGGCGGCACGGAGGTCTGCTTTCGATAAAGTCGCCGTCATGCAATGTCTTGTTCTGCCGTCATCACCCGCGAAAACGGGTGATCCAGTGTTCAAGAGACGTTCGTGATCAAACTGCGAAGCCGCGGCGTACTGGACACCCCGCTGGAGCCTGTCATCGGGCGAGCCGATGGCGAGACCCGGTGACGGGGTATGACGGACGCGCGGGAAACGACAAACGCCGCACGCAACAAAAATAGTGCGAAGCCGCAGAGGCCGTTGAAGCACTCGATCCCGGAGTTCCCTACGAAAGTAGGTGGGCACCATATGTCCGGGTCCACGGACCCGGCCAGGGACAGTTCCCTAAAGGATCGATAAGGCCCCGGGGATATTGGCTCCTGACGCGCAACGCAGCTTCGCCCGGCCAATGTAGCTACGATGGGACCGATGCGCCAGCGGTAAGGCGCGCTCGTCAACCGATCGCGACGCCGCCGCCGATGGTGCGGTTCAGGATTTGCGTGGTCTTTTCGATGCGGTCGGCGGCGGAATTGAGCGCGTTGGCGACCGCGATCTGCGTCGTCCGCGACCGATCCGTGGCCGCAACGCGAACATCGCGCAGGGACTCCAGTTCTTCTTCCATCGCGCGCATGCGCTGGTTGGCGTCGAGCAGTTCGTCGCACACGGTCAATGCGGCCATGACGGTGAGGCGCGCATCGCCGATCTCGCCGAACTTGCCGCGCAAATCTTCAACGCGCGATTCGAGACTCTCGGCGAGCTTTAACAGCCGCACCTCCTGCCCTTCCTCGCAGGCCATCCGGTATTGCCGGCCATTGATGGTGACGTTGATATGATGGTTCATGAATTGTCTCCGGCATCGAGCACTGCGCGGATGGTGCCGATCGCGGCATCGAGTTTTTCTGATATCTCGCGGTTGGTGCGTTCCAGCCGTCGCGTCTTCACCAGCGAGCCGTCGAGTTCGTCGGCGAGCCGCGATCGATCCGCGCCCAGCGCCTGGATACGGCTCGCCAGTTCGTTCTCGTCGCGGTCCGCATCGCGCCGCCGCTCGGCCGCGGCCTCGAGCGCGTCAAGCGCCGTCATCAGCCGCCGCGTCGCGGCGTCGATATCGGCGTAGACCGGCTCGGCATGGCCGGCCCCATTGGTGGGGCGATCGTTCATACGGACAGTGGACACCTCGAAATCTGCGTTTCGGCAAGCGGTTACAGCGTGAAATTTACGTGGCAAGCGAGGCCAGCGCAACGCCGGCGCAAAACTATGCACCGATAGATAGGGATGCCTCGTCCTCCCGATCCATCGGCTTGTTTGGGTGGTCCCACGGATCGAGCCCGAGGCATGCTTTTCGGAAAACCCGCATCCACCCCGCATCAAGTGCGGGGCATGGTTTTCCGGATCGTGATTTAGGCAACTTTTCGCACCGGAAGTGCGTTTCCTTGCCTTGAACTCAGGGAGCCTTTTGAACTCAGGGAGCCTTGGACTCAGGGAAATGAGGTGCTATCCAGCCCTGACGTTCCCTGCCACCTGGGCACATTATCGCTGCAATTCGCCGGCGGGCGGATCACCACCAAGCTCCTCATTTCAAGCGGATTTTCATCATGACGCAGGTCGATCATTCCCGTATGGCCAATGCAATTCGTGGCCTTGCCATGGATGCCGTGGAAAAGGCGAAATCCGGCCATCCTGGCCTGCCGATGGGCGCCGCCGATATCGCGACCGTCCTGTTCACGCAGTTCCTGAAATACGACGCGGCCGAGCCGAGCTGGCCGGACCGCGACCGCTTCGTGCTCTCCGCCGGACACGGCTCGATGCTGCTCTATGCGCTGCTGTATCTGACCGGCAACAAGGACATGACGCTCGACCAACTCAAGCATTTCCGCCAGTTGGGATCGCTGACGCCCGGTCACCCCGAGAATTTTCACACCAAGGGCATCGAGACCACGACGGGGCCGCTCGGCCAGGGCATCGCCACCGCGGTCGGCATGGCGGCGGCGGAAAAGATGCTCGCCGCCGAGTTCGGCAAAAAGGTGGTCGGCCATCACACCTATGTGCTCGTCTCCGACGGCGATCTGATGGAGGGCGTGTCGCAGGAAGCGATTGCGCTGGCCGGACACTGGAAGCTCGGCAAGATGATCGTCCTCTACGACGACAACGGCATTTCGATCGACGGCCCAACCTCGCTCGCCGACTCCGTCGACCAGGTGAAGCGATTCAAGTCCGCCGGCTGGGCCGCCGAACTGATCGACGGCCAGGACCAGAAGGCGATTGCGGCAGCGATCACGCGCGCGCAGAAATCGAACAAGCCGACGCTGATCGCCTGCAAGACCACGATCGGCTATGGCGCGCCGACGCGGGCCGGCACCGCAAAGGCCCATGGCGAGGCGCTCGGCGCCGACGAACTCAAGGGCGCCAAGGAAAAACTCGGCATTTCGCTCGAGCCGTTCTCGGTGCCGGATGACGTGTTGAAAGCCTGGCGCGAAGCCGGCAGCCGCGGCGCATCTGCGCGCAAGGAATGGGAAGCACAGTTTGCGGAGCTCGGCCCGCGCAAGCGCAGCGAATTCGAACGCCGCTTGCGGCACGAGCGGCCGGCAACGCTGGCGAAGGCACTTCGCGCGCACAAGAAGGCGCTGCTCGAGACACCGCAAAATATCGCTACCCGCAAATCGTCGGAATCCGCGATCGAGGCGATCGCAGCGGCGATGCCGATGGAATTCCTCGCCGGCTCGGCCGATCTCACCGGCTCAAACAACAACAAGGCGAAATCGGCCACTTCGTTTTCGGCCAAGACACCAAAGGGCCGCTTCATCCATTACGGCATCCGCGAGCACGGCATGGCGGCGGCAATGAACGGCATCTTCCTGCATGGCGGATTTGCGCCGAACGGCGCCACCTTCCTGGTGTTCACCGACTATGCTCGCCCCGCGATGCGGCTGGCGGCGCTGATGGGCGCCGGCGTGGTCTACGTCATGACCCACGATTCGATCGGGCTCGGCGAAGACGGACCGACGCATCAGCCGGTCGAACATCTGGCGGCGCTGCGGGCCATTCCCAACATGCGGGTGTTCCGGCCCTGCGACGCCGTCGAGGTCACGGAGTGCTGGGAACTGGCGCTCAATCGCATCGATGGGCCGACGGTGCTGGCCTTGACCCGCCAGAACCTGCCGCAATTGCGGACGTCAGCGCCATCGGACAATCCCTGCAGCCATGGCGCCTATGAACTGGTCGCAGCCCAGGGCGACGCGAAGGTGTCCCTGTTCGCCTCCGGCTCCGAGGTCGAGATCGCGGTGGCTGCCCAAAAGCAGCTCTCCGAACGCGGCATCGCGTCACGGGTGGTCTCGGTACCCTCGCTGGAACTGCTGCTGGCGCAACCTGCAGACCGTCAAAAGGCCGTTATCGGCAACGCGCCAGTCAAGATCGCGATCGAGGCTGCCGTGCGCTGGGGTTGGGACGCCGTGATCGGCCAGGATGGTGAATTCGTGGGTATGCACGGTTTCGGCGCCAGCGCCCCCGCCAAGGACCTTTACAAGCACTTCGGCATTACTGCCGAGGCTGCGGTTAACGCTGCCCTGAAACGCTTGGGCTGACGGTTGAGCTTGCTGCGAAAAAGGACTACCTAAACCGTCATCTTGACCGTTCTCGTCCGGCCGAACCGGGCGATCCGCCGTAAGCACCTCCGTGGAACGTCCGCGGGGGCTCGCAGCAGCTATTAGAGGAGAATCGAGCATGGCAATCCGGGTCGCGATTAACGGATTTGGCCGCATCGGCCGCAACGTGTTGCGGGCCATCGCGGAGTCCGGCCGCAAGGATATCGAAGTCGTCGGCATTAACGATCTCGGCCCGGTCGAGACCAATGCCCACCTGCTGCGCTTCGATTCCGTGCACGGCCGTTTCCCCGGCACCGTGACCGTCGAGGGCGACTCGATCAGCGTCGGCAACGGCAAGATCAGGGTGTCGGCCGAGCGCGATCCGACAAAGCTGCCGTGGAAGGAACTCGGCGTCGACATCGCGCTGGAATGCACCGGCATCTTCACCGCCAAGGACAAGGCTTCCGCCCATCTGACCGCCGGCGCCAAGCGCGTGCTGGTCTCGGCCCCCGCCGACAACGCCGATGCCACCATCGTCTACGGCGTCAACCATGACACGCTGACCAAGGACCACCTGGTCGTTTCCAACGGTTCGTGCACCACCAACTGTCTCGCGCCCGTCGCCAAGGTGTTGAACGACACCGTCGGCATCGAGACCGGTTTCATGACCACGATCCACGCCTATACCGGCGATCAGCCGACGCTCGACACCATGCACAAGGACCTCTATCGCGGCCGTGCGGCGGCGATGTCGATGATCCCGACCTCCACGGGCGCGGCGAAAGCGATCGGCCTCGTGCTGCCGGAACTGAAGGGCAAGCTCGACGGCGTTTCGATCCGCGTGCCGACGCCGAACGTCTCGGTGATCGATCTCAAGATCGTCGCCAAGCGTGCGACCGACCCCAAGGAAATCAACGAGACGATGAAGCGTGCCTCCGAGCAGCAGCTCAAGGGCATCCTGGGCTACACCACAGCGCCCAACGTCTCGATCGACTTCAATCATGATCCGCACTCGGCCACTTTCCACATGGACCAGACCAAGGTGCAGAACGGCACGCTGGTGCGGGTGATGGCCTGGTACGACAATGAATGGGGTTTCTCCAACCGCATGGGCGACACCGCCGTCGCGATGGGGAAGCTGCTGTAAGTTTCAAGGATTTCATGGTTCGAGACGCGCGCCCGAGGGCGCGCTCCTCACCATGAAGAAAGGCCTCATCCTGAGGAGCCGAGCATCGCGAGGCGTCTCGAAGGATGAGTCATGCGAGACTCGCCATGACAAAATCATTCCGCACCCTCGATGACGTCGACGTAAAGGGCAAACGCGTGCTGCTGCGCGTCGACCTCAACGTGCCCATGGAGAGCGGCCGTGTCACCGACGCGACCAGGCTCGAGCGTATTGCGCCGACCATCACTGAAATCTCGGACAAGGGCGGCAAGGTCATCCTGCTCGCCCATTTCGGCCGGCCCAAGGGACGCGATGCCAAGGAATTGCTGAAGCCGGTCGCGGCCGCACTCTCGCAAGTCATCAAGAAGCCTGTCGGCTTCGCCGATGATTGCATCGGCGAACCCGCAGCAAAGGCGGTCGGCGCCATGAAGGACGGCGACATCGTCTGCCTGGAAAACACGCGTTTTCATAAGGAAGAAGAAAAGAACGATCCGGCCTTCGTCGCGGAGCTGGCCAAGCTCGGCGACATCTGGGTCAACGACGCATTCTCGGCGGCGCACCGCGCACACGCGTCCACCGAGGGCCTCGGCCACAAGCTGCCGGCCTATGCCGGACGCACCATGCAGGCCGAACTCGACGCGTTGGCCAAGGCGCTGGAAGCGCCGGCCAAACCCGTCATCGCCATCATCGGCGGCGCAAAGGTCTCGACCAAGATCGACCTGCTGGAAAACCTCGTCCGCAAGGTCGACGCGCTGGTGATCGGCGGCGGCATGGCCAACACCTTCCTGCATGCGCAAGGGATCGGCGTCGGCAAATCGCTGGCGGAGAAGGACCTCGCCGCGACCGCGCTGCGGATCATGGAAAAGGCGGAAGCCGCCAACTGCGCCGTAATCCTCCCCGTCGATGCCGTGGTCGCCAATCAATTTGCGGCGAACGCGCCATCCCATGCCTACGGCCTCGACGCCATTCCGTCCGACGGCATGATCCTCGACGTCGGCCCGCAATCGATCGCGCGGATTTACGCTGCGATCGACGACGCCGCGACGCTGGTCTGGAACGGCCCGCTCGGGGCATTCGAGATGACGCCGTTCGACCGCGGCACCATGATATCGGCCAGGCACGCCGCCGAGCGGACCAAGGCCAGGAAATTGATTTCGGTCGCCGGTGGCGGCGACACCGTCGCGGCGCTGAATCAGGCCGGGGTCGCCCATGATTTTTCCTATGTTTCGACCGCAGGCGGCGCGTTTCTTGAGTGGATGGAAGGGAAACCGTTGCCCGGTGTCGAAGTTCTGAAGCTACGCTAGATTTCTGAAACTACGCTAGATTGAAGCCAGATCAGGCGCCCGAGGCGCCGTAAAAACAGGGAGATTATGGATGGCTCGCATTACGTTGCGTCAATTGCTCGACCACGCGGCGGAACATGATTACGGCGTGCCGGCCTTCAATATCAACAATATGGAGCAGGCGCTGGCCATCATGGAAGCGGCCTCCAGTCTGGACGCTCCCGTCATCATCCAGGCTTCGCGCGGCGCGCGCTCCTATGCCAACGACGTGATGCTCAAGCACATGATGGATGCGGTCACCGAAATCTATCCGCAGATCCCGGTCTGCGTGCATCTCGATCATGGCAACGAACCGGCGACCTGCATGACCGCGATCCAGGCCGGCTTCACTTCCGTCATGATGGACGGCTCGCTGAAGGCCGACGGCAAGAGCCCGGCTGACTGGAGCTACAATGTCGGCGTCACCAAGACCGTTACCGACATGGCTCATCTCGGCGGCATCTCGGTGGAGGGCGAACTCGGCGTGCTCGGTTCGCTCGAGACCGGCATGGGAGACAAGGAAGACGGCCACGGCGCCGAAGGCAAGTTGTCGCACGACCAGTTGCTGACCAATCCCGACGAAGCCGTGAAATTCGTCAAGGAGACCAAAGTCGACGCGCTCGCGATCGCGATGGGCACCTCGCACGGCGCCTACAAGTTCACCCGCAAGCCGGACGGCGACATCCTCGCCATGAAGGTGATCGAGGAAATCCACCGCAAGCTGCCGAACACGCATCTGGTGATGCACGGTTCGTCCTCGGTCCCGCAGGACCTGCAGGAGATCATCAACGCCAATGGCGGCAAGATGAAGCCGACCTGGGGCGTGCCGGTTTCCGAAATCCAGCGCGGCATCAAGAACGGCGTCCGCAAGATCAACATCGACACCGACAACCGCATGGCGATGACCGGACAGATCCGTAAAGTCCTGAAGGACAATCCGGAAGAATTCGATCCGCGCAAATATCTCAAGCCCGCGATGGAGGCGATGACCAAGCTGTGCAAGCAGCGGCTGCAGGAATTCAACACCGCGGGTCAGGCCAGCAAGATCAAGAAGGTGCTGACGACCGCCGAAATGGCCAAGCGCTACACCAAGGGCGAGCTCGACCCGAAAGTCGCCTGATCGGCTCTGGCCGGTCCGGCGAAGGTAATCCGGCCGCGACGAACGTTTTCTAGGCAATTGCCCGAGAACCGCCTATTTTGGTTTGCAAGGCAGGTATTCTGGAGACTGTTCGATGAATCTCGCCGATCTCAACAAGGTCGCCCTTGCCATGGTCACGCCCGGCAAGGGCATACTCGCCGCCGACGAATCCTCAGGCACGATCAAGAAGCGCTTCGATGCCATCAAGGTCGAATTGACCGAGGAATCGCGCCGCGACTACCGTGAAATGCTGTTCCGCTCGACGGACGCGATGAGCCAATACGTCTCGGGCGTCATCCTCTATGACGAGACCATCTGGCAGAATGCCAAAGACGGCACACCCCTGATCAAGCTGATCGAGCAGTCCGGCGCCATCCCCGGCATCAAGGTCGATGAGGGAACGCAGGCGCTGCCGAACTGCCCGGGCGAACTGGTGACCGTCGGCCTCGACAAGCTCGCCGAGCGGCTGAAGAAATATTACGAGCGTGGCGCACGGTTCGCGAAATGGCGCGCGGTGATCGACATCGGCTCGGGCATCCCCACCATGACCGCGATCAGCGTCAATGCACACGCGCTCGCACGCTACGCAGCCTTGTGCCAGGCCGCGCAGATCGTTCCGATCGTCGAGCCGGAAGTCCTGATGGATGGCGATCACGACATCGACCGCTGCTACGACGTCACCCAGCGCGTCCTGAACAAGACGTTTCAGGAGCTGCGTGTTCAGCGCGTCGCGCTCGAAGGAATGATCCTGAAACCGAATATGACGATCGCGGGCAAGAAGAGCGTAAAAAGATCCTCCGTGGAGGAAGTCGCGGAGAAAACCATCCGCCTGTTGAAGGCGTGCGTTCCCGCGGCGGTGCCCGGCGTTGCCTTCCTCTCGGGCGGACAGTCCGACGAAGAAGCGACCGCGCATCTCGACGCCATGAACCGGATCGGCGGCTTGCCGTGGCAGCTGACATTTTCCTATGGCCGCGCGCTTCAGGCGGCGCCGCAGAAGGCGTGGTCCGGGAAGCCAGAGAACGCCGCCGCAGGCCAGCGCGCCTTTACTCACCGCGCGCGCATGAACGCGCTCGCGAGCAAAGGCGAGTGGAAGCCCGATCTCGAAAAGAAGGCGGCATAGATTTGTCGGCCAAACCTGTTCCGCCGCGCCCGGTGCCTCGCCTCTATCTCGCTACCCCTGAGCTGGACGATCCATCGCAGTTTATCGCCAGCCTTCCCGGCCTGCTCGCAAGCGCCGACGTCGCAGCAGTACTGGTGCGGCTGCGCGAAACCGACCAGCGCACCATGATCTCGCGTATCAAGGCGCTGGCATCGGCTGTTCAGGACGGTGGTGCGGCGCTGCTGCTGGATGGTCATGTCGAACTGGTGGCTCGCGCCGGCGCCGATGGCGCACATCTGACCGGCATCGCAGCGATGGAGGACGCGCTGCCCTCGCTGAAACCCGACCGCATCGCCGGCGTCGGCGGTCTCGCGACCCGGCACGATTCAATGGCCGCGGGCGAGGCAGGGGCCGATTACGTGCTGTTCGGCGAACCGGACGCACGGGGTCAGCGGCCTTCGATGGAGGCGATTGCCGAGCGTCTGCAATGGTGGGAAGAACTGTTCGAACCGCCATGCGTCGGCTTTGCCGCCTCGACTGAAGAGGCCAGCGAGTTCGCAGCCGCAGGCGCGGATTTTGTTCTGGTTGGCGATTTCATCTGGGCCGATCCGCGCGGCGCCAATGCGGCACTGATCGACGCCGAGCAGGCGATCAAGCAGGCGCACGCCGCGGGTCCTGAGAAAGCCGGAGCTTCTGGAAAAGCCGACACTTCCGGAAAAGCCAAGGCTGAGCAGGAATAGCGCCGGACATGAAACTCCTGCGTCCGATATCGATCCTCGCGAGTTTGCTGATTTCGGCCAGCGCATCCGCGCAAGTCTCGCTGACGCCGCCCGCTACCATACCGGCGCCGGCGAGTGCGCCGGCCGCGAAAAAAGAGACGCCCAAAGAACCTTCCAAAGAAACGTCCAAAGAAACATCAAAGCCGAAGGCCCCTGTTGTGGCCAAGAAGCCCGCCACCCCCAAACCAGGGGCGACGCCAACGCCAAGCCCCTCGCCCACTCCCGTCTTCGAAGATCCCAACGTCGATCTCGTCTATGGCGCCTACCAGCGCGGCCAATACAAGACGGCGTTCGACCTCGCGACTACCCGCGCGCAATACAACGGCGACCCCAAGGCGATGACGATGCTAGGCGAACTTTACGCCAATGCCATGGGCGTCAAGCGCGACTATGCGAAGGCCGCCGAATGGTACCAGCGCGCGGCCGACGCCGGCGATCGCGAAGGGATGTTCGCGCTGGCGATGATGAGGCTCTCCGGCCGCGGCGGTCCGGTCAACCGCGAAGCCGCCGTCAAGTTGCTGGCCTCCGCCGCCAAGCTCGGCAACGCCAAGGCGGCCTACAATCTGGCGCTGCTCTATCTCGACGGGCAGACGTTGCCGCAGGACCTCAAGCGCTCGGCCGAATTGCTGCGCATGGCAGCCGATGCCGGTAATCCCGAGGCGCAATACGCGCTCGCGACCTTCTACAAGGAAGGCACCGGCGTGCCGAAGGACGTCGAGCGGGCGGTGCGGCTGCTGCAGGCCGCTACGCTGGCCGAAAATGTCGATGCCGAAGTCGAATATGCCATCGCACTTTATAACGGCACCGGCACGCCGAAGAACCAGGCCGCAGGCGTCGCGCTGCTGCGCAAGGCGGCGAGGCAAAACTCGCCGATCGCGCAAAACCGCCTCGCCCGGGTGTTGATTAGCGGACAGGGTGCGCCCGTGGACAAGGTCGAGGCCCTGAAATGGCACATCGTCGCCAAAACCTCCGGCAAGGGCGATCCCGAGCTGGACGAGATGCTTGCCGACCTCAGCCCCGAGGACCGCGCCAAGGCCGAGGCTGCGGCGCGCCGATGGATCGGAACCCCCAATAAATGACGCCTTGACGGCGGCACACCAGCAGGGCACCCAGTCCGTCGCTCCTGACGGCATCGGGCCGTTTTCCTCTTACCTCGCAAGCCTCACATCATGCTGCATTCCGCCCTTATCAACGTCATGGTGAAAGCCGCGCGCCACGCCGGCCGCAGCCTCAAGCGCGACCTCGGCGAGATCGAGCATCTCCAGGTGTCGATGAAGGGGCCGGCCAATTTCGTCACGTTGGCCGACAAGCGGGCCGAAGAACTTCTCTACACGGAACTGGCCAAGGCGCGTCCCGGTTACGGCTTCATCGGCGAGGAAGGCGGCACCCGCGAAGGCGCGGACAAAAGCCACACCTGGATCGTCGATCCCCTCGACGGCACCACCAACTTCCTGCACGGCATTCCGCAGTTCGCGATCTCGATCGGCCTGCAGCGCGAGGGCACCATCATCGCCGGCGTGATCTACAATCCCGCCAATGAGGAGCTCTACATCGCCGAGCGCGGCAAGGGTGCGTTCCTCAACGACCAGCGGCTGCGCGTCGCCGGACGGCGCCAGCTCAACGAATGCGTGATTGGCTGCGGCCTGCCGCATATCGGCCGCGGCGACCACGAAGTCGCGCTCAGGGAGATGGCGGCTCTTCAGAGCAAGGTCGCAGGCTTCCGCCGCTTCGGCGCCGCCTCCCTCGACATGGCCTTCATCGCCGCCG
This sequence comes from uncultured Alphaproteobacteria bacterium, assembly GCA_963770355.1. GTDB lineage: Bacteria > Pseudomonadota > Alphaproteobacteria > Rhizobiales > Xanthobacteraceae > Bradyrhizobium. The sequence continues at coordinate 72,385 of CAVYPL010000005.1, read as the reverse complement.
GACGCCTCGACGGCTATTGGGAACGTAATCTGCAGCCATGGGACATGGCGGCCGGACAGATCATGGTGCGCGAAGCCGGCGGCATGGTCAGTTGCGTCGACGGCGCCAGCGACCCGCTCAAGACCGGCCACGTCGTCTGCGGCAACGAATTCGTGCACAACGAGCTGGTGAAGCTTATCAAGTCGCTAGGGAACTGACGGCCGGTGGCCCACCGTCATCACCCGCCTTCGCGGGTGACGACAGTTGATGGATGCGGCGCGGCCTCCGCCGATTTCTCGGCCTTCGGCTCCCGGTCTCCCGCCAGCACGCGCTGCACGCTCACAAAAAACACCGGCACCATCAATAGCGCCAGGATCACCACTGCGATCATGCCGCCCATCACGCTTGTCCCGAGCGCCTGCTGGCTGGCGCCGCCGGCGCCGGTGGCGATCACCATCGGCAGCACGCCACAGACAAAGGCGAGACCCGTCATCAGGATCGGGCGAAAGCGCAAGGTGCACGCTTCCACCGTCGCCTCGATCAGCGGTTTTCCCTGCGCGCGCAAATCCTTGGCGAATTCGATGATCAGGATGGCGTCCTTTGCCGCAAGGCCGATGATCGTAATCAGCCCGACGGTGAAATAAACGTCGTTCGGCAGGCCGCGCAGCGTGGCCGCCAGCACCGCGCCGCAAATCCCGAGCGGCACCGTCAAAAGCACCGCCAGCGGAATGGTCCAGCTTTCATAGAGTGCGGCGAGGCAGAGGAACACCACCAGCGCCGACAGCGCGAGCAGGAACGGCGCCTGCGAGCCTGATAGTTTCTCCTGCAGCGATTGCCCGGTCCATTCGTAACCGAAGCCGCGCGGCAGCCTGTTGGCGAGCCGCTCCATCTCGGCGATCGCGTCGCCGGACGTGTAGCCGGGCTTGGCCTCGCCGCTGATGCGCACCGCAGGATAATAGTTGAAGCCCGCGATCTGCGTCGGCCCCTTCGACCATTCGATGGTGGCGAAGGCTGAGAACGGCACCAGTTGGCCGCGGCTGTTCTTGACGTTGTAATTGAGGATGTCGTCGGCGTTCATGCGGCTGCCGCGGTCGGCCTGCACGATCACGCGCTGCATGCGGCCGCGGTTCGGAAAGTCGTTGATGTAGTTCGAACCGAGATTGGTCGAGATCGTCGAGTTGATGTCCTCGAAGGTGACGCCGAACGCGCCGGCCTTTTCGCGGTCGATCATCAGGTTGATCTGCGGTGCCGGCGGCAGGCCTTCGACATAGACCTTTTGCAGGATCGGGCTGGCATTGGCTTCGGCGATCAGCCGGTCGGCGGCTGCCGTCAGCGCCGGATAACCCTTCTGGCCGCGGTCCTGCAGGCGGAACGAGAAGCCCGAGGAATTGCCGAGATTGTCGATCGGCGGCGGCTGCAGCGCCGATATTTTGGCGTCGCGGATCGAGGACAGATCGCGGTTGATATCGGATACGATCGCGGAGGCGGAATCTTTCGGCCCGCGCTCCGACCAATCCTTCAGGGTGATGAAGGCCTGCGCGGTATTCAAGCCCTGGCCAAGGAAGCTGAAGCCGGTCAGGAACGTGACGTTCTCGACGCCTGCGCGCTCACTCAGGTATTTTTCGACCCTTTCGACCGCCGCTTCCGTGCGGGCATAGGAGGAGTCGGACGGCGTCTGCACGTCGGTCGTGATAAAGCCCTGGTCATCGACCGGCAGGAAGCCGCCGGGCAGCCGGACGAAGGCCCAGCTCAGCCCGATCAGCAGCGCCGCGTAGATCAGCATCAGGCGGCCGGTGCGCTTCAGCGAGCCCTTCACCGTGCGCGAATAGCCGTTACGGCTAAAATCGAGCGCGCGGTTGAACCAGCCGAACACGCCTTTGCGGGCATGGCCGTGGCCGGCGGTGACCGGCTTCAGCAGGGTCGCGCACAACGCCGGTGTCAGCGACATCGCGAGCAGCGCCGAGAAGGCGATCGCGGCAACCATCGTGACCGAGAACTGGCGATAGATGATGCCGACCGATCCCGGGAAGAACGCCATCGGCACGAACACGGCCATCAGCACCAGCGTAATGCCGACAATGGCGCCCGTGATCTGCGACATCGCCTTGCGAGTAGCTTCCTTCGGCGGCAGGCCCTCTTCCGCCATGATGCGCTCGACGTTCTCGACAACGACGATGGCGTCGTCGACGAGAATGCCGACCGCCAGCACCATGCCGAACATGGTCAGCATGTTGATGGAGTAACCAACCGCGAGCAGCGTCGCGCAAGTGCCGAGCAGCGCCACCGGGACCACGATGGTCGGGATGATGGTGTAGCGGATGTTCTGCAGGAACAGGAACATCACGATGAAGACCAATATCACCGCTTCGACCAGTGTCGACAGTACCTTTTCGATCGAGGCTTTCACCACCGGCGTGATGTTGTAGGGAATCTCATAGGCGATATTGGCCGGGAAGAAGCGCGACAGCTCCTTCATCTTGGCTTCGACCGCGCTTGCGGTCGCCAGCGCATTGCCGGTCGGCGACAACAACACGGACAAACCGGCATTCGGCTTGCCGTTGAGACGCGTGCCGAACTGATAGCTCAACCCACCGATCTCGATGCGGGCGACATCGCGCAGCCGCACTGTGGAGCCGTCCGGATTGGCGCGCAGGATGATCGCGCCGAATTCGTCGGGCGAGGATAGCTGGCCCTTCACCAGCACCAGCGCCGAAATCTTCTGGTCGGCGGTGCTCGGCTCGGCGCCGATGCTGCCGGACGCCACCTGCGCGTTCTGCGCCGATATCGCCTTGTTCACATCGTCGGCGGTCAGGCCATAGCCGACCAGTTTGGCCGGATCGATCCAGATACGCAGCGAGCGTTCGGTGGAATAAAGCGTGGCGCGGCCGACGCCGGGAATGCGCCTGATTTCGCCGAGCACGTTGCGGATCATGAAGTCGCCGAGGCCGACCTCGTCGAGGCTGCCGTCGGTCGAGCGCAGCGTGATGATCTGCAGCACCGCGCTGGAGGCTTCCTCGACCAGAATGCCCTGCTGGATCACCGCGCGCGGCAGCCGTGCCTCGACGCGTTTGAGGCGGTTCTGCACTTCCACCGACGCAGTGCCGGTGTCGGTGCCCGGCACGAAGTTGGCGATGATTTCGACCTGCCCCAGCGAGTTGCTGGTGGATTCGAAATTCAGGATCCCCGAGGCGCCGTTGAGCTCCTCCTCGATCAGCCGCGTGACGCTGTTGTAGAGGTTTTCCGGCGACGCGCCGGGATAGCTCGTCGAGATCGAGATCGAGGGCGGTGCGATGATCGGATATTGCGCGACCGCCAATAGCGGAATCGAGATCGCGCCGATCAGGCAGATGAAAAGCGCGACGACCCAGGCAAAGATCGGCCTGTCGATGAAGAAACTCGGCATTGGATATTACCGCTGCGCTTGAATTGTCTGCCGTGCACTTGCCGTATCGGCCGCGGCGTCCGCCTCGGTAAACAACAGCGGCTTGACCTTGTCGCCGGCAGCAAACTTCTGGAAGCCTTCGACCACGACCTTGTCGCCGGCCTTCAGGCCTTCGGTGATGAACCATTGACCGCCCTGTGCCGATCCGGTGCGCACGGGCTGGATCGCAACGCGGTTGTCGTCCTTGACCACGAACACTTCGCTGCCGCCGCCGCCATTGCGCTGAACCGCCTGCTGCGGCACGGCGATGGCGTCAGAGTCGATGCCCTGCTCGATCAGCACGCGGACATACATGCCCGGCAGCAATTCGCGCTTCGGATTGGGAAACTCGCCGCGCAGCGTCACCTGCCCGGTATGGGCGTCGACCCTCGCATCCGAGAACAGCAATTTGCCGGGAAGCGGATAGACCGCGCCATCGTCCAGCACGAGGCGGACTTTCATGGCGTCCGGCGAGATGCGTTCGAGTTCGCCGGTTTCGAAGGCCCGGCGCAGATGATTGAGCTCGCTCACCGATTGGGTGAAGTCGGCATAAATCGGATCGAGCTGCTGGATGGTCGCAAGGCTCGCGGTCTCGTTCTGCACGACGAGCGCGCCTTCGCTGACCAGTGCTGCACCGACCACGCCGTCGATCGGCGCCCGGATGGTCGCATAATCGAGATTGAGTTTGGCGCGCGCAACGTCGGCCTTGCGTCCCTCGACGTCGGCTGCCGCCTGACGCTCGGCTGAAACGGCCTTTTCGTTCTCGGATTCGGGAGCGGCACGTTGGCTGGTCAGCGTAGCGACACGGTGCGCGTGCAGCGTCGCCTGATCGAGCGTGGCCTTGGCCCGCGCCAACGCCGCTTCGCTCGATTGTACCTCGACCTCGAACGGCCGCGGATCGATCTTGTAGAGGGTATCGCCGGCTTTGACCTCGCTGCCCTGATTGAACAGGCGCGCGACCACGATGCCGGAGACGCGCGGACGAACCTCGGACACACGTGTCGGCGCGATGCGGCCCGGCAGTTCGCGCACCATCGCTCGGGCTTGTGGCCTGACGGTGACGACGCTGACGTCTGGCTCGAAGGGTTGCGCGGCAGCGGTTGCGGCATTGGGTTCATCGCACCCGGCAAGCAGCGGCGCCATCGCAGCGAGCATCAATACGATGCATGCCGATTGCGCACGAAATCCAGACATTGAAAGTGCCGCCCCTGGTTCGAACTGAAACGCGATTGAAAAAACACACACGCGTGTCGTCTCAGGGACAACCGCGCTGTTGACGACATGAGGATAGGATCACCTTGCTGCGATGCAATGCGTTTTTCGGCGGCTCAATGTCACATGACACTATCGCACTGAAATAACAGCGGCTTTTCGGGACTCACCGGATTGTGAGCCGGCTCCATTCAAGGCGCGGGAATGAAGATCGGCGAGAGTGAATAGGAATAGGCCATTTGCGTGGTTGAGAAGGCAGCAAGACGCAAGTTTGCGAGGCGGCGACGCGAATCAATGAGGCCGTCATGCGAGGCCAGAAGCGCGACGCGCGCCTTCGCCAGATGACCCGCGCATCCCGCAATCCGCTGCGGAAAGTCGTTCTCGATTGCAGCCTGTTTCCAAATAAAAACTTCAGCAAAATCCCGAATATCGCGGTCGGCCACTGGGCCTTCCCCAAATACGCCCAAGTCAAAGCGCGGTTTGACAGTGAAGTTCCACTTTCGTCTGGATGAAATCGAGGCTTCGGAGCTTTTCTCTTTGCCGCGCTGTGCCATATTGGTTCCCCCAACGCCGCTTTCGCAACGGATGCCCCCCTCAATGCCCTCAGGCCCCTCCTCCCGCTCCGAAATGGAGATCGAACTGAGCAAATTGTCCTCGCCGCGGATCTTTCTGGTGCGGATGCTGGTGTTTCTGGTGCTGTGCGGCCTCGTCATGGTCGTGCTCTACAAGCAGATCATCACGGCTTTCTTCGCCAATCCCGGGCTCAACGCGCTGATCGGCGCGGTGCTGCTGATCGGTATCATCCTGTCGTTCCGGCAGGTGATCCGGCTCTATCCGGAAGTCGCATGGGTCAATAATTTCCGCATCGCCGATCCCGGGCTTGCGATCGACCGACGCCCGACGCTGCTGGCGCCGATGGCGGCGATCCTCGGCGGCGAACGCACGGGGCGGATGACGATCTCGCAGCAGACCATGCGGCATTTGCTGGATTCGATCGCAACAAGGCTGGATGAGGCCCGCGATATCTCCCGCTATATGACGGGCCTTCTGGTCTTCCTCGGCCTGCTCGGCACGTTCTGGGGCCTGATCGAAACCGTGGGCTCCGTCGGCAAGGTGATCGATGGCCTAAAGGTCGGCGGCGACGCCGGCGCTTTGTTCGATACCCTGAAGGAGGGTCTGGCCGCGCCGCTGGGCGGCATGGGCATTTCGTTTTCGTCGTCCCTGTTCGGCCTTGCCGGTTCGCTGATCCTCGGATTCCTTGACCTGCAATCGAGCCAGGCGCAGAACCGCTTCTACACCGACCTCGAAGACTGGCTCGCCTCGACTGTACGCGAATATTCCGGCGAGGCTGCAATCGGCGGCGGCGGCGGGCGGAGAATTGCAGCATGCGATGGAACGCCTGCGCGCGGTGGTGGAGGAAAGCGGCGGCAGCCGCAACACCACGGCGGCGATGGCCAATCTCGCCGAAGCTATTCAGGGGCTGGTCGCGCATATGCGCACCGAGCAGCAGATGATCCGCGAATGGGCCGACGGCCAGGGCGAGCAAAACCGCGAGATCAAAAAGCTGCTGGAGCGGATCTCGCGTCAGCCTGAGAAGAGTTGACCAGCATAATCCCGAAAAGCGGTCTTCCGGTTTTCGAATAAGACCATGCTCAAACGATAGAGAAGCCCAGCAAATGGCCCTCGCCCGTACGCGCCGCAGCGATTCCGGATTCAACTACTGGCCGGGATTCGTCGACGCGCTGTCGACGCTGGTGCTGTCGATCGTGTTCCTGCTGTCGGTATTCCTGGTGGTGCAGTTCTTCCTGTCGCAGGAAGTCACCGGCAAGGACAAGGCGCTCGAACAGCTCAACGCCAAGATCGCGCAATTGAACGATCTGCTGTCGCTGGAAAAACTCGGCAAGCTCTCGCTCGACGATCAGGTGTCGCAATTGCGCGCCGGGCTGGCGGCGGTTGAGAGCGACCGCGACCGCGTCAAGGGACTTTATGAAGGCCTCGCAGGAGCCGGCAGCGACGCCCAGGGCCGCGCCAATGAGCTCAACAAGGCGCTCGACTCCGAAAAGTCGGTAACGGCGCGGGCGCTGGCGCAGATCGAGGTATTGAACCAGCAGATCAGCGCACTGCGACGCCAGTTGGCGGCGCTGGAAGAAGCGCTCGATGCATCGGAAAAACGCGACAAGGAATCACAGGGACGCATTGCCGATCTGGGGCAGCGCCTGAATGTCGCGCTGGCGCAGCGGGTACAGGAATTATCGCGCTACCGTTCGGAATTTTTTGGCCGGCTCCGCAACATTCTCGGCAACCGGCCGGATATCCGAATCGTCGGCGACCGGTTTGTCTTCCAGTCGGAAGTATTTTTTGACACCGGACAGGCGTTGCTGCTGCCTGAGGGCCGCGCCGAGCTGGAAAAACTCGCAACCGCTCTGACCGATCTGGACAAGCAGATCCCTGCCGAAATCGCCTGGGTGCTGCGGGTCGATGGCCACACCGACGTGCGGCCGATCTTCAACAGCCCGCTGTTCAAATCGAACTGGGAACTATCGTCGGCGCGCGCGATTTCGGTGGTGCAATATCTGATCTCGCTCGGCGTCCCCGCACAACGGCTAGTCGCGGCAGGTTTCGCCGAATTCCAGCCACTCGACCCCGCGCCAACCGAAGAAGCCTACAAGCGCAACCGCCGCATCGAGCTGAAGCTGACGGAACGCTAGTGGCTGAAGACTTCCAGCTTCGCCCCTATCGCGCCGGCGACGAGGACGCGGCCATGGCACTGTGGCAAGAAACCTGGCAGCAGGCCTATCCCGAAATCGATTTCGCCGCACGCGTGGCATGGTGGCGCGAGCGCTGGCGCAGCGAATTGGTGCCGAACGCGGCGATCATCGTCGCCGAGCAGGAAAACGCGCTGGTGGGCTTCGTAACCATCGACGGTCAAGGCTATCTCGACCAGCTCGTGGTCAGCCCGGATCGCTGGGGCTCCGATCTCGCCAATGCATTGGTTGAAGAGGCGAAGAGACTGTCGCCTGGTGGCGTCACGCTGCTGGTCAACAAGGACAATGCCCGCGCCATCCGCTTCTACGAGCGGAACGGTTTTGTGCACGCGGGAGAGGATGTGAATCCGACCTCGGGACGACCGGTGCTGAAGATGGCGTGGACGGGGTGACGACAGCTAGCGTCAAATCCCTTCGAACTGCAACCTTGCCAGTCGCGCATACAGTCCGTTCGCCGCGACCAGCGAGGCATGCGTGCCCTGTTCGACGATGCGGCCCTGGTCCATCACCAGGATGCGGTCGCAGGAAAGCACCGTCGCCAGCCGGTGCGCGATGACGAGCGTGGTGCGGTGGCGCATCAATTCCTCGAGCGCGGTCTGCACCAATGTTTCAGATTCCGCATCGAGTGCCGACGTCGCCTCGTCGAGCAGCAACAGCGGCGCATCGCGCAGGATCGCGCGCGCGATCGCGATGCGCTGGCGCTGGCCGCCCGACAGCGTCACGCCGCGCTCGCCAAGCTGCGTCTCGAATCCGCCGGGCAGCCGGCGCAGGAATTCGGTGGCGTGGGCGAGATCGGCGGCTCGTTCGACCTCGGCATCGCTGGCGCCGGGCCGGCCGAAACGGATATTTTCGCGCGCGGAAGCAGCGAACACGACCGAATCCTGCGGCACCAGCGCGATGCGCGCACGCACGTCACGCGGATCGGCCGCTTTGATCGGCACGCCGTCGAGCGAGATCGCCCCGGTGGCCGGATCGTAGAACCGCAGCAACAGATGAAACAGCGTGCTCTTGCCCGCGCCTGACGGGCCAACGATCGCGACTTTCTCTCCGGCCTTGACCTGCAGCGACACGCCATCGATGGCCAAAACGTCCGGCCGCGCCGGATAGGCAAAGCCGACATTGTCAAAGCCGACATCGCCGCGCGCCGGTAGGGGCAGCGCGACCGGCTGTGGCGGTGCGGTAATTTGCGATTTGACGCGCAGGATTTCGAACAGCCGTTCGGCGGCGCCTGACGCGGCCGAGACTTCACCCCAGACCTCGCTGAGCTGCCCGAGGCCAGCCGCCGCGAAGGCCGCGTACAGCACGAACTGGCCGAGGCGTCCGGGGCTGATCGAACCGCTCAGCACGTCATGCGAACCGACCCACAGGATCACGACCACGCTGGAGAACACGATGAAGATAATAATCAGGGTCAGCACCGCGCGCGCCCGCGTCGAGCTGCGCGCCGCCTCATAGGCCTGCTCGACCTCGCGGCCGAACCGCGTGTTGGCCAGCCGCTCGCTGGTGTAGGCCTGCACGGTCCGGATCGCGCCGAACAGTTCGGATGCATAGGACGTCGCATCCGCCAACGTATCCTGGGCGTTGCGCGACAGCCGGCGCACCCAGCGGCCGAACGCCACCAGCGGAATAACGATCACCGGGATCGCCAGCAGCACGAAGCCTGAAAGCCTCGGGCTCGTGATCACCATCATCGCGGTGGCACCGATGAACAGCATCAGGTTGCGCAGCGCCACCGATACCGATGCGCCGACCGCGGATTTGATTTGCGTCGTATCGGCCGTCAGCCGCGACACCAGTTCGCCGCTGCGCGCGGAATCGAAGAACGCAGGCGACAGCGAGATCAGATGCTCGAACACGTCGCGCCTGAGATCCGCAACGATGCGCTCGCCGATCGTCATGACCAGATAGAACCGCGACGCACTGGCGCCGGCCAGCACCGCCACCACCGCGATCATCACGCTGAAATAGCTGTTGATCAGGGCGATGCCTTCGGGGCTGAAGCCGAAGTCGATCATGCGCCGCACGGCGATCGGCACGATCAGCGTGGTGATCGCAGCGATCGTGAGCGAGACGAACGCGAGCAGCGCGCGGCCGCGATAGCGCGCCACATAAGGCGCCAGCGCCAGCAGCGGGCGCAGCTTGGCGCCGGTCTTGGCCGGCGACTGCGTCAGTTGGGCTTCAATGAAGGCCTCTTCCTCGAGCAGCGCATCGCGCCGCGGCGCCCTGCCGCCGATGTCTTCAAGTTGTTCCGCTGCGCTCATGAAATCCGACCAGTTTTACCGCCCCCAGATATAGCGTTTTCGAGCGAAGTGGGTACCGGTTCGCGTGAGGAAAACGCGTCAAAACAAAAGACTGGAGCCCGGTTCTGATGCAATCAAAACCGATAAGGCTCTAGGCCCCGCCGACCCCGCTGGCAAATCCGCCAAAGGCCGCTATCCGGCTTGTTTTGGGCGGTCGACTGCGTTATAGAGCCGCCCAAATCCCGTATCCCCCTGACAGTTGAGATGGGCGCCGGCGCGCCGAAGGATATGCCATGAAAGCCGAAATTCACCCGAATTATCATACGATTACGGTCGTTATGACCGACGGCACGGAGTATCAGACCCGTTCCACCTGGGGCAAGGAAGGCGACAAGCTGAACCTCGACATCGACTCCAAGTCGCACCCGGCCTGGACCGGCGGCTCCCAACAGCTGCTCGACCGCGGCGGCCGCGTGTCGCGCTTCCAGAAGAAGTTTTCGGGCTTCCTCAAAAAGGACTGAGCGGTTTCGAGCCCTCTTTCCGGCCCAGAAATGCAAAACGCCCCGGTTTGCCGGGGCGTTTTTTGTTTTCCGCCGTCGCAATGACGAAAGAGTGAACTTACCGCTCGAACGCTGCCTTCAGCCGATTGAGCTGCGGCACCAGCGGATTGCCGATCGGGGCGCGTTCGGTTGCCGGCGCGTGGATCGTGACATCGAGGCGGCGGACCCGCGACTGCAGGTTCATCGAACGCGCAATCAGATCCTGCAATTGCTGCGGCAGTTTTGCGATCATGTCCTCAGGCCCGGGATCGGCGGCGGAGAGCTTGACCTTGGTTTTTTCGCGGTTGGCCTGGTTCAGCGTCATCTCGCCTTCCTTGACCGCGCGGTGCAGCAATAGCCACGAGGCGAGCTGCATCAAACGGGTGGTCAGCCGCATGCTTTCGGTTGCGTAAGTGAGGCTGACAGAACGTTCGAGCAGCTTGGCTTCACTGCGACCGTCGCCGTCGAGATAGGCAGCGGTCTCTTCGACCAGATCCATGCCTTCCCGGAACAGGGTTCCAAATGCCGCGGAATTGGTCAGCCGCTCGCTGAACTGAACGAGCGCGGATTCGCTTTGCGAACGGTCCGCCATGGTTAACGCCCTCACGCTACTGTTTACTATTTGGCCCCGCCGGCTTGGGAGACGCCGGCTTATGATGAACAAATCATTGCGCGGGCGGGGGCGAGAGTTCCAGCAGCAACCGGATTTATGGTTTCCAGCTCATGGGCGGACAAAAAAAGAGCCGCCGTTTCCGGCGGCTTTTGAAGTTGATAACAGGGAGGCGTCAAACAGAGTGGACAGGAGCCACTCGGTGTCCAAACGAGGACGATTAAGTCATAAACGGGAAAGCTTAACCGATCGTAAACGAGCGATTTTCTTCAGGCTTTATTTGCCATGTCGGCCATTGGCCTAGTTTGGGACACGCGCTCTATCCCACAGCTCTCGTCCGTGCGTTGGCAGGGACGACGCGGGGAGAGATCGGGCTTCGAATATCTACGTCTTGAAAAAACTGTTCGCCGCATCCTTTGACGCGCGCTTCTTCGTCGCCGCTTGCTGCAGCCGTTCGATTTCCGAATTCATCAGCGCGATGCGCTCGGTCAATTCCTCGACCGACAACAGCGACAGATCCTGCCCGATCTCATGGGTGATTTTCTTCCGTGGTTTGTCGTCATCCTCGATGGCCATGCGTTTCCTCCGTACTTGACGATCCCGTGAAGCGGTTGCCAGCGAGAGCCGGGCTGGCTAATCAGGAGCCGCTTTCAAAATTCCCGCATTTCGCCAAGTCTCTGAACTTCAAGTCTCTGAACTTCAAGACTCCTGCACTTCAAGAACTCCTGCACTTCACAAGACTCCTGCACTTCACGAGGACAAATCATGGAAAAGCTGCCCGCGCAAATGACCGTCGTCGGCATCAGCAAACCCGGCGGGCCTGAGGTGCTGTTGCCCGAAACCCGCAGCGTTCCGGTGCCCGGTCCGGGCGAAATTCTGGTCAAGGTCTTGGCCGCCGGCGTCAACCGTCCCGACGTCGCGCAGCGATCCGGCGCCTACCCGCCGCCGCCCGGCGCCAGCGATCTGCCCGGCCTTGAAATCGCGGGCGAAGTGGTCGCGCTCGGCACGGGCGCGACCAAGCACAAGCTTGGCGACAAGGTGATGTCGCTGGTGGCCGGTGGCGGCTACGCGCAATATTGCATCGCGCAAGATGCGCAGGCGATGACCGTACCCGCCTCGCTCTCGATCCAGGAAGCCGGTGCGATCCCGGAAACCCTGATGACGGTCTGGCACAATGTGTTCGAGCGCGGCGGGCTGAAAGCTGGTGAAACGTTGCTGATCCATGGCGGCTCATCCGGCATCGGCACGATGGCGATCCAGCTTGCAAAAGCCTTCGGCGCAAAAGTGATCGTGACCGTCGGCGGGCAGGATAAGGCCGACGCCTGCCTCAAGCTCGGTGCCGACCGCGCCATCAACTACAAGACCGAAGACTTCGTCGCCGAAACCAAGACGGCAACCAACGGCACGCGGTGCCAATGTCATTCTCGACATGGTCGGCGGCGACTATATCGACCGCAATTACGATGCCGCCGCGATCGACGGCCGGATCGTGCAGATCGCGACGCTCGGCGGAGCCAAGGCGACCATTAACATTGCCAAGGTGATGGTGAAGCGGCTGCACCACACCGGCTCCACGCTGCGCCCCCGTAGTAATGCGGATAAGGCGGCGATGGTCGCGGCCATCGAGGCCAAGGTGATGCCGCTGATCCGCGACGGTCGCGTAAAACCCTTGATGGACAGCACATTCCCGCTGGAAAAGGCCGCGGACGCACATCGGCGCATGGAGACCAGCGAACATATTGGCAAAATTGTGTTGGCGGTTTAACTCTCTATAGCGAAGCGAGGGCGGAAACCCTTTGATTTCCTTCGCTTTCATGTCATTTATCGCGACAACGCCGGACCGTTCGCGGCCGGAGGGATCGTTGATCGCGGAGTACTGACATTGCGTCTGATCAGGTGCCTTGCGCCGCTTGCGCTGGGCCTCATGATTGTTGCCGCCGCGCCGCCCGCGCGCGCTATTGACGCGGTCAGCGTCCGCGGCGATGCGCCTGCGATCGACCTCACCGCTGTGCTCGATCATCAGCGCAGCGATTCCGACCGCATCCAGGTTTCGACCGCGCCGGGAACCGACGGCATCGTCCGCCGCATCGAAGTGCGTGCCCGCGAGGGCGGTCAGAACTGGGTGGTGTTCGCACTCGCCAACAACACCGACGACCAACTCGATCGCCTGATCGTGGCGCCTCACTACCGCATCGTGTCGTCGGGGCTGTTGTGGCCCGACCTCGGACTGTCGCGCATCGCGACCATCACGCCGTCGACCGGCGACCGTCCCGAACGCCAGGAAAGCGCGACCGCCGACATCTTCCGTATCACGCTCGATCCCGGCGCCGTCGTGACATTCGTCGCGGAACTGCGCACCGACAAGCTGCCGCAGCTCTATTTGTGGGAACCCGACGCGTACAAAGACAAGGTCAACTCGTTCACGCTCTACCAGGGCATCGTGATCGGCATTTCCGGTCTGCTGGCGCTGGTGCTGACGATCCTGTTCGTGGTCAAGGGCAGTATCATGTTCCCGGCCGCAGCAGCGCTTGCCTGGGCGGTGCTGGTTTATATCGGCGTCGATTTCGGCTTCTGGGGCAAGGTGCTCGACATGTCGAACAACGCCGAGCGCGTCTGGCGCGCGGCGGGTGAAGCGATCCTGGCGGCGACGCTGCTCGTGTTCTTGTTTGCCTATCTCAATCTCAGCCGCTGGCATGTGCGCTATTCCCACATCACCGTCGCCTGGCTGACATTTTTGGGCTCGCTGGTGGCGCTGGCGCTGTTCGATCCCGCGGTCGCCTCCGGCATCGCGCGCATATCGCTGGTGCTGATCGCCTTCGTGGGCTTCGCGTTGATCGTCTATCTCTCGACGCACGGTTTCGACCGCGCGGTGCTGTTGATCCCGACCTGGTTCCTGCTGGTGGTCTGGGTGATCGCGGCCGGCATGACGGTGGGCGGCAGCGTCACCAACGATATCGTCGGCCCGGCGCTGCTCGGTGGCCTGGTGCTGATCGTGATGCTGATCGGATTTACGGTCATGCAGCACGCTTTTGCGGGCGGCGGCGCCACCACCGGAATCGTCTCCGACGTCGAGCGCCGCGCGCTGGCGCTGACCGGTTCGGGCGATCTGATCTGGGATTGGGACGTTTCCGCCGACAAGGTGTTCACCAGCCCCGAGACCGAAAGCCTGCTCGGCCTGAAGCGCGGCACACTGGAAGGCCCGGCGGCGAAATGGCTCGAGGTGCTGCATCCGCTCGATCAGGACCGATTCAGGGCGGCACTCGACAGCGTGCTCGACCAGCGACGCGGACGGCTGGTGCAGGATTTCCGGCTGCGCACCCCCGACGGCCACTTCATGTGGTTCGCACTGAAAGCGCGCCCGGTGGTCGGCTCCGACGGGGAAGTGTCGCGTGTGGTGGGCACGCTCACCGACGTCACCGACATCAAGAACGCCGAAGAGCGCATGCTCCATGATTCAGTTCATGACAATCTGACCGGCTTGCCGAACCGCAAATTGTTCATCGACCGTCTCGGCGCGGTGGCCAATTTCGCAAAAACCATGCCGAACCTGCGGCCGACGCTGATGGTGATCGACCTCGACCGCTTCAAGCAGGTCAATGATTCCGTCGGCATCGCGGTCGGCGACTCGATCCTGCTGACGCTGGCGCGGCGGCTGACCCGAATTCTCAAGCCGCAGGATACGCTGGCCCGGCTCGCGGGCGATCAGTTCGGCCTGATCCTGATGTCAGAACAAGAACTCGGCACGGATCACCGCCTTTGCCGAAACCATTCGCAAGACCATCCGCGCCCCGATCGCCTTCAACGACCGCGAGATTTTCCTGACCGCTTCCATCGGCCTCGCGCTATCCGATCCGCAGACGCAATTGTCCGACGAGATCATCAAGGACGCCGAGCTTGCGATGTATCATTCCAAGCGCATCGGCGGCGACCGGATCGATGTGTACAAGCCGGCCATGCGTGCCCGTAAAACCGACCGGCTGACGCTGGAAAGCGAATTGCGCCGCGCCATCGAGCGCCAGGAAATCACGATCCTTTACCAGCCGATCGTACGGCTGGAGGATCGCTCGATCGCCGGTTTTGAAGCGCTGGCGCGCTGGGATCATCCGAAACTCGGGCGGATGTCGCCTTCCGAATTCATCTCCATCGCGGAAGAAATCGGCCTGATCGTCGATCTCGGCATGTTCGTGATGGACCAGACCGCCAAGCAACTCGCGGTCTGGCAGCGCGCGATGCGCTCGCGCGAGCCGATATTCGCCAGCGTCAACGTCTCCTCGCGGCAATTGCTGCGCCACGACCTGATCCACGACATCCGCACCGTGCTGTCGCGCTCGTCGGTTGCGCGCGGCACGCTCAAGCTGGAATTGACGGAATCGCTTGTCATGGAGAACCCGGAGCACGCAGCGCAGATGCTGACGCGAATCCGCGAACTCGGCACCGGATTGTCGCTGGACGATTTCGGCACCGGCCATTCCTCGCTGGCCTATCTGCAGCGTTTTCCGTTCGACACCATCAAGATCGACCAGTCCTTTGTGCGCACCACGAGCCGCGGCACGCGCCCCGTGATCCTGAAATCGATCATTGCGCTCGCCCACGACCTCGGCATGGACGTGGTTGCCGAAGGCGCGGAGACGGATTCGGACGCGGTCGAGCTCTATCAATTGGGCTGCGAATACGCGCAGGGCTTCGCCTTCGGCGAGCCGATGGACGCCGACGCCGCGATGCGGCTGCTTACCGAGGAACGGCTGGAAGCGGCGAGTTAAGTAGGCCGTCGACGCGCCGCACCCGCGGCGCGATCCGTACGCGCGCCTCTCAATACCACAGTCTCTGATACTGGATCACCCGCTTTCGCGGGTGATGACGGCTGAGGTTCGATCCGGCGGCCTGCTAACCCAATCACTTCATCTTTTTGAACCGCACGCTCTTCCCGTCCGCCTGCCGCGTCGCGATGTAGCCGCCTTCGAGGCAGGCTTCCCGCTGCGGCATCTTCTCCTGCGGGCTGCGTAGCGTCTCCCACCACGACGCCCGATGCGCCGCGCGCGGCAGTGCCGCGTCGATGATCTCTTCGATCTGTTCGAAGCTCAGTACGAATTCGGGAAGCTTCTGCTTCTTCAGATAATCCCGCAGCAGGTCGTAATCGGTCACAGGCGTTCTCGGTGGAGTTGGCAGGAAGGTCAGCGCAGTTTTGCGCATTGTCGGCCGATTCCGGCAACCAACCGTTAACCCATTAGCACATCGCTGTCGTCGTTTAAGGCCGCGACAATGTTTCCCGGGCATTTACGGAGGTTGGGAGCGGACGATGCTATTCGGGCGGCGAAAAGACGTGGCTAACAAACGCTGGCGGCTATCGGCCAAATTGCTGATTGCGTCGTCGGTCGCCACCGTGATCGGCTTTTCGGCGATCTGCGCCAGCGTCATGCTCGACATGCGCCGCGGCGAGGAAGAGCTGGCGCGCCAGACGCTGGAAAACCTCGCATCCGGCATCGACGCCGACATCAACCGCAATCTCGAAGTCTATGATTTGTCGCTGCGCAATGTCGCCAGCAACCTCGTGATGCCGGAGCTCAAGGACGTCAGCAAGGAAATCCGGCATCTGATCCTGTTCGACCATGCCGCGACCGCCATGCATTTCGGCGCGATCCAGGTGTTCGACGCGCAGGGCAACCTCACCATCGACGCGGCGAGCCTCGATCCCGTGTCAGAAAACCGCGGCAACGAGGAGTATTTCACGGCGCACCGCGACCAACCCGATGTCGGCCTGTTCATCAGCCGCCCGATGCTGCATCGCGGGGCTTATTCGATCGTACTGAGCCGGCGCATCACCGCCGAGGATGGCAGCTTTCTCGGCGTCGTCGCCGGGTCGATCCGCTTCAGCTATTTCCATGACCTGTTCGGCCGCCTCCAACTCGGCCCTGAGGACACCATCACTGTTTATCGCCGCGACGGCACCATCATCATGCGCAGGCCGTTCGATCTCGACGTCATCGGGCGGAACTACGGCCATATGGCCGGCGTGAACCGGATGCTGTCCGACCCGAGTGGTTCGTTTACGGGGGTTGGTGTCGCCGACAAGATCGCGCGGCTGTTTATCTGGCGCGACAGCAGCAAGCCACTGGTCGTTCTGGTCGGAAAGCCCTGGGCCGATATCCTGAGTATATGGCGCACCGAGGCGACACGGATCGGTGCCATCATGATCGCGCTCGATCCTGTTCGTGCTTGCTACAACGCTGTTCCTGGCGCGCGAGATCGACCGCCGCGCGCAGGCCGAAGACAAGCTCGAGGAGCTGGCGACCACTGACGCGCTGACCGGACTGAAGAACCGCCGCAAATTCGATGCCGAGATGGACGCGGAATGGCGGCGCGCGGCGCGTCACAACATGCCGGTCGCGCTGCTAATGATCGATGCCGATCATTTCAAATCCTACAACGACACTTATGGACACCAGGCCGGCGATCAGGTGCTGGTCGGCATTGCCATCTGCATCTCGGATTCGGTTCGACGGGCCGGCGATTGCCCGGCGCGGTTCGGCGGCGAGGAATTTGCGGTGCTGCTGCCGGGATTCTCGACGCTGGAAGCGCTGGAGGTCGCCGAAACCATCCGGCTCAAAGTCGAACACTGGTCGGAAGATCCCAACGTCACGACCGTCAGCGTCGGCGTCGCGAGCATGACGCCGGTCGCGCCGATGGACTGGTGCGATCTCATCGCAGCCGCTGACAAGGCGCTCTACGCCGCCAAGGCCAACGGCCGCAACCAGTCCGTGGTCGCGAACGTCCCGCAGCTGGCGATGGTGGCTTAGCTGTCATTCCGGGGCACGCGAAGCGTGAACTACGATGTGCAATAGCACATCGGAGAATCTCGAGATTCCCCGATGCGCAATTGCGCATCTGAGGCCTGGTCCTTCGGCCCATCCCGGAATGACGGCAAAAGCGCGGGGCGCTTTTCCCGTCACTTCTCCAGATACTTTTTCATCTCGGCACGCAGGCCATCGCGCAAGTCTTCGCGCGCCATGCCGAAGGCGATGTTGGCGCGGAGGAAACCCGGCTTCGAGCCGCAATCGTGCCGCTCGCCTTCGAACTCCACACCGTAAAAACTTTGCGTCCTGGAAAGTCCGATCATCGCGTCGGTGAGTTGAATCTCGCCGCCGGCGCCGCGCTCCTGGGTCTCCAGAATCTTGAAGATTTCCGGCTGCAGGATGTAGCGCCCGGTGATCGAAAGATTGGACGGCGCCGTGCCCTTCGGCGGCTTCTCCACCATACCGTCGACCTCGAACATCTTGCCGTGCGCGTGACGCTTGCCGACGCCGCAGATGCCATACTGATGCGTGAGATGGTCAGGTACTGCTTCGACCGCGATCAGATTGGACTTTTCGCCGAGCTTGCTCGCGGCCTCGATCATCTGCGCCAGGCACCCCGGCGTGTTCAGCACCAGTTCGTCCGGCAGCACGACGGCAAAGGGTTCGTCGCCGACGATGTCGCGCGCGCACCACACCGCGTGGCCGAGGCCAAGCGGCGCCTGCTGCCGCGTGAAGCTCGTGGCGCCGGCTGCGGGCTGGTCGCGTGCCAGAATATCCTGTTCGGATTTCTTGTTGCCGCGCGCGGCGAGCGTGGTGTCGAGCTCGAACATCCGGTCGAAATGATCCTCGATCACGCCCTTGTTGCGCCCGGTGACGAAGATGAAATGCTCGATGCCGGCTTCCTTGGCCTCATCGAATACATATTGGATCAGCGGCTTGTCGACGATGGTCAGCATTTCCTTCGGCATTGCCTTGGTGGCGGGCAGGACGCGGGTGCCGAGACCGGCGACCGGGAAAACGGCTTTGCGGATTTTCATGGGAATGTCGGGGGCCTTGAGAATGAGGAAAGTGCTTTGATTGCACGTTGGTAGCCGGTTTGCAGCCGGGAACAAAGGCGGATGTGTGATGCTCAATTTTCCACCCCCTTGCGGCGAAAGGGGAAGACAGCAAAATCTGGCCTTTGTTAAGCTGTTGGAAACCGCGACAAGGCCTTCTGGCAGGGGATTTTTACGGCAGGCGGCAACGATATGCGTTGGACGGGAACAGCCATGACCAATCGAACCGGTGCGATCATCGTGGCGGCCGTCTTGCTATGTTCCGGTCAGGCTTTAGCCCAATCGTCCGGCGGCAACGGGGTTTCAAACTTTCTCGGCGGCATCTTCTCGGGCCAGAAAAACACCACGTCACCGCAGCCGCAGGCAGTTCCCGGTCCCGACGGCGCGCCGCCGCCCTGGAGCGGTGAGGACGGCGCCTCCGGCCATCCCCTGATGACCGCGACGGCGATCCGGCAGGCGGCGGCGAATTTTCCCAACTGCGTGGCTTCGATGTGGCCCGATGCCGCACGCCGCAACATCACCCAACAAAACTTCGAGCGCTTCACGGCGGGGCTGGAGCCCGACCTGCGCATCATGGACCTGATGGATTCGCAGCCCGAATTCACCAAGGCGATCTGGGACTATCTCGACATCCTCGTGAACGACAATCGCCTCGCCAAAGGCCGCGAGATCCTAGCCAAGTACAAGCCGCAATTCGACGCGGTGGAAAAGGCCTATGGTGTCGACCGCTACATCGTCGCGTCGATCTGGGGCATCGAATTGAATTACTCGACACAAATGGGCGATCGTAACGTGCTGAATTCCACAGCCACGCTCGCCTGCATCGGCCGCCGCCAGGCCTATTTCAGGGATGAGTTCCTCACCGCGCTGGAGATCCTCAACCGCGGCGATCTTCGGCCCGAACAAATGCGCGGCTCCTGGGCCGGTGCATTCGGCCCGACGCAATTCATGCCGACCGCGTTCAAACGCTACGCCGTCGACGGCGACGGCGACGGACGCCGCGACGTCGTCGACAATCCGGCAGACTTGATTGCCTCGACCGCCAACAATTTGAAGAAGGACGGCTGGCAGACCGGCCAGACCTGGGGCTACGAGGTGGTGCTGCCGCAAGGCTTCAATTTCATGCTGGCGGACAAAGCCAAGGCGATGCCGATCGCACAGTGGCAACAGCAGGGCCTGAAGCGCGCCGACGGCAAGCCGTTCCCGAATCCCACCGAGAAAGCCTATCTGCTGGCGCCGGCCGGTGCCGAAGGGCCGGGTTTTCTGATGCTGCAGAATTTCCGGGTGATCATGAAATACAATCCGGCGGAGGCCTATGCGCTGGCGATCGGCCACTTCGCCGACCGCTTGCGTGGCGGGCCAGCGTTGGTACAACCTTGGCCGCGGCAAGAGCGTGTGCTGTCGCGAGCCGAGCGGCTGGAACTGCAGCAGCTCCTGGCTCAGCGCGGCTTCTACCGCGGCACCCCGGACGGCCAGTTTGGCGGGCAGACCCGCGAGGCATTGCGCGGCTTCCAGGCCTCGATCGGCGCACCTGCCGACGGATTTGCCTCCTCCGACGTGCTGGAGCGGCTACGCGGGCGGTAAAGCATGTTCCGGAAAAGTGGGAACCGGTTTTCCGAAAAAGATCATGCTCAGACCAAGATGATGAGACCATGACCCGATCCAGCCGGATCGGATTATGGTCCGGGCGCGTTCTGGCTCGAAACTAACCCTGAAAACAACAATTTGCCGGCACCCTTGACGGGTGAGCCCGAAGCCCGGTTTATGACGGAATATCTGCCCGCTTGCGGCCTGATTCCGCTATTATGGCTGGGCACCTCACGATCGATTGCGACCGAGCCGGATGCCGAAGCCAAAACCATTTTTGCGCGTGTTCACCGAGAGCGGCCCGCTGGTCGCGCTGGCGGTTGCGATCGCGCTGTTGATCGGGATCGTGGGACCCGCCTCCGCGCAATTCTTCAATTTCGGCAATTTCGGCGGGCCGCCATCGCGCCCGGCGCCGCCGCGCAGCGGTGGCGGCGGCTGGTTCGGCGGAGATTTCTTCGCGCCATTCCAACAGCAGCAGCAGGCCCCGCAGGCCCAACGGCAGGATTTCTCCAGAGCGCCGGCGCCTGCCAAACGTGACACGGTTCCGGAGCGAAACGTGTTGGTGCTCGGCGACGCCATGGCGGACTGGCTCGCCTATGGCCTGGAAGACGCCTACAGCGAGCAGCCCGATATGGGCGTGATCCGCAAGCACAAGACCGTGTCCGGCCTGATCAGGTATCAGCCGAAGGGCGAACCGGCCGATTGGGCCGCCGCCGCCAAGGGCATCCTCGCCACCGAGAAGCCGGACGCCATCGTCGTCATGCTCGGCCTCAACGACCGGGTGGCAATGCGCGAGCCTGCCGTTGAGAAAAAGAGCGACAAGGACAAGAAAGACGACAAGAAGGACGCGCGTAAGCCGGATGCCAAGCCTGGGGACGCAAAACCTGGGGACGCAAAGCCCAAGCCGGAGGGCACGACAGACGCCGCTGCAAAGCCCGACGCGAAGCCGGTCGATACCGAATTGTCGCCGGACGACGCTGCCGACAACGATACGCCGGCCACCACGCCGGAAAAGAGCGCGCGTTCGCCGAACGGTCTTTATGAGTTTCGCGAGGAACGCTGGGTCGAACTCTACAGCAAGAAGATCGAGGAGATGATCGGCGTCCTGAAATCCAAGGGCGTGCCGGTGTTGTGGGTCGGCCTGCCGGCGATCCGCGGACAGAAAGGAACTGCCGACATGCTGTTCCTCGACGCGCTCTATCGCGACGCCGCAGGCAAGGCCGGCATCACCTATGTCGACATCTGGGATGGGTTTGTCGATGAAGCCGGCCGCTTCCTGCAAAAGGGTCCCGATTTCGAAGGCCAGATCCGCCAGCTGCGTTCCTATGACGGCGTCTTTTTCACCAAACCCGGCGCGCGCAAGCTTGCGCATTATGTTGAGCGCGAAGTGACGCGTCTGCTGGCTGCGCGTTCAGGCCCGATCGCACTGCCGACGGAGCCTGCAACGCCCGACGCCAATGCGGTGCCGGGCCAACCCGCGCCGCGGCCGCTGGCCGGACCGATCCTGCCGCTGGTGGCGTCTTCCGTTGGAACCGATCAATTGCTCGGCGGACCCGGCTCGCGCCCCGCCGCAGTTGATGCGTTGGCTGCGCGAACATTGGTGAAGGGCGAACCATTGGCGGCGCCCGCCGGCCGCGCCGACGACTTCGCCTGGCCGCGACGCGAGATCGGCCGCGAACAGGCCAAGGGTGAGACACCGGTTGCGTCTACCGCACCGGACGGAGTCTCCGTGACGTCACCTGGACAGAAGCAACCGCTGCTGCAACTGAAAAAACCAATTCACCCGGTTCAGCCCAACACCCCGGCTCAATCCAACGCTCCGGCTCAGCCCAGCGCGCCGGTTCAATCCGGCACGCCGTCGATCCGGGATTTCTTCGGCTTTGGCACGACGCCGCGGCAACCCGCGCCGCCGCAGCGTGCGCCCGGACCGCCGCGCCCGCCGGGCAGCATCGGACGTTCGGCGGAAGTCCCGCCGGGTAACTTCTTCAATTTCGCGCGATAGGCTCTATGGACCCCTCATGGTGAGGCGCGCCTGTTGGCGCGTCTCGAACCATCGAGCCCCGATGCCGTCATCCTTCGAGACGCGGCCAAGGCCGCTCCTCAGGATGAGGTTCAGCCGTAATACCGCCAGCGCGGCGGTGGGCGGCGCGGCTGGCGCGTCATTAACAGCGCCAGCGCAAATCCGACGCCGCCTGCGACCAAGAGCGCACCGAGCGGATTTTCCTGCACGGTTTTCGCCATCGCCTTCTGACCGCTGCGGATGGTGTCTCCGCTGTTGTCATACGCATCCTTGGCATAGTCCACGGCGGCATCGGTGGCCTCACGCGCGGCATCCTTGGCCTGGCCGTAGAGATTCTGCACCGCGCCGGCCGCTTCACGCGCACGTCCCTCAGCTTGCGTTTTGGCATCGCCGGTCATGTTGCCGACAGTGCCTTCGACCTTACCTGCGAAATCCTTGGCCGAACCGGCGATCCGATCTTTGTCCATCGCGATTACTCCTGTTTCAGAGGAGGTAACCGACGAGAGCGGCTAGAGTTCCTGTGGCTAAAGAATGAGCCCGCCATCGACCACGATGGTCTGGCCGATGACATAGGACGCGAGCGGCGACGCCAGGAACAACGCGGCGCCTGCCATGTCGGCGGGTGTGCCAAGACGCTTCAACGGGATTCGTTCCAGCGCGCCTTCGAGCCGCTTCGGATTGGCCGTCGTCGCCTTGATCATCTTGGTATCGACCAGCCCCGGCGCGATGCCGTTGACGCGGATACCGTTCTCGGCCCAGGCCTCCCCGAGCGTGCGCGTCAGCCCGACCGCGCCGGTCTTGGAAGCATTGTAGGCGGGATTGCCCATGGTCGAATGAAAGGCCGCGGTCGAACTAAGGATAATGAGCGAGCCTTTGGCGGCACTGAGCATCGCATGGAATTTCGTCGCGCAGCCCATCAGGCTCATCAGATTGACTTCGAGCACCTTGCGAAAGCCGTCCATCTGGAATTCGCCGCGCCGGTAGATCACCACGCCCTGCGCCAGCACCAGCACGTCGAGCTTTTCGAACGGCGGGTTGAAAGTCTCAATCGCCTGCGGATTGCTGACGTCGAGCTGCGCATAGTCGAGGCCCTCGAGATGCGAACCTTCATCTGCCGAATAGTCGGCGGCGCTTGCGCGGGTGCCGCAGACCGCAACGCGTGCGCCCTTGGCGCGGAACGCCTGCGCGATGCCGTTACCGATGCCGCTGGAGCCGCCGACCACCAGCACTTGCTTGCCGCTGAAATCCAGTTCGTTCATCGCCCGCGTTCCTTCCACGACCTTGTACGTTTGACCTGTCTGCGGATCGGTGCCAGCCTTGTCAATCCTGCAACGCGATCGTTCCGCGAGCTCATCATGTCAGAATTCAAACAGCTCAGCCGCTCGGTCAAGGGTCTGAGCGTTCTCGTCACCGGCGCCGCTAGCGGCATGGGCCGCGCCACCGCGCGGGTGTTCGCCGCCGAAGGCGCCAAGGTCGCGGTCACCGACATCAGCGCCGAGGCGACGCAGTCTGTTGCCGGCGACATCACGGCAAAAGGTCAAACCGCAAAAGCCTGGACGCTCGATGTCGCCAACCGTGACAACATCGCTTCTGTCGTGGAAGAAATCGCCAAGCATTTCGGCGGGCTCGACATCATCGTCAACAATGCCGGTATCTCCGTGCGCGTCGCGATCGACGATGACGGCTATGACGAGGCATGGGCGAAGGGATTGGCCGTCATGCTGACGGCACATCAGCGTATCATCCGCGCCGCGCTGCCTTACCTTCGGAAATCGAAATCGCCGCGCATCGTCAATATCGCCTCCACCGAAGCGCTCGGTGCCACCGCCCTGCACAGCCCCTACTCCGCCGCCAAGGCCGGCGTGGTCGGCCTGACGCGCTCGCTCGCGGTGGAACTCGGCCGCGACGGCATCACGGTGAACTGCATCTGCCCGGGGCCGATCATCACGGGCATGACGGCGCGGATCGCCGACGAGCACAAGGCGATCTACGCCAGACGACGGACCGCCCTCGGCCGCTACGGCGATCCCGAAGAGGTCGCCCATATGACGCTGAGCCTGTGCCTGCCGGCCGCCTCGTTCCTGACCGGCGCGGTTATCCCCGTGGATGGCGGCCTGATGGCGCGAAACGCGTAAATCCTTGTCATTGCCGGGCTTGACCCGGCAATCGATCTTCTTCGTGAGAGACCTCTTGCGAAGATCGATGGATGCCCGGATCGAGTCCGGACATGACAGATGTGTGCGCCGCACGGTCTCTGTCACGTTGACACCGCGTCGTCAGGGAGTAGTTTTTTACGCAAATCGAGCGGGACAAGCCGCCCGCCGCTTGAGGAGGAACGCCATGACGGTCACGATCCGGCAGCTTCACCCGCATTTTTTCGGCGAAGTTTCGGGCGTCGATTTGCGTAACCCCCTGACGCCGCAAGAGGCGGCCGACATCGAAGCCGGCATGGACAAGTACGCCGTGCTGCTGTTTCGGGGGCAGGACATTACCGACGAACAGCAAATGGCGTTTGCACTGAATTTCGGCGAGCGCGAAAATCCGCGCGGCGGCAATGTCGTCAAGCCGGGGGATGCGCGACTCTCGACCGGGCTCAACGATGTCTCCAACCTCGGCAAGGACGGCCAGCCGCTACCGCGCGACAGCCGCGTCCATCTGTTCAATCTCGGCAATTGCCTGTGGCATTCCGACAGTTCGTTCCGTCCGATCCCGGCCAAATTCTCGCTGCTGTCGGCGCGGGTGGTAAATCCGAAGGGTGGCAACACTGAATTCGCCGACATGCGTGCGGCCTATGACGCGCTCGACGACGAAACCAAGGCCGAGATCGAGGACATGATCTGCGAACATTCGCTGATGTATTCGCGGGGATCGCTCGGCTTCCTGGATTACACCGACGAGGAAAAGCAATTGTTCAAGCCGGTGCTGCAGCGGCTGGTGCGGACCCATCCGGTGCACGGGCGAAAGTCGCTGTATCTTTCATCACATGCCGGCGCCATCAAGGGCATGACCGTGCCCGAGGCGCGGCTGTTGCTGCGCGATCTCACCGAGCACGCGACCCAGCCGGAATTCGTCTACGTCCACAAATGGACGCTGCATGACCTCGTGATGTGGGACAACCGCCAGACCATGCACCGCGTGCGGCGCTATGACCAGTCGCAGCCCCGCGACATGCGCCGCGCCACGGTGGCGGGAACGCAGCCCACGGTCGCGCAGCAGGCGGCGGAGTAAGTTGCTCTCGTCCCGGCCTTGAGCCGGGACCTATAACCACCGCTATAGATTGTTCTAATACGCTGGAGCTCCAACTCGGGTTAACCACGAGGGCCTGTGGTTATGGGCCGCGTGAACTCAGGCTACGCGTGCCCGGCTTCGTTCGACAGCATGCCGAGATCGATCCCGATCTTGCGCAGCGCGCGCTGGTATTTTTCGTCGACGTCCGCGCCGAAGATCAGATCGGCGTCGGCGTCGCAATGCAGCCAGCCATTGTGCTGAATTTCTTCTTCCAGTTGCCCGGGCGCCCAACCGGCATAGCCCAGCGCCAGGATCGCGTGCTTCGGACCCGCGCCACTGGCAATCGCCTTGAGGATGTCGACGGTCGCGGTCAGGCAAATACCGCTGTCGATATTAAGCGTCGCGTCCTTGATGAAGAAATCGCTCGAATGCAGCACGAAGCCGCGGCCGGTATCGACCGGGCCCCCCTTCAGCACCTTCATGGTCTCGGCGTTTTCCGGCAGCTTGATCTGATCGGTCTTCTTGATGATATCGAGCTGCACCAGCAATCCCGGGAAATCGATGCTGCCCGCCGGGCGGTTGACGATGATGCCCATCGCGCCCTCGGACGAATGCGCGCACATATAGATGACCGAGCGTTCGAAGCGCGGATCGCCCATGACCGGCATCGCAATCAAGAGCTGCCCGTCGAGATAGCCGTCGTCGGGCGAATTGTGGCCCATGCCGGCGGCTTTGCGGCGAATCGACTTCGGTATTTTGCCTTCAGGGCTCATCCGCAAAGGCCTCTCATGCTGATTCATATCCTGATATCGGGTGCCGGTTCTGTCAATCAAGCCAGGAGTTTGATTAAGATTATCACCATCGTCGCATTCGTTCCGGGATCACAAGCAATTCAATGGTTTGCGCTGAAACCAGCCTGTAAAGACTTCTTATGACTGTCACAGTTCCCATGCGCGCCGCGCTCGGCGCCGCCGTCACCCTGTCGATCGTTTGCGCCGCGATGGAAGTTCGCGCCGAGGATTCCTCCCCGTGGCAGCGCGACGCGCATTCCGCGGTCCGCTTGCTGGCGGGATCGCGCAGCGGCGCAGTGCTGCTCGGCGGTATTTCCATTCAATTGCAGCCGGGATGGCATACCTATTGGCGAACGCCCGGCGATTCCGGAGTGCCGCCACATTTCGACTTCTCCAAATCGGACAATGTCGAAGCTGTGACCGTGATGTGGCCGGCGCCGATCAAATTCGACGATGGCGCCGGCGGAACAGCGCTTGGCTACAAGCAGCAGGTCACGCTGCCGTTGCGGATCGTTCCGAAGAGCGCCGACAAGCCGGTGACGCTGCGCGCCGATATCAACTACGCAGTGTGCGACAAGCTCTGCATTCCCGTCGAAGCCAGCGCCGAGCTTGCTTTTGCCAGTGTCGCGAGCACCGAGGACAGCAATCTGTCCGAAGCACTCAACACCGTGCCGAAACCCGCCAATGTCGGCGATCCCAATCCACTCACCATTCGCGACGTCAAGCGCGAGGGAAAAGCCAACGTGCTGGTCGACGTGTCGGCGCCCGACGGCAAAGAGGTCAGCCTGTTCGTCGAAGGGCCGACACCGGACTGGGCATTGCCGGTGCCAAAGCTGCTCGAGCACAGCCCACCCGGCGTGAAACGCTTTACTTTCGAGCTCGACGGCCTGCCGCCGGGCGCCAGTCCCGACGGCGCCGCGCTCAAGCTGACGCTGGTCGGCGGCGACCGCGCCTATGAGTTCAATATCAATTTGAATTGACCCATTCCGTCGTGCCCAAGTGCGCATCACGATGCGCAATTGCGCATCGGGGAATGACGGGCACCGAATCTTAACGAATCGTTGATAGATCGGAGCGTCGCCGCCGCCTCGCGGCGTTTTCGAGGACGTCCCGACGTGGCCGTGATGGACACCGAATCCGCAACCGCTTCGCCTGACGGCGCGATCGCGCGCCTGCGGTCACGGCTTCGCGGGGTTTTTGGCGGCGCGGGCGAAGCCTCCGTCACCAAGCGGCTGGCCGGCACGATCTTCATCATCCGCGTCGTCAGCGCGGCGCTGGCGTATTTCTCGCAAATCCTGCTCGCACGCTGGATGGGCGGTTCGGATTACGGCGTCTATGTCTACGTCTGGACTTGGGTGCTGCTGCTCGGCAGCATGATGGATTTCGGCATCTCGGCGTCCGCGCAAAAGATCATTCCGGAATATCGCACCAGCGGCGAACACGCGTTGCTGCGCGGCTTCCTCGCCGGCAGCCGCTGGATGACGTTTGCGGTGTCGTCCGTGGTCTCGTTGCTATTGGCTGGCGTCGTGAAAACGCTGTCGCCGTGGATCGATGCGAATGCGATCCTTCCGCTTTATATCGGCTGCCTGACGCTACCGGCCTTCGTGGTCGCCAACACCCAGGACGGTATCGCGCGTTCGCATGACTGGATGCGGCTGGGCCTGATGCCGCAATTCATCGTGCGGCAGTCGCTGATCATCGGATTTACCGCCGGCGCGTTTGTGCTCGGTTTCCATCTCGGCGCCACCGCAGCGATGCTGGCTAGCGCCGCCGCAGTTTGGATCGCGATGATAGGCCAGATGATCATGCTGAACCGCAGGCTGCGCGGCCATATCGAACCGGGCGCGAAGGCCTATGATTTCCGCGGATGGCTGGCGGTCTCGCTGCCGATCCTGCTGGTCGAAAGCTTCTATCTACTGCTGTCCTACACCGACGTGCTGGTGCTGCAGCAATTCCGCTCGTCGGAGGAAGTCGGCGTCTATTTCGCCGTGGTGAAGACGCTGGCGCTGGTGTCCTTTATCCACTACGCGATGTCGGCAACAACAGCGCATCGTTTTGCCGAATACAACGCGCTCGGCGACAAGGACCGCCTCTCGGCCTATGTGGCGCATGCGATCCAATGGACATTCTGGCCGTCGCTCGCCGCTACCATCGTGTTGCTGGCGCTGGGCAAGCCGCTGCTGTGGCTGTTCGGGCCGCAATTCGTGATCGGCTATGACATCATGTTCATCGCCGCTGTTGGGTTAGTGGTACGCTCGGCAATCGGCCCGGTGGAACGGCTACTCAATATGCTCGGCCATCAACACATCTGTGCACTCGCCTACGCGCTGTCGTTCGTCATGAACGTGGTGCTGTGCGTAGCCTTGGTGCCGCGCTACGGCGGCCACGGCGCCGCAGCCGCGACCTCGATCTCGCTCGCCTTCGAAACGGTGCTGCTGTTCTGGATCGTCCGGCAGCGGCTCGGCCTGCACGTGCTGGCGTTCGGGAAGCGCGCGATCTAGCTCTTTATTTTGACACGTTTTCTTTACGCGAACCGGTACCCACTTCGCTCGAAAACGCTATGGCTATTCCTGCACGATCAGTCGTTTCAGTGAGAACGCAAGCGCCGTCGACAGGAACAGAAAGCCTGACAGGACCATCAATCCGGCATTGAAGGAGCCCGTGGCGTCCTTCAGGAATCCCATGATCGATGGTCCGACGAAGCCGCCGAACACGCCAAACGTATTGATGAAGGCAAGGCCGCCGGCGGCGCCGATGCCTGAGAGAAAGCGCGTCGGAATGGTCCAGAGAATGGCGCGCGCGGTGTTGGTGCCGACCACCACTGCGGTCAGGCCCAGGAAAGACACGATGAAGGAATCCGCCCAAACGGCAACCACCAGGCCGATGCCCGAGACGAGGCAGGTCAAGGCGAGGCCTGTGATCTTGCGTCCGCTGCGGCCAACGGCTCCCGCCCAGTAGATCATCACGACGCAGGCGATCAGGCTCGGAATTGCCGTCAGGAAGCCGATCGCGAAGTTCGAGAAGTGTTGCGCCTTGACGATCAGCGGCAGGAAAATCGCCACGCCATAGGATCCGATCGTAAACAGGAATTGCACCATCGCGAGCACAAGCACGCGGCTATCGCGCATGCTCGCCCACAGATCACGCTTCTCGCGTTCCTTGGTCTCGGCCGAGAGACGTGCCTGGACGGCTTTCTTTTCTTCGTCACTAAGCCAATCGGCCTGATCCGGCCTGTCGACCAGCAACAGCAGAATCAGGAATCCCAGGATGATCGCCGGGGCACCTTCAATGATGAACAGCCACTTCCAGCCGGCCAGCCCCCATATTCCGTTCATCTCCATCAGGAAGCTCGAGAGAGGACCGCCGACCACGGTAGAGGCGGGAATCCCCAGCAGGAACCAGGCGAGAATGCGGGCGCGATATTCGGGAGGAAACCACTGCGACAGATAGAATGCGGCGCCCGGAAAAAATCCGGCCTCGGCTACTCCCAGCAGGAAACGAAGGACGTAGAAACTTGTCGCCCCCGCCGTAAAGATCATCGCGACCGAGATGATCCCCCACGTGACCATGATGCGCGAGAGCCAAAACCGCGCCCCGACCCGGTAGAGCGCCACATTGCTGGGCACCTCGAACAGACAATAGCCGATGAAGAGAATTCCGGCGCCGTAACCGAATTGCGCGGCGGTCAACCCGACATCCTGATTCATCGTCAGCGCCGCGAAGGCGACGTTGGTGCGATCCAGGAAATTGACGATATATGCGATTGTCAGCAGCGGGACGATGCGCCACGCGATCTTGCTAAACGCCGCTTTCTCGATTGTCGTAAAAGGCTTATCGACCGCCGCACTTTGCAGCGCACCAACGTTTCCCAAGGCCATAACGCGATCCCCCAGCCGGACTTTTTGCCAATCCGGGCTTCCAGCCAGTTCTGAACAGAACTACCATTCGAGTCAATTCGCGGTTGAGCTGGGGAGTTCCTGACAACAGCGATTGAAGAAGGGAGGGACCATGATCGATCGCCGCTCGTTCGCCGCACTTCTTGCCGGCGCGGTTGCGACGCCTCGCACCGCCTGGAGCCAAATGACCACAAGCAAAGCCGTCTTCTACGCAAGCGTCGGACCGGCGCTGACCCGCTACCAGATCGGCGTCGAGGAAGCCGCATTGACCCGGCAAGACACGGTGATGCTGCCCGCCAATGTCCAATACGCCTGGCCGCATCCCAGCGCCTCCTTCCTTTATGTGGCGACGAGCAATGGTGGCTCGGCTGCGCTCGGGATCAAGGGCGACAAGCATTTTTTGAGCGCACTGCGCATCGATCCCGGCAACGGCGCGCTGCAGACACATGGCCCATCCGCCACATTGCCGTCACGGCCGATCCACGTCTCGCTCGATCGCAGCGGCACGTTCGCACTAATCGCCTACAACAATCCAAGCAGCGTCACCGTGCATCGGATCAACGCGGATGGGACCATCGGCGAGGAAGTGAAGCAGGCAGCAGTACTCGATGGCGGAATCTTCGCGCACCAGATTCGCACCACGCCCGCCAACGATGCAGCCATTCTGGTCACCCGCGGCAACGACGCGGCCGCTGGCAAGCCGGAGGATCCGGGCGCGCTCAAGGTGTTCAGCTTCAGGGACGGCCAGCTCGCTAACCGCGCCTCGATTGCGCCGAATGGCGGCTACGGCTTCGGGCCACGCCATCTCGATTTCCATCCCACACTGCCGGTGGTGTATGTGTCGCGCGAACGCGAGAACAAGCTCGACGTCTATCGACTGACGAACGGCACGCTCGATCCGCAACCCATCTTCGTCAAGGACACGCTGGCGGAACCCGGCAACATCCGCTCGCGCCAGGCCGCGAGCACCGTGCATGTGCACCCGAACGGCCGCCATGTTTATGTCAGCAACCGGGCCTTCGATACCGTCGACTTCGAAGGCAAGAAGATCTTTCCCGGTGGCGAGAACAACATCGCCGTGTTCGCGATCGATTCCGCGACCGGCGAGCCGGCGCTGATCCAGAACGAGGACGTGCGCGGCATCTATCCCCGGACATTCGCGCTGGACCCGAGCGCGCGCATGCTGGTCGTGGCCAACATCCAACCGATGCTGATACGCGATGGCGCCGGGTTGAAGACGGTTCCGGCGAACCTTGCGACTTACCACGTCGGCTCCGACGGCAAACTTACCTTCGCGCGCAGCTACGATGTCGACACCGGCAACGCCTCGCAGTTCTGGAGCGGGATGGTGGCATTGGGATAGCCACGGCGTTTTCGAGCGAAGCATGCCCTCGGACTTGATCCGGGGCTGGGTACCGGTTCGCGTAAAGAAAATGCGTCAAAACAGGGACTAAGATGCCCCCTCAACCAGCCGACGGGGAAAAACTCCACCGGACTCCCGGACACGCATGAATCATTCTTATTTGATCTGATCCGCCGCGAATCAGACAAGGTTGTCATAGACATGATATACAACCAAAGATGAAAACCAAAGCGTGATCCAGGGTATGATTGATCCTCTCTATGTTGCGTCGGGCTTCGGCGTCGGCCTGCTTGTCGGAATGACGGGCGTCGGCGGCGGCTCGCTGATGACGCCGCTGCTCATTCTGCTGTTCGGCATTCATCCGACAACGGCCGTCGGCACCGATCTGTTATACGCCGCAGCAACCAAGACCGGCGGCAGCCTGGTGCACGGTCTGGCGCGAAGTATCCACTGGCCGGCTGTGATGCGGCTCGCCAGCGGCAGTATCCCGGCAAGTATCTTGACGATCGTCGTGCTCTGGCAACTCGATCTCAATGGCGCATTCGAGCGCAGCCTGGTCAATCTGGTGCTGTGTTTTGCGCTGCTGCTCACGGCAGCGTCGCTGATATTCCGTAAAGCGATCATGGAGCGTTACCGCGGGCATCTGGAACGGCTCGACATCGGCACGGCGGCCGGTACGACCGTCATGGTGGGTGCGGCGCTAGGCGTTCTGGTCTCGATTTCATCGGTGGGCGCCGGCGCGGTGGGCGTGACTGCGCTCCTGCTGCTCTATCCACGCCTGCCGATGGCCACCATCGTCGGTTCCGACATCGCGCACGCGGTGCCGTTGACGCTGGTGGCCGGACTGGGACACTGGGCGCTCGGTGCGACCGACTGGCACCTCATGGGCGTGTTGCTGATCGGCTCCTTGCCCGGCATCGTGATCGGCAGTTACTGCGCGGTGCGCGTTCCCGAAACGGTGTTGCGACTGACCCTGGCCGCAACCCTGATTCTGGTGGCCGGCAGGCTCGCTTCCACCGAACTCAATATATCGGCGGCAACCGCCACGGCCTTTGTCGGGAGCATCTCCCGCTGAGTGGCGGGCTCCCGGGGCAGCTTTGCCCGGGAGGCAATACGCGCCCTACTCCGCGGTCCAGCCACCGTCGATCGAGAGGTTGGCGCCGGTGATCTGCGCGGCATCGTTGCCGCACAAAAACAGCGCCAGTGCTGCGACCTGTTCCGAGGTTACGAACTCCTTGGTCGGTTGCGCCTCCAGCAGCACGTCCTTGATGACCTGCTCCTTGGTCATGTTGCGTGCCTTCATGGTCTCGGGAATCTGGTGCTCGACCAGCGGGGTCCAGACATAGCCGGGGCTGATGCAGTTACAGGTGATCTTGAACGTCGCAAGCTCCAGCGCCACGGTCTTGGTGAGGCCGGCGATGCCATGCTTTGCCGAGACATAGGCCGACTTGAACGGCGAGGCCACCAACGAATGCGCGGAAGCGGTGTTGATGATGCGGCCCCAGCCGCGCTTCTTCATCCCGGGCACAGCGGCACGGATGCCGTAAAACGCCGACGACAGGTTGATGCCGATGATCGCTTCCCACTTCTCGGGCGGAAACTCCTCGATCGGCGACACGAACTGGATGCCGGCATTGTTGACGAGGACATCGACCGAACCGAAGGTCTTTTCGCCGAGCGCGATCATTTCGGCAATCTCGGCAGGCTTGGTCATGTCGGCGGGCGAATGCACGGCCTTGACCTTGAAATCGGTCTCGATGCCGGAACGCTCTTTCTCGATATCGGCCGGTGCGCCCATGCCGTTGAGAACGATATTTGCGCCGGCGCCGGCGAAAGCGCGCGCGTAAGCCAGTCCGATGCCGCTGGTCGATCCGGTTACCACCGCGGTCTTGCCTGTCAAAATACCCATTCCATTTACTCCTGTTTGGCTTTGGGGGCATCTGAAACATCCCCCGTAAGATCGTAAGTCACCATGGTTTCCCCGGACTGCGGCCGTTCCAGCCATTCCTTGTGCCGCATCGACAAATGCACGTCGCGCACGCCGGCATTCCAGTGCTCGACCATGGCGACATGGGAGAAGTCGTAGTCCTTGGAAGAGGTCTCGTAGTTCTTGCTCTTGTAGATCAGGTGCACCACCGTGACGGTGTTTTCCTTGGAGGCCTTGCGCAGCAATTCGACCGACGGATCGTTCTTGAGATAGTCCGGCAGTTTCCCGATCAGGTCCCGCACTGCCATACGGGCATTGTGGATCTGCTTGTTCTTGTCGGTGTTCATGCGGGTTCGGCTGGAATAGCGGATGTCCTTTTCGCGCTCGGCGGCATCGAGCAGCGACATCGGCAATTCCCCGCGCGCGCTGAACAGGTCGACCTGGAAGATCAGGAGGTCCCGGTTGACCTCTTCATCCAGCACGAAATCGAGCGGCGTGTTTGAGGCGATACCGCCGTCCCAGTAATGCTGGCCTTCGATGACGATGGAAGGAAAGCCCGGCGGCAGCGCGCCGGACGCCATGATGTGCTCGGGTCCGATCTTCTTGCCGAGCTTCTTGAATTGATAATTGTCGAAATAGCAGAAATTGCCCGAGGTCACGCCGACCGCGCCGACGGAAAGGCGGGTCTTCACATCATTGATGCGGTCGAAGTCGACCAGATCTTCCAGCGTCCTCTTCAGCGGCGAGGTGTCGTAGTAGCTCTGCGATTGCGGGCTGCCCGGCGGCCACAGCGGCGCCGGAGGAAGGCGCGGCGTGAAGAATCCGGGCACGCCGAAGGTTGCGATCAGGGCGGCGCTGGTTTCGTTGAACAGCGAGCGTGCGCGATCGCCTTGCGTCACCGGACTCCAGGACACCGGAGACGATACCATCTCCCAGAATTCCTTCAGCCGATCGACACGTTTCTCGGGCCCGTTGCCGGCGATGATCGCAGCATTGATAGCGCCGATCGAGATGCCTGCGATCCATTCGGGTTCGAAGCCTGCGCGACACAGCGCCTGAAACGCGCCGGCCTGATAGGAGCCGAGCGCACCGCCGCCTTGCAGGACCAGCACGCGCTGCGCATTGGCGGGCGTCGTCGCTGGCGCAGAGTCGGAAGTATCCATTGTGACCGCCCGTTAGAGGACAACGACGACAGCAACGTGGCCGCAGTTCGCGGCGGCGTCAATCAGCGACATATCAGCCGAGATCACGCGGAGTTTATCAGGATTGGGTTGATGCAAGAATGAGCGTCCAGAACACCTTGTATTTGGTGTTTGGAGCATAAATCGCCGCTATGCCCAATTTTGTGACACCGTTCTTGAGCATATTGGCCTTGTGCGGGGGCGAGTCGCGCCAGCCGGAAAATGCTTCCGCCAGCGTGTGATAGCCGGCCGACACGTTCTCCACCGCCAGCGTGGCGGGATAGCCGGAGGCGCCCAGACGTTTCTCCAGCGGGCCCTTGACGTCGTGGTCGAGCTTGTTGCGGCTGG
Organism: uncultured Alphaproteobacteria bacterium; assembly: GCA_963770355.1. GTDB lineage: Bacteria > Pseudomonadota > Alphaproteobacteria > Rhizobiales > Xanthobacteraceae > Bradyrhizobium. The sequence goes on along the minus strand of CAVYPL010000005.1, from coordinate 37,432 downwards.
CCATCGCCCGCGATTGCTGCTCGGCCAGCTTCATCAGGTCAGAGTCGACCACGACCGTGCCCAAGCCGTTGTTCTGCCGGTAGAGCGAAATGATCGAGGCCGCCGCCTGCGGATCGAGCGTGGCGCCGCCATTGGCCATGCTCAGATACATGGTCGGCTGTTCGGGCGTGGTGTCACCCATGCAGCCGCTCAGCGCCAAAAGTCCGATGATGGCGGCAATCGCCCGCATGGTTCCCCCAAAATTGGTCTGCCGTTGTTGCATACCAACCGTGGCTGAATGGTGAACGGCGAGGCAAATTTGGCCGTTTCCGGGTCAGTCCTGTGCGGCAAAAATCCGGTAACGGCGGGGCTGCAGGCCGACGATCTCACCGGCCTGGAGTTCCCGGTCGCGCGGCGCGTCGATCTCGATCACGGTTTTGCCCTCGGCCCCGGACAGCGTGACTTCGGCTCGCTGGATCGGGCCAAACGAACGGACGTGGCGCACCGCGCCTTCCAACGAGCCGGACCCAGCCGGCCCGATCTGCATGTCGTGGCGCCGGACGAACAGTTTTGAGGCGCCGGACGCCGCGCCATTGGCGGCGATGTTGAGTGGCCGGCCGCCGAGCCGCACGGAGCCGCCGCTGACATCCACCGGCAGCACGATGGATTCGCCGATGAAGCCGTGCACGAACGCGGTCGCGGGACTGTCATAGACCTCTCCCGGCGTGCCGATCTGTTCGATGCGGCCCTTGTCCATGACAACCACGCGGTTGGCAACTTCGAGCGCCTCTTCCTGGTCATGGGTGACGAAGATCGAGGTGACGTGGATTTCGGAATGCAACGAGCGCAGCCATTGCCGCAGTTCCTTGCGTACCTTGGCATCGAGCGCGCCGAAGGGTTCGTCGAGCAACAGGATGCGCGGCTCGATCGCGAGCGCCCGCGCGAGCGCGATGCGCTGGCGCTGGCCGCCGGACAATTGGCTGGGGTAACGATTGGCCAGCCAGTCGAGCTGAACCAGATCCAGCAACTCCTTGACCCGGGCGCGAATGGAAGCCTCGTCCTTGCGGACGGCGCGCGGCTGCACCCGCAGACCGAAGGCGACGTTTTCGAACACCGTCATGTGGCGGAACAGAGCGTAATGCTGGAACACGAAGCCGACATGGCGCTCGCTCGCGCCGCGCGTCAACGCGTCCTCGCCGTCGAACGATACCTCGCCGAAATCCGGCCAGTCGAGGCCTGCGATGATCCGCAGCAGCGTCGTCTTGCCCGAGCCGGACGGGCCGAGCAGCGCCAGCAATTCGCCCTTGCCGACCTTCAGATCGACATTGTCGAGCGCTGTGAATGCGCCGAATTTCTTGACGATGTTTTTGACTTCAATGGTCACGCGGGGGGTTGTCCTTCGTCCAGACGCCGTTCGAGCACGGTCTTCACGATCAGCGTGATCAACGCCAGCATCGCGAGCAACGATGCAATCGCAAACGACGATACGAATTGATACTCATTATAGAGAATCTCAACCAACAGCGGCATGGTGTTGGTCTCGCCGCGGATATGGCCAGATACGACCGACACCGCGCCGAACTCGCCCATGGCGCGCGCGTTGCACAACAGTACGCCATACAACAGCCCCCATTTGATATTGGGCAGAGTGACGCGGAAGAAGGTCTGCAGACCTGACGCACCCAGCGAGATTGCCGCCTCTTCCTCCTGCGTGCCCTGCTCCTGCATCAGCGGGATTAGCGCGCGGGCGACGAAGGGAAACGTCACGAAGATGGTCGCGAGCGCAATGCCGGGCACCGCGAACAGCACATGGATGTTGTTTGCCTGCAGCCAGGGCCCCAAAAAGCCCTGTGCGCCGAACAGCAGTACGAAAACGAGACCCGAGATCACCGGACTGACCGAGAACGGCAGATCGATCAACGTGATCAGAAAGGTCTTGCCGCGAAAATCGAACTTCGTAATCGCCCAGGCCGCGATCACGCCGAATATCAGATTGAGCGTCACGGAAATCGCCGCCACCAGCAGCGTCAATTTGATCGCCGAGAGCGCCTCCGGCTCGGCCAGCGCGCCAAAATAAGCACCGACGCCTTTCGAGAACGCCTGCGCGAATACGACGACGAGCGGCAGCACGACGAATACCGTGAGGAAGGTGACCGCCAGCGCGATGATGACAAAACGGATCGGCCCCGGCTCGGTGCGCAGATTTTCCGGCGAAATGACCGGGCGCGACGGCGCGCTTGCCTTCCGGGAAAGCGGCGAGGCGATAGCGAGATCAGTCGAAGGCGCGTAGGCTCGCAGCTCGGTCGCAGAGGTCACAAAACTCGATTGCGTCGACATCGTTTCCGCCCTCAATGCGCCGGTATTCGGATTTGCGCCCAGCGCTGCAGGCGATTGACTACGAAAATGATCAGGAACGACGCCACCAGCATAACGACGGCAATCGCGGTAGCGTCAGCGTAGCGGAACTCGGAAAGCCGGATCACGATCAGCAGCGGCGCGATTTCCGAAATGTTAGGCAGATTGCCGGCGATGAAGATGACGGAGCCGTACTCGCCGACCGCGCGCGCGAACGCCAGCGCAAATCCCGTCAGCAGCGCCGGAATCAAACTCGGCAGGATCACCCGAAACACCGTGTGCCAGCGGTTCGCCCCCAAGCTCGCGGCGGCCTCCTCGATCTCGACATCGAGATCGATCAGGACCGGCTGCACCGTCCGCACCACGAAGGGGATACCGATGAAAACCATCGCAACGAAGATTCCAATCGGGGTGAAGGCGACCTTGATGCCGAGTTCGGCGAGCGGCGCACCGAGCCAGCCCTTTTGCGCGAACAGCTGCGTCAAAGCGACGCCGGCGACCGCGGTCGGCAGTGCAAAGGGAATATCGACAATCGCGTCGAACAACCTCCGGCCGGGAAAGCGATAACGCACCAGTGCCCAGACGATGATGGTTCCCATCACCAGGTTGACGATTGCGGCGGCAAACGAAAGCCCGAACGAAATCTTCAACGCGTTGAGCGTGCGGCGGCTGGTGACGATGCCCCAGAACTGATCGAGCGACAGTTCGAAGGTTTTGAGGAAAAGGCCGGCGAGCGGTATCAGGATGATAATGGAGAGCCATGTCAGGGTCAGTCCCATGGTGAGACCGAACCCCGGCAGAGTGCTGCGCCGTGCAACCGCTGTACTCACAAATCCCCCTGATTCCGCAACGGCATACCGACCGGATCAATTCTTGTAGATCTGGTCGAAGATGCCGCCCTCGGCGAAATGCTCCTTCTGCGCCTTGGCCCAACCACCAAAAACGTCGTCGATGGTGAAAAGTTCAACCTTCGCGAAAGATTTTTCGTACTCCTTCGCGATCTCCGGATCGCGCGGACGATAGGAGTTGCGTGCGGCAATTTCCTGACCTTCCTTGGTATACCAATAATTCAGGTAGGCCTCGGCCACGGCGCGCGTGCCCTTTTTATCGGCAACCTTGTCGACAACAGCCAAAGGCGGCTCGGCCAGGATCGACAACGGCGGCGAGACGATCTCGAATTTGTCCTTGCCGAATTCGCGCTGCGCCAGGAATGCCTCGTTCTCCCAGGCCAGCAGCACGTCGCCGACGCCGCGTTCGACGAACGTCACCGTCGAGCCGCGCGCGCCGGTGTCGAGCACGGGCACGTTCTGATAGAGATCTCCAACGAATTTCCTGGCCTTGTCGGGCGAGCCGAATTTCTTCTGCGCATAGCCCCATGCGGCAAGATAGTTCCAGCGTGCGCCACCGGAGGTTTTTGGGTTCGGCGTGATGACGCTGACGCCGGATTTAATCAAATCGTCCCAATCCTTGATGCCCTTGGGATTGCCCTTGCGCACCAGGAACACGATCGTCGACGTGTAGGGCGCAGCGTTAAGCGGCAGGCGTTTCTGCCAGTCCGGCGCGACAAGGCCCTTGGCGGCGATGGCGTCGATGTCATAGGCCAGCGCCAGCGTGACGATGTCGGCCTGGAGGCCGTCGATCACGGCCCGCGCCTGCGAGCCTGAGCCGCCATGCGACTGCTTGATCTCGACGCTCTTGCCGGTTTCTTTCTGATAGGCCGCCGCGAACGCCTTGTTGAAATCGGCATAGAGTTCGCGTGTCGGATCGTAGGACACGTTGAGCAGGGAATAATCGGCGGCAAAGGCCGAACCCGCCCAAAGCAATCCCGCAACGACGATGAGGATACGACGGACCATCTCAATCTCCATTCGGCGGATGACTGACGTCATCGAGATGACGGATGTCATCGAGATGACGGATGTCATCGGAGCACGCGGGATATAACTCGCGACGAAGTGGCCTTTAGTCAACGAAACCGCATTTCATTGTTTGCGGCGTCGCAGCGTCATTGTCCTATGAAGCCTTGGTCGTGTGAATGCCGCATTCTGTCTTGGCCTTGCCGCGCCAGCGGCCGGCGCGCGCATCTTCGCCGGGCGCGGTGCGGCTGCTGCACGGCATGCATCCGACCGACAGGTAACCCGATGCGACCAGGGGATGCGGCGGCAGTTTGGCGAGCTTGTAGATCGCCTCGATCTCCTCGCGCGCAACATTGGCGAACGGGTTGAATTTCAGCCTCGCGCCGTCGTCTTCGACGACAGGTATCTCGGCGCGCGCGCCACCCTGGAAACGCTTGCGTCCATTGATCCATGCCGAAAACGGCTTTAGCGCCCGCGCCAGCGGCTCGACTTTGCGGATGCGGCAACAGGCGTCGGGATCCGAGAACCACAATTCGCGGTCGGGATCTTCACGCGTCAACGTCTCTTCCAGCGGCTTGATCGAACGGACATCACGCAAGCCGAGCGTTGCGATCAGCGTGTCGCGATAGGCGAGCGTTTCCTCGAACAGCCAGCCGGTGTCGAGGAAGATCACCGGAATAGCCGGATCGACGTCGGCCATCACCTTGAGCAGCGCCGCCGATTCCGTGCCGAATGAGGAGACCAGTGCAAGGTGCTCGCGGCCGACCGTTTTCAGCGCCGTCGCGATGACTTCAGCCGGCGACGCCTCGCGCAGCGCGCGATCGAGCGCCGGCGCCGGCGGAAGTGCCGCCTGCCCCGTCAACGCTTGCTGCGCGCGCACGTTCATCGGCCGGCACTCTCCGAGTGACGCAGTTGCATCCGCCGATTGAGCGCGGTGACGCGGCCATCGCCGGTCGGCTGGTAAAACACCGAATAGCGCTTCACCGTCTCGGCGAAGGCGTCGGCGTCGCTTTCCTTCTTTACCTCGAAAGCATCGAAGCCGGCGCGCAGCATGAACACGAACTGGTCGCGCAGCACCTGGCCGGTGGCGCGCAATTCGCCGTCATAACCATGACGTTCGCGCAACAGCCGGGCCTGGCTGTAAGCGCGGCCGTCCCGGAAACTCGGAAACACCAAGGCGATCACGGCGAGTCGCTCCAGATACGGCACGAGATCGTCGACATCGCGATTGTTCGGCCAGGTCACCCCTAGCTTGCCGGAGCGTTTCAAAAGCGCTTCGGGATCTTCGAGAAACCGCGCCGCCGAAACCAGCACCGCGCCGTCGCCCGGCAATTCGGCGCCGTCGGGCACGTGAACGAAGATATCGGTGGCAATTCTTCCATGCTTAACGAGTGGCATAAACGCGCTCCCTGAATGGTTCGACGCCCAGGCGCTTCACCGTGTCGACGAAGAGTTCTTCGGGACGGTCGCGAAGTGCGAGATAGGCTTCGACAATGTCTTCGATCACATCGGCGACTTCCGCATAGGGGACCGCCGGGCCGATCAAGGTGCCCATCTGGGCGTTCTCGTCGGCGCGGCCGCCGATGGTGATCTGGTAGAATTCCTCGCCGTTCTTCTCGACGCCGAGAATGCCGATATGGCCGACATGGTGATGACCGCAGGCATTGATGCAGCCGGATATATTGATGTGCAGCCGGCCGATCAAACCGGCGGTGTCGTGATTGGAAAAGCGCCGCGTCAGCTCCTGCGCGATCGGGATCGAGCGCGCGTTCGCCAGCGAGCAGTAGTCCAGCCCGGGGCAGGCGATGATGTCGGTGACCAGATTGACGTTCGGCGTTGCGACGCCGATTTTGTCGAGCGCTTTCCACAGCACCGGCAGGTCACGCTTGGCGACATGGGGCAGCGCCAGGTTCTGTTCATGGCCGACACGGATTTCGCCGAACGAATATCTGTCGGCGAGATCGGCGATCGCATCCATCTGGTCGGCGGTGGCATCGCCCGGCGGTCCGCCCACCGGCTTGAGCGACAGCGTTACGATCGAATAGCCCTGCACCTTGTGCGGAAACACCGAATTCTTGCGCCACCGCTCGAACAGCGGATCGTGCGCCGCCTGCTTCAGCTCGTCCGGCATATGCGGCAGCTTTTCGTAAGCCGGATAGGTGAAGCGCGAACGGATTTCCTCGATCACGGAATCATCCAGCGTCAGCGCGCTGGCGCGCAACTGCTGCCACTCCTCCTCGACCTCCTTCGCAAACTTCTCGATACCGAGTTCGTGCACCAGGATCTTGATCCGTGCCTTGTAGATATTGTCGCGGCGGCCGTACTGGTTGTAGACGCGCAGGATCGCCTCGACATAGCTCAGGATGTCGCGGCCGTGGACGAACGGCTTGATAGTCTTGCCGATAAAGGGCGTGCGGCCGAGGCCGCCGCCGACCAGCACCTCGAAACCGGTCTCGCCGTCGGCGTTCTTGAGCAGACGCAGGCCGATATCGTGGATCTTGATCGCGGCACGGTCGTGCTCGGACGCGGTGATCGCGAATTTGAACTTGCGCGGCAGGAACGAGAATTCCGGATGCAGCGTCGTGTACTGCCGCAATATCTCGGACCAGATGCGGGGATCCTCGATTTCGCCGGGCGCGACGCCCGCCCATTGATCCGAGGTGACGTTGCGGGTGTTGTTGCCAGACGTCTGCATGGCGTGAATGCCGACTTCGGCGAGATCGGCCAGCGCGTCAGGTAATTCCGCGAGCTTGATCCAGTTGAACTGGATGTTCTGCCGCGTGGTGAAATGGCCGTAGCCGCGGTCATAGCGGCGCGCGACATGTGCCAGCGCCCGCAACTGCTTCGACGACAGCGTGCCGTAGGGGATGGCGACGCGGAACATATAGGCGTGCAGTTGCAGGTAGACGCCATTCTGCAGCCGCAGCATCTTGAATTCGTCCTCGGTGAGTTCGCCGGACAACCGGCGCTTCACCTGGTCGCGAAATTCGGAGACGCGTTCATTGATCAGCGTGCGATCGAGTTCGTCATATGCGTACATGATAGCGAAACCTTACGCCGGAACCGAAAGGTCGATGGTGAGACCTTGCGACCGGATGTGTTCGCGGAGATTACCGGGCTTGATCTTGCCGCTGTCCTTGACTTCCACCGGCGCGATATAGGCGCCGATCGCACCGACGTCGTCGGCAACGGATTCGGCGAGCAGCGCGCGGGCTTCGTCGGACGTTCGAATGATGGCAGCATCCGACAGCTCCGCCGACCAACCCTGCTGGGCGGTGCGGTAGATCACGGCGCCGTCCCAGGTTCGATTGGCGGTCACGACGGAGGGGCCCGTTATTTTGATTTTCTTTTGTTCGAGCGGAGAGGTCATTCGGCAGCTTCCAGCAGTTGAGAGATCACTTGGTTGAGATTGGATTGGCGCCATGGCGCGGAATGCGCGACCACGTCACCGATGATGAGAATGGCGGGACCGCCGTCGATCTTCGCCACCAGCGCGGGAAGATCGTCGAGCGTGCCGACAGCCGCTTGCGCATCCGGCCGCGTCACCCGCGCGAACACGCCGACCGGCGTTTGCGGCGAGCGGCCCGCAGCGAGCAATCCGGCGCGGATCGACGGCGCCGCGGTCATGCCCATATAGACCACGATGGTCATCTTCTTGTCTGTCAGCACCGACCAGTCGACGGTTTCGGCATCCCTCGCCTTGTGCGCGGTGAGGAAGGTGATGCGCAGCGCCTCGTGGCGATAGGTGAGCGGCACATCGAATTGCGCGGCAGCGCCGAGGCCTGCGGTGATGCCCGGCACCACCGAATAGGCAACGTCTGCTTCACGCAGCGCTTCGATCTCTTCGCCGCCGCGGCCGAAGATGAAGGGATCGCCGCCCTTCAGCCGCACCGCGCGCTGGCCCGACTTTGCAGCCTCGATCAGCAGCTTGTTGATGGCGTCCTGGCCGATGCCGGGCTTGCCGACACGGCGGCCAACGGGAATGCGCGAGGCGTCGCGTCGCACGCGATCGAGGATTTCGGGCGAGACCAACTCATCATAGAAAACCACATCGGCGTCCTGCAGCGCGCGCAACGCCTTGATCGTGAGCAGATCCGGATCGCCCGGCCCGGCGCCGACCAACGTCACCCTGCCCTCCGCCTTGCCTCCCTCGGCCCCGGCATAAGCGGAAGGATCGGAAATTTCTTGCAGCGCCGTCTCCGCCTCGGCCTACGTCCGGCGAGAACCAGCGCACCGATCGGGCCATCGATCACACGTTCCCAGAAGCGGCGGCGCAACGAAAATTCGGGGATGCGTTGGTGCATCGCTTTACGGAAACCGCCGATGAAACTGGCGAGATCGCCAATGCGCGCGGGCAGAACAGCCTCGATGCGCTCGCGCACCCGGCGCGCGACGACCGGCGATGCTCCGCCGGTGCCAATAGCGACGACGACATCGCCGCGATCGACGATGGCGGGGAAAATGAAAGTCGAATGGGTGAGATCGTCCATCACATTGACGGGCAGACCGACCGTCTTGGCGCGCACTGACATCGCAACGCCGATGTCGCCGGCGCCCGCGCAGAGGATCGCGATGACGCCGCCGAGATCGGCCGTCAGCGGATCGCCCTGAGCCAGTTCGATCCGCGCCGCATCAATTTCGATCCCGCTCAAATCATGATCGCGATCGGTCGCGAACCAGCGAACCCGCGCACCGGCAGCCGACAGCAAGCGCAATTTCGCCCGCACGAGATCGCCGGCTCCGACGAGCAGCACCACGCCGCTTTGCAGATCGAGGAACACCGGCAGAAATCGCATGCGAGACTCGCTTCCCCGACTTCCGGGGTTGACTGGAATTATTTTCTATATATGTCTCGTTCGACGCCCGCAAAGAGAAAATTATTTCTTCTCTATTGCAGTGCAACTATAGAATTTTCGCCTCCAAAGGCCAAGGGCCGATAGATGCATCTTCTCAACAACGAAACCGCTCATGACCGGTTGCGCGGAGGCCACCGCAAGGACGGCTCCGCCGTCGCCCAAATTTTGTCCGACGGACGGCTGCCGCCGCCCTCGATGGATCATCTCGACGAGCTCGAAGCCCAGAGCATCTACATCCTGCGCGAAGCCTTCGCGCGGTTGAAGAAGCTCGCGCTGCTGTGGTCGCTGGGCAAGGATTCCAACGTGATGATCTGGCTGGCGCGCAAGGCCTTCTTCGGCCGCGTGCCGTTTCCCGCGCTTCACGTCGATACCGGCAAGAAATTTCCGGAGATGTATGCGTTCCGCGATCGCTTCGGCAAGGAATGGGAGCTCGATCTCAAGGTCGAGCCCTGCCCACCGATCGACGCCGTCGATCCGACCTTGCCACCGGCCGCGCGCTCCGCTGCGCGCAAGACCGAAGGATTGAAGCTCGCGCTGACAAAATACGGTTTTGACGGATTGATCGCCGGCATCCGCCGCGATGAGGAAGCAACCCGCGCCAAGGAGCGCGTGTTCTCGCCGCGCGGGCTCGAAGGCGGATGGGATGTGCGCGATCAGCCGCCGGAATTCTGGGACCAGTTCAACGCCTCGCCGCCGCCGGGCGCGCATTTGCGCATTCACCCGATCCTGCATTGGACCGAAGCCGACATCTGGGCCTACACCAAGCGCGAAAACATTCCGATCATCCCGCTTTATCTCGCAAAGGACGGCAAGCGCTATCGCTCGCTGGGCGATCAGGACATCACCAATCCGGTGGCGTCGACTGCCTCCAACATCGATGAAATTCTGACCGAACTCGACGGCACCAAAGTGCCGGAACGCGCCGGTCGCGCGCTCGATCATGAGACCGAGGATGCGTTCGAGCGGCTGCGTGTCGCCGGTTACCTCTGACGGACATTTGGTGTGAGCGCTGCCATGAACATGATCCTCCCCGCAAACGTATCAGTGACACCCAACGGAACCACGCGTCCGCAGGTTCGCATCGTCATCGTCGGCCATGTCGATCATGGCAAATCCACGCTGGTCGGACGCCTGCTGCACGAAACCGGCAGCCTGCCCGAGGGCAAGCTGGAGATGCTCAAAGCCGTCAGCGCGCGGCGAGGCATGCCGTTCGAATGGTCGTTCTTGCTGGACGCGCTGCAGACCGAGCGCGACCAGGGCATCACCATCGACACCACGCAAATCCGCTTCCGCACGCACTCGCGCGACGTGGTGCTGATAGATGCGCCCGGCCACGCCGAATTCCTGCGCAACATGATCACCGGCGCCTCGCAGGCCGACGGTGCCGTGCTGATCATCGACGCGCTGGAAGGCGTGCGCGACCAGACCCGGCGTCACGGCTATTTGCTGCATCTGCTCGGCATCAAGCAGGTCGCCGTCGTCGTCAACAAGATGGACCGGGTCGATTTCAGCGCTGTCAGGTTCAAGGAAATCAGCGACGAGATATCGGCGCATCTGATCGGCCTCGGCGTCACGCCGTCGGCAGTTATTCCGATTTCCGCACGCGACGGCGACGGTGTAGCCGAGCGGACGCCGCGGATCGGCTGGTACAAGGGGCCAAGCGTGGTCGAAGCGCTCGATGCGCTCGAACCGGCCCGGCCGCTGGAGCAATTGGCGCTGCGGTTGCCGGTGCAGGCGATCTACAAATTCGACGACCGCCGCATCGTCGCCGGCCGCATCGAGTCGGGTCATCTCAACACCGGCGATGAAATCGTCATCATGCCCGCCGGCAAGATCGCGAAGATCAGGAGCGTCGAGAGCTGGCCGGTGACGCCGCTCAAGGGGATCCACGGCGCCGGTCGGTCGGTCGGCATCACGCTCGACCGCGAATTGTTCATCGAACGCGGCGACGTCATCGCCCATACCGGTCGCAGCCCGCGCGACACGCGCCGGATCCGCGCCCGCATTTTCTGGCTGCACGACAAGCCGCTCGCCAAGGGCGACCAGATCCTGATCCGCCTCGGCACGCGCGAGAGCCGCGCCAGCGTGGTGGCCATCGAGAAGGCTGTCGATCCCGGCGAACTCTCCAATGCCCAGACGAAGTCGATCGCGCGCAACCACGTCGGTGAAATCGATATCTCGCTGGCGCAGCCGGTCGCGGCCGATCCCTACAGCGAAAATCCGCGCACCGGCCGGCTGGTGATCGAAGTCAATGGCCGCATCGCCGGCGGCGGCCTCGTGCTGTCGGTCGACGCCGGGCAACGCGCCGTTCCTGTTGACATCGTGCCGGTGGAATCCGCGCTGCGCCCCGAAGAACGCTCGGCGCGCTACCGGCACAATGGAGCGGTAGTCTGGCTGACGGGATTGCCGGGTTCTGGAAAATCGACGCTCGCCCGCGCGCTGGAACGCCGGCTGTTCGGCAATGGCGGCTCACCCATTCTGCTCGACGGCGATACGCTGCGCGCCGGCCTCAATGGCGATCTCGGTTTTTCGGCACAGGATCGCACCGAAAACATCCGCCGGCTGGCGGAAGTCGCGACCCATCTGGCGCGCAACGGCCACATCGCCATCGTCGCCGCGGTTTCACCGTCGGCGGACGATCGTGCCGCCGCGCGCCGTATCGCCGACAATTCGTTTCGCGAAATCTATGTCGCGACGCCGGCCGAGATCTGCGAAAGCCGCGACCCCAAGGGCCACTACGCCAAGGCGCGCGCAGGAACGCTGAAGGCGTTCACCGGCATCGGCAATGATTACCAGCCGCCGTCCCGTTGCGAGTTGACGATCGATACCTCGGCCCGTTCGGTCGCGGATGCGACCGATGAGATCGAGCGGATGCTGGCCGAGAGCGGCATCCTGTTCGCCGAATTGGTAGATCTCGCCGCGAATATCTAGCGCGGGCTCACGGGGATCTCCTTCGCGGCCCAAATTCACCCGAGATAGCCGGAAACACCGTCCCACAATAATTTCAACGCCGTCACGATCAACAATCCATAGCAGGCGCGATAAAGCTGGCGTTGGTCCAGCCTTCCGTGAAGTCGCCAGCCAAGCCATACGCCGGCGGGAATAGCGAGCAGGCAAACCGCCATCAGGATCCAGACGTGGGCGCTCGGTTTCACCAGCAATAGCCACGGCACTGCCTTGGTCGCGTTGCCGACGGTGAAGAACAGGCTCGTCGTTCCCGCATAGACTTGCTTGCTGAGGCCGAGCGGCAGCAGATACATCGCAAGCGGCGGTCCGCCCGAATGCGCCACCATGGTGGTGATTCCCGATCCGAGACCGGCAGCGATCGCCTTCGGCGACGAACGCGGACGGATCGTAACTTCCCCGCCTCCAGCAAACCAAAGGCCGACAAAGATCAGGGTAATCGCCGCCATTACGATCGCGATGGCGCGGTGGTCCATTACGCGGAAGAGCAAATAGCCGAGCCCGATACCGATCAAAAGTCCCGGCAACAACAGCACAAGGTCCGGTTTCGACCATGTTGAGGGCTTCCAGTAGCGCAATGCGAACAGGTCCATCGCGATGAACAATGGCGCGAGAAGGCCGCCGGCTGTCACGGGGTCCATCACAATCGACAACAGCGGAATGCCGACGATGGAGAAGCCGCCGCCGAACGCACCCTTCATGAAGCAGATCAGGAATACGCCGGCAAAAGCGACCAGGATCGTGGCAACCGTCAGGTCCGGAGCCGTCATCACGTCCTCGCCCGGTTGGGAGCGGTCGTCAGGCCATGAACCGCCGCTTCGATCTGGGAACGCGTGAGGCCAATGTCCTTTAGTGCGCGGTCATCGAGTTCGCCAAGGCTGGCAATGGCGGCGCGGCGAAAGAAATAGCGCGCGATTCCTTCCCAGCAGGCGTTGAAAATTCGCAGACACGTGCCTGGGCTAATCGTCCTCGCAGGCCGCACGATGGTTGAAAGGGTTGCAGACATTTCTAATCTCCAGTCGTTGCTCCGTTCAATCGGGCTAATTCAGCCATAGTGTACCGATACAAATATCGGATCAATCGAAACATTGATCTCGGTACAATTTAAAAAATTGATCTCGGTACAATTGATGCTGAAGTCCGGATCTCCCGGGCGCGCCGATACCACCGATGCGGAAATGGCCGATGGCTACTCTCAAGCCGGGCGACTGCCTGCCTCCGTGAGGCGATACGCTACTGGCGCGATCGGCAATGGCGCTCCACGTTTTGGGGCGTACGGCGCAATCAATTCAGTGGTCCGGAAATCATGGCCGGAAGCGCAGGGAGATTGAGATGGATGATCGAGCAATTCGGGCAGCGCTTCAGCGCCATTGGGATGCTTCGGACGCGAACGATTTCGACGTCGAGCATGAAATCTACCGCGAGGATGCGGTGCTCGACTATCCGCAATCGGGCGAGCGGATCCGCGGCCGGCACAACATTCAAGAGAGCCGGTTCGTCCAGCCGAACAAGAAACGCTTTACGGTCCGACGAATTATCGGCAGCGGCGATTTCTGGGTCACTGAATTCGTACTGAGCTATGACGGCATTCCATCATACGCGGTGAGCATCATGGAATTCCGCGAAGGACTGGTGGCCAACGAAACGCAATATTTCGCCGATCGGTTTGACCCTGCACCATCACGCGCGCATCTCGTTGAACAAACGCGCAGGATAGATTGAGCCCTTGCGAAACAACTGGTGGGCATTTGCCGAGCGACGATAGCAGTCGGTGATTCAGTTACGCCGGCGCGGCGATATTCGGCGCGACAAAACGCCCCGACGAAGTAAACAGCGACGTTTGACCGATGCGTGGTAGAGAGAGCACGGCATTCCACAGAAACCTGCGGAAGGCGCGCAAGCCAAGCGAAAGGACACACAATGGCCAAGAACACGATTTGCCTGTGGTACGATAAGGACGCAGAGGATGCTGCCCGCTTCTACGCCGAAACCTTTCCCGACAGCGCCGTGGGTGCCGTCCACCGTGCGCCCAGTGACTACCCGTCCGGCAAGAAGGGCGACGTGTTGACAGTGGAATTCACAGTCGCCGGCGTCTCCTGTATCGGCCTCAACGGCGGTCCCGTGTTCAAGCATAACGAAGCCTTCTCATTTCAGATCGCCACCGATGATCAGCCGGAGACCGACCGCTATTGGAACGCCATTGTCGGCAATGGAGGTCAGGAGAGTGCGTGCGGCTGGTGCAAGGACAAGTGGGGCATCTCCTGGCAAATAACGCCGCGCGTGCTGACAGAGGCAATGGCGGCGGGCGGCGCTGAAGCAAAGCGCGCATTCGAGGCCATGATGGGCATGAAGAAAATAGACGTCGCCGCGATCGAAGCGGCGCGGCGCGGCTGATGTTCACTCGGACGTCGGGTCTTCAACCCTTCCAGGATCTTCTTGGACGCGACAAATCGACCCGACGGGCAGACCAAACCCGGAGGGTAAGGATACAGCGCCTGCGAGATTACTGACTCGTTCGTCTCGGGGCCGTAACTATCCGCCGTGTTAATAAAATTCACTGAGCGCTCTGCAAGCGCCGCTTTCCAGGGCGCGAGGCGGTTCGCTGCCGGTGTGTTTGCGGTAGCTGCACCGGCTCGAATTTCTACCGAGGCATGCCCTGCTTCTGACGCCATACAAACAAAAGTTGTGTGATTGGAACGATCGGAGGCTTGGGTTGTTGGTGGTGTGAACCCCCGAAAGCGGTGGGGTTGAGACGAACCAAAGTCAGCCCCCCACATGTTCAAATCCTTCTCGGCTCTGGCAGCCATCGTGCTTCTCGGCGCCTTCGTCATCGCTTTGCCCGCCTTCGCGCCCAAGGTTGAGGCCAGTGAGGCAGCGGCACTCGTCAAGGGAGACCGCCTGCAGGTCAGCGCACCCCTGCTGACCTGCGCAACGCAGGTCTGGCCCGACATCGCGGCGTCGTGCCTGCGGTCCAGCGACGGGGCTAAGAAGATTCTGGAAGCCCGCCTCGTCACCGCCCGCCGCTAATTTCATGACTTATCCCGCTTACAAGGATAGCGATCAGGTCGGCAGCGTTCACTACGCGGCAATCTGCAAGGAAATCGGCGAGAGTATTTGGACCCGCCAGGACCAGGAGCCCGTACGCCTGCCGCCGCGGTTGGTCGCGTTGATGGAGAGATTGCGTAACGATGGCCCCGGGAAGCCCGGCGCATGAAAAACTTCCCACATGCGTCGTTCCCGCCCGAGACCATCGCGCTGATGACGACCGCGATGGACAACGCTCTTGCCCGGCTTCCGCATCCCGTCCTCTCAGTGCACGTCAAATCGATCGCCGAAACCATTCTTCGCTCTGCCCAGGAAGGTGAAAGAGATCCCCTGGCGCTCGAAAGAATGGCGTTCCTGGAGCTGATGATCTCTCCACGAGATTAATTGCTTTCTGAGTTCGTCCGTTTTAACTCGCTATTTGTCCACAATGAGCGCAGCAAAGATTGCAAGGGCAGATTTCAAGGTAGCTCGGCAAATCACTATCGCCCGACTGATCTCTGCGGAAGGCTGTTGCAGGCCAGTCCACCTGCGTCGCAGAGATGCTTATTGATTGCCTCGGGAAGGAGTCATCAGGATGTTGACGACAACGGGATCAACAGACGTGCCGAAAGTGCTCGTCGTCGAGGACGAGATGGTGCTGCGCATGCGCGCCGCCGATATTGTAGAAGATGCCGGATTTACGCCAGTCGAAGCGGTGAATGCCGATGAGGCGATCGCCATTCTGGAGTCTCGCTCGGACATCGCCGTACTCTTTACGGATATTCAGATGCCAGGCAGCATGGACGGGCTGAAGCTTGCGCACGCCGTCCACGCCCGCTGGCCCGACATCAAGATCGTCCTGGTTTCGGGTCAGGTGAAGCCAACTGACGCGGAAAGACCGGCTGACAGCCGCTTCTTTGGCAAGCCGCTGGGCGTCGAACAAATGATCGCCGAATTGCAGTCGATGGTTGGCATGGGGGCGTTGGAGATTTTTCCAGGCGCTCCGCTTACGCCGACGAATGAGAGCAGCTCGGGCCCGCCGATCGATGCCTTGCCCCGCTCGGCCCACGAGGTAGCGCTGTCGGCGGAGAATGACAGTCTTCGCCTGTTACTGGAGCAAGCAGGCATCGACGCCAAAGTGCTCCTCGCGCAAGCCGGCATTGACGCCAAGGAGCGCGAGGCGGCCGACAAGTTGCAGAAGCTGATCCTTGGCGAGCTGCACCATCGCATCAAGAATACGCTCGCCACGGTCAGCGCGATCGCGTCGCAGAGTTTTCGGACTGCGACCAGCATCGATCACGGACAGAAGGCGATGGAGGGCCGGCTGCTCGCGCTCGGACGTGCCCACGACCTGCTGATGCAAATCAGCTGGTCCAGCGCCAGCCTCACCCATACCCTTAGCGGTGCGACGGAGCCCTATGACAGCCAGGGAACCAGGCGATTCCATTTCAATGGCCCAGATATCAGAATTACCTCTGGCGCTGTCATCGCGCTCGCCATGACGCTAAACGAGCTTTGCACCAACACCATCAAATTTGGCGCCCTCTCGAATGCCAATGGCCGCGTCGAAATCGTCTGGACAATCGACGAAGAGAAACAGCGGATGCGCCTGACTTGGACTGAAAGGGGCGGCCCTTCGGTTCAGCATCCGACACGGCGCAGCTTCGGCACCCGCATGATGCAGTCGCTCGGTCAGCAATTGAACGGCGCCGTGCAACTCAATTACGATCCAACCGGATTTGTTTATTTGCTTGACGTACCGCTCAGATCCCTTGTTGCGGCCGCCTAAGGGAACGGGCTGGACCTGAAAGCGCGCCGTGGCCATCCAGACCGTCCTGATTTGAGGACGACCTGCGTTTGCCGAGCGGTACTGTCCGCATTTCACCTCATGTGAAATGTTCCGGCCAGGATGTGGGCGCATATCGTTCAATGTGCGTTTGATTTCACCGCCTCAGTCAGAAATCGCTCGCTCGAGGCAATCAAGGACGGCTCGTCGATCACAGCGACGGGGGCCTGCTGTTCTTGCAGCATGAGCTGCAATTTTCCAATCGCCTTGGTGATGTTTTCTTTGAACTTCGCTGCTGCCTGATCGACGAAGGCTTTGTCCTTCGGCCTGGGCTTGGCGACGCGCATTTCTATGTGGGTTGCGCCATTTGTCCCATCCTGAAAGGCATGAGTTAGCATAATCTTTGGCGCGCCCGAGATCGGAAGAAGGGTACTCACGGTAAAAAAGTCGGAGGGACGCCAGTCCAGCACCTCTTCGACGATGGCGTCCTTCCCGTGCATGCAATGATTCTCAGTACCAATTCCCCTGCGCTTGTTGCTTGAGTTCTCGATGATCGCATCGGCGGGCCACCACTTCTGCCGCTGCCCGGGCACTGTGAAATGTTCCCACACTGTCTGTCGAGATGCGGCGATATCAAAATCCCAGGTAACATAAGCGTCGGCCCGCGTTACTTCGACGTGCGAGCGCTCGTTCTCCTTCTTCCACGCTTCATCGAGGTCGCGCAGCCAGAGCGTAACGTCACCAATGATGTCGATAGTTTCGTGATGCTCAACGAGTCCCTGTGCCACTGGGTCCATGCCCGCAGTCTGGATGCAGGCGTCGCTGTAAAGCACATAAGCGCGGCTGCCAACCTTCTCGGATACCGTGTTCTTGAGGAGTCTATGGACGAGGATCACATCGCGTCCGGCAAGCTCTTCGCGCCCGCCCATCTTTTGCTTCACCATCTCACCGTGATGAACAACAAACTTAAAATCAAGGTCGCTCATTGCAACACAGGCTTTGCACTCGCAGGTCGATGCCTGCTTGACGTCGCGCAGGCGCCGACGGAACTTGAAATAGGCCGTCTCAATAGTGTCCTGTAGTAGCGAGCCATCGACCCTCTCGACCATCGCGTAGACAAAGGCGGCATCGCCCTCAAACTTAGCAAGTCGGAAAGGCGGCCTGAGGCCCTTGACTACCGTGTTCATGAAATCGGCGATGATGTCCTGCGCGTGGTCGAGTTCGACCCCTGCCAGGAAGCTCGTATAGCCGGAGATATCGGCGATCGCGAAATAGGCTAGTTCAGGTTTCGGAAGCATCGCAATTCCCCCTAACCACGTGGAATTTCCTCGCCTCTCAATAGGCTTATGCCACAAAATGCCGCGAAAGGCGTCAGGAACCCTGGTGCGTGACGGTTCAATGCTCGCAGGACGCCACCTAACGATAGCCAATTCTGGACGACGAAGCGCAGGCCCTTCGACAAGCCGCAGGTGATCTCTACGCTCGGGCGTGGCGCGACAGAAAAGCCCGGCGGCAACATCCCTTATTCAGGCCTGCCCGGCCAGTTCACCTTTCCCGGATTGCCGCCAACCGCAGTCCTTCAAGATCGCCGAAACGCCACTGCAGCAGATTTTTTCATCTCGGTTAGATACTGACGGGCAGCCTTGCTTATGGCGCGAATGGTTTGCCAGGCCTCGGTGTTTTTGAGCCACGCCTTGGCTTCGCAGAATTTCGTGTACGCCCAAGCAAAGGCGGGAATTTTCAGCAGTTTGTCCCGGGTAAGGCTGAACAGGCGCTCGACCAGGACGAGCTTTAGAAGCTCCCCCACGATCAACGTAACAACACTGCTCACCATCTGACCGGTAGCAGCCAGATAAGCCGCCACCGGCTTGACGGGTTCCAACACGATCACCGGTACCGAAAACAGCGCCAACGACGGATAGGGCCGCAACGACCTGATCCAGGCGCGCAATCGCCTTAAAACCACATGCCCGGCAAGCCAGTCCGATATCGGTTTGGCAATGGTCATGAAAGCCGCGTCCGCCAAAAAATACAGGGCGGCCAGGGCGTAAGTCACCGGTCTCAGGATTCGCTTCACCGCCAACTCTCCTACCAAGTCCAAGCCACGAGAGTTCGAAAGGTTCACTTGCCACTGCAACGCGGGCTCTCATTTGATGGAACAGGCCAGTCACTGCCGGGTGCCGCGATGCGAGCTTTGATTTGCGGACCCTTGAGTTCGGCTTCGCTGACAATCCAATAGTTGCGCTCGCCGTCCGGCGAGCCTTTTGTTGTCTTCAAGGGGGCCTGTTGTTTTTACTCGGTAAAGAAATTCCTCAATCAATTGCATTGGGGATATCTCCGAATTTTGCCGGGTTGAACGATGGCTGTTGACGCAGCACGGCCGGCATCAGGAAACAATCAGGATGACCTTTTGGCAGTTCCGCAGCGCGCAGAAGCCGGTGGCCGAACATCGATTGATTGTCCGCTCTGCGCCCAGAAGCGGCCATTCACTGATGTTGCCAAGGGAACCGTCATCGCCGAAATTTTCGCGCGCCGAACTCTCGGCAAGCTCCGGTTCTCAGCCAAGGATTGATCGGTACAGGTCCAAATATCGATCGGCCATGATATCTATAGTGAATTGTGCAGATACTGCAGCACGGCACTCGGCGCGATCGATTTCGCCGATACGATCTATCGCAGCTACCGCCGCGTCGAGACTGTCGACGAGAAATCCGGTCACGCCATCATCTATCAGTTCAGACATCGATCCCCGATTGCAGGCGATCACTGGAGTTCCGCAGGCCAGCGCTTCCACGACCGACAGGCCAAATGGCTCATCGAAATTGATGAGGTGAAGCAGCGCGTGCGCGGCGCCGAGAGTTTTCGGGCGCACCGCTCCGCCGACTGGGCCCAGGTAGACCACAGACCGATCGTCGAGGGCGGGCGCTACCTTCTCATTGTGATAATTCTGGTCCTGGACGATGCCGGCCATGATCAATTTCCGCCCTGATCGATGGGCCGCCGCGATCGCTTCAGCTGCGCCCTTGTCCGGATGAATGCGGCCGAAGAAAAGCAGATCTTCGCTGCCACGAGGTTCGAACGGAAAGTCCCCCATCGGAATGCCATGGTGGATCGTTGCTGCATAGCGCAAGTCCGGATGGCGGTCGGCCTGGCTGATTGCGACATAGTGGTTGCGATTTTCGTATTCCTTGAAGACGGGCAGAATGCGCTCGGACGAGAAGCCGTGGATCGTTGTCACCATCGGGGTCCCGATTAGCCGCGAGAAGGCGAGCGGTACGAAATCGGCTTGGTTATGAATAAGGTCGAACTGGCCGGCCTGCTCAAAGACATGGGCGACGTGGAGCATCTCCCATGCCTTTGCGTCGATCGAGGGATCCTCGGAATAGGGCGTCGGGCAGATGCCATCCAGCCTGGCAGTCGTCCTGCTGTCCTTTGTGGCGAACAGGGTGACATCGACACCGCGCGCCACCAGCGCCTCAGTCAAGAGGCTCGTCACCTGTTCCCAGGGGCCGTAATGGCGCGGCGGCGTACGCCAGGAGATCGGTGCCAGCATGGCGATACGCAAGCGATCATCCTTCTTTGCTTTGTGCCATCAGGCCTCGAGCACGACAGCCTCATTTGACCGTAGCAGGACGGCGTCGCCTTCGAGCAGCGCCGCATCCTCGACCGTGGACAGGAGCAACCGACTGTCGCGCGCCCAATCCGGCAACTGCAGTCGGTGCGCCTGTCCCCCGAGATTTAGCGCCACAATGAGCCGTTGCGCGTCGTACCGGCGCTGGTAAGCGAGTATCTCGTCTTCCACATTCAACAGCACGAACTCACCGATCGACAATGCCAGGCAATCGCGTCGGAGAGCAAGTAACCGACGATAAAGGGTCAGGATTGATTGCGATTCTTCCGTCATCCGCGCCACATTGCGCGTCAAACTGTCGGCATTGGACGGCAGCCACGGCTTGGCCGTGGTGAAACCGGCATTTTCGCTTGTATCCCACGGCATCGGCGTGCGCACGGGATCACGGCCCAACCCCAAACCGGGCTCACGCAACTCGCGCGGATCCCGAACCTGGGATGGTTCGATCGCGACATCGCTCAAGCCCAGTTCGTCGCCATAGTAGAGCGTGGGCGTGCCGCGGAGCGTCAGCAACAACACTGCCGCGACGCGGGCCTGGGCCTGACCACGCTTGGTGGCAACGCGCGGCCGGTCGTGGTTGCCAAGCACCCAGTTCGGCCAGCCATCTAGCGGAAGCGCTGCCTCATAATCGGTGATCAACGTCGCCAGGGCGCGCCCCTCCCACTGCGTGTCGATGAGTTGGAAATTGAGGGGCAGATGCACCCCGGGGCGTTCACCGCCGTAATAGTGCATCAGGCGCTCGACTGGCAGGTAGATCTCGCCAAGCAGCACCCGCTTGCCTCGTCCCATTGCGCCATAGCTGTCTGCGATTTCACGCATCTCGGCGGCGATCCCGTGCACCTCAGGCTGGTCTGTCGAGTGAAGTTGAAGCAGGCGGTGCATTTCGCCCATTTCGGACCGATAGGCAGGGTTGGGCGGATTGTCCGGGAAGTCTGCTGCCTTGAGCATGTGCCACAGCACGTCGATACGGAAGCCATCGACGCCACGGTCGAACCAAAAGCGCATCACATCGTACATCGCCGCCTGCACGTCCGGATGACGCCAGTTGAGGTCTGGCTGCTCCTTCAGAAAAGCGTGGTAGTAGTATTGTCTGGTGACCTTGTCCCATTCCCAGGCTGAACCACCGAAATCGCTGATCCAGTTGTTGGGTGGTCCGCCGTCAGCGGCAGGATCGCGCCAGATGTACCAGTTTCTTTTCTGATTTTCTTTCGAAGTGCGGCTCTCGACAAACCAAGGGTGGCGGTCGGATGTGTGGTTGGGCACGAAGTCGAGCAGAACCTTAAGCCCCCGCCGATGGGCTTGCATCAGCAGGTCATCGAAGTCTGCCAGCGTCCCGAAGCGTGGATCGACGCCGCAATAGTCGGCGACGTCATAGCCGAAATCAACCATTGGCGACGGGTAAATTGGAGAGATCCAGATCGCGTCGACCCCAAGGCTGACTAGGTAATCAAGCCGACACTCTATCCCTCTGAGGTCGCCTATACCGTCGTTGTTGGTGTCCTGAAAGGACCGCGGGTAGATTTGATAGATCACGCTCGCCTGCCACCAGGGCGCGGTCATGCCAACAGCACCGTTGGCATATAAGCAGACAGCAGCAAGGTTCGAATATCGGCCGACATCGCCACCTCACGCCACCGGTTGGAGAACGACGATCAAAAGATACCACGTTGTGGACACTGTCGATGAATATCGTTGGAGATCGCGTTGGAGATTGAGCTGAGCCGGCAAGGCGCTCGGCACGACGTCACAGCTTTGGCTCAATCTGCAGAACGACTATGACATTCAGATCGCCAAGCGCGATCTGGCAGGATTCTCGATCGCATTGAGACCGTAACAAGCCGAAGGCCGCCTGGCCAACGGCCGCTGCAATGATTTTTCGGCGCGACAAATCGACCCGACGGGCAAATCAGCATTCACACCAAAAACCTGTCGACCCCTCGCGCGAAAAATTTTTCGCTTTCCCCGTCGGGCAAATCAGGTCTACCAGCTCGCGCCGTCTCATCCCCGAGGAGGGGCGGATCGCGCGTCGTCACGAACGCGGGATGGGATGCGGTGGACGCGACGGCGTCGGTGCGCAAGTGATCGCAGGGCGGTTCACACCGTGAGCGATTCACGGCGCGCAGAACGAACGACGCAGAAGCGTACGGCAAAACCGTGTGGTCCCGACACCCGTTGCTGGTGCCAAGCTGTCGGTGGCTGATCAATCCAACCGGATCGTATCAGCTATCAAGCCGGCAGCGACGGTGACAAGACGAATTCGTCGCCGGGGAGAGCACGGCATAAGCCGTAAAACCATTGCGCAGGGAATGGCGGATTGCCTCCGCTGAACCTGTATGCTCGTGTGCGCTTTTTTGCGCATTTTTGCACACGAGACCGCGGGTGCAGCGTGCACCCGCCATTCCCTGCTCCCTCTTTTTCTTTGGAGGGGCGACGTCATGCAAACCTCGGGCAAATCGTGCCGCGAGAAGGAGAACGTGTGTTTGCGGCCTGAGATGGGTTTGCCGCCTCACCATGCAATTGTCCTCGCCCAGCTTGGCGACCGCAAAGTTGCTCGCACGCACCGATCCGAACGCCGCCTGGATCCCTTCATCGCAACCTCTTTTATTGAAGTGTTGCGACGACCGACTGAACCCGCCCTGGATCGCCCGGTCAGGCCGGGCGACGACGCGAAGCTACTGCTTCCCCGCATGCCCATTCAGAGCCCTGGGGCCTTCTCATGGACCCGGCTTTAGCGCTAAAAGGGCCTTGAAAATTGCCCTTTGACGCGCTTTTTGTTGTTTTCATCCCGGAAAACAGCCTCCAAACGCCGTATCTCACTGAGAAAGCCCATCATGAATCGTGTCGATGCCCACGGATTGAAGATCGCCCCTGTTCTGTTCGATTTCATCGCCAAGGAGGCGACCCCCAAGACCGGGATTTCACCCGACGCATTCTGGGCGGGGCTGGCCGCCATCATCGCCAAACTGGGACCGAAAAATCGTGAACTCCTGGCTTTCCGTGATGCGTTGCAGGCCAAGATCGATGGCTGGCACCGCGCCAACAAGGGCAAGCCGTTCGACATGAACGCCTACACGGCCTTCCTCAAGGAGATCGGCTATCTTCAGCCGGAGCCGGCGACACACAAGGTCGAGACCGCAAATGTCGACGAAGAGATCGGCAAGATTTGCGGCCCGCAGCTCGTGGTCCCCCTCACCAACGCCCGCTACGCGCTGAACGCGGCGAACGCGCGCTGGGGCAGTCTGTACGACGCGTTCTATGGCACCGATGCGATCCCGCACGACCCGAGCGAGGCTGGCAGCGGTTACAACAAAGCGCGCGGCGACAAGGTGATCGCCAAGGCCAAGGCGTTTCTCGATTCCGCCGTGCCGCTCGCAACCGGCAGCCACACCGATGTGACCTCGTATAGCGTCATTGCCGGCCAGCTCGCCGTCAAGCTGAAGAGCGGCAATGCCACCGCGCTGAAGACAGCCACGCAGTTCGCGGGCTATCTGGGCGATGCGGCTCAGCCTTCCGCGATCCTGCTCGTCAACAACGGCATGCATATCGAGGTCAGGATCGATCGCAGCCACACCATCGGCAAGAACGATCCGGCCGGCGTCGCCGACATGATCCTGGAATCGGCGGTCTCTACCATTCTCGACATGGAAGATTCGGTCGCCGCGGTCGATGCCGAAGACAAGGTGCTGGTCTATCGCAACACGCTCGGCCTGATGGACGGCACGCTGTCCGCCGATTTCGAGAAGGGCGGCAAAACGCTCAAGCGCGCGCTCAACCACGACCGCGTCTACAAGACACCCGACGGTAAGCAGCTAACGCTGCACGGACGTAGTCTTTTGCTGATGCGCAATGTCGGCCATCACATGTTCACCGACGCGGTGCTCGATGCGAAGGGCGAGGAAATTCCGGAAGGCCTGCTCGATGCAGCGGTGGCCGGCCTGCTCGCGATCCACGATCTCAAGGGCTCGTCGAAGACGAAGAACAGCCGCACCGGCTCGGTCTATATCGTCAAGCCGAAGATGCATGGCCCCGAGGAAGTCGCGCTGACCTGCGAATTGTTCAGCCAGGTCGAGAAGATGCTGTCGTTGCCTGAGAACACGATGAAGGTCGGCATCATGGACGAGGAGCGCCGCACCACGGTCAATCTCAAGGCCTGCATCCAGAACGCCTCGAAGCGCATCTGCTTCATCAATACCGGCTTCCTCGATCGCACCGGCGACGAGATCCATACCTCGATGGAAGCGGGCCCGATGATCCGCAAGAACGACATGAAGGCGCAGCCCTGGATCAAGGCCTATGAAGACTGGAACGTCGACATGGGCCTGATCGACGGCCTCCCCGGGCACGCCCAGATCGGCAAGGGCATGTGGGCCGCGCCCGACAAGATGGCGGACATGCTGACGCAGAAGCTCGGCCATCCCCAGGCCGGCGCCACCACCGCCTGGGTGCCGTCGCCGACTGCTGCCACGCTGCACGCGCTGCATTATCACCAGGTCAATGTGCAGGCCCGTCAGCAGGAACTCGACAAGGGTGGCCAGCGCGCAAAACTGTCCGACATTCTCACCATTCCGGTGTCGCAATCGAACTGGGCGCCTGATGACGTGAAGCAGGAGATCGACAACAACTGCCAGGGCATTTTGGGCTATGTCGTGCGCTGGATCGACCAGGGCGTCGGCTGCTCCAAGGTGCCCGACATCCACGATGTCGGCCTGATGGAAGACCGCGCGACCTTGCGCATTTCCAGCCAGCATTTGGCGAACTGGCTGCATCAGGGCGTCATCACCAAGGATCAGGTGATGGAATCGCTGAAGAGAATGGCTGTCGTGGTCGACGGCCAGAACAAGGGCGATCCGCTGTATCGCCCAATGGCACCCTCCTTCGACGGCATCGCCTTCAAGGCGGCCTGCGATCTCGTCTTCAAGGGACGCGAGCAGCCGAACGGCTACACCGAATACATCCTCACCGCCCGTCGCCGGGAAGCCAAGGCGGCCGGGTGAATCCTGCGAAGGAAAAGCCTCGGCTTGGTGCCGGGGCTTTTTTCGTCCGTGCAGTGTCGTCCTAGAACACCGCGATGTATTTCAACAGAGAGATCACGCCGAGGACGATCACGACGACGCGGCAAATCTGTTTGGCGCGGCCGTCGAGCGGCAGCATGTTGATGAGATAGAGAACGAGAATAACGACGAGAAACGTGACGAGTACGCTGACAAGCATGCGGGGCCCCCTGGAAGCTTTCGTGAAATGCGCTGTTGGTGGCTTGTCAACGTGGCAGGGCTGGCTCGGTTCCGCCGCGGGAACCCCAGGCTCTCCCGAAAATTCCAAATCGTCTCAAAGCCCCGTATTATACGGCAGCAAGGCTGGCCTAAGTATTTACCCTTTTCTCCCCAAATGGCCGCAGCTTTGGGGGGAGCATCATGTTGAACCGTCTGTCCGTATCCACGCTGTTGAAGGCCGTCATTCTCGCCACCTCGTTCTGCGTCGTGGTTGGATTTTCGCTCAACGCCTGGGATTCCTGGAGCCGCCTGCAGGTGGCGAGCCGCATCTTCGTGATCGCGGACGCCTCGCCGTCCGACGCTGGCGAAAGAGTATACGGAGACGACCAACGCATTGTTGGAAACGCTCGACAAGCTGTCGGGAACGCTGGCCGCCGATGTCAACCACAAGGACGCCATGATCGATCAGCTGCTGACGATCAAGCAGATCGCCTGGCTGTTGCGTAACACCGGCGGCGAAGCTTCGCTCATCATTTCCAACGGGCTTGCGGCCGGAAGAATTTCTCCGGATATCCACGTCAATTACATCAAGCTCCTCGGCGGCACCGAGATTGCCTGGAAAGCGCTGGAATTGACCATTGCGGGAATGCAGTTGCCTGCCACGCTTGCCAGCGCGATGATCGCGACCAAGACCGCCTATTTCGAACAGTCCTATCTCGACCTGCGCGAACGCCTGCTGAAGGCGCTGTTCGCCGGCGAAAAGGCGGAGCTGACGGCGAACCAGTGGAGCCCGATCACGGTTGGACGGCTCGCCGCGGCAGTCGGCGTCGCGGAAGGCGCGCTCGACGCCGCCCGCGCGCACAGCGCGACGCAGTATTCGTCCGCACAGCGTTCGCTTGTCATTCAACTGGCGCTGTTGGTAGCCGCCTTCGCGCTCACGTTCGGCGCGATGACGCTCGTCTCTCGCCGCGTCATCAAGCCGCTGCGCAACATGCGCGACGCCATGCTGAAGGTCGCGTCCGGCGATCTCAACATCGATACCGGCTACTCCCAGCGAAAGGACGAGATCGGTGCGCTGGCCGGCGCGCTCGACACCTTCAAGCAGCAGGCGGCGTATGCCGCCGGCATTGCCAGCCGCGCGGTCGGCCAGGCGCGCGAGATCGACGATACCGTCCAGGGTCTGGCCAAATCGGCCGGGCGAATCGGCGAAGTCGTCGGCCTGATCAACACCATCGCCGCCCAAACCAATTTGCTGGCGTTGAACGCAACCATCGAAGCGGCGCGCGCCGGTGAGGCCGGACGCGGCTTTGCGGTGGTGGCGTCCGAGGTCAAGTCGCTGGCGAGCCAGACTGCGAAGGCGACCGAGGAAATCTCGGAGCAGATTTCCGAGATCCAGAAGCTGGCCGGCGAGGCCATCGACGCCATCAAGGGCATCGGCGGCATCATCGGCGAGGTCAACGAGGTCGCGACCGCGATCGCCACCGCCGTCCAGCAACAGGGTGCTGCGACGCAGGAAATCACGCGCAGCACGCAATATGCGGCGCAGGGCACCAAGAACGTCTCCGACAACATCATGGGCGTGAAGACCGACGCCGATGCGGCGGCGGCCGCCGCCGACGATGTCAAGCACGCTTCCGAGACGCTGGAGACGCAGAGCCAGCAACTCGGCAATCAGGTGACGCAGTTCCTCGGCAAGATCCGCGCGGCGTGATTGCCGCGCGACATCACTCCGCCGCCACCACCGGCACGCGCTGATATTTCGAGCGGATACGCTCTGAGGCCGGCGAGAAGTTCAGGGACGCGCCGCGCTTGTCGGCGCCGCGGCCTGCGACCATCAGGCCATTGTCGCCGGCGACGATATCGCCCTTGCGCAAGGTCGGGTCGTCCTCGATCTTGACCGACGCGAGCCCGGTCGGATCCTTGCCATTGCAGGTGCACCCGGCCACGAGCTCGTTGCGATAGCGGAACGCATTCGGCAATTCCGAGTACGGCTTGCCGTTTTCCGTCGCCGCATTGTCGATGTTGCCGCCGTAAACGATCTTGGTTTCGCTCGCCGGGCAGAAGCTGGTGCAGGACGCCGCCCGGCTCGCATTATCGGATGCGGCGATCGGGAAATAGCGTCCATCGCAGGTGCGCACGCAATAGGCCTGCCCGCCGCCGGAGTAACGCGAGCGCATCTCGGCACGCGGCTGAGGGATCGAGCCGTCATCATTGGCGAACGGCAGCGAGACATAGGGATGACGCGGGCGGCCGCCGAAACCCTCCGAACAGGGCCGAAAAGAAATCCTGCGCCTGCGCAGCAGACGCCAGCGCGGAAGCGCACAGCAGTGCCACCGCTCCCAATGCTGCAATTCTCGCTCTCGCGCGCATATTCATCTCCCGTGACGGTTGGCGGCTCAGTTAAGCTGCGACGCCGTCAAATTCATTGCCTGGCGGCCCGAAGGCTGCGCCGTCACCGCGGGCCGCGCGGGACGAACACTGATCGTTGTCCGCGTTTCCATATGCGGCGCGCCCTTCGGCAGAACCACGACCTTGGTGCCGACATCGACGCGGCTGAAGAGATCGCTGACGTCCTCATTGGTCAGGCGGATACAGCCGGAGGAAACGAACTTGCCGATCGTCGTGGGATCGTTGGTGCCGTGGATGCGATACGCGCTCGAGCCGAGATACATCGCCCGTGCGCCGAGCGGATTGCCGGGACCGCCCGCCATGAAGCGCGGCAGATAGGGCTGTCGCGCAATCATTTCGGCCGGCGGATGCCAGTCGGGCCATTCCGCCTTGCGGCTGATGGTCTGCACGCCGGACCAGGTAAATCCTTCACGGCCGACGCCGACGCCGTAACGGATCGCGCGGCCCTGACCGAGTACGTAATAGAGCTGGGTGTTACCGGTATCGATGACGATAGTCCCCGGCGCCTCTGTGGTACCGAAGGCAACGACCGCGCGGCGCAACCGTGCCGGGACAGCGCCCTCGTCCGGCGCGGTCATCACTTCATCGGTTGGAAACGCATTCGGTTGAGCCGAGGCGTAACCCAGTACTTGACCAGGTACTTGCGCGCTCGCCGCGCTCGAAAATACCGATGGTGCCAGCAGCAAAGTGCCGGCAAAGAGAAGCGCGTTTGCTATGCACAAGGAAGACCGGCGATGAGAGGGCTCGCTATGTGTCATGGGACTGCCCCGTTGGATGCGCATCGTGTGATGCTCTGCACCAACAAACGCGGCCCGGGCTTCGCAGTTCCGCACCGCTCAAGATTGCGCCGTGCGCTGTCAAGAAGCAGGTGCTCACGATTCCGCGATGGAACCTTTGCCTCGGCTACGACGTTGTGCTGCCAGAGTTTGGTTCGCGAGCGGCTTCGCCGCAGTGCCGCTTTGCGCGGGGGAGAAGCATTGTGCGTGGCGCTCCCAGTAAAGATTTGCCCGGTAAAGAATTGCCCAGCAAACCATTGCCCAGCGAGCGTTCGTCGAACAAATCCCCGCCCGGCGAGCGCAATTCTTCCACGAACCAATCTTCCAGCCATCAGGAAGGTGCGCCGGTACCCGATAGCCCGGACGAACAGCCGCCGCTCATTCGCCGTGCGGAACTTGTCGCATTCGCACTGGTCTCGCTGCTGATCATCACGATCGTCGCAGTGCTCTATTTCGCCAGAGCGTTCTTTCTGCCGATCACAATGGCGTTCATCGTCGGTACCATGCTGTCGCCGGCGGCCAGTCTGCTCGAGCGCTGTCGCATTCCACGCGCGGTGGCGGCTGTCCTGATCGTGACCGCGGTCGGCGCCGGCGTTGCTTTCATGGTCGGCCTGATTGCGTCGCCTTTGATGGAATGGAGTTCGCGACTGCCGGAGGTAGGCGCGATCCTCAGGGACAAGCTGCATGTGTTCGACCGTCCGCTGGCGCTCTGGCAGGAGTTGCAGAGCATGCTCGGCGGCTCCGATTCACTGGCGGCATTCCAGATGCCGAAATTCGAATGGGTTCAGCCGATGCTTGAATTCCTGTCGCCGACGTTTGCCGAGTTTCTGTTGTTTATCGCCACGCTGATCCTGTTCATCGCGAGTTGGAAGGACCTGCGCCGCGCCATGGTCATGAATTTCGCCGACCGGCCGGCGCGGTTGCGAACGCTTCGAATCCTCAACGAAATCGAGGAGCATCTGGGCAACTACCTCCTCACCGTGACGATGATCAATGTCGGCGTCGGCATCGTGACCGGCATCATCTGCGCGGTTACGGGGATGCCCAATCCGGCGGGCCTCGGCGCGCTGGCCGCGACGTTGAATTTCATTCCGATCATCGGCCCGGTCGCGATGTTCGTGGTCTTGGTGGTAGTGGGCATTATCGCCTTCCCAACGATCGCCGCCGGGCTGATCGCGCCACTGGCGTTCGCGGTGATGACATTCCTGGAAGGCCATTTCATCACGCCGATGATCGTCGGGCGCAGGCTCTCGCTCAACGCACTCGCCGTGTTCATGGCACTGGCGTTCTGGACCTGGCTGTGGGGCCCGATGGGTGCATTCCTGTCGTCGCCGTTGCTGATTGTGGCGCTGATCCTCAAAGACCATTTAATGCCGGTCCATTCGCCGCAGTTGCCGTAAGCAGAGCATTTTCGAGTGAAGTGGACACCGGTGCGCGTCAAGAAAACGCGTCAAACAAAAGACAGGGAACTTCCCATCCGGCGGGGCGTTTGTTCCCGAGAATGTTGGTATCCGGGAGCTTTCGATGTCGATGACGAATGGCGAAGCCGCAACGAAAAATCTGACGGACAAAGCGACCTATGAACGCCTGGAAAAGGATGTGACCGCCGTGAAAAACGATATCGCAGCGCTGACCGACCAGATCACCGACGCCCTCAACAGCTTTGCCGGCACTGCCACCAAACAGGCGCGCCGCGGCTACAAGCAGGCCCGTGCCAATGCGGAATCTGCCGTTGACGATCTGTCGGAGCGCGGCAGCGCCATGATGGACGCCGCACAGGACGCGGCCTCCTCGATCGAGGAAACGCTGGAAGACGTCATCACGCAGCGGCCGCTCGCCACCGTCGGCCTGGCGCTGGGTCTGGGTTTCCTGATCGGCGTCACGTGGCGCCGCTAGGGCCGGCGCGATAGCAATGTCGATGGCCCGCACCAGAAAAGCAGATCGCGTGGCCCCACATCGCGAGGCCCCAAATCTGCTGGCTCGGTGGCGGCGCTGGCGTGCCGTGGTTTCTTTCGTTGATGTTCTTTTCAAATCGAGGCGGGCCGATGTTTCAGCGACTGATCGATGACGTCAAGGATTCGACCGGCACTGCACTGCGGCTGACCTCGCTGGCGGCCGCGGCGGCTGCTGCCTTGTTCATCACCACCTCGTTTCTGTGCGCGGCGGCCTTTATCTGCGTGCTGAACACATATGGCCCCGTGGAAGCGTGTCTTACGGGCGCCGCCATCTTCTTCGTGGTCACTCTGATCGCAGCCGGCAGCTACATGATGCGCAAGCGCCAGATCAAGCTGCGTGCCGAGCAGGCCGCGAAATCGGCGGCGCACAACATGCTGGCCGATCCGATGGTGGTTGCCGCCGGCCTTCAGATCGTCCGCGCCATCGGAGTGAAGAAGTTGATCCCGATTCTCGCGGTCGGCGGTTTGGCGCTGGGCTTGCTGGCAAGCCGCGGCCAATCCAGCCCGGGCGAAGCGCCGGCGGAGTAGCACACGCTCGTTTCCACTCGTCGTCTCCGCGAACGGGGGGACGACAGCTCGAAAGACCTCTCGATTCTACTTTCAAACAGCCACACACGCGCTCGCGGCGCGATGCGCCCGAGGTTTGCATGAACTTTGTCCCTCCAGAGAAATGAGAGGGCGCAGGGAAGACCGGGTGCGCGCTGCACCCGCGGTCTCATGTGCAAGATGCACAAAGCAAACGCACACGAGCATACAGGTTCAGCGGAAACACTCCGGCCTTCCCCGCGCAATGGTTTTACGGCTTATAGCGTGCTCTCCTCGGTGACCGGGCTTTCTTGCCACCGTCGCTCCCAAGAAGCGTTGGCTTCCTGGAAGCTTGACACCAGCGTCGGGGTGTCAGGACCACACGACTTCGCCGTACGCCTTGGCGCGCTCGTCTTGTGCGCCATCGCGTCCACCGCATCCCGCACCCAACGTTCGTGACGATCGCGAAGCGCCCCTCCTTGAGGGGCGCGGGATGGGGCGAGCTGGTAGCGCTGATTTGCCCGACGGCGAAAGCGAAATATTTTTCGGAAGACGGCTGGACAGCTTTTTGGTGATTTGCCCGTCAGGCAACTGATCCCGCGCCTACGCAGGGCGTCGGCCATAACCCGCGCTGCGGCTGTCAGGTCACGCAGCGGCCCGGCTGCAGCAACTTTGCCACCTCGGTCAAAACGCTGACTACCGGCTCACAGGCGACCGTCCTGCGATGATCCCCGGGCTTTGTCACCGTCGCCGGTGCCGGACGGTTCCGCGCCTCTCCTTTGGCCGCTTCCCCTTTGGTCAGCGGCAAGCGGATCAGCACGGAAGTATCGGCAAGGCCATCGAGGCGGAGCGCAATCGTCCGGCTCTGTCCTCCCAGCGAAGAAACAGCGGCGCGATCGGCCTTGGCGGCGCGGTTGACGCCGGTCTCGGGCGCGATCGAAGCGACCTGCTGGCGGCCGGTCAAATCATGGCCGAACGCAAGTTGCATGGCGCCACACGCCACGGAGATGGCCAGTGCGCCAAAAATTGCCTTCGAAATCCGTGACTTGGAAAACCCTGACATGCTGGCTCATCCCTCGCCCCATGGCGATCACGAACCCAACCCGAACAACGCCGTTCCGGTCCGGCAGATGGTCATCACTTAACCGTGTACGAAAAAATTTAACCGACGCGGGAACGAGTCCGGGGGCTTGCAAGTCATCCCGGCAGCCGGTTATTCCCCCTGCCCCATTGACCGGCGATGTAGGGCGCGACCGTGGTGATGCCGGTCGCGCCCTGCTTTTTTGTATTGATATCGTTATGTTTTCCGGAAGCTAGCTTTCCTAGGTCCCTACCCCCGTCCCACTTTTGAATGCTCCAAAATAGTTGTGGTCCATCGCGTGCAACCCGGCGCGGCGGCGACCACTACTGGATCGGTGCCCAAGGCAAAGAACACAATTTCACCTTCATGTGGAGCGGCTAGCGCATTGTCATACAGCGCCAATGGGCAACCGGGGAATTGTCGCGGGTGCGGCTGGTTAGTGCTCTAGAGCCCGAGCCGGATAGTCCACGGGCTATTTAGACCGCTTCACAAGCCGTGTCTGCCCCTCCCTCGCTTTCTAGTAATCAACTAGTTGCGTCGCAGACGTTTCCGCGCGGGTTGCGGCTTCCTCCCAATCATTCGCGGTCATCGCACGCAACTTCTTCGCTGGGATTGCAGCAAAGTATTCCGCTCGACGTGCCTTCGCCGCGTATTCGCCATCGGTCATGCTTTCCATTTTGCGACCGAACGCACGCATAAATTCGCCGCGCGCGTCATCCTCGGAAATCTGATCCTTCACTAGTGCTTCTTCAAGGTCGCTGCACTTTCCTGCGAGCTTCGCCAAGAACTCGCCATTGGACCGTTTTTCGCGAACCGCAAAGGTGCCACCTAGAATTCGAACCGCGCCGAGCGAGAGGCGAGCGATAATTGTCTTCCTCAAACTAACAGAGATTTTATTTGTTACGAGCTGCAATCTAGATATTTCGAGCGATGACCACCAAATTCTAAAATGAATTGCCCGAATTGGGGCGTAGCGGAATTCCCGAAGCCCATAGCGGTTTGAAATGAGGCTTTTCGATTGCGTCTAGGAGACGTTCAAAGCTCCCTGGCTGCGCGAAGGAAACTGATCGCTCTCGCGGCGGCAGTAGAAACGTTAGTAGTCGACCTTCCCGAATTATGACAAGCGTTACTGGTAAGGCTGATCGCGGATTATTAATCTGGCATGAAGCATCAAGGAGATTGTGAAATGGAACACCTACTAACCGTGAAAGACATAGCTGCAAAGCGCCAACTTAGTCCGGACTACGTGGGTAATCTGACCCGGATGAAGGGCTTTCCGGACCCAAAGCTCACCAACCGATTGGACCAAGCGCCCATACGATAGCGCCAAGGTGCTGAAGTGGTGCATTGAGAACAACAACAATGTGGGTGTGCGCCTTCCTGCCGATGTCGTCGTAATCGACATCGATCCGCGCAACGACGGCAATGAAGGGTGGGACAACCTCACGATGGAATTGCGGTTGGATGAAACAATCTTCCCCTGCGTGATCACCGGAAGCGGGGGCCGTCACTACTACGCCCGCAAGCCCGCCGACGTGCCCGTGCTGGACACGCTCAAAGATTTTCCTGGCGTGGAGTTCAAGAGCAAGGGCCGCCAAGTAGTGGCCGCCGGTTCGATTCACCCCGACACGCTTGACCATTATGTCTGGGACAAAAACGCGCCTACTCCGGCCGATATGCCCGAACTCCCGGCCAACCTTCTGCGCATGGTCACACGGCCGCAGCGTGAGAGCGCTGGATCGGCCGGTGGCCAGCTTGATCCAGAGCAAGCCGCAGTAATCCTAAGCCACCTTGATCCGACGGAATTTCGCAACCACGACGCATGGTTGAAGGTGATGATGGCCGTCCACCACGCAACCGGCGGCGAAGCCCGGCAAGAGTTCGTTGATTGGTCTATCAGCGATTCAAACTATTCGGACCAGGCGGAACAGATCGGACGCCGTTGGGATTCGCTCCGCGCCAAGAAGGACGGTCCGGCCATCACCATCGGAACTCTTCGGCATTTGATGCATGAACGCAAGAAGGGCCATTTGCTTCCGCCCGACTATGAGGGCGCGCGCGAGGATTTTGAAGGCATAGAAGACGAGCCGGACGAACTCGTGGATGGACGGCGAGAACGAAAAGCCGGTCAAGTTGAGTCACGTGAACTTCGAAAATATCGATGAGGTCTTCAAGCTTGTGAACATCGGCGGCAAGGTGCGCCCTGTTTTCTTAGGGGGCAAATCGTCAATTCATAAGGCGGTCTTTGTCCCGGAGATTTGGACGGAAGACGATCTGAAGCGCGCCTTGCGCAACAAGACCGTGACCGTGTCCACGAAGAGCGAAGGCGATGACGTCTCGGAGCGGCGGATGCGCCTTGCCGAATGGTGGCTCAGTAAAAAGGACCGTTATACTTACAACGGATTGACTTTCGACTCCACGCAGTGCGAGTCCGAAGCGGACGAAATCAACCTCTGGCGCGGCTTTGGCGTCAAGGAAAATCTGGGCGGCGATTGGCGCTTGATGCGTAAACACATTCGGGATGTCATCGCGAACGGCGACGCCGCAAGCGATAGCTACATCATGAAATGGCTGGCATGGGCTGTGCAGAATCCAACGAAGCATTGCGAAGTTGCTATTGTTTTTCTCTCCTTAGAGAAGGGCACCGGCAAGGGGTTCTTGTGCCGGGCGATGTGCAGCATCTTCGGCGCGCATGGTCTTCACATTTCGCAGCGTTCACATTTGGTCGGGAAGTTCAACGCGCATTTCATGCAATGCGGCCTACTGTTCTGCGACGAAGTAATTTGGCCGGGACACAAGGACGACGAAGGCGTATTTAAGGCGCTGGTTACCGAGCCTACGCTCACGATCGAGCCAAAGGGTGTCAACGCCTACTCCGTTTTGAACGCGCTGAAGTTGATGCTCGCATCAAACGAAAAATGGGTGGTGCCCGCGTCGGGCAACGAGCGCCGCTATGCGGTCTTCGAAGTGTCGGACAAGAGAAAGCAGGATCATGGATACTTTGACCGCATTACCGAGCAACTGAACAACGGCGGCCTCGGAGCGATGCTTCACGATCTCCTAGCGATGGACC
Organism: uncultured Alphaproteobacteria bacterium; assembly: GCA_963770355.1. Taxonomy (GTDB): domain Bacteria; phylum Pseudomonadota; class Alphaproteobacteria; order Rhizobiales; family Xanthobacteraceae; genus Bradyrhizobium. Next base: position 1,952 of record CAVYPL010000005.1, on the reverse strand, counting down.
TCGAAGGCTGGCACCCCCGTCAGGACATCCCGCAGACGGAAGCCCTCGCGCGCCAAAAGGAGCTTACCGCGTCACCGGAAGTGACGATCATGGGCGACATTCTGGACTCGGGTGAATTGCCCGGACGGCATGGGAAACCAAATCGGGCACGCGCATCCGACCTATACGACTACATGCGCAGACGGTCGAAGGCGTTGAGCTATTGGTCCGACAAGGAGTTCGCAAAGTTCATCGAAGAGATGGGTGCTAAGCGGGTGCGCTCCAATGGATCGGCGTGGGATTTCCTACCCTTACAAGAGGCACGTGCCCGCTTTCGCGAAGAGCGTCCCTGGTGGCCAGCCTTTAATACCACGATGACCGATTGGGAGTCGGAGTTCTTCGGCGATGATGATGAGTAGGCCGCACCCGTCCAATCTGTCCACCACCTGTCCGCCCTCAACTCATTGTTCTATTTGCTTTTGTACAGGTTGGACAGATTGGACACTTCAATAAGCAAGATAAAACAATATCGTCCCTGTGGCGTCGCCGTGATGTTCGTATCGCTTTTTACGGCAATGTTGAGCGACCCATCCAATCTGTCCAATGTGTCCAAAATTCACGAAACCATTGGGACACAGGGCTTTGTTTGTGGACAGGTTACGGACATCGCTGTCCGACCTGTCCAGTATTTCTGCGCGTGCGGTATAGGAAAGGCGTACCATCGCCAAATCTAAATTAATTTCAAAGTAACGGGTCCCGGTTTTTGCTTCGTACGATGCAGGCAAAACGGAGGCGCGGATCTCCTCGCAGCTACCAAATTGAAATTAATTCGTAAGGTGATAGGTCAACCCCGCCCGATGACTACGGTGCACCACTGATGTCCGCTGTTGGTGGCAAAGCAGACATTTGTGGGAGTGTCCGAGACGTCTTCTAATGACCCGTTTCGGACATTGGCCCAGATCCGCCAGAGCCGGACGTAGCCAGTTCTCGCTCGCTGCCCGGTCTTTAAGTGCTAGGCTTCCGATATTCGAGAAGGCGTATTCTCAGGGGCACATGCGGCGGCGCGACTTCATGAGTTTTGTTGGTGCGACAGCGGTTTGGCCGGTCGCCGCGCACGTGCAGCAACTCGAGGACTACGTCCACAACGAAGGGCACATAATGGTCCCGGTAGCTTTGAACAGTTTCTTTTCGGCAGCCGTCGCAATCTCTGGCGTCTACGCCGTGTTGAAGATCGGCATCCAATCCCTAGCCAATCGGGGAACAACATGAATGCGACACGCGCAGACGAATACAAGTTCATCGACCATACGTTTGATGTCGTCGTCGTCGGTGCCGGCGGTGCCGGTTTGCGCGCCACTCAGGGCACCGTCGAGGCTGGCTTAACGACTGCCTGCATTACTAAGGTGTTTCCTACACGCAGTCATACGGTTGCAGCCCAGGGCGGCATTGCAGCTAGTCTCGGCAACCTCGGCGAAGACAGTTGGCAATGGCACATGTACGATACGGTCAAAGGGTCTGACTGGCTCGGTGACCAAGATGCGATCGAGTACATGTGTCGGCAGGCCGTCCCCACGGTCCTCGAGCTGGAACATGCGGGGTTGCCATTCTCACGCACTGAAGATGGGAAAATCTATCAGAGGCCATTCGGTGGCCATATGAGTGAATTCGGCAAGAATCCGGTTCCACGCGCGTGCGCAGCTGCGGATCGGACGGGACATGGTTTCCCTCCACACGCTCTATGGGCAAGCCCTGCGGGTCGGAGCCGAGTTTTTTATCGAATATTTCGTGCTCGATCTCGTCATGGTGGAGGGCGAGTGCCGCGGTGTTATCGCGTGGTCACTGATGGATGGAACGTTGCATCGTTTCCGCGCACAGACCGTCATCCTGGCAACGGGCGGTTACGGCAGGATCTATTTTTCTTGCACGTCTGCGCATACCTGCACGGGCGCGGAGGCGGTTTGGTCTTGCGCGCT
>CAVYPL010000004.1:0-77330 GCA_963770355.1 uncultured Alphaproteobacteria bacterium | reverse complement strand
CACGCCGACGGTTACGGCGGCGGCGCTGACGGATACGGCGAACGAGGGCGACCTGTCGTTCACGCACAACCTTCTTGACGGCGCCTCCGACAAGGACGACGGCGAGACGGCGACGCTGTCGGTCGTCAACGTGAGCTACACGGTTGACGGCGGAGCTTCGTCCCCGACGGCTCCGACGGGCGTCCAGTTGGCGGGCTCGACGCTGACGGTCGACCCGACCAGCACGGCGTTTGATCATCTTGCGGTCGGCGCCACCCAGACCATTGTGGTCAGCTACGAGGTGAAGGACGCGCAGGGCGCGACGGTCGCGCAGACCGAAACCATCACCATCCACGGCACCAACGACACGCCGACGGTTACGGCGGCGCTGACGGATACGGCGAACGAGGGCGACCTGTCGTTCACGCACAACCTTCTTGACGGCGCCTCCGACAAGGACGACGGCGAGACGGCGACGCTGTCGGTCGTCAACGTGAGCTACACGGCTGACGGCGGAGCTTCGTCCCCGACGGCTCCGACGGGCGTCGCCTGGCGGGCTCGACGCTGACGGTCGACCCGACCAGCACGGCGTTTGATCATCTTGCGGTCGGCGCCACCCAGACCATTGTGGTCAGCTACGAGGTGAAGGACGCGCAGGGCGCGACGGTCGCGCAGACCGAAACCATCACCATCCACGGCACCAACGACACGCCGACGGTTACGGCGGCGCTGACGGATACGGCGAACGAGGGCGACCTGTCGTTCACGCACAACCTTCTTGACGGCGCCTCCGACAAGGACGACGGCGAGACGGCGACGCTGTCGGTCGTCAACGTGAGCTACACGGTTGACGGCGGAGCTTCGTCCCCGACGGCTCCGACGGGCGTCACCCTGGCGGGCTCGACGCTGACGGTCGACCCGACCAGCACGGCGTTTGATCATCTTGCGGTCGGCGCCACCCAGACCATTGTGGTCAGCTACGAGGTGAAGGACGCGCGGGCGCGACGGTCGGCGCAACCGAACCATCACCATCCACGGCTCAACGACACGCGACGGTTACGGCGGCGCTACGACGAATACGGCGACGAAGGCGACCTGCGTTCACGCACAACCTCTTGACGGCGCCTGCAACAAGGCGGCGGCGGCGGCGGCGCTGTCGGTCGTCAACGTGAGCTACACGGTTGACGGCGGACTTCGTCCCCGACGGCTCCGACGGGCGTCAGCCTGGCGGGCTCGACGCTGACGGTCGACCCGACCAGCACGGCGTTTGATCATCTTGCGGTCGGCGCCACCCAGACCATTGTGGTCAGCTACGAGGTGAAGGACGCGCAGGGCGCGACGGTCGCGCAGACCGAAACCATCACCATCCACGGCACCAACGACACGCCGACGGTTACGGCGGCGCTGACGGATACGGCGAACGAGGGCGACCTGTCGTTCACGCACAACCTTCTTGACGGCGCCTCCGACAAGGACGACGGCGAGACGGCGACGCTGTCGGTCGTCAACGTGAGCTACACGGTTGACGGCGGAGCTTCGTCCCCGACGGCTCCGACGGGCGTCAGCCTGGCGGGCTCGACGCTGACGGTCGACCCGACCAGCACGGCGTTTGATCATCTTGCGGTCGGCGCCACCCAGACCATTGTGGTCAGCTACGAGGTGAAGGACGCGCAGGGCGCGACGGTCGCGCAGACCGAAACCATCACCATCCACGGCACCAACGACACGCCGACGGTTACGGCGGCGCTGACGGATACGGCGAACGAGGGCGACCTGTCGTTCACGCACAACCTTCTTGACGGCGCCTCCGACAAGGACGACGGCGAGACGGCGACGCTGTCGGTCGTCAACGTGAGCTACACGGTTGACGGCGGAGCTTCGTCCCCGACGGCTCCGACGGGCGTCAGCCTGGCGGGCTCGACGCTGACGGTCGACCCGACCAGCACGGCGTTTGATCATCTTGCGGTCGGCGCCACCCAGACCATTGTGGTCAGCTACGAGGTGAAGGACGCGCAGGGCGCGACGGTCGCGCAGACCGAAACCATCACCATCCACGGCACCAACGACACGCCGACGGTTACGGCGGCGCTGACGGATACGGCGAACGAGGGCGACCTGTCGTTCACGCACAACCTTCTTGACGGCGCCTCCGACAAGGACGACGGCGAGACGGCGACGCTGTCGGTCGTCAACGTGAGCTACACGGTTGACGGCGGACTTCGTCCCCGACGGCTCCGACGGGCGTCAGCCTGGCGGGCTCGACGCTGACGGTCGACCCGACCAGCACGGCGTTTGATCATCTTGCGGTCGGCGCCACCCAGACCATTGTGGTCAGCTACGAGGTGAAGGACGCGCAGGGCGCGACGGTCGCGCAGACCGAAACCATCACCATCCACGGCACCAACGACACGCCGACGGTTACGGCGGCGCTGACGGATACGGCGAACGAGGGCGACCTGTCGTTCACGCACAACCTTCTTGACGGCGCCTCCGACAAGGACGACGGCGAGACGGCGACGCTGTCGGTCGTCAACGTGAGCTACACGGTTGACGGCGGAGCTTCGTCCCCGACGGCTCCGACGGGCGTCAGCCTGGCGGGCTCGACGCTGACGGTCGACCCGACCAGCACGGCGTTTGATCATCTTGCGGTCGGCGCCACCCAGACCATTGTGGTCAGCTACGAGGTGAAGGACGCGCAGGGCGCGACGGTCGCGCAGACCGAAACCATCACCATCCACGGCACCAACGACACGCCGACGGTTACGGCGGCGCTGACGGATACGGCGAACGAGGGCGACCTGTCGTTCACGCACAACCTTCTTGACGGCGCCTCCGACAAGGACGACGGCGAGACGGCGACGCTGTCGGTCGTCAACGTGAGCTACACGGTTGACGGCGGAGCTTCGTCCCCGACGGCTCCGACGGGCGTCAGCCTGGCGGGCTCGACGCTGACGGTCGACCCGACCAGCACGGCGTTTGATCATCTTGCGGTCGGCGCCACCCAGACCATTGTGGTCAGCTACGAGGTGAAGGACGCGCAGGGCGCGACGGTCGCGCAGACCGAAACCATCACCATCCACGGCACCAACGACACGCCGACGGTTACGGCGGCGCTGACGAGATACGGCGAACGAGGGCGACCTGTCGTTCACGCACAACCTTCTTGACGGCGCCTCCGACAAGGACGACGGCGAGACGGCGACGCTGTCGGTCGTCAACGTGAGCTACACGGTTGACGGCGGAGCTTCGTCCCCGACGGCTCCGACGGGCGTCAGCCTGGCGGGCTCGACGCTGACGGTCGACCCGACCAGCACGGCGTTTGATCATCTCTGCGGTCGGCGCCACCCAGACCATTGTGGTCAGCTACGAGGTGAAGGACGCGCAGGGCGCGACGGTCGCGCAGACCGAAACCATCACCATCCACGGCACCAACGACACGCCGACGGTTACGGCGGCGCTGACGGATACGGCGAACGAGGGCGACCTGTCGTTCACGCACAACCTTCTTGACGGCGCCTCCGACAAGGACGACGGCGAGACGGCGACGCTGTCGGTCGTCAACGTGAGCTACACGGTTGACGGCGGAGCTTCGTCCCCGACGGCTCCGACGGGCGTCAGCCTGGCGGGCTCGACGCTGACGGTCGACCCGACCAGCACGGCGTTTGATCATCTTGCGGTCGGCGCCACCCAGACCATTGTGGTCAGCTACGAGGTGAAGGACGCGCAGGGCGCGACGGTCGCGCAGACCGAAACCATCACCATCCACGGCACCAACGACACGCCGACGGTTACGGCGGCGCTGACGGATACGGCGAACGAGGGCGACCTGTCGTTCACGCACAACCTTCTTGACGGCGCCTCCGACAAGGACGACGGCGAGACGGCGACGCTGTCGGTCGTCAACGTGAGCTACACGGTTGACGGCGGAGCTTCGTCCCCGACGGCTCCGACGGGCGTCAGCCTGGCGGGCTCGACGCTGACGGTCGACCCGACCAGCACGGCGTTTGATCATCTTGCGGTCGGCGCCACCCAGACCATTGTGGTCAGCTACGAGGTGAAGGACGCGCAGGGCGCGACGGTCGCGCAGACCGAAACCATCACCATCCACGGCACCAACGACACGCCGACGGTTACGGCGGCGCTGACGGATACGGCGAACGAGGGCGACCTGTCGTTCACGCACAACCTTCTTGACGGCGCCTCCGACAAGGACGACGGCGAGACGGCGACGCTGTCGGTCGTCAACGTGAGCTACACGGTTGACGGCGGAGCTTCGTCCCCGACGGCTCCGACGGGCGTCAGCCTGGCGGGCTCGACGCTGACGGTCGACCCGACCAGCACGGCGTTTGATCATCTTGCGGTCGGCGCCACCCAGACCATTGTGGTCAGCTACGAGGTGAAGGACGCGCAGGGCGCGACGGTCGCGCAGACCGAAACCATCACCATCCACGGCACCAACGACACGCCGACGGTTACGGCGGCGCTGACGGATACGGCGAACGAGGGCGACCTGTCGTTCACGCACAACCTTCTTGACGGCGCCTCCGACAAGGACGACGGCGAGACGGCGACGCTGTCGGTCGTCAACGTGAGCTACACGGTTGACGGCGGAGCTTCGTCCCCGACGGCTCCGACGGGCGTCAGCCTGGCGGGCTCGACGCTGACGGTCGACCCGACCAGCACGGCGTTTGATCATCTTGCGGTCGGCGCCACCCAGACCATTGTGGTCAGCTACGAGGTGAAGGACGCGCAGGGCGCGACGGTCGCGCAGACCGAAACCATCACCATCCACGGCACCAACGACACGCCGACGGTTACGGCGGCGCTGACGGATACGGCGAACGAGGGCGACCTGTCGTTCACGCACAACCTTCTTGACGGCGCCTCCGACAAGGACGACGGCGAGACGGCGACGCTGTCGGTCGTCAACGTGAGCTACACGGTTGACGGCGGAGCTTCGTCCCCGACGGCTCCGACGGGCGTCAGCCTGGCGGGCTCGACGCTGACGGTCGACCCGACCAGCACGGCGTTTGATCATCTTGCGGTCGGCGCCACCCAGACCATTGTGGTCAGCTACGAGGTGAAGGACGCGCAGGGCGCGACGGTCGCGCAGACCGAAACCATCACCATCCACGGCACCAACGACACGCCGACGGTTACGGCGGCGCTGACGGATACGGCGAACGAGGGCGACCTGTCGTTCACGCACAACCTTCTTGACGGCGCCTCCGACAAGGACGACGGCGAGACGGCGACGCTGTCGGTCGTCAACGTGAGCTACACGGTTGACGGCGGAGCTTCGTCCCCGACGGCTCCGACGGGCGTCAGCCTGGCGGGCTCGACGCTGACGGTCGACCCGACCAGCACGGCGTTTGATCATCTTGCGGTCGGCGCCACCCAGACCATTGTGGTCAGCTACGAGGTGAAGGACGCGCAGGGCGCGACGGTCGCGCAGACCGAAACCATCACCATCCACGGCACCAACGACACGCCGACGGTTACGGCGGCGCTGACGGATACGGCGAACGAGGGCGACCTGTCGTTCACGCACAACCTTCTTGACGGCGCCTCCGACAAGGACGACGGCGAGACGGCGACGCTGTCGGTCGTCAACGTGAGCTACACGGTTGACGGCGGAGCTTCGTCCCCGACGGCTCCGACGGGCGTCAGCCTGGCGGGCTCGACGCTGACGGTCGACCCGACCAGCACGGCGTTTGATCATCTTGCGGTCGGCGCCACCCAGACCATTGTGGTCAGCTACGAGGTGAAGGACGCGCAGGGCGCGACGGTCGCGCAGACCGAAACCATCACCATCCACGGCACCAACGACACGCCGACGGTTACGGCGGCGCTGACGGATACGGCGAACGAGGGCGACCTGTCGTTCACGCACAACCTTCTTGACGGCGCCTCCGACAAGGACGACGGCGAGACGGCGACGCTGTCGGTCGTCAACGTGAGCTACACGGTTGACGGCGGAGCTTCGTCCCCGACGGCTCCGACGGGCGTCAGCCTGGCGGGCTCGACGCTGACGGTCGACCCGACCAGCACGGCGTTTGATCATCTTGCGGTCGGCGCCACCCAGACCATTGTGGTCAGCTACGAGGTGAAGGACGCGCAGGGCGCGACGGTCGCGCAGACCGAAACCATCACCATCCACGGCACCAACGACACGCCGACGGTTACGGCGGCGCTGACGGATACGGCGAACGAGGGCGACCTGTCGTTCACGCACAACCTTCTTGACGGCGCCTCCGACAAGGACGACGGCGAGACGGCGACGCTGTCGGTCGTCAACGTGAGCTACACGGTTGACGGCGGAGCTTCGTCCCCGACGGCTCCGACGGGCGTCAGCCTGGCGGGCTCGACGCTGACGGTCGACCCGACCAGCACGGCGTTTGATCATCTTGCGGTCGGCGCCACCCAGACCATTGTGGTCAGCTACGAGGTGAAGGACGCGCAGGGCGCGACGGTCGCGCAGACCGAAACCATCACCATCCACGGCACCAACGACACGCCGACGGTTACGGCGGCGCTGACGGATACGGCGAACGAGGGCGACCTGTCGTTCACGCACAACCTTCTTGACGGCGCCTCCGACAAGGACGACGGCGAGACGGCGACGCTGTCGGTCGTCAACGTGAGCTACACGGTTGACGGCGGAGCTTCGTCCCCGACGGCTCCGACGGGCGTCAGCCTGGCGGGCTCGACGCTGACGGTCGACCCGACCAGCACGGCGTTTGATCATCTTGCGGTCGGCGCCACCCAGACCATTGTGGTCAGCTACGAGGTGAAGGACGCGCAGGGCGCGACGGTCGCGCAGACCGAAACCATCACCATCCACGGCACCAACGACACGCCGACGGTTACGGCGGCGCTGACGGATACGGCGAACGAGGGCGACCTGTCGTTCACGCACAACCTTCTTGACGGCGCCTCCGACAAGGACGACGGCGAGACGGCGACGCTGTCGGTCGTCAACGTGAGCTACACGGTTGACGGCGGAGCTTCGTCCCCGACGGCTCCGACGGGCGTCAGCCTGGCGGGCTCGACGCTGACGGTCGACCCGACCAGCACGGCGTTTGATCATCTTGCGGTCGGCGCCACCCAGACCATTGTGGTCAGCTACGAGGTGAAGGACGCGCAGGGCGCGACGGTCGCGCAGACCGAAACCATCACCATCCACGGCACCAACGACACGCCGACGGTTACGGCGGCGCTGACGGATACGGCGAACGAGGGCGACCTGTCGTTCACGCACAACCTTCTTGACGGCGCCTCCGACAAGGACGACGGCGAGACGGCGACGCTGTCGGTCGTCAACGTGAGCTACACGGTTGACGGCGGAGCTTCGTCCCCGACGGCTCCGACGGGCGTCAGCCTGGCGGGCTCGACGCTGACGGTCGACCCGACCAGCACGGCGTTTGATCATCTTGCGGTCGGCGCCACCCAGACCATTGTGGTCAGCTACGAGGTGAAGGACGCGCAGGGCGCGACGGTCGCGCAGACCGAAACCATCACCATCCACGGCACCAACGACACGCCGACGGTTACGGCGGCGCTGACGGATACGGCGAACGAGGGCGACCTGTCGTTCACGCACAACCTTCTTGACGGCGCCTCCGACAAGGACGACGGCGAGACGGCGACGCTGTCGGTCGTCAACGTGAGCTACACGGTTGACGGCGGAGCTTCGTCCCCGACGGCTCCGACGGGCGTCAGCCTGGCGGGCTCGACGCTGACGGTCGACCCGACCAGCACGGCGTTTGATCATCTTGCGGTCGGCGCCACCCAGACCATTGTGGTCAGCTACGAGGTGAAGGACGCGCAGGGCGCGACGGTCGCGCAGACCGAAACCATCACCATCCACGGCACCAACGACACGCCGACGGTTACGGCGGCGCTGACGGATACGGCGAACGAGGGCGACCTGTCGTTCACGCACAACCTTCTTGACGGCGCCTCCGACAAGGACGACGGCGAGACGGCGACGCTGTCGGTCGTCAACGTGAGCTACACGGTTGACGGCGGAGCTTCGTCCCCGACGGCTCCGACGGGCGTCAGCCTGGCGGGCTCGACGCTGACGGTCGACCCGACCAGCACGGCGTTTGATCATCTTGCGGTCGGCGCCACCCAGACCATTGTGGTCAGCTACGAGGTGAAGGACGCGCAGGGCGCGACGGTCGCGCAGACCGAAACCATCACCATCCACGGCACCAACGACACGCCGGTGCTGGCGGCGACATCCCAGACCCTGAACAGAGAGGACCCCGGTTCCGGCGCACCATCAGGACCTGTGGGAACGCTAGTTTCCTCGCTCATCAGTCTCGGATCCAACGTCTCTGATGCCGATGCAAATGCAACTACAGGGATTGCGATCGTTGCAGCGGATATTTCGCACGGGTCATGGTATTATTCGACCGATAACGGCAACAACTGGTCAAGCTTGGGAAGCATCAGCGCGAACTCGGCGCGGCTGCTAGCTGCGGACGGATCGACGCGAATCTATTACCAGCCCGTCGCAGGTTTCGGAGGCACGATCTCAAACGCTATTACTTTCGAGGCTTGGGATCGAACAACAGGATCGAATGGAGGGCTTGGCAACGCAAGCCTCGATGGAGGATCAACGGCCTTTTCAACCGGGACTGCAACTGCATCAATCTCAATCGTCAGTACCAGCCCCGTCACACTCACGACTGCTAACGACACTGTTTTCTTCGTGTCAGGAACGAATCTTGTTAACGGGACAATTGGCGCCGGCGCCACGCTCAATCCGGGCGATAGCCTAACCGGCGGCACGGGCACAGATACGCTGGCGATCTCCGGCAACAGCGGCACGTTCAATCTTAACAGCCTATCGGTCTTCAGCGGCTTCGAGAATGTGAACCTGACAGGGACCGGGGACAGCTTGACGCTGAAGAACGGTCAGAACCTGGTAGTGAACGGAGGTACTGGCAACGCCATCACGCTCGGCACGGGAGACGAACTCGGTGGCATTCACATCCGGCACCAATACGGTAAATGCGACCAGCACGACACTGAATGCCGCTGACCGTTTGACCGGGGGGGCAGGTTCCGACACGCTGGCCCTAACTGGTGGTGGGACGATCGATCTGAACACACTGGCTGTACTTAGCGGCTTTGAGAGCGTGACGGTCGACAATGCGGCCACCACGCTGACGCTAAAGAACGCGGCCACCTTGTCTGTAACGTTGGGCAACGGAAGTGACGTGGTCACTGGTGGAACCGGCGCGGCAAACGCCGCGATTACGCTTGGCACCGGTACCGATACGGTCAATCTGAGTGCTGGCGGTGGAACCAACACCATAAATGCTACTGGCACGACTTTATTGACGACCGACAACCTGACTGGCGGCAGCGGCACAGACACGATTGTGATCTCCGGCAACAACGTAACGTTCAATCTCAACAACCTCGCTGGATTCACGGGCTTTGAAAACGTCAACCTGACGGGGATCGCCGACAGCCTGACGCTGAAAGACGGTCAGAACCTGACGGTTAATGCCGGCAGCAACAACACCATCGCACTCGGCACCGGCAACGACACTGTTATCTTTGCGTCCAACGCAAACGTGGTGAAAGGAGCGATCGGCACTGGCGCGACGCTGAATGCCGGCGACAACCTGACAGGTGGCAGCAATAACGACACCCTGATGATCTCCGGTAACAGCGGCTCGTTCGATCTCAACAGCCTGTCGGGTTTCTCCGGTTTTGAGAGCGTGACCCTGACTGGCACGCGCGACAGCCTGACGCTGAAGAACGGCCAGAAAATCAGACGGTCAATGCTGGCAGCGGCAACACAGTTACACTCGGCACAGGCAACAACGCCGTAAACTTCGCGGGCGGCTCTAACACCGTAAATGCGGTCATTGGAACAAATGCGACGCTAAACAGCGGCGATAGCCTCTCCGGCGGCAGCGGAACAGAAAGCTTGGTGCTCTCAGGCACGGGGACTTCTGCAATCACGGCTATCAACGTGAATGCGGGGACGTTTACCGGAGGTACAATATCGGGTTTTGAAAACGTCGACGCCTCGGGGTACACCGGATCTACCGCACTAGCCTTGACCGGATCGAGCGGGGCCAACACACTGAAGGGCGGGGCGGGAGACGACGCTATAACCGGGGGCGCAGGCGCAGACACGATGACCGGTGGCGCCGGGAACGACACCTTTAACCTTGCGAATGGCGACTTTGCCGCAGGCGAGTCAATTGACGGCGGGACGAAACCACGGGGATTCGATTGTCCTGACCAACGCCACTACTGCCGACTTCACGACCGGCACTCTTACCGGCATCGAGGTTCTCTCCGGAAGCGTGGGCTTGATCGATCAGTTGACGATGTCCGCCTCGCAATGGGCGGGGTTCACGACCATCAATCTCGGCGCGGGATCGCAGAACGCGCTGAACGTGGTCGCTAACGGCGACATTTCAGCACTGGGGACCCCAACGGTTAGCAATGTCACGATCGGCAATCTCACCGGCACAGGCGGAACCGATTTATTACGCTTACCGGTGCACAACTTGACGCCATCATCCAGGGCGCAGGCGTTGGTATTAATCTCGGTGCCGGCGCTGGCGATACGATCAATCTGACGTCGACTTCGGCCGACCTGAACACTTTGGGAACGACGGACGCCTCGATCACGGGCGTTGAGGCGATTTCGGCGTCCACGGCTGCAGGAGGGGTCACCATCACGCTCAGCGGACAGAGTGAGAGCTTCACGATAACGGGCAGCGCCAGCGCCGACACGCTGACTGGCGGAACCGGTGCCGACACGATTATCGGCGGAGCTGGCATAAACTCGCTGGCGGGCGGAACGGGAGTCGATACGTTTGTAGTCAATGCCGTAGTCAATACGTCCAGTGACAGCAATACCGCGGCGAAAGACACCATTACGGATTTCTTGCCCGGCACTGATTTCATTCTCATCAAGGCGACCAATGTCAACAACTTTAGCGTTGTAAGCAACGTAACCGCAGGTAACAGTTCTGGAAATTACAGCGCGGATCTAAATAATAACGGAAACTCAACTGATGTTGGCGATGTCCAACTCACAAGTGCAGTCCAGTTTGGTAACGGCTCCAATGCTGGCGGCGGTGCTAGGGCTGCGACTATCGTTGACCTCACCGGTACATCCGGGAGTGACACACTGGGTGGTGGGACAAACAACGACACCTTCACAGGCGGAGCCGGTGCCGACACGATCACCACTGGAGCCGGCAATGATACCATTGTCGAGAATGCTGGCGCTTCAGCAGTAACGCTTGGCAACAGTGGAAATACCGGTACGATTTCGGGCTACGACGTAATAACTGACTTTTCAACTATCAATGACACGCTCGATCTCGCTGGCACGCTGTCGCACTTCCGAATGGGACCACGGACGGCAACGACTCAACTACTTTGACCATTGGCGGTCAAACGGTGAAGTCGCATTCGATCACCAACGGTGTCATATCTTTCGATGATGCAAACAGTTTCGGCACTGCTCTAACCCTGAACTCAACATCGTCCGTCGCTTCGGTCGTTCAATATTTGGAAAACAACAATCTTGGCGCCGGGACCACGGTGGCTTTCACCGTGACGTTTAACGGAAACCACTCCTTTATCTACGAGCAAGTCGGAACTACGCCGAGCAGCGCGAATGACATATTGATCGAGCTTCAGGGCACTAATGTCGCCAACCTTAGTACGTTGATTGGAACACATGTTAGCCCGGCCGGTGTTGCCGGCGAGGCAATCAACCTCGGAACAGTCTCCGATCCGGCGGACCACTTCGGCCCAACGGCGGTAAGCTTGGCCGGCGTTCCTGCCGGCTGGACGTTGAGCGAGGGCACCGACAACGGCGACGGCAGCTGGACGGTAGTGACGAACGACGTCGCTTCGCTATCAGTCACGTCACCCGCGACCTACACCGGTGCGCTGGTGCTCAATGTCGCGGAGACCTGGACCAATGCCGACGGCAGCATCGGACATGCAATCGTCGTCGACAACGTCGAAGCCTATGCGCCAGGCTCTCCGATCTTCGCGCTGTCCGGCGACGACAACCTGACCGGCTCCAGTGGCCACGACCTGTTCGTGTTCTCGCAGCCGATCGGGCACGACGTGATCTACAGCTTCGACGCCGCCTCGGATCAGATCGATCTGATCGGCTATGCCGACTTCACCGGCTTTGGCGACATCCAGTCGCATACGGCCAATGACGCTGCCGGCAACGCGGTGATCACGCTCGGAGACGGCCAGTCGATCACGCTGAATGGGGTCGATGCCGCGTCGCTCACCGCAAGCGACTTCGTGTTCGATCAAACGCCGGTCACGGAGAATGCCGGCCACATGGTGATCAGCGACGGCGCGATCCTGCCGCTCTCCGGCATCATCGACAACACCGGCACGATCGAGTTGAACTCGACCGGAAGCGGGACCGAGCTTGAGCTGATCGAGCACGGCATCACGCTCCAGGGCCACGGGCAGGTCGTCCTGTCGGACAGCTGCCGATAACGTGATCACCGGCACGGTCTCCGACGTCACGCTGACGAACGTGGACAACACGATCTCCGGCGCCGGCCACCTCGGTGACGGGGTGATGATCCTGGTCAACGAAGGCACGATCATCGCCACCGGCACCAATTCGCTCGAGATCGATACCGGTGCGAACACGATCGTCAATTCCGGAACCCTTGAAGCGACCGGAAGCGGCGGGCTGGTCATCGACAGCAATGTCGAGAATTCCGGTCTGCTGTGGGCGAACGGTGGCAACATCGCGGTCCATGGCAGCGTAACCGGCGGCACGGCGGTGATGGACGGGACCGCCTCCATCGAATTCGGAGCCGCGGCATCCACGAATGTGACGTTTGATGCCGGAGCGACTGGAACGCTCAAGCTCGCCGACTCCTTCGACTTCAGCGGAATCGTTTCGGGCTTTAACCAGAATGATCATATCGATCTGCTCGACATGGCATTCGGGGCGGGTACAACCGCGAGCTATGTCGAAAATCAGGCCGGGACCGGCGGCACCCTGTCGGTGACCGACGGTGCGCATACGGTGAACATCGCGCTGCTCGGCCAGTATTCGGCCGACAATTTCACCGTCGCGGCCGATGACACCACCGGCACGCTGCTGTCGTTCAGGGATCATCTGGTGATCTGAACGGTCTGAAGGATGAAATCACTCCCCCGGATGGAGGTTGGCGCGCCAAGACCACGACCGTTTTGCGCAACCGGTTTTGGCCTAAGGGGCAATATGGATGGCAATCAGAATTCGCGAAGTAAAGTCGTCGAGACTTTCCGACGACGATAAAGAAGTCATCGTGTACAGCACGGGGAAGTATACCGGGGACCTCGCGCTCAGGTTTGCGCGGGAGTGTTTGGATCAGCTGCTGCAAATGCTAAGTCAAGCGAAGCAGGCGCTCGAACCGTCGGTAAAGTCGCCGCCGGTCAAAGCGCAGCAGAACCGCCTGTCGTTCCGGCGTACGCGGATCTGGTGGATGCGCCGAGCTCCCACAAGGATGAGTTAGGTTCGAAATACCGAAGAATTTCGCGGTGACCGCTGATACGAGCGGCCGCGGATTGGTGCTGATGATCATGAACCATCGGCTCGAAAGCCAGACCGGCTACGCGTTCTCCCCGGATGCCGCAAGTCAAGTGGCAGGAGGGCTTCTAAAGAGCGCCGAGGCGTCGCTGGCGCTTAAGCAGTCGGCAACACCCCAGAGCTAGCGAGACTGCCGCCATGAGGCCTCGGATCGGCACGCGTGCCAAGCCATAGCTCGCGCGAAACGTCCAACGGCTCAATACCGATTCTCGACCACCACTCCCGTTCTTTACCCGCGCGGTGCAGTTCGCGATGATGCGCCCGGCAAAGCGGGACCGTGAATTCATCGCTGACCTTTTGTGCCAGGCCGCGTGATTGGGCGAAGCGCAGATGGTGGGGGTCGCAGGGCTCGCGGCCGCAGATGAGGCAGGGCTGTTTTGCCACAAACCGCAGATGCTGCTTGTCCCTTAGCCGCCTAGGCTCGGGCAGGGCGAGCACACTCTTGTCGATGCGGGCGCGGGGTTCGGCGTCTGGCGTCTGTGCCGGTTCAGCCGCTTTGACGTCCTCATTTGGAACCTCCCGGAGGCGGGTGAGCTGAGCCTGAAACGCCACTCTGACCCTGTCGCCATCTTCGGGCCTCAGTGTGTTTACCTTTGGCCATGCACGCAATGCCCAGGCGTCCGGATCGTCCTTGATCCCAATGCCTTCCAACTCGGCCAGCAGTTGGTCCCGCAGGTTCGCCGAGGCATTGTCCGACAGAATGGGAGTAGGCTTGCCGTTACCCTTGCGAGGCCCCTGCAGTGGTTTTACCGGCCCGAACCCTCTGAAGCCATTGGGACCACCTTCTTTTATCGGCGGGCCGTTTTGCGGGCCTGGATCGACCCGCTTGAAGGGCGAGATCGGGTGCATCGAGATCGTCCTCGCCGGCGATCCCAACCAGCGTGAACAGGGCATAACGCCGGGCGTAGGTCAGGGCCGCGCCCATCCGATGGGGAGCTGCCGTCTCGGAGGCCGGGCAGACCGGCCAGTCCGAGGACACCCATTCGCCGGAGGCGTGGACCAGCGTGGTCGTCAGCTTGATCAGGCCGGTGTCCCGATCGATCGCAGGTGGCTTGGACGGTCGCGATCTCATGCTGGCCGAGGCATTTGCGAACGATGTCGAGGCCGGTCGACAAGGAAGCGTAGCGAAAGGTCCGCTGGCCCTCGCGCGGAAACGGCGACTTGATGGTCGCGGTCAGCGACTTTTCCGGGTTGGCGATCTCGGATTGGGCCTTGGCCAGCGCTGCGGCGATCTTGCTGATGGTCTGACTTGCGTGCTGCATGAGTTTCCTTCCAACGGGTAAGGGACTTTAAGGACCGGACAGAATTTCGATCCTGATCGTCAAAACAAGACCGGCGGCGACAAGCTGGTTTTCGAGGTGAGTCGATCAAGCCCGTTAGAAACTGATCCTGCGGGCAAGCCGATCTGAACCCGCTGCAGTTGGCCCCAAATGTCTCCGAGCACCTCGAAAGCCGCGATATAGTGCTCAGGAGGGTCGCAGGACGGGTCGAGATGGACGAACTCAAGAACGAGCTCCATGGCGCATCCGATCTCCACGCTTTGCTAAGCGCGCGCTTCCACGACGATCGTCGACCAACCGAGACGCCGCTAGTCGACGGCGGTGAGGTCAAAGCTGATCGCACCGGATTTCGAGCGCTTTGCACGTACGCCGTGGCCATTGGCTTCTTTGGCATCCTCCGGCACCAGCGCTTTCAGCTCGCTCTTTGCCCTTTCATGGTCTAACGCCGCGGTGCGGGTCTGCCGCATCAGGTTTGCAAATTCGGCCCAGGCATTGGAGCCGGTCATGTCTACGGTCCGGACCGCTTCAATCTTGGGGCGCGGCGGTTCGACGCCAAATAGGTGAGGGGCCTCACCGGTCTCGACGCAGCGCCAGAACTTCTTCTCCGCCGTGAGCAGCAGGTGCTGATAGAGCGGATCGGCCGGAATGGTCATTTCGACCCATTTGCCGCCCCCGGTAATGATCGACAGCACCGCGGTGCGGGAAGCCGTGACCCACATATTGTGCTGCAGCTGGGCCATGTGCTTTTCGGCCGCGCCTTCCTCCGAGAACGACCACGGCAGCATGAACTTGGCCTCGAACACCGCGCCGGTTCCCTCGACCATGCCGTCTAGCGTCGCCGCCATCCATCGCTTCACTGGATGAAAGACCTGACGCTGCACCTGGGTCACGACCTGACCAGTGTTGCGCTCGTACCAGTGCCGGTTGAGGTGCTCGGTCACGGTGCCGAGCTGGACGATCAGGTTTGCCGAAAGGTCCTCGGGCTCGACCTCGCCGCGCTTTTCCCGCCAAAGCCGGAGCAGGGCAGCCTCATCGTCGCCCATGATGATCCGGGCGTCCGAGCCGCCGATGAAGCGCGGCGGTCTGCCTGAATCGTTTATCCACATTTCCATGATTTAATCTCCTCCACGTCGAAAATGGCGTTTGCTGTCTTTGATAGGAAACAGCGCTAATGCAATGAAAAAGAGCATCAGCGTTAAAACAAGTCAAATAAGTGCAGCGACCCTTGACCAGTGCCCAAATCCGAGCCGCTCGCTCCGCTCATTCGCTGGAGTGCGAGGAGCTTGCAGCGAGCTGCGCTAAGCGTCGCCACTACTCCGCCAGGCTGAGCGAGGCGAGACCTCCATGACGGCGCGAACGACCCGCCGTTCGTCGGGCGTTGGAATCCGCTGGCGTCGAGTTCATTGACGAGAACGGCGGCGGCCCCGGTGTTCGGCTTCGAAAGCCCGCCAAAGAAAAACCCAGAAAATAATTTCGCGCTGAACCGTCCCATCAGCTCATTGCTGGGAACTACTTCTCGATATCGAGCCTGCCTCGATGAAATCGACGCTACCGTGGTCCCGCCCCTTGCTGCATTATCGCGTCTGCACCGATCGTCTTGCACTCTTATGTTGCTTGAGGCGAGGCAGGTATCCATAAGTCCTCCGGCGTTGAATTCATCGACGATGACGCAGTTGGTGTGCGGTTTTCGTGAAGAAAGAGGATCAATCATCCGACGGCGCCAAGCTGACTCGAACAATCGGATCCGCCTTCAGCTCGTGGCGGTCGCAATCTCACCCTGTGCGACATCATCATCATTGTGCAAGCCTTCAAACCGGTCTTGAAGAAGAGTTCGCGATTGGATCGACCGTCGTTGTCGCACGCGGTTAGTCGCTGGCTCGTCCGCAGAACCTTGCATTAGGAATCCGTTACAGCTTTTTCCCAGCTGAGGCGGTGTGACCCCCGGGGGCTAATTTCGTGTGAGACCATCGGTGTCCGACGAGAGAGAACCTCTATTCGAAAGGGAGCACCCCCATGACGCTATTCTCCAAGCCTGTTCTGCTTCCTACGAATTCGGAAACAGGAGTACTTAGCTCTGCGCGAGGAATTTACGAAAGACATCGAGCCCAAAGGTCGCTATCGGCTGGATGATTGTCTCCGAAGACATCGTGCTGACTTGGGAAATGTTTCGTGTGCGCCGCTATCGCACGCTGGCATCATTCGCAACGCCTTTCCCCCGCCGCATCGAAATGTTCTACAGCAGGCATGTTTTGAGCCGGAATTTATCGGCAACTGGTAACTGAGGGCGAAGCCACCAACGTGGCCAGGGAGGGGTTTCGCAATGATGCAGCAGCCAAAAAGAAATTCATGAAAATTCTGGCTGAGCCGGATTTGACGAACGGGCACTCGAGGCCGAAGCGTTTAGATTGCCATTCCCGATTTGGAACGCTTGGACAAGATGCTGTCGGCATTGGAGCGGCGACGTAATCAAAGCGTTGCGGTTCATTGCAGAATATCGCCAGAGCCTGGCGAAACAAATCCGCCATGTGACGGATCGGTATCATCGCCGAAATCGACGAACCGCAACTTCAACCCCCAACCTCGCTTGAACATGCCGACTGACAAACAGAGGGAAGCCAGTCGCCGCAATGGCCGTGTAAGCCGGGGTCCGGTCTCTGCCCGTGGAAAGGCCCA
The DNA here is from genome assembly GCA_963770355.1 of uncultured Alphaproteobacteria bacterium. Lineage (GTDB taxonomy): Bacteria > Pseudomonadota > Alphaproteobacteria > Rhizobiales > Xanthobacteraceae > Bradyrhizobium. Next base: position 59,786 of record CAVYPL010000004.1, on the reverse strand, counting down.
CAGCAGCGGTAACGCAACTCGCCATGGATTGACGCGACCCGACACCAGCGCAAGCGTTTTGGCAAAGATCGAAAAACTATCCCACCGCCTCGCCGATGGTGACCAATCCACAATCGTCCGCGAGTTCGCCCGCGTCGCGGCCGAAGCAGACCTCGAGCTGGCGCGGGTGCGACGGGTGAAGGTCGCGTTGATCGAAAGGGCAGGCGCGTTTGGCGCGTTGGTGCCGCCCAAGCATTTTCGCACTCGTGTGGCAGGAAGTGCGATGGTGTCAGCGGATGGATCTTTATAACAGGAAATTGCGGTCCACCCAGCCGCCGCATCCGGTGGTAGTTGATCCGTTGGATTCAATGCCACTGCAAGAGCCGGATCGGTCGGCGGAGGCCACCCGCCGGGTGCTCGGCGAATTGGTCAAGCTTGAGCGATATGAAAATCGCGCGGCGTCGCGATGGGACCGGGCTATTCGCGAGCTGATCAAAGCGAAAATCAAAAGCGCCCAAAGCGCATCGTAGCTGTTATGCCGTCGGGTGATCGGCCCCTCCCATGTGGCCTTCTGCTGATTTGAACATCGCGCTTGATGCACGTCTGCGGGGGCGAGAGCGTTCTTGCGACCAGATTGCGATGCGCCGCATGGCAGATTGGTCAGCCCGATTGACCGGAACGAATCGCACTGGCATCGATCAGGTGACGCAAAAAATGACTAGAGTAGAAGAACTAAAAAGATGCAATCACAGATAGAATAGCGGAATTGTGCAAAACGAACCCAATTTGTGTATAGATTATAGATACTTGGAGTCGAGCAGCTTGGTGCGATCGGTCGTCAGCGTGGTGCGACGTTACAGACGCGATGCCTAAGCTAATCGCCGCCGCGACTGACATTCGTTCCCATCGATTGAAGATCTACCAGACTAAGCCAGATCATTTCGCTGGGCGGCGTGATTACCATGCGGCGAATGATTGACGAGGTCACGCCTAATGTCTTTCGCAACGTCGGCCATGAACGTCGTTGCGGCACGAGAAGCGCCACCCTTATCGGCGGCGCCATGCACGCCGATGCGGGCGCGATAGTTTGCGTATTTTGTTGCCCCTGCAGCGAAAATGAGAAAGCAGGCTGAGGCGCAGGTTGCGTTCCGCCCTACATTTGTGGAAATTTTTGTAGACTTGACGACCTCTGCCAGTAGGACACTTTCTAGCAAGTTACCGCCGTCGGAGTTCAACCGCAGCGAGGTGACCTGTTTACCCGCGTCATTCGCCGCTTTGATGTGCGCTCTCAGTAAGTCAGCGTCACCCGGCGCAATTTCGCCGGTGACAGAAATTTCGACGCGATCGTCGCTGAGTTTAACGGGCTTTATCTCGGCCGCGGCAGCAATCGACACGCTCAGCGCGACTCCCGCACTCACGAGGCCGCAAACCGCAATGCGCCACTTTTGCCGTCCGCAGAAAACAGCGGTATTCATTTGTTCGACCTCAGCCGCAGCTCGGGTCACAAGGCGGGACGAGCCGGACCGGCTTGAGCGGGAGTCGCCGATGTTCTTCGCATCATCCAACGATCAACGGTTGTTACGACGGCAGTCAGCGCCAACTCGCGCGACTTGCGCTGACCCGACTCGACCGTGTGTTCGTTTAGATTGACCGTCCATCTCCAAGTGTCCCTACCGACATCTTGAGCGACGGTGTATTCGGCACCACGATACACCATAAGAAAGACCTCTATAAAAAGCCAGTTCAGGTCGTCAAAAAAAGTGCGATCTAATAAGACCGATCAAATCGGAACTCCTCGAATGGTGCAATAGCGACGAGAACAAGCTTTAGCTTTTGCTGCACCGCATCCGACGGGGTGAGCGGGTGGCATGCCCCAGTTAGCTAGCCCTCGGCCACCGACCATCGATCAGGCATTGTAGGCCGGTGGCGTGTGATGGCGGCGATCGACCACAAGCCGTTCCTGAGACTTTCCATAACAAGAGATTTTGCGAGCCCGTGCCAATGCCAGATCGGCTATAACCATGAACGGTATGGGGCCGGTGATTCCGTTTAAGCGACGATCGAACTTGACATTTGCGCTGGTGGCAGTCGCCGCCGCGACGGTCGTGTTTGTCGGGACTATTGCTTTCCTAAATTGGAAGGCCGCGCCAGCTGTCCAGCAGACCGCAAATCAGCAGAACGAGGTCAAAATACTGCGTCCCGATCTACCTCCGCCCGGTCCGATCGAGGTGATCGACGGCGACACCGTGCGCCATGCGGGCTTCACTTATCGACTTGTCGGTTTCGACACCCCGGAGCGTGGGGATAAGGCGCGCTGCGATGACGAGCGCCAACGGGCGGAGCGAGCCACCCAGCGCCTTCGCGGCCTCATCAGCACCGGCAGCCCCAGCTTGACACGGGTGGCGTGCGCGTGCCGGCCAGGGGAGGAGGGTACGAGCCGCTGTAATTATGGGCGGCTTTGCGGGACGCTAACCGTCGGCGGACGTGATGTCGGACAAATCCTAATCGCGGAAGGTTTGGCGCATCCGTATGTATGCATCGGGACTTCCTGCCCGAAGCGGCGGCCGTGGTGCGAGGGGCGTTAATTTGGCCGAACAGCTGTGCCGTAAGAAGCTGAATACCAAGTGGTCCACGTACTACATCGGCCGACGCAACCGCCGCACTGCCGACGACCATCAAAGCGCCGCGACGCCTTCGGGGTCGTTCTCTTGAAACCACGTCTCGGCTGCAACCTGGTTCGCGGAGATGACCCCGAACTTTGCTCACGAATTGTCCGTAGCTGACAGGTTGAACTGAGGCAGCACCAATGTTAAGGCCCATTGATGCGTGTTTCCTCACAAGGGGGAAAGTTGGGTGGACCGGGATCGGTTGGTGGGAATTCAAGTTGCGCGCGCGGCCGCTGCGCTGAGCATCGCGTACTTTCATTCCTGGGTCGTGCTCGAGCGTTTTCCGAAAGACACCGCCTTTCCACTCCCGATCTTAACCGGCTATGGATGGCTAGCGGTTGATCTGTTCTTTGCGATCAGCGGGTTCGTCATATGTATAGTTGTGTCAGGACCTCGATTTAGCGTGAGGTCCTTCCTCATCAAACGCGTCTTTCGGCTTTACCCGCTCTGGCTTGTAACGCTAACAACTTTCTGCGTGCTTGCACTTCTCTGGCGCGGACCGAGAGCCACAGAGACGTTAGGGTATTTCTTCTATTCGGCAACGCTACTGCCAACTGAGCAATTCCCGTTTTACGACATCGGCTGGAGTCTCCAGCACGAGATGGCTTTTTATCTCATTGCCGCGATTATAGTGCCGATCTTCGGCCTCTATGGAATAGCCGCATTCCTGGCAGCGTCAACGATTGCGGTTCACACCATCGCAATGCCCTGGTATTTCTCCAGCCTTGCAAGTTATCATGCTGAATTCCTGGCAGGTGTCCTTGCCTTTATTGCGCGCCCCAAGCTCGTTAAGCTAGGGTTTTGGTTCCCCTTCTCAGTCGGTTTCGCGGCTCTGTATTACTTCGTTGCGCTATGGGGCGGCCGTCCTTTTATTCCGCTAGCACTGTTCTTCTTGATCACGGCTTTTTCAAACATCCCAGACAAGCCATCGCGCTGGTTGAAACCGGTTAGCGCCGTCGGGGATGCTTCCTACTCAATCTATTTGATTCACCCGCTGGTGTTCCTGATCGTTTCGGCGCTTGTCAGCAAAGCAATGCCTCCAATTTGGGGAGAAGAGCTAATCCGAGCCGGATGTTTCGTATTGATTCTCTCGCTTTCCCTGGCGAGTTGGAAATACTTCGAGACGCCAATGATCGGATTGGGAAATATGCTAGCGATGGGTCGTGCGAAACCAGATCGCGTGAACGCAATAAAACAGCCAATCCAGTTGCAGACTGAGACCCCACCGAGCGCCGAATTTCTTTAGGTCACCCAGTTCTACAACGGGTGAGGTCATGGCATTTTTCCTCGGGATCAGCCATTAACTCTTTGCAGATAGCCCTCGCAATCCGGGACGGATCCCGGCAGGCTTTCATTCGGTCAGATTCACGGGCGCACAAGGAAGCAGATGAAGGAACTCAATGGCAAGGTTGCCATCGTCACTGGCGCGGGCCGTAACATCGGCCGCGCAATCGCGTTGACCTTGGCAGAGGGTGGTGCGTCCATCGTCGTGAATGCGCGCAACAATCGCGCCGAGGCGGAATCGGTCGCACGCGAGATCGAATCCGCAGGCGGCAAGGCACAAATCCATATCGGCGACGTCGCCGACGCTAACGCGGTGCAGGCGTTGGCGGACACCGCCGCGCAGCAATTCGGACGCATCGATATTCTCGTCAACAATGCGGCGCTGCGGCGCGAAAAACCCTTCGCCGAGATGGACTACGCCGCATGGCGCGAAATCCTCGACGTCACCCTGGATGGCACCTTTCATTGCGTGAAAGCCTGCCTGCCGGCGCTGCGGCAGAGCAAGGCGGGATCCATTGTCAATATCGGCGGCCTGAGTGCGCACACCGGTGCGAAAAATCGAGCGCATGTGGTCACGGCGAAGGCCGGGATCATCGGTTTTACCCGCGCGCTCGCCCACGACCTTGCCGACGACGGCATCACCGTGAACTGCGTGGTCCCCGGCCTGATCGGCACGCCGCGTCCCAGGGACAAGCCTGAACCGGCGCACCATCTCACTCATCAGACCATCTCCGGCGAGCGGGGCCGGCCGGAGGACGTCGCGGCGATGGTACGGTTTCTCTGCGGCCCGGGCGCGCGCTACGTCAACGGACAGGCCATCCACGCCAATGGCGGCGCCTATCTGGGCGCGTAATGCATGGCCTGAGTGCGGTTTTCGCCGGGGTATTTGGAGCTAATGCCCCTCGGCGGCGAAAGCATTTGATGCTAACAATCGGCATATGAACCAGCACGCCAAGGTCGATATTCGGCACTCCACCTGTCCGCACGATTGTCCGTCGGCTTGCGCGCTCGACATCGAGGTGATCGAAGGCCGGAGCATCGGCCGGGTGCGCGGTTCCAAGCTGCAGACCTATACCGCAGGCGTCGTCTGCGCCAAGGTTGCGCGTTATGCCGAGCGCATTCATCATCCCGACAGGCTGATCTATCCGATGCGTCGCACCGGACCAAAGGGTTCCGGTCAGTTCGCGCGGATCTCCTGGGATGAAGCGCTGGATGAAATCGCCGCGCGCTTTGATCAAGCCGAGCGTGAATTCGGCGCTGAATCGGTCTGGCCTTATTATTACGCCGGCACGATGGGGCTGGTGATGCGCGATGGCATCAACCGCCTCGCCAACGTGAAGAAATATTCCCGCTTCTACAGCACGATCTGCGCCAACATCGCGCGTGTCGGATTTGCCATCGGCACCGGCAAGATCGCCGGCGTCGATCCGCGGGAGATGGGCGTCTCAGACCTCGTCGTGATCTGGGGCACCAATCCGGTGAACACCCAGGTCAATGTGATGACGCACGCGATGCGCGCCCGCAAGGAGCGGGGTGCGAAGATCGCGGCGATCGACGTTTACAACAACGACACCATGAAGCAGGCGGATATCAAGATCCTGCTTAAGCCCGGTACCGACGGCGCCTTCGCCTGCGCCGTGATGCATGTGCTGTTTCGCGAGGGTTATGCCGACCGAGCCTATATGGCGCAGTACACCGACTGTCCCGACGAACTGGAGGCGCATCTGGCGACCCGCACGCCGGAATGGGCCTCGGAGATATCGGGCGTGCCGGTCGAGGAAATCGAGGCGTTCGCGCGCGCGGTCGGCCAGACCAAGCGTACGTTTTTCCGCCTTGGCTATGGCTTTACCCGCAGCCGCAATGGTGCTGCGCAGATGCACGCCGCGCTATGCATCCCGGCGGTGACCGGCGCCTGGCAATATGAGGGCGGCGGCGCGTTCTTCAACAATTTCGCGATCTGGCAATTCAACGAATCCATCATTGAGGGCCATGATGCGCGCGACACCTCCGTCCGCGTGCTCGACCAATCCAGGATCGGGCGTATCCTGACCGGCGATGCCGAGGCGTTGAAGAATGGCCCCCCGGTCAAGGCGATGCTGATCCAGAATACCAATCCGATGACGGTGGCGCCGGAGCAGGCGCTGGTGCGCAAGGGCTTCGCCCGCGAAGACCTGTTCATGGTGGTGCATGAGCAGTTCATGACTGAGACGGCTCAGATGGCCGACATCGTGCTGCCGGCGACGATGTTCATGGAGCACGACGATCTCTATTACGGTGGCGGCCACCAGCATATTTCGGTCGGTGCCAAACTGATCGATGCGCCGGGCGAATGCCGTTCCAACCACGAGGTGTTGCAAGGTCTCGGCCGTCGCCTTAAGGCGGTGCACCCCGGGTTCGAGATGACACCGCGCGAACTGATCGATGCCACGCTAAAGAAGAGCGGCCACGGCAATATCGAAGGCCTGGAAGCGGACATATGGCGCGATATCCAGCCGGACTTTCGTGCCTCGCATTACCTCGACGGCTTCGCACACGCCGACAAGAAATTTCACTTCAAGGCCGACTGGGCGAACCCGCCGTTCGGCACGCCCGGCATGGGTCCTTGGGCCGAGATGCCGTCGCTACCGGATCACTGGAGGATCATCGAGGAAGCGGACGAGGCGCATCCGTTCCGGCTCGCCACCAGCCCGTCGCGCAGCTTTCTCAACACCAGTTTCAATGAGACGCCGTCGTCGATCGCGCGCGAAGGCGAGCCGTCTGTGATGATTCATCCCGAGGACGCCGCGGCTTTCGGGATTGCCGATGGCGAGGCCGTGACGCTCGGCAACACGCGCGGCGAAACGACGCTGACCGCGCGGCTGTTCGATGGCGTGCGCCGCGGCGTGCTGATCGCCGAATCGATTCAGCCCAACAAGGCCCATATCGGTGGCCGCGGCATCAACATGCTGACCGGAGCCGAGGAAGTCGCACCCGTCGGCGGCGCCGCCTTCCACGACAACAAGGTCTGGATCAGGAAGAGCGCACCCGCCGTCTAAATCCCGCTTGCAGTTCACCGCCATCCGGCCGCAAATGTCCGCCAATTCATGGCAACCGGATGAGCGGGACAATGACCGACCACAGCAGCGTGATACGCGAAAAGCGCGGACAGGCATTCTGGATTACCATCAACCGGCCGGACAAGCGCAATGCCATCAATGCCGACGTGGTGGCGGGCATTGCCAAGGGTTATCGCGATGCACATGACGACAAGGACGTCCGCGTCATCGTGCTGACGGGCGCGGGCGACAAGGCGTTCTGCGCCGGCGCCGATCTGCAGAACAGCGGTGCCGCCTTTGCGATGGATTTTTCCAGGCCGAATGTCGACTACGCCGATCTTCTGCGGCTGTCGCAGAATGCCACCAAGCCGGCGATCGCGCGGGTAGGGGGCGTCTGCATGGCCGGCGGCATGGGCTTGCTCTGCATGACCGATATGGCGGTCGCCGCCGATCACGTGATCTTTGGGCTGCCCGAAGTAAAGGTCGGCGTGTTCCCGATGCAGGTGATGAGCCTGCTGCAATCGATGGCGCCGCCGCGCCTCATCAACGAATGGGCGCTGACCGGCGAACCCTTCGACGCCAAAACGGCACAGGCCGCGGGCTTGCTGAACTATGTGGTGCCGTCAGCCGAACTCGACGCCAAGGTCGACTGGTTGATCAGCCGCATCGTCGACAAGTCGCCGACCGCAATCCGCCGCGGCAAATATGCCATGCGCGCGATCGCCGCGATGTCGTTCGACGAAAGCATCGCTTACACCGAAAGCCAGATCGCGTTGCTGGCGATGACGGAAGACGCCAAGGAAGGCCTCAAGGCTTTCGGCGAAAAGCGCAAGCCGTCATGGCCGGGGAAATAATTTCAATTGTCGTCCCTGCATACGCAAGGACGACAATTGAAAGCGCGTTAACTTACCCCGCATTCGCTTTCAGGCCGGCCGCTTCGATGCCGGCGACCGCGCAGATTTCGTCATTGTCAGACGTGTCGCCGCTGACGCCGATGGCGCCGAGCAGGGTGCTGCCATCCTGGATCAGCACGCCGCCGGGTACCGGCACCATGCGGCCCTGAGCCAGCGTGTTCACCGCGCTGATGAAATAGGCCTGCTCCTGAGCGCGCTGGAACAGCGCCCGGGACCCCATGCCCATCGCGAGCGCGCCATAGGCCTTGCCATGCGCGATCTCTGCCCGCATCAGGCTGGTGCCATCCTGCGCCGCCGTCACTTTGACACAGCCACGGGCATCGAGAATGGTGATGACAAGCGGCTTCAGCTTTTTCTCGACGCCCTTGGCAAGGGCGGCATCGAGAATCTTGCGGGCGATGTCGAGGGTAAGTTCAGCCATGGATCGGTTCCTTTGCGTGAGAAGAAGGGGTTGAATTCAATTTCGCGCGATCGAGGCTCATCGCCAATACGCGCGCGACGTGAAGTGCAGAACGTTCGCTGCCGTCCTTGATCTGGTGCCGGCATGAAGTGCCGTCGGCCACGATCAGCGTGGCGGCGTCGGCGCGACGAACCGCCGGCAGCAGCGAAAGCTCAGCCATTTCCATCGAGGTCTGGTAGGTCTCGGCGCCGTAGCCGAAGGCGCCGGCCATGCCGCAGCAACTGGACTCGATGGTTTCGACGTTCAGATCGGGAACGAGGCGAAGAATTTTTTCGACCGGCTTGAAGGCGCCAAATGACTTCTGGTGGCAGTGGCCATGAACAAGCGCTTTCGCAGGCATGGAGCCAAGCGGCAGCCGCAGGTGCCCGGCTTCCGCCTCGCGCACCAAAAATTCCTCGAACAACAGCGCATGTGCGCTGATGTTCCTGGCATCGTTGTCGGAGCGTAACGAGAGCAACTCGTCGCGGAGCGTCAGAAGACAGCTCGGCTCGAGTCCAACGATCGGCACGCCGCGCGCGGCGAACGGCGCGTAAGTTGCGACCAGCCGGTTCAATTCGGTTCGCGCCTGATCGACCAATCCGGCAGACAGGAACGTTCGTCCGCAACATAGCGGCCGGGCGTGATCCGGGGGCCTCGGCAGATGGACCCGGTATCCGCCTTCGACCAGCACGCGCAGCGCGTCGTCGAGATTTTCCCGTTCATAGGCGCGGTTGAACGTATCCGCGAACAGCACCACTTCGCGGCCGTCTTGCGGCCCGACGGCTTCGGTTTCGGACGTGAACACATCATGCCGGAACGCGGGCAAAGTGCGTTGTGCGCTGATGCCGGCAAATTTTTCGAGCAGTTTTCGCAACAACGGACTGCTGTTGCGCCAGTTGGCGAGCGGGGCGAAGCGCGACGCCAAGCCGGCATAACGCGGCAAATATCCAACCAGCCGGTCGCGCAATGACAGGCCGTGTTTTGCAGCGCGTGCTGCCAATACCTCGATTTTCATCTTGGCCATATCGACGCCGGTCGGGCATTCGTGGCGGCAGGCCTTGCAGGACACGCATAACTTCAGCGTGTCCATCATCTCGTCCGAGGCCAGCGCATCAGGGCCGAGCTGGCCGGAAATCGCCAGCCGCAGCGTGTTGGCGCGGCCCCGCGTAACATCCTTCTCGTTGCGGGTCGCACGATAGGACGGACACATTACGCCGCCTTCGAGCTTCCGACAGGCGCCGTTGTTGTTGCACATCTCGACCGCGCCCTGGAAACCACCGCCGGCGCCAGGATATGCCGACCAATCGAGTGCGGTCTTGAACTCGGCGACGCGATAATCCGGCGGGTAGCGGAACAGCGAACGGTCGTCCATTTTGGGCGGATCGACGATCTTGCCGGGATTGAGGATATTGTCCGGGTCGAAGCGCCGCTTGACCTCCCTGAAATCGGCGACGATGCGCGAACCGAACATCGCTTCATGGAATTCGGAACGCACCAGGCCGTCGCCATGCTCGCCGGAATGCGAGCCCTTGTATTCGCGCACCATCTCGAAAGTCTCTTCAGCGATGGCGCGCATCGCCTTGACGTCCTTTTCCAGCTTCAGGTTGAGCACGGGACGTACGTGAAGGCAGCCCTCGGAGGCGTGGGCATACATGGTGCCGCGGGTGCCGTGTTTGGCGAAGATGCGGTTGAGCCGTTCGGTATAATCAGCCAGATGCGGCAGCGGCACCGCGCAATCCTCGACAAAGGAAACCGGCTTGCCCTCCTGCTTCATCGACATCATGACGTTGAGGCCCGCGGCACGAAAATCGGCGATACCGGTCTGCAAGCCTGCCTCGGTGATCTCGACGACTCCACCCCATTTGCGTTGCTCGCGATCCCAGCCGAAGCCGAGATCGCCCATCAGCTCGCCGAGCTGTTTCAGGCGGCGCAGGTTTTCGTCCTGATCCTCTTCGGCGAATTCCACGATCAACACGGCGTCGGGATCGCCCCAAATCGCGGTGCTGATGATCGGCTGGAACATCGCGATGTCGCGGCCGAGCGCGATCATGGTGCGGTCGACCAACTCCACCGCAATCGGGCGTAATTTCACGAGATGCTGGGCGGCATCCATCGCTTCGTAGAAGCTGCCGAAATGACAGACGCCCAGCACCTTGTTGCGGATGATCGGCCACAGCTTGAGCTCGACCTGCGTGGTAAAGGCCAGTGTGCCTTCGGAGCCGACCAGAAGGTGCGCCATATTGTTTCGCGCGTTGCGCGGCACCAGCGCGTCGAGATTGTAACCGCCGACGCGGCGTTGGACTTTCGGAAATCTCTCCGATATTTCGGCAGCCTCTCGCTCGCCGAGATCGAGCATGTCGCGGAACAGCGCAAGCCCGCTGCCCTGCGAATTCACTCCTGCGAGGTCGCGTGGCACCTCGCCGAAATGCAGCAGCGTACCGTCGGCGAGCGCCGCATCCATCGAGCGGGTGTTGTCACGCATGGTGCCGTAGCGAAGCGAACGTCCGCCGCAGGAATTATTGCCGGCCATGCCGCCGATGGTGGCGCGTGACGCGGTGGAGACGTCGACGGGAAACCACAGCCCGTGTTTTTTTAGCTGCCGGTTGAGATCGTCGAGCACGATGCCGGGTTCGACCACGCAGGTCCGGTTTTCGACGTCGAGCGACAGGATGCGGTTCAGGTGCCTGGAAAAGTCGACGACGATGCCTTCGTTGACGGTCTGGCCGCATTGCGAGGTGCCGCCGCCGCGCGGGGTAACGATTCGCCCCGCATCGGCGGCGATGGCCAGCGTCCGCAGCGCCTCGTCCATGGTCCGAGGAATCACCACGCCGAGGGGCAAAATCTGGTAGAACGAGGCGTCGGTCGCGTAGCGGCCGCGGTTGAAAGCGTCGAAGAAAACGTCGCCGGTGATTTCACGGGCCAGGCGCGCGGCAAGACCACTGTTTTCAGCCGAATTCTGCAATTTTTCGGCCTTCATTGCCGCCATAGGTCTGGTCTCTTGGAGTACACCGCAGTGTCTTGCCTGCCAGGGTCCGCCTTGGCAAGCGAAGCCCTGCTTCTTATGCATTGACGGCCCCCGCCGGGCGGGGGACAAGCCCGCCAAATAGTGATATTCGAGCGGCTCGCGAAACCAAGGCAAGACCGGGAAGGACGCCCATGACCGTGCATACTGGAAGGCATTTTCTGCAGATTCCGGGACCGACCAACGTGCCGGACCGGGTGCTGCGTGCCATGGACATGCCGACCCTGGACCACCGGGGTCCTGAATTCGCCGAAATCGGGCACGCGGTGCTGGCCGCCATGCAGCGGGTGTTCCGCACCAAGCAGCCCGTGATCATCTATCCGTCGTCCGGGACCGGCGCGTGGGAAGCCGCGATCGTCAACACGCTGTCGCCCGGCGACAAGGTGTTGATGGCCGAGACCGGGCAGTTTGCCCTGCTGTGGCGTGGCATTGCCGACAAGTTCAAGCTCGACGTCGATTTCCTACCCGGCGACTGGCGTCACGGGGCCGACCTGGAGCAGATCGAGGCCCGCCTGACGGCCGATCGCCAGCACCAGATCAAGGCGGTCATGGTCGTGCACAATGAGACCTCGACCGGTTGCGTCACCCATCCGCTCGATGTCCGGAAGATTATGGATCGCGTCAAGCATCCGGCGTTGCTGATGGTCGACACCATCTCGGGTCTCGGCTCGCTTGAATATGAGCACGACGCCTGGGGCATCGACGTCTCGGTAGCCGGTTCGCAAAAGGGCCTGATGCTGCCGCCGGGCCTCGGCTTCAACGCCGTATCCGAAAAGGCGCTCGCGGTGGCGAAGGCCAACCCCGCCATGCGCTCCTACTGGGACTGGCAGGAAGTCATCGCGATCAACAAGGTGGGCACCTGGCCCTATACGCCGGCGACCAATCTGCTGTTCGGCTTGCGCGAAGCGATCAAGATGCTCGAGGAAGAGGGGCTGGAGAATGTCTTCGCCCGTCACAAGCGCCACAGCGCGGCGACGCGCGCGGCCGCCAAGGCATGGGGACTGGAAACGCAATGTCAGGAGCAGGGCGCACACTCGCCGGCGCTGACCGGCGTGGTAATGCCCGAAGGCCATGACGCCGACAATTTCCGTAAAGTGGTGCTGGAGAATTTCGACATGTCGCTCGGAACCGGCCTCAACAAGATCAAGGGCAAGGTTTTCCGGATCGGTCATATCGGCCACTTCAACGATCTCATGCTGATGGGCACGCTGTCGGGCATCGAGATGGGTCTCGATCTCGCCAAGGTGCCGCATCGTGGCGGTGGCGTGCTGGCGGCAATGGAAGTCCTGAAGGGACGCGATGTCGTGCAGATGCCGAAGGTCGCCGTCGCCTGAACCGGTCTCGACCCGATAACCGAAAAGAAAAGAAAGAGAAGCGATGAACGCCCCGGTAGCTGCGACCGAAGACCTGATCTATTCCGTCGAGGACGGCATCGCCCGGCTGACGTTCAACCGTCCGCAGGCGCGTAATGCGCTGACCTTTGCGATGTATGAGCAAATGGCCGCGATCTGCGAGGCGGTGAATGCCGATCGCTCGATCAAGGCGATGATCCTGACGGGCGCGGGCGACAAGGCGTTCGCATCGGGTACCGACATCTCGCAATTCCGCGCTTTCAAGACCGCGCAGGATTCGCTCGACTATGAGGCCCGGATCGATCGCGTGCTCGGTACGCTCGAGCAGTGCCGGGTGCCGACAATTGCGGCGATCGCCGGTGCCTGCACCGGTGGCGGAGCCGGGATCGCGGCCTGCTGCGACATCCGCATCGGCACGGAGTCGACGCGGATCGGGTTTCCGATTGCGCGGACGCTCGGCAATTGCCTGTCGATGTCCAATATCTCCAGGCTCGTTTCGCTGATCGGCCCGGCGCGAACCAAGGATTTGATCTTCAAGGCGCGGCTGGTGGAAGCGCCGGAGGCGCTGGCGCTGGGGCTGCTCAACGAGGTGGTGCCTGACGTTGCGACCCTGCAGCAGCGCGCCAATGAAACGGCAAAGCTGGTAGCCGGCCATGCGCCGATCACGCTCGAGGTCACCAAGGAGGCGGTACGCCGCATCCGCCGGACGCTATCGCGCGATGAGGGCGAAGACCTGATCCTGCGCGCTTACATGAGCGAGGATTTTCGCGAGGGCATGGACGCGTTCCTCAACAAGCGCGCGCCTAACTTCAAGGGCAAGTAGGGTTCCTGCACGGAAATCCCGGGGTTTCGGATAGCAGCGCGGGCTCCAGGTGAGCCCGCGCTTTTTTGCGAATGTCCAAATCAATCGCTCGAATCCGATTTGTCTCATGCGAAAGTCATAAGCGGCGGGGCGCGGTTCAGCTTGAACTGACGCTGTTTACCCCGCACAATGGGTCAACGGGGTAATTCCGATTTTATCAAACTAAACAAAGACATAGGGAAGAAACACGTGGGACATTTCTTGAAAGCCGCGGCCGCTTTGACGGCCGTGATCGCCAGTGCTCCGGCGGTTGCCGCTTGGGAGCCGACCAAGCCGGTTGAAATCGTGGTCGCGGCGGGTGCCGGCGGTGCTTCCGACCAGATGGCTCGCATGATGCAGGCGGCGATCCAGAAGAACAATTTGATGAAGCAGCCGATGGTAGTGTCGCTCAAGGGCGGGGCGTCCGGCGCCGAAGCGCTGATGTACATGAAGTCGAGCGACGGCGATGCCAACAAGGTGCTGATCGCTTACTCCCTGATCTACATGCTGCCGCTGTCGGCAAAAATTCCATTCAACTGGCGCGATCTGACACCGGTCTCGGTGATCGCGCTGGATCAGTTCGTGTTGTGGGACAATGCCGCCGGTCCGAAAACCGTGAAGGAATTCATTGCTGCTGCCAAGGCGGCGAGTTCGCCGTTCAAGATGGGCGGCACCGGCTCCAAACGTGAGGATCACGTACTCACGGTATTCATGGAGCAGAAGACCGGCGCGAAATTCTCCTATTTGCCATACAAGTCGGGCGGCGAGGCCGCGACGCAACTGGTCGGCAACCACACCGAATCCAACGTCAACAACCCATCCGAAAATCTCGAAGTCTGGCGCGCCGGCCAGGTCCGGGCGCTCTGCGTGTTCGACAAGGAGCGCATCTCCTACAAGACCAAGGTCACCGAGACGCAGTCGTGGAACGACATCCCGACCTGCAAGGAAGAGGGGCTCGACGTGCAGTATCTGATGCTGCGCGCGATGTTCCTGCCCGGCAAGGTCACACCTGAGCAACAGGCGTTTTATGAGGATCTGTTCCAGAAGGTGACGCAAACGGCTGAGTACAAGGACTACATGGAGAAGCAGGCGCTGAAGCCGATCTTCCTCACCGGCAAGGACATGGTGAAGTTCCTCGAAGAGGACGACAAGCTCAACGCCTCGTTGATGAACGAAGCCGGTTTTGTGGCGAAGTAACTCTCTCTGACGCCAGAACTCACTTGTCGGCAGGACCGTATCCCGCGATCCTGCCGAGAACGTTTTTGATCTCTTCTTTCGGCAGCAGGCGCGGCTTCCCGATCTGCAGGCAACCATGATACTGCCGCGCCAGCGCTTCGACCTCGACCGCAAGCCACATCGCTTTCGAGAGCGACGGCCCGACGGCGATCATGCCGTGATGTTCCAGCAGGCAGGCCAACCTGCCTTCGAGCGCGCGCACGGCGTGCTCTGAAAGCTCCTGCGTGCCGAACGTTGCGTAAGGCGCGACGCGAATGTTGTCGCCGCCCGCGCACGCGATCATGTAATGGATCGGCGGGATCTCCAGGCCCATGATGGCGAGGATCGTCGCGTAGGGCGGATGTGCGTGAACCACGGCATTCACTTCCGGCCGCGCTCTCAATATATCCAGGTGAAACCGCCACTCGCTGGACGGGCGCTGAGCGGGGTCGAACGAGCCGTCGAGCTCCATGAACACGATCTGCTCGGGTTGCATCGTCTCGTAGGGCACGCTGGTCGGCGTGATCAAAAGGCCTGTGCTGTGGCGCAGGCTGATATTGCCCGAAGTGCCCTGATTGATGCCCAACGCATTCATGCTGCGGCAGGCGTCGATGATAGACTGGCGCTTTTCCCGCTCGTTTGTGGTCGACATTTCAGGGTCCCTTGCGGCCCGCGGAGAATGCTTGATTATTGCGTCGCAGTATAGTCGAACATCTCTTGTGAAAAGTTGATCAGGAGAATTCATGACGAATGCCGTGCTTGGCATTATCGGAGGATCCGGCATCTACGACCTGCCGGGACTGGAAGATATCCGCGACGAGGGAATTGAAAGCCCCTGGGGCGAGCCTTCCGCGCAAGTCCGGCGCGGCAGCATTGCCGGCTTGCCGATCGTGTTTTTGCCGCGGCATGGCAAGGGACATGTATTGTCACCCTCCGACATCAACTACCGCGCCAATATTGACGTGCTGAAACGGGCGGGCGTCACCGACCTGATTTCGCTCTCGGCCTGCGGTTCGTTCAGGGAGGAACTTCCGCCCGGTACTTTCGTGCTGGTCGATCAGTTCGTCGACCGCACCCACAAGCGTGAAAGCTCGTTTTTCGGCAAGGGCTGCGTTGCCCATGTCTCGATGGCCCATCCGGTGTCGCCCCGGCTGCTGGCGCATCTGGCGGCCGCTGCCAAGGCCGAGGGCATCGCGGCCGTGCAAGGCGGCACTTATGTTTGCATGGAGGGTCCGCAATTCTCGAGCCTCGCCGAAAGCCTGACCTACAAATCACAGGGCTATTCGGTGATCGGCATGACCAATATGCCCGAGGCAAAACTCGCCCGCGAGGCGGAGATCTGTTACGCCAGCGTCGCGATGGTCACCGACTTCGATTGCTGGCACCCGGGCCACGATGCGGTGACAGTTCAGGATATCATTCGCGTGCTGAACTCGAATGCCGAAAAGGCGAAGGGACTGGTCGCACGGCTCGCCAGGGATTTTCCACGCCAGCATGAGCCGTGTCCGATCGGCTCGGACCGCTCGCTCGATACCGCACTGATCACGGCGCCGGAGGCGCGCGATCCGCAACTGCTCAGGAAGCTCGACGCGGTAGCCGGACGGGTGTTGCGGTCGTGAAAGTTGATGGACGCCATTTTCGCAGCATCTGGCTCGAGGCCGACGGCCGGTCGGTCGGCGCGATCGACCAGCGGCGGCTGCCGCACGAATTTGTGGTCGCGCGACTGACCAGCGCAGCGGAAGCGGGCGATGCCATTCGCACGATGCTGGTGCGCGGCGCACCGCTGATCGGCGCTACCGCGGCCTATGGCGTGGCGCTGGCCATGCGTGCCGATGCTTCCGATGCCGCGCTCGATGATGCGTACAAAATGCTGATCGCGACACGGCCGACCGCGATCAACCTGAAATGGGCACTCGATGAGATGCAGCGGATGCTTGCGCCGCTGGCGCCCTCCGCGCGTGTCGAGGCGGCCTACAAGCGTGCCGGGCAAATCGCCGAAGAAGATGTGGGGATCAACCAGGAGATCGGGCGGCATGGTCTGGCGCTGATCGAGGCGATGGCCGCGACCAAGAAGCCGGGGGAGGCCGTCAACATCCTGACGCACTGCAACGCCGGATGGCTGGCGACGGTCGACTGGGGGACGGCGACGGCTCCGATCTACCTCGCGCATGATCGTGGCCTGAAGGTTCACGTCTGGGTCGACGAGACCCGGCCTCGCAATCAGGGCGCTTCACTCACCGCGTGGGAACTTGGCCACCACGGCGTCCCGCACACGGTGATCCCCGACAACACCGGCGGCCATCTGATGCAACACCGGATGGTCGATCTCGCCATCGTCGGAACCGACCGGGTGACCGCCAACGGCGATGTCTGCAACAAGATCGGCACCTATCTGAAGGCGCTCGCGGCGCACGACAACGCCGTGCCGTTCTATGTGGCGCTGCCGTCACCCACCATCGACTTTAGTATCGATGACGGAATAAGGCAGATTCCGATCGAACAGCGCGCCGCCGATGAGGTCGCGACCATGACCGGCCGCACCGGCGATGGCCGCATCGAAACGGTCCGGGTCGTTCCCGATGGCTCGCCAATCGCCAATTACGCCTTCGACGTGACACCGGCGCGGCTGGTGACCGGATTGATCACGGAACGCGGGGTGCTCAGGCCCGAGCGTGCTGCACTTGCGAGCGCGTTTCCGGATCGCTCCGCCGGTCATTGACGCCTGGTATACCAGCGTCGTATCCCCTTTCTGAGCTGCACTTACCGGAAGCATCCATGTCCAATACCGATATCGAGATCGTCGTCGACGACCCGACCGCGCCGGAGGCCGATTCTACCTGCGGTGACCTCCACCGGCGTCGTCGATGTCGTGGTGTCGCTGTTGTTGCTCGCGCTCGCCGTGACGCTCGGATGGGACAACTGGCGCACCGGCGCTGCCTGGGATTCGACCGGTCCGCAGCCCGGTTATTTCCCGTTCTATCTCTCCGTCATCCTCGGCGGCGCCAGCCTCTATGGTCTCGCCGCAGCCTTCCTGTCGCGCCAGGAGGCTTCGGAGACCTTCGTTACGCAGGCGCAACTTCGCCGCGTCATGGCGGTGTTCGTGCCGACGCTGTTGTTCTGTCTCGCCACCCAATATCTCGGGCTCTATGTAGCGAGTTTCCTTCTGATCGCGAGCTTCATGCGAATGGTCGGCAAGATCGCACTGTGGAAGTCGCTGCTGACCGCCTTCGTATTCACCGCTGTGATGTTCGTGACCTTCGATATCGCGTTCGACGTCATCATGCCGAAGGGGCCGCTCGAAGCGGCCCTCGGCCGCTAGTACCTGTCCCGTCATTGCGAGCGAAGCGAAGCAATCCATGCAGATGCAAATGAAGTGTGGATTGTTTCGTCGCTTCGCTCCTCGCAATGACGAAATAATTGGGATCTCCTGATGGAAGCCTTCGGCCTGTTGATGCATGGCTTTGCCGTCCTGCTGACGTGGAAAACACTTCTGCTGATGATGATCGGGCTCGTGCTTGGCATCTTCGTCGGCGTTCTGCCGGGTCTCGGCGGGCCGAACGGTGTCGCGATCCTCTTGCCGCTGACCTTCACGATGGATCCGACCTCGGCCATCGTGATGCTGTCCTGCATCTATTGGGGTGCGCTGTTCGGCGGCGCGATCACCTCGATCCTCTTCAACATCCCCGGCGAGGCCTGGTCGGTCGCGACCACTTTCGACGGTTACCCGATGGCGCAACAGGGCAGGGCGGCGGAGGCGCTGACGGCTGCCTTCACCTCGTCCTTTATCGGCTCGCTGGTCGCGGTGCTGCTGATCACGTTCCTGGCGCCGATGATCTCGTCCTTTGCGCTCAAATTCGGGCCGCCGGAATTCTTCGCCGTGTACCTGTTGACCTTCTGCTCGTTTGTCGGGCTCGGTCGCGAGGCCAAGCACAAGACGGTTATTTCGATGTCGCTGGGCCTCTTGCTCGCCGGTGTCGGCATGGACACGGTGTCCGGCCAGTTGCGCATGACTTTCGGTTCGTCTGAACTGTTGCGCGGCATCAACTTCCTCGTCGCGGTCATCGGCCTGTTCGGCATCAGTGAAATCCTGCTGACGATGGAAGAACGTCTGGCGCTGCGCGGTCACGCGGCCGGCATCAGCCTGCGCGTGGTGTTGTCGGTCTGGAAGGACCTGCCGAAATACTGGGTGACGCTGTTGCGTTCGTCCTTCATCGGCTGCTGGCTCGGCATCACGCCTGGGGGCGCGATCGCGGCTTCCTTCATGGGCTACAATCTCGCCAAGCGTTTTTCCAAGGATCCGGAAAGTTTTGGCAAGGGCCGGATCGAGGGTGTGTTCGCGCCGGAAACGGCGGCGCATGCCTCCGGTACCGCGGCGCTGCTGCCGATGCTCGCGCTCGGCATTCCCGGTTCCGGCACGGCAGCGATTTTGCTCGGCGGCTTGATGGTGTGGGGCCTCAACCCCGGACCGCTGTTGTTCGTCGAGCACAAGGACTTTGTGTGGGGCCTGATCGCCTCGATGTATCTCGGCAATGTCGTCGGCCTCGTGCTGGTGCTGACCACCGTGCCGATCTTCGCCTCGATCCTGCGGGTGCCGTTCGCGGCCGTAGCCCCGATGATCGTCGTGTCCTGTGCGATCGGGGCCTACGCGATCCAGAACGCGATGTTCGATATCTGGCTGATGCTGGGCTTCGGCGTCGTCGGCTACGTCTTCAAGAAGATCGGCATTCCCCTGGCGCCGTTCACATTGGCGCTCGTGCTCGGCAATCGCGCCGAGGATGCGTTCCGCCTGTCGATGATCGGCTCCGGCGGCGACATGAAGGTGTTCTGGTCCAACGGCCTCGTCGGCTCGATCACGACTCTTGCCATCGTGTTGCTGTTCTGGCCGGTGATCGACAAGGCGTTTGGTGGCATCAGCCGGTTGTTGCGGCCAAAAATCGCCGCTTAATGCATGGCCCGTACAGCTGCCGATGGTTATCTAAAATAACCAAGTCCTGTCAGTAGCTTATTGGGTAAAGCTACAGTGCCGGTTTCCGTCACACCACCTTGCGCTGTCTCAGGTCAGCGATCTCATCCGTGCCGAAACCGAACTCGGCCAGCAGCTCTTCGGTCTGCTCACCGAATTCCGGTGGCCGTGCCGCCATCTTGCTTGGTGTCCGCGACAGCGTCATGGGTTGGCCAACCAGTTGAATATGCCGGTTCTCGTCGTTCGGCACGTGCTGCGCGATGCCAAGGTGCTTGACCTGGGCATCCTCGAACATCTGGTCGATGGAATAGATCGGGCCGCAGGGCACGCCCGCAGCGTTGAGTTCGTTGACCCAGGTTTCGGTGGATTTTTTCTGGGTGAGCTTGTCGATCGTCGCATTGAGCGCATCGCGGTTCTTCGAGCGCGCCGGTGCGGTGGCGTAATCGGGATTGGTGACCAGTTCGGGTGCGCCGATCGCCTGTGCGCAGCGTTCCCAGATTCGCCCGCCGGTGGTGGCGATATTGATATAGCCGTCGGAAGTCTTGAAGACGCCGGTCGGAATGCTGGTCGGATGGTTGTTGCCGGCCTGTTGGGCAACATCCTTTTCCATCAGCCAGCGTGCGGCCTGGAAATCCAGCATGAATATCTGCGCCTGCAACAGCGAGGTCTGCACCCACTGACCCTCGCCGGAAACGTCGCGTTCCAGCAGTGCCGTGAGGATGCCAAGCGCACAGAACAGCCCGGCGGTCAGGTCGGCCACGGGAATGCCGACCCGCATCGGGCCCTCGCCGGGCGCGCCGGTGACCGACATCAGCCCGCCCATGCCTTGCGCGATCTGATCGAAGCCCGGCCGCTTGTGATAGGGGCCGTCCTGTCCGAACCCGGAAATGCTGCCATAGACCAGCCGCGGATTGATCTTGCGCAGGCTCTCGTAATCGATGCCGAGCTTTGCCTTGACGTCCGGGCGGAAGTTCTCGACCACGACGTCGGCCTTCTCGGCGAGCCGTTTGAACACCTCGAGCCCCTTCGGATCCTTCAGATTGAGCGTCATCGCCCGCTTGTTGCGGTGCAAATTCTGGAAGTCCGATCCGTGTCGCGCGCCGCCGAGCTGCTCGCTCCCGGCGTCCTCCAGCAGTGCATCGACCTTGACGACATTGGCCCCCCAATCCGCCAACTGCCGCACACAAGTCGGCCCGGAGCGAACACGGGTGAGATCGAGCACGGTGAAGCGGGACAGGGCCTGCGAAGCGCGTGGGAAGGGCATTCAGGAACTCCGGTATGACGCAAGGTTAGACGATATTGAGGTGACCTTCGCCGAAAATGCAGGTTTTGTCATGTGGCGCGGTACGATAACGCAATGCTACAAGCCAAACTGTTTTTCCGTGCCGGCCGGCTATCGACATCTTTTCGCCGGGCTGGTAGCCCGCTCGATATGCCAAAGAGGTCTCCGGCCTTGATCGAAGAGCCAGTCGACGCGCGCGGCAAGAATGAGGACCAGGCGCGCATTTCGGGCCCGAGCCGGGCGCGTAGGCTGTTTTCCGGGTGGTCGGCAAGTCTTTTCCAGATGGTGCTGGGGATCACCCAGCAGGTCGCGCTGGTTCCGGTTTTCCTGCATTTCTGGACCGGCGATATCCTGGCCGCCTGGCTCGTGATCTATGCCGTCGGCAATCTCGTCCTGATCGCCGATAGCGGCCTGCAGTTTCGTGCCATCAACCGGTTTCTCGCGCTTCAAATCGAGCGTCGACTGCGACGGCCGGACGGCGCGATTCTACGCCGCGCTGCTGCGGATCTATCTGGGTCTTGGCGGCGTTCTTGCCGTCCTCGTGCTGGTTGCGGCGCAGTTCGTTTCGCCGTCCGGTGTCTTCAGATTTCAGGCCGTCGCAGATTTTGACGCGGCCTTCGTCGTCATGACGGCGGGCATGCTGCTGACGCTGCCGTCCGGCCTGGTGGCCGGCCTTTATCGCGCGCGCGGGCTCTATGGTCGCGCCGTGTGGCTGCAGAGCTGGGCGCACGGCTGGTCGGACAGGTCGCGCCAACTGGTCGCGATCGTCGCGACCGGAAGCCTGCTTGGCCGTCACCATCGCCTATGTCGCGACGCAGATACTGATCGCGATCTATCTTCTGGCGATCGATGCGCCGCGCCTGTTTCCGTTTCTGCGCGGCGCGACGCGCCAGGCATTCGCGCGCGCTGGGTCGATCGGTCAGTTTCGCAAGGCGATGCCGTTCGGGATCGCGGGCGCAACGGAGCTCGCGCTGCTCAACCTGCCGGTGCTGCTGGTCAGCGTGCTCGTGTCCGATCGCGTCGCCGTGGCGCAATGGGGCCTGACCCGCGTCGTCGCGGGGCTGCTGCGCGCGCTTTGCCTTCAGACCACGCTTCCGCTTGCCGCCGAACTCGGCCACGACCATGCCGTCGGCGCAACCGAAGCGATTGCGCAATCTATATGCCCGCGGCTCGGTGTTCGTGGCGTTGCTGGCGAGCGTCGTCGTCTCGGGCCTGTTGCCGTTCTGGCAGGATTTTTTCGCGCTCTGGACCCATGGCGCCATCCCCTACGATCCGGCTGCTCGCGATCGACGCTGCTGATCGGCACCGCTGCGATCGCGCCGGCGATCCTGGCGCTGAGCTACGCCAATTACAGCAATCGCGGCGATCTGCTGGTGCGCACCAAGGGTCTGCAACTCGCTGGTCTTCCTGGTCTTGTCGCTGCTGCTGATTCCGCCGCTCGGGCCGCTGGGCGCCGCGGTTGCGATCGTGGCGAGCGATCTCGTCGATTCAATTCGGCGTGCTGGCGTCTGTCATCATGCGGCAGACGCTGCAGCATCCGCTCCGGCACGTTCTGTTTCTGGCGGCGATGATGATCGCGATGACGCTGTGCGGGTGGGGACTTGGGAATAGCGATCCGGTCGGCGATACCCTGGACAGGTCTGGCGCGCTTCATCGCCGAATGCACGCTATGGCTGGTCGTTGTGGCGCTGGCGGCGAGCCCGCTGGCGATCGGGCGCGTTCGCGAGAGACTGATCGCGGCAATTCCACGCTGACAATTAGCTGCTGCAGCTGCGCCGCCCGAATGAGATACTGCCCGTAGGCCGTATTCTTCATCGGCTCGGCGAGCCGCAGCAATTGTTCGGCGTCGATGAAGCCCTGGGCTGAACGCGACTTCCTCGGGACAGGCGATCTTCAGGCCCTGGCGTTTTTCCACGATGTGAATGAACTGCGACGCTTCGAGCAGCGATTCATGGGTACCGGCATCGAGCCAGGCATAGCCGCGGCCGAAACGTTCGGCATGTAGCTCGCCGCGCTCGAGGTACCATTGATTGAGATCGGTGATCTCGAGTTCGCCCCGCGCGGATGGCTTCATCTCGCGCACGACGTCGACGACGCGCTCGATCGTAGAAATAAAGACCGGTCACGGCGTAGTTGGATTTCGGATGCCTTCGGCTTTTCGACGATCCGCAAGGGACGATGGGAGGGGTCGAACTCGATCACTCCGTATCGCTCGGGGTCGTCGACCCAGCAGGCGAAGACGGTCGCGCCGCGGGCTTGATTGGCCGAAGCGCGCAACAGCGCCCGCAGATTGTCGCCATAGAAGATATTGTCGCCGAGGATCAGCGCCGACGGACCGCCGGCCAGAAAATCCCGGCCGATCAGGAACGCCTCCGCGATACCTCCGGGATGATCCTGGACTCGCAAAGGAAAGCTCGATCCCCCACTGTCTGCCGTCACCGAGCAGGCGCTTGAACTGGTCGATCTCTTCCGGCGTGGTGATGATCAGCAGCTCGCGCAAGCCTGCCATCATCAGCGTGGTCAGCGAATAATAGATCAGGGGTTTGTCGTAGATCGGCAACAGCTGCTTTGATGTCGCAAGCGTCAGCGGATAAAGCCGCGTGCCGCGTCCGCCCGCCAAAATGATCCCCTTGCGGTTCATTCACCCTGCTCGTGTTGCTGTGCCGAATTCGCAGCCTCGTTAACACGCGTTAGCGGGCTTCTCAAAATGCTTTTGGCTTTGGATGGCCAGATCGCCCCGAAGCTGGCGCCGGCCTCATGTATTTCGCCGTTATGCGTAATATTTCAACGATTTACCAGGACTGCATTGCGACGGTTTGGCGGCTCCTGTAGAGAGGGCGGGGCAATCCAAAAAAGTTGGCCATCACCCGCGGCCCGATCCGCGGCCCGACTGACAAATAGATCATGTTGAACCGCGTATACTGCACGTATTTCGACCACAACTACCTTTCACGCGGGCTGGCCCTGTATCATTCGCTTCGGCGACACGTGCCGGATTGCCGTCTTTGGGTGCTGTGCCTGAGCGGAGAGTGCCATCAAATCCTGACGTCGCTCGATCTGCCGGGGATCGTGCCGGTGCGGCTCGAAGATTTTGAAGCTGGCCGATCCCGAGGTCGCTGCTACTCGTTCCAGTCGAAGCATTGTCGAATATTACTTCACATGCTCGCCAGCCTGGATGCTTTATGTGCTGGAACGAGAGCCGAACGCCGAATGGGTGACCTATCTCGACGGCGATCTGTACTTCTTCGCGACAGCCCGATGCGATCTATGACGAACTGCACGACGCGGCGGTCGCGATCATTCCGCATCGCTATCGCCCCCAAGATTGCGAGGCTGCGCAAGTTCGGAATCTACAATGTCGGATGGGTCGGGTCGCGCAACGATTCGGACGGTCTTGCTGTCATCAGATGGTGGCGTGAGAAATGCATCGAATGGTGCCATGATTACGTCGACGGAGACCGTTTCGCCGATCAGGGATATCTCGACTCGTTTCCAGGCCTGTCGCCGCGCGTAAGAGTCGATCGAAAACATCGGGGCCAATCTCGCGCCCTGGAATGTCGACAACTACGCGAATCGATTTTCGTGACGGCAAAGTGATGGTCGACGCGGAGCAGTCCGCTGATATTTTTTCACTTTCAGGGCCTGAAGAAGGGCCTGCGCTGGTTCATCTTTAACAGTCATCGCCAGTATCGGGCGCCGTTTTCAGCCACTATCCGCAATCACATCTACAGGCCCTACGTCGATGAACTGCTGGCGATCGAGCAGGCCATCGATCCGGTGCTGCGGATCTCCGATGCGAAGCCGCATCGCCGATCGGCGGTAATCGATATCAGGCAATATCTCGAGAGCAAGGTACGAGCCGCAGGCATGCGCGTTTTTCAATTGCTGGATATTGCGACGAGACGGGCGTTTCTTGTGTTTCGCGGCACGGCGTATTAGCTGATGCAACCGTGACGAAGGTCGGTCAAAGATGCTGCCTCCTTTCTGGGATTATCGACGCGAATATGACGAACTGCGCGAGGAGATCCTCGGCGCCGTCGACCGGGTATTCAAGTCCGGGCAGCTCATTCTCGGACCGGAAGGGATCGCGTTCGAACGCGACATGGCGGCCTATATCGGCGTAAGAGGCGGCGTCGGGGTCAACAGCGGAACGGATGCCATCTACATCGCGCTCGCGGCGGCTGGTGTGGGTGCCGGTGACGAGGTGATCACGGTGCCGAACACCGCGGTGCCGACGGTGTCCGCGATCCAGATTCTCGGCGCTCGTCCGGTCTTCGTCGACATCCGGGATGACGATTTCCTGATGGACGTCAGCCAGGTCGAGGCGGCGATCACGCCGCGCACCCGTGCGATCGTTCCGGTGCATCTGTACGGCCAGTGCGTCGATCTCGATCCGTTGATGGAGATCGCCAGGCGACACGGTCTGAAAGTCATCGAGGATTGCGCGCAGTCGCAGGGCGCGCTTTACCGAAATCGCCGGTGCGGCAGCATCGGCACCGCCTCGACCTTTTCGTTCTATCCGACCAAACTGCTCGGCGGATATGGCGACGGCGGCATGGTGCTGAGCGACGACGAGGCGGTCGTCGCTCTCGCTCGTTCGTTGCGTTTCTACGGCATGGAGAAAACCTACTATGCCGAACGACACGGCTACAATTCGCGGCTCGACGAAGTTCATGCCGCGATCCTGGCGCTGAAGCTCCCGAGGGTCGATGGCTGGATCGACCGCCGCCGCGACATTGCCGATCGATACCGGCGAGGACTTGGCGGCAGCGGCTTGCGGTTGCCGAAGGAAAACGACCACAGCCGGCATGTCTATCATCTGTTCGTGGTTGAAACGCCCGGCGATCGCGACGCGACGCTGGCGCGGATCGAGGCCGCGCGGTCTCAAATGCGGCGTGCAATACCGATGGCCGATTCATCTGATGCGTGGCTACGAAGACCTCGGTTACGCGCGGGTCAGTTCCCGGTTGCGGAGAATAAGGCCCGGCACATTTTCTCGCTGCCGATCTATCCGCATTTGAAGGATGAAGAAGTGGACGAGATCATCGAAGTCGTGAGGGCGGCGATCTGATGGCCGATCAGGAACATATCGGCTGGTTGCGCGACCGCCTGCAGGCTTCGCTGGCGATCGAGGCGAGGGATCCGTCCGAACTGGTCGAATGGCTCGAGGCGCGGCGCAAGGATGTGCCGTTTTCGGCCGGAGTTGATTCCGTTGCGCGAGGTCGCCGACTGGCGTCAGGACGACAACGGCAACATTTACAATACGAGCGGTCAGTTCTTCCGCATCGAGGGCGTCAGGGTGCGCAGCGCGCCCGGTTTGAGGGAGATTTCGGGTTGGGACCAGCCGATTTTCACGCAAACGGATGGCGGTGTTCTGGCGTTGCTGTGCCGTGAGACGGCAGCGGGGATCGAATTCCTGCTGCAGGCCAAAGCCGATCCGGGCAATATCGGCTATCTGCAATTTTGTCCGACCATCCAGAGCACGTGGGAGAACATTCGCGGTCTGAAGGATGCCAGGCGCGCGCCATTTGCCGAATGTCTCGATCCTTCCGACAATATCCGTGTGATCTACCGGTCGAAACACAATGAGGAAGGCAGCCGGTTCTGGCAGAAATCGAACGAGAACATGATTCTGTTCGTCGAGGATGCCAGTCAGCTTGCGATCAACGAGCAGGTCTATCGGTGGGCCAGCCTGATCCCAGATCAAGGAGATGATCTTGCTGGATAACGTCGTCGGGCCCTATGTGCGGACCGTCATCGCGCCGATCTGATCCACCCGGGCGTCGGTCAGAGCGCGAACAGATAGGTCACCGTGCCGGAATGATGGCCGGTCACGGCGGAGACGTCATAGGGGATGCCGGGCCATTCGCGCTCCAGGCGCAACCCGGCAGCCTGGCAAAGCGACATCAATTCCTGTTTGCCGAATATGATCTCGACGACCGGCGCGCCATAGGCATATTTCCGTAAGATATGTCGTTCGATGGTCGTCGAACACCGGCACGCTGTGCAAGATGCAGTAGCGTCTCGCGACACGCGCGGCCTCGCGGATCGCGGCTGCATAATCGACGATGTGCATCAGCGACACGCCGTTGAAGACGATGTCGAAGGCATTATCCGGGTAGGGCAGCCGGGTCGCGTCGGCGACCTCGAATGCGGTCGGACGGATAGTGTGCGCGCGCGCGGGCGATCATCGCATCGGAATAGTCGATGCCGGTGTAATCGACGCCGCCGGGGAGCAACTCGGCGAACACTTCCGAATAATAGCCGCTGCCGCAGCCGATCTCGATCAGCCGCGGTTTGACGATCCCGGTCGCTGCGACGGCTTCCGCTGCGACGGTGAAATCGAGCCGCGGTTCGCCGTGCTTCATCGCTGCGATCAGGCGTCTGGTAGGCGCGCTCCTGGCGCTGCACGGTGCGTGCCGCAAGCCATCCGCCCGATGAGGCCATTGCGCTCCGCGCCTCGTCGGCTGCCGCTGAGCACGCGATAGTCGGTCGATGACAGAATATGCCGGCGCAGGATCGGCGTCGCCTTGAACGACGCGTTTGCCGATCTGCCTGACGATGCGGGGAAGCTTCATCGGGGCGCTCGCACTGCCGTCGACAAAGCCCAGAATTTCCGCCGCGCGGTGGCGATAGGTATGCTGCGCCATGGTCCTCGCCTGGCCCGCGCGCGCGATCGCGGCGCGGCCGTCGTCGTCGCCGATGGCGCGGTCGATCGCGGCGAGGCAGTCGTCGACCGAGCGCCACACCGCGACCTCGCGATCCGGCGCGAACAGGGTGTGCAGATTGTCCTTGAAGTCGGTCAGCAGGAAGGCGCCGACGCCGGTGGCCTCGAACAGCCGCATGTTGCCGGCTTCCCGGCCGGCCATGTCGATATGCGAATTGAGCGTGATCTTCGAGCGCCGCAGCGCCTGATACATGTCGGCGCCCCAGACCTCGCCCTGAAAGCAGCGGTGCAGCGGCGAGGCGGCGGGAAGCGCCTGCGGCGGGCTTCCGAACAGTTTGAGATCGTAACGTTCGGCGACCGCTTCCAGCAGCGCAATCCGCTGCCGGTGATCCGGCGAGACGGTGCCGACGAAGGACACATCGATATCCGTCGCAGGCGCCGCGCGGCAGGGCGTCGAGAATGGCCGGCTCGAACGCCAGATGATTGACTTCCGCGCGAACGCCGAGGCGCCGGAAAAAATCCACCGTCGCGCTCAGTTGCGACATCATCAGATCGTAGACGGCCCAGTCCTCGCCGCGGGATGGCGCAATTCCGATCTGGCCGATCAGGATCGGATTGCCGATATCCTTGATGCGCCGCATCAGCCTGGTGTCGACGTGAAAGGTGTCCTGGTTGAGCACCAGATCGGGTCTGAAATCCTCGATCTGGGCGAGCAGGATATTTTCGGCCTGCGCGTCGAGTTTTGGGCTGAGGCCGACCTTGCGGGCCAGCGGCCGCAGCATCGGCTTGAACGGCGTCACGGCGCGCTGCAGCCACGCCGGAAGCGCGGTGCGTGCCGGTCGGCGGCGGATGGCTCCGCGGCTTCGACGGCCATCCCGTGCTCGCGCGCCCACGCCGCCTGCAGCCAGGGATTGTTGACGTGGATCTCCGCCGCGGGATGGCCCAGCGCGGCAAAATTCCGCGAATAGAAATCGGCGACGCCGAACAGGCTGGCGTTTCGCGCCGCCATCTGGGTCGCGTAATCAGCGTTCTCGAGCCCCGCGCTGGCGGCGATAGAGCCAGCCCAGGAAGCGCGGGTAGTCCGCGTTGAGCACGAGGATGCGCATGACGGGTCAGACCGCGATCCGGAAGCCGTAATTCTTGTCGATCCAGGCCTTGTAGGCGCCGCTGGTGACGTCGCGCCACCATGCTTCCTGGTCGAGATACCAGCGCACGGTCTGCCCAAGTCCGCTTTCGAAATCGACGCTGCAACGGCTGCCGAGTTCGGTCGCGAGTTTCGTCGCGTCGATCGCATAGCGGTGATCGTGACCGGGGCGGTCGGTCACATAGGTGATCAGCGCGCGGCAGCTGTCGCCGGAGGCCGCGGGACAGGACGGAAAGCGCGAGGCGAGGCCGGAGTCGGCAGCGAAGGCGCGGTCGATCGTGTCGCAGATCAGGCCGACCACGTCGCGGTTGTTGCGCTCGTTGCCGCCGCCGACATTGTAGGTTTCGCCGGTGCGGCCGCGCTCGATCACGTTCATCAAGGCATCGCAGTGATCGGACACGTGCAGCCAGTCGCGCACATTGGAGCCGTCGCCATAGACCGGCAGCGGCTTTCCTTCCAGCGCATGAATGATCATCAGCGGAATCAGTTTTTCCGGATGCTGATAGGCGCCGTAATTGTTCGAACAGTTCGTGATCAGCGCCGGCATGCCGTAGGTCGCGACGAAGGCGCGCACCAGATGATCGCTCGAGGCCTTGCTTGCGGCATAGGGAGAGTTCGGACGATAGGGCGAGGATTCCGTGAAGGCGGGATCGGTCCAGCCCGAGCGAGCCATAGACCTCGTCGGTCGAGACGTGGAGAAACCGCGCGCTGCCGAGCGTCGCCGCCGCGCGCCAGGCATCCAGCGCAGCCTTCAGCAAGGTGAACGTGCCGAGCACGTTGGTCTGCAGAAAGGCCTCCGGATCCGCTGATGGATCGATCGACATGCGACTCCGCGGCCAGATGCGCCACGCGGGTGAATTTGTGCTCGTCGAACAGACGATGCATCAGCGCGGCGTCGCCGATGTCGCCCTTGACGAACTGGATGCTGCGATCGGCGATCAGCGGCTCGAGGCTTCGTATGTTGGCCGCATAGGTCATGGCGTCGACCACGATCAGCCGGTCGGCCGGCCGCGCGGCGCGCCACGCATGCACCAGGTTCTGGCCGATAAATCCCGCGCCGCCCGTGATCAGAACGCTTTGCATTGGAAGCCCCCTTTGCTCAGCCGGTTACCTCAATCGCTGGAAGCGTACAACAAACAAATCTGATCAGCGCGCTGCCGGCGAAATCGGGAGTAGCAATCTCGGTGATCGTGATGGTCGAGGCTAACAACGACGAAAGTAGTTGTTCAGTCCACCGGCTTGTCGACGTTGCTCGGAACCAAAACCGCTGGGTAGCCGAGGTTATCTGGCATCCGAAGCTGCGCGCGGCGTGATGTACCAGAGCAAAAACAGGAATACCGCGCCGTGGGTAAGCAAGACCGTCGTGAACGGTACGTTGAGCAGAACCTGGACGACAATGGCGCCGGAGATCAGGATGAAACGCGGTGGCAAGCCGGCGGACAGCCGGTTTGCCAGGGCTATGACGAGCCCGCCGGCGAAAGCCGCAACCGGCGCAAACATCGCGCCGACCGATGCGATACCCTCGGTCGCAAACAGCGACGCGTTGAAATTGCCTCGATCCCGAACGCGTTGTAGATCACGAGCCCAAGCGGTTCCTGATAGGGGCAGGGCATGAACGCTTCAAAAACCTGATCTGGCAAAAATAGGTGAGGTCGTGCTTGGAGAAGAATTCGTTGTAGTAGTCCATCGCCATCGACGGAATCGCGATCATCCGAAAATTGACCAGTGAAAAGTAGGGAATTGCTGCTTGAGTCGGTATTGCGTTGATCTTGAACAGGACAAACAAGAAGATCCCCGTGACCAGCGGTGCCAGCAGCGACAGCACGACGGCGAGCCTCGCCTCAATCAGCCTCGCGAGCAGCGCCATGGCCACCATCCACGCCGGCGCTGAACAATGCGAGCTTGCTCAGGGTGATCGGATGGAACAGCAGCAAAAGCACCAAGACGGCGCCGGCGCGCCGGAGACGTTTCTGTTCCACGAAGCAAGCGAATGCGAACGGCAGCAATACGCCCGACGCGATCCCGATCAGATAATTCAGAATGGTCGGAAATTTCAACGTGTCACGGAAGGTGTAAATGTCGCTGCTCAGGCTGGTTGCGCGATCCGGCGTGAGAAGTTTGAAATTGTAACTCGCGCCAATGGCGCAGGTTGCGACAGCAAGCAGGAGAATAGCGTGCAGGATTAGATCCAACGCTGCGGATGAGGGCTTCCAGATTTGCCGGATCGGCGAGCAAATGAACAGCGCGGGCAACAGAAATGTCGCAGCCGATGCTGCTGCGGAGAGCCCGGCCAGCCGATGATTGTAGTCGAATTCCGAGAAATGATTGAGCCAGAGATAGCCGGTGATCATCATGTAAAAATAGAATCCGATGAAATAGCCAAAGCTGAACTC
This sequence comes from uncultured Alphaproteobacteria bacterium, assembly GCA_963770355.1. Classification (GTDB taxonomy): domain Bacteria; phylum Pseudomonadota; class Alphaproteobacteria; order Rhizobiales; family Xanthobacteraceae; genus Bradyrhizobium. Next base: position 28,590 of record CAVYPL010000004.1, on the reverse strand, counting down.
GGCAAATATGAACAGGACCGAGAGCAGCGCAAACGCCGCCATAATGACGGCGGCGCCGGGCAAGCCGGCCGGAGGCATAGAAGATATGATACTGTGGATAGATCTGCGAAATGCAAAGCGAGCGATGTGCAGGAAGCCACGATGTGAAGGCCGATGAGCAATTGCAGTCCGATTCGATTCCGAATTAACTGACGGTCGTCGGTCATATCGTCTTGTCCACCCAACCGCTGCTCAAACGTTCAAATTTGGTATCCCAACTGGCTGGGGCGTACAAGCCGTCATTCCGCCGTGATGTTGTTGCCAGGCGAGGTGCGCATCGCACAACGTCGCGAGTGCAGTACGGAGTCGCGGGCGCCGACAGGATGTGTCTAATCGTCGTCAAGCGATTTCGCCGTTTGCGCAATCCGAAGATCGGGGATTTCCAACGACCGCGATGTGCGAGCCGGCGAGCAAGCCAAAATGCCTTGCTTTGCAGCTGGCTTTTGTTAATATAGGACACCCGTCGTTGGCGTGGTCTTGGCGTTGGCCGTCGTGAACGCTAGTCGCGCCGGTTAGCCGGAACAGGGGCTGTTGATGATCAGATTTGGCCTGCTCGGATGCGGGCGCATCGCAAAGCGTCACTCGGACCTGTTGGGCGGCAATCATATCGACGGAGCCAGGCTCGTCGCCGTCTGCGACACTGTTCGCGCGCGCGCCGACGCGATCGCGTCGAAATTCGGCGTTCCCGCGATCTACGACATCGACGACTTCCTCGCCCGGAAGGATATCGACGCGGTGGCGGTGCTGACGCCGAGCGGAATGCATCCCGCCCATGTCATCGCCTGCGCGAAGGCCGGAAAGCACGTCATCGTCGAGAAGCCGATGGCGCTGCGGCTGCAGGACGCCGACGACATGATCCGCGCCTGCGACGAGGCCGGCGTCAAGCTGTTCGTCGTCAAGCAGAACCGCTTCAACGTTCCGGTGGTGAAGGCGCGCGAGGCGCTGGAGGCCGGCCGCTTCGGCCGCCTCATTCTGGGCACGGTGCGGGTGCGCTGGTGCCGCGACCAGAGCTATTACGATCAGGACGCCTGGCGCGGCACCTGGGCCTATGACGGCGGCGTGCTCACCAATCAGGCCAGCCATCACGTCGATATGCTGGAATGGTTTTTCGGCGATGTCGTCAGCGTTCATGCCCGCGCGATCACGGCGCTGGCGAAGATCGAGACCGAGGACACCGCGGTCGCGACGCTGAAATTCCGCAACGGCGCGCTCGGGATCATCGAGGCGACGACCGCCGTGCGTCCGACCGATCTCGAAGGCTCGCTCTCGATCCTGGGCGAGAAGGGCACGGTCGAAATCGCGGGCTTCGCCGTCAACCAGATCAGGCACTGGCGGTTCGTCGACGAACTTCCGTCGGACAAGGACGTGGTCGAGAAATTTTCCGTCAATCCGCCGAACGTCTACGGCTTCGGCCATCAGGCCTACTACCAGCACGTGGTCGATTGCCTGGTGAACCAGCGCGCGGCGCTGGTCGACGGTCTCGAGGGACGCAAGAGCCTGGAACTGATCTCCGCGCTCTATGAATCGATCGAGACCGGCGAGGAAGTGCCGCTGCGCTTCACGCCGCGGCTGGGCCGGCTCGGTGTCGCGTCGTGAACCGGCCGGAGGTGCATCAGGCCGGCGTGCGCGACGTCGATTTCGGCGCCCGGGTCAAGATCGTCGAGCCGTGCAATCTCTATGGCTGCAAGATCGGCGACGATTGCTTTGTCGGGCCGTTCACCGAAATCCAGAAGGGCGTCGTGATCGGCGCCCGCACGCGGGTGCAGTCGCACGCCTTCATCTGCGAACTGGTCACGATCGGCGAAGACTGTTTCGTCGGCCATGGCGTGATGTTCGTCAACGATACCTTCTCGACCGGCGGCCCGGCCCGCGGACGACAGGGAGTTGTGGCGCGAGACCGTGATCGGCAACCGGGTTTCGATCGGCTCCAACGCCACGATCATGCCGGTCAAGATCGCCGACGACGTCGTGATCGGCGCGGGCTCGGTGGTGACCAAGGACATCACGACGGCCGGGACCTATGCGGGCAATCCGGCGCGCCGGCTTCTGACGGGCAAATAGGAAAGACGATCGATGCCGGTGCCTTTTGCGGATCTGCAACTGCAGTACCAGACCATCAAGGGCGAGATCGACGGCGCGATCGCGGCCGTCATCCGCGACAACGCCTTCATTCGCGGGTCCTATGTCGACGCATTCGAGCGGGAATTTGCCGCCGCCGTGGACGTCAAGCATTGCGTGTCCTGCGCCAACGGCACCGACGCGCTGTATCTGGCGATGGCCGCGCTGAAGGTGAAGCCGGGCGACGAGGTGATCACCACGGCGCATTCGTGGATCAGCACGTCGGCGATGATCACCCACGCCGGCGCCACCGTGGTGTTCTGCGACACCGACGGCTCTACCTTCACGATCGATCCGGCGGCGATCGAGGCTGCGATCACGCCGCGCACGGTCGGCATCATTCCGGTGCATCTCTACGGTCAGCCGGCGGACATGGACGCGATCATGGCGATCGCGCGCAAGCACAAGCTCTGGGTGATCGAGGATTGCGCGCAGGCGCATCTGGCGCGCTACAAGGGTCAGCAGGTCGGCACGTTCGGCGCAGCCGCGACCTATTCGTTCTATCCGGGCAAGAATCTCGGCGCGATGGGCGATGCCGGCGCCGTCGTCACCAATGACGACGCGCTGGCCGAACACATGACGATGCTGGCGCGGCACGGCGGCCTGGTAAAGCACCAGCACCATATCGAAGGCATCAACAGCCGGCTCGACGGCATGCAGGCGGCGATCCTGTCGGCCAAACTGCCGCATCTGCCGAAGTGGACGAAAGCGCGCCAGGACGCCGCCAAGGTCTACGATGCCGGCCTCAACCAGATCGAGGATGTCATCGTGCCGCAGGTCGCGCCGGACCGCACCCACGTCTATCATCTCTATACGATCAAGCATCCGCGCCGCGACGCGCTGGCGGCGCATCTGAACGCCAACGGCGTGCAGACCGCGATCAATTATCCGACCGCGCTGCCGTTCCTTGCCGCCTACTCGCGGTTCGGGCATCGGCCCGAGCAGTTTCCGAATGCGCATGGCGATCAGGGCAAAATCCTGTCGCTGCCGATGTTTGCGGAGATCACGCGCGAGCAGCAGGACGAGGTGATCGATCTCGTTCGCAAGTTCTGAACTGGCCGTCGTCCGTTCAGCGCTCGTCCGATATCACCTTGCCGTCGTTCGGCAGCGATCCGGCGCCGACCAGTTCGACATTGCCGCCGAGCTTGGTCACCGCGCGCAGCGTCGCTGCGAGCTCGCCCTGAAGGGTTTCGCTCGGCGAGGCCGTTTCGGCTTTCAGCGTCATCAGATCGCTCTCGCCGGAGCGCGTGACGACGAGGCGCAGCCGCCCGAGTTCGGGATGGCGCTTGCCGATCTCCGCGATCTGCTCCGGGCGCACGAACATGCCCTTGACCTTGGTGGTCTGGTCGGCGCGGCCCATCCAGCCTTTGATGCGCATGTTGGTGCGTCCGCACGGGCTTGTCCCCGGCAGGACAGCTGAGAGGTCGCCGAGCGCGAGCCGGATCCAGGGGTGGTGCGGATCGAGCGAGGTGACGACGATCTCGCCGACGTCGCCGGGTGCCACGGGATCGCCGGTGCCGGGCTTCACGATTTCCAGGATCAGATCCTCGTTGACCACCATGCCGTCGCGCGCGGATGTCTCGAAGGCGATCATGCCGAGGTCGGCGGTGCCGAACGCCTGACAGGCGTCGATGCCGCGCGACTTGACCTCGTCCTGCAGCGACTTCGGAAATGCCGCGCCGGAGACCAGCGCGCGTTTGATCGAGGAGACATCGCGCCCGGCGCTTGCCGCCGCGTCGAGCAGGATCTTCAGGAAGTCGGGCGTGCCGCTATAGCCGATCGGGCGATAGGCCTCGATCAGCTCGAACTGCGCGTCGGTATTGCCCGGCCCGGCCGGAATGACCGCACAGCCGAGTGCCCGCGCCGAGGTGTCGAAGATGAAGCCGCCGGGCGTCAAATGATAGCTGAAGGTGTTCAGCACGACGTCGCCCGGCCGAAAACCCGCCGCGAACAGCGCGCGTGCGCCGCGCCAGGGGTCGGCATGGGCAGGCTCAGGCTCGAAGATCGGGCCTGGCGAGGTAAACAGCCGCCCGAACGACCCCAGCGGCCCCGCGACGAAGCCGCCGAACGGCGGCGCTGCCTTGTGCAGGGCAGGGAGCTCCGATTTGCGCAGCACCGGTAGACGCGCCAGGGCGGCCCGGCTGGTCACCGAAGCCGGATCGATGCCCTTCAGGCGTTCGGCATAGGCCGGCGCAGCCATCGCCTTGCGCAGCACGTTGGGGAGCCTTGCAAACAGGTCCGCCTCGCGTTCGGCCGGCGCGCGCGTTTCAAGGGCGTCGTAGTGGTCGGTCATGGCTGATCCCTTAGAATATGGCCGATTGCGCTTCGCCTTTGACGTGATATCAGACGGCTTCTTCCGGTATCGGAGACGCTGCAGGGAACGCGATGGCCGAAACACATATCGATATGGCCGCAGATGCGTTCGATCCGGGCGGTATCGTCGGCAGGCTGAAGCTCCGCATCATCGAGCACTGCCTGCCGTTGTGGTCGAACGAAGGTTGGGACCGCGCCACGGGTGGATTTGTCGACCGGCTCGATCAGGACGGCCGCGCCGACCGTCTCGCGCCCCGCCGGGTTTTCGTGCAGGCACGGCAGATCTATTGCTTCGCCAAAGCCGCGCAGATGGGCTGGTATCCGGAAGGCCGCGGGATCGCGCTGAAGGGCCTGGATCACCTTTTGACCAAAGCGAAAAGCCCCGATGGGCGGCCGGGCTTTGTCCATACGCTCACGGCCGACGGCGCTGTAGTGGACCCGCTGCGCGACACCTATGATCACGCCTTCGTGCTGCTGGCGCTGGCGAGCGTCTATGCGCTCGATCGCGATGCACAGGTGCGTTCCGAAATCGACGCGCTGTGTCATTTCCTGGAGACGCAATTGCGCTCGCCGCACGGAGGCTTTCTCGAGGGCCTGCCGTCGTCGATGCCGCGGCGGCAGAATCCGCACATGCATCTGTTCGAAGCGATGGTCGCAGCGTTCGACGCGACGCATGATCCGGTGTTCCAGAACCGCGCCGGCGATTTCTTCGCGCTGTTTCTTGCGAACCTCTACGACAAACAGAAACAGCTGCTGGGAGAGTATTTTGAGGAGGACTGGTCGAAGATCGAGCCGGTCAGTATCGAGCCGGGGCATCAGGCGGAATGGGCCTGGCTGCTGAAGGGGTTTGAACGAATTACCGGCTGCCCGACCGGACGCTACCGCGCCGAATTGCTGGCATCGGCGCTGCGTTATCGCGACGCGGCTACGGGATGTCTGATCGATGAGGGCGACGCCGCCGGCAATATCAAAAGGCACACCAGGCGACTGTGGCCGCAGGCCGAAATCGCCAAGGCGTGGATCGCACAGGCCGAGTCCGGCGAAGCGGGAGCTGCCGACGAAGCGCGCACCGCGTTGGTGCGCCTTGAACGGCACTACCTCAGCCATCCCGTGGCCGGCGGCTGGCACGATCAATTCGACCGCGACGGCGCGTCGCTGGTTGCTACGATCCCTGCGTCTTCGTTCTATCATGTTCTTTGCGCGGTTACGGAAGCGGAGCAGGTACTCGGCTGAGCGGCGGGCCTTCAGAGCCACCGCTTCCGCCGCTTGAAGCTTTTCAGGTTCTTGAAACTCTTGCGCTGGTCGCCGGCGCCGCCGAGGTAAAACTCTTTCACGTCCTCATTGTCGCGCAATTCGTCGGCAGAGCCGTCGAGCACCACCTTGCCCTGTTCCATGATGTAGCCGTGGCTCGCGACCGAGAGCGCCGCGCGTGCATTTTGCTCCACCAGCAGGATGGTGACGCCGAGGTCGCGGTTGATCTCCTTGATGATCGTGAACACTTCCTTGACCAGCAGAGGCGACAGGCCCATCGACGGCTCGTCCATCAGGATCATTTTGGGGCGCGCCATCAGTGCGCGGCCGATCGCCAGCATCTGCTGCTCGCCGCCGGAGAGATAGCCGGCAAGGCCGGTGCGCTCCTTCAGGCGCGGGAAATATTTGAAGACCATGTCGATGTCGTCACCGACCTCGTTGTCGCTGCGGGTGAAGGCGCCGAGCCGCAGATTTTCCAGCGACGTCATGTCGGATATGATGCGGCGGCCTTCCATCACCTGGAAGATACCGCGGCGGACGATCTTGTCGGGATCGATGCCGTTGATGCGCTCGCCGTCGAAGACGATCTCGCCACGCGTGACTTCACCGTCTTCGGTCTTGAGCAGACCTGAGATTGCTTTCAGCGTCGTCGACTTGCCGGCGCCATTGGCCCCGAGCAGCGCCACGATCGCACCTTTCGGCACGTTGAGGCTCAATCCGCGCAGCACCAGGATGACGTCGTCATACACGACCTCGATGTTGTTCACGCTGAGCAGCGGGGCATCGATTTTCGCCGCCGCCGGAGCGCGATTGATTTCAGTTGCTTCAATCATTTTGATCACCTGCTGTCGTCATCACCCGCGAAAGCGGGTGATCCAGTATTCCAGAGGCGCCTGCGATCAATCGAGAAGCCGCGGCGTACTGGATCCCCGCTTTCGCGGGGATGACGACTGGAGTGCGCGGTTGTCCGCCTTACCTCACCACCCAAACCATTCCGGCTTGCGCGGCAGTTCGACGGTCTTGACCTTGTCGAGCTTGATCGTGCCCTTGCTCATGAGATCGTTGATATCGCCGTCGGTCGCGCCCGCGACCTTCGAACGGTACAGATCGACCTTCATCGTCGGGCGATGATCCTTCTCGGTCCAGGTCGAGGGATTGCAAACGCCTTCCATGCCGGCCGGCACCCAATCCTTCTTCTGGTAGAAGCCCTTCGCGACGTTCTCGCCGGTCGCGCCACCGTTCTTGGCGGCCCAGTCGAGCGCCTCCTTCAGATACAGCGAACTGCAAACGGCCGCGATGTAGTGGACGGGCCGATAAACCTTGCCAGTCGGGTCGGACATTTTGGAGATTTCCATCACTGTCTTCATGCCCGGCGCGTTGCCGCCCCATGCCACTGCGGTACGCAGCGGGAAGATCACGCCATCGGCAGCGTCGCCCGCGGTCTTGGCGGCGTTCTCGTCCATGCCCCAGACGTTGCCCATGAACTGGACATCGACGCCGGCGGTCTTGCAGGCCTTCAGCACAGAGATGTTGGAGGCGGCGGTATTGCCCAAATAGGCGTAGTTGGCGCCGGCGCTCTTCAGGCTGAGGCATTGCGCGCTGTAGTCGCCGGGCGCCAGTGCGAACACCAGCGGCGGCAAGCACTTCAAAGCCGAGTTCGGTGGCGAGCGCTTCGCCGGCCGCCTTCGGGGCGTTCGGATAGGGATGGTTGGCGCCCATATGGACGAATTTCGGCTTGCCGGGCTTGCCCTTGGCCTTCCAGTCCTCGGCCGCCCAGGTCAGCATCGCCCGCATCGCGTCCGAATAGCTGGGGCCATAGAAGAAATTATACGGCGCGGGTTTTGCCTTGCCGCTGGTGCCTTCGGGATCAGTCAGCGCCGCCGCGTAGGAACCGGAGATATCCGGAATCTTGTCCTGCGCGAGGAAGCCGGTGAGGGCCTCGGTATCCGCGGTGCCCCAGCCCATGATCGCCGCGACCTTGTCGCCGCCGGACCATTTCTTGTAGAGCGCGATCGCGCGCGGCACCTGATAGCCGTAATCGTTGGTGTCGACCGCAAGCTGCTTGCCGCCGACGCCGCCGTTCTTGTTGACCCAGGCAAAGGTGTCCGCGACGCCTTGTCCGTAGGGCGTGCCGACGTCAGACGTGCCGCCCGAATAATCGGCGAGATGGCCGATCGCAATCTGCGCCTGTGCGGTTGCGGAAGCGCCGCCAATCAGCAGCGCCAGTGAAACCGTGCTCAAAAGGGATTTTATCGTCATAGGCATTTTCCTCCGGTCTTTGGTTGAGGTCATTGTAGTCGGGCCCGTTCCAACCTCAATGCGAAAACGGGTAGAGTTTCCAGTAGGTCTTGATCTGCCGCCAGCGATGCGCGAGCCCGTCGGGCTCGAACATCAGGAACGCGATGATGATCAGCCCGATTGCGATCTCGCGCAGAAAGGTGATGTTGGTGTTGAGCGACAACGCCTTGTCGATCGCGCTGCCTTTCAGGAGGTGGCTGATCCACTCCATCGATTCCGGCAGCAGCACCACGAACGCGGTTCCCATCAGCGTGCCCATGACAGAGCCGGTGCCGCCGATGATGACCATCGCCAAAAAGAGGATCGAGCGTTCAATTCCAAAGCCTTCATTGGAGACGACGAGTTGATAATGCGCATAGAGCGCACCGGCGACGCCGGCGAAGAATGCCGCAAGGCCAAACGACAGGGTGCGATACTTGGTGAGGTTGATGCCCATGATCTCGGCGGAAAGATAATGGTCGCGGATCGCGACCAGTGCGCGGCCGTCGCGCGTGCGCATCAGATTGGTCACCAGGAGATAGCTGACGACGAGATAGGCCAGCACGACGTAGAAATACTGCTTATCGCCGCGGAACATGTGGCCGAAGATCGAGAACGGCTTGGCGCTGGCCGGCACCGAGCCGCCGGAGAACCAGTCGGCGCGCGAGAAGAAATCCAACAGGATATATTGCGCCGCCAGGGTCGCGATGACGAGGTACAAGCCCTTCAGCCGCGCCGCCGGCAAGCCGAATATCAATCCGACCAGCGCCGTGATCACGCCAGCCAGGGGAATCGCGAAGAATACCGGGATCGGCAGATTGTTGGAGACGTAGGCCGAGGTGAACGCGCCGAGCAGAAAGAACGCGGCGTGGCCGATTGAAATCTGTCCGGTGAAACCGACCAGGATGTTCAGGCCGAGCGCTGCGATCGCAAAGATGCCGATCTGGATCGATATGCTGAGCCAGTAATTGGAAAATACCAGCGGTGCAAAGCACACCAGAACGAGACCGGCGATCGCAAAATTGCGGCTGGTCGTGGTCGGAAAGATCGTGGTGTCCGCCGCGTATGTAGTGCGGAAATCGCCGGAGGGGATGAGGGAGGGACCAGCCATGAATTACACCCGCTCGATGTCTTTGGTGCCGAACAGCCCGTAGGGCTTGATCATCAGGATAATGATCAGCACGTAGAACGGCGCGATTTCATAGAGATTGCCCCAGTGCAGATATTCGCTGTCGATATATTGCGCGATGTTTTCGAGTAGCCCGATGATGATGCCGCCGAGGACGGCGCCACCAATGGAATCGAGCCCGCCGAGGATCGCCGCCGGAAACACCTTGATGCCGTAGGCGGAGAGGCCCGAGGACACGCCGTTGACGACGGCGACGACAACGCCCGCGACCGCCGATACCGTCGCCGAAATCGCCCATGCCATCGCGAACACACTCTTGACGGAGATGCCGAGCGACTGCGCCACCTGCTGGTTGAAGGCGGTCGCGCGCATCGCAAGTCCGTATTTGGAAGCGCGGAAGAACCAGGCCATGCCGATCATCATGGCGACCGACACCACGAGGCTCATGACATAGACGGTCTGGATTTGCAGGCCGAGCAGTCCGACGGACTGGCTCGTGAACACGCGCGGGAACGGCTGCGGGTTGACGCCAAAAATCCATTTCAGCGCGGCCTGGAACACGGTCGACAGTCCGATCGTGACCATGATGACGGAGATGATGGGTTCGCCGATCATCGGGCGCAGGATCAATATCTGAATCGCGATGCCGAAAATGAACATGAACACCAGCGTCATCGGCATGCCGAGCCAGAACGGCACCTGATACTTCGCAAGCAGCGCCCAGCACACCCACGCTCCGATCAGCAGCAGCTCGCCTTGCGCGAAGTTCACGACCTGCGTCGCTTTGTAGATCAACACAAACGACATCGCGACCACGCCATAGAGCGTGCCGACGACGAGGCCGTTGACGATGAGCTGGATCAGGAACTGGGTGTTCATTGGAGCCCACCGCAATTCGCAACCCGTCATCGCCCGGCTTGACCCGGCGATCCATCGTTCAACGAGGTTTCTTTCAGAAGAGGATGGATGTGCGGGTCAAGCCCGCGCATAATGATCGGTTTTACGGCGCCTTTTGGCGATTGACTCATTCCGCTGCCTCCGCGGTCACCACATCACCGGCGAGGTCTACCACGGCGAGTGTGGTGCGAATGCGCTGGGTGGTGCCGTCCTGGAAGCGGATCACGGTATCGACGGGAATGTCGCGCTTGCCGCCATAGATCGCGTCGATAATGGTGGCGTATTTTTCATTGATGACGCTGCGGCGGACTTTCCTGGTGCGGGTCAATTCGCCGTCGTCGGCGTCGAGTTCCTTGTAGAGCAGCAGGAAGCGGGAGATGCGTTGCGCGGGCGGCAGCGTGGCGTTGACGGTTTCCACTTCCTTGCGCACCAGCGCATAGACTTCGGGGCGTGAGGCGAGGTCGGTGTAGGTCGTGAACGAGATGCGGTTCTTCTCCGCCCATTTCGAGATGATCGAGTAGCGGATGCAGATCATCGCCGCCAGCGCATCGCGGCCGGCGCCGAGTACCACCGTCTCGGCGATGTAGGGCGAGAACTTCAGCTTGTTCTCCAGATATTGTGGCGAAAAGCGCTCGCCGCGCGAGGTCTCGGCGAGGTCCTTGATGCGGTCGATGACCACGAGCTGTTGGTTGTCGTTGAAATAGCCGGCGTCGCCGGAATGCATCCAGCCGTCCTGCATGTCGGCGGCAGAGGCTTCCGGATTCCTGTAATAGCCGAGATACATGTTGGGGTGGCGCACCACGATCTCGCCGACGCCGTTGATATCCGGGTTGTCGATGCGGATGTTGATGTCGTCAGCCATCGGCACGCCGGTCGTATCCGGATCGACCTTGCCGGGCGGATGCAGCGTGTAGGCCCCGAGCAACTCGGTCTGGCCGTAAAGCGTCCGCAACGGCACGCCCATGGCCTGGAAGAACTTGAACGTATCCGGCCCAAGCGCAGCCCCGCCGGTGGCCGCCGAGCGCAGCCGCGTGAAACCGAGGCGGTCGCGCAGCGCGCGGAACAGAAGTTTGTCGGCCAGCATGGAGTGCTTGCCCTCCGCCAGCGCAGCCAGCCCCGTCTTCATGCCGAGGTCGTAAAGCTTTTGCTTGAGCGGGGAAGAGTCCATTACGCCGGCGCGGACGTCGGCGGCGATCGATTCCCAGACTCGCGGCGCAAACAACACGAAGGTCGGCGCGATTTCGCGGAAATCGTTCATCATGGTGTCGGGCTCTTCGACGAAGTTGATCTTCATCCGGCAGAGCAGCCCTTTGCCGAGCGCGTAGACCTGTTCCATGATCCACGGCAACGGCAACACCGAGACGTATTCGTCATCCGGTCCCTTCGGATCGAATGCGAGGTAAGTGGCGCAGTGCCTCAACACCCGGCCGGCCGCCAGCATGGCGAGCTTGGGATTGGCCGTGGTGCCTGAGGTGGTGCAGAGGATCGCGACATCCTCGCCATTGGTGGCGTCGACGAGCTTGTCATAAAGGCCGGGGTCGCGCGCAGCGCGAGCGCGTCCCATTGCAACCAGTTTTTCAGCTTCCATCAGGCGCGGATCGTCATACTTCCGCATGCCGCGCGGATCGGAATAGACGATATGCTTGAGGTTGGGCACGCGATCGGCCAGGCCTAACAGCTTGTCGACCTGTTCTTCATCTTCGGCGAACACGAGTTTCGCTTCGCCGTAGCTCAAGAGATAAGCCGCTTCCTCATCCAACACGTCGCGATAAAGGCCCAGGCTCATGGCGCCGATTGCATGCGTAGCGATTTCCGCTGCCACCCAGTCCGGCCGATTGTCGCCGATGATGCCGATGACGTCGCCGCGTCCCAGACCCAGTTCGATCATGCCGAGCGCGAAATCATGCACGCGTGTTTGGTAGTCGCTCCACGTGAAGACGCGCCACAGGCCAAAATCCTTTTCGCGCAGCGCGATCTCGCTGCCATGTTCACTGGCGTTGAGGCGCAGCAGCTTCGGATAGGTGTCGGCTGCCGCGACCCGGCCGGCGTAATCCATCATGCCGCGCACTCCGGGGCCGCGGCAGGCTTGTCGTCGGGATCGACCAGAACTTCGTCCTCTTCACCCAGATAAGCGCGCTTCACATGCGGGTCGGCGAGGACCGCGGCTGGATCGCCTTCGGCGATCTTACGGCCGAAGTCCAGCACCATGACGCGATGGGAAATATCCATCACCACGCCCATATCGTGCTCGATCATCATGACGGTCATGCCGAACTCTTCATTGAGATCGACGATGTAGCGCGCCATGTCCTCCTTTTCCTCGAAGTTCATGCCGGCCATCGGTTCGTCGAGCAGGATCAGTTGCGGCTCCAGCGCCATGGCGCGCGCCAGTTCGACGCGTTTGCGCAATCCATAGGGCAGGGTGCCGGCGGTGGCCTTGCGCACCGATTGCAGGTCGAGGAAGTCGATGATCTCCTCGACCTTGCGGCGGTGCTCGAGTTCCTCGCGCCGCGCGCCCGTCAGCCAGTACAGCGATCCCGTGATGAAATTGTTCTTCAGGAGGTGATGCCGCCCGACCATGATGTTGTCGAGCACGCTCATATGATGGAACAGCGCGAGATTCTGGAAGGTGCGGCCGATGCCGAGCGAGGGCCGCGCGTTGGGGGTGAGGCTGGTAATATCCTTGCCGCGATAGAACAGCTGGCCTTCGGTCGGTTTGTAGCGGCCCGAGATGCAATTGACGATCGAGGTCTTGCCGGCGCCGTTCGGGCCGATGATCGAGAACAACTCGCCATCGTCGACGCCGAAGCTTACTTCGGTCAGCGCACGGACGCCACCAAAGCGCAGCGACACCCCGCGCACTTCCAAAGTATGAGCCACTCATCCCTCCAGATACGGCGCTTGGCGCGCTCTTTATCTTCTTCTTTGCGATGCGTTCGCGATCTTACATCGGCGGTTTCCGCTAGGCCATCCAGCTAATGATGCCGGGCGCCGTAACGCACTCAGCACATTGGTCAAGACTTGCGGCATTTGCTGCGGTGACACGGGCGAACTGCGCGGTAACGCCGCACCCGCAATGCCCCGTCACTCCCCGCAAGCCATCCGTTTATTCCGTTGGGCCGAAACGGCGTCACGCGAGGTGGCCCTCAATAATCGAAAGCGATACGCTAAAATGTCTTGCGCCGGACAATTGGTCAGCAAATTTCGTTTCGCCGCCGTGCTGCCAGGTTCCTCTACGAGGGGCCTCAACAGAGGTGCGACGCAATGCTGCGGTGCAATATGGCGAAGGCTGAGGGTCGCAGGCGACGGTCGATGGAATCATGATTGCTCCGGATTACCTGAAACGAATTGCGGCCTGGTCTCGTGAATTGAACGATCGTGAGATCGAGATCGCGCGCGCCGGTATCATCGAGAAGTCCTATCACGCGAATGAATTCATCTTCATGCGCGGCGATCAGTTCGAATACTGGACCGGTGTTGTCACCGGTCTTGCCAGAATGGGCATCGTGTCTCGCGGCGGCAAGGCGGCGAGCTTTGCAGGCCTGACCGCCGGCGCATGGTTTGGCGAGGGCACCGTGCTCAAGAACGAGCCGCGGCGCTACGACGTGGTGGCGTTACGCGACACCCGTCTGGCGATGATGAACCGCAGTACCTTCCTGTGGCTGTTCGAAAACAGCGTAGGCTTCAACCGCTTCCTGGTCGGGCAGCTCAACGAACGTCTGGGCCAGTTCATCGCGTTGCTCGAATATGGCCGCACGCTGGACGCGACCGCGCGGTTGGCGCGTTCCATCGCATCCCTGTTCAATCCGATTCTCTATCCCGACCTCACGCGACATCTGGAGATCACGCAGGAAGAAATCGGAGCACTCTCCGGTATCTCCCGGCAAAATGCCAACCAGTGCCTGAAGCGGCTGGAGAAAGAAGGTTTGTTGAGGCTCGAATATGGTGGCGTGACCATCATCGACCTCGAGCGATTGCGCCATTATGGCGAATAGGGCCTGGGTCTGACCGCCGACCGTGCCATACCCGGAATAAAATTGCCGATCGGCCAAGCCGGCGCCGTCTCCCCGTCGGATCGCTAAGGGACTGATTTCAAACGGCTTTGGCGATAGACTTCGCCGGGGTTGAATGCTATGGCCTGCGCCGCGCGCGTATCGCCACTTGCACGTCCGCTTTGGCTGGGCGATGGGGGGCGTTCGGGCTCTCCAGGGAGCCGGCGCGCGCCAGCGTTTGGAGAAGAAATGTCGGCTCAGGATCCAAAGCGGCGCGTTGCGCTGATTACCGGCGTCACCGGCCAGGACGGTGCCTATCTCGCGGACTATCTGCTCGGCCTGGGCTACACCGTCCATGGCATCAAGCGGCGGTCGTCCTCGTTCAACACGGCGCGCGTCGACCATCTCTATAGGGACCCTCACGAGGGGAACGTGCCGTTCCTGATGCACTATGGTGACATGACGGATTCGACCAATCTGATCCGCCTGATGCAGCAGATCCGTCCGACCGAGATCTACAATCTCGCCGCCCAAAGTCACGTCGCGGTCAGCTTCGAAAGCCCGGAATACACCGCCAATGCCGACGCCATCGGCGTGCTGCGACTGCTGGAGGCGATCCGGATCCTCGGCATGGAAAAGGAGACACGGTTTTATCAAGCGTCGACCTCGGAATTGTACGGCCTGGTCCAGGAAGTGCCGCAGAAGGAAACCACGCCGTTCTATCCGCGCTCGCCCTACGGCGTCGCCAAGCTCTACGGCTACTGGATCACGGTGAATTACCGCGAGGCCTACGGCATCTATGCCTCGAACGGCATCCTGTTCAATCACGAGAGCCCGATCCGCGGCGAAACCTTCGTGACGCGCAAGATCACGCGCAGCGTCGCTCGCATCGAGACCGGCTTTGAAGAAACGCTCTATCTCGGCAATCTCGACGCCAAGCGCGACTGGGGCCATGCGCGCGACTATGTCGAGGGCATGCACAGGATATTGCAGGTGGACGCGCCCGACGATTTCGTGCTCGCGACCGGCGAAACGCGTTCGGTGCGCGAATTCGTCGAAATTGCGTTTGCCGAAGTCGGCCGGACGATCGAGTGGCGCGGCAAGGGCGTCGAGGAAACCGGCATCGACGGAAAATCCGGCAAGACACTCGTTCGCATCGATCCCAGCTATTTCCGCCCGACCGAAGTCGATCTCTTGATTGGCGACGCCAGCAAGGCGCGCGCGAAACTCGGCTGGAAGCCGAAGACAACGTTCGCGGAGCTCGTCAAGGAGATGGTGGCGGGCGATCTCGCGACAGCCAGACAGGAGGCTGCCAATGGCAAGAACTCCGTTTGAGCTGAAGGGGAAGACGGTCTTTGTTGCCGGACATCGCGGGATGGTGGGCTCGGCGCTGGTGCGCCGGCTGGCGCAGGAAGATGTCGAACTGCTGACACTGACCCGGAGCGAAGTCGATCTGCGCGATCAGGCTGCGGTCAACAACTGGTTCGCCACCAAACACCCGCAGGTCGTGTTCATGGCTGCGGCAAGGGTCGGCGGCATTGTCGCCAACAACACGCTGCGCGCCGAATTCATCTACGAGAACCTGGCGATCGCATCGAATGTGATCCACGCTGCGCATGTCAATGCCACCGAGAAGCTGATGTTCTTCGGTTCCTCCTGTATCTATCCGAAAATGGCGCCGCAGCCGCTATGCGAAGACTTGGTGCTGACCGGGCCGCTGGAGATCACTAACGAGCCCTATGCGATTGCCAAGATCGCCGGGATCAAGATGGTCGAGGCCTATCGCGCCCAGTATGGCGACGATTTCATCAGCGTGATGCCGACCAATCTGTACGGCCGTGGCGACAACTATCATCCCGAATATAGCCACGTCGTCGCTGCCCTGATCCGCCGCTTCCACGAAGCGAAGATGTCGGGCGCGAAGGCTGTCGTGGTCTGGGGTACCGGCACACCGCGGCGTGAATTCCTCTATGTCGACGATCTCGCGGATGCCGGCATTCATCTGATGAAGAACTACTCCAGCGACGAGCTGGTCAATATCGGTACCGGTGAGGACATCACCATCGCCGACTTCGCCCGCGTGGTCGCCAAGACCGTCGGCTACACCGGCGACATCAGTTTCGACATCTCAAAGCCCGACGGCACGCCGCGCAAATTGCTCGATGTCAGGCGGCTGGCCAAACTCGGCTGGCGCGCCACGACCACGCTCGATGAGGGCATGCGGCTCGCCTATCAAGCCTATCTCCGCGAGACCAGGCAGGCGGCCGAGGCCGAATAAGTCACTGCTTCTTCTTGCCCGTCATCGCGAGGAGGGAAGCGACCGCGGCATCTTGCCCGCTGTGAACTCGATAGGAATATCCGTGACGGGCCGCTAGGATGTGTCCAGCTTGGCAGCCCCTTGGGATTCTGCGCCGCCAGCAGATTTTGTTGGAGGAAGCGTCATGAGATTTCAGCGTCGTCAATTTTTGCGTCTGGCTCTCGGTGCTGCCGCGCTCCCGGCCGCGTCCCGGATCGCAAGCGCGCAAGCCTATCCATCGCGGCCGGTCCGCCTCGTCATCGGGTATACGCCGGGCGGCTCGGCGGATCTCACCGCACGCTTGATGGGGCAGTGGCTGTCGGAACGGCTCGGGCAGTCCTTCGTCATCGAGAACCGGCCGGGCGGCGGCACCAATATCGCGACCGAGGCGGTGGTGCGGGCGGCGCCTGACGGATACACCCTTCTGCTTGCAGCGCCTGCGAACGCCATCAACGCCACGCTCTATGACAAACTTAATTTTGATTTCCTGCGCGATACGGAAGCAGTCGCGGGGCTTATTCGCTTTCCCAACGTAGTGGTGGTCCACCCATCGCTTCCGATCAAGTCGATCCCTGAATTGATCGCCTATGCCAAGGCCAATCCCGGCAAGCTCAATATGGCATCCTCCGGCAACGGCTCCACGATCCACATGTCCGGCGAATTGTTCAAGATGCTGACCGGCATCAACATGGTTCATGTGCCCTACCGCGGAGGAGCACCGGCGCTCACCGACCTGCTCGCAGGCCAGGTCCATGTCATGTTCGACAACATTCCGACCTGCGCCGAGCACGTCAAGTCCGGCAAGCTTCGTGGTCTCGCCGTCACCAGCACGACGCGCTCGGAGGTGCTGCCGGATCTGCCCGTCGTGGCCGATTTCCTGCCCGGATACGAGGCGAGCGCCTGGTACGGCATCAGCGCGCCAAAGAACACGCCGCCCGAGATCATCGCGAAGCTCAATCAGGCGATCAACGAAATCCTTGCCGATCCCAAGGCAAAGGCGCGGTTTACAGAACTCGGCGCGTTCCTGCTCCCGGGTTCGCCGACCGATTTTTACAAACTGCTGACGACCGAAACCGATAAATGGGGCAAGGTAGTCAAATTCGCCGGCGCCAAGGTGGATTAGCGCGCGAGAGAGCGTGGCGGGTTTTTTCCGAGTGCCGTCGCCATCGCCGATATCAGCGGCCTCATGAAGAAGGCGTCGTCCGCCGGATAGATATCCGTGCGCAAGCCGTGGGATTTGAGTTCGTCCGAAACCGCAGGTCCGACCGAGGCAATCGGCGTGCGTTCCAGGCCCTGGCGCAGTTTATTCTCCCAACCATGGGCCCGCGCGACCTCGACCAGGCGGCGAACCTGCCCCAGATTGGTAAGCGCGATCGCGTCGATACGACCTGCGGCCATCTCGTCGATGGCGGTGACGATATTGGCGTCGGCGGCCTGCGCATCGTAGATATAAGGCAGCACGGTATCGACCTCGGCGCCTTGCGCCTTGATCGCGCCGATCAGCCGGCTGTGATCCTTGTCGGGATACAGCTGCAATCCGAGGCGGTGGCCTTTCAGGTCGATACGTCCGAGCATTTCGGCGATACCCTCGGACGTCGGCTTCTCCGTCGTCGCCTGCGGCTCCAGCCCGATTTCGCGCAGTGCGCGGCCGGGCTTGGGCCCGCGGGCGAATTTGCGGGCCTTGCCAAGTGCTGAGGTGAATTCCTGCTCGACGCCGACACGGCGCACGATTTTCATCAGACGGCGGAGGCCTTCGCCGGTCGTCAACACCAGATCGTCGAGAGGCTGTTCGATCGATCGCTTGATCCAGGCCTCGATAGGTGCCGGGTCCGGCGCGTCGCGGATGGTGAACATCGGACATTGCAGCACATCGGCGCCCTGCTCGGTGAGCAGGCGGGAAAACTGCGCTTCCTCACGCGTTTCCAGGATCAGGATGCGATAGCCGCTTAGTCTGTCAGCCATAGTCTCATTCCAACGTAGTCTCATTCCAACGGTCTCATTCCAACGCGCTTCATGCGTGGTTTGTTCATCCTGACTCCGGTTTCAGCATTGGCGCAAGCAGGTTGACGGTGATAGAGCAGGGCGCAAATCCACCGCCTCACCTTCCTGCCTCAATCGTAGTCAAGTCCGCGCCATGCCCGATCATCAATTCGTCCTGACCCTGTCCTGTCCCGACCGCCCCGGCATCGTTTCCGCGGTGTCGACCTTCCTTGCCCATAACGGGCAGAACATCCTGGACGCGCAGCAGTTCGACGACATCGAAACCAAGAAATTCTTCATGCGGGTGGTGTTCACCGCCGCCGATCTTGCGGTCGAATTGTCCGCGTTGCAGACCGGTTTTACCGCAATCGCCGATCGCTTCGGCATGGACTGGCAGATGCGCGATCGCGCCAGCCGCCGCCGCGTGATGTTGATGGTCTCCCAATCCGATCACTGCCTGGTCGACATCCTCTACCGCTGGCGCACCGGCGAACTCGAGATGATCCCGACCGCGATTGTCTCCAATCACCCGCGCGAGACCTACGGCTCACTCGATTTCGGCGAGATACCTTTTCACTACATGCCGGTCACCAAGGAGACCAAGCGCGAGCAGGAGGAAGCGGTCTGGAAACTGGTCCAGGACAGCGGAACCGACCTCGTGGTGCTGGCGCGCTACATGCAGATCCTCTCGGACGATATGTCTGCAAAGCTGGCGGGGCGCTGCATCAACATCCATCACTCGTTCCTCCCGGGCTTCAAGGGCGCGCGGCCCTACCATCAAGCCCATGAACGCGGCGTCAAACTGATCGGCGCGACCGCGCATTACGTCACCAGCGCGCTCGACGAAGGCCCGATCATCGACCAGGACGTCGAGCGCATCAGCCATCGCGATACGCCCGAAGATCTCTCGCGCAAGGGCCGCGACATCGAACGCCGCGTGCTGGCACGCGCGATGCGCCATCATCTGGAAGATCGCGTGATCCTCAACGGCCGCAAGACCGTGGTGTTCATGGATTAGTCTATTTCACCGGTAGGGCGGCGGCCAGCGAGCGCACGATCGCCTTCGGCAACTCAAGCCCTGCAAGTTTCCAGTCGCTGCCTTCGAAATGCAGGTTGATCGCCGTGTAGCTCTCCGGGTCGGAAGTGTCGCTCACGCGAATGCCAAGCAGCACCGGCTGGATCAGGTGGACGCGTCCGAGCAACGACAGCCAGTTCTCTGTCGGGAGGTCGCCCAATGCCGGCAATCCGGCAAAGGACGGCAACCCTGTCGTGCCTTCCAGCTTGCCGGTTTTCAGCATTTCTGTGAGCTTGTCCGCGGTCAGCATCTTCGCCACCATCGCGTCCGCAATCGAGGCGCCGTAGGTGTTGATCAATGTCTTTTCCATCGGGCTGATGCGGCGCGTCCCACCGATGCGCTCGAGATAGGCGCCGACGATCTGGTTAGTCAGCGAGCGATTGAGTGCTTTGATGTCGGACTGTTCCAGGACCTTCACTCCGTCGCCGGCGCGCGCGGCGGACGCGAGCGTCGACAGAGATGACACTGCCAATCCAAGATAGACCGCGATCGCGATGACGAGGGCGATGATGGAGCCGAGAAACCAGCGCATAGGAAAACCTCGTTTCCAGGAAATGCGAATGCGGTGATCGACGACGCGACCTTAATCGTCGTGTCGCGCAATTTAATTGTTGAAGCGATGCCGCGCACGACGGTGCGCGATATTGCCACGTGGTCGATGCGATGCCAGCGGCGTTTTGATGTCGACAATTCGGCCTTTGCGTGCGAGGCGGGAACTGACCGCAAGGGTCTCGCTCAATGAACAACGCCAGCCGAAGACGGCGTGGGTGCATCCGTCGCAGGCTTGGCCTCCTCGCCGCGTTCCGAAGCGGGCAGCAGGCGCTTTCTCTCCCGCTCTTTCATGAATTCGTCATACTTCGCCGAGCCGGGGCGCGGAGGGGCGTCTGCGGGCAGGCCGCCGGCCCAGGCCGGAATAGCGTCGCTGACGCCGGCTGCGAGTTTTTCGTTGATGGTCCCACAGCCACTTAAGGCGCAGCCCGCGAGCACGAGTGCGGCGATGGCGAGGATATGGCGGCTTTTGATCGGCATCGGCGGAACGCTACAAACCTGAACTGTTGGAACTGATGGATTTACGGCGCCCGGCGTCTGCCAGTTTCGGTCATCAGACCTAGGCGCCAAAGAGTAAGATTGGCTTATCGGATCCAGTGAGGTATCTTGATACCGACGAAAGCATGCCGTTCGCGACGGTCTGCATCGCCGTCCGGGTTGGTATCGATAAGAAGTTAGGCATGGATCGCATCCTTCGTCCGATTGACAACGGACCGTCGGAAGACGCCTTGTCGCAGCGCTACACGGCCGAAAAATCTGGGCTATGGTGAGGCAAGGGCCGGGGACTCGGTTCGAGACACAAGACCGATCATGGGGAGAGGAATTTCATGTCTATTCGCAGTCAAATGTTGCTGGTTGCAGGTGCCGTCGCCGGTGTGCTGGCTTTCGCGCCGGCTCAGGCCCAGGACGCCGTCAAGATCGGGCTGATTTTGCCGATGACCGGCGGCCAAGCATCGACTGGCAAGCAGATCGACAATGCGGTCAAGCTCTATATGCAGCAGAACGGTGACACCGTCGCCGGCAAGAAGATCGAAATCATCCTCAAGGACGACGCCGCGGTTCCCGACAATACCAAGCGGCTGGCGCAGGAACTGATCGTCAACGACAAGGTCAGCTTCATCGCCGGTTTCGGCGTGACGCCGGCAGCCCTTGCCGCGGCGCCGCTGGCGACGCAGGCCAAGATTCCGGAAATCGTGATGGCGGCGGGCACCTCGATCATCACCGAGCGCTCGCCCTATATCGTACGCACCAGTTTTACGCTCGCGCAATCTTCGACGATCATCGGTGACTGGGCCGCCAAGAACGGTATCAAGAAGGTCGCAACCCTGACCTCCGACTATGCGCCCGGCAACGACGCGCTGACCTTCTTCAAGCAGAACTTCACCGCCGGCGGTGGCGAGATCGTCGAAGAGGTCAAGGTGCCGCTGGCCAATCCGGACTTCGCGCCGTTCCTGCAGCGGATGAAGGATTCCAAGCCTGACGCAGTGTTCGTGTTCGTGCCGGCAGGGCAGGGCGGCAACTTCATGAAGCAGTATGCAGAACGCGGCCTCGACAAGTCAGGCATCAGGGTGATCGGCCCCGGCGACGTGATGGACGACGATCTCCTCAACGGCATGGGTGACGCCGCGCTCGGCACCGTCACTGCGCATCTCTATTCAGCCGCGCATCCGTCGACCGCCAACAAGGAATTCGTGGCCGCCTATAAGAAGGCCTTTGGCTCACGCCCCGGCTTCATGGCGGTGAGCGGCTATGACGGCATCCGCCTGATCTACGAGGCGCTGAAGAAGACAGGCGGCAAGACCGACGGCGATGCGTTGATCGAGGCGATGAAGGGCATGAAGTGGGAAAGCCCGCGCGGCCCGATCTCGATCGATCCGGAAACCCGCGACATCGTCCAGAACATCTACATCCGCAAGGTCGAGAAGGTCGACGGTGAACTCTACAACGTCGAATTCGCAACCTTCGAAGCCGTCAAGGACTCCGGCAAGACGAAGAAGTGAGGGCGAGGGTCATTCTCCGATGTGCGCTTGTACATCCTTGGGCGCAAGGCCCGCACCCTCCACGTCATGCCCGGGCTTGATCTGGCTTGATCCGGGCATCTCTCGTCTCGGCCGCGCGGAAGACGTGGATGGCCCGGACGAGCCCGGCCATAACGATGTAGACATAGCGTGTTGCTCTGTTGAAGTTCTGTAAGCCCGGTTAGCCTCTTCATGACCACGCTGTTCACCATCCTGTTCGACGGTGTTGCCTACGGCATGCTGCTGTTCGTGCTCGCCTGCGGGCTTGCGGTGACGCTGGGGTTGATGAACTTCGTCAATCTCGCCCATGGCGCCTTCGCCATGACCGGCGGTTATGTCTGCGCTGTCCTGGTCAACCAGACCGGCTGGCCGTTCTTCGCAGCCCTGCCGCTGGCCTTTGTCGCCAGCGCCCTGATCGGGATCGTACTGGAGCGAGCGCTGTATCGTCATCTCTACACGCGAAGCCATCTCGACCAGGTGCTGTTCTCGGTCGGCCTCGTCTTCATGTCGGTGGCGGCGGTCGATTACATCATGGGATCGTCGCGGATCTTCATCAAACTGCCGGCCGCGCTCGAAGGACAGTTCGATTTCTTCGGCGTCGGCATCGGCCGCTACCGGCTGATGATCATCGTGATCTGCGGCCTGCTCACTCTCGCGCTGCAATTGATCCTGGCGCGCACGCGATTTGGCAGCCGCCTGCGTGCAGCGGTCGACGATCCGCGCGCGGCCAGCGGCCTTGGCATCAACGTGCCGCAAGTTTTTGCGTTCACCTTTGCCTTTGGTTGCGGTCTTGCCGGTCTAGGCGGTGCGCTCAGTGCGGAAATTCTCGGGCTCGACCCGTATTTTCCGCTGAAATTCATGATCTACTTCTTGATCGTCGTTACTGTCGGCGGTTCCTCCAGCATCACCGGGCCGTTCCTCGCTTCGCTCCTGCTCGGCATCGGCGACGTCGCCGGCAAATATTACGTGCCGAAGATGGGGCCGTTCGTGATCTACACCATCATGATCTTGATCCTGATCTGGCGTCCGAACGGCCTGTTCGGCCGCACCGCTGCGCGTTGAGCCGATGACCGCGCTCCCCGACATCTCATCTCATACCATCGCCCGCGCACGCTGGCGCCCGGGCGAAATCGCGTTCTGGGTGTTCGCGCTGTCCTGCGCGTTCCTGTTTCCTTCCCGCTATCTAATCATGACCGATATCGTGCGGCTCGCCCTGTTTGCGCTCTCGCTCGACCTGATTCTGGGCTATGCCGGCATTGTCTCGCTCGGCCATGCCGCTTTCTTCGGCGTAGGTGCTTACTCTGCCGGACTGATGGCGCTGCACGGGATTATCAATGAGCCCGTCATCGCGTTGGTCGCTGCCGGTCTCGTCGCCATGGTGCTGGGCTTCCTCACGAGTTTCCTTGTCATTCGCGGCGTCGATCTCACCCGGCTTATGGTGACGCTTGGTATCGCGCTGCTGCTGGAAGCGCTTGCCGAACGTTTCTCCAATATCACCGGCGGCACCGACGGGCTGCAGGGCATCGAGATGCAGCCGATCCTCGGCTTGTTTACCTTCGACATGTTCGGCAAGACCGGCTTCTTCTACTCCCTGATCGTGCTGTTCGTCTTGTTCCTGCTGGCGCGGCGCGTCGTGAATTCGCCGTTTGGCCTGTCGCTGCGTGCGATCAGGAACAATCCGTTGCGGGCGTCGGCCATCGGCGTGCCGGTCAACCGCCGCCTGATCGCGGTCTACACGCTGGCGGCGTTCTATGCCGGTATTGCCGGCGCGCTGTTCACGCAAACCACGGCGCTGGCCTCGCTCGATGTGTTTTCGTTCGAACGGTCGGCCGATTTGATGCTGGTGCTGGTCATCGGCGGAACCGGTTATCTCTATGGCGGTCTGATCGGGGCGGTCGTATTCAAGATGCTGCAGGAGTTCTTCTCGACGATCACGCCGCAATATTGGCAATTCTGGATGGGTCTCGTGCTGGTCGTGATCGTGCTTGTCGGCCGCGCGCGCATCCATCGCTGGGCGCTATGGATCCCCAATCTCGTCATCCGGCAATTGGCAGGGCGGAAAGCAGTCGTTGCTGTTCCCGAAAGCGACGCGTCATGACGATCGCGCTGGAAACCAGGGGACTGGAAAAGTCATTCGGTGGCCTGAGGGTCACGCGTGACCTGTCGCTCCGGGTAGAGCAGGGCGCCCGCCATGCCCTGATCGGGCCGAACGGCGCCGGCAAGACCACCGTCATCAACCTCCTGACTGGCGTCCTCAAGCCCAATGCGGGGAGCATCCTGCTTGAAGGTAACGACATCAGCGATTTGCCGGTTCACAAGCGGGTACTGCGCGGATTGTCGCGCACCTTCCAGATCAACCAGCTCTATGCCGATTTGACGCCGCTTGAGACCGTCGGCCTTGCGGTTTCCGAACGGCTCGGCCGCGGCGGCGATTGGTGGCGGCGGATGGGGACGCGTTCCGACGTCAATGGCGAGATCGCGGAAACGCTGTCGCGGTTTCATTTGCTCGACGTGATGAATGAACTCACCGCGACGCTGCCCTATGGCAAGCAACGCTTGCTCGAAATCGCGGTCGCGATCGCGACCAAACCGCGCGTGCTGTTGCTCGACGAGCCCGCCGCCGGTGTGCCCGAAAGCGAACGCCACAATATCCTGGCGGCGGTCGCCGCCCTGCCGCGCGATGTCACGGTGCTGTTGATCGAGCACGATATGGATCTGGTATTCTCCTTCGCCGACCGGATTTCCGTGCTGGTCAACGGCGCCATGCTGGTCGAAGGCCCCCCAGACGACGTGGCGCGCGATCCGCAGGTCAAGGCGGTCTATCTCGGCGAGGCTGCCGATGCCTGACCTCCTCTCGATCGATGGCCTACGCGCCGGCTATGGCGAGGCGGTGGTGCTGCCGGGGATGACTTTGGCGCTCGGGGAAGGCCAGGTGCTGGCGCTGCTGGGGCGTAACGGCACCGGCAAGACCACGCTGATCAATTCGATCGTCGGGATCACTCGCCGCTTTGGCGGCGCCGTCAGCCTTGGCGGCCTGGACATTACGTCGATGCGGCCCGACCAGCGGGCGCGGGCAGGGATCGGCTGGGTACCGCAGGAGCGCAACATCTTCCGTTCGCTGACGGTGGAAGAAAACATGACGGCGGTGGCGCAGCCCGGGCCCTGGACCATCGAGAAGGTATACGAAATGTTTCCGCGGCTGAAGGAACGCCGCAGCAATTTCGGCAACCAGCTCTCCGGCGGCGAGCAGCAAATGCTGGCGATCGGCCGTGCACTGACGCTCAATCCAAAAGTGCTGCTGCTGGACGAGCCGACCGAGGGGCTGGCGCCGATCATCGCTGAGGAATTGTTAAGGGCGCTTGGCACCATCACCCGCGCCGGCGGCATCTGCTCGATCATTGTCGAGCAGAATGCGCAAAAGATTCTGGGGCTGGCCGACCGTGTTGTGATATTGGAGCGCGGCGCGATCGTGCACGATGCGCAAAGCCACGCGTTGAGAGCCGATCCCGCGATACTCGAACGCTATCTCGGCGTCTCCGGAGCCGCAGCACGCTAGAAGAGTTCTTGTTTGACGCGTTTTCTTCACGCGAACCCGTATCCACTTCGCTTGAAAACGCCCTAGATTAGGAGAAGGCCATGCAGCGAACCAAAGCCCCATTCCGTGCCGACGAGGTTGGCAGCCTGTTGCGGCCGCCACGGATCAAGGAAGCGCGGGCAAAGCTAGAGAAAGGCGAGATAACGGCCGAAGATCTGCGCAAGGCCGAAGATCTGGAAATCGAAAAGGTCGTGCACAAGCAGGCCTCGCTCGGGTTGAAACTAGCGACCGACGGCGAATTCCGCCGCTCCTGGTGGCATTTCGATTTTCTCAGCCATCTTACCGGTTGCGAGTTGTTCCACCCCGATCAAGGTATCCAGTTCGCCGGCGTCCAGACCCGGCACGATGCCATCCGCGTCATCGGCAAACTCGACTTCCCCGACAATCATCCGATGCTGGATCACTTCCGGTTCTTGAAAAAGCAGAGCGACAGGGCCCGCGTCACCGCCAAGATGACGATCCCGTCGCCCGCGGTGCTGCATTTCCGCGGCGGCCGCAAGGCGATCTCCAGGGACGTCTATCCCGATCTCGAGCCCTTCTTCGAGGACCTCGGCAAGACCTATCGCAAGGCGGTGAAGGCGTTCTACGATGCGGGCTGCCGCTATCTGCAGTTTGACGACACGGTGTGGGCCTATCTCTGCTCGCAGGACGAGTTGCAGAAGGCACGCGAGCGCGGCGACAATCCCGATGGTCTGCAGCAAATCTACGCGCGGGTCATCAACTATGCGCTGGCCGAGCGGCCGGCCGATATGGTGGTCACCACGCATGTCTGCCGAGGCAATTTCCGCTCCACCTGGATTTCGTCCGGCGGTTACGAACCGGTGGCGGAGACCATGCTGGCCGGCACCAATTACGACGGCTATTTCCTGGAATATGATTCCGACCGCGCCGGCGGTTTCGAGCCGTTGCGGTACTTGCCGAAGGGCAACAAGGTCGTGGTCGTCGGCGTCATCACTTCGAAATTCGGTGAGCTTGAAAAGAAGGACGACATCAAGCGGCGGCTGGCTGAGGCCGCCAAGTTCGCCCCGCTTGAACAGCTTGCTGTGTCGCCGCAATGCGGCTTTGCCTCGACCGAGGAAGGCAATATCCTTTCCGAGGAAGAGCAGTGGGCGAAGCTACGTCTCGCGGTCGACGTCGCCAACGAGGTGTGGGGGAAGTAGGTTTCTTCTCCCTCGGGGCGTGCTCGCGTGATTGTTGAAGATGATCTCTGTCAGTCGCGGCTGAAGCAAAGCGATCTCATGCCCAACGATCGTTGACCAGCGCATATTCCTGCCGACAAGGGATCTGGCCCAATCGATCGATTTCTACAGCCGCATGGGTTGGAAGGCACGGTTCCGCGACGAAAACCTCGCCTAGATGGAACTGGGCGCGTCGCGCGTTTTCCTCCAGAAACATTACCAGAAGGAATGGGCCGACAATTCCACGATGGTCCATCTCGTTGTCGATGATGCCGTGCTCTGGCACGAAGTGGCGGAGCGCGTGAAGGTGGAGGGCGGCTTCGAAGACGTAGTAATTCGTGCGCCGCAACGCGAAGACTATGGTGCGCTTGTCACCCATGTCATCGATCCCGCGGGTGTACTGCTGCATTTCGCTCAGATGGATGGTCGATAACGCCGGCGCAGTAACGGCGTAAACTCGGTGGGACATGGTATCCAACCCTGACGCCATCATCGTCGCTGCAGGTCCCGCGGGACTTGCCTGTTCCGCGACAATGCGTGCGGCGGGGCTGGATGTCACGGTGTTCGAGAAAGCCGGCGATGTCGGCGCTGCCTGGCGGCGGCATTACGACCGGCTTCATTTGCATACCGACCGCAATCATTCCGGTCTGCCCGGGATGGCCATGTCGTCCGACTATCCGGCCTATCTCTCGCGCGAACAGATGATTGCCTATCTCGAAAGCTACGCTGCGCGTTTCGAGATCAAACCGGTTTTCGATACCGCCGTTTCGCGGCTTTGCCGCGAGGGGGCCCAATGGCGACGCCGACACCGCCCAGGGTTCTATCGCCGCTCCCATCGTTGTCATTGCAACCGGTATCGCGGACGCACCTTATCGTCCGTCGTGGCCGGGATCGGCGAGTCTTGCCGGCGCCGTGATCCACAGCAGCGAATACCGAAACCCCGCGCCATACGAGGGAAAGCGCGTGCTCGTGATAGGCTTCGGTAATTCCGGCGGCGAGATTGCGCTCGATCTTGCCAATGCCGACATCGATGTCGCACTGGCGGTGCGTGGTCCCGTTCAGATCCTGCCGCGCGGCCTGCTGGGCTTTCCGATTCTGTCATCGGCAATTCTTTATCGGCGTCTGCCCGCGCGGCTTGTCGATGTCATCAACGCGCCGGTGTTGCGGCTTGCGGTCGGCGATATCGAAAAGCTGGGACTGCGCCGCGCAACCAAAGACCGCGGCAGATGGTCGAGGAAGACGGGCGCGTGCCGCTGATCGATATCGGCACGATCGCAAAAATCAAGGACGGCTCGATCAAGATACGTGGTGGCCTTGATCGCTTCACGACCGATGGCGTCATATTCATCGGCGAGAGCACTGAAAAATTCGATGCGGTGATTCTTGCGACCGGTTTTCGGCCGGACCTGCGCAAATTACTTCCCGATGTGAACGATGTGTTCGACCAACACGGCATGCCGCTCATGACGGGGCAGCGAACAAGCGCGCCGGGACTTTATTTCTGCGGCCAGATCACCGTGCCGACGGGCCAGTTGCGCGAGATCGGGATCGAGGCACAGCGGATCGCGCAGAGCGCTAGAGAATATTTGCGAAAGTAAACCCCTCACGGTTTTGTTGTGAGGAGGCTGGCGCGGTTCATTTCCCCCGTTGGGCAGATGATGGTAGGACACGTCCGCAATCCAGCGCTGCCCACCAGGCTTTCCCAAACCCGCGCCCAAATCCGGCCCGATGAAAAACGACCAGATCCTGAGCCAGATCTCCGAATTCTGCCGCCAGGCCGATATGGCGGAGACGACGTTCGGCCGGCGTGCGGTCAATGACGGCAAGCTGGTGCACCGGCTTCGCGAGGGAAAGCGCATCACCATCGATACGCTGGACCGCAT
>CAVYPL010000003.1:0-222279 GCA_963770355.1 uncultured Alphaproteobacteria bacterium | reverse complement strand
CGCTGGAATGGTGTCTGCAGCCGGGCGTGAAGCTCGACTTCCGGCATTTCGCCGACGGCTATGTCGCCACCGCTGGGGACGTCGAGAACGAGCTCAAGCGTATCGGCCACACGTTGTCGCCGCTGGAGATTGTGGTGGTCAATACCAGCGCCGGCGCGAAATACGGCCGGCAGGATTACGTCACCTCCGGCTGCGGAATGGGCTATGAGGCGACCATGTATCTGCTCGAACGTGGCGTGCGGCTGACAGGCATCGACGGCTGGAGCTGGGACGCGCCCTTCGTGTATACCGCTAAGAAGTATGCCGAGACCAAGGACGCCAGCCTGATCTGGGAAGGCCACAAGGCGGGCCGTCACATCGGCTATTGCCACATCGAGAAGCTGCACAATCTCGAGCAGTTGCCCCCGACCGGATTCATGGTGTCGTGCTTTCCGGTGAAGATCGAGCGCGCCTCGGCGGGCTGGACGCGGGCTGTCGCTATTCTCGACGGTTAGAATCGGGCGGCCGAAGAACAACATTGGAAAAACGTGCTTGGCTGTTCATGGCGCGACGGCAATTTCGAATCTGCGCAAAATTAAAAAGGCGTGCCGGTTGCCCGGCACACCCAATTCTGCTCTTCGATCGCGTGTTAGGTTACAGCGATCGCGTAGCCATCAATACCTGCAGACGCGGGCGCCGTAAGCGTTCCACCAGCAACGGGGACCGACGACCACGGGTCCACCGTAGTAACCATAGCCTCGGCCCCAGCCGCGGCCGCCGCGATAGTAGCCACGACCACCCCAGCCTCTGCCGCCCCTGCCGCCACCACGCCAAGCCTGTGCCGGTGAGGTCGTTGCGCCTACCAGGATGGCAGACGTACTGGCGACGTAGACGAACAACAAAGCCAACGCTGCGAGGCAGCGCGTCAGGATATTGTAGCGTTTAGCCATTCAAGAATCTCCCGGTCACTTCCGAAACACCTCACTTAGACGCATGAGAAAGCCTTTGGTTCAGATGCGCTAAGACAATATTTTTACTAAGGTTCTTGCGAGCGTCCAGGACATTATTGAGACCGAAAGGTAAGGTCAAGTTACTGTCAACGTCGGACCAATTCACACATAGTGCCGTTCATAATTGATTCAGCTTTGCGGCAATTGTGCGCTGCAGAATTTCTCGAAACGGGAAACTACAGCAACGCCAGGCCAGCAATCTGAACAGGAATCTGAACAAGAAAATCTGAACAGGAATTTGACGTCGACGCGATCCGCATTTTTGAGCGCCCCACGATCCCCTCCCTGAAGAGTGCACATGCCCAAACAACACACCTATGTCCTCGGCCTGAATACCTATGACCATGACGTGAGCGCGTGCCTGTTGCGCGACGGTGCGATTGCGTTTGCAATTGCAAAGGAGCGGATCACGCGGGCAAAGCATGCGTCGGGATTCTACAAGGAGGTGATCGAATATTGCCTTGAAGCCGAAGGCATCACGTTGGACGACGTCGATCTGATCGTTCGCAATTGCTATGTCCTGCCGGTCCCGGAAATGGAAGAGCGGCTGGTCTACTTCGATGCACCGGGTTTCCTGCCCGAATTCGAACGGGGCGACGCGGCCAAGCACCCGCTCTATCTGTCGCGCCAGGACAAGATGGTGACGATCTCCCACCATTTGGCGCACGCCTACAGCGCGTTCGCGGCATCACCGTTCGACGAGGGCGTTGTGATGATTGTCGACGGCGTCGGCAGCTATCGGTCCGACGTCATGGAGTCCTTTCCATCGACCGATACGGCGACGCCGCTCGCCCGCGAGTCGGAGAGTTATTACAAATTCAGCGGCTCAGAACTTCGAATGCCTGAAGAAGGTCTGGATGGAGCCGGACCGCGGCTTCCTCAGCGACGAGTTTTACAACATGCCGGGGCTGGGCGCGCTCTACAGCCGCGCCTCGACCTATATCTTCGGCGACTGGAATAAATGCGGCGAGTTGATGGGGCTCGCGCCCTACGGCCGCCGCGAACAGGTCAAGCATCTGCTTGAACTCGACAACGGCAAATTGAACGTGCCGCACTGGACCATCGATCTCAAGCAGCCCTACGTCATGGACGGCAGCAATTGGGAACGCAGCCCCGCCATGCGGCATTGGGAAGATCTGGCCTGGCGGGTGCAGGACGACACCGAAAAAGTGCTGCTCGCCCGCGCGCGATGGCTGCGCGAAACCACCGGCGCCAAAAATCTGTGCATGGCCGGCGGCGTCGCCCTGAATTGCGTAGCGAATGGCCGCGTCGCGCGCGAAGCCGGCTTTGACAATGTGTGGATCCAGCCGGCGGCCGGTGACGACGGCATTGCGATCGGCTGCGCGCTTTACGGCTGGATCGAGATCCTGAAGCAGCGCCGCGGCTTTGTCATGGACCATTCCTATGTCGGCAAGACCTACAGCGATCAGGAGGTCGCCAATTCGCTGCAGAAGTTTCTGGTCCGCATCCAGGTCGATGCCAAGCGCAGCGACAATGTCTGCCGCGACACCGCAAAACTGCTCGCCGACCAGCGGGTGATCGGCTGGTTTCAGGGCGCTTCCGAATTCGGCCCGCGCGCACTCGGCAATCGCAGCCTTTTGGCCGACCCGCGCAAGCCCGAGATGAAGGACATCTTGAACAGCCGCGTCAAACACCGGCAGGCGTTTCGGCCGTTCGCTCCGATTGTGCTGGCTGAGCGCATGAAGGAGATTTTCGAAGGGGAGGAGGACTCACCCTTCATGCTGATCGCCAAGCCAGTTCGCCCCGAATGGCGCGACAAGATTCCGGCGATCGTGCATGTCGACGGCACGGCCCGCATTCAGACCGTGCGCGAGGCGACCAATCCGATGCTGTACCGGCTGCTCAGGGAGTTCGATGCGCTGACCGGCGTCCCGGTGCTGGTCAACACCTCATTCAACATCAAGGGTGAGCCGATCGTGGAAACGCCAGGCGATGCCGTGAACTGCTTTCTAAACACCGGCATCGATAATCTCGTCATGCACGACACGGTGGTATCGAAGGCGGCGATGCACAAGGTCGTCGCGCCGCTGGTCACGACCTATACCGATGTGGCGAATTTGGTGGCGTCGACCACGCAACCCGCCTGAACGGCGCCCGGTTGAAAGGCTCAGGCTGTCGCGATCAGGCCGCCTCGATCATGCCGTTTTGGGCGCCGGCGTCTTGGGCAGCGGCTTGTCCTGCCGTTTCGACCAGGAGATGTAATAGGCGACGATAGTCATGATCGCGATGCCGGTCACGCTGACGAAGATCTGCGCGAACAGCGAGCCGGAACTCAACGACAATTGGAAGTGCCCGACAAAGGACAGGAACACGCCGACGCAGAACACGGCAAGCGACTGCTGGCCGCAGACGATCAGCGGGTCGAACACTCTCCATTCCAGCGCTGGCCAGTCCTTCGGTATGAAGCGGATGACCATGATGACGATCACCACGAAATGCAGGAAGCGGTACGGCGCCAGATTGGTCTTGTCGTTCGGATTGAAGGTTGAATAGAGCCAGTGCGGGAACATGGCTCCGAAATCCGGGAATTTGCCGGCCATGGTCATGACCAGTCCCAGGAACAGATAGGCGATACAAAAATAGAGTGTGATCGGCGAATTGATGATTGCCATCGACCTCCGCGCACCGCCTAGCGCGCACCATGAGCCGAACACGAACAGCGCCTGCCAGCAGAACGGATTGAAGTACCAGGTTCCGGCAGGGTAGGCGGGGAGATTCCAACCGGTTTGCCGGGACACCAGCCATAGCGCGAGCGAGGCCGCCATCGTCCAGTTGGGCTGGCGCAGCATGATCCATAGCACCGGCGGAAACAGTCCCATCAGCACGATATAGAGTGGCAGCACGTCGAGATTGACCGGCTTGAATTTCAGGAACAATCCCTGCCGCAGGGTTTCGGTCGCATTATCGACCAGGCCGACGACGTTGAACTCGTTGACCAGTTCGGAATCGCCAAAGCGTAGCGCCAGATAGCTGATCGAGGCGATATAGATCACGAACAGGATGATGTGGGCGACATAGAGCTGCCAGACCCGCTTGGTCAGCCGGGTGGCGCCGACGATGAAACCGCGCTCCAGCATCATTCGGGCATAGACAAAGGAAGCGGTATATCCGGAGATGAAAACGAACAGGTCCGCCGCGTCGCTAAAACCGTAATTGCGGGTGGTGATCCAGTTCACGACATTGTCTGGAATATGATCCAGATAGATCGCCCAGTTTGCGACCCCGCGAAACAGGTCAAGCCGGAGGTCGCGTCCTTTTTCGGGCAGGGTGGCGTTGATTTTCATGGGTGCCGCTTTGAGGTGATACTTTCGACAGGATT
Source organism: uncultured Alphaproteobacteria bacterium (assembly GCA_963770355.1). Taxonomy (GTDB): domain Bacteria; phylum Pseudomonadota; class Alphaproteobacteria; order Rhizobiales; family Xanthobacteraceae; genus Bradyrhizobium. The sequence continues at coordinate 217,950 of CAVYPL010000003.1, read as the reverse complement.
GTACCGCAGGACAGCGCCCCGGCCGCCGGACCGCCCAAGATTGTCACAGTACCGCATAATGACTATACCGGTCTGGAAATGGTACATCCGGGGTTACGGAATCACCGATCAAATCCTTGAAAGGTGTATCTATACTATCCCGGTTGCTTCCACCAACCGCTTCCATGTCGCACATCTCTGAGGGTCCGACCATCCATGACCGCACGCATTTTTAAGCCCGCCAAAAACGCGATGCAATCGGGGAGGGCCAAAACCAAGGAGTGGCAGCTTGACTACGAGCCGGAGCAGCCGCGGGCGATTGAGCCCCTGATGGGCTGGACCTCTTCCGGCGATATGAAGCAGCAGCTCACCTTGCATTTCGAGACCAAGGAAGAGGCGGTGGCTTACTGCGAGCGAAAGGGCATTGCCTATCAGGTGATCGAGCCGAAGGATTCGCTGCACCGGCAAATCGCCTATGCCGACAATTTCGCCTTCCGGCGCGGCGAACCCTGGACCCACTGAGATCCAGCGACGTTCGGCGTAGTTCGCTGGACCGGAGTGCGCCCTTTTTCGCGGCCGCGGAGTTGATGCGGGCTGGGCGGCGGAATCGCTTTTCGGGGAATGTCAGGAACAAGACATTTCAAAAGTCAGGGTTGCGCTAGACCGCGGCCCAATGACACCATGCGGCCGCCCCAATGCCGGATTGCGGCGCACCATAAACCGATCAGAGGCCATGCCGCTCCATTCCACGATCGATCCCAAATCCGAGGAATTTGCACGCAACGCCGACGTCATGCGCGGGCTCGTTGCGGAGTTGCGCGAAAAGCTCAAGCAGGTCGCCGGCGGTGGCGGCGAAACTTCGCGCAAGCGACACACCTCGCGCGGCAAGATGCTGGCGCGCCAGCGCGTCGACCTGTTGGTCGACCCCGGCACCGCGTTCCTTGAACTGTCGCCGCTGGCCGCCCATGGCCTCTATGGCGGGGACGTGCATTCCGCCAGCGTCATCACGGGCGTCGGGCGCATCTCCGGGCGCGAATGCGTGATCGTCGCCAACGACGCCACCATCAAGGGCGGCACCTACTATCCGATGACAGTGAAGAAGCATCTGCGTGCGCAGGATATCGCGCGGCAGAACAACCTGCCCTGCATCTATATGGTGGATTCGGGCGGTGCGTTCCTGCCGATGCAGGACGAGATCTTTCCCGACGAACGGCACTTTGGCCGCATCTTCTATAATCAGGCGCAAATGTCATCGCAGGGCATCCCACAGATCGCGATCGTGATGGGTTCGTGTACCGCCGGTGGCGCCTATGTGCCTGCCATGTCGGACGAGAGCATCATTGTGCGCAACCAGGGCACGATTTTCCTCGGCGGACCGCCGCTGGTGAAGGCTGCGACCGGTGAGGTGGTCACCGCCGAGGAACTCGGTGGCGCAGACGTACACTCGCGGCAATCGGGCGTCACCGACCACTACGCGCAGAACGATGCCCATGCGATCGGGATCGCCCGGCGCATTGTTGCCACGCTGAAGCAGCCCGCCAAAGCCGTGTTGAACATGCGCGAGCCCTGCGAGCCGCTGTTTCCGGCCGAGGAAATCTACGGCGTGGTGTCCGCCGATGGACGCAAACCGTTCGACGTTCATGACATCATCGCGCGGCTGGTCGATGGCTCCGAGTTCGACGAGTTCAAGAAGTTGTACGGTACGACACTGATCTGCGGCTTTGCCCATATCTGGGGCTATCCGGTCGGCATCATCGCCAATAACGGTATCCTGTTCAGCGAAAGCTCGCTGAAGGGCGCACATTTCATCGAACTGTGCTGCCAGCGCAATATTCCGCTGGTGTTCTTGCAGAACATCACTGGCTTTATGGTCGGCAAAAAATACGAGGCCGGCGGCATCGCGCGCGATGGCGCGAAGCTAGTGACGGCGGTGGCAACCGCCGGCGTACCGAAATTCACCGTCGTGATCGGCGGCTCCTACGGTGCCGGCAATTACGGCATGTCTGGCCGTGCCTACAGCCCGCGCTTCCTCTGGATGTGGCCGAATGCGCGCATCTCCGTGATGGGCGGCGAACAGGCCTCGATGGTGCTGAGCCAGGTGCGCCGCGACAATATCGAAGCCAAGGGCGATAGCTGGTCGGCTGAGGAAGAGGACAAGTTCCGCAGCCCGATCCGCGCGCAATATGAGCATCAGGGTAATCCCTACTACGCCACCGCTCGACTCTGGGATGACGGCGTGATCGACCCCGCCGATACGCGGCTGGTGCTCGGCCTCGGATTGTCGGCCGCATCCAATGCGCCGATCGAGCCCACCAAATTCGGCCTGTTCAGGATGTGATGATGGATCGCTCGAAACTATATCGGCGTTTTCGCACGCTCCTGATCGCTAACCGCGGTGAAATCGCCTGCCGCGTGATCCGTACCGCCCGCGCCATGGGGCTGCGCACGGTTGCGGTTTATTCCGAGGCCGACAGCGACGCCATGCATGTCGCAATGGCTGACGAAGCCGTGCTGCTGGGGCCAGCGCGTGCGCGCGACAGCTATCTCAATGTCGAACGGGTGATCGAGGCCGCGCGCCAAAGCGGCGCGGAGGCGGTGCATCCCGGCTACGGGTTTCTGTCTGAGAACGCCGAATTCGCGCAGGCGTGTCTGGACGCCGGTCTGGTGTTCGTCGGCCCCACCGCCGCGATGATGACGGCGATGGGTTCGAAATCCGGCTCCAAGGCGCTGATGGAAAAGGCCGGCGTGCCGCTGGTGCCCGGCTATCACGGCGAGGCCCAGGACGAGGCGACGCTGGCCAAGGCCGCCGACAAGATCGGTTTCCCGGTGCTGGTGAAAGCCTCCGCCGGTGGCGGCGGGCGCGGCATGCGCGTCGTTAACTCGGCAGCCGAACTCGCGCCGGCGATCGTCAGCGCCAAGCGTGAGGCCAAGGCGGCGTTTGGCGACGACCGCATGCTGATCGAAAAATTCGTCCAGAACCCGCGCCACATCGAGGTGCAGATCATCGGCGACAGCCACGGCAACCTGCTGTCGCTGTTCGAACGCGAATGCACGCTGCAACGACGGCATCAGAAGGTGATCGAGGAAGCGCCATCGCCGACGCTCGACTCCAAACAACGCGAGACGGTCTGCGCCGCCGCGCGGAAAGCGGCCGGTGCGGTCAATTATGTCGGCGCGGGGACCATCGAATTCGTGTCCGACGGCAAAGACGTATTCTTCATCGAAATGAATACCCGCTTGCAGGTCGAGCATCCCGTCACCGAGCTCATCACCGGCATCGATCTCGTCGAATGGCAGTTGCGGGTCGCGTTCGGCGAAAAACTGCCGCTGGCGCAGGACGAGATCAAGTTGAATGGTCACGCCATCGAGGCGCGGGTCTATGCCGAAAACCCGCAGAAGAATTTCATGCCGTCGGTCGGCCGCATCAAGACCTGGCGCACGCCCGACGCCGTTGACGGCTTGCGGATCGACGCCGGTTATCGCAGCGGCGATGCGGTGTCGCCCTATTACGATGCCATGCTGGCGAAGGTGATCGCATGGGCGCCGACGCGACAAGCGGCCATTGAAAGGCTCAACCGCGGACTGGAAGAGACCGACGTGCGCGGTATCGTCACCAACATTCCCTTCCTGTCGGCGCTGGTGACGCATCCCGACGTGCGCGCCAACACGATCGACACAGGCTTCATCGAACGCAAGCTGAAGAGTCTGACGGAGTCGTCGGGTGCGGCTGATGATCTCGAGCTTTGCGCCGCAGTCGCGGCCATCGTCAGCGATGAGCAACGAGCAGCGTGCAAGGAAGCGCACTCGCCCTGGCAGACCTTTGGCTGGATGCCGGTCGGACAACGGCAGCGGGTGTTCTCGTTCCGGCAGGGGCAGGGCGCGGAGCACAAGGTCAGCCTGCAATATGGCGGCGGGTCGTCGACGTTGACGATCGGCGATCGCAAATTCGTTTTCACCGCGTCGCCTGTTGATGACGGCAGTTTCGACCTCACGCTCGACGGGATGAAATCCCGCATCACAGCCGTGATCGAGGGCCACGAGCTCTATCTGCGCACCCGCAATGGCCGCTTCGACCTGCATTGGGTCGATCCGTTCGGCGGCGAGACCGAGGAGCACGTCGGCGAGGACAAGATCGTGGCGCCGCTGCCGGGCACCGTGGTGGCGTTGCTGGCCGAGGAGGGCGCGACGCTGGAGAAGGGCGCGGCGATTCTCACACTCGAGGTCATGAAGATGGAGCAGACCCTGCGCGCGCCATATGCGGGCGTGCTGAAGAAGATCAAGTGCAAGGTCGGCGATATCGTCGGCGAGGGCGTCGAACTCGCCGAAGTCGAACCGGCGGCGGCCTGATGAGCGATACCGTCCGCATTGTCGAAGTCGGCCCGCGGGACGGCCTGCAGAACGAGAAGACTCCGATCAGCGTCGCCGACCGGATCAGTTTCATCGAGGCGCTGATCGGCGCGGGTCTCGACACCGTCGAGGTTGGCGCGTTCGTCTCGCCAAAGGCGATCCCGCAGATGGTCAATTCCGACCAGGTGCTGCGCGGCGTCAGCCACCACACCGGCATCGAATTCCCCGTTCTGGTGCCGAACGAGAAGGGCTATGAGGCCTCGCAACAGGCCGGCGCCAAGCAGATCGCGGTGTTCGCCGCCGCCTCGGAATCGTTCTCCCGGGCCAACATCAATTGCTCGATTTCGGAATCGATCGAACGCTTCAAACCAGTCGTTGCCCGCGCCAGGGCCGATGGCGTCAAGGTGCGCGGCTACGTCTCCTGCGTGCTCGGTTGCCCCTATGAGGGCGATATCGAGCCGCAGGCGGTCGTCGAGGTGGCGCGCGTGTTGTGGGACCTCGGCTGCTACGAAATCTCGCTCGGCGACACCATCGGTGTCGGCACGCCGATGAAAGCGCGGCAGTTGTTGCGTGCGGTGGCGGGCCACGTGCCGATGGCCAATCTCGCGATGCATTTCCACGATACCTACGGTCAGGCGCTGGCCAATCTCTATGCCGGGATGGAGGAGGGCGCCCGCGTTATCGATTCCGCCGCCGGCGGCCTCGGCGGCTGCCCCTACGCCCCCGGCGCGACCGGCAATGTCGCGACCGAGGATGTTGTCTACATGCTCGAGGGCATGGGGATCAGGACCGGCGTCGATATGCCGAAGCTGGTCGCGGCCACCAATGTGGTGAGCCAGTTGATCGGCCGGCCACCGGTCAGCCGCGTGGCGGCTGCGCTGAATGCCAAGATGCGGGCGGCGAAATAGTCGCTACCTTCCCCCGTCCGGTCCCATCACCAGGTTGGGCAAGCCGGTCGAAATCTCCGGGAAGAAGCATAGCAGCAGCACGGCCAGCATCATCAAAAGCACGAAGGGCAGCGTGCCCCAGATCACTTCGCTCAAGGGGATATCGGGAGCGACGTTGCGGATGACGAAGATATTCAACCCGACCGGCGGATGGATCAGGCCCATCTCCATCACGATAGTCATGACCACGCCGAACCAGATGATGTCGAAATTGGCGGCGCGCAACGGCGGCAGGATGATCGGCGCGGTCATCAGGATGATCGACACCGGCGGCAGGAAGAAGCCGAGGACCACCACCATGACGAGGATCGCCGCCAGCAATTCCCAGCGCGGCAAATGCATGGCGATGATGGACTCGGCAGCCGATTGCGAGATGTGCAAATAGCTCATCACATAGGAATAGAGCAGCGACATGCCGATGATCATCATCAGCATGGTGGAGTCGCGGATGGTGGATTTGAGGATCGGTGCGAGGTCGCTCGGCTTCCACACGCTGTAGATCAGCGCGATCAGCGCCAGAGCCAGCAGCCCGCCGAGGCCGGCGGTTTCCGATGGCGTGGCGTAGCCGCCGTAAAGCGCAATCATCACGCCGGTGAGCAACAGCACGAACGGCAGCACCCGCGGCAGCACATTGAATCGCTCCGCCATGGTAAAGTCGTCGCGCTTGAGGATGGCCGCGTCCACGCCGGTCGTGTCGTAGAGCGCCTTTGCCGCGGCAAACTCTTTACGGAAACGGAACACGGCATAGACGCCGAACAACGTCACCAGCAACAGCCCGGGCCCGATACCGGCCAGAAACAGCCGGCCCAGCGATTTTTCCGCGGCGACCGCGAACAGGATCATGGTGATCGATGGCGGCAGCAGAATGCCGAGCGTGCCGCCGGCGGCGATGATGCCTGCGGCAAAGCCGCCGGAATAGCCGCGCTTGCGCATCTCGGGGATGCCGGCTGAACCGATCGCCGAGCAGGTCGCGGGCGAAGAGCCCGCCATCGCCGCGAACAACGCGCAGGCAAACACGTTGGCAACACCCAGACCGCCGGGCACGCGATGCAGCCAGGCATGCAGCGCCGAATAAAGATCCTGGCCGGCGCGCGATTTGCCGATCGCCGCGCCCTTGAGGATGAACAGCGGGATCGACAGCAGGGTGATCGAGGCCATTTCCTCGTAGACGTTCTGCGTCACGGTATCGAGCGACGCCGCGGGCATGTAGATCGCCATGAACACAACTGCGACGGCGCCCAATGCAAATGCAATAGGCATGCCCGAAAACATCGCAAGCAGGGTCGCGACGCCGTAACTGATTCCAATGCCAAGTACTGTCATTTGAGTACGGTCATTTGCGTGCCGCACCCACAATGGGAATGAGTATCTGCAGCAGGAGCTGCGCACACAGCAGCGTCATGCCCAACGCCATCAGCACATAGGGGATCGCCAGCGGTGGCGACCACATCGAATTCGAGACCTGGCCGTCGACCCAGGCCTCATGGGCCAGTGTCCAGGACTTCCAGGCAAAGAAGGCGCAGAACAGGAAGCTCGCGACATCGACCAGCCACAGCCGGATACGGTTGGCGAGCGGCGACATCAGGCCGACAAAGGCCTCGATGGCGACATGGCCACGCTGGCCCTGCACATAGGCTGCCGTCATGAAGGTGGCGCCGACCAGGAGAAATACCGCCGCCTCGTCCTGCCAGTAATTGGCGCTGTGGAACAGGGCGCGGCCGAGCACGCTGTAGCTCAGGATTACGCACGCCGCGACCAGCGCGATGGCGGCGAAGAATACGATAACGTTGTTGCAGAGGGCCAAGGCACGACCGAACGCCGCCACGAGTGGATTGCTCGTGGCGACGGTTTCGGAATGGTCAGTTTGATCCGGAAGCGGACCATGCATCATGCGGAGACGTCGCTCGCGAGTTTCAGCAGACTGGCTGCCGTCGCTGTCTTAGCACTATAGTCCTTCCAGGCGGTATCGCGCGCAATGTCGCGCCATTTGCCGACGGTTGCCACATCCAGCGGGACAACCTTGGCGCCGGCCTTCTCATAGACCTTGGCGACCTCGACGTCATCGTCCTGGGCGCCTTTCTTGCCGAAGGCTTCGAGCTCGAGGCCGACGGCCAGGATGATATCCTGCTGGTTCTTGGGCAATTTGTCGAAAATCGTCTTCGACATCATCAAGGGCTCCAGCATGAACCAGTAGGACGCGCCCGCGCCCGAGGTGAGAGATTTGGCGACTTCCTCGAGCCGGAACGAAATCAGGCTGGTGGAGGAGGTGAGGCCGGCATCGCAGGCGCCGGTCTGCATCGCCGCGTAGAGTTCGTTGGAGGGCACCGACAGCACGGCGGCGCCCGCGGTCTGCAGCACCATGTCCATCTCGCGCGACCCGCCGCGAATCTTCATGCCCTTGGCGTCTTCGGGAGCCACGATCGGCTTGGAGCGGCTGGCGACGCCGCCGGCCTGCCAGACCCAGGAAAGCAGGATGATGCCCTTGTCGGCCAGGAAATCGGTCAGCGCCTTGCCTACCGGTTCTTTCTTCCAGCGCAGGCCCTGATCGTAGGTCGACACCAGGCCGGGCATCAGGCCGATATTGGTTTCCGGCAATTCGCCGCCGGCATAGGGAAGCGGATAGAGGCTGATATCGAGGGCGCCTTTGCGCATCGCCGAGAATTGCGCGTTGGTCTTGATCAGCGAGGAGTTCGGATAGATCTCGGCCGCGATCTCGCCGCCGCTGCGCTTGGTGACCTCCGCTGCGAACATCCGGCAAAGCCGGTCGCGGAAATCACCCTTGTCGATGGTGCCGCCCGGAAACTGATGCGAGATTTTCAGCGTCGTTGCGGCGTGGGCGGTCCCGGTGCCGAAACGGAGAATGGCGGGCGCGGCAAGCGCGGATGCGATGACGTGGCGGCGTGTAAGCATGGTTTCTCCCCTGAAAGTTGTACATGATCGGCGACGCAAGGCCGGCGTTGAGCCCATCTTAGCCGGTCTTTGCTCCGGGTATCTCTAGTCTGATAGTTCGAGGCCGTGTGATGTGAGGCCGTCTGGTAGGTAGAGGCCGCGCACGACGGCAAGTCCTGATTGAGGCTTCCCGTTGCTGCAGCGCACAGGGAGGCCTTCGCAGAAGACTCCGTCAATAATACGTCCAATCCCAGGGGTTAAAGGATCGTTTGAGCCCTCAAATCGCCTGTTTCAATTATCCGTGACATGGCCTGGATCCCGAGGCGGCCTGTTTGCTACGGCGCCATCCGTTGTGAACGGTAAGCTATTTCTTTTTGCCCTTGCGCGCGGCGTAACGCGCATCGCGCTTGGCCTTCTGTTCGGCCTCAAGCGCTGCCTGGCGGGCGGTTTCTTCTTCCTTCTCGCGTGCGGCTTGCACTGCGGCTTGAGCTGCCGCCTCGGCCTCGCGCGCCCTCTGTTCGGCCTTGGCTGCCTCGCGGGCTTCCCGGGCTTTGGCGCGCACAGCCGCCTGCGCCTCGCGCTCGGCCTGACGCTGCTTCACCTCAGGATCGTCAGGTCCCGGCTGGGCGCGAAATTTGCTCAGGATGTCCTGTTTCGCCTTTAGCGCGGCCTTCTGGCGGTCCGCGAAGCTCGGTTCCTTGAATCCACTCATAAAAGAGGCCTTGTCGCTTTCATATCGGGTGTGAGACGTGTCGAGTTTGAGACTTGTCGAGGGGAAGACTTGTAGGGATTTGGATCGGTCGGTTTCGCGCTTCAGTTAAGTGAATGCAAGGCAAAATACCAGCGCCGAAGAGGGCTGGCAAAGCAAGGGAGACTTGCGTGGGTAGCCGAGTGCGCTGATCGGGCTGGTCGGATCGATCGTGATGGCTGCCTCTGAGAAATGACCGTGACATCCGGTGTTCGGACCGGATCGGGCAAACCAGTATCAGGCCAACCAGTCTCTAGTCCGGTTTGAGATTATCGCGCCGCCCGCCCGGTCCAAGAATTTGGGCGACCGTCACCGCCGTCATCGCCACCCGATCGGATATCCGCTGCGCTTCAAGTTTGTCGCGCGCTCCTTCCCTGATCATCAGATCGATCAGTTCGAGTCGCTTGGTCTCGTCAACCGCTTCCGCCAGCAACTTCCTATAACGATCGCAATCGTAACCCACGTCCTGCTCGCTCATCGCACGCCCCGCCGCACGCGCTGTCCCACAGCGAGTACTGTTTCGCAACGCAAAGACGAGCGCAACGGATTTACGGCACTTATACCCACCGCGCGCATTTTGGTGCGCGAGTGTTGCCGAATTGATCGCAGGCGCGGCCCGGCCGGCCGGCTGAAATGCTGAGAACTTGTGAATTCGTTCACAGAAGGAGAGGGCGGCCGGTCCTATTATTGGGCAAGTCGGAACAGGAGCCCCCGCCATGATCCGCAATCTGTTGAGTTCAAAGCTCGTATTCACCGCTGTCATCGTGTCGCTGGCCTGCGTCGCGGCGGCCGTCGCGGTTGGCATGGCCTATCCCGGGCCGGTCACCAGCGGCGCCCTCGGCCCGGATTGGCAGTGCAGCCGGTTGGCCTTCGTTTTCACGATCTGCAGCAGGGTCGTCCAGGCCAGGCCGGCCGTGACCGTGACCACCGCGCGCAAGGCGGTGCGGTGCCTGCGGCGCGCGTAGACGCGATCCACGCCCGTGCAATTCTGAAATATTTTTCGAAAGCCGGCTAGACACCCGACTCGCCCGACGGGCAGTTGGCGCTCAGGGCTGCGCAGGATGGGTGGATCGACTTGGGCTCAACGAGCCTTCTAAACTTCCGTATCCTCAAGCCCGTATTCGCGATAAATGCTCGCGCGATCGGCTTTGGGAAATAACCTGCACTTTGCCTGCGCCAGATGCAGGTTGACGGTCCCGGGCTGACAACCGGCGACCAGAAGCTTCCTGACATCGTCCATATGCTTGCCGGGCTGGTGGATCGGTTCAAGCTGCTCGAGCGCGACCAGCGCCGTCGCCAATGCTTCCGTGACAACCCATTCGTCGTGGCCCGTGATTCCCTTTTTCGGCATCAGAGCATTTCCTGCGTACTTCGCGCCGGTGTCGCACAGAACAGCTGGCACAGGCTTGTCGCCCCCAATTCCAGTTTGAGCCGTTTGTCATCGTTTGCAACATGAAAAGCGATCGGACGACGAAGTCGGAATCGCTGAAACGCTTTGCCTGCCGACAAAAGCCGAAAGCTGCCAGACAAGGACCGCTCCGAACTTTGAAAGCCCGTCGCAAGATAGAACCCCCGCCGGGCTTGGGGGCGCCGGCGAGGGCATTGGGAAAGATGGTGCGAGGCCAGGCATTGCCCGGGTGTCGCTCCAAGGACCCACGTCGAATCAAACGCCGCAATCGGGTTCCGGCAAGACGATTTTGTGGGCAATGCAGAATGAATTGCATGCAACACCGTCGGCCTGCCATTTCCCCAGCAGGCGCCCGCGCAACTTCACGCCACAGACGGAAGACAGCCCCGGGTTCGGCGCCGCTTGAGCCCGCAGCGAGGTCTAGCCTGAGCCCTTGCTGCGGTTGTGAGCATTTCGAGCGGTCCAACTGCTCCAGCTGACGTTGGCGAGACTTTGCTGGTCGGTCGCAAGCGGCCGTCTTGTCTGCCGCTCATAGGCAGCGATGATTTGCAGAGACTGGCCGATCTTTCGCTGCAACTCGGCGATGGTCCGCTGGGTCTTGCCGCTCCGGCTGGATTGCGAGGATTCGCCGACCGTAAATCTTGACGTCTCGATATCCTTCAAGGTCTGGCGGAGCTGTTTGAGCTGGGCGCGGTGCCAGGCGATCGTGCTGTCACTGTCTGCAGGCATGGAACTCCCCTGATTCGTCTCAGACCTTACCACGCATGCCGGCAGCCATTTTGCGCAAGCGGCGTTTTTATGGGAGCGGGTCCGATGACTCCGCGATACCGATTGGGCGGTATGGGGCGGTTATGGATTTCGCAAAGAGCCCAGCCGGTGCGCCGCGCCGGCCAAAATGCTGCTATGCTTGCCGCAAAGGGCAGGAGGCAACATGTCGGATCAGGCCGTGGAAATTCTAATTACAAACGCCATTCATTCGGCGTTTATCAAGTATCCCGAGGGCGATGGTGGTCCCAATCTGGACTATGAATGGATCGCGCCGGATCAAAGCGCGCATATCGCCAAGGCAATTCTCCAGGAGCTTTCAGCCAACGGATATCAGATCGCGAAAAAGGGAGTCTGAAGGAGGCTCTGATGCATCGCGGTTCGGTTTGAGCCCTCGCCAAAGCCGGCTGCCTTGACGCCTGCCGTCGGGCGCGGTCGTCCGGCTCATGCCGCGCAACCAGGCTCCGTGTTCTGCCGCGCTTTGCAAGGGGGCGACGGAGTTGGCCAATCCAGCTTTGGCAGGCCCGACAATCGCGCCGACGTGACCGATCGTGAAACCGACACAGATGGTGGCGGTGCGTCCCGTGCACCACATAACAGGGGCGATAGCGCGATTGGAGCAAGAGCGATGCGTTCCGCTTTAGCGTCAGGTTTAGTAGCCTTGGGTCTATTGGTGATGCCGTGTGCATCTGCCGACGCCGCGACGGTGCATCACGTACGCAAGCGCCAACCTGTCATCGTTTCTCCCGCCCAGGAAGTGATCCCTCCGGGTTGGTACAAGTTTCCCGGCTATCCGCCGATACCTCCGGAGCAGAATAGAAATCTTGACCCGTCGACGCGTGGAAGCGGCTGACCGTCGTTAGGGCGGATTGGCGTACTTGCTCTATCACTTCTCGGCCGGCGGGCGCCTTCGAAGATTCGTGACAGTGATGGGTTTCTCAATCCACCCACCCCGCTAATCATCGCATATGCGGATCAGCGTGACCTCCAACTTCAAACCCGGCGCTTGCTTTGCAAAGCCAGTGCACGAAACCGATGGGCTGCCGTCGGAGTGACCGGCTACGCTTATGTCGATAGCATCCATTCCAAACACGCCGGGCGGCCCGGGCGCAAATCGCCTGGCAGATATGGCGGCCTTGAATCGCTCGCGCTCTTGCGTCCAATTTCCGATGTAAGAAAACGTCGTATCGCCCCCGCTAAGTTTGCCGTCAGGGCCAAACTCAACCACCCCAGCACCTTCGCCGATCGGTGTTTTGAACCAGACGGAATATTTGCCCTGGGTGATCAACTGAACGGACTCCGAGTAGCGCGCAGATGGGTGGAGCGGCCTGTCCGCCATAGCCCAACGAGGCAGGCGGAAGCGATACCTATCAATTGGCGCTTACGATGGCGATGGATTTCGCAAAGCCCGATAATCGCGCCGACGTGACCGATCGTGAAACCGCGACAGATGGTGGCGGTCCGATCCGTGCACCACATAAGAGCGATAGGCCGATTATCGTCGGGCCTTGATCGCGACGGGAACATCGGGGTGCGCGTAATCGCTGGGTTCGACATCCGAATGGAGGTCAGAGACATGAGAGTGCTGAGCGCGATTGTTCTGTGCGGGTTGCTGGTTTCGCCAGCAGCCGCACAGGTGAATATGCAGTATGATGGGCAGTCCAACGGCCAATACAGCGGACAGTATAGCGGGCAAGTCGATCTTCGGGTCGATGGTCGCGCAAATCGCAACGAAGGACTTCCGCCTAGTGCAGCGGACAAGGGAAATGGCCGGTTCCAAAATCCCATTACCGTCGACGATTGCGTTGAGGCGCAGCAATTAAATCCCGATGCGCGGCCCGGTTGGCAACGGCGCGTCAATCGTGCTTGCAGTGAGCCGTAACCGGACGGCGAGGACAACGGGAACACACAAACAAAAAGGCTGCCCAAAGGCGGTCTCGCTGTGGTGTTGCGCGCAACTCAACGGCGTTGTGCGGAAATGTCGGTTGGGCAGTCGACCGTGCATCCGTCATGACGGTCTAGGGCTAACCAGACTGTCATGGCGATGACCACGATCACCGTCACGACCAGTCTTGCTAAAGTTTCATTGCTCATCACAAAACCTGTCAAAGCCTGTATCCAACCGCAACCCGAAACCGAGGGCAGGAAATCGTGAGTGCGCGAAACCATCAAAGCCCAAGCCGAATATGCTCGTTTGGTGGCTTCGATGTTCGGCCGGACCGTGGGGCCGATTTGGTGCTTCTAGCGCGAGCGTCGCGCGGTTGATGTGAACTGGCTCACAAGCGCGCAAGATGGGTGGAACGACCTGTCCGCCCTCGCTCAACGAGCGGAAGTGATACCCGTCAATTGCCGCCTGGGATGGCGACGGGCCCGCATGCTCAACCTATCCTGCGCACTGAAGTCCACAAAACAAAAACCGCCCCCGTCAGGATGGGAATTGAAAATTTGTCGCACCCTCTCATCGATCGTTTCGGCCTTCGATGCAGGATTCCGCCACGAATCGCTGGCTATGTTCCCGGCAGGGGTTGTTCACGGAGTTAGTTGGGGGTTGTTCATGAGTTATAGGAGGATCGACCTATGGCGAGTATCGAACGACTTCACAGAACCGCGCCGCTGGATTTGGCTAAACTTGAAGAGGACGTCGTAGCAAGTGTCCCCGCACTCAGGGGGCCACCATCGGCGCCGATGCCGGACTACGTCGAGCATCAAGACGGCGTTACACGTGTCGGCGCGCTCACGGCCGAGGCGGTAGTGCGCGACTATGAAGCCGCTGCCAAGGAAATCGAAGCAATGGGAGCAGAGCTGATCAATGCGGCGAAGAAATGCGAGGCGATGACCGCCGAAGTGCATAATGCAATCGCATTCATGCGCGACACCGCGGCGTCGTATCGTGAGGAAGCCAAGAAGATCTTCAAGCGCATCGAGGAATGCGCGATCTTTACCGAGCACGTTCGCAAGACCTGCGAGACTGTCAAACTCAAGATGATCGAAGGCAAATTATAGCCGCTCCATGAGTATCGATCAGGTTTGCCGTTCCGGCGGGAAGTGATGTTTATTGAGTAGTGTGTGAATTGCATTACACGGCGACGTCTCGAATCAGCTTACCTTGCAGTCTCTCCCTAGACTTTGACCCGTCGCAAATGGCGGGTCCTCTTTCCGTTGCTCGCAAGCCTCGTGTTCGAGAGTCTTGTGTTCGAGAGCCTTGCACCAGCGCTGTGATGGCCCGCTGCTGATCAAGTGGACGACCCCGGCACCTGCTGGGGCGAATCTCGGCCTCGTGTTGCCAGATATGTCCCTGCCGATAGCAAGCTGAGGAGCCCTGTATCGGGCCGGGCGGCCGCCTGCTGCGCAGCCGATCCCGCTGAGGAACCGGCGGGCCGACTAATGCGCACAAAACACCGCCTATTGTTTAATAAAACTTTTAAATCTCGCGGGCAGAGGATTGGGACGGTCATCCGTTCCGCGCTGGCGGGATGACCCCGTGGGCAGCCAAAAAAATTCTGCCTCATGGGAAAGTACTCTCAAAGCCGCTCCCCGCCGGGACGGCTTTTTCTTTTGCCGCCGGTTCATGCCGGCGGGCTCAGTGGCCTATTTTGATTTTTGCAGGGGCTTAGGCGTGATTTGCTTCGCTACCTCGTCGGTCGCCGAGAACGAGGAGCACTACAGGCGCCAACGGCCCCACGAAGAATGCTATCCAAAACCAAAACCAGCGCGATCTTCCGCGCTCCCGAGCCATCTCCGTGGCAACAGGGATCGACGCAACAAAAACGATGAAAATGAAAATCGACCACGCGTCCATTTGACCGTCTCCGACCGCCATCGCTATCTCAACAGGCGCAAAAGCGCTTTCCCCGCGCGGCTGTTAAATTCTTTCGCATCTAGCGTCCCATCATTATCCGGATCCGCAGCCTTGAAGCGCTTCTCGACCACGGCAAGAAATTCCTCTTTAGTCAGTGTTCCGTCATGGTCCGGATCGGCAGCGTCCAGCTCTTTCGCCGACAATCGACCAGCCAATTCGCGTTTGTCGAGCGTCCCGTCGTGGTCGCCCTCCAGCTTGTCAAATAACGCTGACGCCGCCTTCTTTGCCTCGGTGAGGTCAACGGTGCCGTCATTATCGGTATCCAACATTTTGATCGGATTGGCGTGCCGCGGCTTTGACGAGGCCGGAAGCGTGCCGACCAAAAGGGCGCTTGCGACGGCCACCAGAAATAATTTGCGATGCACAAGCATGATATAACTCTGAGTTATCGGGCAACTGGATCGACCATTGGGCTCACAGTTGGGCAAATGATGGGCTAAGCCCTACAGCCTGCGGATGGCCTCGCCGCAGCCAGGTTCCTCGTCTTGCTGCACTGCCCGCGCTGGCAGGATGACCCCGTGGGCAGTAAAAAGAAATCTGCGTCCCGGGGAGAATACTCTCAAAACCGCTCTCCGCCGGGACGGCTTTTTCTTTTGCCACCGGTTCATGCCGGTGGGAGTTGCCAGCAATCATTTGTCATTCTTTAAGGGTTGTTAAGTGAAGCTTAGTGCCAGGTTTTGAGGTATTGTTGAGCGCATGGAAAAGTTTCTCGCCCTGTCGGTCGTCGTCACTATTGTTATCTTCGCCGGGGGCTATGCGATGGCCGCACTGAGAGGGCGCTAAACGACCTCAGTCGTCCCGCTCCAGCTTCCGTACCCCAGTGGTGCTCTCTCCCATCTAGGCTGAACTAATCAGCTTCACGTTCTTTGGCCCGCGTTGCGAATGCTTTTCAAGGAAGTGGCGCATGAATTTAGCAACTTCATTCAGAGATTCGTCGAGCACGAAATGGCCGCCATCCAGAATATGTATTTCTGCTTTGGGCAAATCGTTCTTGAGAGCTGCAACTTCGGCAATATCGAACACCGGATCATACTTTCCCCAGACAATCAGCGTCGAGGGTTGGCGTTCGCGTAACCAGGCTTGCCATGTTGGGAAGGCGGCGAGGTTGTTACGGTAATCGTAGAAAAGTTCGGACTGGATATCGGCCTGACCCGGCCGAGCCAAGAATGCGTGTTCGACCTTCCAAAGATCAGGATTATAACGGTCGAGATGCTGGGTGCCATTCACGTGACGAAGCCTTGCGGTATCTAACGAGGCAAGTCCGGCGCGGCATTTCGCCTCGTTGGCGGGGCGGTCGGCCCAAAATCCTTTGCGCACCGCTTGTAATCGGCCGAGTCCCTCTTCGTGCGCCACGGCATTCTGGACGATCAGCGCGATCACTCACTCACTCCGGGTGCGCGACGGCAAGCTTGTAACCGATCGGCCCGCCGTAATTTTGCAGGTAAAGAGCTTGATCGAGAGTTTTGCTGTCCCGTCCGCCTGCGTCACGAAGCTGTTGCTGTTTCCCCCTCCATCCATCGGTGTGAAAGTAACCGGGTTCTGGTCGGAATGGCGCTCGAATAGGCTGTAATGTCCCTGAGGCTTCAACCCGGAAAAAACCGCATCTAAGCGCGCGTCTCCGCCAACATCTGTGATCGTGATTGCCAATGTGGCGCCAAGCCATGTTCCGAGATGCATGCCCAGTGCTTTGCCGTTAGCCGTATAGAGCGGCAAAGTTTTAGCGTCACGTTCGATCAAGGCCGGACGCAATCCAGCCACGTGCTTGATACCAAGCGGGCCGACAGTTTCGGGCGCGACGGTGTCCTGCACGAAGACGTGGGGGTCGACCACTTCCGACTGCTTCATTTCTTCGGAAAAAAACGCAGCGTGTGTGATCACGTCGACTGTACGCTGGGATGCTGCGAAGCTCGTACCTGACAGCGCGACTGCTACAGCAACTGCTGCAATCAACAAACGCAAATCAATCATGGATTATTCTTTCGCTTGGTCGAATAAGCGAGAAGATGATCCGGTTTGCGCTCGGTCGCGTCAGTTCATGACGGGTAAACGAGGCAAACGTTTAGCCAGCATGCATGTAATCGTACGGAGAGTGGAAACTTGTCTGGTACAAAATTGACAAAAAATCATTCAACCAAGGTCGCACCCGATATCCAAACATTTCTTAACTGGCCAAAACATAGGATGTTTTCCGTTACTCATCTCAATAAAAGGTCAGGAACTTCCTATGCTTCGAAATTTACTAGCAGGTGCGCTTGCCGCAATGCTTCTCATCGGGGTTCAGTCCAATGCGATTGCCGGGACTTACGGCACAATGGATGAAGCCAAGGCGATGGTTGAAAGAGCGGCAACACTGATGTCGAGCCGCGGCAACGACACGGCTTATGCGGCATTTAACGAAAACCCAGGGTCCTTCGTAGACCGCGACCTGTACGTGTTCGTACTGGACCTTGACGGGAATGTGCTGGCCCACGGCGGCAACAAGGCGATGCTCGGGAAGTCGTTGGTCAATTTGAAGGACAGCACCGGAAGGACATTCGTCCAGGAGATGCTGGGACTGGCTAAAGCCAAAGGCGAAGGCTGGATCGATTATGATTGGCCGAATCCCCTTAGCAAGAAGATCGAGCATAAGTCGACGTACGTTCGCAAGATTGGGGACGTCATCGTCGGAGTCGGGGCCTACAAAGGCTAAGCTTCTGAAGCGCTTTTACGCTCGCTGCATCGATGCAGCGAGCATCTGGTGTCGTGGGAAAACGAGGCGGTAATGTTCGATTCATTGATACGCTGGCTGAACAACATGCGGATAGCACGTAAGCTGTTTATCGCTCCAGCGTTAATCACTGTCTTCATGATAGGAATGGCAGCAGTCACCCAAAATGGATCACGCCAACAGAGTGCCGCACTTGATGAGATAGCTAACGTCGCTATCGCGAAAGATGACCTGGGCGTCACTGCGCGAGCAATGGCGAATACCACTCATGTTGATTTATTTCGTATGGTGAGCTGGTTAGCCAACAGCAACGATGCCGCGAAAGTGGGCGAAGCGACGAAGTCCGTTGAACGTGATGTGACGGCGGTTGGGCAAGCACTTGACCAACTCGTGTCCAGCTTCATTCTCGAACCAGAAGAGAAGAAAGCACTTGATAGCGTTAGACTGGCCTTCAAGGATTATTCGTCGGCTTTGCGGATAGTAATCGATATGGGATCTGGCGACAGCGGTACCGCGCTGATGTTCATGTCCGATGCCGATACGAAATTCGCCGCGCTCGACATGCGCCTCAATGAAATGCACGAACTCCAGAAACGCCTCGGCCGCGCGACTTTTGATGCCGCTACCACTACTGCGGCTCGTACCGAGCGCTTGTTCGTCGGATTGCTCATTGGCGCTGTAATCCTGGCGGTCGTGGTGACGTTGCTGGTATCGCGAATGATCGCGCGTCCGATAGTGGGGATGACCGAGGTCATGACCAGCCTGTCAGCCGGTAACAAGAACGTCGACGTCCCTGAAACCTCACGCCGAGATGAGATCGGGCGGATGGCTGCGGCAGTGATGGTTTTCAAGGAGAATATGGCCCGTGCTGACGCCCTTTCAGCGGAGCAGGCGCGTGAACGACGGATCAAGGAAGACCGCGCGCAAAGGCTGGAGACAAGCGCTCGAAACTTCGATCAAAATGTCAGTGACGTTGTTCGCGCCGTATCAGAGGCGACGGAAAAACTACAATCGTCAGCTCACTCGATGTCCGCAATGGCAAACGAAGCGACTCAGCGTGCGACCGTGGTCGCAAGAGCTTCAGAAGAAGCCTCCGAGAATGTACAGACCGTGGCAGCTGCAGCGGAGGAGCTTTCGGCGTCGATCAACGAAATCGGGCAACACGTGCGGAATTCAAGCACGATCGCTCAGCAAGCCGTTAGCGATGCCGAGAACACCAACATTGCAATGGAAAACCTCGCAGAGACCGCGCATCGGATCGGAGATATTGTCAAGCTCATCAATCATATCGCCGGCCAAACGAATCTTCTGGCGTTAAATGCGACGATTGAGGCGGCGCGTGCCGGCGATGCTGGCCGGGGTTTTGCAGTGGTAGCTTCTGAGGTTAAGTCACTAGCAACCCAGACGTCGAAAGCGACTGATGACATCGCTGCGCAGGTTGCCGCCATCCAGGCAGCGACCGAAAACTCGGTGGCTGCCATCAAAGGCATTGGTGCTACCATCCGTCAGGTCAGCGAAATAAGTGTTTCGATCTCGTCGGCAGTCGAGCAACAAGGCGCAGCGACCAAGGGAATTGCTTGCAATGTTCAGCAAGCGGCCACAGGTACTTACGATGTATCGGCCAATATCGCTGGCGTCAGCGCTGCAGCGTGCAATACGGGCGATGCCGCTGAAGCAGTTCTCAATTCGTCGCGGGGAATGGCTCAGCAGGCCGAAATGTTGCGCGGGGAGGTCGATCGCTTTCTTGCTGAGATCAGGGCAGCCTGAGAATATCGACGCGTCGGGGCGCGATTTTGTACTATTCAGAGCCAAGGGCTTAATGATATTTTGGGTGACCAAAAAAGAACTGCCCTATTGCACCAACGGCCATGTGTCAGTCATGTTGACAACACAGCAGTCCCGCAAGCTCCGGAAATGCTGGCGCGCTCCCGGAAGTCCAGACATGGTGATGTTTCATACTCATCACCACCAGTCCTTCATTGCTCATGCACATGATGTCCTGACCGTGATTGTCGTCACTGACGGCGAAGTGTTGATCGAAATCGACGAGGTTAACCACGAAGTCAAAGCCGGACAGCTCGTTGTTATCGGCGCTCACCAGATCCACGCGGCGCAGCCTATTCGCGATTGCGGCTGGAAAATGCGCAGCCTACATCTTCCTCCGCCTGCGCTTTTCGGGGAAGCGAGGGTTGAGGACGTCCGGTATTGCGCGATGGCTTTTAAGAACCCAGTGCATCGCGCCGCCACCAAGGCGACGCCGCTCTTTCTAAGTATGCACGGATGTTCTGAAACCAATGCGGGCATGAACGAGCAGCTGGATCGGCAGCAACAGTTTTTGAACTGGCTATGTCGTAATCTGAACGCGTTTGATCCTTGTGTAATCGAACGCACGACTCCTGATGAGAGACTGGAGCAAGCAAAAAGTCTCATCAGCAAAGCTGCCTTTAACAGCACGTTCATCGACTGTATCGCCGAAGAAATTGGAATATCGACGTTTGCTCTTAATCGCCTTTTTAGAAAGAACTGTGGGTTGTCACCTCACGAGTGGCGTATGCAGGTTCGAGCCAGCGAAGCCGCAAAGCTGCTAACGCAGTGTGTTCCGCTGGTCGACGTCGCCGCGATATGCGGCTTTACGGATCAATCGCATATGGGGCGCATTTTCAAGAAGGTGTTTGGCGTTACGCCGGGCCAGTACAGCCTTATGCAGTGATCCGGCCACCGTCTTGGCTCGCGCGGCGCTCGATGCGGACACCAAACTTGACGGGTGTAATCCGAGGATTTTGGGTGTCCACTTTCTGCCCTAGTGTGGCTGGTTCACGGACGACTGAACACCCGCCCTGAGCGCCGCCCCGCAGTTCGTCCTGCCAGTCGATCGCGAGCGCTATCTTGACAGTCGGGATTTGGCGTCCGGCGGCAAACAGATTTGTACGAGCTGTTGCAGTTGGGGCACAGCGGAGAGGCTCAACTCCCGATAACGTGCATAACAGTTGTATGAAAAATTTTGTTGTTCTTCGTTTCAGGCGGGGGAGACCTACTTCCCCAGGCAAAAAGGGGTTTCAGAATGAAGAAGCTGGCGCTCTCATTAGTAGCGATTGCTGGGTTGACCAGCCAGGCTTTTGCGGCCGACATGGCGGTTAAGGCCCTTCCTCCCGTCGCACCGATAATGACTTGGACTGGTTTCTATCTCGGTATCAACGGCGGCGGCGCTTTCATGAACGACCCGTCGATGTCCTACGTCGATGGCGCCATCAACGCCATTACCCCCATTAACGTGACTGGCTCCAGCGACGCGAGCGGGCTGGCAGGCTTTCACGTCGGCTACAATTATCAGATGCAGAACAACTGGCTGCTCGGTATCGAAGGCGACTGGGACTGGACTAACCTGAAGTCCAGCGCCGCGCCGGGAATTATCTGTTCGAACCTTTTTGGGATGCGCGCTCAATGCGGTGGCGTCTCCAACCTCACTGACAACGCATTCCTGCAGACCAAGGTTGACTGGCTCGCGAGTGTGCGTGGCCGCTTGGGTTATACGACGCCCCAGTGGCTGCTCTACGCCACCGGCGGCGTGGCTTTCGCCGATGTCGAATACAGGGGTAACCTGAATTGTACCGGTGTCCCGGGCACACTTTGCCCGGGCGGCGCGCAGGCCATGCGTAGCACCGCTAGCGAGACGCGCGTGGGCTTCGTCGTGGGCGCCGGTGCCGAATTCAAGCCGGCCCGGAACTGGGTCCTCGGTGCCGAATATCTCTTCTATCATTTTGAAGGCGATGCCACATCGACGGCAGGCTGGACCACCGTTGCTACGGGTGCGCCGGCTCCGTTCTACGAGTGCAACGTGGCAGGCCAAAACTGCGGCCACTTCACCTACCGAGGCTTCGACGTTCAAACCGTACGCGCGCGCCTGAGCTATCAGTTCCAACCCTGATACAGGCAACGATCAGACTGGACAGAGAGACCGCCCATCGGGCGGTCTTTTTGTTTGTGCCCGGCCCCCCGTATATGTCGAGTGCGGCCGGGGTCGTGCTGCGACCGCGTCTCATGGTCGTGGCGCCCGTCGTTGGCGCGCCCGCTCGACGACAAGGAGTCGTCGTGGTGCGCTAAGGAGCGTAGCCCTGAAATCATTGGCGATCCCAGCAGAACTGCCAGCCGAGGCTGAATCAGCAGTTTAGGCTGGCTCACCCGTCCAAAACCTATCATTGGCGCCAAAAGGCTATTTGCTGCGCTGGCTCACCGCCGGCAACCGCCCGCAAAGCCGTCGCGTGATCGGCAATGGGCACATTCGCGGACTGGCAGCCTCGGTATGCGGAAGCCGGCATAGCCACGTTCCCGGTGGTCGTCGACGGGCCGAGCAAATGCGAACCGCGGCATTGCCCTCATGCTCCCAGAAGAGGGGAGCGCGACGGCCATAGGCTGAAGCAAACGATGGCACCAGGCTCTCGCCCTCGCAGGGCAGGATGGTGTTTCCGTTGTATTCCTTCGGATAGGTCGCGCCGGTCACATCAACAATCGTCGCCATGATATCCGGCAGCTGCCCGTCGCGAGAAATTCGAGAAGGCCTAAGCTGCGCCGCTTACGCGGCCGCCCAGCTCACTGCTTCAGATGTTTGGTCTTGACCGCGATCGCGGCCGCGGCGGTGCGGTTCTCGACGCCGAGCTTTGAGTAAATCTGCTCGAGATGCTTGTCGACGGTTCGCGGGGACAGGCCCAGGATCTGCGCGATGTCCCTGTTGGTCTTTCCCTTGGAGAGCCACGACAGCACTTCGCCCTCGCGTGCAGTGAGCCCTAGTTCGCTCGAAAACTCCGCTGGTGCATCGGCGCCTAAATCTTTGGCGAGCCGCAGCAAGAACTCGTTGGGGCCGAGCTTGCCCATATATTGCAGCCGGAGCTGTTCGTTGCCGGGAAACGCGGCCATGCCGGCCGCTTTCGATCCGGCATTGCCTTTCTGAGCCTGCTCGAGCCATTGCGGCACCGGCTCCGGCAGCACGAAATCATCGTCGCTATCTGCCGCGAGCGTATCCGACAATAATTTTTGCGCTTGCGGCGTCGCCCACAAGATCGTGCCCTGGCCGTTGACCGCGAGGAGGTAGCGGCCGGAGACGTCGAGCGCGGCACGCGCGCTCTGGGTCAGCCGTGCATTCGCCAGATGAACCCGGATCCGCGCGATCATTTCCTGAACCACGATCGGTTTTGTCACGTAGTCCACGCCGCCGGCCTCAAGCCCGCGGACAATGTGTTCGGTCTCCGCCAATCCGGTCATGAAGATGATCGGAACATTGTTGAGACCGGCGTCGCGCTTGAGCCGTTTGCAGGTCTCAAAGCCGTCCATGCCGGGCATCATGGCGTCGAGCAGCACAATGTCAGGCGTGATCTGATCGACGATCCGCATCGCCGACGCGCCGTCGAGCGCGACCATGACGGTCATGCCCGCGCCATCGAGCGCGTCGGTGAGCAGCCGCAACGTCTCCGGCGAATCGTCGACGACGAGAGCGACGTCGCGCTTTTTGGGTTCAGTGATCATAACTGTGCAGGGTCTTTAGCGTCGCCATGTATTGATCGAGATCGAAGCGGTCAATCAATGACCGCATCTGCGAGACGAAATCGTCATGCTCGGGGTAATCGTTGCCGATCTCGTCGAGCTTGACCTGGATGGCGCGGATGTAACCGAGTTGCCCGAGGCCGATAAGTTCCTCGACGTGCTTCACGGGTGGCCGAGAACCGCTTTCGGGCTTCCAGTGCGGAACGGGAATTTGATCGGCCTCATATTGCCATTCGACCTTGAGCAACTGGCGGACGGTCTCAAGCAGCCTCGGAATATCGATCGGCTTCATGAGATAGCCGTCATGGAACGGCTGCGCCAGCGGCGCGCCGTGCGCCTCCAGCGCGCTCGCCGAAACCATCAGGATGCGCGCCTGATGATGGCCGCTCAAGCGCAGCGTTTCCGCCACCGTCCATCCGTCCATTCCGGCCATAGAAATATCGAGCAGGAACAAATCGGGGCGGCAATGCTGGGCCAGTGCGAGGCAGGCAGGGCCGTCGGGCGCGCTGAGCAGGATGAAGCCAAGCGGCGCGAACACTTCGCGCAGGAGATCGCGATGGGTCGGATCGTCGTCAGTGATCAAAATCGTTCGGCGTGGGCCGTGATAGCCGTAGATAGGCGCCTCGATCGGAGCGATGCGCGTCGGATGGGTGACTTCCGACAGCAGGATTTTCACGCGAAACGTCGAGCCGGTGCCGACCGTCGAGGTCACCTTGATGTCGCCGCCCATGACGCCGGCAAGAAGTCTGCTGATGGTCAGGCCAAGGCCGGTCCCGGTCTGCGGTTGCGAAGCGCCGAGCGCACCGCGTTCGAAGGGCGCGAAGATGCGTTCGAGGTCGTCGGCCTGGATGCCGGGGCCGGTGTCAGTCACCTCGAATTCGGTGACCGGGCTGCGATAATGCACAACGAATTGCACGCTTCCGACCTGTGTGAACTTGATTGCGTTCGACAACAGGTTGATCAGGATCTGGCGCAGCCTTTTTTCGTCGGCGTAGACCACGACCGGCAGCACCGCGGGCCGCCTGAAGACGAAGTCGATACCCTTGGCCGCCGCCTGCAGGCGGAACATGCCGACGAGCTGATCGAGGAAATCGCTCAAGCGCACCTCGTCGCGCGACAAATAAAGCCGGCCCGCCTCGATCTTGGAGATGTCCAGAATGCCGTCGATCAGTCCCGAAAGATGGTCGGCGCTGCGGCGGACCACGCGGACCTGATCGCGCGGCTTTGTGTTCAGGCTCGCGTCCTGCTCCAGCAATTGCGCATAGCCTGAGATCGCGTTGAGCGGAGAGCGCAGTTCGTGGCTGAGGCCAACGACGTACCGGCTCTTGGCGAGATTGGCGGATTCTGCGACTTCCTTGGCGCGCTGCAGTTCGGCGTCGGTGCGCTTATGCGCATCGATTTCCTGGATCAACAGCGTGGTCTGCCGCCGGATTTCCGCTTCCGCCGCGCGGCGGCTCTGCTGCGCCAGCACGAACAGCCACGCGACGACGCCGATAATGATGGTTAGCGCAAAGAACACCTTCCACAGCACGTCCGACAGCATGAGACCGTCGGCATGGATCGTCGCCGATGTCTGCAGGTAAATCAGCCCGAGCGTCAGTCCGACCAGGCCCGCGGAGATCGCGAATACGCCGAGATAATGCCCGAGCTGGGAGTTGATCCGCGCGTAGATCGCGTCCGGTAACAATTTGCCCAGCGTCTCCGACACCTGGGTCTGAATCCGCCCGTGCGGCTTGCAGAGGTCGTGGCAGCGCGCATCGAGCGAACAGCACAGCGAGCAGATCGGTCCGGCATAGGCCGGGCACGAGGCCATGTCCTCGGGCTCGAACGAGTGCTCGCAGATACAGCACTGGATCGATTCCAGATTTTGCCAACTTCGTTTGGGCTTGCGGGCAATGTAATATTTACCGTCGGTCGCCCATGCGATCACCGGCGCAGCGATAAAGGCAACGGCAAGCGCGACAAAGGCCGACAGCGCTTTGGCCGTCGGCCCGAACAGGCCGTAGAAGGCGCTGATCGAAACGATGGTGGCAATCGTCATGGCGCCGACGCCGACCGGGTTGATATCGTAGAGATGCGCGCGCTTGAACTCGATGTGCTGCGGCCGTAGACCCAGTGGTTTGTTGACGACGAGATCGGCGACCAGAGCGCCGACCCAGGCAATCGCGACGTTGGAATAAAGTGCCAGCGTCTGTTCCAGCGCCTTGTAGACGCCGATCTCCATCAAGAGCAGCGCCACCATCACGTTGAACACGAGCCAGACCACGCGGCCGGGATGGCTGTGGGTCAGGCGCGAGAAGAAATTCGACCAGGCGATCGATCCTGCATAGGCGTTGGTGACGTTGATCTTCAGTTGCGAGAGAATGACGAAGGTGCCGGTCAGAGCCAGCGCCAGGTCGGGCTGCGACAGCACATAGCGGAACGCTTCGAGATACATATGCGCAGGCTCGGCGGCTTGCTCGTTGGAGACGCCGTGGCTGAGTGCGAAGAAGGCGAGGAACGATCCTGCCAAAAGCTTGAGCGCGCCGAGAATGATCCAGCCGGGACCGGCACTGAGCAGCGCGATCCACCATGACGTCGGCGATGTACGGCGGTCGCGCGGCAAAAACCGCAGGAAGTCGACCTGTTCTCCGATCTGGGCCACCAGCGAAAACACCACCGAAGCCGCGGTGCCGAACAACAGCAGATCGAGATGGCCGCCGGCATCGCCATGTTCGCCGGCGAATTTGCGCCACTCAGTGAACGAGTGCGGGTTGGCGTAGGCGATCGCCACGAACGGCATGATGTGGAGGATGATCCAGAGCGGCTGCGTCCATAGCTGGAAGCGGCTGATCAGGGTGATGCCGTAGGTCACCAGCGGAATGATGACGACCGCTGAGATGAGATAGCCGATGGGGCGGGGGATGCCGAAGCACATCTCCAGAGCGGTTGCGAGAATCACCGCCTCGATCGCGAAGAAGATGAAGGTGAAAGAGGCGTAGATCAACGAGGTGATGGTCGAGCCGATGTAACCGAATCCGGCGCCGCGGGTCAGCAGGTCGATATCGATGCCGCATTTGGCGGCATGATAGGCAATCGGCAATCCGCAGCAGAAGATGATGACGCTGACGACCAGGATGGCGACGGTGGCATTGGTGGCGCCGTAGTTCAGCGTGATGGTGCCGCCGATGGCTTCGAGGGCCAGAAACGAGATCGCGCCTAGCGCCGTGTTGGCGACCCGAGCGGCCGACCACCGCCGCGCGCTCTTGGCGGTGAAGCGCAGCGCGTAATCTTCCAGCGTCTGGTTGGCAACCCATTGATTATATTGGCGCCTGACGCGGTCTATCCGCTGCCGCCCTGCCACTTGGTCACTCCTCACCGCAAACGACTGCCCTGATCGAATCCGCGATCAGCCAAGAGTCGTCAGCAAACTCCGTACCAAAACCTACGTCGCTATTTTGCGGTGCAATATACGCAATCTCACGTATCTGTGCGGTGCACAATCTCAGCAATCCTCGCCTGACAAATAAGCGCGTTCTCGAACCACAATGGGGTGCTCATGTCAGACGAAATCAAACCGGGCCTGCAGTCGGCGTTTCGACGCAAACTGCTGATGGGAATGGCGGCATTGCCGGCCATTGCCATGCTTCCGCGCGCCTCATTTGGCGCCGGCCCTGCAACTTCCTCGGTCAATACCACCGGCCTTGCGGTCACCGACAGTGAAGTCACCGTGGGTATCCTGCATTCGGCCACCGGCACGATGGCGATCTCGGAAACGGGCTCGATCGAGGCCGAAAAGCTCGCAATCGACCAGATCAATGCCGCCGGCGGCGTGCTCGGGCGCAAGATCAAGTTCATCCAGGAAGACGGCGCCAGCGATTGGCCGACGTTTGCGGAAAAGGCCAAGAAGCTTCTCGTCAACGACAAGGTCGCGGCGATCATGGGCTGCTGGACCTCGGCATCCCGCAAGGCGGTGCTGCCGGTCATGGAGCAGTACAACGGTATGCTCTATTATCCGACCTTCTATGAAGGTCTCGAGCAGTCCAAGAACGTCATCTACACCGGTCAGGAAGCCACCCAGCAGATTCTCGCCGGCCTGAACTGGATCGCCAAGGAGAAGGGCGCGAAATCGTTTTTCTTCGTCGGCTCGGACTATATCTGGCCGCGTACCTCGAACAAGATCGCGCGCAAGCACGTCGAGAACGTGCTCAAGGGCAAAGTCGTCGGCGAGGAATATTACCCGCTCGGCAATACCCAGTTCAACTCGGTGATCAACAAGATCAAACTGACCAAGCCCGACGTGATCTTCACCGACGTGGTCGGCGGTTCGAACGTCGCCTTCTACAAGCAGTTGAAGGCGGCCGGCATCGACCTTTCGAAGCAGGCGCTGCTGACGATCTCGGTAACCGAAGACGAAATCGACGGCATCGGCGGCGAGAACATCGCAGGCGCCTATGCCTGCATGAAATATTTCCAGTCGCTCGACAATGCGAACAACAAGACGTTCGTTCCCGCCTTCAAGAAGATATGGGGCGAGAAGACCGTGATCGGAGACGTCACGCAGGCCGCCTATCTCGGTCCGTGGCTGTGGAAGTTGACGGTCGAGAAGGCCGGAAGCTTTGACGTCGACAAGATCGCGGCGGCGTCTCCGGGCGTCGAATTCAAGGGCGCGCCCGAAGGTTACGTGCGCATCCATGAAAACCATCACCTCTGGTCGAAGACCCGCGTCGGCAAGGCCAAGCTCGATGGCCAGTTCGAACTGATCTACGAGACCGCCGATCTGGTCGAGCCCGATCCGTTCCCCAAGGGCTACCAGTAAGCGCGCTACCAAATAAGCGCGCGGACTCCCGCAGCTTTCCCCGGGCCACTGCTCCCTGGCGTGGATCGTCAATCCACGCTCAAGACCCCGCGTCGCAAATTTCTCGCGACGCGGGACCCTTCCTCCGACGGAGAACATCGATGTTCGGCGACTATTCGATTGGCGATCTGGGCTCCATCTTCGTCATGCAGGGCTTCGCTGGCCTGATCCTGTTTTCCGTCTACGTTCTGATGGCGCTCGGTCTTGCGATCATCTTCGGCCAGATGGGCGTCATCAACATGGCGCATGGCGAGTTCATGATCCTCGGCGCCTACGTCACCTGGATGACGTCGAACCTGTTCCAGAGTTATCTGCCGGGGCTGTTCGGCGGCTATTTCTTTCTCGCGATGATCCTGGCTTTCCTGGCCTCCGGTGCACTCGGAATGCTGGTGGAGTGGGTGCTGATCCGGCATCTCTACAAGCGGCCGCTCGACACGCTGCTCGCTACCTGGGGCCTCAGCCTCATGCTGCAACAGGCCTATCGCTCGATTTTCGGCGCGCGTGAAGTCGGTGTCGAACTGCCGCAGTGGATGCTGGGTTCGCTGCACGTCACCGACAGCATCGAGGTGCCGATCAACGGCGTCTTCGTGATGGCGCTGACCTTGCTGATCACGATTGGGGTCGCCTACATCATGTACAAGTCGCGCTGGGGCCGCCAGGTCCGCGCCGTGGTGCAGAACCGGATCATGGCGGGCGCCGTCGGCATCAACACCGCAAAAGTCGATCGTTACACATTCGCGCTGGGCTGCGGCATCGCCGGCGTCGCCGGCAGCGCCTTCACGATGATCGGTTCGACCGGGCCGACGTCAGGCCAGCTCTATATCGTCGATACGTTCCTGGTGGTCGTGTTCGGCGGCGCGGCGAGCCTGCTCGGTACGATCGCATCGGCCTTCTCGATCTCCCAGACGCAATCGACGCTCGAATTCTTCATGTCGGGATCGATGGCGAAGGTCCTGACGCTGCTCGCGGTTGTCGGAATTTTGATGCTGCGGCCGCAAGGGCTATTCGCCCTCAAGGTCCGCAAATAACAAAAAAGGCTGAAGCCATGAACGACAATCGTTTTACCAATCGTTCGGAGCTGATCGGCATCCTGGTGCTTGCCGCGTTGCTGGTGGTGATCTTGCCGCTCTGCCTCGATGTCTTCAGGCTCAATCTGGTCGCCAAATATCTGACCTACGCCTTCGTGGCGCTGGGACTGGTGATCTGCTGGGGATATGGCGGCATCCTCAGCCTGGGGCAGGGCGTGTTCTTCGGTCTCGGCGGTTACTGCATGGCGATGTTTCTCAAGCTTGAAGCGTCTAGCCCGGAAAATACCAAGATCCAATCGACCCCCGGCATTCCCGATTTCATGGACTGGAATCAGATCACCTCACTGCCGTTCTTCTGGAAACCTTTCCACAGTCTCACCTTCACAATTGTCGCCGTCATTCTGGTGCCGGGCATATTTGCCCTGATCATCGGCGCGGCAATGTTCAAGCGCCGTGTCGGCGGCACCTATTTCGCCATCATCACGCAGGCCGTCGCGGCGATCCTGACCATCCTGATCGTGGGTCAGCAGGGCTATACCGGCGGCATCAACGGCATGACCGACCTGCGCACGCTGAAGGGATGGGACATCCGTCCGGACCACGCCAAGATCGTTCTCTACTTCTTCGAGGTTGGCTGCCTCTTCATCTGCATCTTCATCGCCCAGTTCATCCGGCACTCGAAGCTTGGCCGCATCCTGGTCGCGATGCGCGAAAAGGAGGATCGGGTCCGCTTCTCCGGCTACAGCGTCGCCAACTTCAAGATTTTCGCTTTCTGCCTCGCAGCCGTCTTCGCCGCCATCGGCGGAGCTATGTTTGCGCTTCAAGTCGGATTCATGTCGCCATCCTTTGTCGGCATCGTGCCGTCGATCGAGATGGTGATCTATACCGCGGTCGGCGGCCGGCTCTCGATCCTGGGCGCCATCTACGGAACGCTGCTCGTCAACTTCGCGAAGACCAGCCTTTCGGAATCTTTCCCCGAACTCTGGCTGTTCGGTTTAGGCGGATTGTTCATTGCCGTGGTCCTCGCCTTCCCGAATGGCATCGCAGGCATCTGGCAGGATTACGTCCAGCCGCGGATCGACCGGCTGTTCTCGACGCGCAAGCCGAAGTCCGGGAGCGGCTGGACCGATACTTCTGTGGCGGACGGCGCCCCGGCAGAATGAGGAGATAAATCATGCTCATCGGCCAGCAGCCCAAGGATTTCCTGCTCGCGGTGGAAGGGCTCACCGTTTCGTTCGACGGGTTCAAGGCGGTCAACGACCTGTCGTTCTACGTCGACGAAAACGAAATTCGCGTCATCATCGGGCCCAACGGCGCCGGCAAAACCACGGTGCTCGACCTGATCTGCGGCAAGACCAAGGCGACGTCAGGCTCGATCCATTTTCGTGACAAGGATCTCACGAAAATGAAGGAGAACCAGATCGTCCGCGCCGGTGTCGGCCGCAAGTTCCAGACCCCGTCGATCTATGACGATCTCACGGTGTTCGAGAATCTCGAGATTTCGTTTCCGCGCGGGCGCACCGTGTTCGGCGCGCTGACCTTCACGCGCGACGCCACCGTGCGGGACCGGGTCCATGAAGTCGCGGAGATGATCTTCCTCAAGGACCGCCTCAACATGAGCGCCGAGTTGCTCAGCCATGGCCAGAAGCAGTGGCTCGAGATCGGCATGCTGCTGATCCAGGACCCGGACCTGCTGATGCTCGACGAACCGGTTGCCGGCATGAGTGTCAGCGAGCGCGTCAAGACCGCTGAACTGCTCAATCGCATCATCAAGAATCGGTCCGTGCTTGTCATCGAGCATGACATGAAATTCGTCGAGGACATCGCCCACAAAGTCACGGTTCTGCACCAGGGCCAGATCCTGTCGGAGGGCACGATGGACCACGTCAAGAACGACCCGAAAGTTATCGAAGTTTACCTCGGGCATTAAGGAGCGCGTTGATGCTGGCTATCTCGGACCTTCACGTCGCTTACGGCCAGAGCGAGGTACTGCACGGCCTGAACGTCGCCGTCGCGCCCAATGAGATCGTGGCGATCATGGGTCGCAACGGCATGGGCAAGACCACGCTGATGAAGTCGCTGATGGGCATCGTGCCGACCAAGAGCGGTTCGGTGAATATGGAAGGCACCGAACTGTCTGCCCTCAAGAGCTATGAGCGCGTCGCGAAGGGGCTCGCCTACGTGCCGCAGGGCCGCATGATCTTCTCGGCGATGACGGTCAAGGAGAATATCGAGACCGGTCTTGTCGCCTCAGGCGAAAAGGAAGTCCCGGGCGATCTCTATGAACTGTTTCCGGTGTTGCTCGAGATGAAGGATCGCCGCGGCGGCAACCTCTCGGGCGGTCAGCAACAGCAACTCGCGATCGCGCGCGCGTTAGCGACAAAGCCAAAAGTGCTTTTGCTGGACGAGCCGACCGAGGGCATCCAGCCCTCGATCATCAAGGAGATGGCGCGCACGCTGAAGCGGATTCGCGACGAGCGCGGCCTCTCGATCGTAGTGTCCGAGCAGGTTCTGAGTTTTGCGCTCGATATCGCCGACCGCGTGCTCGTGATCGAGAACGGCGAGATCGTCCGCGACGATCCGCGCGACGGCGTCGATGCCGCGCAAATCTCAAAATATTTGTCCGTCTAAACGGTACCGCACCATGACTGGTAAAAAGGGGAACATCTGATGCCAGATACACTGATCAAGGTTGATCTTTCGAAATCGGCCTACGACAACGACATGATTCACAACCGCTGGCACCCGGATATTCCGATCGTAGCGTGGGTCAAGCCGGGCGACGACTTCATCATCGAGACCGTCGACTGGACCGGCGGCTTCATCAAGAACAACGACTCCGCCGACGATGTGCGCGACATCGATCTGTCGATTGTGCATTTCCTCTCCGGTCCGATCGGCGTCAAGGGCGCCGAGCCGGGCGACTTGCTTGTGGTTGATCTGCTCGATGTCGGTCCGCTCAAGGAAAGTCTTTGGGGTTTCAACGGCTTCTTCTCCAAGCAGAACGGCGGCGGCTTCCTCACCGACCATTTCCCGCTGGCGCAGAAGTCAATCTGGGACATCAAGGGCCTCTACACATCGTCGCGTCACGTTCCCGGCGTGAATTTCGCCGGCCTGATCCATCCGGGTCTGATCGGCTGCCTGCCCGATCCGAAAATGCTGGCGACCTGGAACGAGCGTGAGGCCGCGTTGATCGCGACCAACCCGACGCGCATCCCCGGCCTCGCCAATCCGCCGTTCGCGCCGACCGCGCACGCCGGTCAGGCCAAGGGTGACGTCAAGGCCAAGATCGGCGCGGAGGGCGCCCGCACCGTGCCGCCGCGCGAACATGGCGGCAATTGCGACATCAAGGATTTGTCGCGCGGCTCGAAGATCTATTTCCCGGTCTATGTGCCCGGTGGCGGCCTCTCGATGGGCGATCTGCACTTCAGCCAGGGCGACGGCGAGATCACCTTCTGCGGCGCCATCGAAATGGCCGGCTGGCTGCATATCAAGGTCGACGTCATCAAGGACGGCGTTGCCAAATACGGCATCAAGAATCCCGTGTTCAAGCCGTCGCCGATTACGCCGAACTACAAAGACTATCTGATCTTCGAAGGCATCTCGGTCGACGAAGCCGGCAAGCAGCATTATCTCGACGTCCACATCGCCTACCGGCAGGCCTGCCTGAACGCGATCGAGTATCTCAAGAAGTTCGGCTATTCCGGCGCACAGGCCTATTCGATCCTGGGCACCGCACCGTGCCAGGGACACATCTCCGGCGTGGTCGACGTGCCGAACGCCTGCGCCACGCTGTGGCTGCCGACGGAGATTTTCGACTTCGACATCATGCCGTCGTCGGTGGGGCCGATCAAACACATCAAGGGCGACATTCAGATGCCGCTCTCCCAGGACAAGTAATCCCTGCGCGACGGGGTGCGGGACGGCTGCGTATTTGCCGCCCCGCACCCGCCGTCGTGTTTTCAGGTGTGAAAAAAATCGCGCAAGGAAAATCAGATGCCTGTCTATGAATATCTCTGCAACGATTGTGGCCCGTTCAAAGATATGAGGCCGATGTCGGAGTGCGATGATCCGCAGGATTGCCCGCAATGCTTAGAAGAGTCGCCGCGGGTGATACTGACCGCGCCGGCGTTCTTCTGCATGCCGTCGGACAAACGCAAGGCGGCCGCCACCAATGAGCGCAGTTCGAACGCTCCGAAAACACTCGCGGAGTACAAGGCTTCGCACGCCCCCGGCTGTGGTTGCTGCTCGACCAAGAAGCCGTCGCGATTGGTGAAGCAGACCCGGAGCGGCGCCAAGAGTTTTCCGACCGCACGTCCCTGGATGATCAGCCACTGATGCACTATCGATCGGCCGTTGAACGACGGCGAACGCAAACCAAACAGAAGGCAAACCCCGATGCTTCACGGTGATATTTCCAGCAGCAACGACACAGTCGGCGTCGCTGTCGTCAACTATAAAATGCCGCGCCTGCACACCAGGGCCGAGGTGCTCGACAACGCCCGCAAGATCGCTGACATGGTGGTGGGCATGAAGACGGGCTTGCCGGGCATGGACCTGGTGATCTTCCCGGAATATTCCACCCACGGCATCATGTATGACTCGAAAGAGATGTACGAGACTGCCTCGTCGATCCCGGGTCCCGAGACCGATATCTTTGCGGAGGCCTGCCGCAAGGCCAAGGTCTGGGGCGTGTTCTCACTCACCGGCGAACGCCATGAGGAACACCCGCACAAGGCGCCGTACAACACTTTGATCCTGATGAATGACAAAGGCGAGATCGTTCAGAAATACCGCAAGATCATGCCGTGGGTGCCGATCGAAGGTTGGTATCCGGGCAATTGCACCTACGTTTCCGACGGTCCGAAAGGCCTCAAGGTCAGCCTCATCATTTGCGACGACGGCAATTTTCCGGAAATCTGGCGTGACTGTGCCATGAAGGGAGCCGAGTTGATCGTGCGCTGTCAGGGTTACATGTATCCGGCCAAGGAACAGCAGGTCCTCATTTCCAAGGCGATGGCCTGGGCCAACAACGTCTATGTCGCGGTCGCCAATGCCGCCGGATTTGACGGCGTCTATTCCTACTTCGGCCACTCCGCGATCATTGGCTTCGACGGCCGCACCCTGGGCGAGACCGGCGAGGAGGAATACGGCATCCAGTATGCCCAACTGTCGAAGAATTCTGATCCGCGATTTCCGCCGCAACGGCCAATCGCAGAACCACCTCTACAAGCTGGTCCATCGCGGTTATACCGGCATGATCAATTCGGGCGAAAGCGCGAAAGGGCTGGCGGCCTGTCCCTACGACTTCTATTCGAAGTGGATCGCCGATCCCGAAGGCACGCGCGAAATGGTCGAGGCGATGACCCGCTCCACCGCAGGTACCGCGGAATGCCCGATCACGGGCATTCCGAACGAGAAGTCCGCGACGAACTACTAGTTCATTCGGTGGCAATCGCGGCCGGCCGCTTCTCGGCGCAAAGCCGACCTTCGGCCGAATTGCACGTCGCTGAAGGCCAACAACAGACTTATCCATCGGAGCACAACAACGTCGTCACCCTAAAGCGCCAAATAGCCTTGCTCCTGAATTCGGATTTGGTCGATCCGGCGCCCGATGGTATGTTCTCGGCAGCCTTAATGGAGGGCGCGATGGCTGAAGCGAAACTCGCTCCGAACCTGCCGGACTGGATGGTCGAGCACGCGAACCGCTATCTTGCGAGCGGCGGAACCGACGGGCACATGTACAAGGTAACCGTGCCCGGGCAAGGTGAGATAACGGTGCCGGCGCTGCTGCTGACCACCACCGGCCGCAAGTCTGGCGATAAGTTCATATTTCCGCTGTTTTACGGAATGGACGGCGACAGTTGCTTCGTAATCGCCTCAAAGGGAGGCGCGCCCCAACATCCAGGGTGGTATCGCAACATTCTTGCGAACCCCGACGTTGAAGTACAAGTCGCGACCAAGAAGATGAACGCGCGGGCCAGGACAACGGAGGGCGAGGAACGCCTCCGACTTTGGAAAAAGGCGCTCGAATTTTGGCCGCCCTACGCCGACTATCAGCTCAAGACCGAGCGCGAGATACCGGTGGTCGTGCTGGATCCAGTCCATTAGGGTACGTGGTGGCCGACCGCCGCAGCGACGGAATCTCGCTAGTTCGCACGGCTTCGTCCCTTTTGCCGCGCGATAGCGGCTCGCGCGCATCTTCAACCGGAGGCAATCGACATGAAACTCGGACGCCTTGGCGTGTGGTACAGCACCGATAAACTTGACGGATCGCAGCTGCGCGATTTCGTGCGCACGGTCGAGAATAATGGCTACTCGAACCTGTGGTACCCGGAATCGCGAGGCTACGAGTTGATGTCGCTGGCGGCCTGGCTGCTGTCGAGCAGCGAGAAGCTGGTGATCGGCAGTTCGATCGCCAACATCTATGCACGCGATTCCTTTACCGCGCAGCGCGCCATGGTCTCGCTGAACGCGCTCTACGGCGACCGGTTCGTTCTCGGTCTCGGCGTCAGCCACATTCCGATGGTCGAGGGCCTGCGTGGCCATCGCTACGACAAACCGTTGGCGGCGATGAGTGCCTATCTCGACGGCATCAACAAGTCCGCGCCCGCCGGCGAACTGCCAGTCGTGGTCGCAGCACTCGGACCGAAGATGCTGGCGCTGAGCGGTGCCAAGTCGCGTGGCGCTGTCCCATATAACGTGACGCCAAAGCACACGGCTGAGGCCGCCGCGATCCTCGGGCCTTCGAAGTGGCTCGCGGTGGAGCAGAAGGTAACGCTCGAGACCGATCCGGCGAAAGCGCGGGCGCTCGGGCGCAAGGAACTGTCGCGCTACATGGCGCTGCCGAACTACCGCAACAGCTGGCTGCGCCAGGGCTTCACCGAGGCTGAGCTCGCCGACGGCGGTAGCGACCGGTTCATCGATGCGATGGTTCTGTGGGGCGATGCCGACACGATCAGGCGCGGCCTGCGGGCGCACTTCACGGCCGGCGCCACGCATGTCTGTCTGCAGCCCGTCCACGCCGATGGCGATTTCGCCGCCCGCGACCGCATGCTGGCCGCGCTCGCCGATACCTGAGGTGCGTGTGTGCCGCCCTCAGAGCAGATCGGCGACGGCGTTGCGGTAGCGGCGCATCGCGTCGACATGGTCGGTCATGCTCCGGCCGGCCATGCGCTTGTGGTGGTAGCCGCCGAAGGTGTTGTGCAGCGTGACATGCGTGACGCCCGCCTTCTTCCAGAAGCTGATTTCCTCGCGCCAGTCCTTTTCGGTGCCTGTGCCGGTTGAGGTCCAGACTTCGAGGCCGACCGAGGCCGGATCGCGTCCCTCGGCTTCCACCAGGCGGCGCAGCTTGTCGAATTCCGCGACGGCCTTGGGTCCCGGCGGTTCAGACAGCATCATCCAGCCGTCGCCCCATTTTGCGATCCGCTGCAGCGTCACGTCCATGTGACCGCCGAACCACAGCGGAATTTTGCGCTGTGGCGGCCGGGGATTGATGCCGGCGTCCGGAAGGCGGTGCCACTTGCCCTCGAACGTAACGTAGGGATCGGCCCACAGCGCTTTCATCACCTGGACCTGTTCCTCGGACCGCTTGCCCCTGTTGTGGAAATTCTCGTTGAGGCCGACGAACTCCATCTCGTTCCAGCCCACGCCGATGCCGAACCGGAAGCGGCCGCCGCTGAGCACGTCGAGACTGGCGGCCTGCTTGGCAACCAGCACAGTCTGACGCTGCGCGAGGATCAGCACCTGGGTGGAGAGTTCGACCTTTTTCGTGCAGGCAGCGATGAAGCCGAACGCCACGAAGGGGTCGTGGAACAGTCCGAGCCCACCCGCACGGCCGCTGGCGGGGTTGGCCGGGTTGCCGCCGAGCACGTGGTCCGCCAGCGTCAGACCGTCGTAACCTTCGGCCTCGGCGAGCTCAGCGAATTCGCGCACGATCGGGCCATCGCCACCGATGTCGCCGAAAGGCAGGGCAATTCCGAGATGCATGGTCGTTTCCTCGCTTTGGCTGGTTGCTGGTTTCCCGCTAGTCTATAGATTTCCGCGACGGGTACCATGGCATCGGCATCGGCCGGCGCCAGCCAGGAGATGTGCGGTGATCAAGCTCGGATACAAGGCATCGGCGGAGCAGTTCGCGCCGGGCAAGTTGCTGGGCTTCTCGTGTCTTGCCGAGGAAGTCGGTTTCGATTCGGTCTTCATCAGCGACCACTTTCAGCCATGGAAGCACGTCGACGGCCATGCGCCCTTCTCGCTGACGTGGCTGGGCGCGCTGGGCGCCAAAACGTCGCGCGTCGTCATGGGCACCAGCGTGCTGACGCCGACTTTCCGCTACCATCCTTCCATCGTCGCCCAGGCGTTCGGCACGATGGGCGCGATGTTCCCGGGACGCGTCGTGCTCGGCATCGGCACCGGCGAAGGACTCAACGAAGTGCCTTCGACCGGCCAGCCCTGGCCGGAATTCAAGGAGCGCTTCGCTCGCCTGCGTGAATCCGTCACGCTGATCAGGGCACTCTGGACGCAGGAGCGGGTCAGCTTCGAAGGCCAGTACTACAAGACCGAGAAGGCGACGATCTACGACCGCCCCGACACGCCGGTGCCGATCTATGTCGCCGCCGCGGGTGCCCTCGTGGCGCGTTACGCCGGCCGCTCCGCCGAGGGATTCATCTGCACCAGCGGCAAGAAGCCGGAGCTCTACACCGAGACCCTGTTGCCGAAGGTCGCCGAGGGCATCGCGGCGTCGGAGGATCCGTCGCGGTCCTACGATCGCATGATCGAGGTCAAGGTGTCGTTCGACACCGACAAGGTGCGTGCGCTCGAGGACACGCGCCACTGGGCGGCGCTGGCGCTGACGCCCGAGGAAAAGATGACGGTAGAGGATCCCGTCGAGATGCAGCGCCTCGCCGACGCGCTGCCGCTGGAGCGCGCCGCCAGTCGATGGATCGTGTCCAGCGACGCCGACGAGCACGTCGAGCGGATCGGTTACTATGTCGGTCTCGGTTTCCGGAATCTGGTGTTCCACGCGCCGGGACCAGACCAGGCGCGCTTCCTGAAACTCTACGGTGAGCACGTGCTGCCGCGCCTGCGCAAGCGTTTCGGTTGAGTGCGCGGGACCGGCCGATGAAACGCAGCAACGCCGTCGAGATCCTCGCCGTCCCCGGCATTCCGCTGGTGCGCAAGGACGACGATCTCGTCGCCTTGATCGGCGAGGGGCTGGCGCGCGGTGGCATCGTGCCACGTGGCGGCGACGTCTTCGTGCTGACGCAGAAGATCGTGTCCAAGGCCGAAGGGCGCATGGTCGATCTCGCGACCGTCGAACCCTCGACTGAGGCGATCGAACTTGCCGGCAACGTCCAGAAAGATCCGCGCCTCGTCGAACTGATCCTGTCGGAATCGGTGCGCGTCGTGCGGGCAAGGCCGGGCATCCTGATCGTCGAGCATCGGCTGGGCTTCGTGATGGCCAATGCGGGCATCGACCAGTCCAACGTGGCCTCGCCCGATGACCCCCAGCGAGCACTGCTGCTGCCGGTCGATCCCGACGGCAGCGCGGCGATATTGAGGAAGCGCCTGTCGCCAAGGTTCGGCGTGCCAGTGGCGGTGATCATTAGCGACAGCTTCGGCCGTGCCTGGCGGCGCGGGACCTGCGGCGTTGCGATTGGTGCCGCCGGCCTTCCGTCGCTGATGGATCTGCGTGGCTCGCCCGATCTGTTCGGCCGCGAGCTTCAGGTCAGCATCACCGGGCATGCGGACGAGATCGCTGCTGCAGCGTCGCTCGTGATGGGGCAGGGTGCCGAAGGCCAGCCCGTCGTGATCGTGCGCGGTCTGACATGGCGCGGTCCCGACAATGCTGCGTCCGAGCTGGTGCGCCCGGCCGCCGAGGACATGTTCCGATGAGCAAACGACTTGTCGTGGCGCTGTCCGGCGGGGTCGGCGGCGCGAAACTGGCGCTCGGTCTGAGCCGCGTCTTGCCGGCCGACGAACTGCTCGTGGTCGCCAACACCGGCGACGATTTCGAGCATCTTGGACTGAGCATCTCGCCCGATATCGACACGCTGACCTACGCTCTCGCGGGCATCGATAATCCCGCCACCGGCTGGGGCCGGCGTGACGAGACGTGGTCGTTCATGGACAGCATCGGCGCGCTCGGCGGCGAGGACTGGTTTCGGCTCGGCGATCGCGATCTCGCGCTGCATGTCGAGCGCACCCGTCGCCTGCGCCTGGGGCAGACACTGTCCGAGGTGACCGCCGACATTTGCCGGCGCCTCGGCATCGGTGCCCGCGTGGTGCCGATGAGCGACGACCGCGTGCGTACCCGCGTGCGCGGTGATGCGGGCTGGATCGACTTCCAGGACTACTTCGTGCGCCAGCAGTGCCGGCCGGTTGTCCATGAGCTGGCCTTCGACGGCGTGACGCTCGCCCGGCCGCACGCCGACATCACGGCGGCGCTGCGCTCGGGCGACGTGCGGGCCGTGATCGTCTGTCCGTCCAATCCCTTCATCAGCGTCGAGCCGATTCTGGCGATCCCCGGCATGCGCGATGCGATCAAGGCGAGTGGCGCACCGGTCGTCGCGGTGTCGCCGATCATCGGCGGGCAGGCCGTCAAGGGCCCGACCGCGAAGATGATGCGCGAACTTGGCCTCGAGGCCAGTGCCGCCGGCGTCGCCGCACGCTACGGCGACCTGCTGGATGGCTATATCGTCGACCACGCCGACGCCGATGGGATCGGCAATGTCGGCGCGCGGGTCACGATCGCCAAGAACCCTGATGACGAGCCTGCAGGACCGGGAGACGCTGGCGCGCGTGACGCTCGACGCGGCGGACGCGCTGGCCTCGCAGCGATGAGCGACATCTGGGCGGTCATTCCGGTCAAGGAGTTCGATGGCGCCAAGCATCGGCTGTCGGGCCTGCTGTCGCCGCCAGAACGCCGACTTCTCGCCGAGACCATGCTGACGGACATGCTCGACGCCGTTGCCGGCTCCCGGCTTCTGGCCGGCGTGATGATCGTCACGCTCGATCCGCATGCGACGGCTCTTGGCAAGAAGATCGGTGCGCGGATCGTGACCGAGGGGGCGCGGGACGGACATACCGGCAGCGTGAACGCCGGCCGCCGCCTTCTCGCGGGCGAAGGGCGTGGCGGCATGATCACGATGCCCGGCGACATTCCAGCCACCCGCGCCGGCGAGATAGACGCGGTGTTATCGGCGCATCTCGCCGCGCCGTCTTTCACGATCTCGCCGGCGCATGACGATCTCGGATCCAATGCCGTCGTCTGCTCGCCGCCGGAATCGGTGCCGCTTCGCTTCGGCGACAACAGCTACTTCCCGCACCTCGACGCCGCGCGTCTGCGGGGCATCGAGCCGACGGTGATCCGTCAGCCCGGAATCGCGATGGATATCGACCATCCGGTCGATTTGGCGCTTTTCCTGCGCCTGCCGCAATCAGCCGGCACGCGTACCCGCACGCTGCTCGAAGAACTTGGCGTGCCCGCGCTGCTGGCCAAGCGGGGCATCGCCTAACCGACCGCCGCCTTCCTGCGCGGCGGCGTTTGCACGATCGGCTCCAGGTCGGCCGCGATCATGGATGCCGCTCGACGCTCTTCCGGCACCGGCCGATAGAGCGTGTCGCGTTGCATCGGTTCGCGGCCAATCGAGCGGATGAGCGCTTCCATGTCGTGAGGCGGAAACTCCTGGCCGTGCTGGGTGCCGGCGGCGCGCGAGATGCTCTCGTTCATCAGCGTGCCACCGAGATCGTTGGCGCCGGACTTCAGGCAGATCGCGGCGCCCGCCGGCCCCATCTTCACCCAGGACGTCTGGATGTTGGGGATCAGCGGATGCAGGGCCAGCCGCGCGACGGAATGCATGAGCACGGCTTCGCGGAACGTCGGGCCGGGGCGCGCCATGCCGTGGCGGTACATCGGCGCTTCCATGTGGACGAAGGGAAGCGGCACGAACTCGGTGAAGCCGCCGGTTTCGGCCTGCAAGTCGCGTAGCGCAAGCAGATGTTTCGCCCACGAACTCGAGGTCTCGACGTGCCCGTACATGATGGTCGAGGTGGTGCGCAATCCCGCCTGGTGGGCGGCGCGCTGCACGTCGAGCCATTGCCCGGTGTTGATCTTGTCGGGGCAGATGATGGCGCGTACGTCATCGTCGAGGATTTCGGCCGCCGTTCCGGGCAGGGTG
Source organism: uncultured Alphaproteobacteria bacterium (assembly GCA_963770355.1). Classification (GTDB taxonomy): domain Bacteria; phylum Pseudomonadota; class Alphaproteobacteria; order Rhizobiales; family Xanthobacteraceae; genus Bradyrhizobium. The sequence continues at coordinate 176,725 of CAVYPL010000003.1, read as the reverse complement.
CCGAGACCGGCCGCCTTCAGCCTGGCGAGGAACTCGTGGATCGATAGTCCGAGCGTGGCCGCACCTTGCGTCACCTCCAGAGCCGAGAAGGCGTGGATGTGCATCTCGGGGACGACCGCCTTGATCGCCTGGCAGATCGCTTCGTAGGTGGCGCCGGTGTAGTCGGGATGGATGCCGCCTTGCAGGCACACTTCCGTCGCCCCGCGATCCCACGCCTCGATCGCGCGACGCGTAATTTCCTCGATGGCGAGATCATAGGGTGAGCCGCGCAGATCCTCGTGCGTGCGGCCTTTCGAGAAGGCGCAGAACTTGCACCGGAAGTAGCAGATGTTGGTGTAATTGATGTTGCGGTTCACGACGTAACGCACGACGTCGCCACTGACCGCGCGTCGCAGCGCGTCGGCGGCCTGCGTGACGTGCCGGTAGTCGGCGTCGCGCGCCGCGAACAGGCGCACGATGTCGTTCGAGGCGAGCCGTTCGCCCGATGTGGCACGCTCGACGATTCCTGCGATGCCGGCGTCGACGCTGCGGGCGAGCACCAGCGGCGCCGGTGGCGGCTTGGTGTTGCCCGGTGCCCAGTCGTCGTCGCGCGCGAAGCCTTCGGCGTCGCTCATGCGCCGCACGCGGGTGGCGATGTCGGGAGCCAGCCACGTATCGGCGGCGCGCACATAGGCGGGGTAGACGGGCAAGCGGTTCACCAGCAGCTTGCCGGCGTCCGCACTCTTGCGGGCGAGTTCGGCAATGGCAGGCCACGGCGCTTCGGGGTTCACGTGATCGGGCGTGACCGGCGAGATGCCGCCCCAGTCGTTGAGCCCCGCGTCGATCAGCTTTTGATAGACTCCGGGCGACAGATTTGGCGGCGCCTGGATGTTCATGTCGGGCCCGAGAACGAGACGCGCCGTCGCGATGGTCCACAGCAGGTCGTCGAGATCGGGTTCCTCGGAATTGGCGAGCTTGGTGTCGGGCTTGGCCCGGAAGTTCTGGACGATGACTTCCTGGATATGACCATGGGCGGCGTGCAGATCCCGTATCGCCTCCAGCGCGTCGATCCGCTCGTCGCGTGTCTCGCCGATGCCGATCAGGATGCCGGTCGTGAACGGAACCTTCAGTTCGCCGGCCAGACGCAGGGTTTCCAGCCTGACTGCGGGATGTTTGTCGGGAGAACCGTAGTGAACGCCGCCCTGCCTGCAGAGCCGCTCGCTGGTGGACTCCAGCATGATGCCCTGGCTGGCCGTCACCTCGCGCAGGCCGGCGATCTCCTCGCGCGTCATCACGCCGGGATTGGCATGCGGCAGCAATCCGGTCTCGCGCAGCACCAGCGCGCACATCGCGGTGAGATAGGAGATCGTCGTTTCGTGGCCGAGCGCCTTCAATGCGTCGCGCGCGGCCTGGTATCGCAGCTCGGGCTTGTCGCCCAGCGTGAACAGCGCTTCGGTGCAACCTGCGGCCGCACCGGCGCGCGCGATGGCGAGCACCTCGTCGGGTGAGAGGTAGACGGGCTTGCCCGCGCGCGGCACCTGCGCGAACGTGCAGTAGTGACAGACGTCGCGGCAGAGTTTGGTGAGCGGAATGAAGACCTTGCGCGAATAGGAGATCAGCCGGCCGTGCGCGGAATCGCGCAAGGCCGCGGCTTCTGCTATCAGTTCGGCCAGCGGCGCGTCGAACCGCTGCCGTATCGCCTGTCTACCGGCCGCCGTCATGGTCCGTCGTCTCCGCCCGCAGAGGGTCGCAATGTCGTCGCGGGACGCGCTTGCCGTCACCCGTTAGCGGCCGCATGGTGTCGCATCGACGCCAGCAATGCAATGCAAAGAAGGACGCAACAAATGCTGATCGGCTTCAACGCACCGACCGCCGGACCCCTGTCGGCCGCGGATAATCTTGCGAAAATCGTGGTTGGCGGCGAGGCGATGGGCTTCGACTACGCGACGTTCAGCGACCACGTCGTGATTCCGACCGCGATCGCGGCCGAATATCCCTACAGCGCCTCCGGGGAATTCCCCAGCGGCACCCGCGGCGAGCGGCACGAACAGCTGACGGAGATCGCCTGGATCGCCGCGAAAACGACGCGCCTGCGTCTCGTGACCTCCGTCATGGTGGTGCCGCATCGGCCGGCCGTGCTGACCGCCAAGATTCTCTCGACCATCGACGTCCTCTCGGGTGGCCGGCTGACGCTGGGTATCGGTGCGGGCTGGATGCGCGAGGAGTTCGAGGCCATCGACGCGCCGGATTTCGATGCGCGTGGAACTGTGACCGACGAATATGTGCGCGCCTTCGTCGAACTCTGGACGAAGGATGCGCCGAAGTTCGACGGCAAGCATGTCCGATTCGCCAATATCGGTTTCGACCCGAAGCCCGTGCAGAAGCCGCATCCGCCGATCTGGGTCGGAGGCGAGAGCGGTCCGGCGCTGCGGCGGGCTGCCCGCATCGGCGATGCCTGGTATCCGATCGGGACCAACCCGCAGAATCCGCTCGATAGCCTGACGCGTTTCAAGACCCAGGCGGCGCGCCTGCGCAAGATGACCGCGGAAGCGGGGCGCGATCCCAAGGCGGTCGGCCTGAGCTTGCGCGTCACGGTGTTCGGCGAGACCGCGCCACCACAGGCCAGTGATGGCGAACATCGCCTGTTCGCCGGTCCGCCGGCGCTCGTCGCCGCCGATATCCGGGCGCTGCGCGACATGGGTGTCGGCAGCATCGATTTCGGATTCGGCGGTTCGACAGCCGACGAAGTCCTCGCAGGCATGCAGAAATTCAGGGCCGAGGTCTTGCCGCTCGTCTAGGTTCAGCTGCCGAGCTGGCGGATCAACGTCGCCCAGCGGTCGAGTTCCGGCAGGATCGTATCGGCCTTGCCGGAATCGAGGCTGACGACCAGGCGTGAGACGCCGTCGTCGCGGTCGCGCTTGAGCAGGTCGAGGTTCTCCTTGGCGCCCCAGATCGTGATCGGTACCGACGCGGGATCGCGGCCCGCCTCGGCTGCCATCTCGCGGAATTTCGGCAGCAGGGCCTGCACGTCCGCGTACTGGCTGCGCGTGCGGTGGGGCATCCAGCCATTGCCGTAGCGCAAGGCACGCCGCGCGCCGTACGGGAAGGCGCCGCCGACGAGGATCGGCGGATGCGGTTTCTGGACCGGCTTCGGCCAGGTCATCATCGGGTCGAAGTTCACGAACTCGCCATGATACTCGGCCTTTGACTTGGTCCAGATCGCCTTCATCGCCTCGACACGCTCGCGCGCCAGCTTGTGGCGGCTCGCGAAAGCGGTGCCGTGGTTGGCCATCTCGTCCTCGTTCCAGCCGTTGCCGATGCCGAACAGGAAACGGCCGCCCGAGACCTGGTCGATCGAAGCGACCTGCTTGGCGGTCTGGATCGGGTCGCGCTGAGCGATCAGGCAAATGCCGGTGCCGAGCAGCAGCGTTTTGGTCACCGCCGCGGCCGCACCCAGCACCACGAACGGGTCCATCACGTCGTAATATTTCTTCGGCAGATCGCCGCCGCTGGGGAAGGGCGACTTGCGCGTCAACGGAATGTGGGAGTGTTCGGGCACCCAGAGCGAATCGAAGCCGCGCTCCTCCAGCGCCCGCGCAAGTTCGGTCGGCGACATCGAGTAGTCGGTGAAAAACATGGCCCCGCCGATGCGCATCGTTCTCTCCCTTGTGTTGTTGCTCGCGGACCAATTGGCCAGCGATGGTTTTCGTGTCGTTATCTATCGCTCGTCTTTGGACGTTTCGGCCAGCGCGTCTCCGCGCGCGGCAGCACTTGCTCGATTAGCAGACGGGTCTGGGCCAGAATGTGCGTCGTCATCGCCGCCGAGTGGCCGCAAAATGAACTTCGACACGCCGGCGTCGACATATTCGGCGACGCGCGCGAGGATCGTGTCGGCGTCGCCGATCGCGAACGCGTGCGTGGCGTCACGCCCGGTGCGTTTGGCGTAGGCATCCATCGCCCTGCCGACACCGGGCGCGTCCCGGCTGCCGAAGTGGAACGCGAAGCCGGCGCCATAATGATCTTCGTCGATGGATCGGCCGGCTTCGCTGGCGGCGGCCTTGATCGCGGCCACGACGCGACCGGCCTCGGCCGGCGGGTCGCCGCCGGCCTGCCAGCCGGTGCCGATGCGCGCAGTGCGCCGGATCGCGGCGTCAGTCGAGCCGCCGATCCACATCGGCAGATCGGGCTGCACGGGCTTCGGCGCGATGGTGACGCCCTTCAGCTGGTAGAAGGCGCCGCTGAAGTCGACCGACTCCTCTCGCCACAGGCGGCGGATGATATCGAGGCACTCGTCGGTCTTGCGACCGCGCGTCTTGGTGTCCATGCCGAGCGCCTGCCATTCGGGCGCCAGCGGGCTGCCAATGCCGAAAGCGGGCAGCAGGCGGCCGTCGGACAGCATGTCGATGGTGGCGCACTGCTTGGCCAGCAGCACGGGGTCGCGGAACGCCAGCGACACGACGTTCATGCCGAACCGCATGCGCCGCGTGCGCCCGGCCAAGGCCGCCATCGTGGTCATCGATTCAAGGAACGGCTGACGGCCGACGATCCGGTCGGTCTGCCAGATCGAATCCACGCCTCCGGCCTCACACATGTCGATCCAGCGCCAGTACGCCGCCGCGCCGGAAAACGGAAACTCCGCACAGCCCAGTCCGATCCCGACACCCATGCGCCGTCTTTCCTAGGCCGCCGCGGCTGCGGCTTTGACGCGGGGCGCCACGTCGCGCACGAAGCGTTCGAGACTGCCGTTCATCTGTTCCGGCCGCATGCCCGGCGGCACCGCCCAGGTGACGAGGTCGGTGATGCCGTATTCGCGCACGAAGGATGTCAGCTCCTTCACACAGTGCTCGACGTTGCCGACCACCCATGTCTGCGGGATGCTGGCTTCCCGCGTGTTGCCCGAAACGCCGCCGGCGGCGCTCTCGTCCTTGTTGAAGCTGCGATAGACCTGGCCGCGATAGCGCTCGGCGGCGCGCACGGCCGGCCAGTCGCGCTCGGCGTCGTCGGTCACGAGGCAGGAGCGGATGATGCCGACGCGATAGCTGTCGGGGTTGCGGCCCGACGCCTTCAGCGTCGCGCGCCACGGATCGAGCACCATTGACCGCGCGCCCTGCGGCAGGAAGTTGCTGTCATTGCGTGCCGCGCGCTGCGCGCCGGCCTCCGACATCGCAGCGATCCAGAGCGGCGGGCCACCCGGTTGCACGTAGCGCGGCCTGATCACCACGTCGTCGAAATCGTAGCGCTTGCCATGGAAACTGAACTTCTCGCCGGTGAAGCAATGGCGCAGCACCTCGATGCCTTCGTCCGTCAGCGACACGCGGCGCGAGACGGGCAGACCGAAGCCGCGGAACTCGTGCGGCGCGTAGCCCATGCCGACGCCGACCTCGATGCGGCCATTGCTGATATTGTCGAGTACCGCGAGGTCCTCGGCCAGCCGCACCGGATGGTTGAACGGCAGCAGGCAGACGTCGCTCGATAGCCGCACATGTTTGGTACGCGCGGCGATCGCGCCCGCCATCGGCACCCACGAGGGCAGGTAGCCGTCATCGAGGAAGTGATGCTCGGTGAACCACACGAGATCGAGTCCGAGCCCGTCGAGCATGACCACCTGGTCCATGATCGCGGCGTACAGGCTCGGCATGTCCATGCCCGATTCCGGCGTGTTGCGGAAATCGTAGACGGTGCCGACGCGAAGGGGTGGACGCATGACGTTTGTTTTCCGCTGGTTGGGACCTCAGTTCAGCCGCGCGGCCTTGGCCATCACCTCGATGGCCTCGGGCTGGCGCGATCGCACGCTGAGCGAATCCGCGCCGCTGTCCTCCCAGGCGCGGTAGCGTTCGCGGATGCGCGCCGGTGGGCCGACCAGCGATTTCAGATCGACCCACTCGTCGGGCACGCTGGCGATGGCTTCGTCCTTGTGGCCCGCGAGGTAGAGTTCCTGGATGCGCTTGGCGGCGTCGCCGAAGCCGCGACGGACCATGATGTCGTTGTGAAAGTTTTTGGTCCGATGACCCATGCCGCCCACGTAGAGCGCCACCTCCGGCTTGAGGCGCGTCAGCGCTCCTTTGACGTCGTTGTCGACCTCGACATGGACGGAGGCCTGGATGGTGAAATCCTTCATGCTCTTGCCGTTGCCGGCGCGGCGGAAGCCTTCCTCCAGCCACGGGCCGTACTCCTCCATGGCGCCCGGCACGAAACCCATTGGCAGCCAGCCGTCGGCGATCTCGGCCGTCAGCTTGACCATCGCCTCGCCGCCAGTCGCGAGATAGATCGGGATGTCGGGGTTCATGTGCAGGATCGACTTCAGCGGCTTGGCGAGGCCGGCGGAGCCCTCGCCCTTGTAGGGCAGGCTGATCTCGCGGCCTTCGTGCGTCACGGGGCTTTCGCGCTTGAAGATCTTGCGCATGATCGCGACGTAGTCCTTGACCCGATAATAGGGCTTGCCCCACGGCTGGCCGTACCAGCCCTCGACGATCTGCGGTCCCGAGACACCCAGGCCTGCGATGAAGCGGCCGCCGCCGGACATTGCGTCAATGCTGGCGGCCGACATGGCGGCGTTGGCCGGCGTTCGCGCGGCCAGTTGCATGATGCCGGTGCCGAGCTTGATGCGGTTGGTCCTGGCGGCGAGAAACGCGAGCGGCGTGATCGCGTCGGAGCCATAGGCTTCGGCCGACCAGACCGAGTCGTAACCCAGCTCTTCCGCCCGCTGCACAAGTGCGACCGGCACCTCCAGATGTGCGCCCGAATAGCCGATTGCCAGACCAAGCTTCATCGTTATGTCCTCCCTGGCCGGAAAGATACGAAGCGCCGGGTCGCTTGAACAGTGTCGGTGGGGGCATGAATGCTGCCACGAACAGCGGCTCCCCGATGCCCTCGCCCTGTGCCATGATAGCGTTTGGAAGGCGCCGATCGAACGCGCCGCTCGATCCGGGAAGGTGCCGCCGCCATGAAATTCGCCCTGCACTTCGGCAACTTCGCCTTCTCCGACCCTGAAGGCGCCCGGCGTCTGGTGCGGCTGGCGGAAGCGGCCGGCTTCGACTCGGTATTTGCTGTCGAACACGTCGTGGTTCCCGACAATTACACGAGCGTCTATCCGTATGCGCCGGGCGGCCGATTACCGGGCGGTCCGTCGGTGAACTTTCCCGATCCGCTGATCTGGCTGACGTGGGTCGCCGCCGCCACCACGCGGCTGCGCTTCATGACCGCCGTGATGATCCTGCCGCAACGCAACCCGCTGGTGCTGGCCAAGGAGGTCGCCACGCTCGACTATCTCAGCGGCGGCCGGATCGAACTTGGCATCGGGGTCGGGTTGGCTAAAGGAGGAGTTCGAAGCGCTCGCCATTCCTTTCGAGCGTCGCGGCAAGCGCGCCGATGAGTATGTTGCGGCCATGCGCGCGTTATGGGCCAGCGACGGTGCCAGCTTCACGGGCGAGTTTGTGAATTTCGACAAGGTCAGCTGCAATCCGAAGCCGGTCGCGAAATCGGTGCCGATCGTCATCGGTGGCCACTCGGAAGCGGCCGCCCGCCGCGCCGGCCGCCTGGGCGACGGCTTTTTCCCCTCGATCGGCGCCCAGGTCGACACCATGCCGTTGCTCGACGTCGTGCGCCGTTCGGCCGAGCAGGCCGGCCGCGATCCGGCGATGGTAGAATTGATCCTCGGCTGTCCCGGTGCGTTGCCGAATTCGGGCTCTGACCCGCGCGCGGCCGTCGAGGAGCGTATCGCGCGGGGCGCGAGCCGCCTTGCGTTGCCAGTGACGGCATTCCTGCCTGATCTCGAAACGACGCTGGCCCGCTTCGGCGAAGAGATCATCAGGCCTTACGCGAACACGTGAGAGTCTGAAGCGTACTGGCGTTGCGACTCCGATGTCATCGCCAGCGAACGGGCGTACGTGCAGGCGCCTACGGCGCGAAGGAACCACCGGCGTGACGCCGGTGACGGGTGATTAAAGCTCGATTTGTTCAGCCATGTTCAGAGCGTCGTCCATTTCAATCCCGAGATATCGGACGGTACTCTCAAGCTTCGTATGACCGAGGAGAAGTTGAACAGCGCGCAGGCTGCCGGTCTTTCGATAAATCTGGGCAACTTTCGTGCACCGCATAGAGTGCGCACCGTAAGAAGCCGCCTCCAAGCCACTGCAAGCTGTTTTTCTCGGCCGACGTTGAATAGATGCGAAACTAGGATAGTTTCTAAACATCCACTGGGCTGGAGAATGATATGTCGACGAAAGATCCCATAGATTGGATGCTGTCTGATGCCATTGGAACCCTTGCCCGAGCGGAGCGGCTGCACCAGCAATTTCTAAAACTGCGACCCTTGGTCGGCACAAGCGAGCCATGTTGGGAACCGCCCATGGACGTGCTGGAGACAGATCGCGAAGTTTTGATACTGATTGCCCTTCCAGGGGTCGACCCCGATGATGTCGAAGCTGTGATCGACGAGGGAGTGCTCGTTGTCAGCGGACGGCGCGTGCTGCCGCCCGAACTCAGGAACGCGCGGATTCTGCGAATGGAATTGCCGCAGGGACGGTTCGAGCGGCGCATTCAGCTGCCGCTCGGCCGCTACAAGGTTAGCCGCTTCGCTAACTACGGCTGCATCGGTCTGCGCCTAACCAAGTCGGACTAAGGAGAAGCTTCATGGCATCGGTCGATCAGGCAGGGACCATCGGCGATGCGTCCGAGTCATCCGCCGCTCAATTGGTCTCGATTCCTGCCGACGCGCTTATCATCATTGCTGTACGGAACACTGTTCTATTCCCCGGCATGATTGCTCCAATCACATTAGGACGGCCGCAGGCTATCGCTGCCGCACAGCAGGCTGTACGCGAGCAGCGTCAGATTGGCATTCTTCTTCAACGCGACGCGGAACTGAACGAACCGGCTCTTGACGACCTCCATCGTATCGGTACCGCGGCCAACATCGTCCGCTACCTCACAGGGCCCGATGATAGCCACCACATCGTCTGCCAGGGTATACAACGCATCAGAGTGCTCGATTTCCTTCCGGGCACGCCGTTTCCAGCAGCTCGCGTTCTCAATATTCCGGAGCCAACTACGAATTCGCCGGAGATCGAGGCCCGCTTTTTGAATCTGCAACGGCAAGCCATCGAAGCCACTGAATTGCTACCGCAGCCTCCGCAGGAGTTGATTGCGATCCTGCAGAGTACCACCTCGCCGGCTGCGCTCGCCGACCTTGCGACGTCGTACATGGACATAAAGCCGCAGGAAAAGCAGGAGATCCTCGAGACGGTCGATGTTGCGCTTCGCGTGGAAAAGGTTTCGCGGCATCTAGCTGAACGCATCGAAGTGCTTCGGCTCAGTAACGAGATTGGACAGCAAACCAAGGCGACTTTTGACGGCCGTCAACGCGAAGCGATCCTTCGTGAACAGATGGCGACTATTCAGCGCCAGCTCGGAGAAGGTGACGGCAAAGCGCAGGAAGTCGCAGAATTGAATGAAGCCATCGCCAGGGCGAAGATGCCGGCCGAAGTAGAAAGCCAGGCGCGACGCGAAGTTAGGCGCTACGAGCGAATGCCGGAGGGTGCCGCCGAAGCAGGAATAGTCCGAAGCTATGTCGACTGGCTGACCGAACTACCCTGGAGTTTGCCAGAAGAGAAGCCGATCAACATCGGCGAGGCAAGGGGCATTCTTGACGAGGACCACTATGGTCTTGAGAAGATCAAGAGCCGCATCATCGAGTATCTAGCGGTCCGCAAGCTGGCGCCGGAAGGCAAGGCGCCGATACTCTGTTTCGTCGGCCCACCAGGTGTCGGCAAGACGTCATTGGGGCAATCCATCGCGCGAGCGATGGGGCGCCAGTTCGTGAGGGTCAGTCTCGGCGGTGTTCACGATGAAGCAGAAATTCGCGGGCATAGGCGCACCTATATCGGCGCTTTGCCGGGCAATATCATTCAGGCAATCAAAAAGGCCGGAGCGCGCAATTGCGTCATGATGCTGGACGAGCTCGACAAGCTGGGACGCGGCGTTCAGGGAGACCCTTCGGCAGCCATGCTTGAAGTACTCGATCCCGAGCAGAACGCGACCTTTCGCGATAATTATCTTGGGGTGCCTTTCGATCTGTCCCGGGTCGTGTTCATTGCCACCGCGAATATGCTCGACACCGTACCCGGTCCATTGCTGGACCGGATGGAAGTCATCAGCCTGGCCGGTTACACCGAAGACGAGAAGCTGGAGATCGCGCAGCGCTATCTCGTGCGCCGCCAGCTTGAGGCCAATGGCCTGACGGCGGATCAGGTTGAGATCGACGCCCAGGCGCTTCGGCTCATCATCAAAGGATATACAAGGGAGGCCGGTGTTCGAAATCTGGAGCGTGAGATCGGGAAGACCTTCCGCCACGTGGCCGTCCAGATCGCTGACGGCAGCAAGGATCGGGTCGGGCTCACCGCGGAGGAAGTCACGACGATCCTTGGCCAGCCTCGCTTCGAAAGTGAAATTGCCATGCGCACAAGCATTCCCGGGGTGGCTACTGGCTTGGCCTGGACACCAGTCGGTGGCGACATCCTTTTCATCGAGGCCTCGCGTACGCCTGGAAGAGGATCGCTGATCCTGACCGGCCAACTCGGCGAAGTGATGCGCGAGAGTGTTCAGGCGGCGCTGACCTTGGTGAAAAGCCGCGCCGTCCAGCTAGGTATCGATCCCGCGATCTTCGAAAAGAACGACATCCATGTCCACGTCCCGGCCGGCGCTACGCCAAAAGACGGGCCGAGCGCGGGCGTCGCCATGTTCACGGCGCTCACCTCCCTGCTGACAGATCGCACTGTCAGAAGCGACACGGCCATGACCGGTGAAATTTCGTTGAGAGGTCTGGTGCTTCCGGTCGGTGGCATCAAAGAAAAAGTTGTCGCGGCGGCAGCCGCGGGCTTGACCCGAGTAATGCTGCCCGCGCGGAATCGCCGTGACTTCGACGAGATTCCTCTTGGAGCGCGCAACAAGCTGGAGTTCGTTTGGCTCGAACGGGTTGACGATGCCATCGCGGCGGTCCTTGAGCGTGGGGATGCAACGGCGCTGCCGTCTGATTGCAATAAACCATGAAGCCAATCCCCGCGAACCCATGAGCGTGCGCTCAGTATCGTTCACAGCGTCAGAGGCGATCGAACAGCACATTCGAAACTACCCAGCAAAAAGCGGCCTAACTTGACGAACCGCCGGATGGTTTTTGACCTACTAGCTCTGAAAGTAGCCGCTTTGCGATATCCTCGGGCGACGACTCTCTAACCACCCTCGACTTGATTCCATGCGATGACTTCACGTAAACAGTCGATTGTTTAACGAAATATGCTCCATAATGCATGGCGCCATTGATGGTGGCGGTCACTTCTTTTACCGGAGTCGGTCTGCTATCCGCCGTAATTTCCGCTTTGCCTTCAGCCCCAGCTCTACGAGCCGGCGTAGTGCCGTCTGTTATCGAGCTTATCGCTCGGGCCCCGGTACCGCGGTTTGCGAACTCGACATCAATGGGCGTTAGCTTGGTCGGAGGCTTGAGACCGTCGTCTTCGTATCGCGCAGCCAAGTCTTGAAGGCGCTTCTTGATGAAGGGATCGACCGCCTTGTCCGCCAATTCGCGCACGGTTCGCGCGCGTTGCTTCTTAAATTCATGATCCAACATGACTACTTCTCCAACGCTATTTACTGAAAAGCCGAACGTTAGCTCAAAGCAATGGTGAGGAATAGGCACTCCATCCAACCCGTTAGTAATGGGGGAGAGCACACACACAAAAAGACCGCCCGAAGGCGGTCTCTCTCCGTCACAAGTCGATCGATCGGTCAGGCGGTGCGAAGCGACGCAGCTCTGATTACGGCGGCGATAGGCCATGAAGCCGACGCCAGCGAAGCCAAGGATTATCATCGCCCAAGTAGAGGGCTCGGGGACTGCGGTGATCGAACCGAAGAGACCGTTGCTCTCGCCGTTTACGCCATCAGTGAAGTAAAGTGTATTGGGGTCGCCACCATTGCCCCCGTTGCCGAAAATGAGCGCCCAAAGGCCGCCCGGGGTGTTCGCGCCTGTGTCAATTGGGATGGTGCCGATCCAAGCGCCGGTGCTCGGGTCGTATGCGTTAATTTCGCTGGCAGCAAAGCTGAAATTGCCGACAAGTAAGTCGCCGCCGAATTGGCCGAAACCCGACGGGGCGAGGGCGACACCCCAAGGCGACGCAAGGCGGCCTCCAGTTATAAGCTGATTGATCAAGTTGCCATTCGTATCGAATACTGCGACTGCGCCCATGCCGGCTGTCGCGGAAATCTGGGCCGGGCGACCCGCAGGCGCATAAGTCACGTAGACATTTCCATTGATAGTTTGAACATTGAAGGGAACCAATCCTGCGGGAAGGACTGAATTAACAAAGCCTCCTGTTGTGGAGGTGGGATTGAACGAACCATTGAAAGCGTCGATCCGGTTCTGCGCACCATTCGCTGCGTAAAGAGTCGCCGTAGCAGGAGTGTTCCCGGAGATGGCCAGTCCGGTGTAAACGGCACCGGTGTCGTGGCTTCGACTACCGCAGTCGTACCGGCGCTACTGTTCCAGGCTGAAATCGTCCCATTCAGATTCGCAAAGATGAAATTTGCCGGTGCAGCTACCCAACCATGAACGACGAATTTGGCGCCGAAGTAAATGGGTTGTTGACCTGGCCGGTGGGACCCTCGGTGGTCCGCTACCTGTAGTAGGAATAGCAACAGTCAGCCCGTTTTTGCTTACGGTTCCACCAGCAACGGTGTAGAGGGTCGATACATTAGTTCCCTGATCCGATATCCAAAATGGACTTGTGGCACTGTGCGAAACACCCCACGGGTTCTTCAAGCTAAGGTCCGTGATAGACGCAAATCCAGGTATATCCGACACGAGATTAGTTTGGACGTAGTCGGCTCGGGCTGTAACGCTGCCTAGCGTCGCCGAGAGAATTAAGAGTTGGAGTAGCGAGCTTGGGTAAAATCTGTGCATGACAACTCTCCCACCGTATCGGTTTGAGCAAAGCACGGTTCCCGTCCCGATTGTGCCAACAACATCGGAGGTTCGTTATTCCGCAATAATTCAATGTTTTTTGACAATTTTTTTGCGCTTGCCGCCGCTGCAAGACGGCCTCGAACCGAATAAGAGACCGTGATCGAGCGGTCTCTGTTACTCCATCACCTCATATTCAAACGCGACGCCTTCAGGGGCGTTGTCCTCGAACCACCCGTTGGCGGCGCGTTCGCTGACTCAGAAGCTTCGAATGACGCCTAGCCATCAGGCAAACAAGTCATCGGTAGAAATGGGAATCCTGAACTCCCCGCCGATAGCTTCGCCGCTGGTAGGCAAAGGCGAAGAGCGGGTTAGTCCCACAATACGAGAAAGTGCCGGATGCGGTTGCTAGGCATTGGTTGTAGGTCGAGAAGTGGCACAGGCCTGGATAGCCCCAGTCTTTTCCCTGTAGGCACCAAGGGTAGTCCTGAGCGACGGCTGAATTTGATCCGGCGGCTACGAGCAGGGCAACAACAGAAACGATGGTTGAAAAATGGCGCATCAGATTAGCTCCTAGCTAGGGAGACAGTCTTTATGGCTGCTATCACCCAGCATCGTCCCAGGGCAGGATCGGGGGAAGTCAACATTCAGTGTATTCGTGTGGGACCGTTGGCGGATCGCATTTTACCGGAGTGATTTTCTGCTGGCGCATAGGCTATTGAAGCGCAGCCGGGACGCCAGCGGTAAGCCGCTAGAGCTTGTGGTGCTCAGAACGCAGGGAAAAAAAGACCGCCCGAAGGCGGTATCTGGTGATCTGGCTGCGAGCGCTGAAGCTTGCGCCCACGATACTGTGGGCATTCCAGTCAAAGACGCCCAAGCAAAAACCGCCCCGGTGAGGAGGCGGCCCAGATAAATCGGTGCTACCTGCCGGCGCGCTCGAGCCAATCTTGGATTGATTTGGCAGTGTCAATACGCACGTCCTCGAGGCTTGCGCCGCTGGCCATCAACGTTTTGACCCAGCGAGGCTGCCTACCTCTGCCTGACCACGTCTGCGATGGATGTGCCGGATTACAAAACTTCTGCGGGACCTTCGGATACGGTCGGCGTTCCCTCGTAGCGGAAGGTGCCCCACCGAACTTGCGGCCAAGCTCCTTGAGCTGATGTTCACGCTTCTGTCGCTCGTGATCGAGCCTTTTCTCTAGAATTGATACGACCCGCTCGTGGAGGTTCCAAAGATCGTCCAGAGACATTGCCTCAAATGAGATCCGCGTCATTGTTACGCTCCCGCATAATGCAGCCTGCGGAACTAGCTTCATTGGATTGAACGCAGTCATTCAGGAAGAAAAAGGGCCGCCCTCCGGCGACCCTTCCCAGACTAAAATCTGTGGTTCGTATCAGACGAGCCGCAAGGTGGCCTGGCCCTTCCGGCGATAAGCCATGAAGCCGACCCCAAAGAAGCCAAGGATCATCATTGCCCATGTGGAGGGTTCGGGAATGGCAGATGCCACACTAGCATCTACCGGCCCAGTGTTTCCATTTGAGCCCAATACGTCGGCAACGAAGATGTTCCCAAGGTTATTCACTGCGGTCACATCAGCAATCGTCGCATTCGCAATGGTGAAGTCGATGTTGCTGCTGACGACCGTAGAAGTCCCGCCCCCGCAGGTCGTGCAGGCGATCCCGAAACTGAAGTTTCCTGTGCCGTCTCCGTTGAAGGCCCCGGTTTGGGCGGCCAACGTTTGTCCTGCAAACGTCTGCACGACGGTGATGTCGCCTAGCACAACTCCGGTAGCGTTGAACTTGAATGCTTGGTCGTCCGCCGCGCCGGTCTTCGCCCATCCAACGGCATTAGTTAGATCTACCACGATATGCACACCCGTCCCCACCTGGGTGACGTCCACAGTGCCAAACGGCGCCGTACCACAACCGCCGGTGCAGTGATCGGAGGTCAGATCGAAAACAATCGCTTGAGCAGGCAGCGTACTTAATCCGCCCACTCCGCAGATCGTGATCGCACCCAACAGGACATTGCGCAAAGAACTGAAACACCTCTCCCTAACTTGACCTGAATTAGATCTCCACATTGTACACCTCCATGACTGTCAGTGTGATGGTTAGGCGCAAACGCATTGCTGCGCCTTTCTGAAAGGTCGCTAAGCAAGTTGTTTTGGAAGTTCTAATAGTCGCTACAAAATCGCGACTGAGTCGGAGTACCGAAAAGGCACTGTCAATAAAAAAATGTTGTACTTGTTATCTTCTCTAATTTAATCTGTGGATTTCGTCAATAGGCGAGCAGAATCCTTATGTTAGCAATCCGACACTGGAACGGCATCTTTCTCAAAATCCAACGTTGTGAATGCTTCTCTTCACAATCATTATCGACATAGAAAAACGGTCATTGGTCTCTCTTCAGTTTCCGCTTGCCCCAATGACGGTCTTTGCGATCAGTGAACATCCGCTCCTTGCGCCGATTGATGGCCTGTAGCGTCGCGATACGGGCGTGCATTGCTAAATCTTGCCCTTCGGCAGCCTGGGCGATGATGGTGGCCGCATGATCGTGCTCGCCTTTAGGATGGCCTTGCCGAGATATTTGATGGCGTCGCGTAATGTGCGAAGTGTCGTACCGTCCTCGAGCACAATCGGATCGTCAAACGGCGTCGACCAGGGCAACTACCTCGGACCCCATTGTTCACCGCCTACCACAGCCGGGGGTAAGCGTTATGCGCGCGCACCAGGCATTTGATTACCCGCTTGTCGCAGCGCGACATGCATTTGTTGTCATTCGTCCCACCACCCGGATTGGCACATCTGCCCACGCAATTTGCGGCTTGATCCTCACATCGCAGCGCGTCCATCGCTGCTGTTGCCGGTGAGTTGAAGAACGCTCCAATACCTATGAGGGCAATCGCGAAGGCAATGTGGCGTGTCATGGTCGAATCTCCTGTGAGCGCGGCGGGCCGCTCTAAATCCTAACCTCTCGAAGAATCTAAACCTACTTTTTTCCGAGCATTCGGCAGCGGGATTGGATCATCGAACGGGGTGGACCATGCCATCAGGCGAACAGATCGGCGCCGGCCTGCGTGAACTTCACATAGGTGCCGGACTCGTGCTTCCACAGCCAGCCCTTTCGATGGCATAGGCGAGGCCAGCACCATATTCGGCGGGGGAGCCACCGTCGCGAAATAGAAATGGGCCGTTGATATTCTCGATATGAATGCGGCCGTCCTGGACCGCTTCAGTCTCGTTGGCAATTTCGAGCAGCTTGCGCGCGGCTTTTTCTGGATCGGCGAAGGGGCGGTTGGTTGCGTACTTCACCGGCTGACCTCTTGAGACGGGAGCCGCTCGCCGCGCTCCCACATCGCGTATTTCCGAGCTGTCCAATCCCGCTGATCGCGCCATGCCTGATAGTCGGCCGGCGAGCGACGGGCCGAGAAGACCTGCCACGCCACCTCGAAATCGGCGCGAGCCTGGTCGAAGGTGGCGGCTGTGCCGCTGCGCTGTTCGTCCGGGTCGGATCCCGGATAGAAGCCGCACAGCCATTGCCAGGCTTCCTGGTCGTATGGCTGGCCAATACGGCGCGCGATCGTGCCAACGTGAACGTCGCCGAAATAGATGTGCCAGCAGTCTTGGCGTTCTGGATATCGGCGGCGGGTGAGGGCGGGCATGGCCTATTGAAGCGCAGCCGGGATGCCAGCGGCAAGCCGCTAGGCTTGTGGTGCGCAGAACGCGCAAAACAAAAAGGCCGCCCGAAGGCGGCCTCTGTATTTGTGGGTCCCCGGCGACCAACGGCTAATTCGACTATCGCCGATTGGCATTCCGCTCGCAGAAGAGCAGCCCCGCTACTTTCGATCCCTTCGGTGCGGAGTTTCCACTGGCATCGGATACGGTGATATTCGCCGGTCCAACGCCAACTCGTCCGAGTAGGTAGGAGTCTCCAACACCGACGACGAATGCACCGGCGGCGGGAGCGTATTCGACCCAACCCTTCGGGCAAGCAGGTAGGTTAAATGCCAATACCGTGTGCTCCGGTAGATTCTGTGCTTGGGCAGGAAGGGCAGCGACGCTTAGAACGGCGAACGAAAACAAGCTGGCAAATCGCATGAAAACCCCCTTTGGCGCCGAAAATGGCGACAGGGAACTTAACACGATTGGAACCAACAAAACCGCTCCACATGATCAAATGAACGGCGTCCGATGTATAAGATTGCGCCAAGTTGACGCTTTCGCGTGCAACGTAGCGGGCTGCTGATGCTGGCCGTGAAGATTGGAAATCGCGCTGCACTGGCTAACTAAAGTTAGAGTGTCATGCACTGTTGAAGCGCAGCCACGACGCCAGCGGCAAGCCGCTACAGCTTGCGGCTCGTTTATTTTTACCCAAGGGCTGCACCAGGTTTGCGGCCCTCTGCCCCGCAGCTTCGTGACCTGCAGCGGCGCAACATCAACTTCGACGCGAGATGCTGAGAGCTTGGCCGATAAACATGAGAGGGAGCCCCGCCAAAATAAAAGCAATGCCCATCATGACGAGGTGGTCGTGAAGATTTGAGTTCGATCCGGATCTCTCGATCGTGACATTTGCGATCATCAATCCCGCGCCAACCACAGAAACGAGTATGCAGGTCACCTGCGCAATTCGTCCGAGCCGTCGCCATTCGGTATCACGGGATTTTGCTCGGGCGATTAGCTCATTCAGCTCCGAGCGCAACGTCAGTAGCTCAGTTTGATTATCCGCCTGAGTCATGTCTTCGCCCTCGCCGAGTTTTGACAAGCCAGCTTGGCATCTTTGCACCGCATAGGCCAACAACTGGTTATTTGCCCTTCGCCTTCAGCCCGAGCTCGACCAGCCGGCGGATGGCTTCCGGCCGGCCAGGCAGTTACCACCCGGGAGACTTCGGCGCCGGGCACGAGCGCTGTCATGCAACAGGTCATCGTTGCGCAAATAAACGTGTGAAAATCGCTGGCCGATTGGGCGTCGCAGCGATTTTTAGTGGCGATCCCAGCAGGATTCGAACCTGCAACCCACGGAGTAGAAATCCGTTACTCTATCCAGTTGAGCTATGGGACCGTCTGGCCAGCTTCCGGTTCGGCCTTTCTAGCACTGCCAATATGAAAAATCCGCTTCCGAGCCAAGTCCGGACCGAACCGATTTCCCGCGGCTTGCGACTAAGGCTGACGGGGGACCGTTTCGTCCGGGCCACCCGTAACAGCAAAGCTGTGCCGGTAATCCCCGCCGGCCGGGCATAAGGAGCGGTTTCGGCAATGTCGCATGCGATTTTCTCGCAAGCCCTTATTCGCCGCCATCAGCCTGTCACCATTTTCGCGCCTTTTTCAGCTACGCGGCGATCGTCCGCGCAGGGAGCACCATCATGATCGGTTTGGTTCGCGCCGCTGTCGTTTGCGCCACGATGGCGCTTGGCCTGGTGCCGGCGCTGGCCGCGGACAAGGCCTTCAAACGGGACGATCTCGCCGATTCGGCCGTGAAGCTGGAGGCCCAGATCAAGAGCGAGGCGGGGCCGGTCACCAAATCCACCGCGACGTTGCGGACCGACGCCGATACCGCCTTCAGGCGTTCTGACAACCGGACCGGCCTGCAGATCCTCGGCCAGATCGCTGCCACGACGCCGGAGGACAGCGCCAACTGGCTGCGGCTCGCCAAGACGATTTTCCAGATCCGCTCGGCCAGTTCAAGCGAGCAGACCTTCCTGCTGGAGCGCGCTTCGACCGCCGCCTATATCGCCTATCAGCGCGCGGGCAACGCCGGCGAGGAGGCCGATGCGCTGGCCGTGCTCGGCCGGGCGATGTCGGACCGTAAACTCTGGCGGCCGGCGCTGGATAGCTTACGGATGTCGCTCGATATGCGCGAGGTCGCCGAGGTGCGCGGCCAATATGAGAAGATGCGCGACGAGCACGGTTTCAGGCTTTTGGATTACACCGTCGACTCTGATGGCGCATCGCCGCGGGCCTGTTTCCAGTTCTCCGAGGACCTCGCCAAACGGGTCGATTTCGCGCCGTATCTGGCGCTGGCCGGCACCGACAAGCCGGCGCTGTCGGCCGAGGGCAAGCAGCTTTGTGTCGACGGCCTGAAGCACGGCGAACGCTACAACGTCAATCTGCGCGCGGGCCTGCCGTCAACAGTCAAGGAGACCCTGCCCAAATCAGCCGAATTCAACATCTATGTCCGCGACCGCAAGCCGTTCGTGCGCTTTACGGGACGGGCCTATGTGCTGCCGCGCACCGGCCAGCGCGGCATTCCGCTGGTCAGCGTCAATACGCCGGCAGTGAACATCAATGTGTTCCGGATCGGCGACCGCAACCTGATCAGCACCGTGATCGACAGCGATTTCCAGAAGACGCTGTCCCGGTATCAGTTGACCGATCTTGGCGACGAGCGCGGCGTGAAAGTCTGGTCCGGCGAACTCGCGACCGCGACCACACTCAACCAGGATGTCATTACCGCGTTCCCGGTCGATCAGGCGCTCGGCGACCTGCAGCCGGGCGTCTACGTCATGACGGCGGCGGCAAAGAGCCCCGGCAGCGATGAGGACGGCACGCTGGCGACGCAATGGTTCATCGTCTCCGACATGGGCCTGACCGCGTTTTCCGGCAATGACGGCATCCATGTGTTCGTCAATTCGCTGGCGTCCACCGAAGCCGTCGCCAAGGCCGAGGTGAAACTGGTCGCGCGCAACAACGAGATTCTGGCGACCCGCAAGACCGACGAGTCCGGTCACGTCCTGTTCGAGGCGGGGCTGGCGCGCGGCGAGGGCGGCTTGTCGCCGGCCTTGCTGACGGTCATGAGCGAGAAGGCGGACTATGCCTTTCTCAGCCTGAAAACCAGCGCCTTCGACCTGACCGACCGCGGCGTGTCCGGGCGCGAGGTGCCGGCAGGCGCGGATGCCTTCGTCTATGCCGAGCGTGGCGTCTACCGCTCCAACGAGACCGTCTATCTCACCGCGCTGCTGCGCGACGGGCAGGGCAATGCCATGACCGGCGGGCCGCTGACGCTCGTGATCGAGCGCCCCGACGGCGTCGAATTCCGCCGCGCCGCGCTGCCGGACCAGGGCGCGGGCGGCCGGAGCATGACCGTTCCGCTCAATTCCGCAGTCCCGACGGGCACTTGGCGGGTGAAAGCGTATACCGATCCTAAGGGGTCTTCGGTCGGCGAAACCACCTTTATGGTCGAGGATTACATCCCGGAACGGATCGAATTCGAGCTCTCCAGCAAAGAGAAGGTGATCAAAGCTGAAGCTCCAGTGGAACTTAAGGTCGATGGACGCTTCCTTTACGGCGCCCCGGCGTCCGGCCTGCAACTGGAAGGCGACATGCTGGTGGCCCCCAGCGCCTCGGGGCGGCCCGGCTATCCCGGTTACCAGTTCGGCGTGGCGGATGAAGAGACCGCGAGCAACGAACGCACGCCGATCGAGAACCTGCCTGAGGCCGACGCCAATGGCGTCGCGACCTTCCCGGTCTCGCTGGCCAAACCGCCGTCCTCTACTCGTCCGCAGGAGGCCCAGTTCTTTATCCGTATGGCAGAGGCCGGCGGCCGCGCGGTCGAGCGCAAGCTGGTGCTGCCGGTGGCGCCCGCGACCGCCCTGATCGGCATCAAGCCGCTATTCGGCGACAAGAGCGTCGCGGAAGGCGACAAGGCCGAATTCGACGTGGTGTTCGTCGCGCCCGACGGCAAGCAATTGCCGCGCGATGGCTTGCGCTACGAACTGCTGAAGATGGAGTCGCGGTATCAATGGTATCGGCAGAATTCGTCCTGGGAATATGAGCCGGTCAAATCGACCTCGCGCGTGGCCGATGGCGACCTGACGCTGACCGCCGACAAGGCGGCGCGGGTGAGCCTGGCGCCGCAGCCGGGCCGCTACCGCCTCGACGTCAAATCGACCGAAGCGGATGGCCCGGTGACCTCCGTCCAGTTCGATGTCGGCTGGTATTCCGACGGCAGCGCCGATACGCCGGATCTTCTGGAAACTTCCATCGACAAGCCGGAATACATCTCCGGTGACACCATAACGGTGTCCGTCAATGCGCGATCGGCCGGTAAGCTGACCGTCAACGTGCTCGGCGACCGCCTCCTTACGACGCAATCCTTGGACGTCAAGGAAGGCACCCAGCAGGTCAAGCTGACCGTCGGCAAGGACTGGGGCACCGGCGCTTATGTGCTGGCGACTTTGCGCCGCCCGCTCGATGCGGCAGCCCAGCGGATGCCCGGACGCGCGATCGGGCTGAAATGGTTCGGCATCGATAAGAACGCTCGCACGCTGCAGGTCAATCTGACCCCGCCGCCGCTGGTCCGGCCCGGCACGAGCTTGAAGATTCCGGTCAAGCTCGGCGGGCTCAATCCCGGCGAGGACGCCAAGATCGTGGTCGCCGCGGTCGATGTCGGCATTCTCAATCTGACCAATTACAAGCCGCCGGCGCCCGACAATTACTATCTCGGCCAGCGCCAGCTCACCGCCGAAATCCGCGACCTCTACGGGCAATTGATCGACGGCATGCAGGGCACGCGCGGACAGATCAAGACCGGCGGCGATTCCGCCGGCGCCGAATTGCAGGGTTCACCGCCCACGCAAAAACCGCTGGCGCTCTATTCGGGTATCGTCACGGTGGGTGCCGACGGCACCGCCGAGGTCAGCTTCGACATTCCGGAATTCGCCGGCACCGCGCGGGTAATGGCTGTTGCGTGGACCTCGACCAAACTCGGCCGCGCCACCACCGATGTTACCGTGCGCGATCCCGTGGTGCTGACGGCGACCCTGCCGCGCTTCCTGCTCAACGGCGACAAGGGCACCATGAGTTTCGACCTCGACAATGTCGAGGGCGCGCCTGGCGATTACACCATCAGCGTCAAGACGACGGGCCCGGTGAAGGTGACCGGCAATCCCTCGACCACGGTGAAGCTCGCTGCCAAGCAGCGGACCTCGATGGCGTTGGCCATCGAGGGCGGCGGCGCCGGCACCGCCAATCTCGATGTCGACATCAAAGGGCCGAATGGGCTGACGCTGGCGCGGCATTACGCGCTCGACGTCAAGGCGGCGACGCAGATTCTCGCCCGCCGCTCGATCCGGACATTGGCGAAGGGCGAGAGCCTGACGCTGACGTCGGACATGTTCTCCGACCTGGTGTCCGGGACGGGGAGCGTATCGCTATCGGTCAGCCTGTCCACGGCGCTCGATGCTGCGACCATATTGAAGGCGCTGGATCGTTATCCGCACGGCTGTTCGGAACAGATCACGAGCCGCGCAATGCCGCTGCTCTATGTCAACGACCTCGCGGCGGGCGCCCATCTGGCGATGGACACAGCGGTCGATCAGCGCATCAAGGATGCCATCGACCGGCTCTTGGCGCGCCAGGGCTCGAACGGCTCGTTTGGGCTGTGGTCGGCGGGCGGCGATGATGCCTGGCTCGATGCTTATGTTACGGACTTCCTAACCCGCGCCCGTGAAAAGGGATTTGCGGTGCCGGACGTGTTGTTCAAGAACGCGCTGGACCGGATCCGCAACTCCGTGGTCAACGCCAACGAGCCGGAAAAGGACGGCGGCCGCGATCTGGCCTACGGGCTCTATGTGCTCGCGCGCAATGGCGCTGCGCCGATCGGCGACCTGCGCTACCTCGCCGATACCAAGCTGAACAATCTGTCGACGCCGATCGCGAAATCGCAATTGGCGGCGGCGCTGGCTCTGGTCGGCGACAAGGCGAGGGCGGAACGGGTCTATGGCGCAGCCCTCGATGCGCTGGCGCCAAAGCCCGTGATCGAGTTCGGCCGGGTCGATTACGGCTCGGCGCTGCGAGATGCGGCGGCACTGGTGTCGCTGGCAAGCGAAGGCAACGCGCCAAAGGCGACGCTGACGCAAGCGGTTCAGCGGGTCGAAGTCGCCCGCGGTCTTACGCCCTACACCTCGACACAGGAAAACGCCTGGCTGGTGCTGGCCTCGCGCGCGTTGTCGAAGGAAACGTTGACGCTTGATGTCGACGGTTCGCCCGTCAAAACGGCGGTCTATCGTAGCTACAAGGCGGAAGCGATGGCGGGCAAGCCGGTCAAGATCACCAACACCGGCGATGCACCGGTGCAGGCGGTGGTCTCGGTTTCCGGTTCGCCGATCACGCCGGAGCCCGCGGCCTCGAACGGCTTCAAGATCGAACGCAATTACTTCACGCTCGACGGCAAGCCGGCCGATGTGACCAAGGCCAAACAGAACGACCGCTTCGCGGTGGTGCTGAAGATCACTGAAGCCAAGCCGGAATACGGGCACATCATGGTGGCCGATTATCTGCCGGCCGGTCTCGAGATCGACAACCCGCATCTGGTCTCGTCCGGCGACAAGAACACGCTGGACTGGATCGAGGATGGCGAGGAACCGGAGAATACCGAGTTCCGCGACGACCGCTTTACGGCCGCCATCGACCGCAAGAGCGACGACAAGGCAGTGTTCACCGTCGCCTATGTCGTGCGCGCGGTATCCCCAGGCAAATACGTGCTGCCGCAGGCCTATGTCGAGGACATGTACAACCCCTCGCGCTATGGCCGTTCCGGCACCGGTACGGTTGAGGTGCGCCCGGCGAAATGAGCGATGGTACGACCATAGCGACGGCGCCTCCCGAAGGGCGCTGGCGACGGATCAGGAAGGTGGTGGCGATATCTGCTGCCACCGGCTTCGTCGCTGGCCGGCGTCTTCGCAGCGTGGATCGTCTCACTCGGGCCATTGCCGCTGGAAGAAGCGCGCAAAGTCTCGACCACCATTGTCGATCGCAACGGCAAATTGCTGCGCGCCTTTGCGATGGCCGACGGCCGCTGGCGCCTGCCGGTCGATGCCAAAACCGGGATCGACCCCGGTTATCTGAAATTGCTGCTGACGTATGAAGACCGCCGCTTTCGCGAGCATGGCGGCGTCGATCCGCTGGCGCTCGGCCGTGCCGCGCTTCAGCTCGTCACCAACGGTCACATCGTCTCCGGCGGCTCGACGATCACGATGCAGTTGGCGCGGCTGATGGAGCCACGGCGCGAGCGCTCGCTCTCCGCCAAACTGCGCCAGATGGTGCGCGCGGTCGAAATTGAGCGGCAGCTCAGCAAGGATCAAATCCTCGATCTGTATCTGGCGTTGGCGCCGTTCGGCGGCAATCTCGAAGGCGTGCGCGCGGCGTCGATCGCTTATTTCGGCAAGGAGCCAAAGCGGCTGTCGCTGGCGGAATCCGCGCTACTGGTGGCTCTGCCGCAATCGCCGGAGCGGCGGCGGCTCGATCGTTATCCGCAAGCTGCGCACGACGCACGCAACCGCGTGCTCGACCGCATGGTCGAAGATGGCGTGCTCTCTCAGGACGACGCGGCGCAAGCCAAAGCGGTGCCGGTGCCGAAACTGCGCAAGCCGATGCCAATCCTGGCGCCGCATTCTTCCGACGCCGCGGTCGCGACGGTGAAGGATGCGCCGGTCATCCAACTGACGCTGGATTCGAGCCTGCAGAAGACCCTGGAAGCGCTGGCGCGCGACCGGGCGATGGCACAGGGGCCGAACATTTCGGTCGGCATCATCGCCGTCGACAACGAAAGCGGCGACGTGCTGGCGCGCGTCGGCTCAGCGGATTATTTCGACGAGCGGCGGGCGGGCCAGGTCGACATGACCCGCGCAGTGCGCTCGCCGGGGTCGACGCTGAAGCCGTTCATCTACGGTCTCGCATTCGAGGATGGTTTTGTGCATCCCGAAAGCCTGATCGACGACCGGCCCATTCGCTTCGGCTCGTACGCGCCGGAAAATTTCGACATGACCTTTCAGGGCACAGTGCCGGTGCGCAAGGCGCTGCAATTGTCGCTGAACGTGCCTGCGATCGTGCTGCTCGATCGCGTCGGCGCCAGCCGGCTGTCGTCGCGGCTCAAACAGGCCGGCGGCAATCTGGTGCTGCCCAAGGACGAAGCGCCGGGGCTTGCGATGGGTCTGGGCGGCGTCGGCGTCACCTTGCAGGATCTGGCGCAGCTCTATGCAGGGTTCGCGCGGCTCGGCACCACCAAGCCGTTACGCGAGATCATGCGCGCCGGCGATGACCGCGAGGCGATGCGGCTGATGGACCAGGCCGCGGCGTGGCAGGTGGGCAATGTTCTGCTCGGAACGCCGCCGCCGGAAAACGGCGTGCACAACAAGATCGCGTTCAAGACCGGTACCAGTTACGGCTATCGCGATGCCTGGTCGGTCGGCTTTGACGGCCGCATCACGATCGGGGTGTGGGTCGGACGGCCCGACGGCGCGCCGGTGCCGGGTCTGGTCGGCCGCACCGCCGCAGCACCCATCCTGTTCGATGCATTCGCCCGCACCGGAAAACTTCTTAGCCCGTTGCCGAAGCCGCCGAAGGGCGCGCTGCTCGCGAGCAACGCCAAACTGCCGCTGCCGTTGCGGCGTTTCCGTCCCGTCGGCGAACTGGTGCGGACCGGCAGCGATTCTGCGCCGCATATCCAATTTCCGTTGAACGGTTCGCGGATCGATGTCGACCGCTCGAACGACGGGCGGAACTCGGCGATGCCGGTCAAGGTCGCCGGCGGCGTGCTGCCGCTGACCATGCTCGTGAACGGCATCTCCGTCGGCGACATCGACAGCCGCCGCCAACGCCTGATCGATCCGCCCGGTCCGGGCTTTACGCGGCTGACCGTGATCGATGCGACGGGCGCCGCCGATACCGTCGTGATCCGTGTGCAGTGACGCGAAACCCTTCTGAAACTTCAGAGAAAGCCCACGGGGGTATGCGGAACTTGGTGTTGTTTGCAGTGCGGTTTCATCGTATGCGAACAAGATGGTTGAAACCGTTCAGGTCAGGCGTTTTGGATCAGGCCAACAGCCTGTAAAACCTGCGCATTCCAGCCGCAGGCTGGTCGCGGCGTTCGACTTCGCGACGGCAAGTCATTTCCGCGCAATGGTCTTTTTGACGCTGTGCGGAATGATATTCTTCCTGCCCGGTTTCTTCTCCATTCCGGCGATCGACCGGGACGAGGCGCGGTTCGCGCAGGCGACCAAGCAGATGGTCGAAACCGGCGATTTCGTCGACATCCGCTTCCAGGAGGACGTCCGCTACAAGAAACCGGTCGGGGTCTACTGGCTGCAGTCCGCCGTGGTCGAGGGTGCCTCGAAGCTCGGCCTGCCG
Source organism: uncultured Alphaproteobacteria bacterium (assembly GCA_963770355.1). Taxonomy (GTDB): domain Bacteria; phylum Pseudomonadota; class Alphaproteobacteria; order Rhizobiales; family Xanthobacteraceae; genus Bradyrhizobium. The sequence goes on along the minus strand of CAVYPL010000003.1, from coordinate 150,672 downwards.
CGGGCGCAACTGCGTATCTGGCTTTATCGCGTACCGTCGCTGATCGGCGCGATCGGCGCCGTGTTGCTGACCTATTGGGCGGCGCTTGCTTTTGTGACGCGGCGCGGCGCGGCGTTGGCGGCACTGATGATGTGTAGCTGCGTCGTGCTCGGGGCCGAGGCGCGGCTCGCAAAAACCGATGCGTTGCTCTTGCTCACCGTCGTCGCCGCGATGGGCGCGATGGCACGCGTCTATCTGTCGTGGCAGCGCGGCGAGGATCCGGCGCAGCCGCCGTGGAGTTCGCCTGCGATCTTCTGGACCGCGCTGGCCGGCGGCATCCTGCTGAAGGGGCCGTTGATCCTGATGTTCGTCGGCCTGACCATCCTCGTGCTGGCGGTCCTGGACCGCTCGGCGGTCTGGCTGTGGCGCATGCGCCCGGTTTGGGGCCTGATGTGGATGCTGGTGCTGGTGCTGCCATGGTTCATCCTGATCTTCCTGCGCGCCGGCGATGCATTTTTCGCCAATTCGCTCGGCGGCGACATGCTGAGCAAGCTCGCTGCGCAGGAATCCCATGGCGCGCCGCCAGGGCTCTATCTGCTGTTGTTCTGGGTGACGTTCTGGCCGGGTGCGGCGCTGGCAGGGATGGCGGCTCCCGCGGTCTGGCGGGCGCGGCGCGAACCCGGCGCGCAATATCTGCTGGCGTGGCTGATACCGTCCTGGATCGTCTTCGAACTGGTGCTGACCAAGCTGCCGCATTACGTGCTGCCGCTCTATCCGGCGATCGCGATCCTTGCCGTCGGCGCACTGGAACGCCGCGTGCTGTCGCGGTCCTGGTTGAGGCGCGGGGCGGCCTGGTGGTTTGCGATCCCTGCGATCGGCTCCGTCATCGCCATTGTCGGCGCGATCAAGCTGACGCATCAGCCTGTATTTCCGGCTTGGCCGCTGCTTGCCGTTGCGATGATCTTCGGTCTGATCGCCTGGTGGCTGTTTGAGGAAAGCCGCGCCGAGGGTTCGCTCCTGAACGCCGTGATCGCAGCCGCATTTCTGGCGGCAGGTATCTATGGCGTCGTGCTGCCGTCGCTGACGACGCTGTTTCCAAGCGCCGAGGCCGCGCGCGCGTTGCGCAATGTGGTCTGCGTCGGGCCGAAGGCTGCCGCCGCGGGGTTCCATGAGCCTAGTCTCGTATTCATGACCGGGACCGATACGCTGCTGACGGATGGATCCGGTGCGGCGGATTTCCTCGGACAGGGCACTTGCCGCTTTGCGCTGGTGGAATCGCGCTCGGAGCGCAGCTTTGTCCAGCGTGCCGAAGCGATCGGGCTGCGCTACAAGGTAGGCACGCGGATTGACGGCTATAATATCTCGCAGGGCAAGGCCGTCTCGATCGCGATCTTCCGTTCCGAAGGGACGGAGTAAGATGACAGCGCCGTCGGTCATCGAATCCCATAATTATGTTTGGCGCTTGCTGGTGCTGTCGTGGTTGTCGCTGGCCCAGCTCGTGCGCGTGCCGTCGCATTCGCGGCGTGCCGAGGCGGCGCGCCGGGGCGCGCGTCACATGCTGTGGCTGTCTTGCGTCGTCGGCGTCGCGATCATTGCGCTGATGTACGCGCTCGATGCATGGGAAATCGGTCAGATGCCGCCGCGCGGGACGGCGTCGCTCTGGTGGGTGCGCATCCTCACTGATTTCGGCAAGGACGAATATGTGCTGGGGACGCTGGCCGCACTCTTGATCGCGATTGCGATAATTTCACCGGCGTTGCGCGGGATACAGCGATCCCTGTTGCTGGGCCTGGGAACGCGCCTGCAGTTCATGTTCTTCGCCGTGCTGGTGTCCGTTCTCGTCGGCGAAGTAATCAAATGGGCGGTTGGCCGCGGCCGCCCGTTTGTCGGCGGCGACGGCAATGTCTTCCACTTTGCGCACTTTGCGGGAACACAAGCCTATTCCAGCTTTCCCTCCGGACATTCGATCACCGCCTTTGCGCTGGCCTTTGCGGTGTCTTCGGTTTGGCCGAGGGCCCGAATCCCCATGATCGTCTATGCGCTCATCATTTTGGCCACCCGTCTCGTGTTGCTGGCCCATCACCCCAGCGACGTGGTCGCAGGCGCGCTCATTGGCGTGATCGGTGCGATGTTCGTGCGTTACTGGTTCGCGGCCCGCCGCCTGGGCTTTGCGATCCACCAAGACGGCACGATTGTGCCACTGGTTGGCCCCTCGTCGGGACGCCTCAAAAGGGTTGCCCGGGGCGCATTCGCCCCATAATAAGCGAACGCCGCGAAGCGCCGGATGAGCGCGGTTCCGCCCCATTCGAGCCCACTCCAACCAAGCCCACTCAAATAATGAGCGCCGATTTGGCTTCTTCCGACCAGACTGCAGTGACCGTTTCCATCGTTGTGCCCGTGCGCAACGAGGCCGACAATGTCGCGCCGCTGATTGCCGAGATCACAAGCGCGCTCGATGGCCGCTGGGTTTATGAAATCATCTACGTCAATGACGGCTCGACCGACGCCACCGCGGAGCGGCTGGCGGCGCTGATGATGCAGCACAATCATTTGCGGCAGCTCCGGCACGAAAAATCTTCCGGTCAATCGGCCGCTGTGCGTAGCGGCGTCCGCGCCGCGCGCGGCGCCATCGTGGCGACGCTCGACGGTGACGGGCAAAACAATCCGGCCTTTTTGCCGGATTTGATTGCGGCGGTCGAAAATGGCCATGGCCGCGTCGGCCTCGTCGCCGGCCAGCGGGTAGGGCGCAAGGACACCGGGTTCAAGAAAATGCAGTCGCGGATTGCCAATGGCGTGCGCAAGAGGATTTTGCATGACGGCACCCGCGATACCGGCTGCGGCCTGAAGGCGTTTCCGCGCGAGGTGTTCCTGTCGATGCCTTATTTCGACGGGTTGCATCGCTTCCTGCCGGCGCTGGTGCGCCGCGAAGGTTTTGACATCGCCTATGTCGACGTGATCGACCGGCCGCGCCATTCCGGCGTGTCCAATTATGGCTTCTTTGACCGGCTATGGATCGGGATCATGGATCTGGCCGGTGTGTGGTGGCTGATCCGACGCAAAAGGCCGACGCCCGTTGCGACCGAGGTGAACTGATGCTGATTTAATATGGGCAAGCGCTCGGCGATTACCTTTACGACGTCTTCGTCGCGAAGTTCGACTTCTGGCTGGCGTTTGGCCTGGGCGCGCAACTGCTGTTCACCGCGCGCTTTCTGGTGCAGTGGATTTCAAGCGAACGCGCCGGACAAAGCGTGGTTCCGATGGCGTTCTGGTTCTTCTCGATGGGCGGCGGGATGATGACGCTGATCTACGGTATCGCCAAGCGCGAACCCGTCATCATCATCGGTCAATCGTTGGCGACCATCATCTATATCCGCAACATCATGCTGATCGTGAAGAATCGCGGCAAGGGGTCGAAGACGCTGGACCGTTAGGGCTAGTTGCGGCCCGTTGCCGGCGCCGACAGCGCGGCCACATCTGCTTCCGTATTGCGATAGGCGGCGAGTTCACCCGCGGCATCGAGCACGGGGTAGGCGACCGAACAGATGTGTGAGTGGATGCGCCTGAGGTCCCGCAGCACGTCGAGATGCAGCGAGGTAGTCTCGATGGTCTCCGGGCGGCCCTCGCGCAAGCGGTCCAGATGGCGCTCGGTGGCCGCGAGCTCGGTATTGCGCAGCGCCGCCTTCTCAGCCAGCAGCTTGCGCGCCTCGTTGACGTCGCCGGACATGAAGACGCCGAACGCGATCCGTAACGAATCCATCGTGCGCTTGTGGAATGCTGAAAGCTCTTCGGCGCCCTCAGTCGAGAACTGGAACCGGCGCTTGATCTTTTTGGTCGCAAGCTCGCTCAGATTCTTGTCGATGATATCGCCGATGTGCTCGAGATTGATGGCAAAGGAGACGATCTCCATCGCCCGTTTGCCCTCGCGCTCGTCGAGGCTGCCGCGGGTGAGTTTTGTCACATAGAGCTTGATCGCTTCATCGAGGCTGTCGACGCTGTTGTCCATTCGCGAGACCTGGTCGACCAGGGCGCGATCGTTGGTCATCATCGCCGCCATCACCTTGCGCAGCATGATTTCGACGTGGTCGCCCATGTGCAGCGTTTCTCGCGCGGCATCCGCCAGGGCGAGCGAGGGGGTCTCCAGTGCACTTTCATCGAGATAGCGCGGCCGGGACGGGTCGGTCTCCTGCACGCGGTTCGGCAGCAGCGTTTTCAGAAGCCGTGCGATACCGTCGAGCAGGCCGATGAAGACCACTGCGGTCATGACGTTGAATGCAATGTGGAATAGCGCCGTCGCCTTGGCGAGATCCGGCTGCCAAGCCTGCAGATGCGCCGCGATCGGCCCCATGAATGGAGCAACCAGGACAACGCCGGCCAGCCGGTTGACGAGGTTGCCCAGCGGCAGGCGGTAGCTCGCGGGGTTGTCGCGGCGGGCGCCTTCGAAAATCGGATTGATCGCGCTGCCGAGATTGGCGCCGAGCACCAGCGCCAGCGCGGCCTGAGGCGAAATGAAATGAGCGTAGGCCAACGACATCACCAGCAGCACGGTGGCGACGCTGGAATGCACGACCCAGGTTACGACGGCCGCGAACAGGATGCAGAGCACGGGATCGCCGGTGATGGCGTTCATGAATACACGCACGCCCGGCGCATTCTCCGCCGGCGCCAGCGTGTCCAGCAGGATATGCAACGCCAGCAGCATCAGGCCGAGGCCGATAAAGACGCGGCCGACATCCTTGATGCGCGAGCGCGGTCCGCTGCGGAACGCGACCAGGCCGATGATGAACAGCACCGGAGCGATGGCGGCGATATTGAACGACAGGACCTGCACGATCAGCGTGGTGCCGACATTGGCGCCGAGCATGATCGCAAGCGCCGGCACCAGGCTGACGAGGCCTTCCGATGTAAACGAGCTCGTGATCAGCGCGGTCGCGGTGCTGCTCTGGAGCAGCGCCGTCAAGCCGAGGCCGGCCGCGAACGCCGTGAAGCGGTTGTTCAGCGCTTTCGCCAGCAACAGACGAAGGTCGGGACCGAAGGCGCGCAAAATTCCGCTGTGGACCATATGCAGGCCCCACAACAGCAGCGCCACGCCGCCCATCAGATCGAGAAGAACCATCGTTCCCATGCTCGTGGTTTCCGACAAATTGAGCCAAAAAGTCAGGCTATCGCCAAACGACCGCAGATCAACCCTTTATTCGCGGGAATGGCCGCGATGGCGCGCTGCGCATGCCAGCGTTTGGCGCAACCGGTCGGGGCAAATTCGCGCAATGCCTAAGGTTCCCGGTAAACCGAGCGCAAAAACAACGAATAGAATGCGAGCAATTCCGCTAGGCAGATTCAAATAATTCTTCTGTAAATCGAATGGAACGCCGGATGATCATTGCCGGGTAAGGTCAGGGGTCGACATGTTAGCTAATCGCCGCAGAAGCGAACGTCGTGTATGCAGAAGCTTTGCGAAGATACAGTTTGGGACCGGCGGATTGCCGCGTGACTGTATGATCACGGACGTGTCGGATGGCGGCGTGAAGATTATTGCCGAATATCCCGAAATTCCCTCCGAATTCACCGTCATCTTCTCGGCGGGCCGGCCGCGCGCATGCAGGCTGGCATGGCGGATCGGCCACGAATTCGGCGCTCAGTTCGTCGATTAGGTCGGACGGCGGGCTCAATAGTCCCGGGGCGCGCCCGAATGCCGGCTGAGTGCAGACAAAGATCCAACTCTCGGCCGCGTGTGAACGGTAAGAGACTGCCTGCTTAACCTGAATTTAGGGTTAAGCTGGGAACATTCCTGGACAGCCGCCGTCGCGAGTCCAGTACATGTCCCAGAAATCGTCCAATCCGTTCCGCGTTGCGCGGGTTCTTGCGTGTACGGCAACGTCCGCAATCCTGGCGTTGGGGCTTTGCGGCTGCCAGACTAACGGCTCCGACATCACGGGGGCGCTCGGCGATAAAGCCGAGACGAGCAGTCGCGTTACCGCCGATCCACGGCGCGACGTCGAGCTTACCCAGGAGCGCTTTCGCGCGAACCCGAAGGACGCCGACGCGACGTTGCGTTACGCCAAGGCGCTCCGCGCCACAGGGCAGAAAGCGCAGGCCGTTGCCGTGCTCGAACAGGCGACGATCGGCTCTCCGAGCAACAAGGCGTTGCTGGCGGGCTACGGCCGGGCGCTCGCGGACAATGGCAATTTCCAGCAAGCGCTCGATGTGCTCGGCCGCGCCCATACGCCCGACGATCCTGATTGGCGAATTCTCTCGGTGCAGGGAACAGCGCTCGATCAACTCGGCCGATTTGAGGAAGCTCGACAGTATTATGCGAGCGCGCTGAAGATTGCGCCCGAAGAACCGTCGGTGCTGTCCAATCTCGGGCTGTCTTACGTGCTGTCCAAAGATCTGCCGAAGGCGGAGGAGACGTTGCGCCGCGCCAATACCCGCGCGCCCACCGATGCGCGCGTGCGGGCCAATCTGGCCATGGTGCTTGGCCTGGAGGGCCACATGCCCGAGGCCGAAACCGTGGCGAAGGCCGACCTGGCGCCCGAGGAGGCTGCCGCCAATGTCGCCGATCTGAAGCGGCTATTGTCGCGGAAAGAAAAAGAGAATGCGCGGGCGGAGGTGGAAAAACTGCCGATCGCGCCCGCTGGGCGTTCTGACTAGCGCGCGGATGAACCGGCGACGGAGTCCGTCACCGGTGTAATCGTCAGCGCGCTTATGCCGCGCCGCGGCCGACCCGCAACTTCCTGATGAGCGGCGACAGGAACGAGCCCTTCGGCTTCTTGGTCTCGCGCCCCGTCAGCCGTTGCGCGATCTGCATGAACATCTTGGTGGTGCGGTGATTAGCGGCGATCTCCGCGATCATCTGGCCGTTATTGGCGGCGGTGCCGAACATCCGCGAGTCGAACGGAATGGACGCGATCGGCGGGGTCTCGATGGTCTTGGTGAAGCCGCGCGGCTCGATCTCCGGGCGCTTGGGCATGCCGACCTGGTTGAGACAATAGAGCGGCGGCCGGTCGTTGGGCCGTGCCGCTTTCAGGATGTTCAGCATGTTCTTGGCGTTGCGCAGATTGGCGAGGTCGGGCTCGGCAACGATCAGAATATCATCGGCGCCGATCAAGATACGTTTGGTCCAAGCCGACCATTGGTGCGGTACGTCGAGCACGATGCAGGGCGTCGTCATGCGCAGCGTATCGAAAATCGCGTCGAAGGCGTCCGCGCCGAAATCGTAGACCTGATCGAGCGTAGCCGGTGCGGCCAGCAGGCTGAGGCGGTCGCTGCACTTTGCCAGCAGGCGCTCCATGAAGGCGGTGTCGGGCCGATCCGCCGCGAACACTGCGTTGGCAATTCCTTGTACCGGGTCCTGATTGTAGTCGAGACTGGCGGTACCGAAGGCGAGGTCGAGATCGATCACGACGGAATCCAGCGCCAGGTCGCGCGCGATCGTCCAGGCCACGTTGTGCGCGACGGTGGACGCGCCGACGCCGCCCTTGGCGCCGACGACGGCGATGATGCGGCCGACCGGAACATCCTCCGTCGCCGCGAACAGGTTGCAGATCGTGCGTACGATATCGAGCGGCTTGACCGGCCCGATGACGTAGTCGTTGACGCCGCGGCGCACCAGTTCGCGATAGGGCGCAACATCGTTGGCGCTGCCGATCACGACGACACGTGTTCCCGCATCGCAGACGGTCGCGAGTTCATCGAGGCCAGCAAGGATGTCGATACCGGCTTCGGTTTCCAGAACGATCACGTTTGGTGTAGGCGCAGTGTGATAGGTATCGATGGCGGCTGCGATGCCGCCCATGTGAACCGATAGATGGACCTTGCCGAGGCGGCGGTCTTCGCTCGCGGCGCGCGCCGTGGCGGCGGTCGCAACGGTCGCGCAGAAGGCCTGCACGGATACCCGAGGCGCCGGCGCGATATAATCGTCGGCGGGTGGCGTGATGTCTGAGTGTTCTTCGTGATTTGGACGGTCGCCGTTGATCATTTGCCTGTGTCGCTGAGTTTGGCCTTGTCGGCTTCGGGATAGTTGGTCGTAGTCGGTTCGCCTTTGCGATACTTCTGGAACGCCGCGTTACGCCGCTCGGTATAGGCGGGCGACTCTGTCCGCGGCTGTTCGAGGTCCGCCGGATTGTCGATCATCGCCGCGAGGTTGCGCTGGGTGGCGCAGCCGAAATTATGGTACGGCTTGTTTTCGTTATATCCGCTGTCATACAGATTGGGCCCGAGATCCTCCGGCCACAGGCCGCAGGGGCCGGCGACCGCCGCAATCCGGGGATAGCTCAAGCGGATCGCCGGGAGCGCGCGAAGATCGTTCGGACGGTAGTGGTGCAGGGTGATGGCGTTTGAAGGCACGCCGCCCGCCATGAGCGCTCCCTGAATTTCCCGATATGCGGCCGCCGCGGCGCGCGCATTCGGCGTATCGACAGGCACGTCGGCGACAATCGAGCCGGTTCCTTCACGGACCCATGTCTGCGCCAGTCCGGTGACGTCGGCGCGCTGCGGCGCCGTCAGGCCGCCGCGTCCTTGGCCGACGAACACGACCATCGAACGGTTGGCTTCGGTCACCGCGATCGGATGACGTTGGCGATAATCATTGGGAACGCTGGCGGTCACGATCTCCGTGGTCTGATTGCACGCGCCGAGCACGATTGAAAGACCTGCAAGCGCGCCGAGCAGGCGCAAGTTCTTGAGGCGATCGACCGGAGTTCTACTTGTCATCGTGGTGTCCTCGTCTTGCATCGGTCGGGAAGTGCAATGTCAGTCAATGATGAAGCCAAAATTGCCGTTGTAGGCGCCAACCGGTTCAGCGCGGGCGGCGACGCCGTAGATACGGTTGATGCGGGCAAGCAGTGCCGATTGGGAATCGGAGGAGGGCGCGAACCCGTCGTCCGGACGTGACAGCTCTTGCTGCGCAACGGCGCGAACCACATAGGGCGTGACGAGAACCATCAGTTCGGTCTCGTTGTTGATGAAGTCCTGGCTCCGGAACAGCTGGCCAAAGATAGGTATCTGGTCCACGCCCGGCAGTCCGTTGACAGCCTGTTTGGTCTGCTGCTGGATCAAACCGGCCATCGCCATCGAGCCGCCCGAGGGAATTTCCAGCGTGGTCTCGGCGCGGCGCGTCTTGATGGAGGGGATCGTCGTTCCGCCGACACCGCCAGTCAAAGCGTTTTCGGCCGAGACTTCTGAAACTTCGGTCATCACCCGCAGACTGATCCGCCCCTCAGCCAGCACGACCGGCGTGAAGTTGAGCGAGATGCCGAATTTCTTGTAGCTGACCGTTTGGACGCAATTTCCGATGCCACCTGAGGTCGTCGTTTGGCAGGTTACGCCGGTCGGAATGGGAAACTCGCCGCCGGAGATAAATGTCGCGGACTCGCCGGAGATCGCTGTCAGATTGGGCTCTGCGAGCGTCCGCACGACGCCGGCGCTTTCCATCGCGCGAAGCGTCGCTGTGACCGACGGCGTCGAGCCGAACTGTGTCAAAAGGCCATTGCCGGGGACGAGCGGCGCATTGTTGGCGGTGAACGGGTTGCTGTTGTTGAATCTCACGATCGTATTGCCGGCATTCATGCTGGCGCTGAGATCGATGCCCATCTGTTTGATGATGTCCCGTCGCACTTCCGCGACCGTAACCTTCAACATCACCTGATCGCGACCGCGGACCGTAACGGAGTTGACGACCTTGTCGGCGCCGCCGACCAGTCTTGCGGCGAGATCGCCGGCCTGCTGGGCCTCGATCGGGCTCGAGACCGAGCCGGTCAGGATTACACCGTCGCCCACGCCGTCGATCTTGATTCCCGGCAGCGTCTGCCGCAGCGCGGCGCGTACGCCGTTGAGATCACGGGTGACCGCGATGTCATAGGCCGCAACCTGCTGGCCGTCGGCATCGAAAAACACGACGTTGGTCTGCCCGACCGCAGAGCCGATGATATAGGCGCGATGTGCAGAGCGGACGACAGCATTGGCAATCTTCGGATCGGCAACCAGCACATCCTTCACGTCGCGCGGCAGATCGACGACCATCGATTTGCCGATGCCGAGCGAGATAAAGCGCATCTTGGCCGATCCGCCGCCGGAAACGGTGGCCGGAGTAACAGACTCCGAATCGGCCGCGATGACAGGCGTCAGCACCGGAATAAGCGTCAGCGCAGCGATGGCCGTAAACAGCAAGGCCCGCACGGCAACGGTTCGCATCGCCGGCTGATTTCCCCCACACTTCATATCGAACGTCCCCTTGTCACTTCTGTGTCGTCATTGAGCGCACGACGCCGCGGCGAACCGCATTGCCGCTCTCGCCCCACTTGCGAGGCAGGTCTTCGGACCTGCACTCGACGATGTCCGGATTGGTGATGCAGCGCAGCGCCGGCGACAGCCGGCTGCTCTGGCGCGTATGCGCGCGTGTCCCGGCCTGCTCAGGCTTCAGTTCGGGCGTTGCTGTCCGTGCGGTACTCATACGCTTTACGATCTACTCTTGCGCAGGGATGCCTGAACTGCGTGGTGGTGACAGTCTTCCCGCACCACCATGACTAAGCATCAATGGTATAAGGGAACTTGAGGCCTGAACGATTTGGGCCAACGAGCCTGGGGAATTGTCGGCATGGTGAACGGGTAGTTATCGTCAGGCTCCGAAAAAATCCGGGGGTGCCGGGACGAGGCAGCCGTTTCGCAAGTCTTAAGCAAAGCTAAATCGTATCGAGCCCGCGCTGCTTCGCGAGCGTCACGGATGAACGAGCAAGTTTGCCGAGTTTGTATCCGGGCAGTGAGAGCAGCGTGTTCGTGACCGCGGCAAGGCGGGGTCGTCGGCGAGCCTCGGCGACCGTACTGGAACTCGCCGCGATGGTGTTGCGACCCGCCGCGACCGGTCTCGTCGGCCCTTTGCGGATTGGACGATCGGTCTTTTGGAGAACTCATGTCTTTGCCGCTGTCCAAAGACTTTTTGCCGCAGTCGCAAACGCATCGCCGGAAAACCGCCGGACGGCAGGGGCGGGGGCCGGGTTTGTTGATAACAGACCTCAGAAGACAGCAGTCAACCCCTTGACCCGGCTCGCCAACCGTTCTGTGATACGGCGCATCTATCCAGTCGCTGCACGTTGAGGGGCCTGCTGCGACCTTCGATCCATTGCCTGACCGAACTGCACGTCAAACTGCCGGTCGAATTGACGTTTTTCGGCAAGGGATCATCGGGGCGGCCCCATAACATCAGGCGATGAGAAGCAAACGTTCCCGGACGACCCTTTGAAAGGCCTTACCCATGAAACGCGTATCTCTGGTGCTCACCCTTGCTGTTGCCGCCGGTCTCTCGGCCCAAACGGCCTCCGCGCAAACCCTCAAGACGGTCAAGGACCGTGGCATGCTTTCCTGTGGCGTGAGCCAGGGTCTGCCGGGGTTCTCGACGCCGGACGACAAGGGTAACTGGACCGGACTCGACGTCGACATCTGCCGCGCCGTGGCGGCGGCGATCTTCAATGACGCGACCAAGATCAAGTTCGTGCCGCTGTCGGCAAAGGATCGTTTCACCGCGCTGCAGTCCGGCGAAATCGACGTGCTTTCGCGCAACACCACCTGGACACTGTCACGCGACACCTCGCTCGGCGCCAACTTCACCGGCGTCACCTATTATGACGGCCAGGGTTTTCTGGTGAAGAAGTCGCTCAAGGTAAACTCCGCGCTGGAATTGAACAGCGCGTCGGTCTGCGTGCAGACCGGGACTACCACCGAGCAGAATCTCGCCGACTACTTCAAGGGCAACAACATGAAGTATGAGGTGATCGCGTTCGGCACCGCCGACGAGACCGTCAAGGCCTATGAATCCGGCCGCTGCGACGTCTTCACCTCGGACGTCTCCCAGCTCTATGCCGAACGTCTGAAGCTCGCCAATCCCGCCGATCACGCGGTGCTGCCGGAAGTGATCTCGAAAGAGCCGCTCGGGCCGATGGTCCGCCACGGCGACGATCAATGGTTCGACATCGTGAAGTGGACGCTGTTTGCGATGGTCGATGCCGAAGAACTCGGCGTGACCCAGAAGAACGTCGATGAAATGGCCAAATCCGACAAACCCGAGCTGAAACGCGCCTTCGGCACTGACGGCAATCTCGGCGAACAGCTCGGCCTCACCAAGGACTGGGTATCGCGCATCGTGAAGTCCGTCGGCAATTACGGCGAGTCCTTCGATCGCAACGTCGGCGCCGGCTCCAAGCTCGGCATCGCCCGCGGCCTTAACAATCTCTGGAACAAGGGCGGTATCCAGTACGCGCCGCCGATCCGCTGATCGTCCAGTTCAAGGACTGCGGCGATGGCCATCGAACCCCGACAACCCCCGTCGCAGTTTGTCGCCAAACTGCAACGGGTGCTGGGAGGCCGGGCAGGCTGGAGCGGCTTTGTCGTCCAGATCCTGTTCGTCGCAGTCCTCGCCTGGATTTGCTACGAGATCGTCGCCAATGCCCGCGCCAATCTGCAGGCGCAGCGGATCACCGCGGGCTTTGGATTTTTGGCCAATACGGCAGGCTTTGACGTCAGCCAGAGTCTGATCCCGTATTCGGGGTCCGACAGCTACACCCGCGTCTTCTTCGTCGGCTTGCTCAATACGCTGCTAGTTTCGGCGATCGGCATCTTTTTTGCGACGCTGATCGGATTCTTCGTGGCCTTGGGCCGATTGTCGCCGAACTGGCTGCTGTCGCGGATCTCCGGCGGCTATGTCGAAGGGGTGCGCAACCTGCCGCTGCTGTTCCAGATCCTGTTCTGGTACCTCGCGGTGCTCGCCGCATTGCCCAATCCGCGGCAGAGCATATCGATCTTTGACAGCGTCTTTCTCAGCAACCGCGGGCTGGTGATGCCAAAGCCGATCGGCACCCCTGGTTTCGAGCCGTTTGCCTTTGCGGTATTGATTGCGATTGTGGCCACTATCGCATTGTGGCGCTATTCGCGCCGGCAGCTCTTCCAGAGCGGCAAGGTGATCAAGGTCTGGCCCTACGCGCTGGGCCTCTTGATCGGCCTGCCGTTGCTGACCGCGCTGATCTTCGGCGCACCCGTAACGTTCGAAATACCCGCCCTCAAGGGCTTCAATTTCGCCGGCGGCTCGCGCGTAATTCCCGAATTCGTCGCGCTGACGCTGGCGCTGTCGACTTATACGGCTGCCTTCATCGCCGAAATCGTGCGCGCCGGCATTTTGTCCGTCCATAAAGGGCAGATGGAAGCGGGTTCCTCGCTGGGGCTGCAGCGCGGTTCGGTGCTGCGGCTCATCGTGATCCCGCAAGCGATGCGCGTGATCCTGCCGCCACTCACCAACCAATATCTCAATCTGACCAAGAACTCCTCGCTGGCGGTGGCGATCGGCTATCCCGATCTGGTTTCGGTCTTCGCAGGCACCACGCTGAGCCAGACTGGACAAGCGATTGAAATCATCGGCGTCACCATGGGCGTCTATCTCCTGATCTCGCTCGTCACCAGCGCGATCATGAGTTTCTATGGATGGCGCATCGGGCGGAGCATGGGATGAGCGACACCAATTCATCCGCCTTTGTCCGTCAGGACCTCGTGCCGGAGCGGGCCGCGCCGGTGAAGACCACTGGCTTTGTCGGCTTCCTGCGCACGCGGCTGTTCAATTCGCCGACCAACATCCTGATCACCATCGTCAGCGCGTTGCTGCTGTGGTTCATCGTCGTGCCCGCGCTGAGATTCGCGCTGGTCGATGCGGTCTGGACCGGCCAAGATCGCACCGCATGCCTGCCCAAGAATCCCGGAGACGTGGTCGGCGCGTGCTGGCCGTTTATCCAGGCGAAGTTTTCGCAGTTCATCTACGGGTTCTATCCGGAGCAAGAACGCTGGCGGGTCAATCTGACCTTCATCCTCGCGGCGATCCTGCTGCTGCCTCTGCTTATTCCGCGGCTGCCGGCCAAGGGTCCGAACGCCATCCTGTTTTTCCTCGCATTCCCTGTCGTCGCCTTTTTCCTGCTGCTTGGCGGCGGCCTGGACGGGCTCGGGGTCACGTGGACGGCGGGGTTGTTGTCGGGATTCAACGACAGCATCGGTGAGGGCGGGCGGAAGCTCGCGGCCGGGGGCGGGACGGCGGCGGTGATCGGACCGCTGCTGTGGGCACTCGGAAAGCTGATCGTCCTGATCAGCACGCTGGTGTCCTGGGTGTTGTTGCCGCTGACCTGGCTGCGCGATCAGATCCAGGCCTTTGGCCGTCCGGTGTGGGCCGACTTTGTCGCAACGGCCGTGATCGTCCTGGGTCTGGTGTTCTGGCTGAGCGGCGGCGCGCGCGCCGGCTGGCGTCCCCTGATCAATTGGTTTTCGATCTTTGCCGGCATCGGCCTCGTCATTGCCGTCATGGGGCTCGACCGTGGCGGATTACCGATTGTCGATACGCGGCTGTGGGGAGGGCTTTTGGTGACGCTGGTGGTGTCGGTCACCGGCATCGTCGCCTCGATGCCGGTCGGCATCGCGCTGGCGCTTGGCCGGCGCTCGACCATTCCGCTGATCCGGATTTTCTCCATCGCCTTCATCGAATTCTGGCGCGGCGTTCCGCTGATCACGGTGTTGTTCTTCGCAACCTATATGCTGCCGCTGTTCGTTCCGACCGGCTTCACGATGGACGGTCTGATGCGTGCCTTGATCGGCATCGCGCTGTTTGCCGGGGCCTATCAGGCCGAAGTGATCCGCGGCGGACTGCAGGCGATCCCGCGCGGGCAGGGGGAAGCTGCGAGCGCGCTCGGCCTGTCCTGGGCCAAGACCACGGCGCTGATCGTGATGCCGCAAGCGCTGCGCCACGTCATCCCCGGCCTCGTCAACAGTTTCATCGCCTTGTTCAAGGATACCTCGCTGGTTTCGATCGTTGCGCTGTTCGATCTGCTGGGAAGCTTGCGGGCCTCGTTCTCCGATCCGGTCTGGTCAACGCCGACGACGCTATTCACCGGTTTTGCCTTTGCCGGAATTATCTATTTCGTGTTCTGCTTTGGCATGTCACGTTACTCGCTGTTCGTGGAGAACAGACTGAACGCACATCGCCGCAACTGAGTGGATGATCATGAGCACAGACTCGATCGTTGGCATCAACGGCCTCAACAAATGGTACGGCGACTTTCACGTCCTGCGCGACATCAACCTCGACGTCGCCAAGGGCGAGCGTATCGTGATCTGCGGTCCTTCCGGTTCGGGCAAGTCGACGCTGATCCGCTGCATCAATGCGCTGGAGGAATTCCAGGAGGGCCATATCGTCGTCGAGGGCATCGAGTTAGGTCCGAATCTGCGGCGGGTGGATGAGGTCCGGCGCGAAGTCGGCATGGTGTTCCAGAGCTTCAACCTGTTTCCACATCTGACCGTGTTGGAGAACTGCACGCTGGCGCCGATCTGGGTGCGCAATATTCCCAAGAAGGACGCCGAAGCGACCGCCATGAAATTCCTGGAGCGGGTCAAGATCCCGCATCAGGCCAGCAAATATCCGGGCCAGATGTCAGGCGGACAACAGCAGCGCGTCGCGATCGCGCGTGCGCTGACCATGAATCCGAAGGTGATGCTGTTCGACGAACCGACCTCGGCGCTCGATCCCGAAATGGTCAAGGAGGTGCTCGATACGATGGTGGACCTCGCCAGGGAAGGCATGACCATGCTGGTCGTTACCCATGAAATGGGATTTGCGCGCGAAGTCGCCAATCGTGTGGTGTTCATGGATGCCGGGCAGGTGATCGAGTCCAACACGCCCGAAAATTTCTTTGCCAATCCGCAGCATGCGCGGACGAAGTTGTTCCTGAGCCAGATATTGCGGCATTAATCGCTCATCGTCGTGCAACAACTTTTCGTCATGCCCGGGACAAGCCCGGCCATGACGATGGAGCGAGCGGTCGCCCTAAACCTTCTCGAACGGCAAGTCGATCTTGCTGCGCTTCTCCAGCCAGGTCGGCACCGGGAGGTTCTTTGAGCGCATGAACTCCGGATTGAACAGCTTCGATTGAGAGCGAAAGCCGGAATCGCACAGCACCGTCACGATGGTCTTGCCGGGCCCGAGCTGCTTGGCGAGCCGGATCGCGCCGGCGAGGTTGATGCCGGTGGAACCGCCAAGGCAAAGCCCTTCGTGCTCTAGCAGGTCGTAGATGAGGGGCACGGCTTCCTCATCGGGAATGAGATAGGCGTCGTCAACCTTGGCCGTTTCGATGATCGCCGTGACGCGCCCGAGCCCGATGCCTTCGGTGATCGATCCGCCCGGCGTCGATTTGGCGACGCCGTTCTTGAACCATTCGTACATCGCGGCTCCCCTCGGGTCGGCGCAGGCGATGAAGATGTCCTTGTTCTTTTCCTTCAGGAAGCGACTGATTCCTGCAAGCGTGCCGCCTGATCCGACCGCGCAAACAAATCCATCAACCTTGCCGCCGGTCTGCGCCCAGATCTCCGGGCCGGTCGATTCATAATGCGCCTTGGCGTTATCAAGGTTGTTCCACTGATCGGCGAACAACACGCCGTTCGGCTCGTTCTTGCGAAGCTGATCGGCGAGCCGCCGTCCGACATGCTGGTAATTGTTCGGATTGGCGAAGGGCAGCACCGGCACCTCGATCAATTCGGCGCCGCAGAGCCGCAACGTGTCCTTCTTTTCCTGGCTCTGGGTATCGGGAATGATGATCAGCGTCCGGTAGCCGCGCGCGGCCGCCACCACGGCAAGACCGATGCCGGTATTGCCGGCGGTCGATTCCACCACGAGCCCGCCGGGCTTGAGATCGCCGCGTTTCTCGGCTTCGAGGATCATCCATTTGCCGGCGCGGTCTTTTACCGACTGTCCTGGATTCATGAATTCGGCCTTGCCGAGGATGGTGCAGCCGGTCGCCTCAGATGCGTGCTTCAATTTGATGAGCGGCGTGTTGCCGATTGCTTCGATGACGTCTTTGTTGATGGTCATGCCTGGAAATGCCGGTTATCTGCTTAGCTGCTGGTGACCCTAAAGGACCGCTGCAGGGCATACAAGCCAGCGATCCCAGAGGTGTGGCGCAGGTCAGCCGGCATCTGCCGATCCTGATTTCGCTCAACGCTCAGCTCCAGCAGGCCCCGCGGAAATTCTTTCGCCGGGCCGCGCGTACGCTGGGATAATCTTGCTGGAAAGTGCGCGTGGACGATCTAAACCGGGCACGTGGCCAAAAACGGTATGCTCCAATGCGACCACGATGATGAAATAGATTTGTTGTATTCGTTCTACGCGAACGTCTGACCAGACGAGGTCCGCACAGCCATTCGGGCGTGCCTGAGATCGCGTGGTGACCCAGTCCCCAGGCTGACGGATTGCCAGTGATTTCCGCGTCGATAATCGCGATGCGTATCGCGGGCCTTTTTCGCCGTCGTGATCGCCTGGTTCCGGTGTGGCGGTCCAGCAGCCGATTCGGCAACATGAAATCTTGTTAAGACTGCCGCCTTTCCCGATACTGCCAATGTTCACGAAAACCCTTGAAAAACAAGGAGAAGTGCGCTGTTCGCGCGGCCAAATACGCGCGCTATCAACAGGTCGAGCAGGTCAACAGGGCTGTCCGCGTCCTGATCCCAAGGCTAGTATGATGCTTCGGTTGCAATGGAAGCATCACCGCCGTGAACGTGTCGCAGGCCAACCAAAGAAGCGTAAGTCGCGCGCCGCGCCGGGATTCGCCCGGTGGAGAACGGGTGTGACCCAGGCCGTTCAGGGTTTTGGTGGCTATGGCTGGCGCGGCTTCGTTCCAGGCGGGAGCCGCCTGGCGCGGTCGATTGCGGTGCTTTGCCTGGTCGCCAGTTCCGCCGGCTGCATTCTGACGGGGGATCTGCCCGATCCCGCACTCGATGTTCCCCAGGGCTACAAATCCGCCCGGTCGACGGCCGCGGTTGGTGCGCCGCCGACACTGGATTGGTGGCGCGGCTTTCGCTCGGCGGAGCTGGCCACGCTCATGAAGGAAGCCCAGACTGTCAATCTGGACATCGCCGCGGCCACCGCGCGATTCGTGCAGGCCGACGCGCAGGCGCGCATCGCCGGCGCTGCCCTGCTGCCGAGTCTCTCCGGGGAGGCTCGGAAGCCTATTCGCGCACCTCGGGCTCGAGCGCGAGCGGCCTGTCCATCGGTGGGCGCGAGGTCGTGAACTATACGGCTTCGATGAGCGCCAGCTATCAGCTCGACTTCTGGGGACAGAACCGTGACGCAGCGCAGGCCGCGGAGGAAACCGCCGTCGCCAATCGGTTCGATCGCGACGTCGTCGCGCTGACGACGCTGACCACGGTCGCCAATGCTTATTTCAACGTGCTTGCTTCACAAGACCGGATCCGCACGGCGCAGAGCAACATCGCCAGCGCGCAGCGCATCCTCAATGCCATCAAGGAACGCTTCAAAGCCGGCACCGGTACCGACCTCGACGTTGCGCAGCAGGAAGCCCTTGTCGCCAATCAACGCGCGTCGGTGCCGCCGCTTCGGCAAACCCTCGACCAGAACATCAATGCGCTGGCGATTTTGGTGTCGCGACCACCGGAGTTTGTCCGCGTCATCGGAGGCACGCTCAACCAGATCGCAATTCCCCGGGTCACGCCGGGGTTGCCGTCGGAGTTGCTGACGCAGCGTCCGGATATCAGGAGGCAGGAAGCGCAACTCGCCTCAGCCACGGCCAATGTCGGTAGCGCCCGCGCGCAATTCTTCCCGAGCATTCAGTTGACCGGGCTGGGCGGCTATCAGAGTTCGGCGTTGTCGGCTCTGTTCCAGCCCCATGCTGCGTTCTTCAGCCTGGTCGGCAGCGCGACCCAGCCGATCTTCGACGGCGGAAGAATTCTTGGCAATTTCGAATTCACCAAGGCGAGGCAGGACGAACTGCTGCAGACCTACCGCAAGACGGTGATCCAGTCGTTCGCGGATGTCGATAATGCCCTGATGTCGATCCGCCAAACCACCATCAAGCTACGGCTGCAGGGCGACGTGTTGGCGGCTTCGCGGCGGGCCTTTCAATTGTCCGAGCAGCAACTGCGTGCGGGAACCGCGGACATCGTAACTGTGCTAAATACGCAACTGACGCTATTCCAGGCAGAAGATTCGCTATGGCAGGCCCAGCTGGCCCGGCTGCTCGCGATCGTCAGCCTTTATCAGGCGCTGGGCGGCGGCTGGGAGCCGAGGATGGAGAAGCCGGTCGATGCTCTTTAAGCCGGAGTCAAAGGACGAAGCGAAGACGGCCGACATCCGCAAGCCGAGCCTGCTGTCGCGCCTGCTCAGGCGCATGGTCTCGCTAACCGTGATGCTGATTATCCTTGGCGGTCTCGCTTACATCGGCTGGTACGCCTTTCAGCCGAAGCCGGGCGGCGGCAATCGCGGCGCCAATGGCCGTCCGGATCTTCCGGTGCCGGTACTGGCGGCGACACCCCGCGCCCAGGACGTGCCGGTCTATCTCGAAGGTGTCGGCTCTGTCCGCGCGTTGAACAACGTGATCGTACGCGCCCAGGTCGACGGCAAGCTGATCGCAGTCAATTTCACCGAGGGCCAGGACGTCAAGAAGGGCGACGTGCTCGGCGAGATCGATCCCGTGATCTATCAGGCGCAATACGATCAGGCGGTGGCCAAGAAGGCGCAGGACGAAGCGCTGCTCGCCAATCAGCGTCTCGATCTCATCCGCTACCAGCAGCTTGCGACGTCCAACGCCGGATCGAAGCAGCAGGCCGATACCCAGCGTGCGGTGGTGGCGCAGCAGGAAGCGCTTGTCAAAGCCGACCAGGCAGCGATCGACAATGCGCAGGCGACGCTCGGTTACACCAAGATCATCGCGCCGCTGTCGGGCCGGGCCGGGCTTCGTCAAGTCGACCAGGGCAATATCATCCACGCAGCGGATGCGACCGGTCTCGTCATCATCACCCAGTTGCAGCCGATCGCGGTGCAGTTCAGCCTGCCGCAGCAGCAGATCGTGCGCGTCAATGCCGCCGCCGGCAAGGGCGCGCTGACCGTCGACGTGTTCGGCAATGACGGCGTCACCGTTGTCGATACCGGCAAGTTGGCCGGCATCGACAACCAGGTCGACCCGACCACGGGAACGCTGAAGTTGAAGGGCGAATTTCCCAATGACAAATTCCAGCTTTGGCCGGGACAATTCGTCAATGTGCGCCTGAAGGTCGAGACGATCGACAAGGCGATCGTGGTGCCGACCTCGGCGGTCCAGCGTGGTCCCGCGGGAACGTTCAGCTACGTGATCGGCGATGGCGATATCGTCACCGCGAAGCCGGTCGTGGTGACGCAGCAGAACGAAAACGATGCCGTGATCGCGAGCGGACTCACGACGGCCGACCGCGTGGTGACAACGGGCTTTGCCAATTTGTCCGACGGCGCAAAGGTTATGGTCGGCAAGGACGAACAGGCGCCGACCGCCGATCTCGCGCCGCGCAAGCGCAGCCGCAGCCCGGACGCCAAGGGCGGCCAGGCGAAGGATCAAGCCAAGGACGGCGCCAAAAAGGATTGGCAGGGCAAGGATGGCGAACACCGCGGCAAACGCGAGCACGGTGAGAGCGATCAAAAGGGTCAAACCGGACCAGCATCGGGAGGCGAACAATCGGGCGGCGCAGCGAAGTCGCAGCCATGACTGAAAACACTTGTCCTCCGATCTGACTTCGCAAGCCTACAGCATGATCCGGAAAAGTGGGTACCGGTTTTCCGAAAAAGATCATGCTCAGATAAACTTGAGTAGTACTCAATCATGAGCGTCTCTGAACCGTTCATTCGCAGGCCGATCGCGACCTCGCTGTTGGGGATTGCGCTGTTGATCGGCGGCGCGCTCGGCTATTGGGCGCTGCCGGTGTCGGCGCTGCCGCAGGTCGATTTCCCGACCGTGCAGGTGACGACGCAACTGCCCGGCGCCAGTCCTGACGTGATCGCTTCGCTGATCACGGCGCCGCTGGAGCGCCAGCTCGGCCAGATACCGTCGCTGTCCTCGATGCAATCGACGAGTTCGTTCGGCGTCAGCCAGATTTCGCTGCAATTCGATCTCAACCGCGACATCGATGGTGCGACCCAGGACGTGCAGGCCGCCATCAACGCTGCCGCGGGCATCTTGCCGAGAACCCTGCCGTACCCGCCGACCTACGCCAAAGTGAATCCGGCGGATGCGCCCGTGATGACGCTGGCGTTGACGTCGGACACGATTTCGCTGCGCGCCATGAGCGATATCGCCGATACGATTCTCGGTCAGCGTCTGAGCCAGATTTCCGGCGTCGGCCGGGTTTCGATCCTGGGCGGGCTGAAGCCGGCGGTGCGGGTGCAGGCCGATCTCGCGCGGCTTGCCGCCTATGGCATCGCGATGGAGGATTTGCGCAACGCCATTGCAGGCGCCAACGTCTCCGGCCCCAAGGGTTCGCTCGACGGCGCGCAGCAGTCCTACACCATCGCCGCCAACGATCAGATCGCGGCAGCCGAGGCCTACAAACCCATCATCATCGCCTACCGCAATGGCGCGCCCGTCACCATCGGTGACGTCGCCATCATCGTCGACGGGCTGGAGAACGACCGCACCGGCGGCTGGTACCAGGGCACGCCGGCCGTGATCATCGACATCCAGCGCCAGCCCGGCGCCAACGTGATCGAGGTGGTCCGGCAAATCCGCGCCGAGATTCCAAAGGTGCAGCGGGCTATACCGGCCGGTGTCAATCTGACGATCGTCTCCGACCGCACCGTCACCATTCGCGCGTCCGTACGTGACGTGCAGTTCACGCTGATCCTAAGCGTAGTGCTGGTGACGCTGGTGGTGCTGTTGTTCCTGCGGTCGTTGCGCGCAACGCTGATCGCGGGCGTGGCGCTGCCGCTGTCGCTGATCACGAGCTTCGGCATCATGTATTTCGCGGGCTTCAGCCTCGACAATCTGTCGCTGATGGCGCTGACGATCGGCACCGGCTTCGTGGTCGACGACGCGATCGTGATGATCGAGAACATCGTCCGCCACATGGAAGACGGCGAGTCCGTGATGGAAGCCTCGCTGAAAGGCGCGAGCGAAATCGGATTTACGGTGATCTCGCTGACGGTATCGTTGATCGCCGTGTTCATTCCGCTGTTGTTCATGTCGGGTCTGGTCGGGCGCATGTTCCGCGAGTTCGCGCTGACGCTGACGATAGCGGTCGTGACCTCGGCGATCGTCTCATTGACGCTGACGCCGATGATGTGTTCGCGGCTGCTGAAGCATGTCGGCGAGGAGATGACGGTTCCGGGGCTCGCCGCGATCAGCCGATTCATCGATCGCATGGTCGCCTTCTATCACCGCACGCTGCTGGTGGTGCTTCGCCACCAGCGCGCAACCATGCTGGTAACATTCGCCACCATCGCCTTGACTTTGTTCATGTATGTGGTCGCGCCGAAAGGTTTTCTGCCGCTGCAGGATACCGCATCGATCACGGCGGTGACCGAGGCCGGTCCCGATGTTTCCTTTGCCGAAATGCAGAGCCGCCAGACGGCGGCGGCTACCGCCATCCAGGCCGATCCTGATGTGATCGGCGTGGTCTCCGTGATCGGCGCGGGATCGGTCAATCCGACCACCAATGTCGGGCGGCTGGTGATGACGCTAAAGCCGCGCGGCGAGCGGCGCGACGATATTTCGGTCGTGGTCGACCGGTTGAAACAGCGCACGGCGTCGATCCCGGGCATGACCGTCTATTTCCAGCCGGTGCAGGACGTCCAGATCTCGACCCAGTCCAGCCGCTCGCAATATCAGTACACCTTGACCGGAACCGATTCCGCCGAAGTGACGTTGTGGGCCAACAAGCTCGTTGCCGAGATGCGCCGGAATCCCGTGTTCCGCGATGTTTCGTCGGAAGCGCAGGAAGGTGGATTGCGTGCGGCGCTCGACGTCAATCGTCAGCGCGCGGGCCAACTCGGTGTCAGCCTGCAGGTCATTACCGATACGCTGAACGACGCCTTCGCCCAACGCCAGATATCGACCATCTATGGGCAGGCCAATCAGTATCGCGTCGTGCTGGAAGCGCTTCCGATGTATCAGCGCGATCCGTCGATCCTCTCAAAGCTCTACGTACCCGGCGCTTCGCCCGTTGCCGGTGGCCCTGCCGGCCAGGTGCCGATTTCGGCGGTGGCGACACTGACACGCACCACGGCGCCGCTGGCGATATCGCATCAGGCGCAGTTCCCGGCGGTCTCGCTCAGCTTCAATCTTGCGCCCGGCGAGGCGCTGGGCGATGCGGTCGAGGCGGTGAAGAGCATCGAAGGCAAGATCGGCATGCCCGGCAGCATCGTCGGCGTCTATGCGGGCGACGCGGCCGAGTTCTCGAAATCGCTGGCCGGGCAGCCGTGGCTGATCCTGGCTGCGATCGTCACGATCTATATCGTGCTGGGCGTCCTCTATGAGAGCTACATCCACCCGATCACGATCCTCTCGACGCTGCCCTCGGCGGGCGTTGGCGCCATTCTGGCGCTGATGCTGTTCGGCCAGGACCTGTCGGTGATCGGCCTGATCGGCATCATCCTGTTGATGGGTATCGTCAAGAAGAACGCGATCATGATGATCGACTTCGCGCTTGAAGCGGAGCGGCATCAGGGCATGTCGGCCTATGATGCGATCGTGCAGGCCTGTCTGCTGCGTTTCCGCCCGATCATGATGACGACGCTGGCCGCGTTGTTCGGCGCGCTGCCGCTGGCGGTCGAGAGCGGCACCGGTGCCGAGTTGCGTTTTCCGCTCGGCATTTCCATCATCGGCGGCTTACTGCTGAGCCAGTTGCTGACGCTCTATACGACGCCGGTGATCTATCTGGCGCTCGACAAGCTCAACCGCAAAATCGAAAAGGCTGTTCCGGAGCCGGGACCGACCGGGCCACCGGTCGCGGGAGCCACCGAGGGGATGCAGTAATGGCATCGATCTCGATCTCGGAGCCCTTCATCCGCCGGCCGGTCGGCACCACGCTCTTGGCGATCGGGCTCTTTCTGGTCGGCATGGTCGCCTACGTCTTCCTTCCGGTCTCGGCCGTTCCCAATGTCGATTTTCCGATGATCCGGGTGTCGGCGACCCGTCCGGGCGCGGACCCCTCGGTGATGGCGTCAACCGTTGCGGCCCCGCTGGAGCGGCGGCTCGGCCAGATCGCGGGCATCGACCAGATCACCTCGACCAGTTCGCTCGGCACCACGAGCATCCAGGTGCAGTTCGCGATCGGGCGCAACATCGACCGCGCCGCGCGCGACGTACAGGCCGCGATCAACGCCTCATTGGCGGATTTGCCGAGCGATTTGCCGTCGCTGCCGCGTTTCCGCAAAACCAACCCCGCGGCGGCGCCGGTCTACGTGCTGGCGCTGACGTCGAAGACGCTGACCACCAGTTCGATGTACGACGTCGCCGACACCGTGATTGCACAGCGTATCTCGCAGGTGCCGGGCGTTGGCGAAGTCATCGTCAGCGGCGCCGACCAACCGGCGGTCAGGATAGCGCTCAATCCGGTGGCGCTGTCGAATGCCGGGATTGCGACCGACGACGTCCGGCTCGCGATCATCAACGCCAATCCGCTGGGGCCGGTCGGAATCTTCAACGGCGGCCGTCAGAGCGAGACGCTGTCGATCAACAAGCAGATGCGCACGGCGGCCGAATTCCGCGACATCATCATCAAGAGTTCGACCGGTAATTTTGTTCGCCTTTCCGACGTGGCCGAGGTCGAGGATTCCGTGCGCAACAGCCGCTCGATCGCCTGGTTCAACAAGCAGCCGGCGGTGCTGATCCAGATCACCAAGCAGGGTGACGCCAACGTCATCGATACCGTGGATAGGGTGCGGGCGCTGATCCCAGAGCTGAAGCAATGGCTGCCCGGGGGCGTCGAGATTTCGACGCTGGTCGATCGGACCGGAACCATCCGTGCCAGCGTCCAGGACATGCAGTGGACGTTGCTCGCCACCGCGTTCCTGGTGATGGTGGTGGTGTTCGCGTTCCTGCGCCGGATGACGCCGACGATTGCGGCCGGCGTCTCGGTGCCGCTGGCTTTGGCCGGTACCTGCGCCGGCATGTGGCTCGCCGGATTCTCGATCGACAATCTGTCGCTGATGGCGCTCGCGATCTCCATCGGTTTTGTCGTCGACGACGCCATCGTCATGATCGAGAACATGTACCGGAACCTCGAGCACGGCATGGCGCCGTTCGCCGCGGCACTGGAAGGTGCCAAGCAGATAGGCTTCACCGTGCTTTCGATCAGCCTGTCGCTGATCGCGGCCTTCACGCCGCTGATTTTCATGGACGGGATCGTCGGCCGGCTGTTGCGCGAGTTCTCGCTGACGCTGACCTTCGCCATCGTGGTTTCGACCGTGGTTTCGCTCACGATCACGCCGATGATCTGCGCGCATTATATCAAGCAGGCGACCTCGGATCGCGCGACCTGGTTCGACCGGCTGGTCGAGGGCACGTTGTCGCGGATCGTCGCGTTTTACACGCGGACGCTGCGGGTCGTGCTGGGCTATCCGTTCCTGACCCTGATCGTGTTCTTTGCGACCATCGCGCTGACGGTGGTGCTCTATATCAAGACGCCGAAGGGCTATTTCCCGACCGACGACAGCGGATTCGTGATCGGAGCGACGCGCGCTTCCCCGGACATCTCGTTCCAGGCCATGCTGCAATTGCAGCAACGAATGGCCGATATCGTGATGGCTGACCCGGCGGTGGCCGGCATTGGCTCCTCGCTTGGCGGCGCGGGTGGTCCGGGCGGTGGGACTTCCAACCGCGGCACCATGTTCATCAGTCTGAAGCCGCCGGGGGAGCGAGGTGGATTAACCACCGCGCAGGTGATCGATCGCCTGCGCCGGAGCCTGTTCCCTGTTCCGGGCATCCGTCTGTTCATGTTCGCAGCGCAGGATATCCGCACCGGCGGACGGCAGAGCGATTCCGACTACCAATATACGTTGTCGAGCACCGACCTCGATCTTCTGCAGAAATGGGCGCCGCTGGTCGCCAAGCGCATGGAGACGGTAGAGGGCATTACCGACGTCTCCAGCGACCGCGATCCCGGCGGGCTGCAACTAACGCTGGTGATCGACCGCAAGACGGCCTCCAGTCTCGGCGTGCGCGTCCAGGATATCGACAATGCCCTCAACAATGCGTTTGCGCAGCGGCAGATTTCGATCGTGTACACCCAGCGCAACCAGTACATGGTGGTGCTGGAGATCGATCCGAAATTCCAGGCCGATCCGTCCAATCTTGAACGCATCTACGTCGCCGGCGCCAACAACTCGCAGGTGCCGTTATCGGCGGTGGTTCGCTACAAACGCGATCTGTCGGCGCTCGCGGTGTTTCACTCGCAATCATTCCCCTCGACGACGGTATCGTTCAACCTGATGCCAGACGTGCCGCTGGAGATAGCGACCACGAACATCCAGCGCGCGGTCGAGGAATTGCACATGCCGGAAGGTATCCGCGGCAGCTTTGACGGCAATGCCGGCGATTTCAACAAGACCAGCGGTAGGCAACCGCTGTTGATCCTGGGGGCGCTGGTGGCGATGTATATCGTGCTCGGCGTGCTCTACGAGAGTCTAGCCCATCCCCTGACCATCATCTCGACCTTGCCGTCGGCGGGCCTCGGCGCGCTGCTGGCGCTGCAGGTGACCAATACGCCGCTCACTGTGATTGCCTTTGTCGGCATCATCCTGCTGATCGGCATCGTCAAGAAGAACGGCATCATGATGGTCGATTTCGCGCTGGATGCGGAGCGCCAGCGCGGGCTGTCGTCGGCGGATGCGATTTTCGAGGCCTGCAGCGCGCGCTTCAGGCCGATCCTGATGACGACGATGGCAGCACTGTTTGCCGGCATTCCGCTGGTGATCGCGACCGGCCCCGGCACCGAACTGCGGCGGCCGTTGGGTATCACCATCATCGGCGGCTTGTTCGTGTCCCAGATCCTGACGTTGTATACGACGCCCGTGATCTATCTCCTGATCGACCGGCTGCGGAAGCGGTCCGCGCCGGCTCCGGTCCATGCGCCAGCGGAGTAGTTGAATTGTTGGCCGCAAAGCGTATAGCGGGCCGATGTCAAACCAGCCAGAACCCGTGACCAAATCCGATCCAGACGAGATTCCGGATTGCCCGCACTGCGGCAAGCCGCTGCCGCTGTGCATTTGCGATAGCGTCACGCCGATCGAAAACAAGGTCTCGCTGCTGATCCTGCAGCATCCGCAGGAGCAGGACCGCGCGCTCGGCACCGCACGTCTGACCGCGATGCATTTCGAGAATGCCGTCGTCAAGATCGGGCTATCCTGGCCGAGCCTTTCCAAGGCGCTGGGACGGCCGGTCGACGATCCCTCGCGCTGGGCGGTGCTCTATCTCGGCTCCGCCAAGGTCAGCGAACTCGATACCGACGCCGAAATCGTCGCGATCAACCGCAAGGGTGAGATCGAGCCGCATCAGCGCGCCATCCTCGGCGATATCGAGGGCATCGTGCTGCTCGATGGGACCTGGAGCCAGGCCAAGGCGCTGTGGTGGCGCAATGCATGGATGCTGAAGTGCCAGCGGATCATTCTCGGCCCCAAACGGGCGTCGCGCTACGGGCAGTTGCGCCGTGAGCCGCGCGGCGACGGGCTGTCCACCATCGAGGCCGCAGCCATGCTGCTGGCGGGTCTGGAGAAGCGGCCGGACATCGCCGAGACGCTCAACGGCTGTTTTGAACGGATGCTGGCGAGGTATCGGCAAGTGCAGACCGAAATGCCGAAGCTCGCGCCAAAACCCAAGAAGAAAGACTATCGGCGCCGCAAGCGGAACGGACCGGCGAGTTCGCGATCCAAGTAATCTGCTTCGCTTATTATCGATGAATAGTTTGATCGGGAAAAGCCGCGCGCGTCACAACGCGTCGGTCAGTTGCGTGAGCCTCACTTTCGTTGTTCCTGACGAGAGCACAAAAGAAAAGCCCGGGACAAATGGCCCGAGCCGGGTTCGTTGTTGAGTGCCCTGCAGGGCGGTTGCCTAAGTGCCTGACACTCTATATTAAACCGCCCTTAATGGGGCCACGTGGCGGAGTGGTTACGCAACGGTCTGCAAAACCGTGTACTCCGGTTCAATTCCGGACGTGGCCTCCATCCATATAATCAATGACTTAGATCTATTAGATGAGAGGTCGCGGGAACTGCGCGGCCTAGTTGTTTGAACCATGACCTTTTTCGGAAAACCGGTACCCGCTTTTCCGGATCATGCTCTAGCAGGCGGCGTACCAGCCTTCAGGAAACGGAACCAGCGGCCAGGGGGGCCGATTGTCGTTGGCGGCGCGCGGCGGCGGCAAAGAACGGGGCGAGGGTTGGGCCACAAAATCCTCCTCGGATGCAGGCGCGATGGCCGTTTTCACGGCGTCCAGCAATAGATCGAATTCAATTTCGCTCATCGCGCGCTCTCCCAAGTTCGAGAGCACACGATCTCAAATGTGATTTGTTTTCAGATTGAACGGATCGCTCGAATTTTAACGATCGGGCGACCGCGGTCGTTTTGGTTAATAAAGTGCAGCTTCTCCGTCAGGATGTTAGTCCCGCGCGAGCCGGGCCAATTGTGAGAAAAATCACATTTGAAGAAAAATCTTTCGCGCAATTCCAATAACGCCTGTTCCACACCGGCGCCACCAACCGTAGGGAGACGCAGTCGCGAGGACAAGCCCTGCGCGACTCGCGTCCGTGGGGCAGGGACCTTGCGGTTCCCTATCTTGTCGCGAAGCGCGAATGTTCGAGGCCCGATCACATTTTGAGCACGCTCTGCCCAATTGGCGGGCTTCTCCGATCCAATTTTTTGTACGCCCCCGGACAAGCTTTCCGGGAGTGGTTCCTCGTAGCCTTTCCCTCGAGTTTTGGAACATGGCAGGCGCCATGAAAAATTCGGAGGATCTGGCAACATGCATAAGGGACTTTTGGGCGAAACGCGGCGGGCGTCCCCTCCATGGCGTAGGCGCTGTTCTAGGAGCAGTTGTCGCCGCAGGATTTTTGGCACCGCTAAGCGCGCAGGCGGCGCCCGCAGGCTGCGCGGAGTTGCAGGAGAAATACCCGGATTGGAAAGGCAAGACGCTGGTCAATGCGATCAATCCGCATACGCCTGGCTACGAGGCCATCGATCCGAAGGATCCCAGCAAATATGTCGGCTTCGACATCGATCTCGGCGAGGAGATCGGCGAATGCCTGGGCTTCAAGTTGACCTATAAGGCGGTGACGTTCGCGGCCTTGCTGACCACCCTGGCCAGCGGCCAGGCCGATATCGTGATCTCCGATATCTATGCGACGGAGGAACGCGCCAAGGCCGGCGACTTCATCACCTATTCCAAGGTGTTCGACGGTGTGCTGGTCGCCAAGGGCAACCCGAAGAAAATCACCGGCATCAACACCTCCATGTGCGGAGCTGCGGCAGCGGAAAATACCGGCTTCGTCGAAGTGCCGCTGGTGCAGGCGCTGATTCCGCAATGCAAAGCCGAAGGCAAGCCGGAGCCGACGCTGCAGCTCTATGACAACAATGCCAACTGCATTCAGGCGATCCTCGCAGGCCGCGCGGACACCTATGTCAATGACGTCAACACCGTCGACAATGCGGTGAAGGCCTATCCTGACAAGCTGGAGAAGGCGATCGCTGTGACGATCCCGTATTCGGTCGGCATCGCTGTTCCCAAGAACAAGCCGAAGTTTCGCGATGCAGTGATGGCCGCGATGATGGAAATCTACAAATCCGGCGACCAGCTCGCGCTGCTGAAGAAGTGGGGCCTCGATCCCGCCAACCTGAAGGAACCAGGTCTCCTGACGGTCAATTGATGTCGCTATTTCTGCACTATCTCAGTCTGCCGTATCTGCTCGAGGGCATCGAGGTCACCCTTCAGGTGACTGCCCTCGGGCTCGGCGGCGGACTGATCCTCGGATTGATCCTCGCTTGGATGCAGCTCAGCCGGTTCTGGCTGCTCTCGGCTGTCGCGCGGGCCTACACCGTGATCTTCCGCGGCACACCGCTGATCCTGCAGATGGTGTTTGCCTACGACGCGCTGCCGCATATCGGCATCAAACTTCCCGCGATCATCGCAGCCGGGCTGGCGCTGGCCTGCAACGAAGCGCCCTTCATCGCCGAAATGCTTCGCGCCGGCGTGCTCGGTGTCGATCGCGGGCAAGTCTCCGCCGGTCAGGCCCTCGGCATGACACCGGCGGTGCTGATGCGGCGGGTGATCGCGCCGCAGGCGATCCGCACCATGATTCCCGCGTTCGGCAATGAATCGGTCAGCGCGCTGAAGAATTCCTCGCTGGCGTCCGTGATCGCTGTGCAGGAGTTGACGCTGCGAAGCACGCAGCTCGCATCCTCGACCTTTGATTTCTTCTCGATCTTTTTTGCGTCCGGGCTGCTGTATTTGCTGCTGACCGGGGCGGTCAGCCTGGTCCAGCTGTTTCTGGAATGGCTGCTCGATCTCGACCGCGCCAAGAAGGAGCGCAGCCTCGCAGATTTCCTGCCGTGGCGCCGTGTTGCTCTTCCTGTCGCGATCGAACTCGCGGGGAAGTCAGCACCCAAACTCTGCGCCGACCCCATGCCCGATAACGCGACGCTGGCGTCTCCGGCGCTCACCCGGGAAGAGCGTACCAAGCGCGCCGTCACCATCGCCCGCAACAATGTCGCGGTCGAGGTCAAGGATCTGCGCAAGCGCTACGGTCCGCAGACTGTGCTGGACGGGCTCGATTTGACCGTCCGCATCGGTGAGGTCGTAGCTCTTATGGGACCTAGCGGTTCGGGGAAGAGCACGCTGCTTCGCTGCATCAATCATCTGGAGAACTGGGATTCCGGCACGGTGCGCGTCGGTGGACGTCGTCTTGGCTTCCGCGACGACGGTAGGCTTTTATCGCCACGCGATATCGCCAATGAGCGCGCCGCCGTCGGTGTCGGCATGGTGTTCCAGCAATTCAATCTGTTCAGCCATCTGACGGCGAAGGAGAACGTCGCGGGTCCGCTGCGCTGGGTGCATGGATTGGGACGGCTGGATGCCGACCGCCGCGCCAGCGAACTGCTCGACCGGGTCGGCCTCAGCCATCGTGCCGCCGCGCTGCCGCGGCATCTGTCCGGCGGCCAGCAGCAGCGGGTAGCCATCGCACGCGCGCTGGCACCGAACCCGAGCGTGCTGTTGCTGGACGAGCCGACCTCGGCGCTCGATCCCGAACTCGTCAACGAGGTGCTGGAGGTGATCCGGCGGCTCGCCATCGACGACGGCCTGACCATGATCATCTCGACCCATCAGATCCGCTTCGCGGACGAAGTCGCGGACCGCGTAGCCTTCCTCTCCGGCGGCTCGATCATCGAAGAGGGCCCGGCGCACGAGGTCCTCACCAATCCAAGCAACCCGCTTACAGCGCGCTTTCTCAGCGTGATGGAAGCCGACAAGGCGCCCGAGGCGGTGCGATGACAGGCCGATTGCCGCAATTTCCAACGTTCCGACCGCGTCCGCCGGAAGCACTTAGTGAGGCACTTCAATGAGGCACTTCAACCTGCCGGTTTCGCCGGCGACCGTTCACTGGGGCTATTTCAGCAAGAAGGTCTCGCCGGCGCTGACGTTACGCTCGGGAGACCGCGCGACCATCGAAACGCTGACGCACCACGCCAATGACGATTACGAGCGGATGATCGCGAACGATCCCGGAGCGGAAAGCGTGTTT
Source organism: uncultured Alphaproteobacteria bacterium (assembly GCA_963770355.1). Lineage (GTDB taxonomy): Bacteria > Pseudomonadota > Alphaproteobacteria > Rhizobiales > Xanthobacteraceae > Bradyrhizobium. Next base: position 119,138 of record CAVYPL010000003.1, on the reverse strand, counting down.
CACTGGACCCGCGAGCACAAGGCGGTGGCGCGGCGCGGTTCCGGTCCAGCCGAAGGTCCGTTCATTCGCGGCTCCGGCGAGGGCGTCGGCGTGCACCTGTTGACCGGGCCGGTCGCAATCGAAAATGCCGAGCCCGGCGATGTGCTGGAAGTTCGCATTCTGGATGTCCGGCCGCGGCCGAGCTGTCACGCCTGCCACGCCGGCCGTTGCTTTGGATCCAACGCCGCCGCGAATTGGGGGTTTCACTATCACGATCTGATCGAGGAACCGAAGCCGCGCGAGGTCATCACCATCTTCGAACTGGATACGTCAGGCGAGCCGTTTGCAAAGGCGGTCTACAACTATGTCTGGACCCCGCAAACCGATCCTGACGGCGTCGTGCATGCGACCATCGACTATCCGGGCGTGCGAGTCGATCACGCGACTATTCGCAAGCGGGAAAACATCCTGACCAGCGTCAAGGTGCCGGCGCGGCTGCACTTCGGCACCATGGGGCTGGCGCCGTCGGAGGCCGATTTCGTCAGCTCGATCCCGCCGAGCTACACCGGCGGCAATATCGACGATTGGAGGGTCGGGAAGGGCGCGCGAATGTATTATCCGGTAGCAGTGCCGGGTGCGTTTTTCTCGGTCGGCGATCCCCATGCGGCGCAAGGCGACAGCGAACTCGGCGGCACCGCGATCGAGGCTTCGCTGACCGGTGACTTCGAATTCATCCTGCACAAGAAGCACGATCTGGCCGGGACAACCCTTGAGGGCCTTACCCATCCGATGCTCGAAACCGACCACGCCTGGTCGGTGTATGGCTTTACTTTTCCGAACTACCTCGCCGAACTCGGCGCCAACGCGCAAACCGAGATTGCCAACCACTCCAGCCTCGATCGCGCGATGCGCGACGCGTTCAGAAAACTGCGCCGGTTCCTGATGACCGTGCACAAACTGAGTGAGGACGAGGCGATTTCGCTGATGTCCGTGGGGGCGGACTTTGGCGTCACCCAAGTCGTGGACGCCAATTGGGGCGTTCACGGCACGATCCGGAAAAACGTCTTCAGGTGCGACTAATGCATTGATCGAAAGCGGTTTTTGACCGAGGCTCCCAAATTGCCGTGGTTTAATCGCCATCGGCACGGCGAGCAGGCGCGTGCGTCTGGCACGGCGGTTGCTTCGCTCGATCCTAACTGGGTCGATGCGATGAGTTTCCGTCCGTTCACAAGTGAATCCTACGCGCAGGATGACCGCTCCGAAGCCTGGCGGGACGTGTTGAGCGCCGTCGGCCTGCAACCAGCGTCCATCAGCGCTTTCTATGACGGACATGCGACTGCGTCCCATCGCAACGCGGTGGGCGTGGCGCTGACCCGGATTTCGGCGGGATCGCAAGGCGTATCGCCGCTACCGCAATCCGGTGACGGATTGCCGATCGTGTTGCTGCCGATCGAAGACGGCGCGGTGCTGCGAGAGGGTGCGAGCCACCGGATCATCCCCGTCGGCCATCTGCTGCTTTTGCCCCGCAGTGGCGACTGGAGCGTCGTGTTCCAGCGTGACATGCGCGCGATTGTCCTGTCGGTCACGTCGGAGGCGCTGCACGGCCGCATCGCCGGCAAACGAGTGGTCAGCGGGCCACGTGTCATAGCCCCGGGTGGTCTGGCAGAGGTGTTCTCCCGGATGCTCGACGCCACGGCACGAACGCTGGAAACCCTCGCCGACGCGGAATGGGCGACGGTTGCGCAAAGCCTCGTCGATCTCCTGCTGACATTGGCGCATCAGTCCGCCGGGCCCGCGTCGGACACCCGCGCGACGGCGACGCAGGCCGCGATCCTGTACCGGATTTGCCAGACCATCGAGCGGCGGCTCGACGATCCCGAACTTGCGCCGGCGCGCGTCGCCCAGGCTGAGGGCATCTCCGAACGATATCTGCAAAAACTGTTTGAGGGTGTTGGAGACAATTTTACTCATTACGTTCGCGAGCGGCGTTTGCAACGGGCATGGGCCGATCTGTCGAATCCTGCCGAGGCGCATCGATCGATTTCCGATATCTCCTACGCTTACGGTTTTGGCGATTCCGCACATTTCAGCCGCACCTTCCGTCACCGCTTCGGCCTGCCGCCGCGGGAGTTTCGCCAGCAGGAGGCCGAGCGTGCGATGCCGCCTTCCACGGCCTCAGGGCAACGCGGTTGGCCGCAAGATGCGCTCGCCCGATTGCGTGCCCATCCGTCCTCAGGCGCGGCAAGGAAGATCGCCGCCTCGACGGCGCCGAAAACCGATGAATGTGCGAGGGAGGCGGATCAAACTCATCATCATCTGGCCGTGGAGGCGAGCAGAGTTCACTGGGGCTATTTCAGCCGCGAGCTGCCCCCGCAGTCGGAGGTCACCTCCGGTGACACCATCACGATCGAAACCCTGACGCAACATGCCTCCGACGATCCTGAGCGGATGATCGCCGGCGATGCGGGGGCAGAAAGCGTGTTCGCCTGGACCAAGGATAGCAAGAACGTGGATCGCCGCGGCGCCGGCCCGATGAACGCTTCGGTGTTCGGCCGCGGTGCGGGCGAGGGGTTCGGCGTGCATATTTGCACCGGTCCGATCGCGGTGAATGATGCGCAGCCCGGCGATGTGCTCGAGGTTCGCATCCTCGACATCGTGCCGCGGCCAAGCCGCAATCCGCAATATGAGGGACGGGTGTTCGGCTCCAGCGTCGCGGCGTGGTGGGGGTATCACTACGACGAACTCCTCACAGGAACAAAACCGCGCGAGGCGGTGACGATTTTCGAGATTTTCGATCACGACGAGATGCCCCAAGCGCGGGCGCTTTATTCCTATCGATGGGAGCCGCAGACCGATCCGTTCGGCGTGGTTCACTCGACCTACGATTATCCCGGCGTTCCAGTAGCGCCCGGCAGCGTGAAGCGCCGACACGCCGTGCTCGATGGTATCCGCATTCCACTACGCCCGCATTTCGGCGTGATCGCGGTCGCGCCGCGTGAGGCCGATCTGGTCGACTCCGTACCGCCATCCTATTTCGGCGGCAATCTCGACAATTGGCGGCTCGGCAAGGGTTCGACGATCTATCTGCCGGTTTCGGTGCCAGGCGCATTATTGTCGGTTGGCGATCCCCATGCGGCCCAGGGCGACGGCGAATTGAGTGGCACCGCGATCGAATGTTCGATGACCGGAACTTTCCAGATCATCCTGCACAAGAAGGGCAATCTGGCAGGACAGCCATTCGCCGATCTCAGCTATCCGCTGATCGAGACCGAAACCGATTGGGTACTGACCGGTTTCAGCCATCCGAACTATCTCGCCGAATTCGGGTCGCAGGGGCAGAGCGAGGTCTACGCGACGTCGTCGCTCGATCTCGCGATGAAAGATGCGTTCCGCAAGATGCGCCGCTTCCTGATGAACGTTAAAGGCCTGAGTGAAGACGAAGCGATCACGCTGATGTCGGCCGCCGTCGATTTCGGTGTTACCCAGGTCGTCGACGGCAATTGGGGTGTGCATGCGATCCTGAGCAAGCGGCTGTTCGAGGGCGCGTCATGACCTGCAATGCTGTTTTGATTTGACGCGTTTTCTTAACTTCGCTCGAAGACGCCATAAAGAAGGAATTCCGGTTTTGAAATTTCACATGATCGCAGGCGGGCCAAAGCCTGTGGCGCCGTTCAGCCACGCCGTGGAGACCGACGGCTTTATCTTCGTTACCGGCCAGATGCCGGACCGTCCCGAGACACCCGGCATCCTGCCCGACGGCATCGTCGCGCAGACGCAAGCCGTGATGGAAAACTTGCGGATCGTGCTCAGGGGGCTCGACCTCGGTTTCGAGCATATCGTGATGACGCGGATCTACCTGACGCGCTTCAGGCAGGACTACGCCGAGATGAATGAGACCTACCGGAGCTATTTCCCGTCCGACCGCCTGCCGGCACGGACATGCGTCGGCGTGACCGGGCTGGCGTATGACGCGCTGGTCGAAATCGATCTGGTGTGCAGGAGAGAGATTGAACGTAACGGCTCCGCCTGAGTACCAACGAGCAACGGTCCAAGTCTGTCGCGACTAGCATCGATTGCCTCGGCGGCTACCGTCTGGGATAATCCGCGTTTCGCGATTATCCCCTTCGAGGGATCAATGAACGAATCCCGTGAAAGGAGAGCTATTGTGCGGGTAATCATTCTAACGGCTACCTTGCTTGTTCTGGCCGCTACCTCTGCCAGAGCCGAATTTCAAATATGTCAGCACCCGTTTCGTCCGGAATGCAGCGTTTCGCATGTCGAATACCCATGCGATGTCGGCTGGAAACAAGTTATGCGGCGTTTCGACAGCCGTAGGGATGCGTGCTCGGTTGCTATCAGTGAGCGTCAGGTGGGCGAGCAATGTTCGGGGGCTGACATAGGAGGATGCGGTCGCGGTTGGCGCAGAAAAAAGCGGTAAAGCGCCGCTGGGTGGTTGCGCAGGAAATAGCCGCGTTTCCGCGACCATCATCATTCCTGTGTCTTGCAAAAATGTTCCTGTTATGTTCTCGTGGACCTTTCACCGGGAAGGCAACCATGGACATCAACGATCAAGAAATCGAAGGCTTGCTTCGACGGCTCCAGCTTCTCGATAGCCTGGAGCGGCGCATCTGCGTCATGCGCGTCCAGATCGGAAGGCAGCGCCATGAGATTCTACAGCTTCAACGCGCCGGCATTTCCGAGCCGCTCCGTTGCGCAAGCGCAAGTGGAGAGGAAGAAGCTCCCAAACAAAAACCGCCCCCAGTCGGAGACGGCTTGGCTGAGGGTCCCTCTCGCGCCTACGCAGCTTCCCGACACTTTTCGTAAAGCCCTTCGACCGGATTTGCTTCGCCTCAGCTTCCAACCGTGGCTTAGCATCAGCCTCGTCGGGATCAGTTATCCCGGCATTGAGTCATCATCTGGCCGGCTTTGCCGCGGGAGCCGCGTAAGTTTCCCATCCGACGCCAGGACAACGGCCATGTGCTCTCGACGCTGCTGCGAAACCAGCGGGCCTCGTTCAGGGTTGCGCCTCGAATTTTGAATGCGCCGGTCGACGAGTTTGCTCGGGTGACGATATCTCCATAAGGAATTGATATCGTTGGCTCCCCGGGCTGGATTCGAACCAGCGACCATTCGATTAACAGTCGAATGCTCTACCGCTGAGCTACCGAGGAACAGGCGAACAATCGTTCGCGAGCGGGGAGCGTATAACAAAGCCTTCGGGGCTTGCAAAGGACCAAATGTCCGCTCTCGCCCGGTATTGTGCCCGAGCGGAAATCGGCAGCAGCACAAGGATTTGGCGCCGGTTTTGGCCGGACGCTGGCCGGACGATGGACATCACCAGTAACAGATTTGCGCAATCCCCCATCCGCCTGCGTCATGGATCAGCCGCCAATTCGACTCAATCGAACCAGAGATTTCGTTCGCCGGGTTTCACGGAGCTGATTCCATGCCAGCCATCGCGACCGACCTGATACGGACGGTACCTTCGATTGTCCCGAGTGACATTCCCGCCATGAGCGACGACGAGTGCCTGCTTCGGCTGGCACAAGCCATTGAAGATCATGATTCCGAGCATCTGGACGAAGTTGCGCGGCTGATCGGCCGGCTCGCTGTCACGATCGAATAGGGCGCTTTTCACAGGGATCCCGCACCGGTCCGGCGAGCGCTATCGGCGTGTTGCGTTTTGCCGGAGCTTGTACCAAAGATGACCCGGTTTCAGCTCTCCGGCGCTCAACGCCGCTTGCCTTCAGGGTCCTGCCAATGTCCGGTTTTTCGACCGCGCGCCAAAAAATGGTCGATGGCCAGGTGCGTCCCAGCGACGTCACCGATATCCGGATTATCGATGCGATGCTGGAAGTGCCGCGCGAGGCCTTTGTCCCCGAAAACAAGCGCGCCTTGGCCTATCTCGATCTCGATCTCGAAGTCGGCGAGGGCGGGGCGGCCAAGCGATGCCTGATCCAGCCGGCGGTGCTGGCGAAGATGCTGCAGGCGGCCGAGATCAAGGAAACCGACCGCGTTTTGGTCGTCGGTTGCGCCACCGGCTACGCGGCGGCCGTGATCGCCAAATATGTCGGACAGGTCACTGCGACCGAAAGCGATCCCGTACTGGCCGCGAAGGCCGGCGACATTCTTTCGCAGGTCGGCGCAGCCAAGGTCGAGGTCCGCACCGCCGCAGCCGCCGAGGGCGATCCGGCGAACGCGCCTTTTGACGTCATCGTTCTCAACGGCGCCACCGAGATTGTTCCCGAGCGGCTTTACGCCCAGCTGAGGGATGGCGGCCGGCTGGTCGGGGTTTTCGCGATGTCTCATCCACAGCGGGCTACCATCGTGACGCGTTCCCATGGCGATTTCGGGAACCGGGCTTTGTTCGATGCCGCAGCGCCCGTGCTGCCCGGTATGGAACGGCTTCCGTCCTTCGTCTTCTAGCTGCCCCGGCGGTCAGATTCCGCTTCGAATCCCCAGCAAAATCCTGTTCCAAATCAGAAGTGTGGCCCGTTTGCCCCACGTCCAGAGTTTCGACCGCGTTCGCTTGCGGGGTGGTTCCGTCCGGCCTAGGTGCGGAATAAGGTGAGCCGGGACTCACTGCGACTGAAGCGACGTCCGGTTCGTGTTTATGGGCCGGCGAAATGAATGATTGGATCACTTGGGATGCGTGGGGTGAAGGTTATTACCGGGGCTGCGGTTTCGGTCCTTCTGTTAGCTTGTATGGGTCCGATGCCCGCCCTCGCCGATACGATCGAGGCGGCGCTGGTGCGTGCCTATCAGAATAATCCGCAACTCAACTCGCAGCGCGCCCAAGTGCGCTTCACCGACGAAAATGTGCCGCAGGCATTGTCGGGCTATCGCCCGAAGGTCGCGATCACCGCGAGCGCCGGCACGCAATACACAGACACCCTCTCGAATGCCGGCGGCACCGCGAACCAGCTCGTGAGTACCCCAATTCACGGCGTCAACGCGCCGCGCAGCGTCGGCGCCACGATCACGCAGAACGTTTTCAACGGTCAGCAAACCGCCAACAGGACGCGCGCGGCGGAGAGTCAGGTTTCGGGCGCACGCGAAGGTTTGAGGGTGCTCGAGCAGAGCGTGCTGCTGTCGGCCGCCACCATCTACATGGACTATCTGCGCGACTCCGCGATCGTCGAGGTTCAGAAGAGCAACGTGCGCGTGCTCGAACAGACGCTGAAGCAAACGCGTGACCGGTTCAATGTCGGCGAAGTGACGCGTACCGACGTCGCGCAGTCGGAAGCACAGCTCGCCGCGGGCAAGACGCAGCTGCTGACTGCGGAGGCCAATCTGGTCACGACGAAATCGAACTTCCGCCGCATCATCGGGAATGAGCCCGAAGCGTTGGCGCCGGGCTCGCCGGTCGATCGCTTCCTGCCGGTCTCGCTGCCCAGCGCAGTCGAACTCGGCCTGATCGAAAATCCGAATGTCACCGCGGCGATGTTCGGAATCGACGTCAGCTATCTCCAGGTCAAGGTGAACGAAGGCGCGCTGTTGCCGACCGTGAACCTGGTGGCCTCGGTGCAGCAGAGCTATGAATCGACGCTGTTGATCTATCGGTCGTTCGGCGCATCGGCCGTCGCGCAGCTCAACGTTCCCGTCTATCAGGGTGGCGCCGAATATTCGCTGATCCGTCAGTCCAAGGAAACGCTCGCCCAGCAGCGTCTCAATCTTGAGCAGGTTCGCGACCAGACCCGTGCCAACGTCGTTACGGCATGGGGCCAGTTGGTGGCCGGCAAGGCGCAGGTGCAATCGGCGCAATCGCAGGTGACGGCGTCCGAGATCGCGCTCAATGGCGTGCGCGAAGAGGCCAAGGCCGGGCAGCGCACCACGCTCGACGTGTTGAACGCCCAGCAGGCGCTGGTCAACGCGCGCGTCGCTCTCGTGACCGCGCAGCACGACCGCGTGGTCGCGTCCTATTCAGTGCTGAACACGGTCGGCCGGTTGTCGCCGCAAGTGCTCAAACTTCCGACCACGACCTATGACCCGAGCGTGCATTATCATCAGGTGCGCGACAGCTGGCTCGGTGTCCGCACGCCCGACGGTCGCTGATCCCGGCACCGTCGGCCCTCGCTCGCGGGCCAATATCGTCGCACGGCAGTTGATGTATCCGGCGCGTTGCTTGCAATCACTTATTGCCATGACATACCTTTTCCTGACGTAGCAGAGCGATTCGCGCCGTCTGTTGCATCGGCCGGCCGCGACGTTCGGTTACGAGGTTAGGTGGCTAGCTCTTTGGGGGAGCGAGACCCTGCGCGGTCTATCGGGCGGGCTTGATCTGGGGACAAGTCGGGCTTGTGCGATGAAAATCCCGGCCTGCATATCCGGAACCGGCAAATCCTTTACGGCTTGGTGTAAAATGGTTTCGATGTGGAGTCGGAGATGACGCAACCTGCAAAGGTCCAAGAGCCCTCGATGGAGGAGATTCTGGCGTCGATCCGTCGCATCATCGCTGACGACGAGGCCAAGCCTGCGGCCACCGAAAAGGCTGCGAGCCCGGCCGCGGCGGCAAAGCCGGAGCCGCCGGCTGCCAAGGAACCTGCGGCCAAGCAACCTGCGGCCAAGGCGCCCGTGATGAAGGACATTCCGCCCTCGGCAATCGCTCCCGCGGCGAAACCGGCCGCCGCCAAAGCCGCGCCGCCGCCTGCACCCGAGTCGCCAGCCGCCAATAACAGCCAGGATGATATCGATGCCATGCTGGCGAGCCTGGACGCTGCGACGCCGGAGGAGGAGATAAGGCCGGCGCAGCCCGAAAGCGAAGTTTTCGAACTCACCGACGAGATGGCATTGCCGGACCCACCGCCCGCAGCGGAATCATCCTTCCATAAGATCGATCCGCAGGACGATATCGAGTTTACCGATAGCGCCGCCGCAAGGCCGCTGAACCGGCCGCCCGCCTATGAGCCGCCGCCGTTCGAGAGCGCGGCAGCGGCCGCGCCGGCGCAGCAGATGTTGTCGCGCTCGACCGTGTCCGCGGTCGAATCCGCCTTCAATTCGCTCGCCAATACCGTGCTGAGCAACAACGCCCGGACGCTGGAAGACCTGGTCAAGGAAATGCTGCGGCCAATGCTGAAATCCTGGCTCGACGACAATCTGCCGGGACTGGTCGAGCGCATCGTCAAGGCCGAAATCGAGCGGGTTTCGCGCGGGCGCTGATCCCCCAAAGAGACCACAACGGGACCCGCCAAACGCTGCCATGGGGGCCCGGCGGGGCGTCCGGCCCTGATTCAGCCACCCAGCCAGCTTAATCGCACATTGAGCGCACCTCGCAGGTTGACTTTGCAGGTTGACTTGGCGCGTCCCGGCGGCTTTCTAGCCGTTTCCTTACCCCCAATAGCATTGTCATGATCGAGAAAAACTACCAGCCCGCCGATATCGAAAGCCGCATGTCCCGGATCTGGGAGGAGAGCGGCGCGTTCAGGGCCGGCCGCCCCGAGCGGCGCGATGCCGAACCTTTCACCATCGTGATCCCGCCGCCTAACGTGACGGGCTCGCTGCATATGGGGCACGCACTCAACAACACATTGCAGGACATTCTCTGCCGCTTCGAGCGGATGCGCGGGCGCGACGTGCTGTGGCAGCCCGGCACCGACCACGCCGGCATCGCGACCCAGATGGTGGTCGAGCGGCAATTGATGGAGCGGCAGGAGCCGGGCCGCCGCGACATGGGCCGCGCCAAATTCCTCGAACGGGTCTGGCAGTGGAAGGCGGAGAGCGGCGGTGTCATCGTCAACCAGTTGAAGCGGCTGGGCGCGTCCTGCGACTGGTCGCGCGAACGCTTTACGATGGACGAGGGCCTGTCGCGGGCGGTTGTAAAAGTATTCGTCGAACTGCACCGCGAAGGGCTGATCTACAAAGACAAGCGGCTGGTGAACTGGGACCCAAAACTGCTCACCGCGATCTCCGATCTCGAAGTGCAGCAGACCGAGGTCAAGGGCAGTCTCTGGTATTTGCGCTATCCGATCGAGGGCAAGACGTTCAATCCGGACGATCCCACGACGTTTATTGTCGTCGCGACCACCCGCCCCGAAACCATGCTCGGCGACACCGCGGTCGCGGTCCATCCGGAGAACGAGCGGCTCGGCGATCTGATTGGCCAGCACGTCATTCTTCCGCTGGTCGGCCGCCGTATCCCGATCATCGGCGACGACTACGCCGACCCTGAAAAGGGCTCCGGCGCGGTCAAGATCACGCCGGCGCACGACTTCAACGACTTCGAGGTCGGCAAGCGCCACGGCCTGCCGCAGATCAGTGTGCTCGATCGGGAGGGGCGCCTCGCCCTCGTCGATAACGAGGACTATCTGCGCGGACTGCCCGAAGGCGCGTCGCAGCTCGCGGAAGAATTGAACGCCGTCGATCGCTTTGCGGCCCGCAAGCAGATCGTGGCGCGACTGGAAGATTTCGGCTTCCTGGAGAAGATCGAGCCCAACACGCATATGGTGCCGCATGGCGATCGTTCCGGCGCCGTCATCGAGCCCTATCTGACCGACCAATGGTACGTCGACGCCAAGACCATGGCGCAGCCGGCCATCGCGGCGGTGCGCGGCGGTGCCACGACCTTCGTGCCGAAGAACTGGGAAAAAACCTATTTCGAGTGGATGGAGAACATCCAGCCCTGGTGTATCTCGCGTCAGCTCTGGTGGGGCCACCAGATTCCCGCCTGGTACGGACCGGACGGAAAAGTGTTCGTCGCCGAAGCCGAGGAAGAAGCCGTCGGCAACGCGCTCGGCTATTACGTCGAGCAGGAAGTCATCACGCCGGAGCAGGGGCGTGAAATGGCGCTCGATCCGGCCAAGCGCGAAGGATTTATCACCCGCGACGAAGACGTGCTCGACACATGGTTCTCTTCCGGGCTGTGGCCGTTCTCGACGCTCGGCTGGCCCGACGACACGCCGGAGGTGAAGCGCTACTACCCGACCAACGTCCTCGTCACCGGCTGGGACATCATCTTCTTCTGGGTCGCCCGCATGATGATGATGGGCCTTCACTTCATGAAGGAGGCACCGTTCTCGACGATCTATATCCACCGGCTGGTTCGCGACGAGAAGGGCGCGAAGATGTCGAAGTCGAAAGGCAACGTCATCGACCCCCTCGGCGTCATCGACGACTTTGGTGCGGACGCGCTCCGCTTTGCGCTGGCGCGCGGCGCCGCGCACAGCCACGACATCAAGCTGTCGCCGCAGCTCGTCGAAACCAACCGCAATTTCGCGACCAAGCTGTGGAACGCCTGCCGCTTCGCGGAGATGAATGGTTGCGAAAAGCCTGCCGATTTCGAACCGGTGAAGGCGAAGGAGACGCTCAATCGCTGGATCGCGCATGAGACCTCACGCGCCACGCGCGAAGTCACCGAGGCGATCGAAGCCTATCGTTTCAACGACGCCGCCAACGCCATCTACCGTTTTGTCTGGAACGTCTATTGCGACTGGTATCTCGAACTCGCAAAACCCTTGTTGCTCGGCGAAGAGGGGACGGCGAAAGCCGAAACACGCGCCATGATCGCGTGGGCGCGCGATGAGATCCTCAAACTGCTGCATCCGTTCATGCCCTTCATCACCGAAGAGCTCTGGGCGGTGACGGCCAGGCGCGATGGGCTATTGGTGCTGGCCGAGTGGCCACGTAAGGCGGGCGCGCTGACGTCGGAGCAGCTCGCGCAGATAGCGTTGGCGGGTCCGAACGATGCCTTGATCCCACCCGTCATCCGCGCCCTCGACGCCGATGATTTCAGCGATCCCTCAGCGGAGGCCGAGATCGGCTGGGTGGTCGATCTCATCACCGAGATTCGCTCGGTCCGGTCGGAAATGAGCATTCCACCGGCAACGCTGATGCCGCTGGTGCTGGCGGGGACGTCTGCCGAGACGAGAGATCGTGCGCAACGCTGGAACGATGTCGTGAAGCGGCTGGCGCGGCTCGCCGACATTTCCTTCGCCGACCGCGCGCCGGAAGGTGCGGTACAATTGCTGGTGCGCGGCGAAGTCGCGGCGCTGCCGTTGAAGGGTGTGGTCGATCTCTCGGCGGAACGGACGCGGCTCGAAAAGGAAATCGTCAAGGCCGACGCCGACATCAAACGCGTCGACGCCAAGCTTTCGAACGAGAAGTTCGTGGCGAATGCGCCTGACGAGATCGTCGAGGAAGAGAAAGAAAAACGCGAAGCGGCTGTTGCGCGGAAAGAAAAGATTCTCGAGGCGCTGGAGCGGCTGAAGAAGGCGTCGTAACGATATTTTTCAAGAGTAGTCGATACCGGTTCGCGTAGGGAAAACACGTCAAAACAACAGACTCGAGATCGATCGATGCTGGACCACGTCTCCATAACGGTATCCGACATTGCCGCCGCCGAGCGGTTCTATGACGCCATCATGAAGACGCTCGGCGTCGTCAAGGTCGGCCGCCGCGACGGCTGGCTCGGTTATGGCGAACGGGCGCGCGCGGCCTATCCGGATCGGGTCTATCTCACCATCCAAAAGGGCGTGAGGCCCGAGGATGCCGCCGGCCGCCATTGGTCCTTCAAAGCGAAGTGGCGCGGCCAGGTCGACGCGTTCTGGGACGCCGGGATCGCAGCCGGCGGTACCGACGACGGCGCACCGGGATTGCGCGATTATCACACTTCCTATTACGCCGCGTTCCTCAGGGACCCCGACGGCAACCGCGTCGAAGCAGTTTGTCATCACGCGGTTTAGGGCAGCGTAGTGCGTAGGGTGGATTAGCGATAGCGCAATCCGCCAACCCAACTTCGCGGAACGCTTCGATGTGATCGATGAGCGAGGTATTTCGCGTGCCGCACAAAGCGTTGACCGGCTCGTTCTGAGTGTCTGCTTTTGACCCCAAACGGAAGTCGTAGAAGAAGTTGCTTGGAAACCCGTAGTGACCCCGGCGGACACCGAGCCGATGAACTCAGCAACAGGTGCGCAGACTTATCGCTCGCGCTCAGGCTGACTTGCTTTCGGTGGCATAATGATAGCGCCATCATTGGGAAGATGATCGCGGGCGGGCGCACCCTGCCGGACGCCATCACCTGGCATTCGTCCATCAAATAAGAACGGCCGTGTTCCATTCGTGCTGGCAACGGCCGGCGTTTGCGATTGTTCAGACTTAGTATCTTGCGCGTTGGCCGAGGTCACGGCAAGTACCAACGCAAACGCTAGTCTCGACATGATGGGCTCCTCCTCTTGCGCGCGGGACCAACGTGCGGCGAGTATCAACGCCTGCGAAGCCCGCCTCAATGCGGGGGCTGCACGAGGTCGAAAAAAACCGTTGAGCCTCGATTCAAGTGCGCTACCTGTGTCGATTTTCTGCGGTGACCCGAAATTTTCCCCCAGCCAGCATGCCGGTGCAGTACCACCAGGATCGTTGTCGGTCCCAGCCCAGGAACATTTTGGTTTCCGTGCATTGCACGTAGTCCCTGTGGGTGAGTGTGTCTTTGCACGTTGCTGAGAAAACTGAGTAATACCCCGCCGATTCGCTGCATCCAACCCAAGGGTCCTTGCCGTGTCTGAAGCTTGATTCGCAACCATCGTTGCAACTGGAGGCCTCTCTCTCGAGCCGGGCGAGCTTCGCCATGACAGGACCCCGCGCAGCCGACGGCGTCCCATTCGCCGTTTGAGTGGATCGCGATGTCCGGCCCGCTCGGTGTGCCACCCGACCGGACCCTTGTGGCGTTACCTCCGGCCGTTGCGGCCTTGCCACTTGCCTCGGCGCTTCGACCGTGACGTTGGGAAGCGGGGTGCCGGAGCCCGTTGCGGTTTGTGACATTGCCGTACCGCTCAGGCTGCTCAGCAATGCGGTTGACAGGATAGCGATAGCCGAGGGCGCGACGAAGCCGGATGACAATCTCATGTCATATCCTCCCGAGCCAAGGCGGACGTTGCCGCCCCGATGTGTGTGCGACACCATGCAAACTAGCCCGAATTTCCGAATTGGGCCACTGAGGCTTGCAGTATATTTTCGGCGTCGCCGTCGACATATCAATCAGGAGAACGCTGACCGCTCGCTTGAAGCGTTACGATGTCTGCTTCTGGCACTTTTCGGACATGACGATCCTGCCGTTGGATGTCGCTTTGAAGGGTGAACCGGACGTCTGACTTCAGGGTGACTGTCGCCTTTTGACCCGAAGCGGACCCGAGCGTTCGGCCATCCCTTACCTGATCTTGGAAAATCGAAACCAATCGGAGCCGCGTTCTGTGAGTGAATAGCTATCGTGAGCAGCAAGGAAAGTTTGCTCGGGGATTTTCGTGCGAGTGTATCGCACATTTTTCCTTTTTATTTTTGAAAGACTTCCCGGCCCGTTATCACCCAACAGGGAGGTTTGAACTTCGCTCTGTACAACTTCGCGCGACAATAGAACTCGATGCCAGAGCATCGTTTTTGATCCCAATCCGCAAAGCTGGCGCAGGGTTAACAGGGGATCTGGCGTGTATTGCAGCGCACCGTTTGAATGCATTAGATCAATGGGTCCAAGCCAGTCAGCCGCCTCGGAAATGGAAGCAAAGAACCGCAAGCGATCAGTCGAAAGCTCAGAGGCCCGTTCGACCATCGCCGGACTTTCGACAACTGCCCACCTCACGGTCTGCGAGCGAGCTTGCTTATAATGAATTCCGCTCCCGCCGCCAAAATCTAAGACCGCGGAGGCTCCGCCAATCTCTAGCCACTCGCTTTGAGGTGGGTTGTAGACCTTCGTTTTCTGAAAAATGACATCTATCAATTCCGGCTGTTGGTAACCCTCAATAGTTTCTGAAGGCGGGTTTAGCCGACGGACGATTCTGGCAGTAAAATGACGCATAGAGGAAAGCTGCAAAAGATTAAAACGCAGACAAAGGCGTAAATAGCATCCAGGTCATCGCACCGCAGAAGGCGACAAACCAAGCGATCGAAAGCCAAAAAAGCACGTCGTCGCGTTCCATTGTCGATGCTGCTAGGTGATGTTGGATTTAGCCGCGAAGTACGGCACTCGGCGGTGCTGATGCGCCAATGCCTGCATCCAGTCTTGTTATTTCGGGCCAACGATTTGTGTTCTTGTGCCACACAACCGACCTCAGTTGGCGCGGGCTACTGCCGAGTTGGCGGCGGTTCGGGTCAAGCCCGAAGAGGCCGTCGGCAGTGTCGGGCGTGGTCTGCTATTTGAATTTGGACAATTTGGAAGCGGCACAGAAAATCTGGAAGCAAGTTGCGCTGCTCTCTCCATCAGATCCCGTCTCAGAAGCGCGAAAGCGTGCTCGGTTCCGCTATTGGCACTTTTCGGACCTGACAGGCTTGGCTGACGATGTCCGTTGTTGGGAGGGAGAGCGGACGTCCCGAGTCAGCATCCGGACGACTCAGTTTGACCCAGAACGGACATTGGGCCTAGCCCGACAGCAGCCCGACGTGCTTTGATGAGGTGAGCGGTTAGCCACCTTAGGGGGCCGTCTTGACTAGCGGGCGCGTGCAACGGCGGCGGCTGGCGGCGGACGTCGCGGGATACAGCCGCCTAATGAACGTGTTGCTCTTGAGCCGCATATTTCGCGCGAGCAGTTCTGCTCACCATATGACACTAACGACGCAGGATGCGAGAAAGTCATCTCGGCTTTCGCCCGGAGCTGCGTAGTCCTGGCACTGCTTGCCTTCTGCGTTCCAGGGTCGTCAGCACAGGGAAGTGTTTCCAAGCTCCGCGTGGCCACGCGAGTAGTGCCCCCCATGGTCATCGAGGACAAGGGCGCCCTCCGAGGATTCAGCATTGAACTCTGGAACAGCATTTCTGCACGGCTAAATCGCGAGACGGAATACCTTGTGATGTCCGACGTGGGTGAGCTGCTGGACGCCGTGGTGGACGGTCGGGCTGATCTCGGCATTGCGGCTATTTCGATCACTTCCGAACGCGAAATCAGGTTCGATTTCTCCCAGCCGATCTTGAATGCAGGCCTGCAAATCCTGGTGCGCGGCGCCGCCGGGAATGCTGAGCCAAGTCCGGTGCAGTTGATGAGATTGTTCTTCTCCCGCACCCTGATCTGGCTCGGCATTGCGTTGCTTATGATTATGATCCCCGCGCATCTGGTCTGGGTGGTGGAGCGACACCATCGCAACGGAATCATTCCGAGCAGAAACTATTTTCCGGGAATTTTCCATGCGATGTTCTGGGCTGCAGGCACCCTCGCTACACAGGCCGACCATATGCCTCGGCACTGGATGGCCCGGATTGTTGCCGTGCTTTGGATGTTTACGGCGGTGGTGTTCGTGGCTTTCTATACCGCGCAGCTCACGGCATCGCTGACCGCGCAACAAATTAGGGGGTCGATCAATGGGCCACAGGATCTGGTTGGCCGGCATGTCGGCACGACACGAGCCAGCACGGCCGCCGCCTACCTGAGTGAGAACAAGGCTCAGGTCCGTGAGTTTGTAAGCATTGACGCCGTCTACGACGCACTACTGGACAAGGAAGTCGACGCCGTCGTGTTTGACGCACCGGCGATCCTCTATTACGCTTCGCATGAAGGCAAGGGATTGGCGCAAGTCGTTGGCGGTGTATTCCACAAGGAAGACTACGGCATCGTCTTTCCAACCGATAGTCCGTTACGCAAGCAGGTGAATGAGGCGCTCTTGGCATTGCGCGAAAACGGCAGATACCAAAAGATTTACGATGAGTGGTTTGGCAAGAACTAGGCGCCGCGGCTCTTGCGGCTCAACCATTCGGCCTGCGCTCTTTCTGGCACAAACCGGTTTGGCGGCGGGCAGAGCATGTCCGCTCTGCCCGGGGTATTTCAGACATCAACTTGTTCAGCTATTGCTAGAGCGTCATCAACCTCGATGCCGAGATACCGGACCGTGCTTTCGATCTTGGTGTGCCCGAGCAAGAGTTGGACAGCCCTGAGGTTGCCTGTCCGGCGATAAATCAAGGCAGCTTTTGTACGACGCAGTGAATGCGTCCCGAACAGTCTCGGGTCCAGTCCGACGCTGCCGATCCACTCGGAGACGAGGCGGGCATATTGGCGGGTTGTCATATTGCGGCCAGGACCGCGACGGCCAGTGAACAAGAACTCGCCCGACCATTTACCGGTGGCCGTTAAATAGTCATCGACCGCCTAGCGGGTCTGCTCGCTCAATTCAAATCTGACAGGGCGCCCAGTTTTCCTTTGCCGTACAGTTGCGCGATCCGCAGTGTAGCCGCCGCCGGCGACATCCTCGACCCGGATCGCGACGACATCGCAGCCACGAAGCTTGCTGTCTATCGCCAGATTGAACATAGCCAGATCGCGAGCGCGGCCCTCGATCTGGAGTTTCGTTCGGATCGACCAGACGTGCTTGGGTCGCAGCGGCGGCTTTGCCCCGGTCAGCTTTCCCTTGTTCCACGGCACTCGGCTGGGCGCGGGGGCAGCATTCACTTGATCCTGCATGGCCATACTCCTCGGCTCGGTTACAGAGGCGAGAGCATGAAGCACTGGTCGGTTTCGGGCCAAAGCGGACTCTGGGGCCGTTCTGCCGGGAAACGCTCTGTAGCGAATGACCCAAACCGGACGCCCAACCAACATCCACTCTCACTCATGCCACCACGGCTTCCACGATATTCGCCGCTGAACTGGTCGGCACGACCTGCGTTAGGCGGAAACCGGCCTTGCCCAAAAGTGACGCGTATTCGGATTCCGTTCGTTCCTGCCCCCCGTTTGTACAAGCATCGTGAGATCGAGTATTTTTCCCGGTGCGGCGTATCGCCGGATGGCAGCACCATTTCGACGATCAGCAAACGACCGGCTGGCTTCATCGCCTTGCGGACATGGCCAAGGATCGTAAGGCACTGGTCTTCGTCCCAGTCATGGATGATGTGCGAAAGGATGTAAGCATCCGCCCGCGGGGACACTTTTGAAGAAATCGCCGGCTGGATCGTCACTCGATCGCTTACGCCTTTGGCGTCAAGCAAAGCCGGCGCGTCTTTCACGACATGCGGCCGGTCGAACAGGATGCCGCGCGGCCCCGCGTGACGGGCAAGTACGGCCGCCAGCATGTTGCCGGTCGCCCCGCCGACGTCAATAATGGTTTGGAAGATCGAGAAATCGTAAGCGGCGGTGACGGCTGGAGGCTCCTGTCGTTGAGGCCGACCATCATCTCGCTGAACAGCGACGCGTCCTCGGGATGTTGCGCGAGATAGTCGAAGAACGCGAGGCCTTGCGCTTTCTCAAAGCCCGTTTTCCAGTCTCAACAGAATAGACCACATTGTCCCAGCCACTCAGAGACGGCTGCCGGAAAAAATCACGGATGATCTTGCAGAGCCCGGCGCGCCCGTCTTCAGTGCCTCGCCCAGACCGGTCAAGGCAAAACGCTGCTCCGGTCGCTCGGTTAGAATGCCAAGGCTCGCGAGGGTACGCATCAATCGGTGCAAGGAAGGCGCATGCACGTTCATAGGACCGGCAAGCTCGATCGCGCTTTTTCGTCCGGATGCGAGATGATCGGCCAGCCCCAGCTTCTGCGCTCGGGCACGTCGCCTTTTTACCCTGAACGGACATAGCTGACTCACCTGTAAGAATGCTGTTACCATTGCCATCCGGGATTGGTCGCCACTAACACGCGGCGAGAATTCCGGCGCCTGCCACGACGGGAAGACGCGCGACCGCAGGAGCGAGGACACTCATGTTCGCAGCCATGGCGATTTCGGCATTTTTGGTGACGGTCAATATTCTTGTTCACTACGAGGTGCTGCGGCTGATGTCGGCCTATGTCCCCAATCTGCCAATAGCGGTTCGTCTCAAGGTGCTAACCGTGGTGCTTGGCTGCTTTGTGGCACATACGATTGAGGTATGGCTGTATGCAGCCGCTTTCTTGGTCATTTACAAAGCTGGCCTCGGCTCATTGCAAGGGCAGGTCGAAGAGCACTTCGCAGATTTTCTCTATTTCTCTGCGACATCGTATTCCACAATGGGGATTGGGGACGTTTATCCGGCCGGCGTACTCCGTCTGGTCTCGGGCATTGAAGGAATCAATGGTCTATTTCTGATCGCGTGGTCTACCTCGTTCACCTACTTTGTGATGGATCGGCTTTGGCCTCTGCACCCAGATCAGGGGGCTAAGCCGCGAGTTTGATCGCATTTACTAGGCCGTGTCGGCCCTCGTGGTGCTGCGGGCTGAGATATTGACGCTCAGATGAGTGCACTTTTCAGACATCAGATTGCCGGTGCGTGATGTCCGCTGTTGGGGGCGAAGCGGACATCGAAACGGCCGGTCGCCACTTCCGATTTTGACCCAGCTCGGACATTGCACGCAGGACCGGTGCCAATTGTTTGCCGTTCTCACTCGCCGCTCGGCCACAAAGTGCTAGGCTCCTAGCGTCGGTGAGGCGTTTCCTAGGGATCAATGCGACGCGCGAGTTCATTCCGCTCATTGGCAGCGCCGCGGTCGCGCCTGCGATGCTTTGGCGTTCGACGCGCTTGCACAGCAGCCGGCACTTCCGGTGATCGGTTCCTGAACAGCGGCTCGCGTGAGCTGTTCACAGCTCGAGTTGCCGCTTTCCACCAAGGACTGAATGACACGGCTTTGTCGTGGGCGCAATGTGGCGATCGAGTATCAATGGCGCAAGGTCAGTACGATCGTTTGCCAACGCTCGCCGCCGATCTGGTCCAACATCAGGTAGCCGTAATCGCCGCGACTGGAGGAATTCCTTCGGCATTGGCAGCAAAGGCGGCGACATCGACTATCCCGATCGTCTTCGTCGCCGGGTCCGACCCGATCAAATTTGAGTTGTCACCAGCTTAAGCCGACCGGACAGCAACCTTACCGGTTGACTGCGTTCACCTCGGAGTTAGTGCCAAAGCGGCTAGAGCTGCTCCATGGGGTGGTAAGGAAGGCCGAGAGCATTGCACTGCTCGTCAACCCAACCAATGCTGTTTCCGAGAGCGTACAGAGAGACGTACAGGCAGGGTATTTGTCTTTTTCTCGCGTAATTCCAAACCGATGGCGAAGGCACGCTGTTCTGTCTTGACTTGATCGTCTCTCTCGCGAGGTTCTGCGCAACAGGAGCTGAAACCGAGGCTCTCTGGAATCTGTCTGTATGGCTTCGCTACAAAATCGAGTAGCCGACCCTCTTTGGCGATCGCGGCGAACACCTCTTCGAACGCTGCCGAGCCGGAGACCCTGACTTCGCCTGACAATAGACCTAGGGCATCGACCGTCTTCTATGCGTCCCCGATCTGATTGGAATTGGGATCGCTAGGATCGATTACGAAGGCCAGCCGCTTCAATTCGGGCACGGCTTCCTTCAAAAGCGCTACCCGTTTGCCGGAAAGATCGCCCGCCATCAGCGAGAGACCCGTCATGTTGCCGCCGGGTCGACTTAAACTCTCCACCAGCTTGTTGGAAACGGGGTCTGCGGCGATTACGAAAACCACCGGCGTAGTGTGAGTGATCCGTTTCAGTGCGACTGAGCCCCGAATGTTCACAGAGACAATTACATCGGACTTGCTGTCGACCAGTTCTTTTGCCAATTCGTCAAATCGATCAATGCGTTCGGCCGGATAGCGGTGAAGAAATTCGACATTCTTGCCCTCGACGTAGCCCAGTTCACCGAACGCCTTCATCAGCACTGAGAAGTATTCGCGCTCTTCGTCCTCGTTGCCTGCATGCCAAAGCACGCCAATGCGGGCGATATGATCTAGGCCAGATCGACTAGCAGCTTGGCAAGCCAGTGGCCATGCCGCTGCCGTACCAATCAGATGGATGAAGTGCCGTCGTCTCAAGACTCCTCCGTCCGGCTTTGGCGCATGGTGTAGCAAATGTCCTGCTTATGCCAAACTGGAAAAACGTCCTTGCTGTCGGGATATCTCACAAATCGGAACAACGCGCCGATCTGACGATGTCCATTGTCGGAGGAAGACCGGAAGTGGTTGGCCTAGCTCACAACCGCCGCGATTGACCCGAAGCGAAGCTTGCCTTCGCGACGTCTGCTAATGACCGATATTGTTGCAAAAGTCGAAAATCGAACAACCCTAAAAATCTCGCGAATGTCGATCTTTAGACTTCTCCGCTGCTGCGTCGCTTTTCAACGCCGCTACGGAGGTCCGTGATCGATTTTGGATCAAACGATATGGTCCCTCGCGTCGCTGCGCCTAAAGCGCATCAGCGGCTCTAAGAATTTTCATTCGCCAGCTCGAAAAGACTTTTGCAACAAAATCGACCCGGAGCGGACATTTGAGCCCGTAACCAACCTAGACTGTGTCGCAGCGCATTTTGTTCGTTGTCCCGGCTCAAATGGCTATGCTTTAGCGTTTATAAGGCGCATCGTTCCGCGGGGCGTATGGAACGACGCAAATTCATCCTAGTTCACGGCGGCGCGGCGCCGGCCGCCGCTTGCGGTAAGCTAGAGTGACCACACGTCGGGGGCATGCCATGAAAATGAATCGGACTGGTCCAGGGATAGCAGTCGCGCTTGTTGCTCTCAGCGTAAGTATACTCGGCATGTCGACTTCTCAGGCGCAAAAGGCTACTGGGAAATCGCGCGTCGGCTGGCTGGAGGTCTGTGGCCCCGGTCCTCAGCGCCCCAACTTCAATGTTTTCCGGGCTCGCCTCGCAGAGCTGGGCTACGTAGAGGGAAAGAACCTCATTATCGAGCAGCGATTTGCTGATTGCCGATATGATCGAATGGCGGGGTTAGCCGCTGATCTCGTGAAACTTCCCGTCGATGTGTTGTTCACCATGGGTACGAGGGCGACGCGAATTGTCGCCGACACCGTGAAGACTACACCGCTCGTCGTCTACTCGTGCGACCCGTTCGCGCACGTCACAAATCTGGCTCGGCCCGGCGGAAACCTGACGGGCGTTACCTGCATGACGACAGAGCTCATGCCAAAACGCCTCGAACTCCTCAAAGCGGCGATTCCTAACGCCTCGCAGGTAATGTTTCTGCAAGATCCTGAAGCCGCCACCAACGCATTGGAGTTGATCAAAGAGGCGGCGCCGCGACTGGGTCTCAAAATTCAGGCTGGCTCAGGTGGAAGCCGCTGAAGAGCTGCTGTCAGAGCTTTCCGTGATCGTCAAGGAGCGTCCTGACGCGTTGCTTGTGTATCCCGACGTCGTCCTCAGCTCTTATCCTCGGCCTAAGCAACTCGGCGACTTCGCACTCAAGGCTAATTTGCCCACGATACATGCGTTCCGCTTTTATGTAGACGCCGGCGGTCTCATGTCCTACGGCGCGACAACATCCGAGATCTACACGACCGCGGCTGAACAGGTCGCAAAAATCCTGGATGGCGCTCGTCCCAGTGATTTGCCGCTCCGACAGGCAACGCGGTTTGAGTTGGTCATCAACAACCGGACTGCCAAGGCACTCGGACTCGCAATCCCACCGTCTCTGCTGTCACAAGCCGACGAAGTAATTGAATAGCGCCCGGCACTTCCGGCTTGGCACCAAACGGACATGCCGCAATGGTCGCCTGATGTCCGCTCCTGGAAGTGAAACGGACATCTGACAGCCAGGCCGAGATGTCCGAGTCTGACCCCAAGCGGACATTGCCCGCGGCCTTTTAGCATCAAGTCTTCGTCAGCAACGTGATATATACTGACGTGTCCAAGATGGACGGAGGCTCGATATGCTGCGAAGAGAATTCATCGCAGGAGCGGCCACGTTTGCATTGTCAGCCCGACCGGTACCGGCGCATGCGCAGCAATCGGCGACGCGCCGCCCGCGCATCGGCATCCTGATTTACAGCACACCGGAGCGCGATCCGAACACGCAAGCGCTTCTGGAAGGCTTACGCCAACTTGGCTATATCGATGGCCAGAACGTCACCATCGAATACCGGTATGCTCAGGGTCGGCCTGAACGGCTTCCCGAACTCGCCACGGACCTGGTTAAGAGCAAGCCTGATGTGATCTTTGCCCTCGGTGGCGATGTTACGCCACATGCCGCGAAGGCGACGCAGGCAATCCCGATTGTCTACGTCATGAGCGCTGATCCCGTTCAACTCGGCATTGCGAAGAGCTTGCGAAGCCTGGCGGCAATTCGACCGGCGTCACGCTTTTGTCGGACCAACTCGCGGCCAAGCGGCTCGAAACATTCAAGGAGGCGGCTCCCCGCATAGCACGGGTTGCGCTCGTTCGAGATCCCAGCCACGCCGACAACGAATTGCCGATCGCCGAGCGTGCAGCAAAAGTCTTGAAGCTCGAGTTGCTACCGGTCGAAATACACGATCCTGCTGAACTCGACCGAACGCTTGAGACTGCGAAGGAGTCCGGCATCGACGGCCTCTACGTCGTATCGTCTCGGCACACGGTGGCCAATGCGCAGCGCATCGTAGAGTTTTCGAATCGGCAACGCTTGCCGCTGGTGGCTGGATGGGGTGCATGGGTCCAGGCAGGTGGCTTGATCTCTTATGGACCTAATCTCGTGGAGATGATCCACAAGGCGTCGCGCTACCTCGACACGGTGCTCAAAGGTGCCAATCCTGGTGATCTTCCGGTGCAGCAACCGACACGGTTTGAGCTGTTCGTCAATTTGAAGACGGCCAAGACGTTGGGCCTTGACCTCCCGGAGTCATTTCTCCTCCGCGCCGACAAGGTGATCGAATAGGCCAGTTTTTGTTGCAATGCATGAGTCTCCTTCTGGCACGAACCGGACACGCCGCGGTGGGCGCTATATGTCCGCTTCTGCGGGCAGAGCCGACTTCCCGTTTGTGCAGGCTAAGGTCTGCTTTTGACCCAAGCGGAGTCGGTGCGGCGAATTAAGGAGCAGCATGGGGCGCTTCACCGCCCCCGTGTCCTGAGGTGCTCGATCAATGTCTTGGCGTGCGGTGAGAGGTCCTTGAAACGCCGCACGCAGATCATCAGGTTTCGTACGGGCTCTCCACTTCCGCGATATCGATTAGATCCGCAACAATGCCGATATCGGCCAGACCGGCGGCAATGGCGGGCACGATTTCATGGCTGGTACGCTCCTCCAGGTCGATGTCGATCCCGCGATTGGCCGCCAGAAACGTCGCCAGCGCCTCCGGTAGGAATTCGACCAAGCCGGCGGTATTGGACAACACGCGGACATGTCCCTTCAAGCCTCCTGCGTATTCACGGAGTTCTCCGCGCATGTTTTCAAGTTGTTGCAGCATGATCCGCAAGTGATGGGCCAACGCGCGGCCGGCCGGGGTTGGCTTGACGCCCCGCGATCCGCGTTCGAGCAGGGTTGCGCCAAGTGTGTCCTCCATGCCCCGGATGCGCGCGCTCGCGGAGGCTAGCGAGCACGGCCGTCTCGTTTGCTCAACGCGGATGGCAATTTCGGATGGCGTCGCCAGCCCGGCAACGCCGCCGCTTCTGCGTTCTCTGCCAAACTCATCGCTAAAGCCAACGCACGACCGAAATGCTGCTCGATCAATTCGTGCGGGATGCGGCTGCGCATGAAATCCGCCCAACGAAATTCACTAAAAGGCGCCTTGTCCTTGGCGACCAGCAGCCATTCGCCCTGGGGCCTCCGACCTCCTTTCGTACCGCTTCCTCCGATGCCACCAAAGCGTCTAGGGCGTTTGTTAGCAGGCTTCTCCAGTTTCTGGTCTCTTCGTAGACTTCGATGGTGAAGCCCGCGTCACTGAATGCGCTACGATATTCATCGAACGCCGGGGCAGACAACGCTGCGCTATCGGCGCGCAGCTCCCACGTCGTTCCGACGAAACGGCCTCCTCGCTTCAATATCCGAGCAACTTCCCGCAATGCCGCTCGTTTATCGGGCACGAAAAGGAGTACATCCATGCTTAACGCGCCATCGAAGGAGTGATCACTCCATCCCGTGTCTGAGATGTCGGCGGTTTTGAACCGGAGGCGTCGCGCCGTTCCAGAACGTGACCGTCAGTTCGTCCGCCAGGCGGATGGCGAGTGGGTTGGCGTCGATGCCTTCAACGCTGGTATCGAACTCCTTGGCTAAATACCGTCCGACGCAGCCACTGCCGCAACCAAAATCCGCAAGTTTTGTTTCAGAACCGAGACGAAGCCGTTCCGTCAAAAACTTGATATCGTCGATCGTGGCTTGCGATAGCGGACGGTCGGACGCCTCCCAGAATTGATCCCCGTAGCTCTTAATCCAAGCCGAGCGGACGGCGTTGCTCTCGAATGCCGATCGAAATACCCGATAAGGATCATCCGGGTCCATCTCTGCCTCCCGCCGACTGGCCTCGAAGGTTCAATTCGCGAACACCTTATCAGGGATTATTCGATGGAGCAGGCCCGCGATCGCGAATAATTTCAGCTTCTGGCACTGAACGGACATGACGCGATGTCCGACATGAGTCCGCTTTCGGGGGTAAAGCCGAAGTCGCATTTCGGTGCCGTCAGGGCAGCTTTTGACCCGAAGCGGACGCGTCAGGTGATTCGGCTGGCAGACGGCGTGGTGTTTGACTACGTCGTCCCCATATTCAACATGGTGACCTCAACCGCTAAAGATTCCAACGGAGCATAACAATGACGTCCGAGAAAAAAACTCTCCGCCTGCTCATGCCGCAATGGCAGGGTGGCAATAATCCAATTTATTACTTGGGAGCGCAGCTCCTTTATTGGCTAGCTCCAAAAGGAGATGCCGATTTTGCAGAGGTGCCGGTGGCAGCGCCGGACGGTTCGCAACTGCCATTGGAAGGCGGCGTGCTTGGCAAAAGTGCCATCCTTAAACAAAATGAAGCGGCCTTAGACATTATTCGTCAGTCAGCTCCGGATAGAATCGTGACATTCGGCGGCGACTGCTCGGTATCGCTTGCGCCGTTTTCGTATTTGGCTTCGCGGTACGTTGGAGACGTCGCGGTCCTATGGGTTGACGCCCATTTTGATCTCACCACTTCTGATGTTTCGACACACGCCCACGGCTATCCGATGCTTAATCTGCTCGGTCGTGGTGATGCGGAGTTCGCAGCTTTTGCAAAGAATCCAATTCCCACTCAACGACTTGCTTACGTCGGCATCGATAAGAACACGATCTCCGAGCGTAGCAGACGCGCCGTCGAAGAACTGAAGCCGAAAGTGTTTGATCCTACCGAATTGTCTGAAAACTTCTCTGAGGTTATGGCTTGGCTGAAGGCAACCGGAGCGTCTAAGTTGCTGGTTCACTTTGACCTCGACGTATTAAACCCCGTCAAGTTCCGAGAACAACTGTTTAACAATCCCGCAGGTCTTGCCGATCAATTCAAAAACTCTCCGACCGGTACAATGGATTTTGAAACAGTCGTCAATCTTCTCAATAAAAGCGCCGACGTCGTCGAAATTGTCGGGTTGACTATCGCGGAACACCTGCCTTGGGATGCCGACAATCTTCGAAAGGCTCTAGCAAGATTGCCGATCCTGGCCGCTTGATGTTTCCCACGGCAGGACCTCTTGGTTTCCCGCTCGGGACAGCCTCCCGCATGTTAGTAGTAAAAGTCGATCTGCGTCTCAAGCGATCAATGTCAGCTAGTGGCACATAGCGGACCTGCCGGCGGTCGCTTAAGATGTCCGCTTGCGGGGTCAAAGCAGACATCAGACGGAGCCCTCGCGACGTCTGCTAATGACCGATATTGTTGAAAAAGTCTTTTCGGGGTGGCGACCGAAAATTCCTAGAGCCGCTGATGCGTCTGACGCGCGGCGACGTGAGGGACCAAACCGCTTCATCCAAAATCGATCACGGACGTCCGTAGTGGCGTTGAAAAGCGACGCAGCAGCGGAGAAGTCTGGAGATCGACCTTCGCGAGATTTTTAGGGTTGTTCGATTTTCGACTTTTGCAACAGTATCGACCCGAAGCGGACGTCGGTCATTCCATCATTTGGTGCCAAGCGCGCGGACCCAATAAGGCAGACAGGGTGCAAAGGCTATGTTGAGCTTTTTCGCGCTGAGACAACGGGCAAAAGCGCTATCACTCGATCGTCTCGTCCGAGTTTACCAGTAGGGAGGGCGGAATGATTAGCCCCAGCGCCTTCGCTACCTTCAGATTTACGACTTGCCGGAAACGGGTGGGTTGCTCGACCGGAAGGTTTGCTGGACTGGCGCCTTTCAGAATCCGGTCCGTAAGGCCAGCGGCGCGGCGGAAGTAATCGGGAAAGTCGGGGCCGTAGGACATCAAAAGCCCGTAGGGTACGGTTTCTGCGATCTGAGAAATAGTTGGCACCCTGTTAGCCAATGCCGCGGCGCCGACGCGTTTACGTTCGTTAAAGAACATTGAGCCCGCGATCATCGCGCCGTCGTAACCCTCTTTGGCGATCGCGGCGAACACCTCTTCGAGCGCTTCCGGGCCGGAGACCCTGACTTCGCCTGACGATAGACCTAGGGCATCGACCGTCTTCTTTGCGTCCCCGATCTGGTTGGAATTGGGATCGCTAGATCGATTACGAAGGCCAGCCGCTTCAATTCGGGCACGGCTTCCTTCAAAAGCGCTACCCGTTTGCCGGAAAGATCGCCCGCCATCAGCGAGAGACCCGTCATGTTGCCGCCGGGTCGACTTAAACTCTCCACCAGCTTGTTGGAAACGGGGTCTGCGGCGATTACGAAAACCACCGGCGTAGTGTGAGTGATCCGTTTCAGTGCGACTGAGCCCCGAATGTTCACAGAGACAATTACATCGGACTTGTTGTCGACCAGTTCTTTTGCCAATTCGTCGAATCGATCAATGCGTTCGGCCGGATAGCGGTGAAGAAATTCGACATTCTTGCCCTCGACGTAGCCCAGTTCACCGAACGCCTTCATCAGCACTGAGAAGTATTCGCGCTCTTCGTCCTCGTTGCCTGCATGCCAAAGCACGCCAATGCGGGCGATATGATCTAGGCCAGCTCGACTAGCAGCTTGGCAAGCCAGTGGCCATGCCGCTGCCGTACCAATCAGATGGATGAAGTGCCGTCGTCTCAAGGACGCCTCCGTCCGACTTTGGCGCATGGTGTAGCAAATGTCCTGCTTATGCCAAACTGGAAAAACGTCCTTGCTGTCGGGATATCTCACAAATCGGAACAACGCGCCGATTTGACGATGTCCATTGTCGGAGGAAGACCGGAAGTGGTTGGCCTAGCTCAGAACCGACGCGATTGACCCGAAGCGGAGCTTGCCCCTCGCGATTGGCGGCGACTTCCGGTTCGCTGCTTGGTAGGAAAGAGCTAGGTTCAGCTATTGACGGGGCGTGACATTTGAGGCGATGGCGCTAGTGCGCCGCGGCGCTCGAATTCCACCACGAATGCGGGAGATCTGCATGGTCACGATGCGCGATCACAAATCGAACAGACCTGAACAACACGCCGCCTCGGACATGCCATCGGGATTACTGGCTGAAGTGCGGCTCCTAATGACGACCTGACCACTATGGAGTTCGTGGTTTTGGTATTGGAGCAAGTATTCGACAAGGACCGTGAGACCGCTACGCGAATTATGCTTGAGGTCCATAGTGAAGGTTTCGGAGTTTGCGGGATATTTCCTTACGATATAGCGGAGGCAAAGTTGACGAAAGTACTTAGCTTCGCACGCCGAGATGGACAGCCACTTCAATGCGTTCTGGAGCGGAGCTCATCCACCGCGCGGAACGGAGAATAGGCTTTACGGCGGCAGACATCATTTCCACTGTTGGCACAAAGCTGACGTCCCTGATGCGCGCAGCGATGTCTGCTTTTGAGGTGCCGGGTCAAAGCGGTCATCAGGCGCAGCCCTCGCGACGTCCGCTAATGACCCGGAGCGGACATTTGAGCCCGCAACCAACTTAGACGGTGTCGCAGCGCATTTTGTTCGTTGCCCCGGCTCAAATGGCTATGCTTTAGCGTTTATAAGGCGCATCGTTCCGCGGGGCGTATGGAACGACGCAAATTCATCCTAGTTCACGGCGGCGCGGCGGCGGCCGCCGCTTGCGGTAAGCTAGAGTGACTACACGTCGGGGGCATGCCATGAAAATGAATCGGACTGGTCCACGGATAGCAGTCGCGCTTGTTGCTCTCAGCGTAAGTATACTCGGCATGTCGACTTCTCAGGCGCAAAAGGCTACTGGGAAATCGCGCGTCGGCTGGCTGGAGGTCTGTGGCCCCGGTCCTCAGCGCCCCAACTTCAATATTTTCCGGGCTCGCCTCGCAGAGCTAGGCTACGTAGAGGGAAAGAACCTCATTATCGAGCAGCGATTTGCTGATTGCCGATATGATCGAATGGCGGGGTTAGCCGCTGATCTCGTGAAACTTCCCGTCGATGTGGTGTTCACCATGGGTACGAGGGCGACGCGAATTGTCGCCGACACCGTGAAGACCACACCGCTCGTCGTCTACTCGTGCGACCCGTTCGCGCACGTCACAAATCTGGCTCGGCCCGGCGGAAACCTGACGGGCGTTACCTGCATGACGACAGAGCTCATGCCAAAACGCCTCGAACTCCTCAAAGCGGCGATTCCTAACGCCTCGCAGGTAATGTTTCTGCAAGATCCTGAAGCCGCCACCAACGCATTGGAGTTGATCAAAGAGGCTGCGCCGCGACTGGGTCTCAAAATTCAGGCGGCTCAGGTGGAAGCCGCTGAAGAGCTGCTGTCAGAGCTTTCCGTGATCGCCAAGGAGCGTCCTGACGCGTTGCTTGTGTATCCCGACGTCGTCCTCAGCTCTTATCCTCGGCCTAAGCAACTCGGCGACTTCGCACTCAAGGCTAATTTGCCCACGATACATGCGTTCCGCTTTTATGTAGACGCCGGCGGTCTCATGTCCTACGGCGCGACAACATCCGAGATCTACACGACCGCGGCTGAACAGGTCGCAAAAATCCTGGATGGCGCTCGTCCCAGTGATTTGCCGCTCCGACAGGCAACGCGGTTTGAGTTGGTCATCAACAACCGGACTGCCAAGGCACTCGGACTCACAATCCCACCGTCTCTGCTGTCACAAGCCGACGAAGTAATTGAATAGCGCCCGGCACTTCCGGTCTTGGCACCAAACGGACATGCCGCAATGGTCGCCTGATGTCCGCTCCTGGAAGTGAAACGGACATCTGACAGCCAGGCCGAGATGCACTGGCGTAAACGGCGAAATCTGCAAGTAGAATTACAGTTTCCACGGCATTCGGTAATTGCCCTTAAGGACAATGTCGGGTCGGATTGACCCAGTCCAAACTCCCGTTGGCGCGCGTCATCTCAGTACGGCAGCCACCGGCCTCTACGGCTTGATCTAGTCAACGCGGCGCCTTTGGGCTCGGGTATGCAGAAGAGAGTTAGAGATGAACTGGTCTAGCCCCTTGTTCGGCGTTGCAATCGCGTTGTCTGGTCAAGAAGGGTTCGCCAAAAACCGCTTGACCAATCCCGTTAGGATTGCACGAGAATGCAAAAGCGACTTGGAGCTCTTGTGAAGGAATTCGGCCCGGCCAGCGCGTCATAAGCTGCCGACTCCTGCCTGTTAGATTTCGACGGGTGTCACGAATAGGCCTGCGATACAGTCAAGCCGTGCGCTCGATGTTTCGCGACGACGATCTTACACTGGTGTATGGAGGACCGCTTTCATGCAGTTCGCCGGCGAAACCGGGCTGGCTAGTTCAATGCGAACCAGACCTTGGCGACGAACGTTGCGCCGCACCAGCGCGAGACCAGGCCATCGGGATTGGTAACAGGATTGACGTGGCCACCCGGCTGCGCGTTGGGATCGCCGGTGAAGACAAAGCAGTTCTCTTTCGACAGATTGGTGTCGTAGTAGCGCAGATCGAGGTTGAAGGCCTTGTGAGTGAAGGTGACGCCGGCCTGCCAGTTGAGATAGGCCGGCAACGGAAAACCGCCGAGCACCGCAGCTTGATTGCCGAACCAGGAATAACCGGCGGCAGTCGTGAACGATATACCGAGGTTCGGCGGCAGCAGACGCGCCGGCAGTTCATAGCCCAATCCGGCCGCCACATATTGACTCCAGGCGCCGGTGTTCGAGACGTTTGGCGAATAGGCGTAGCCGGCGGCGACGCGAAACTGTTCGCCGATGCTTCTGTCGCCGCGGATAACCGCCTCCCAGTAATTGATGCCGTTGGTCTCGCCGGGAAGCC
The DNA here is from genome assembly GCA_963770355.1 of uncultured Alphaproteobacteria bacterium. GTDB lineage: Bacteria > Pseudomonadota > Alphaproteobacteria > Rhizobiales > Xanthobacteraceae > Bradyrhizobium. Next base: position 88,255 of record CAVYPL010000003.1, on the reverse strand, counting down.
TCTCTCCGGGATAGGCGAAATAGGTTACGCCGAGATCGAAATCGATGGTTGCGATCTTCGGCCGGATACCGCCTGCGAAGGTGAACTCGGCGGCTGGCTGGGTCGGCAGTTTGACGGTGGCGACCGTGGTGCCGGCGTATAACTGGCCAAACCTTGCTTCAAACGCCGCCCCGGCTGCGGGTCCGCGATCGGACAGCGTCGTCCCGCGATAAATGTAGTCGGTTGCAGCCCCCGCCCGCGCGCTGAATTCGAGCTCATTTGCAGACGTTGCGCGGCTGGTGTCGGTGGCGGACCAGCTGCGATTGCCGAGGCCGATCGCGCCGCCAGAACTGACGTCGAGGGTTTGGGCGCGCGCCAGGCCGCCGGTCATCGGCGCAAGCCACAAAACTGCAGATGCAGCAATCGAGGTGCCGCTGAGGTGCCGAAGTTTTGCAGCAGGTGACTGTCGCACTCTTGATCATCCTCCAAGCGCCACTGCGATGCCGACCAGCGTACTACCAAAGGCCATCATCGCAAGGCCCGCCGTCCAGGGTGGAAGCCCGCTATGAACGCCGAACGCGTAACCGCAGCCGAAAAGCATGACGAGGGCGACGGCGTTGGAGACGCGCAGCGCCAGTTTGGGATCGCTCACGAACATGAACGGGATGACAACGGGGAAGGTCGCAAGGAAGCTCAGCAAGCAGATACCCAGCGCGCCTTTCCAGTCGCGCTTCGTCAGATGCGGCTGCTCGGGCGGCTCAGGCGATCGCTGCAAACCTTGCCGCATCAATTCCAATTGCTCAACAGGCAAGACCGACGTCAATTCCGCCGGCAGCGCGTCGGCGATGACGCTCCGCGCCGTTTCAGGATCCGGCGCCTGGCGGATTGCGCGAAGGGTCAGGATCTTGTCTCCCTGCTCATTGATGCGAGCCAGCAGATAAAGACCGCCATCGACGATACCCCATGCCAGGTTACCGCCGAGCGCACCGATCAGTATGGTGTGAACCTTGATATCGTTCGCCGTTGCGACACCGAGGGTGCAGATGAAGGTGAGGGCCATGATCAGGCCGAACAAGGTCTCCGAGATCCGTTCCATCGGATCGAGCACGCGCTGGAAAGAAGTATCTGAGACCTCTGACATCGATCAAAGCACCCATTTGCGGATCAGGTATAGCACGTACGGGTCCTGACCATTGACGGGACGTTCGCGGAAATTCGGATTCGCGGCACGTCCTTCTGCTTCAAATTCCCGCCGACGAACGCGAATTATAGCATTCATCGTGGCGGCAGAAATATGCCCCAAAGGGCAGTATCGCGCGGAGGCGCTGCGTGATGTTGTCGTCCCGCGAAGAAGCGTGTTCAAAGGGATACGCTAGGTAGCGCTTTCCAACCAATCAGGAGGGGGTTCCATGAGCACAATACAAACTGATCGACAATCTGGAGTTGGCCTTGGCTCGGCCATGGTGCATGCATTGGCAAAGAACTGGTGGTTGCTGTTGTTGCGCGGAATTGCGGCAATCATCTTCGGCTTGCTCGCCTTTGCTTGGCCCGGATTAACATTGTTGACGTTGATTCTGTTCTACGGCGCGTTTGCACTTGTAGACGGCGTGCTCGCAATCATTGCAGCTATTACCGGCGGTGCGCCGGGGTCGCGCTGGTGGTTGGCTGTTGTCGGTCTGCTTGGTATTGCGGCCGGGCTCGTGACGTTCCTGACGCCAGGTCTCACCGCGCTCGTGCTGCTGCTATTTATTGCCGGCTGGGCGATCGCCACCGGAGTGCTTCAGATCATCGGTGCGATCAAGCTACGCAAGGAGATCGATAACGAGTGGCTCCTGATCCTGGGTGGCATCGTCTCAGTGCTATTCGGTGTCTGCATGATGCTGGCGCCGGGTGCCGGTGCGCTCGCGCTCGTCTGGGTCATCGGCGCTTATTCCGTGGTCACGGGTGTGATCTTCGTCGCACTGGCGTTCCGGTTGAGGAAGCACGCTCACGTCTGATGGGAGTTAACTGGCAACGAGGTCGCCGTCTTGATTAAGATACTTTCGCTTGGCTTGTTGGCGACGATAGTATGCCTTGCCCTTCAGGTGGTGGCTTCGGTGTTGGCTGTCCACTACTTCGCTCATATATCGCAAAGCGACCCGCGGGGCCTGCGCGGGTTATCTTCCTAGAATTCTCAATACTGATGCTTACGCTGATGCTCGGGAACATCGTCCAGGCCGCATTATTTTGGGCGCTGATCTACATCTGGCCGGTCTTCAGCGATGTCGACGGGGTAATGGAAGTGTGCCGGATAGGAAGAAGCACTTAGCTATAATTTCGGTGACAGTGCACTTAATGCTCTGGCGCCTGGCGCCGGTTCACCGCTTTGATCCGATTTTATGCGTGCACGACCGGTTGGCGGCGCGTGCGCGGCTGGGCGGTTTTCTGCAATGCTCTCAAGGTGATTTGCTCTGTCCAGTCTGGGTTGCAAAAATATTCCGCTTTCGCCGTCGGGCAAATCAGTTCTACCAGCTTGCGCCATCCCGTTCCGAAAGAGGGGCGTTGGCCATCGTCACGAACGTTGGGACGGGATGCGGTGGACGCGGCAGCGTCGGGCGCGCTTGTTTTCGCGGGGCGGTTTCCGTGAGCGATTATGCAGCGCGCAGGACGAACGACGCTAACGTGTACGGCAAAACCGTGTGGTCCTGGCACCCGTTGCTGGTGTCAAGCTGGCGGAGGTTTTTCGAACCCAACCGGGTTTTCGATTGACCGCTAATCCGTCGGCGACGGTGACAAGACGAATTCGTCGCCGGGGAGAGCACGGCATAAGCCGTTAAAACCATTCGCGTGCGGGAATGCCGGGTGATTCCGGTGCGACCGTGGTGACTACCGTGTGCTTACTACCAATGCACACGGGCTGCGGGTGCATCGGGCACCCGGCATTCCCCACGCCCTCACTTTTCCGGGCGGATCGTTTTTTGGAAAGACTCGGGCGCATCGTGCCGCGAGATCGTGGAGCCGCGTTTTTGCGATATTTCCCTATCCGGCCATCAAAACGGCTTGCTCAAAAATCTCGATCCCTTCAGCCCGTAGCGCCACGGCAAATCGACCGCTTTTGTAAGCCCGATCCGCACGCCTGCGACGATGTCGGGCTTTTCTGTGCGCGCATACAGCGCGATCGGTGGTTGATCGAGCGGCAGTTCGCTGTGCTTGATCGTGATACCCAACGCCTCGCACAGCTTCCCGGTCCAGAACACAACGATCGTTCGTCATGCAGTCCGCGGCGGCGGCGCATCGCCGGAATGCCGTGGGTTGGTTGCAGCGCGCGGATCAACACGGCGCTGGCCGAGCCTGCCTTCTCGCATACGAAATTGACGCACCAATGGATGCCGTAGGAGCGATAGACGTAAGCGAAGCCGGGTGGGCCGAACATCACCATGTTCCGCGGCGTCGGCCCACGGAACGAATGCGCGGCCGGCTCAGAGTGATGATAGGCCTCGACCTCGACGATGATGCCGCCGACGCCGTCGACCAGCAGCGTCGTCCCGATCAGGTCGGGCGCGACCTCGAGAACGCTACGGTTAAAAAACGAGCGTTTCAGCGGCTTGCCGAGACGAGGGACGGCCGCGCTGGCCGGCTTTGCGTTTTGAACCATTTTGAGGTGGGAATCAGGTCGGAACAGGTGAAAACTGCCAACATCTTGCACGTTTCTGCTAGGTTCGGCGATGCCCTTCCGCAACCCAGTTGCGGCCTTCCGCAACGAGGCTTGCAGGCTGTCGCGGCACGGATTAGCTAAGTCTTCTCGTAATTTCCGGACTGAACATGGTCGTCCTCGTCGATACCGTCTCAACCAACCAGGTGCGGCCACGTCATCCCGAAAAGGTGAATCGGCCCGACGCGCTGTCGCCGCCAAAGCCGGATTGGATCCGGGTGCGCGCGCCGAATACGCGCGGCTACGCCGACACGCGGAAGATCGTCAAGGAGAACGGCCTCGTCACGGTGTGCGAGGAGGCGGGTTGCCCGAATATCGGCGAGTGCTGGGACAAGAAGCACGCCACCTTCATGATCATGGGCGACACCTGTACCCGGGCCTGTGCGTTCTGCAACGTCAAGACCGGGATGCCCGGCGCGCTCGATGCCGCCGAGCCGGAACATGTCGCGGAAGCGACCTTCAAGCTCGGGCTCGCCCATATCGTCGTCACTTCGGTCGATCGTGACGATCTCGCCGATGGCGGTGCCGAGCATTTTGCGCAGACCATCCGTGCCATCCGCGCGCGCTGCCCGGAAACGACCATCGAAATCCTCACGCCGGATTTCCTTCGCAAGGAAGGCGCACTTGAAAAGGTCGTCGCGGCCAAGCCCGATGTGTTCAACCACAATCTGGAAACGGTGCCGTCGCGGTATCTCACGGTGCGCCCGGGTGCGCGCTATTTCCATTCGATCCGGCTGCTGCAGCGGGTCAAGGAAATCGATCCGACGATCTTCACCAAATCCGGCATCATGGTCGGCCTTGGCGAAGAGCGCCACGAGGTGCTGCAGGTGATGGACGATCTGCGCTCGGCCGATGTCGACTTCCTCACCATCGGGCAATATCTGCAGCCGACCCGCAAGCATCACGCCGTGATGCGCTATGTCAGCCCGGATGAATTTGCGGGCTACGAGAAGGTTGCCTACACCAAGGGCTTCCTGATGGTGTCGGCGAGCCCGCTGACCCGGTCCTCGCATCATGCCGGCGAGGATTTCGCTAAACTGCAAGCAGCCCGGGCTGCACTAACCCGCTGAAGCGCCGATGCCGAGATTTTCCAACAAGCGCCGCGTTCATCACACGGCGTCGCAAATGTTCGATCTGGTCGCCGATGTCGAGCGCTATCCGGAATTCGTGCCGCTGTGCAAGTCGCTGAAAATACGTCAGCGCACGCCAAAGCCTGACGGCACCGAGATCATCGTGGCTGACATGACGGTCTCATTCAAGCTGGTGCGGGAATCCTTCACCAGCCGGGTGACGCTGGACCGTCCGAATCTGAAGATCATGGTCGAGTATCTGAAGGGGCCGTTCAGCAATCTCGAGAACCGCTGGACCTTCGAGCCCAAATCCGAAACCGACTGCGACGTCGGATTTTTCCTCAACTACGAATTCAGGAGCCGGATGCTGGCGATGCTGATGGGCACGATGTTCGACGCGGCGTTTCAGCGTTTTGCGGCGGCGTTCGAGAAGCGCGCGGACGTGGTTTACGGGAAGGGGTAGCTTTTTATTTTGACGCGTTTTCTTTACGCGAACCGGTATCCACTTCGCTCGAAAACGGTCGGGCTTTTAAGCCCGCGGCGGCCGGCGCCGTTTGACGGCGCTGCGCCGTGGCGTACGTGCGACGCGCGGGCGCAACCGGCTTGCGGCTTCGCGGCGCGGTTTGACCGCCGCCTGCGGTCCGCGCGCCAGTTCCATCAGCATGCGCAATGCTTCCACCACCGAGCGCTGGCGCACGGTGGTGCGGCCGATCGCCCCAAAACGGCATTCGCGATGCAGGATCCGTCCGTCGCGCGCGGCGACGGCGAAATGCACGAGGCCGACCGGCTTGCCCGGCGTCGCGCCGCCGGGGCCGGCAATGCCGGTGATGGAAACTGCGAGATCGACGCCGGCTTTCTCCAGCGCACCGATCGCCATCGCGGTCGCGGTTTCCTTGCTGACGGCGCCGAAGGTCGCGAGCGTCGTGACCTTGACGCCGAGCATCGCGCGCTTCGCCTCGTTGGAATAGGTGACGAAGCCGCGGTCGATTACATCGGAGGAGCCGGGAATGTCGGTCAGCGCGCCGGCTACCAACCCTCCCGTACAGGATTCCGCGGTCGCAATGGTCAGTTTGCGCATCCGGCACAGATCGAGCAGCGAGCGGGAGAGGGCGCGGGCGTCGCTGCCGCTCATGCTATTCGCTCCAACCTGTATCGTCCCAGGGAAGACGAATGGTGGCGCTCGCGGTCGCGGCGATGCCTTCCTCGCGGCCGGTAAAGCCGAGCCGCTCGCTGGTCGTCGCCTTCACCGCGACGCGCGAGATGTTCAGACCGGTGATCTCGGCGATGCGCGCGCGCATGATGTCGCGCAAGGGCCCGATTTTCGGACGTTCGCAGATCAGCGTGACTTCGAGATTGGCGATGCGGCCGCCGCGTGCGGTGACGCGATCGACGGCGTATTTGAGGAACTGATCGGAGGACGCGCCCTTCCACTTGATATCGCTGGGCGGAAAGTGAGAGCCGATATCGCCGTCCGCCAGCGCACCGAGAATGGCGTCAACCAGTGCATGCAGTCCGACATCGCCGTCGGAATGCGCAAGAAAGCCCTTAGTATGCGGCACGCGCACGCCGCAGATCATCAGATGATCGCCATTGCCGAAGGCGTGCACGTCATAGCCCGTGCCGGTCCTGATGTCGCCGAGCTGGGCTGCAAGGCGGGCTTCTTCGCGGAGGAAATCTTCAGGGGTCGTCAGTTTCATGTTCGCAGGATCGCCTTCAAAGGTCGCCACCGTCAATCCCACCCATTCAGCGAGCGCTGCATCGTCGGTGAAATCGCTGCGGCCGTCGCGTGCCGCGCGGCGATGGGCATCGAGTATTACGTCAAAGCGAAAGGCTTGCGGCGTTTGCGCGATACGCAGTCGGGCGCGATCAGGCGTTGCTTCGACGAGACCTTTATCGCCCACCTGTTTGATCGTGTCGGTGACCGCGATCGCCGGCACGGCAGCGCCGGTACGGCCGGCCGCCTCAATTGCGCGCGAAATCACCGCCGATGTCACGAAGGGACGCGCCGCGTCGTGGATCAAAACAATATCGGGCTTTTCGCTCGCCAGCGCCTCAAGCCCGGCGTGTACCGACGCCTGACGCGTCGCGCCGCCATTCGTTGCCGGCTGATGGCGAAGTCCGGCGACGGCCTCGTCGAAGATAGCGGCATCATCGGGATTCACGACTGGCTGCACCGCAAACACATCGGGATGGCGGCAGAAGGCCTCCATTGCGCGAAAGATCACGGTCTGCCCGCCAATCGTACGATATTGCTTCGGCCCGCCTGTGCCGGCGCGAAGCCCGCGCCCGGCTGCGACAAGGATGGCTGCTGTACGCTCAGGTCTCGGCATTGGAACTCAAATACGGACGATTCTGGGTGAAGGGGGTGGTTGGCGCACAGCCCTTACCATGCCGAATGCGTAAAAACAGAGCGTTTCCCAATAGCTGTGGGAAAAGCAGTTTTTGTTGCAGTGCACTTGCACAAATGATAGAACTGTCTAAAGTGTAGGCATGAAGCTTGACTGCACAAGATTTGTGCTCACAATATGCGTCGACGGCCGCAATGGCGCAGTCGTCCCAACCATGAGAATGCCGTGACCGGCCTGGAATGCTCGATCTCTAAGCCCTTGAAAATAGGCGAGATTGCGGTCGCCAACCGGGTTCTTCTGGCGCCGATGTCCGGCGTTACCGATGCCCCCTTTCGACGTCTTTCGGCCGCCCTTGGCGCCGGGCTGGTCGTGTCAGAAATGACCGCCAGCGACGATCTCGTGCGGGGCCATCGGATGTCCCAGCTCCGCTGCGAGGCCGCCGGGATTGGGCCCCATGTCGTCCAGCTCGCGGGCTGCGAGAACTCACTGGATGGCAGAGGGGGCCAGGGTCGCGGAAGCCGCCGGCGCGGACATCATCGACATCAACATGGGCTGTCCGGCCCGCCATGTGACTGGCGGCCAATCCGGCTCGGCGCTGATGCGCGATCTCGATCACGCAGTGAATCTGATCGAAGCGACGATTGCGGCCGTGAAAGTGCCGGTGACGCTGAAGATGCGGCTCGGCTGGGACGATCGCTCGCTCAACGCGCCGGAACTGGCGCGCCGTGCGCAAGCTAGCGGCGTTCAGATGATCACAGTGCACGGACGTACGCGTTGTCAGTTCTACAAGGGAGAAGCGGACTGGTCTGCGGTGCGCGCGGTGAAGGATGCGATTTCCGTTCCGCTGGTCGTCAATGGCGACATCACGTCGTTCGAGAAGGCGGTGAGTGCACTGGAAATGTCAGGCGCCGATGCCGTGATGATCGGACGCGGCGCGCAGGGACAGCCGTGGCTGCCGGGGCAGATCGGACGCCGGCTCGAAACCGGGACTGTCGAATCCGCACCTGAGTTGGCCGAGCAACTCACCCATATCCGCGCACTCTATGACGAGGTCTGCCGTCACTACGGACTCCGCATCGGGCTCAAGCACGCGCGAAAGCATCTCGGCTGGGCGCTGGAGATCGCAGCACAATGCAGCCGCGCGCCGGCAGCGACGCTGAAGGGCTGGCGGCAAAAGATTCTGACGTCGGAGGATCCGCACCGGGTGCATCGATCGCTCCAGGACGCATTCGACGATTTCGCATGGAGTGCTGCCGCATGACGTCAGCCGCAGAACATCGCCGGCCTGTGCCCTCGGACAGCGAGGCGATCCTCAATGCGCTGCCCAATCCGGTGCTGCTGGTAGCGCCCGACGGCCGCATCGTCGATGCCAACATCGCGGCCGAATCCTTCTTCGAGATTTCGACGCAGTTCCTGCGGCGGCAATCGCTGAAGGAACTCGTGCCGTTTGGCAGTCCGCTGCTGGCGCTAATCGATCAGGTGCGTTCGAGCGGCTCGCCGGTCAACGAGTACAAGGTCGATCTCGGTACGCCGCGGATCGGCGGCGATCGCCAGGTCGATCTTCACGTTGCCCCGCTCACCGAGCGGCCGGGCCATATCGTCGTGATGCTGCAGGAACGCACCATCGCCGACAAGATGGACCGGCAATTGACGCACCGAAGCGCGGCGCGTTCGGTAATTGCGCTGGCGGCGATGCTGGCGCACGAAATCAAGAATCCGCTGTCGGGTATCCGAGGTGCGGCGCAATTGCTGGAGCAGGCTGCTTCATCCGAAGATCGCATGCTGACGCGGCTGATCTGCGACGAGGCCGACCGTATCGTGACCCTCGTCGATCGCATGGAAGTTTTCGGTGACGACCGCCCCGTGGCGCGCGGTCCGGTCAACATTCATTCCGTGCTCGACCACGTCAAACGGCTGGCGCAGTCCGGTTTCGCCCGCAACGTCCGTTTTATCGAAGACTACGATCCGTCGCTGCCGCCGGTGCTGGCCAATCAGGACCAATTGATCCAGGTGTTCCTCAATCTCGTGAAGAACGCCGCCGAAGCGGTTGCCGATCTCGGCAGCGATGGCGAAATCCAGCTTACGACCGCGTTCCGTCCGGGTGTCCGCCTGTCGGTGCCCGGCAAGAAGTCGCGGGTGTCGCTGCCGCTGGAATTTTGCGTCAAGGACAATGGATCCGGCGTGCCGGAGGACCTGCTGCCGAATCTGTTCGATCCCTTCGTGACAACCAAGCAGACCGGCAGCGGCCTCGGTCTTGCACTCGTTGCGAAGATCGTCGGCGATCACGGCGGCATCATCGAATGCGAATCCCAGCCGCGCAAGACCACCTTCCGCGTGCTGCTGCCGATGTTCAGTGCGACCAAACATTTCGACCAAAGCAATCGCGACGACGTTCCGGGTACGCCGACGCATGCCTCACACGGTGCAAGATGAGGAATATCAATGCCCGCAGGTAGCATACTAGTCGCTGATGACGATACCGCCATCCGCACCGTTCTGAACCAGGCCCTGTCACGCGCCGGATATGAGGTGCGGTTGACCGGAAACGCCGCGACGCTGTGGCGCTGGGTGAGCCAGGGCGAGGGCGATCTCGTCATCACCGACGTCGTGATGCCGGATGAGAACGCGTTCGACCTGCTGCCGCGGATCAAGAAGATGCGGCCGAACCTTCCCGTGATCGTCATGAGCGCGCAGAACACTTTCATGACGGCGATCCGGGCCTCGGAGCGCGGCGCCTATGAATATTTGCCAAAGCCGTTCGACCTGAAGGAGCTGATCACCATCGTCGGCCGCGCTCTGGCGGAGCCGAAGGAGCGGGTGACGAGCGCGGCCGACGACGGCGAATTCGATTCGATCCCGCTGGTCGGGCGCTCGCCAGCGATGCAGGAAATCTATCGCGTGCTGGCGCGGCTGATGCAGACCGACCTTACCGTGATGATCTCCGGCGAGTCCGGCACCGGCAAGGAGCTCGTTGCCCGCGCGCTGCACGACTACGGTAAGCGCCGCAACGGCCCCTTCGTCGCCGTCAACATGGCGGCGATTCCGCGCGACCTCATCGAGTCCGAATTGTTCGGCCATGAACGCGGTGCGTTTACGGGCGCCAACACCCGCGCCTCCGGCCGGTTCGAACAGGCCGAGGGCGGCACGCTGTTTCTCGACGAAATCGGCGATATGCCGATGGAGGCACAGACGCGGCTGTTGCGGGTGCTGCAACAGGGCGAATACACCACCGTCGGCGGGCGCACGCCGATCAAGACCGACGTGCGCATCGTGGCCGCGAGCAACAAGGATCTGCGCATCCTGATCCAGCAGGGCCTGTTCCGCGAAGATTTGTTCTTCCGCCTGAACGTCGTGCCGCTGCGGCTTCCTCCGTTGCGTGAGCGGATCGAGGATCTGCCCGATCTCATCCGGCATTTCTTCTCGCTGGCGGAGAAAGATGGATTGCCGCCGAAGAAGCTCGATACGCTGGCGCTTGAGCGCCTCAAGCAGCACCGCTGGCCGGGCAACGTTCGCGAGCTCGAAAACCTCGCGCGTCGGCTCGCCGCGCTTTATCCGCAGGACGTAATAACGGGCACGGTGATCGACGGCGAGCTGGCTCCGCCGGCTGTCAATTCGGGCGGCAGCGCGCCGCTTGGCGTCGAAAACCTCGGCGGGGCGGTCGAGGCCTATCTGTCGTCGCACTTCTCGGGCTTCCCGAACGGCGTGCCGCCGCCGGGCCTCTATCACCGGATACTCAAGGAGATCGAGGTGCCGCTACTGACCGCAGCGCTGGCAGCGACCCGCGGCAACCAGATCCGCGCCGCCGATCTGCTCGGCTTGAACCGCAACACGCTGCGGAAGAAGATCAGGGACCTGGACATTCAGGTCTATCGAAGCGGCGGCTAGTCGCTGCGTCCGGGCCAAAGACGCCGGTGGGTTTGAGTAATTCCACGGTGGTGCGCCGCGGAATTGTCGCAATTCGGCAACATTGTGATATGAATGCATCAGTCCGCGCCAGACGGACATATATTGCCTTTCAGCTCACCGATTGCCGGAATGACCACCGCAGAGACCTCGGCACCATCATTCGAACTCGTCGCTTGCCGAATCCTCAGGGGGCACCCTGCGGAAACTGGTGGCGCCGTTTGCCGTCGGGATCGCGTTGCTGTCGGCGCTGATGACCTTCATGGTGCTGAGCGGCCTGACCCCGATCGAGCCGACCGAGCACGTCGTTTACTCATTCCTGCTGATCAACGCCGCGACCATCCTGCTTTTGGTCGGGATCATCGTCCGTGAGATATGGCAGGTGGTTCAGGCCCGGCGGCGCGGCCGGGCGGCGGCGCGGCTGCACATCCAGATCGTCAGCCTGTTTTCGGTCATTGCCGTCCTGCCGTCCGTCCTGGTGGCGGTTGTCGCCAATCTGACCATCGACCGCGGACTCGACCGGCTGTTTTCGGGGCCTACCCGGGCGGCGATCCAGAATTCGCTGTCCGTGGCGCGGGCTTACACCTACGACCACGCGCTACTGATTGGCGGCGATATTTTGGGCATGGCCAACGATATCTCCCGCGCCCGCCCGCTATACGACCAGGACCGCCGGACATTTCTCCAGTTGCTGACGGCAAGCGCCGCGACACGCAATCTGCCCGGAGCAATGTTGATCGACAAGGATGCCAACGTGCTGGAGAGCGCGCAGACCGGTATCCAGAGGGACTTTACGACACCACCGCGGGAATTCCTCAACAACGTGGGTGAAGACAAACCTGAGATATCGGTATTCCCGGAAGCCAACTACGTTGCTGCGGTCATTCGCCTGCGCGCCTTCAATGACACCTTTCTCTATGTCGCTCGCCTGCTCGATCCGCGGGTGATCAGCCAATTGCAGCAGACGGAGGCCAGCGCCGCCGAATATGCCCAGATCGAGTCGCGCCGGCTCGGCATTCAAGTGGCCTTCGCGCTAATGTTCGCGGTGATCGCGCTGACCATCCTGATGGCATCGGTGTTGATCGGGCTGAACTTTGCCAACTGGCTGGTCGCACCGATCCGCAGCCTGATGGACGCTGCCAATGTGGTTTCGACCGGCGATCTGAATGTTCAGGTGCCGGTTCACAGATCCGAGGGCGATCTCGCCCAGCTCGGCCAGACCTTCAACAAGATGACGCAGGAATTGCGTACCCAGCGCGACGAACTGGTCAGCGCCAGCGACCTGATCGATAGCCGCCGCCGTTTCATCGAGGCCGTATTGTCATCGGCGAGCGCCGGTATCATCGGCGTCGATGCGTCCGGTAGCGTCGGCATTCTCAACCGCTCGGCTGAAAAGCTTATCGGCCACTCCGAAGCGGAGACGCTGGATCATCCGCTATCGGACGTTCTGCCCGAACTCGACGAGATGATGAAAACCGCGCGGGAGGGCACCCAGCGCCTGGTGCAGGGCCAGATCACCATCACCCGCGACGGCCACGAGCGCAATCTGTCGGTTCGCGTCAGCGCCGAACAGACCAGCCAGTCGCGCGACAGCTACATCATCACGCTCGACGACATCACCGAGCTGGTTTCCGCGCAGCGCACCTCGGCATGGGGCGACGTCGCGCGCCGCATCGCCCACGAAATCAAGAATCCGCTGACGCCGATCCAGCTTTCGGCCGAACGTATCCGCCGCAAGTTCGGCAAGGTCATTACCGAGGACAAGGGCATCTTCGAGCAATGTACCGACACCATCGTGCGGCAGGTCGATGACATCAGGCGAATGGTCGATGAATTCTCCCGCTTCGCGCGGATGCCGAAACCCGTGATGGAAGGCGAGGACGTCGCCGACACCGTGCGGCAGGCGGTTTTCCTGATGAAGGTCGGGCATCCCGATCTCGATATCGTGGCCGATATCAAGCAGGATTCGATGCGGGCACAGTTCGACCGCCGGCTGATCTCGCAGGCGCTGACCAACATCATCAAGAACGCGACGGAAGCGATCGAGCAGGTGCCTCCGGAAGAACTCGGGAAGGGTCGTATCGATGTCATTGCCGCGCAGGAAAACGACGACATCGTGATCGATGTGATCGACAATGGTATTGGCCTGCCGAAGGTCGCCCGCGCGCGTTTGCTAGAGCCCTATGTAACGACGCGCCAGAAGGGTACAGGGTTGGGACTGGCGATCGTCGGCCGTGTGCTCGAAGACCATGGCGGCCGCATCGAACTCAAGGATGCTTCCGATTTTCGTGCCGGACAGCGCGGCGCCTGGATGCGGCTGCGGTTTGCCATCTCGGGCGAGGCTGCGAAGCCCGAAGTGAAGGAGCCGTCGCTGGAAGCAAGAGAGCAGGGCGCTGAAACAAAAGCGCCAAAGTCCGAAACCAATGAGGCAGCATCCGCGACCAATGATGAAACCAAAATCGAAGCCGCAACAGGCAACTGACAAGACAGGTGTAACCCATGGCCAGTGACATTCTGATTGTCGACGACGAAGCAGATATTCGCGACCTCGTTGCGGGCATCCTGGACGACGAAGGCTTCAGTACCCGGACCGCGCGCGACAGCGATTCGGCGCTGACCGAGATCGCCAATCGCCGCCCGCATCTGGTGTTTCTCGACATCTGGCTGCAAGGATCGAAGCTCGACGGTCTGCAATTGCTCGAACAGATCAAGAAGGACAATGCCGATCTGCCTGTCGTCATGATCTCCGGCCACGGCAACATCGAAACCGCTGTCGCCGCGATCAAGCGCGGCGCCTATGACTTCATCGAAAAGCCCTTCAAGTCGGACCGGCTGATTCTGGTGGCGACGCGGGCGCTGGAGACCTCTCGGCTCAAGCGCGAGGTGAAAGAACTCAAGCAACTGGCTCCCGCGGCTAGCATTCTGACCGGCCGATCCGCCTGCATGAACCAGCTGCGCCAGACCATCGACCGGGCCGCCAAAGCCAACAGCCGCATCCTGATCGTCGGCCCCTCAGGGTCGGGCAAGGAGCTCGCGGCACGCACACTGCACCACGCCTCCGGGCGCGCCGAAGGGCCGTTTGTCGTCATCAACGCAGCCGCCATCACGCCGGAGCGGATGGAAGTCGAATTGTTCGGGATCGAGCAGAGCAACGGCGAGCAGGCGCGCAAACCAGGCGCGCTGGAAGAAGCCCATGGCGGCACGCTGTTCATCGACGAAATCGCCGACATGCCGCGCGAGACCCAGAACAAGATCTTGCGCGTGCTGGTCGATCAGACCTTTCAGCGCTCGGGCGGCACCAGCAAGGTGCATGTCGATGTCCGCATCATCTCCTCGACCGCGCGCAATCTGGAAGAGGAGATCGCGGAAGGGCGATTCCGCGAGGATCTCTATCACCGGCTCTCGGTGGTGCCGATCCGTGTCCCCCCGCTGTCGGAACGGCGCGAGGACATTCCTGAACTGATCGACTACTTCATGGATCAGATCTCGGCGGCTACGGGCCTGCCGAAGCGCCAGATCGGCCAGGATGCGATGGCGGTATTGCAGTCCCATGTCTGGCCCGGCAACGTCCGGCAGCTTCGCAATAACGTCGAACGCGTGATGATTCTGGCCGGCGGCGGTCCGGAAGCAATCATCACCGCCGATATGCTGCCGCAGGATGTGGGCTCGATGGTGCCGGCGATGCCGACCAGCAATAATGGCGAGCACATCATGGGGCTGCCGCTGCGCGAGGCGCGTGAAGTGTTCGAGCGCGACTATCTGATCGCCCAGATCAGCCGTTTCTCCGGCAACATCTCGCGGACGGCGGAATTTGTCGGCATGGAGCGTTCGGCCCTGCACCGCAAGCTTAAGGCGCTGGGGGTCGGTTGAGGCCTGCCGTTTGACGCGCATTTCTCAGGCGGCCGTCGGTATTCGATCAGCGGGTCACCAGCGGGGCAACTCGTTGTTTGAAGGCCGCACCTAGGTGCCCGATCCATGCACTTGCTTGGGAATATTTGTCTCTTTCGAGAGCCTTACGACGAAAGGCCACAGGGTTCCGAGCGGCTGACACGCGAACTGGCTTGCCTAAAAACCGCGCCTGCACTCTAATCGTACGGCCGAGCCGACCGGAGGGGGATCTCAGGGGAAGCCGGCGACCGGAAGAAGCTCCGATAGAGAGCTACAACCGGTTTAATAAAAAGAAGCACAAGAAGGCGGGACAAAAACAATGGCGGCAGACCGCGCACAAAATCTACAGGACACCTTCCTAAATCACGTTCGCAAAACCAAAACGCCACTGACGATCTTTCTGGTCAACGGAGTAAAGCTGCAGGGAATTGTGACCTGGTTCGACAATTTCTGCCTGCTGCTTCGGCGCGACGGTCATTCGCAGCTTGTCTACAAGCATGCGATCTCGACCATCATGCCCGGCGCTCCGATCCAGTTGTTCGAAGGCGGTGAGGATGCTCCGGCTTGAGAGTGATTTGATTGGAACCCCTGAATCGTGAAGGGGGCGTCGACCGTCCGCGGTCGGCGAGGGGAAGAGAAACCGGGCGGGTGATTGTCATCGGCCCCTATTTGCGCGTGCGCCGCGGCGATGCCGATGCGCAAACGAACGATGCCGTTCGCGATTCCGAGGCTCGACTGGAGGAAGCGGCAGGTCTGGCGCGCGCCATCGACCTTACCGTTGCGGATGCTCTGATCGCACCGATCAGCCAGATCAGGCCCGCGACCTATCTCGGCAAGGGCAAGGTCGAGGAGATCGTCGGACTGATCGCCGGCCACGACATCGAGCTGGTCGTGATGGATTGCGCGTTGTCGCCGATCCAGCAACGCAATCTCGAGAAGGCCTGGAACACAAAAGTTCTCGACCGCACCGGATTGATCCTGGAAATCTTTGGCCGCCGCGCCAAGACCAAGGAAGGCTCGCTGCAGGTCGAGCTTGCGCATCTGAATTATCAGCGCAGCCGGTTGGTACGCTCCTGGACCCATCTGGAGCGCCAGCGCGGCGGCTTCGGCTTCATGGGCGGACCGGGCGAGACCCAGATCGAGGCCGACCGCCGTTTGATCGGCGATCGCATCACCCGGCTTGAGAACGAGATCAAGAAGGTGCAGGCGACACGGCGGCTGCATCGCGCCGGCCGGCAGCGGGTGCCGTATCGCGTGGTGGCGCTGGTGGGCTATACCAACGCCGGCAAATCGACGCTGTTCAACCGCCTGACCCGTGCCGACGTGCAAGCGGCCGACATGCTGTTCGCAACCCTCGATCCGACCTTGCGCGCGCTGAGCCTGCCGCATGGCGGCAAGGCGATGCTGTCGGATACGGTCGGATTCATCTCCAATTTGCCGACGCAACTGGTCGCCGCATTCCGCGCCACGCTGGAAGAGGTGCTGGAGGCCGATATCATTCTGCACGTGCGCGACATCTCGCATGAAGATGCCGAGGCGCAGGAGCGCGACGTCGATGCGGTACTGCGTCAACTCGGTATCGATCCCGATGCCGGCGCGCGCATCCTCGAAGTCTGGAACAAGATCGACCGTTTCGATCCTGAGGAGCGCGAGAACCTCCGCAATATCGCCGCGCGCCGCCCGCCGGAGCGGCCGTGTTTCCTGGTCTCGGCCGAAACCGGCGAGGGGATCGAGGCGCTGCTGACCGCGATCGAAGATCGGCTGGCGGCAAGCAGGATTACGCTGGACCTGTCGATCGAGGCCTCCGACGGGGCCGGCATCAGCTGGCTGCATCGCAACGCCGAGGTGTTGACCAAGGAATTGCATGACGACCATTTCGACATGACCGTGCGTGTTGACGAGACCAAGCGCGATATCGTGGTGTCGCGGTTCGATGCGGTGCCGCACCCGATTTGAATTCCATCCGCCTTTGGGACATGATGCCCCGCCCATTTTTCTGGCGTGGAGCTTTTCATGAAGCTGGATCGACGCGCATTTGTCGCTGGCGGGTTGACCGCCGTCTTTTCGTCGCCAGAGGTTTTTGCCCAATCATCCTACCCAAACCGGCCAGTACGCCTGATCGTTCCTTATCCGCCCGGCGGTGGGACTGACTTCTTCGCGCGTCTGGTGGGAAGCGGGATGGCACAATCGCTTGGCCAACCCATTGTGATAGAGAATCGCGCCGGAGCAGGGACGATCATCGGGGCCGAGGCTGCGGCGCGTTCGGCCCCGGACGGATATACCTTCCTGCTGGGCGACGTCGCGACCTACGCCGCGAATCCGAGTCTTTACCGGAAACTGTCCTACGATCCGCTGAAGGATTTCAGTCCAATCTCGCTGACGGGCCGGTTTGCGGTCGTGCTTCTCGTCAATACCAACAAGCTCAAGGTCAATTCTGTCGCCGAACTCGTCGCACTGGCCAAAAAATCCCCAGGCGCCATCGACTACGCCAGCGGCGGCATCGGAAATCCGTTTCATCTCGCCTCCGAATTGTTCGCCCGGGCAGCACAGATCCAGCTTCATCATATTCCCTATCGCGGCGCCGCACCGGCGCTGCAGGACCTGGCGGCCGGGCAGGTCGGCATGATGTTCGTTGACTTCGCAACGGCGCGCTCACAATTGGCAACGCCGGGAATGAAGGCGCTGGCGGTTGCTTCCCCGACCGAACTCGCAGGGTTACCCGGGATTCCAACGATTGCGGGAAGCGGATATCCCGGTTTCGAAGCATGGGCTTGGCAGGGATTCGTTGCGCCATCTTCCACCCCTCCCGATATTGTAGCGAAGCTGCGCGACTCTTATCTCGGCGCGATAAAGGATGCTGAAATCCGAACGAAGCTGGCGGACGCCGGCATTGAAGTGCTTCAAAGTACGCCGGCGGAGTTCGCGGACTACATACGCAACGAGACCGCGAAATGGGATGCGCTGATCAAGAGCGCGGACATCCACGCGGATTAACGGAGGCGCACGGGGCAAGTGCCTAGCGCCACGCCTTGAACGCCATGAATACGGCCATGGCGCCGATCATGACGATCATCATGATCCGCAGTTTGTCCGGGCTGACGCGGTTGGCGAAGCGCGCGCCGATATCGGTTCCGATCCACAGACCCACGATCAGGCTGATGATCGTCGACCATGGCAATTCAGTGCCCTGCTGCACATAGAGCAGCGCCGCCGGCAGCGTGACTGGCAACGCCGTGACGGCAAGGCTCATGGCCTGCGCGCGATGCTGCGAGATCTTTGCGAGCCCAGCCATCAGGGCGGTGATCGCCAGTCCGCCGCCGATTCCGAGAAAGCCGGATGACCAGCCGGCGACGGCGCCGATTCCGGCGAGCACGGCCCAATGCACCGGGACTTCTTCGGGAGTTTCGATCGCACCTTCGGCTTTGGGACGCGGTGGACGCAGCAGAATGATGGTCAGGAGAATCGTTAGATACCCAACAAAACACCATTGCAACGCGCGGCCGGATACATGGGAGGCGAGCAGGGCACCGACAACGCCACCGACGCAAAATCCGATCGCAAGCCAGACCAGCCAGCGCATGGTGACGCTATGGCCGCTCTGATTGTAATTGCGCACGCCGGACAGGCTGGTCGGCACCACCTGCGCAACCAGCGATATGCCCTGCGCAACGTGTTGGTCCTTGCCGAGAATGAGGATCAGCAGCGGTACCAGAATCCCGCCGCTGGTGATTCCGAGAAAGCCCGAGGCGAGGCCACCGACCCCGCCTGTCACCAGACCGCCAAGGATATCGGCAAGATTCATCCGCGGCCCCCTTGGGCTCTGGCCGATGGGGGCACGTCCGGGAGCTCCGCGCCCTTCGCTTCGTTCCACAACGCGTCCATCTCGGCCAGCGAGGCCCCTTCGAGCGAGCGTCCCTTGGCCGCCAATGCGCGTTCGATATAGGCGAAACGGCGCTCGAATTTGGCGTTGGTACCGCGAAGCGTGGCTTCCGGATCGGCACCGACATGCCGCGCCAGGTTGACCAGCGCAAACAGGAGATCGCCGGTCTCCGCGGCAAGTTCCTCGGCGTCACCGCGGTCGAGCGCGGCCTCGATCTCGTCCGCCTCTTCGCGGATCTTATGCAGCACTGCGCGCGGGTCGTTCCAGTCGAAGCCGACGGTTGAGGCCTTGCGCTGCAATTCCATCGCGCGCGTCAGGGCCGGCTGGCCTGCCTTGACGCTTGAGAGCAGCGATTTGGGGCCGGCCGGCTCCGGCGGCCGGCGCGCGGCGCGCTCGGCTTTTTCCTCGGCCTTGATCCGATCCCACAATTCCTCGACATGCGATGGCGCCAACCGTCCGTCCTTGTCGGCGAAGACGTGCGGATGCCGCCGGATCATTTTTCGCGTGATGGATTCGACCACGTCGCCAAAGGCAAACGCATTTTGCTCCTCGGCCATGCGGGCATGATAAACGACCTGCAGCAGGAGATCGCCGAGTTCGTCGCGGAGATCGTCGAGATCGTTACGCGCGATGGCGTCGACGACCTCATAGGCCTCCTCGATGGTGTAGGGCGCGATCGTCGCAAAATTCTGTTCGAGGTCCCACGGGCAACCCGTAACGGGCGTGCGTAGCGCCGCCATGATTTCGAGCAGCCGTGAGATATCGGGGGATGGGGTCATGGGGCACCGGGATTACGAGGTGCTCGCTTTATGCCGCAAGCGGCGCCCCGATCCCAGTGGAACGGGGTCGAAATGGTGTCGATTTCCACCGATTGGCCCGGAGGCGGAGGGATGCTAAGGGGGCTCGGATGAGCGATCAATTGCAATCGGAAACCGCACTGGTGCTGTTCTCCGGCGGACAGGATTCCACGACCTGCCTTGCCTGGGCGCTTGCAGCGGTTCGCACGCGTCGAAATGCTCGGCTTCAGCTACGGCCAGCGGCATGCGATCGAACTGGAATGCCGTGACCGTTTGCTGTCGGGCATCAAATCGTTGCGGCCGGATTGGGCCGAAAAGCTCGGTGAGAGTCATACGCTGGAGATTCCGACGCTGGCGGAGATTTCCGATACCGCGCTGACCCGCGATGTCGCGATCGAGATGGGTGAGGACGGCCTGCCCAATACGTTCGTGCCCGGGCGCAATCTGGTGTTCCTCACCTTCGCCGCGGCGCTCGCCTACCGGCGCGGTATCCGTCACGTCATCGGCGGCATGTGCGAGACCGATTATTCCGGCTATCCCGATTGCCGCGACGAGACCATCAAGGCGTTGCAGTCCGCGCTCAATCTCGGCATGGCCAGGAATTTCGAGCTGCACACGCCGCTGATGTGGCTCGACAAGGCCTCGACCTGGAAGCTTGCGCACGATCTCGGCGGGGCAGGGCTGGTCGATCTGATCCGCGAACACTCCCATACCTGCTACCTCGGTGAACGCGGCGCGCAGCACGATTGGGGGTATGGATGCGGCGAGTGCCCGGCTTGCGCGTTGCGCGCGAAGGGCTGGCGGGAATATGCCCGCTCGTCATTGCGAGGAGCGAACGGTCCGGCCTATGGCCGGCCCGATGATAACTCCGCGACGAAGCAATCCATGCGTCCCCGGAGGAATTATGGATTGCTTCGTGGAGCCTGTCATCGGGCGGCGCTTCGCGCCGACCCGTTGGCTCGCGATGACGGATGGGCCGTTCGACCTAAAATCTAAATAGCTGACATGCATTTGCGTTCTCGCGGCTCGATGCCCGAGGTTTGACTGAACGTCGTCCCTCGTCGATGAGAGGGAGCAGGGAATGCCGGGTGCGCGCTGCACCCGCGGTCTCGTGTGCTATATGCACAAAGAAAAGCGCACACGAGCATACAGGTTCAGCGGAAGCAGTCCGGCATTCCCTGCGCAATGGCTTTACGGCTTATACCGTGCTCTCCCCGGCGACGAATTCGTCTTGTCACCGTCGCTGCCGGCTTGATGGCTGATCGATCCGGTTGGATCGAGTTCGCCGCCGACAGCTTGGCACCAGCAACGGGTGTCGGGACCACACGGTTTTGCCGTACGCAGCAGCCCGTCTTCGCCCGATCGCCTTCGTCCGAAGGCGGACTTCGGCGGGTAGGGCTTCGCCGGGCAAGGCGCCGTTCGTCTTGCGCACCGCGAACCGCTCACGGATCGATGATCCGCCCTGCGATCAGCTTGCGCGCCAACGCTGCCGCGTCCACCGCATCCCAACCCGCGTTCGTGACGACGCGCGATCCGCCCCTCTTGCCGGGTTGGGATGGCGCAAGCTGGTAGTCCTGATTTGCCCGACGGGTTAAGCGAATTATTTTTTTGAGGAGGGCTGGACGACCCAAATCAGCTTGAAATGTCTTGGCGATTTAGCTTGGGCGCGCATCCCGCAAACGCCCCTACATTTGTCAGCTCGGCGAGCGGCCGCGCGCCATTAAGCTCTATCTGCGAATTCGTGGGCCTGCCGATCGCGACGGCGTGCCTGAGCCGATGCAGCGCGCCATCGTCTCGAACAACCAAGGGTGCCAGCATCGGCCATCGCGGCCTGCGAAGCGACGAGGCGCACCGGGTCGTTTTCAAACTGACCTATGCTAGTGTTAGTTTGGCCTCGCTAGCGCACTTCACAGGGGAGATAATCATGCTGATCCAATTTCTGGTAGGCGGGATCGTTAGTGTTTGTAACATTACAATACATGCATTGGTGATGACCGTGGTGGTGCGCGTGGCGCGAGCATCTGTTTCAACAACGAACCATCCGTCGCTGCTCCTGATCATCACTATGATTGCAACTGTCTCGGTCTTGATGGCGGCTCATGTTCTCGAAGTGTTTGTTTGGTCACTGTCCTACGCGATTGTCGGCGCTGTGCCCGCTGAGGGAGGCCTCGTGTATTTCGCATTCGTGAGTTACGCCACGCTCGGCTATGGTGACGTCCTGCCGGTGGAACGCTGGCAGTTGCTCGGTCCCATGGCAGCGATGAATGGTGCGCTGTTGTTTGGGTGGTCAACCGCTGTTATTTTTGAAGTGCTGCAAAAAACAATGATGATTGGTTCCCAAACCGCTGTCACAGAATAAGCTCCGATGTCCGCCATTTGGCACATCGCGTCATTGCGTTGCGGAGCTTGGTTGCGACCGGCGTATAGCGGACATTGAGTGGCACGCACAGTTTTCCCTGTAGCTGCAACCACGGATTTTCTCGTGCCGAATATCCTCGATAGCTGGCGTGGCGCGGTCCCGGCAGTTTGCACCTGCCACCGCAGTACCTTTTTCCCGATGCGACCATCGCGCTGATACTGGCGCTGGCGCGAGCCGGGGCCTCTCTATCAGTTGGCTGCCACTGTACGATGGGACAATGCACCTCAGGACAACTAGCCCTAACGGGAATTCTGAGTTTGGATCGTCAAGTACCCCTCCAATCGGTACATTAGCCCCCCAGCGGCCCCGGTTTCCCAAGGACTGGGGCCGCAACTTTCAAAACCGTGCTGACAGATCAAGTGGTCTCTCGACAACTGCGAGTTAGCGTCATGGCCCTTAACTCAAAATCGGCTTTTGGCTTGATCGACGTGGCCGGGATCGTGAGCATTTTTTTTAGCGTCACTCTCATTGCCTACGTCGTGCTTTTCTATTGGTGAAGGGCGGGCGAGATTCCTTGTCTAGGCCGGACGCCGCAGGACCTCGTTTGTGAGGGTCAGCCAGCTTGACCGAAAGGTAACATGCTCAGGTTGTAATTGTTTGAAAGCCTGTGACCATGCTCTGGAAGAGGTCGAGCCGGTGCCGAGTTGCGTGCATATTGTTGACGACGATGCGTCCTTCGCGACAGCGATGGAGCGTCGTTTGAAGCACGCCGGTTACGACGTGATGACCCATCCTTCGGCCTTGCATTTTTTGGTCAACTTGCCAATCGAAAGTGTGCCGAGCTGCATCATTCTCGACGTGCGGTTACCCGGCTTGGACGGCCCGACACTGCAGAAGCGGCTTGCCGAACTCGGCTCAACGCTGCCGATCATATTCCTCACTGGCTATACCGACATTCCCACCACCGTGCAGGCGATCAAGGCGGGTGCGGATGACTTCCTGACCAAGCCGGTAAACGTCCGACGACCTCTTTCGCGCGACTTGAAAAGGCTTTCGCGCACCACCAAACCTTACGCGATCTGCAGGACAAACTGGACGGCATTCGCGCCCGTCTCGGGCGATTGACGCCGCGTGAGCGGCAGGTCTTCGATCTTGTAGTTCGTGGCAATATCAACAAGCAGATCGCCCACACGTTGGGAGCGACCGAGCGCACCATCAAGGCCCATCGCCACAGGGTGATGGAGAAAATGCAGGTCCACACCTTGGCCGAACTTGTCTCTCTTGCCGAGCAGCTCGGCGCTGCATCGGCGCCCGGACAGACGGCCTAGACAATTCTCAACAGTTTTCGAGCGGTTATTGTCCTATGGGACAATAGCAAGTTCGTTGCGCAGGGCCCAGCAAGATACCATGGATGTTGAAACCACCGGCCTTGAGAGGCTCAACTGGTTCGCATTTTTTACGATCCACAGCAGTCTTTTGAAGCTGCGTGGCGAACAGCCCAACGGAAATCACCCCTGCCAAATCGAAATGTCGTCTTTGTCGTCGATGACGACGCCGGAATGCTGCGGAGTGTAGCTCGACTGCTGCGGCAGTTCGGCTACGCCAGCTTGTTGTTTTCCTCGGCGGAGGCTTTCGCAAACCACAGCGATTTTGAAGAGGCGGTCTGCGTCCTTCTCGACGTCAACTTGGGCGATGTTTCAGGCATTGAACTGCGGCTCCGTCTCAAGGCGGCTGGCAGTTCAGTGCCGGTCATCTACATGACTGGGAACGACAGCCCTGCCGTTCGCACGGCGGCGCTTCAGTCCGGGTGCCTCGCCTATCTCACCAAGCCATTCTCCGCGAAGTCGCTGAGGGAGCCGCTCGACGAGATAGCCTCGGCTGCTTGACGCTGAGTGCCACCGCGTCACCATCGCCAGCGCTCGCGCTGATCCCGGCATCACCGCCGGCAGCGTAGCCGCGACGGCGGGCTTACTCGGAGGTGAGCAAAAGAGACCAGCGCCGCCAAGTCGGATGTGATCGGCTTGCAGCCGAACGTCGCTGGCCGCTCCAGCGACGTTCCCCCCAGATGACCCCGGCGCAGACCCAGCCCCCAAAGGCCAGTGCCGGGGTCATTCTTTTGAAGGGCAACGGCGTTCGAGGTGCAGCCAGTCCATCCCTTTAACTTTTCGAAAGTGAGCAATATTGACCAGCGGTCCGGAACTCGGAAGCGCATGTTGGGCTGCATCACCGCCCGGGAATCGGCTTCTACCGGTGACAGAGAGACAGAAGGCTCCCGCCCAACGCAGGGAAGCACAGTGACTTCATCCCAACAATTCTTGACCGCTATTGAGCGCCCTCGCTGTTCGCGCTGCCAAGCGCGGATGATGCTGGAACGCGTTTGGGCGGGGCCAATTGGTTTCGAACGCCGGTTGTTCGAATGCCCGAGGTGCGATCACGTTGAGACAACAGTAATTGCATCGGACTCCTTCAAATCCAACGCAACCGGTTGGCTGGCTGGCGAACTCAGAGCGCCGAACTAAGAGAGGGGGTGCCAAGCTAATGCTCGACAGACAAACCCAAGGTCCACAATGTACGGCTTGCGGTTCTCCAATGAAGCTTTCGGCAATCGAGCCTAGCAGTACGGGTCAAGATTTGCGAACTTTCGCCTGCCCGAATTGTAAAAGGGTTCAGGTGCATATTATCGAGAGTGCCGTCACTGAGGCATGGTTGGACCCGAAACGCGACGAGGCCGGAACCAAAAACGCTGTCACCCACGAAGTTCATGACGGTTGCATGATTCCGAAGCGGTCGCACTGAGAGACGGCATCGGGCCGCCCCAGTTGGCTCACGGAGGTGTATAGAAAGGCAGGCGCCGGGTGGGAATTGGTGCACCGTCACGCCGATCCACTGGTCAGACGTGTCGAGCTCGATCAGGTGGCTGCACTCGCGCGTGGACAGGGAATGGGCGAGTGACCGATTCTGTGCTTGAGCTTTAACCTTTCAGCTCCGTCCCTTCGCACAGTGCACGGCAATAATCGCAGAGGCGCGGGACCGAAAGCGATCATGCGCCCGAGCCCGCTGTCGGTGCAGGACTCAGCGGGGCGCCTCCGACCGAAACAGGGCCGAAAGGCTTTGGCAGTGGAGAGATAACCTTTCGCGACGTTCGGAAGACGACCCGAGTGCGAATATTTGAACGTGGGATGCTGGAAGTCGTCAACGGCATCGCACTCTGCAGAGCGTCGGCCTGGGCCGCTAGCGACGTGAGTTGACGGGATATTCTTTTCAGATCCGCCTGTTGGGTTGCGGCGCTCTGCGTGAGCAACACCAACACGGCTGTGTTTTGCTGCTGCGACGACTGAATTTCCTTCAGTGTAGCGTTGACGGGATCTGGTATCGGGGTTGGAGCCGTCTTTTGCGGAGATTGTGCAGCGAAGCGATTGAAATTGGGCAAAGAGAAACGACTGAAATCCGGCAATGAGAGGCGATCGAACTTCGGCAAGGAGAAATAGTTGAAGTTCGGCAAGGAATTGGCGGTGGCTGCACCAATGACGGCCAAGGCGGCTAAAGACACTGCTATCGCCGGCACCCGGCTCGAAGCAACCTGCTGTGCCGCCTCAGGCTGTTTATCTCCTTGCGTGTTCTTATCCGGCGTTTCAGCCACCTGCGTTCCCTACGTGTCAGCCCAGTCGCAACATTTTCCCCACTGCCGATCAGCAAAACAAAGAAAGAGTCGTCGCGTGAACGATCGTGACGACTCGCGCACAACTGCCCCAAATCCAGTTTAAATCATGGGCTTATATGGTTAATGATTGGTTATTCGCGGCGGCCGGTGCGCAGAGAATGCCAAAGCATTAGCCGCCGGATATCCCGGCTACACGCAGCCCTTCGGTGAACCGAGCAATAAAGTCTTGGTCGTTGCAAAAGAAGAGTTCCTGTCGCGCGGTATCTGTTGTGTAGCCCGGCTTGCGTTGCCGCAGCTCCATGGCGATCGATTCGGCCGCAGCCTTGTCACCAAGACGGCCAAGCGAGGCCGCTAGTGTCGCAAAAGCGCGATAGGTGACATTGGGTTGCCGGGTCGCCCTTCGGGCGAACTCAACGGCGATGTCGTACTCCGCGAGCGAGAAATGCGTCCAGGAACGCACGTGGTGGAAACTCCAAAGATGGCTATCGCGCGGACTGAGTATCGTCGCTCGGTCGAGCAGCGTTTCCGCTTCTATCTCCCGCCCGTACCACAGTAGATTAAACCCTTGAGCAAAATACCCTTGCGCGAAGCTTGGATTGAGTTCCAACGCCAAGTCGATGGCCGCTAGCGCTTCGTCGTTCTGACGCGTCAGGCACAGGGCCCGTCCGAGTGCACAGTGGCAAAAGCAATCAAGGTTATCGAGCGCCACGGCGAGGCGCGCCTGCCGCAATGCAGTTTCCAAACGCGCGGGGCGGTCTTTCGGATCGTCATAAAGCGAACGCTGAATATTGACGTAGCTGAGCGCTCCATGGCCGCGAGCAAACTCCGGATCTGTTGCGATCGCTCGCTGAAAATAGGTCTCCGCCGAGTTGAAACCTGGCGTGGTAAATCGCCAAAGATTCCAGAGACCGCGCTGGTAGCAATCCCAGGCGTCCAGGCTTTCCGGTGCCTTGCGGGCGGCAAGTTGTTGCTCCACTTTCGATAGCTCTGGTTCAATTGTGGCGGCGATCTGCCTTGCCATCTCCTCCTGGATATCAAAAATATTCTCGAGCTGGAGGTCGTAATTGTCGGACCAAAGCTGTTTCCCGTCCGCGGCCCGAGCGAGTTCCGCCGTGATCCGTACCGCGTTGCGAGTTTTGCGAACGCTTCCTGACATCACGTAACTGACGCCAAGTTGTGCCCCGACTTCGCGGGCATCCACCACACGGTTCTGGAAGCCGATCGTCGAATGCCGCGAGATCACTGAAAGCCAACGATTGCGGGCCAGGAGCCGAATGATGTCTTCGGTCAACCCGTAGCTAAAATAGTCATTGTCCTGGTCATTCGAGACATTCGCGAACGGCAGTACGGCGATTGAAGCTCGTGTGACGGCCTCTGCCTTGATGGCGTCCGAGACGACATCGTCGAGATGGGCCACGTCGGTGGAGATTGAGACCCGCGCCGGAACGTCGCTCGCCGCTGCACGCCCAATCGCATCGCCTTCCAGCGCTCCGACGGCCTGAACGTCGCCTACAAAGCGGAAGCCACGGCGCTGCAAAGTCCGAATGTAAAGCTGATCTGTTCCGTTATCGCCGAGCACTCGTCGGGCGCCATTTATGCGACTGGAGAACGCAGCTTCCGAGATGGCCCGGCCGTTCCAGATCGTGTCGATCAGCTCATCTTTGCTGACAACGCGATCATGGTTGCGCACCAAATGAACAATGAGATCGAAGACCTGAGGCTCGATGTGGACGGATGCGCCCTTACGTCGCAGTTCGTGCAGGGCAAGGTCGATCTCGAAATCAGAAAATCGGTACTTCATTACCAACTCGACTGAGTGTCGGCAGTCTCCGCGCCGATGGAGGTCGAAAACAAGCTCTAGCAGAGAAGAAACAAACCTCTCCTGAAGAAGTCCGCAAAGCGGGAGGAGCTCTCTCAACTTATAGACCGGTCAATCATCGTTCAACCGGAGAGACCAAATGATTAGCCCGTCTGATTCTCACCCATCCGGATATTGTGCCAGGCCACTCGTCGCGGCGCCGGTACGGGGCCGCCATCGCTTAATGTATGTTTCTGCGCCTTTCCAATCCACGACTCCGACCTTCCGAAGGAAGGTCCTTTTCCTCGTCGCGCGCCTGAAGCGATTTCTCAATAGCCAGATCGCGGCGGCGATCGCGCAGCATGAGAAGGGCGTCGTGTTGCTTGCGCAGCAATGGCCCGATCATGGTCAACCGGACAGGATGCGCATTTACCGCGGTCCGATCGACCAGATCCTCGAAACCACTGCGAGGCCTCGCAGGCGCACCTGAGCAAAACCGAACACCGATTGCAGACACCAGCCTCTTGAAATCAAAGGAGACCAAAATGTCTATAACGATACAAACCGACCCGAATGGCGCTGTGGCGCCCGCCGCGATCTCTTCTTTTGCGATGAGGATGCTCGTCCTCAGTTACGGCGGACTCGCCTATCTCATCTTCCTCGGCACTTTTCTATATGCGATCGGATTCATCTCGCAACTTATCGTACCAAAGACAATCGATACCGGGGAATCGTCTTCGTTGCCGGCGGCTTTTCTGATCAACCTGGCGCTCATGACGATCTTCGCCGTGCAACACAGCGGGATGGCGCGGCAGGGCTTCAAAAAGCTCTTCGCGCGCTTCGCTACACCGGCGATCGAACGCAGCACCTATGTTTTGCTCGCGAGTCTCAGCCTGATTTTACTTTTCTGGCAATGGCAACCGATGCCGACGGTGATCTGGAGTATCTCGAGTCCCGTCTTTGCGGAAGTCGCGGTCGCGGGTGGCTTTGCGGGTTGGCTTATCGTGCTTTACAGCACATTTCTGATCAGCCATTTCGAGCTCTTCGGATTGACGCAAGTGCTGACGCATTTCGCCGGACGCGTGACAGCGCCGATTAAGTTCAGAACTCCTGGACTCTATCGCCTGATCCGGCATCCGATCTATCTCGGCTTTATTATCGCCTTCTGGTCGGCGCCGGTCATGACACTGGGACACTTGCTGTTCGCGTCGGTGACAACGGCTTACATCTTCATCGGCATCTGGTTGGAAGAGCGTGACCTGGTCGGATTTTTCGGTGACGAATATCGAAAGTATCGCGAACGCGTCGCCATGTTAGTTCCTGGCCTTTTCTGAGCAGAATCAAGTGCCAACATCAGTTTAAACGGCTCCGCCGGTCGCCCGGCGGGCCGTCGTCGAATACGTGCTCATCGAAGAGATAGCGCAAGCTGCCAATCCCCATTTTTGCCGGTCTGCCGCGGTTACAGTTGCGACACCGACTAAGTTGTCCTTCCGAAGGGGACCGTGCCTACTCGGGCTGGCGTCCGATTTCCTTTCCACACCCGAAACGCAATCTGCGGATCGAACAGTGCCGAAGGCTGCCGCATCAGATTTGCCACTTCCAGAAACCGGCTGGCCAGCACAGCATCATCCTGGGCGGCGCGATAGAATTTTGCGATGTACCAGTTGATGAAGCGTACCTGGGTCGTGCGCTCGCCTTCGACACGCGGGTGTTGAAGATCGCTGCCGACGGCAATTTGCCAGGGAATATCGATGAGCCGGCTCGCTGCCCGATAGAAGCGTCCGGCAATTTCTTGCGTGCCGGCCGCCAGGCATTCCCGCAAAGCCAGCGATTCCATGCAGGCAACGGTCATCCCCTGACCGTAGACAGGATTGAAGCTGCACAAGGCGTCGCCAAACACCAAAAAGCCCGCCGGGAAGCGAGATAGCTCTTGGTAGTGTCGGCGCAGGTTTGCACTGAACTGGTAGGGCATCAGCGGGCAGAGTGGCTCCGCAGCCCTGACAACGTCGAAGATCTCGGGCTTTTGCAAGCTTCGCGCAAAGTCGACGAAACCGTTGTCGTCCGTGGGAGCGTGATCGCCCAGATAGCCGCCCACGGTCACGATCCAACGATCGCCTTCCTGCGAAAGCATGACGCCGAAGCGCCAATCCGGAGGACAAGCCGCGATGATAGCGCCAGACATTCCCCGCAAATGTTCCGGTAGCCGACGGTATTGCCGGGTAACGTAGCCGAGGCCGATCTTGATCAGCTCCTCCCGCGGCTTGGGGTAACCCCACGCATCCAGCCAGGCCGGGCTGGATGAGCCGCGCCCGCTCGCATCGACAACGAAGTCGGCGTTCATCACCTGGGCGCCGTCCGAGCCGCCTTGGGATTGAACCCGGACACCCGTTACGCGGCCCTGAGCCCGATCGAATGTGGGTTCCAACACAGCACAGCGCTCGCACAATCGAATGTTCGGAAGCTGCAGCAGCCGGCGCCGCACGCTGCCCTCCAGCATCGGGCGGCTGATTGCGAGCCCGTGCAGATTGCTGGGCGAGTTGTGCAAATAGAAGCCGTGGTTGAACCAAAGAACTTTATCGACGATGTCGCCGGCGGTGGCGCCCTGCGCAACCATTTCATCGGTGAAGCCTGGAAACAACTGCTCGAGCACCTCGCGTCCCCGGGCAAGCAGGCCGTGCGTGTGTCGTCCTTGAGGAACGCCTTTCCGGGGCTCATATCCGTCGGGGAGCGCATCGCGTTCCACCACAGTCACTTCGCCGTAGTAATCGGCCAGGGCACGAGCCGCGAGCAGGCCGCCCATGCTGGCGCCGATGACGACTGCACGCTTGTTGCGATAATCTTCTCGCATGGCTGCACCTCCGCAATGAGGTATCGGCTTGCAAGGAGGTCTAGCACGTAGCGACCGGGGCCGGATGTGACACATTTCACACGCGACGACCTTCGCCCGGGGTCTACATTTGTCAGCTCGGCGAGCGGCGCGCGCCATGCGGATCGAGCCCTACAGCCTGACGATACAAGGTGCACCGCAGGTTTTCCGGTGTTACAATCCTGACGGGTCCAACCGGGTCCGACGCCATGAACCAGGACATCCGTTTCTGTACGACGACGGACGGTGTGCGCCTCGCTTACGCCGTGAGCGGAAGAGGGCCGCCGGTCGTGATGTCGGCGACTTGGCTGACGCATCTCGAGCATCAATGGCGCAGCCTTGCCTGGCGACCGTGGCTCGATGCTTTCACTGCCGAGCATACGGTGCTGCGATACGACTCCCGTGGCTGCGGGCTTTCAGATCATAATGTTTGCAATCTTTCGTTTGAAACCTGGGTGCGTGATTTTGAATGCGTGGTCGAAGCGGCCGGCTTCCGCAGATTTGCCCTGGTCGCGACCTGCTGGGGCGGCCCGATCGCCATCGAATATGCGGTCCGTCATCCCGAGCGGGTGAGCCACCTTGTGCTCTACGGCACCTACGCGCGGGGCCGCCTGCAGCGTATCGACCAGCCGAACGAGGTTGAGAAAGCGCGGGTCTTGCTTGAACTCACGCGGCTCGGCTGGGGACAGGAGGACCACGCCTTCTCGCAGGTGTGGGCCTCGAAGTTCCAGCCTGGAGGAACGCTGGAGCATTTGCGTTCCTGGTGCGAACAGCAGCGCACCGCGACCTCAGCCGACACCGCGGTGCGGCTGCTCAAGATCGATATGAACACGGATGTGAGGCAAGCTGCCCGCAAGCTCAAATGCCCGGTGCTGATGATACACCCGGAACGCGACGCGGTGGTGCCGATCGAGGAAGGCCGCTTGCTCGCAAGCCTCATTCCGGACTGCCGTTTCGTCCAGCTTGATACCAATAATCACATGCCGCTTGCGGATGAGCCGGCATGGGCGCGGCTCGTCGGTGAGGTGCGCGGCTTTCTCGCCGAGCCCGCCGGCGAGCGCGCGGTCAACACGCTGCCGCTCGAGGGACTGACCCCGCGCGAGCGCGCCGTTCTGGAAAGCATCGCCGAAGGTCTCGACAACTCGGAGATCGCCGCATCGCTGCGGCTCTCGGAGAAAACCGTGCGCAATCACATTACGCGGGTGTACGACAAGATCAGCGTCGAGCATCGTCATCAGGCCATCGTGCGTGCCCGCGAGGCAGGCCTTGGGAGAGGCCGCAGGCCGCTCAACGGGTGCTGACGCGGGACATTTGTCCCTGCTTCCGGCGATGACCGGCACACTGCGCCGGGACATTCGCCTCAATACAACCACTCGGGGACGCTGCAAAGTGTCGACCAGCATACGATTGCTTGGTGCGGTGACCAGCCAGCGACCCAATCGAAAAAGGATCGACCCAGGGACCTGACCCATGGCACACATTCTACTCCGCGGCATACTCCTCGCGTCCATGATGATCGCGGTCGCCGCGATGGCAGGCGATGTCCCCGGCGGCAAGAAGGAGCTGGCTCCAACCGGAAGTCTTCGGGTCGGTGTCGTGGCCGCCCCCAAAGCCAACGTGTTCTTCGTCGCCATCGACGCCGACGGCAAGCCTCGCGGCGTCACCGTCGATCTCGGTGATGAACTTGCGCGGACGCTCGACGTCGCGAGCGAATTTCTTGTTGCTCATAATTCGGGTGAACTCACGGACGCCTTGGAGAGGGGGCTAATTGACGTCGCCTTCCTTCCGGTCGACGAAGAGCGCAAAAAGCGAGTGGCCTTTGGGCCAGTGTATGTCCAGTTCGAGAGCACTTGCCTTGTGCTGGGTAGCTCCGGTTTCAAGACGGTCAGCGATCTCGATCGGCAAGGCGTGCGAGTTGCCGTCGAAGCCAATACCACCACCGGCCGCGCGGCCGCCGGTGTGCTCAAACTCGCGACCGTCGTTGCGGTGCCTTCGGTCGGAGAGGCCATCGAAATGTTGCGACGCGGCAGCGTCGATGCCTTCGCGCTGGGCCGCGAAGCGCTCGTCCCGTATCAGGCGGATATCCAGGGTTCGCGCATCCTCGACGGCTATTTTCACAGGACGGGAATCGCAATCGCGGTACCAAAAAGCGGGCAGGGTGCGCTTGCCTTGGTGAGCACGTTCCTTAACGAAGCAAAGGCATCAGGACTGATCCGCCGGACGTTCGACAAAGCGGACCTGCGGTCGACGGCCGTCGCGCCAGCGGACTAGCGCGAGGGCCAGCCGTCCAACTCGGAGCGCTCGTCCCCGGCGGAATAGGACGTGCGCTCGTTCAAATACAAAAGACCGATGGAGGAGAACATGCGCGGATTCACGACACGCAGGTTGCAGCATTCGCTTCCAGCCGCTATCGCAGGCGGTTTGCTGGCCGTCGGCATTGCAACAACGGCGCGGGCCAACGTCATCACCGATTGGGACGAGAAAGCAATCGTCGCCGTTACACCGATGTCCAGCCTCGGCAACACGTCGCCTTACATGGCTCAACGTATGATGGCGATGGTCCATGCCGCGATGTTCGACGCTGTCAATTCGGTCGAGCGCCGCTACCGGCCATACCTTGTGCAGTTGCCCGCGGATCCCACGACGTCGAAGGAAGCCGCGGCCGCAGCCGCCGCGGCTACGGTACTCGCGACTATTGATGAGAAAACGGCGGATGAGATGAAGACCGCGCTTGCAAGCTATCTTGCGCCGCTTCCCGAAGGCCGGGCGAAATCGGACGGCGTCGTACTCGGCAAGGCGGTTGCCGCGAAGCTGTTGGAGGCGCGCGCCGATGACGGTTCCAGTGCGCCCGATGCCTACCGGCCGAGGACCACGCCGGGAGTCTATATACCGACCACAATCACGATCTCTTCGATGTGGCCGCAGATGAAGCCATTTATCATCGCCAGCCCGTCGCAATTTCGGCCAGCCCCGCCGGTTTCACTGCAGAGTCAGGAGTGGGTGACCGATTACATCGAACTCAAGGACTATGGTGGACAGGTGAGCGCGAAACGCACCGCGTCACAAACCGAGACGGCCCGCTTCTGGCTGGTCGGACCGCCGGTGGCTTATGATCCGTTCGTGCGCCGGCTCGTTGCTGCAAAGCAAATGAACGTCGTCGACAGTGCGCGGCTGATGGCGCTGGTGTCGATGGGGATCACCGACGCGATCATCGCCGTATTGGACGCCAAGTATTACTACAATTTCTGGCGGCCGATCACGGCAATCCGCAATGGCGATATCGGCGGCAATCCGGCGACCGAACGGGAGCCGACTTGGCAACCACTCGCTACCACGCCGATGCACCCGGAATATCCGTGTTCGCACTGCATTCAAAGTGGCGCGCTCGCAGCCGTGATCAAGGCCGTGTTTGGAACCGTTGATATTCCCGAGATCGCCATCACCAGTCCGACCGCCCCTGGGGTCACCCATCGCTGGAGCAACATGACGGCCTTCACGGACGAGGTCGCAAGTGCGCGCATCTGGGCAGGCTTCCATTACCGTTTCTCGACTCGCGTTGGGACCGGGATGGGACTTGAGCTCGGCGACTACGTGGTGAAAAACGTGATGCAGCCCGTGGTGACGAGTTCGCGATAAACGGGCGCCCGCGCTGCGGCAGGCTTGAGAAAGCGAACATGCGAACCTGACAGGCGATGTGGCGTTCCGCCTCGTCGGATGTCCGCCTCGGGTCAAACCGAGAAGAACTCGCTGCGGGCATATGTTTCCCGCTTTGCTCCGGGATTCTCGGAGCGATCAAGGGAATAGGGGCGGCTTGGCGGTGTCAGACCAGTTGGGAGGAACCAAACATGCGCCAAACAATGCTCGTCAAATTTCTTGCAACGACCCTGACCCTCGGTGTCACAGGTATGTCGCAGGCCCAGACGCCGGCTCCGGCTCCGGCGCCCGCTGCGGCACAGCCACTATTCGCGACGACCAAGGTTGAAGGGACCGACAACGTTTATGTCTTCCGCTATCAGAATCACCAGGCGATGTTCGTCGTCACGCCGGCCGGCGTGATTGCCACCGATCCGATCAGCTACGGGCGCCCGCAGGCGGCGGTCAGCCTATGTCGCCGAGATCAAGAAAGTTACCGATAAGCCCATCAAATATCTGGTCTACAGCCACCACCATTATGACCACGCTGCCGGAGGCAAACCGTTCAAGGATGCCGGCGCCAGGATCGTCGCGCACAAGCGCGCCAAGGAGCGTCTGACGGCGCTCAAGGCCCCTGACGTCTTGATTCCCGATGAAGTGGTGGTCGGCAAGCGCACGATCAAGCTGGGCGGCACGACGCTGGAATTGATCGACGCCGGCCGAAATCATTCCGACTCGTCGTTGGTGATGTTCCTGCCGAAGGAGAAGATTATCTTTGCGGTCGACTTCAATTCGCTCGGTGCGGTGCCGTCGCGGCTGGCGATCAACGACTCCTATCCGGTCGAATGGGAGGCCTCGCTCAAGCGCACGCTGGCGCTGAATTGGGACCGCCAGATACCCGGACATCCCGGGCCCGGCGGGCGGCTTGGCACCCGTCAGGACATGGAGCAGCAGCTTGCCTTCATGACGGAGCTTTCGGCCGAGGTGAAAAAGGCCTCCGACGCCGGCAAATGTTTCGATCCGGCCACCAAGGACGTTCGGCTGCCGCAGTATTCAACGCTGCAAGGTTACGAACAGAATATCGAATGGAGCACACACCGCTGGTGCGGCTATTGGGGCCGCGGCATCTGAGCGAAACGGCGGGCTTGGCCCCAACGGGCCGCTGTAATGCGTAAGAAGCCGTCGCTGACCTCAACCCCAGCGGCGGCTTTTGCTTTTCTCGAAGGTCCGCTTCACACTCCTCCAGTGCAGCACCGTCACCTTTCTTGCCGTCACATGCACCGCTCCCGCCCTTGCTCAGCAGTACAAGACCGACATTCCGCCGGCCATCACCATTCCCGACAGCGTCGACACGCGGCTCGGCACGCTGAAATTCAGGGACGGCTTCCCGGACGACGCCACGGTCCAGAAGGTCTACGACAATCTCGATTTCCAGCACGGCGTGCAGGCATTCTTGACGGCGGGGGACAGAGCAGACATGGAATGGCCAGCGCGGGAGGCCCGCTATATGAGGACAGAGCAGACATGGAATGGCCAGCGCGGGAGGCCCGCTAATGACCGCTAACTTCACGCGGCCTCTTCTTCACCATCATTCCATTAATAAATCGGCTCAGATCGCTCAATCAAAACACCCAAACATTACAAAACATAACCCATAACCTAATGACCCTTGGCGGACATCGCGCCCGGTCGCTGCCATGCCGCGCTGATGCACGGCGCGGAAGCAAAGGTCAGCTCCCCGCTTTGCAGTGATACCCTTCCCCTGTACCATCATGCCAAGACGACCGGCATTCAGCGGTCGCTACGGCAAGGGAGGGGTTTTCATGCGTCGCAACATTATCGCCGCGCTCGCGCTCCTGTTGTGGGGAGCAGGGCTGACCGCCTCCGCGGTCGCGCAGCAACCGGTCAAGCTCGGTGTCCTCAACGACCAGACGGGACTGTACGCGGATCTGAGCGGTATGGGCTCGGTCCACGCCGCGCGCATGGCGGTCGAGGATTACGGCGGCAAGGTGCTGGGCCGGCCGATCGAAGTCATCTTCGCCGACCACCAGAACAAGCCCGACATCGGCGCCAACATCGCGCGGCAGTGGATCGAGAACGAGGGCGTCAACCTCATCCTCGACGTTCCAAATTCGGCCGTGGGGCTTGCCGTGCGTGAGGTGACGCGCACGCACGATGCCGTTGACATCAACACTGGCGCCGCCACGTCGGATCTCTCCGGAAAAGCCTGTTCGCCGCACGGCGTGCACTGGAGCTTCGACACTTACGGCCTTGCAGCGACGATCGGTCAGGCGTTGGTGAAGCAGGGCGGGGATAGCTGGTTTTTCATCACCGCCGACTACGCATTCGGGCATGCCCTCGAGCGCGACACCTCAGCGTTCGTCACGGCCGCCGGTGGCAAGGTGGTGGGGGCTGTGCGCCATCCGCTCAACACAGCCGACTTCTCATCCTTTCTCCTGCAGGCGCAAGCCTCGAAGGCGAAGATCGTCGCGCTCTCGAACGCTGGCGGCGACACTATCAACGCGATCAAACAGGCCGGGGAATTCGGTTTGGGCCGTCGCGGCGACCAGCGCGTTGCTGCGCTCCTGCTGCAGTTTCCCGACACGCACGCCCTTGGCCTCGAAGCGGCGCAGGGTCTGACCGCGAGCGAGACTTTCTTCTGGGACCTCGACGACGCGACCCGCGCCTGGACCAAACGCCTCGTCGCCCGAAACACCGGGAAACCGCCAAGCATGATCCAGGCCGGGACCTACGGGGCGACGTTGCATTACCTCAAGGCGGTGGCAGCAGCTGGCACGACCGATGCGACGAAGGTTGTCGCCAAGATGAAGGAACTGCCGATCGACGACTTCTACACCAAGGGTACGGTGCGCGAGGATGGACGTGTGATGCGGCCTTATTACCTGCTGCAGGTGAAGAAGCCCTCGGAATCCAAATACCAGTTCGATTATCTCAAGCTCCTTGCCACGGTGCCGGCTGAGCAAGCGGCGCGGCCGCTGAGCGAGAGCGCTTGCCCGATGGTGAAGCAACGCTGAGATCGGTGGCAGCGACATGACACCCTTGTTGGATTGGCCTGCGCTTCCGTATCGGAGGCGCGAGCGTCGGCCGCTGTTTGTGACGTCGCTGCGTGCATGAACGCCAAATGCAAGCGCGCATATGGTCAAGGCATTCAACGCTGCAATTCGAATTGCCAAATCGATGTGGCGGAGAATAAGAAGAAAGGGCTCGGCAAGTAAGTCGACGCTCGGCTTAACAGTTCTGCTCTACTGTTTTGCTCCGGTCCAGCTTCCGGCACACCCATCGGATCGCTGGAATGTGCCGGATCCGCCGCGGCCCGAGAAGCGGCCGGACATGGTCCAGCTCAGGCTTCCGGCGGATCCGATTCCAGACACGGAGCCATTCGGACTGACTTGAGCGGTGCCGTATTGCCCCACCATCCTGGCGCCGGTGATGACCACCGTATCGGTAGAGGAGCCGCAGGGTGTGCCGACACTGGTGAGAACCCATGCTCCATTGAGATTGCCGCCGCCATTGCCGCCCCCGCTGCTCTTTTGCGACGCGCGGCTCGGCGCTTCGGTCTCGGGCTTGCTACGTCGTGCCGGCTTTGAGGGTTCAGCCGCCCGAGGCGTCTCACGCGAGCCGGATAGCGACTTTTCGTCATTGCCGATGCTGCCGCCGGCGCTCCCTGATTGCGCGCGCGCCAGGCTCGGCAAGGCCAGAACAGCAAGCGTGGCTGAAAGCAGAGCGGGTTTGGTCAGATGTCGAATGACGTTTGGCAAAATACACTGGTTCCCAATGAACAGGGTCCTGACGATCGGACCCCATCCGCACACTTCGCGGCGATAATTCAGCAAGATTTGTCGATGTCGCGGCACACGTCAAGCGCTGCGTCTTCGCCCTCCGATCATGCTTTGCCGAAATCTCCGGGCATGAGTTCGATCGGCGCGCCATGCGGGGTGCGGTCGGCGGCGTGGTCCCAGGCGTCGCGGTAGCGATGCAGGACATCGGATGTTGTGACGCCCTTGGCGGCCACCAGTGTCTCCAGCGTGACCAGCCAGTGCTGGTAATAGGTCTCGCCGGTGTCGGGGTCGCCGGCAGCCTGCGCGCGCTTGATCTGCGCGCCCAACGTCTCCGCCCATTCCTTCCAGGTGAAGACTCCGGCTTCGTGCAGCGCGAGTGCCATCGCAAAGGCGCGGGCTTCCCAGGGTTCGCGAAACACCGGACCGTCTTCGTCGCGCGGTACGCCGGGGACGGCGACTGCAGCGCGCATCGCCTGTTGTGGGGTGAGATTCATCAAACGCGCTCCAGATAGGATTCCCAGGCGTCGACGGAGATGCTGAGCGTCGGATCGGTGTCCTTGCCCCATAGTTCCGGCCCGTCGAACCGCACGGTGTAGAGCCATTGCTGGTTTTCGGCCACGCCCAGCGAATTGAGATCGGCAAACACGTGACAGCCGTGGTTAAGTTCGATGGTGCCGAGATGCCCGCGGACATATTGCGGCAGCCGCGTATGCGTCGGCGGGTGGATATTCTTCATCCGCACGGTTTCGCCGACCTCAAACATCGCGGGCGCTTTCGGTTCACGCTCGGTGGGCGCGCCGCGCCGGATTCCCGGCGCGATCTCGTGCGGGTGCATGATCGTCACGTCAGCCTTGGGCGGCAACAAGACCTTGCCGGTCTCGATTTCCTCGCGAGACACCAGGCCGCGTTCGATCATCAGCGTTTCCAGACCGGCGAGCCAAATCTGGAAATAGCTTTTGCTGAGATAGTCCTGGGGCGGACGGTTCTCGCGCGCAAAGCGCGACATGTCGATATTCCAGCCGCCCGGACGCGACATCGCAATCGTCAGCGCGAAAGCGCGACGTTCCCATTCGTCGTGGAACA
The DNA here is from genome assembly GCA_963770355.1 of uncultured Alphaproteobacteria bacterium. Lineage (GTDB taxonomy): Bacteria > Pseudomonadota > Alphaproteobacteria > Rhizobiales > Xanthobacteraceae > Bradyrhizobium. Next base: position 49,499 of record CAVYPL010000003.1, on the reverse strand, counting down.
CGGGCTCGTTGGGCTCGGGCACGACAGGACCAAAGCCCTTCACGCCGCCCATGTCATGCGCGCCGTCCATCAGGCGGTCTCGCCGGGCTGTCGGGGCAGGCCCGTGCCGATCATGCTGTCGCGGGTGACGAGTTCGGCAAGCTGCTCGGCGCTCCAGCCCTCGGTACCCTTGGGGCGCATCGGCAGCACGAGGTAGCGGATCTCTGCCGTGGAGTCCCAGACCCGGATTTTGGTGGTGTCCGGCAGTGCGACACCGAAATCTTTCAACACACCGCGGGGATCGGACACGGCGCGGGAACGATAGGGCGCGGATTTGTACCAGACCGGCGGCAGTCCCAGCACCGGATGCGGGTAACAGGAGCAGAGCGTGCACACGACCATGTTGTGTTGCTCGGGCGTGTTCTCGACCACCACCATGTGCTCGCCCTGGCGACCGCTGTAATCCAGCTCGGCGATGGCCGCGCTTGCATTCTTCAGCAGTCGCGCGTGATAGGCCGGGTCGCTCCAGGCCTTTGCGACGACTCGAATGCCGTTGCGCGGCCCGATCTTCTTTTCATAGAGATCGATCAGGAGGTCGAGGGAGGCGGGATCGACGTAGCCCTTCTCGGTCAGGATCGATTCCAGCGCGCGTACGCGCAGCTCGGTCTCCGACAATTCCGAATGGTCGTGATCGTGGTGATGATGGTCGTGGTGGTCGTGATCATGGTCGCTCATGGGGCCAAGATAGTCGCAAAATCCGGGCTATGTCGAGGCGAAGACTCTGCTAGAATTTTCCGATGGGGATTGGGGCAGGGCGCATTGGAATTGCCGCGGCAGCGGCCATTTTGGCCGTGTTGTCGGCCGGGTCGGCATGGGCTGCAAACGGCGCCTATGCGGTGGATTCCGCCGATATTTCCGAGGTCGGATCCTGCAAGGTCGAGACCTGGATGCAGGCCGCGACCAACACCGATTTCTCGATGGTCGCCAATCCGTCCTGCGTGATCGATCCGTTCAAGCCGGTCGAATTGAGCATGCTCTCCACGGAAGCGCGCAGCGCCGGCGATTGGAACACGACGTTTGCGCCCAAAGCCAAGATGAACATTGTGCCGACCGGTGTTGGAAAACTCGGCTTGGCGTTCTCGGCCGGCGGCTCGTTCGATGCCCTGACCGGCGAAAGCCTCACGGTTTTCGCGACGATCCCGGCAACGTTCCGGCTTTCCGAAACCATGCGCATCAACGTCAATGGCGGCTGGCAGTGGGACCGCATCTTCGATCGCCATTATCTGACCTATGGCATCGGCTTCGACTGGAAATTCACCGAGACCCTGCAATGGACCATTGAAGCCTTCGGTCAGGCCGGCCAATCGTATGATCCGAATGTGGTAAGGCCGCGCTTCCAGACCGGCGTGCGCTACCGGCCTGACGAAATTGTCTCGGTCGATCTCATCTACGGGCACAACATTAACGGCGAAAATGCCAACTGGATCACGCTGGGCACCACGATCCGCTTTCCGGTGCCCGGTGGCAAACCCGCTCGCGAGCGCACCGGCCATCTGTGAGCCGTCTCAGGCCGGCTGCAGCCGTTCCCACGAGCGCGAAGGCAGTGGCGGGAAGGCCAGCGCAATCGCCATCGCAGAATGCGGCCATTGTGAGCTAAGCTTTCAGAAAATACGGGCAGGGAGGCGATGCGGTGGACGGGTTTGTCAAAATAGAAAAGGGTCTTGGGCCCGAGGGCCGGATCGCGGTCGTTCGCTTCGACCGCGGCGACGGCATCAACGCGCTGTCACCGGAGGCGTTGCGCCAGCTCACCGATGCCGCCCGCAGTTTTGAGGATGATGCTGAGACCTCGGTCGTGGTGCTGACCGGCGGCGCCAAGGCGTTCAGCGCCGGCTTTGACCTGAAGGACCCGGAGGGTCGCGCGCGGCGGACCATGGACCTCGGCGAGCTGCGCCGGCACCTGAAGCTCGGACCGCGGCTGACGCGGGCCTGGCAGGAGATGGAACAGATCACGATCGGCGCTATCGAGGGTTTTTGCGTCGGCGGCGGCGTAGCACTTGCTGTTGCCCTGGATTTCCGCGTGATGGCCCGCGACGCCCATCTTCGCGTGCCCGAGATCGGGCTCGGCATGAACATGAGCTGGCAGAGCGTGCCGCGCATGCTGCATCTGATGGGACCAGCCCGGACCAAGCAGGCCGTGATCCTGGCCGACCAACGCATCTCGGCCGCCGAGGCCTATGAATGGCACTTGGTGGAGGAGGTCGCCGATCCCGGCAAAGCCTTCGATGCCGCCATGGCGCTGGCCGCCAAAGTCGCGGCCCAGCCGCCGCTGTCGGTTGCCATGACCAAGCTGACCGTCAACCGGCTGGCTCACGCGCTCGACGATCTCGCCGGCCATATGGACCTCGACCAGTTCGCGCTGGCGAGCATGAGCGAGGACCACAAGGAAGGCGTCGAGGCGTTTTTGCAGCGGCGCAAGCCAAGGTTCAGGGGGCGTTGAAACGTAGATGCCAATGCCATCGACGTAGCTGCCCGCGCAATACATGCGCCGTTTCAATCGTGCTGGGAGAGGAGGGCACCTTGGCGTGCTTCGACTTCGGCACATTCGTGGACGCTGCGCAACGGCAGCGTGGCCACGAACAACGAACAGCCCTGCGTTTCAGGGAGCCCCTATCCCGGATGCGGCATCAGGCTCTTGCCTGCTGTGAGCGGCGGAGCCATTCGTCCAACCCGATGCGGCCGAGGCGCGCTTCACCCAACGGCACAAGGGAGTGTTCGTCAACCCGGCCGCCCCAGTATCGGGCCTCCGGATCGCTCACGACCTCGCGCGGGTCACCAACCGCCTTCAAATAGCGGGCGATGATTTCGTTGAGCGGCGCTCGTTCTGGGCCGGCGATCTCCACGATGCCGTTGCGCGGCGCCGCGAGGGCTACATCGGCAACCATGGCAGCAACGTCGTCCGACGCGATGGGCTGGAACAGGATGGGCGGGAGCCTGACCATGTTTCCATCCGCACCTGAATCGGCGATGCCGCGGACGAATTCCAGGAACTGAGTCGCGCGAACGATGGTGTACGGGATGCCGGAGGTCTTGATCAGTTTCTCCTGGGCGACCTTGGCGCGGAAATAGCCATTGTCGGTCCGGTCGATTGCGACGATTGATAGTGCGACGTGGTGCCCGACGTTCGCTGCGGCCTCCGCCGCGAGAAGGTTGCGGCCGGAGGTTTCGAAGAATTCCAGCACCGCCTTATCTTCAAATGAGGGCGAATTGGCGAGGTCGATTACCACCTGCGCGCCGGCCAGCGCCTCTTTGAGCCCCTCACCGGTAATGCTGTTGACGCCGCTTTTGGGCGAGGCGGCGACGACCTCGTGGCCGCCCTGGCGCAGAATGGCGACGGTCTTCGAGCCGATCAGGCCGGTGCCGCCCATCACGACGATCTTCATGGTTGATCCTCTCTTTGGTGATGACTGGAGAGTTCGTGGCTTCGAATGGAGGTGAGGAATGCAGGTGAGACTGCGCCTCAGACAAACACCGAGGCGTTCCGAACGAACCCGCCGCTCGTAACGCCGATGTCGCACATTTGTTCCCGCGCGCCACATAATGGAGGGGGAGGCCTACTGTAGGCAAGAGCCCAACCCGGATGAGATCCACCTTCTTCGCCAACTCGCCCGAGGTCTAGGCCGCCGAGCTTCCTTGGGTAGATCGCGGAAAACACGACAACAACGAGTGTCCGCTTGCGTGGTTGTCGATTGCCGTTGGCAACGGCGGCGCTCATGGGGCTTTGGGTTGCACGCGTGGCCGGTCCCAAGAAATTGAGGCCCGCGCAGTTGAGGGCACAGCGCCGCCAATTGTGGGACCTCCATATCCGTGATTCGCATAAGGTATATTATGGAATATTTATATCTACAATTAGATCAGATATTTAGCAAGGAATCCTTCCAAACGGACTCAGCTTGAACTGTGGGTCGCCGCTACGCTGCTGGCCACGTCGATCCCGATCCAAGTGCCGCCGCCGATCTGCATTGCCTCGTCTCAAACCCGATATTGCCGTCGCCAGCATCCGCTGCAATAAGCCGCGTGAGTGCGAGATCGCTGATGACCACGCGGCATCAGGTCCGTATAGGATTGCATCTCAAGAACAAGAAGTCTCAAGGGAGAAACAGATGAGCTTTTCACGCCGCACGTTACTTAAGGCATCGGCTGCATCGGCGGTCTTGGGCGGCATCGGCGCACCGTTCGTGGCGCGCGCCCAGACGGCCGAATTTACCTACAAATACGCCAACAATCTTCCCGACGGCCATCCGATGAACGCCCGGGCCAAGGAGATGGCGGCGGCGATCAAGGCTGAGACCAATGGCCGGTTCGATCTGCAGATTTTCCCGAACAACCAGCTTGGTTCCGACACCGACATGCTGAGCCAGATTCGCTCCGGCGGCGTCGAATTCTTCACGCTGTCGGGCCTGATCCTGGCGACGCTGGTGCCGGCGGCTTCGATCAGCGGTATCGGCTTTGCGTTCCCGGATTACGACACGGTCTGGAAGGCCATGGATGGCGGGCTGGGCGCCTATATCCGCGGCGAGATCACCAAGGCCAATCTCGTGGTCATGGACAAGATCTGGGACAATGGTTTCCGCCAGACGACGTCCTCGAGCAAGCCGATCGCAGGTCCGGACGACTTCAAGGGCTTCAAGATCCGCGTGCCGGTTTCTCCGCTCTGGACCTCCATGTTCAAGGCATTCGATGCGGCCCCCGCCTCGATCAATTTCAGCGAAGTCTATTCCGCGCTGCAGACCAAGATCGTCGAAGGTCAGGAAAACCCGCTGGCGATCATCTCGACTGCCAAGCTTTACGAGGTGCAGAAGTATTGCTCGCTCACCAACCACATGTGGGACGGTTTCTGGTTCCTGGCCAACCGCCGCGCCTGGGAAAAGCTGCCGGAAGACGTGCGCACCATTGTCGCCAAGAACATCAACGCCGCCGGCGTCAAGGAGCGCGAGGACGTTGCCAAGCTGAATGCCGGCTTGCAGCAGGAACTGGCCGGCAAAGGCCTCACGTTCAACCAGCCGACCGTGGCGCCGTTCCGTGAAAAACTTCGTTCCGCCGGCTTCTACGCGGAATGGAAGGGTAAATATGGCGACCAGGCCTGGGAGTTGCTGGAAAAGTCCGTCGGCAAGCTGTCGTAACGTTCGATAGCGTTTTCGAGCGAAGTGGGTACCGGTTCGCGTAAAGAAAACGCGTCAAAACAAGAGTACTAGGGGCCATCATGGCTCATGCCGAAATGACTGAAATCGTGACCGGCGAGGCGGCGTCCCAGCCCCCTCGCCGCCGATCGCTTTTGGCGTCGATTGAATCTTTCCTTGGCGCGCTGGTCGAGATTCCGGCGGCGCTGCTCGTCTTCGCCGAGATCGTCATCCTGTTCGCTGGCGTGGTGGCGCGTTACGGGCTCCACAGTCCGCTGATCTGGTCGGACGAACTGGCTTCGATCCTGTTCCTGTGGCTCGCCATGCTGGGTGCGGCGGTGGCGTTCCGCCGCGCCGAGCACATGCGGATGACCGCCATCGTCGCCAGCGCCAGGCCCGCAATGCGCGCCTATCTCGATCTTGTTGCGACCTGCGCCGCGCTGGCGTTCCTGTTGATGATTGTCTGGCCGTCCTACGAATACGCCTACGAGGAAAGCTTTATCACCACACCGGCGCTGCAAATCTCCAATAGCTGGCGCGCGGCGGCATTGCCGGTAGGCATCTGCCTGATGGGGCTGTTTGCGTTCCTGCGCCTTTTGCGCACCGCAAATGTCCGCACCGTGTTCGCAGCCATCCTGTCGGTTGCCGCTGTTATCGCCGTGTTCTGGCTGCTGAAGGGATCGCTGAAGCCGCTCGGCAATCTCAACCTGATCATCTTTTTCGTCGGCGTCGCCGGCTTTTGCGTGTTCGCAGGCGTTCCGATCGCGTTTGGATTTGGGCTTGCGACCTACGGCTATCTGGCGCTGACGACCAACACGCCGCTGATGGTGCTGGTTGGCCGCATGGACGAGGGCATGAGCCACCTCATCCTGCTGTCGGTGCCGCTGTTCGTGTTCCTCGGCCTGCTCATCGAGATGACCGGCATGGCGCGCGCCATGGTGGCGTTCCTGGCCAGCCTGCTGGGCCATGTCCGCGGCGGACTGCACTACGTGCTGGTCGGCGCGATGTATCTGGTATCGGGCATTTCGGGCTCCAAGGCCGCCGACATGGCCGCGGTCGCGCCGGTTCTGTTTCCGGAAATGAAGGAACGCGGCGCCAAGCCGGGCGATCTCGTTGCCCTGCTCGCGGCCACCGGCGCGCAGACCGAAACCATTCCGCCGAGCCTCGTGCTGATCACGATCGGCTCGGTCACCGGCGTCTCGATCGCGGCGCTCTTCACCGGCGGCTTGCTGCCGGGTGTGGTGCTGGCGATCACGCTGTCGGCGCTGGTGTGGTGGCGTTACCGCAACGAGGATTTGCAGCATGTCACCAGAGCCAGCGGCAGCGAGATTACCCGCGCATTCGCCATCGCCCTGCCCGCATTGGCGCTGCCGTTCGTGATCCGCTACGCCGTGGTCGAGGGTATCGCGACGGCGACCGAGGTCTCCACGATCGGCATCGTGTACGCCTTCATCGTCGGCTTCCTGATCTACGGGCTTTTGATCTACCGCAATTTCGACTGGCGGCGGATCGTGCCGATGCTGATCGAGACGGCGTGCCTTTCAGGCGCAATCCTGCTGATCATCGGCTGTGCGACCGGCATGGCCTGGGGGCTGACGCAATCCGGCTTCTCGCGGGCGCTGGCGGCCGCCATGACCGGCCTGCCCGGCGGCTCCGCCACCTTCATCGCGGTGTCGATCCTGGCGTTCACTATTCTGGGCAGCGTGCTCGAAGGCATTCCGGCGATTGTGCTGTTCGGGCCGCTGTTGTTTCCGATCGCGCGCGCCGTCGGCGTGCATGAGGTTCACTACGCGATGATCATTATCCTCGCGATGGGTATCGGGTTATTCGCGCCGCCCTTCGGCGTCGGCTATTATGCGGCCTGCGCCATCGGAAGGGTCGACCCGGCCGAGGGCATCAGGCCGATCTGGGGATATCTGCTGGCGCTGATGATCGGCCTCGTGATCGTGGCGATCTTCCCATGGATTTCGATCGGGTTCTTGTAAGTCTAACTTTTGCGAATGGGACAAAGCCGATGAGCGCAGCCCAGAACCAGTACAGCACCGGATTGGACAAGACGCCGGCGAATTACGTGGCGCTGACACCGCTCAGTTTCCTGGTGCGCAGTGCCGCGGTTTATCCGGACCACATCAGCACGGTCTATGAAGGCCGCAGTTTTACATGGTCGCAAACCTATGACCGCTGCCGGCGCTTTGCGTCCTGGCTTGCCGGCCGCGGCATCGGGCATGGCGACACCGTTGCGGCGATGCTGCCGAATATTCCGGCGATGAACGAGCTGCACTTCGCCGTTCCGATGGCGGGCGCGGTGCTGAACGCATTGAACATCCGCCTCGATGCGCCCTCGATCGCATTCCAGCTCGATCATGGCGGCGCAAGGATCATTCTGGTCGATCCCGAATTTGCCGGCGTGATCTCGGAAGCGCTGACGCTGATGAAGGGTGCAAAGCCGCTTGTGATCGATGTCGATGATTTGGCGTTTGCGGGCGGCAAGCGCATCGGTGAGCTCGAATATGAAACCGCGGTGGCGCAGGGCGATCCCGGCTTCGTTGCAAGACTGCCCGGCGACGAATGGGACGCGATTGCGCTCAGCTATACCTCGGGCACGACTGGCAATCCGAAGGGCGTCGTGACCCATCATCGCGGCGCGTATCTCAACGCCGTCAGCAATATTCTGGCGGGCAATCTGGGCCAGCACCCGGTCTATCTCTGGACGCTGCCGATGTTCCACTGCAACGGCTGGTGCTTTCCGTGGACCGTCGCCGCGGCCGCCGGCGTCAATGTCTGCCTGCGCAAGGTTGATCCGACGAAGATTTTCGAACTGATCCCCAAGCACGGTGTCACCCATATGTGCGGCGCGCCGATCGTCTACAACACCTTGATCAACGCACCCGATGCACCCAAGGGCGCCAAGGCGCGGCCCGTGGTCGGATTGATCGCGGGCGCGGCGCCTCCTGTTGCCGTGCTCGAGGGCGCGGAAAATATCGGCATCAAGCTGACGCATGTTTACGGCCTGACCGAAGTCTATGGCCCCGCCTCCGTCTGCGCCGAACAGCCGGGCTGGGACGAATTGCCCGCCGATCAGCGCGCCCAACTCAAGCGGCGGCAGGGCGTGCCCTACCCGCTGCAGGAAGACGTCACCGTGATCGATCCCGAGACCATGCGTGAGGTGCCGCGCGATGGCGAGACCATCGGCGAGGTAATGTTCCGCGGCAACATCGTCATGAAGGGCTATCTCAAGAACGAGAAGGCCACGAGCGAAGCCTTTGCCGGCGGCTGGTTTCATACCGGCGATCTCGGCGTGCTCGACGAGCACGGCTACGTCATCATCAAGGATCGGTCCAAGGACATCATCATATCCGGCGGCGAGAATATTTCCTCCGTCGAGGTCGAGGACATCCTCTACAAGCACCCGGCGGTACTGTTCGCGGCCGTAGTCGCAAAACCCGATTCCAAATGGGGCGAAGTGCCCTGCGCCTTCGTCGAGCTGAAGGACGGCGCGCGCGCCAGCGAAGCCGACATCATCGCGTTCTGCCGCGGTCACATGCCCGGGTTCAAGACGCCGAAGGCCGTGGTGTTCGGGGTTATTCCGAAGACATCGACCGGAAAGATCCAGAAGTTCCTGCTTGCGCAATCAGGTGGATTCGGCGAAGGCGATTTCGGCGTAAAGGTGATCGCGGGAGATGCCGGGTCGCGGCAGATATCGGCTGCTCTTAGAAGTTCGCAGACATCGCAGTTCGGCACCTATGCTCCCAAGCCGTGGGCTTGCCGCTACCAAAGTAGAGTCCATCTCTCGCCATGATCTTGCCATCGCTTCGTATGGCTTGAAGAAATCTGAAGCGCAAAATCTCATGCGTCGATGGATCTTCTTCCTTCACCAGCGTCACGTCATAAGAGAGGTTGTTAAGCCGACCCCAATTTGAATCCGCATTGCGGATTTTCGCCTTCAACGTCGTAGGAGAGATTATCCGCGCATCTTCCACAAAGCTTATCGCGGTTGGGACATCGATTCCTCGGTCCACCTCCCGACGGGCAAGGCCGTTGGGACCGCCGGCATAGGTCTCAAAATAGTTTATTCGGCTGGAGGCGCGATCACAAAAGTACGCCCATACACCCGTTAGGCCGAAGCGCCTCAGCGTTTCCCAAGACGTGTCGGCAGATACGGGGCTTATCGAAACCATGGCCATGACGACAGTGCAAGCGCAAGCTTTGCAGAGCGCAATCATATTTCCAGCTTCAAATTGCGAGCGCCCGACACAGCTCATTTCGAAAATCCTCTCAGAATCTCGCCCGGAGCGCAGGCCCGTCTCAACCCACCCGCTCCAGCGTCAGCTGCATCCCATCGTATGCCGGGATCACGCCTGCCGGCAGGCTCTGCCGCAGCACCTCGTAATCGAGGTCCGAATGCATGTTGGTGATCACCGCGCGCTTTGGTTTGAAACGCTCGATCCATGAAAGCGCATCGTTGACACTGAAATGGCTGGGATGGCCGGCATAGCGCAGTCCGTCGATGATCCAGAGTTCGAGGTTTTCGAGAAGCGGCCAGCTTTCGGCCGGGATGTCGCTGACATCGGGCGTATAGGCGGCATCCCCAATACGATAGCCGAGCGCCGGGATATTGCCGTGCTGCATAATGAACGCCGACAGTGTCACCGCACCGCCCTTCCCGTCAATGGTACGGCTTTCGCCGGTTTCGATCGAGTGCCGGTCGAGGATCGGCGGATAGTCGCTGCCTTCAGGCGAGATGAAGCAATATGAAAACCGCGCCATGATGTCTTTGGCGGTCGACTGATTGAAATAGACGGGAATACGACGCCGCTGATGCAGGACGACCGATCGCAGGTCGTCGATGCCATGGGTCTGGTCGGCGTGTTCATGCGTCAGGAACACCGCATCGATGTGATCGACTTTGGTATCGATCAGTTGCTCGCGCAGGTCCGGCGAGGTGTCGATCACGATCCGCGTGGTGCCTTGCTCTGTCCTGCGTTCGACGAGCAGCGAACAGCGGCGGCGGCGGTTCTTGGGATTATTGGGATCGCAGGCGCCCCAGCCAAGCGCGGGACGCGGCACGCCTGCAGAGGAACCGCAGCCGAGGATCGTCAGCGTCAGCGTCATGCAGCGGCTTTCGGCGCGGGCACCTTGGAGAACAGGCGGAAGAAGTTTTCAGTGGTCTGCCGCGATATCTCTTCCAGTGAGACCCCGCGCGTCTCCGCCAGCACCTTTGCCACCTCGGTCACGTAGGATGGTTCATTGCGCTTGCCGCGGAATTTGCCGGGCGCGAGATACGGCGAGTCGGTTTCGACCATGATGCGATCTGCCGGAAGCTCGGCTGCGAGCTCGCGCAGCGTTTCCGACTTCTTGAAGGTCAGAATGCCCGTGAACGAGATCGACAAGCCCAGGGAGATCGCCTTCATCGCCAGCTCGCGGCCGCCGGTATAACAATGCAGGACGGCCTTGAACGATCCCTTTGACACTTCATCTTCGAGGATACGGCCGCAGTCGTCATCGGCATCGCGGGTATGAATGACCAGCGGCAGGCCCGTAGCGCGTGCGGCCGCGATATGGGCACGAAAGCCCCGCTCCTGCGCCTGTGGCGAACCGTTATCGTAAAAATAATCCAGCCCGGCTTCGCCGAGGGCGACGACCTTCGGGTGTTTGGTCAGATCAATCAGTTCTTCGGCGGTAATGCCGTCTTCCTCGTCGGCGTGATGCGGATGGGTGCCGACCGAGCAATAGACGTTCGGAAATCGCTCGGCGATGGCAAGCAATCCGGCGAGCCGCTTCACCCGGGTCGAGATTGTGACGATGCGGCCGATCCCGGCGCTCTCGGCGCGCGCGACAATGGCGTCGAGATCATCGGCGAAATCGGGAAAGTCGAGATGGCAATGGCTATCGACGAGCATGGCTTTCGAACCGCTCACTCCGTCTTGGGTTCGACGTAGCGCGGAAATACTCCAACCGGCGGCGGCAAGGCCACGGCCGGTTTGATCCGCGCGCCGAGGGACGCGAAGTTCCGTGCATCCTGGGGGATGCCGAGACTGTCCAGCAGCTTGCTTGAGGCCTCCGGCATCACCGGCTGCGTCAGGATCGCGACCTGGCGTACGACTTCCGCGGTGACATACAGCACCGTCTTTTGCCGCGCCGGATCGGTCTTGGCCAGCGCCCACGGCGCCTCGCCGGCAAAATAGCGGTTGGCTTCCGCCACGACAGCCCAGACCGCATTCAGCCATTGATGGATCTGCTGCGTTGCCATTGCGGTCCGCGACAGCTCCAGCATGGCGTCAGCCTGCGCCATGATCGCCTTGTCGTTGTCGCTGAATTCGCCGGGTTCAGGCAGTACGCCGCCGAGTTGCTTTGCGATCATCGACAACGAGCGCTGTGCCAGATTGCCGAGATCGTTCGCCAGATCGGCATTGATGCGCGCGACAATGGCTTCGTGATTGTAGTTGCCGTCCTGTCCGAACGGCACCTCGCGCAGGAAGAAATAGCGCATCTGGTCGACACCGTATTGATCGGCCAGATTGAAGGGGTCGACAACATTGCCGACCGACTTCGACATTTTCTCACCCCTGTTGAACAGGAAACCGTGGGCAAAGACGCGCTTCTGGACGGGAATGCCTGCCGACATCAGGAATGCCGGCCAGTACACCGCATGGAAACGGATGATGTCCTTGCCGATGATATGCACGTCCGCCGGCCAATAGCGCCAGTTCGGATCGCTTTCGTCGGGAAAGCCGACGCCGGTGATATAGTTGGTCAGCGCATCGACCCAGACATACATTACGTGCTCGGGGTCGTTCGGCACCTTGATGCCCCAGTCGAACGTGGTGCGCGAGATCGACAGGTCTTTCAAACCGCCCTTGACGAAGCTCATCACCTCGTTGCGGCGCGAATCCGGCCCGATGAAATCCGGTTGATTTTCGTAAAGCGCCAGCAACCGGTCCTGATAGGCTGATAGTTTGAAGAAGTAGCTCTTCTCCTCGACCCACTCGACCGGCGAGCCCTGTGGGCCGCGGCGCACATTGTCCTCGCCGACGACGGTCTCCTCCTCGGCGTAATAAGCTTCGTCGCGCACCGAGTACCATCCGGCATAGGTGTCGATGTAAATGTCGCCGTTCTGCTGCATCCGGTTCCAGACCACCTGGACCGATTTGTGATGTGCAGGTTCGGTGGTGCGGATGAAGCGATCGAACGAAATGTTCAGGCGCTGGTCCATTTCCTTGAAGCGGCCGGCGTTGCGGGCGGCGAGTTCGGCAACAGCCATTCCCTCGCTAGCAGCCGTCTGTATCATCTTCTGTCCGTGCTCGTCGGTGCCGGTAAGGAAGAATACGTCCTTGCCGTCGAGCCGCTGAAAGCGTGCCAGCGCGTCGGTCGCGATCGCCTCGTAGGCGTGGCCGATATGCGGAATGCCGTTCGGATACGCGATCGCGGTCGTGATGAAGTAGGTATTGCTCGCGGGCGCTGCCGGCTGTTTCACGGCGGGAGCGACCTTCGCACGCGGCGGCGCTGCTCGCGGGCTCTTTTCTACCGGCGACGCGCGGTCAACCGCGGCCGGCTTCCCGGGTGTCGCAACCGCCCTCTTCGAGGCGGCTTTCTTCGCGGTCTTTTTCGGCGCCTTCTTCGTCTTCTTTACGGCCTTCTTCGCTGTTTTCTTGGCGGTTCTTGGCAACCTTCCTTGTAGCTTTCTTGTCGCCTTTTTTGGCTTTCTTCACGCCGCGCTTGCTCTTCGCCACGCGCTTTTTTGTCGCCGACTTCCTGGCGACGCCAGCGCGTTGCGCTTTGCGAACCTTTTTCGCTTTGCGCTTTTTTGAAGCTTTTTTCTTGGGCGTCGCCACTACGAATTCCTTTGTGACCTAAAGTAAAATTGTCGGGATTGAGAAGAGTGAAACAGCTACCGCGTCGCTTCCGCGAGCATCCCGAATACCGAGAATACCAGCGGCTTCCGCTCCAGATTGTAGTCTTGCGTGTCGCGCGCGGCGCGAACGATCTTTTCCCATACCTCCGCCAGCCGTGCAAGGCGCGGGAGGTTTGCATTGGCATCGTCAACGCGCAGCTTCTCGCTCACCCAGCGCTCGACGCCGTCGATGAAGGCCGCGAGCGCGACACGGTCGCTGGTGCCGAGCGCGTCGCCCAAAGCGTGAAGCTCGCGCGGATCTACCTGCGGCAACGTCGCCAGCAGCGCCGCAGTGCGCTGTTGCAGTTTCAGCGCGTCGCCGCCGAGCAGCGTCAGCGCGCGCGATACACTTCCCTCCGACGCCGATGCCGCCTCAGTCAGCGCAAGATCATCCGCCGCGATATCTGTAGCTCGCATGGCGGCGCGGGTCACGTCGTCGGTCGAGAGCGGCCGCAACGGCAATTTGCGGCAACGGGACAGGATCGTCGGCAGCGCGCGGGCCGGCGAATGGCTGACCAGGAGAAACAACGATCGCTGCGGCGGCTCCTCGAGGATCTTGAGCAGCGCATTGGCCGCGTTCGGATTGAGTTCGTCGACGGTGTCGACGATGCAGACGCGCCAGCCGTCGACCGCCGCGGTCGAGCCGAAAAACGAAATCGTCTCCCGCGTCTCATCGACGGTGATGACGGTCCTCAACACCCCGCGGTCGTTGAGGCCACGTTCGAGCACGAGCAGCCCGCCATGGGCCTCCGCCGTTATCTGGCGCGCGACGGGATCGCTGGGATCGACCGCGAGGGTTTCGGCACGCTGAACGGAAGGCGCCAACGGATCGCGATTGGCGAGCACGAAGCGCGCCATGCGATAGGCCAGTGTCGCCTTGCCGATGCCCTGCGCGCCGCCGATCAGCCACGCATGCGGAATACGCCCGCTGCGGTAGGCATTCAGCAACGCCGCCTCCGCCTCGCGATGTCCGAACAGATCGGACGTCTGGCGCGGATGCCGGACCGCGATCTCCTGTTCGGTCTTGCGGGCGCTCATGCGGTGCTGGCCGTGGTCGGAACAGCGAACAGACGATCGCGCAGCGCGGTCCAGATGCGCGCGGCGACCGTATCTGTGTCGGCATTGGCATCGATCAGCGCGCACCGCTGCGGATCCTCAGCGGCGATCTGCCTGTAGGCATCGCGCAGGTCCTGATGAAACCTGAGGTCTTCGGCCTCGAAACGATCGGGTGCGCCGCCGCCACGCCGTGCCGCAGCGCGCTGCAGCCCGACCTCGACCGGGATGTCGAGAATGATAGTCAGGTCCGGCTTGAGATCGCCGATGGTGACGCGCTGCATGGCATTGAGCACACCGGGCGAGACCTGCCCCAGCCGGCCCTGATAAGCGCGCGTCGAATCCGAAAAGCGGTCGCAGAGTACCCAGAGGCCGCGGCTGAGCGCCGGCTGAATGACGGTACGCACATGGTCGTCGCGAGCGGCCGCGAACAACAGCGTCTCGGCGTCGGGCCCAAGCAGCTTGCCCATGCCCGACAGCACGAGATGGCGGATGATCTCCGCCCCCGGCGATCCACCGGGCTCGCGGGTCACAATGGCGCGCAACTTCGCCGCTTCAAGACGCTCGGCCAGCTTCTTGATTTGCGTGGACTTTCCCGAGCCCTCGCCGCCTTCAAATGTTATGAACTTCCCGCGTCCGGGAGCCCGATTCACTGGTGTCTCGGCCATGGTCAGAGTTTCTCTGCGCTCGCGCGAAACATGCCGATGACGAGTTCGCTGACGCCGTCGATCGCGCGGCGCATCGTCGAACCGGTCGCGATCGCTTCCGCCGCGTAGACCGGCGCCTCCATCGCGACGTTGGCGCCGCGCCAGACCCTGACGATGCCGACCGGTTGGCCCGACTGCACCGGCGCGCGCACCGGGCCGTTGTAGATCACGCGGGCGATCAACCTCTCACTGCCGTTCTTGGGCACCATCACCTTGATCGGCTCGGGGCTCGCCAACTTCACCGAGCGGTTCTCGCCGCCAAACACCTTGGCGTAACCGATCTGCTGGTTGGCCGCGAACAGCGTGCGCGTCTCGAAATTGCGGAAACCCCATTCCAGCATCTTCTTGGCTTCGGTCGCGCGATCGTCGGGATCCTCAAGGCCGTTGACCACGACGATCAGCCGGGTGTCGTTCTGTACGGCGGAGCCGACCATGCCGTAGCCTCCGTCCTTGGTGTATCCGGTCTTCAGCCCGTCGGCGCCGTTGAGCGAGTTCAGCAGCGGATTGCGGTTTTGCTGCCTTATCTTGTTCCAGATGAATTCCTTCTCGCCGAACAGTTTGTACATGTCGGGATAGGTCTGGATCACGTAGCGCGCGAGCTTTGAAAGTTCGCGGACCGTCATCTTGTTGGCGGGATCGGGCAGCCCGTTGGAATTGCCGAAGGTCGACCTGGTCAGGCCAAGCTCGCGCGCACGCTTGGTCATGAAATCGGCCGCGAAGGTCCGCTCGTTGCCGGCCATGCCTTCGGCGAGCGCGATGCATGCGTCGTTGCCGCTCTGGATGATTGCGCCGTGCAGGAGATCGTCCACCGACACCTTGCTGTTGAGGATGGCGAACATCGTCGAGCCGCCCGCCGGCGCGCCACCCTTGCGCCAGGCGTTCTCGCTGATCCGGTATTCGTCGGTGAGTTTGACGTCGCCCTTCTTGATGGCGTTGAAAACGACTTCGGCCGTCATCAGCTTCATCATGCTGGACGGCGCCCGCAATTCGTCGGCGTTCTTCTCGAACAGCACGCTGCCGCTGGATGCCTCGATCAGGATCGCGGTCGGCGCGTCGCCGTCGAACCCGCCTTCCTCCTTCTTGGCCCCCTGCACGCTATTGTTGGCGGCATAGACGATCCCGCTCCAACCGACGGCGAGCGCGAGCGCGGCCGCCGTCAATCTGCGCCACGGAAAAGCAGCCGCGGCGTCCAATTTGCGGGAAATCTGGGTCTCGACTGCCATCGGCGATGTCCTGAATCCGGGCGTTCTAACAGTTGGAAGTATCGCAAACAACACAGGTTTTGGGGCGTCTCCCCCTGCCGATCGGATTGCCGTGCCTGGCGAACGATCCTATCGTGCCAAGGCTCGCAATTTCTCCATAAAATACAAAAAACAGGGCGGAAACACGATGCCATCCTCACGCACCATTTCCGCCAACGGGATCGAACTGTTTGTGCTCGAGCAAGGCCAGGGTCCGCTGGTCGTGCTCTGCCACGGCTGGCCGGAATTATCCTATTCGTGGCGGCACCAGATCCCCGCGATTGCGGAGGCGGGTTTTCATGTCGTCGCCCCCGATATGCGCGGCTTCGGCCGCTCAAGCGCGCCAGCCGATATCGCCGCCTACAGCATCTTCGACAATGTCGGCGACATGGTCGCGCTGGTTTCGGCGCTGGGTGAGAAGCAGGCCGTGATCGCAGGCCATGATTGGGGCGCGCCGGTCGCCTGGCACGCGGCCATGTTCCGCCCGGATATCTTCACCAAGGTCGCGGGCCTGAGCGTGCCGCCGCCCTTTCGAGGCCGCGCCCGGCCGCTAGATACTCTGCGAGCTAATGGCATCACTAATTTTTACTGGCAGTATTTTCAGACGCCGGGCGTTGCCGAAGCGGAATTCGAGCGCGACGTCGCCGCGACGATGCGGATTGTGTTGGCCGGTCGCGGGTTCTCCGATCCCTCGGCGCACCAATTCGTTCAGGAGGGCCAGGGCTTCCTCGCCGGCGGCGACCCCAATCGGCCGCTACCGAACTGGCTGACCGAGGCCGACCTCGCCACCTTCGCCGAGATCTACAGCAAAACCGGCTTTCGCGGCGGGTTGAACTGGTATCGCAATCTCGATCGCAACTGGGACCTGACGGCGCCATGGCAAGGTGCGCAAATTCATCAACCGTCGTTATTCGTCGCGGGATCGAACGATGGCGTCATTACCGGCCTGATCGGCGCCAAGCTGGTGAAGGAGATGGAGCGCGTCCTGCCGAATCTCAGGCAAAAGCTGATTCTCGACGGTGCCGGCCACTGGGTGCAGCAGGAACGCCCCGGCGAGGTCAACGCTGCCCTGATTGCTTTTCTCGGGGATCAGTAGAGGCGGTCAGTAGAGCCCGCGGCCGCTGAGCACTTCGCTCGGTCCGCGCGGATCGATCGGCAGATAGGCCGAGCTCGGGCTGGGCGTATAGCTGGGGTTGGTCTCATAGGACACGGCGCGGGGATTTTCGGCGACCCGGCCGCGGGAGCGGCTGGAGGCCGACATTTCCGAAGTGGCGTTGATCGAGGCGTAGTCGGCGGAGGTATTGCCGAGGCTATAGGGCCGCCCTTCCGGCATCGGAACCTCGCCCCGGATCCGCCCCGCGGATGTCGGAAGCTCCGGAACGAACGGACGGGCCGATGCGATCCGGACCGTGGATGGCGATGGCGCGGGAACGCCGGTTCGCAAGGTCGCGGTCAGCTGGCGGTCGTCGGAACCTTCGAGCGGCGCCCGCCCGACATATTCAACGCGAACCCGGGCGACGCCATTGCCTTTAAATTCAAGCAGTTCCGCGGCCTTGTTCGAGACATCTATCAGGCGGTTCCCATGGTACGGGCCGCGATCGTTGACGCGGACGATCAGGGATTTGCCGTTTCGCAAATTGGTGACGCGCGCGTAGCTCGGCATCGGTAGGGTTGGATGGGCGGCGGTGAGCGAGCTCATGTCAAAGACCTCGCCATTGGCGGTCAGCCGGCCGTGGAAATCGTCGCCGTACCAGGAGGCCATACCCTCCGCGCGGTAGTCGGTATCTTCTTCTGGCACGTAGACCCGGCCCGCGACCGTATAGGGCTTGCCCACACGATAGGTGCCGCCGCCCTTTGGCACGGGGTCGCCGAAAGCCACCACCCTGGGGCTTGAAGAAACGCCGTATTTCGGATCGATGCGGCTGGCGAATTTGTCCGACGAGGCGCAGTTGGCGAGGACAAGACATGTTGCGACAGCCGCAGCGCCACGCGCCATCCCGACCATCGCTTTTGACCGTCGAATCCCCATCCGCCCCAACTACCCATTCCACCGGCCGCATACCTACGTTGAGGCACGCTACGGCCATAGACCACGATGCGGCCCACCTCCGCACCAATCGATGAAGATATCGCATCCCGAACACGGCGGAAATGGGGTGAGCGCTCGGGTGGTGAATCAATCGTTGCCTTGTGTGCCCGTCGATCTACGGAGCCTGATCGGGGCGATCGAGCGCTGAACGCCTCTTGTTCTCGCCTGCCTTGTCCCGCTTTCAGACAAACTGTTGCAGCAAATCATCACTCGGCGCCGATCTGCTTTCCCGACAAATGAATCTTTTTGACTGTGCAACGGCGCAGTCGTTTGGTGATTGCAGGGGCGCAAAGGAAATTTGCGATGATTGAGACGGTTACAGCTGTGTTGGGCCTGGTGAGCGCCGGGATTTTTCTTGCTCATGCGTATGAGGGTTTTCGTTCCAGGGCTTGAGGCCTAACCCTTGGAAGGTGAGAGACTCAGGCTGGCCTGGGTCTCTCGCGGACAGACGCATCACCCCTTTGGTCGGGAAATTACGAAAGCTTTAATAAATTCGGACGAGCATCGGCAGTGGCAGGTGTATCATGCGCAACCACGATCTTGTCTCCGACGGATTCCTCGTACTGACCACGGCAAGCCTGGTGCTGCTGTGCTCGAGCTTGCTGGCTTTCGCGTTCGGCTAGACCACGCGCGGCTTTCGGATTCGCGCGTTGATGGATCCCTCTACCGTGCGCCTTCATGCCCGCGGCCTCCGCAACCTTCCTGCTAAGGCCGGCTTGTCCGTTCAATCAATTCACGCTCGTGCAACGAGGTGGCAGTTGCCCCTTCCGTTGCTCTGCCCGCTTTGCTAAGCCGCTGACGCGGAGAGACGGAAGGGTGGCCGAGTGGTTTAAGGCACCGGTTGAAACTCTAGATGAGCTGTACTAGCCAATCCCGCCAGATACCAAAGCGCATGTGAATTCAAGCGAGTGCGCAAACAATCTCGCCGTCCGGTTCGACTGCGTCCCATGCCGTCACAAGCAGTTGGTTTGCAAACGCGCTAGCAAAGGGTGGCGTTATTCTCGTCGTCGGCGCATCTGAAGCAAGTCCGCGCCCCAGAATGCTACCAGCATCACTACGCAACACGCTAAGCTCGTTAACATCAAAACTGTTTCCAGCATGACCGAATCAACCCCCGCGCGTATCGCAAAAGCACGCGCGCAGATCGGATTTTTGTCACCTTACGGATAAAAAGCCGCCGGTGCGCAGACCTTGGAACGGATACGGGTGCCGAGAGTCATTCCTTAGCTTCCGGTTTGAGGTGGCCCCCCTCCGTCGCGAAGTAAAACCCCTCGTTTGAGGTTCGCGGCCCCGGAATGAGTACATCTGGGGCCGTTTCCTTTTCAAATGCGAATGTTCACATGTGGCCTGTCTTCCCAGCCCAGGGGGTGTATGCTCGATCAATCACCGCGCCGCCCATGGCTTCTATCGGTGACGAGAACGCCCGTTGCGCTCCCGCCTTCTCCAATAGAGTGGGAGCAGTGTCATGCAGCAGCGGCGCCACTTCACAAGCACCTGTCCAGATCAACGTCTGACCGAACAGGCGCAGCGCCTACGTAAAGAGGCGCAAGGCACGCCACCCCGGCGTTGCGCGCGATAACCTTATTCGTCGAGCGCGGCAGGCAGAGACAGCCGCGCACATGCAGGAATGGATTTCGTCGCCCGGGCTCCAAATACCGAAGTAGCTCTAGCTTTTTTGAACCAATTCGCATCGCGTTCGTCTTATTCTTAAGACGTTGGGAATGCGTGCTATGCCCTCAAAAAACAAGCGTGACGGTGAGGTCAACGATCTCATTCGCTACCGTTGTAAAACTTGCCAACAAGTGGAGACAGTTCGCCTTATTCGCCGATCCCGAGATCCTCATTGAGGGCGGCGCGTTCTGCGCACCACAAGCCCTAGCGGCTTGCCGCTGGCATCCAGGCTGCGCTTCAATAGGCCATGCGCGCCCTCACCCGCCGCCGATATCCCGAACGCCAAGATTGCTGGCACACCTATTTCGGCGACGTTCACGTTGGCACGATCGCGCGAGGGTGCGGCCGATCTTAAGGATGCCCATGCCCTCAGCCTTGAGTTCGCGGATGCGGGCCTCAATGGCAGGTTTCACCGGGCGCCGGCCAAGCTTAGTGCCCTTCGCCTGTGCCCTCGCCAGACCGGCATTAGCTTCTATTTGATCACCTCACTGAACCATTCTGTTGCGCGAGAGGAGAAAACTACCCTTCGCGTGGCGGCGGCTAGACCACCTCGGCGAGCGGCTTTCAATCGTAGAAGAACTAGGGCCGCGTCTGTCAGCCCCCGGGGCCGTCCTTCATGATGTAGCCCATCAGGTCGTCCACGTTGTGCTCCAAATCCCGGATGATGTCCTTGACGACGTCTCCGATCGAGATCACGCCCACGACCTTGCCCGCGTCCAGCACTGGCAGATGGCGAAAACCGCGGTCAGCCATCATTGCCATGCAGCCCTCCAGCCGATCGTCCGGCTTAACTGTCACCGGGTTGCCCGTCATCACTTGGCCCACCGGCGTCTGCTTCGCATCGAGCCCGGGCAGCAGCACTTTGATGGCGCAGTCACCCTGGGTCACGATACCGACCAGCACGCCGTCGTCGATGACCAGCACCGACCGGACCCGGTTGTCGCGCATCTGGCGCAAGGCTTCGACGACCATGTCGCCGGAACGAACATGGATCAGGGCGCCACTCTTCTGGGCCAGAGCGCTTTTTACCGTGCTCATCGATCTCCTCTCGTGGGGAATTATATACCAAGTACGGCTCACTTGCAGGGGTACGTAGTTTGCATTGAGACCAGCAGCGTGAACCCTAATGGCAAGAGCAAACCTCTGGGATCATCCACCTCGCGCGTCGCGCACAGCCTGAGCGACTTTCGTCGCCTGGGACACTCGTCCGATTTCTGCTCCTGCAATGATCTTTCTTCGGCGTCTGCTCGCCATCGGCACCATGCCTTCGTTCGCGGTCGCTCCGGCTGGGGGATAAGTCATGAAGTTCGCGGCTCGATGCAGCGCGAGAGCCTTTCGAGCCGCTTCGACATTTGCGGTCCGAGCCGCCAGGTTGTGAAGGCGCCTCAGTTCGGTGTTCACCCGCTTCAGCGCCGCGGCGAAGGCTTGCTTCCGTTCTGATGCATGCTCGGCGGTTCCTGGAAAGCTTGTACCGCGAGCCTCGGCCTTTCCGCGCCCCTCTCGCCGTTTTTGTCGGCCAAGCGTTCGCTCCTTATCACGCATCTTGCGCAAGCGGGGTCGCATGGCCTCGAGCTCAGCCACCTCGACGTCGTAGATGGCGGGATGATGCGTCAGACGGATCGTCTCATATTCTTCGTGACTGAGGAGGCTGCGTTCGTACTTGCAAGGGACCGACATTGCCATTCCTCCATTTGATTCCTTGAAGTTCTGACCTAAGGCCGCCAGCGCCCGAAAATCGACCTTTAGCCGTCTGCCAACTTTCAATAGAGCTGCAAGTCTGCGCAGCTATTGACCGTTTGGCAATGTCCGTTGTGAGCCAGACTCAAACCTCGACGGACCCAGCGCAAGGTCCGCGTTGCCCCGGCGGTCTCAACCGATTGACGCAACACTTTATCTTAGAGGGAAAAGATGGAGTGTAGGATGGAACGGAGATTTCATAGAGGTTTTACCGCGGCAGAAAAGACGGAATTGTGGGACCGTTGGAAACACGGGGAGTCGTTGAAGGCGATCGGGCGAGCTTTTGGTAAGCCGTCATCGTCGATCTATTTTCTGGTTGCCCCGCATGGAGGGTTTCGTCCTGCGGAGCGGCGTCGCTCCAGGTTGGCATTGACGCTTGCGGAACGCGAGGTGATTTCCAGAGGCGTTACAGCACGTCGATCGGCCCGATCTATCGCCAAACTGCTTGGCCGCTCGCCCTCGACGGTGAGCCGTGAAATGGGCCGCAATGGCGGCTGTGATCGCTACCGCGCGACAGTTGCGGACGAGAATGCCTGGGCACGATCGCGTCGTCCAAAATGTTGTAAATTGGCGATCAATTCCCGGCTTCGGCGGGCCGTGACAGGGAAGCTCAGATTGGATTGGTCACCCGAGCAGATAGCCGGTTGGCTGAAGAGAACGCATCCTGAAGACGAGTATAATCAGGTGTCACACGAGACCATCTATCGCAGCCTGTTTGTCCAAGCGCGCGGCGTGCTCAAGAAAGAGCTGCTTGGCCATCTTCGATCGAAGCGCTCGATGCGTCGCTCCAGGCCGGTTGATCCGAATGGCGATAGACGGGGACATATGAAGGATGCCGTCTCAATCCGTCAGCGACCGGCTGCGGTTGAAGACAGAGCGGTGCCTGGCCATTGGGAGGGCGATCTCCTGTCCGGGCCGAACAACACCTACATCGCGACCTTAGTCGAGCGTCAAACGCGTTACGTGATGTTGGCCAAGGTGGCAGGCAAGGACACCCGGACGGTAATCAACGCGCTCATCAAGCAGACGAAGAAGCTACCAAAAGAGCTATATAGGTCGCTGACCTGGGACCGGGGCAAGGAACTGACGGATCATCGGCGCTTTACTATGGCGACCAACATCGATGTCTATTTTTGCGACCCGCAAAGCCCGTGGCAACGCGGGTCGAACGAGAATACCAATGGCCTGCTGAGACAGTACTTTCCAAAGGGCACCGACTTGTCGGTGCATTCGCAAGTCCATCTGAACAAAGTGGCTCGTCAGCTAAACGAACGACCACGTGAGACCTTGCAATTTGAAACCCCAGCAGAGAGATTTAACGCCTGTGTTGCGTCGACCGGTTGAGCCGGCACCCTATCAACGGACATCGTGAGCGTGGGGCGGCACGTCTGTTAAGTGCGCCAGAACCGGACATTCGTTGCCGGCTTGCTTCGCAACGCTCGGCACGCCGAACGCTCCAACGGCCGCTGTTCTGTATTGCGCCACTGGCCCGGGCCTCGCTCGGCGGCTTCCGCGCGGGATCGCCGACATGATCGCTCGGCACAACCTTCGGCGTGGCTCGTGGCGTTTCGGTCGATTGCGCTTTTCGAACGCATGCCCACGTCTTGGTGTGGTCATACTGGCCGTCGGTGCGGTATTGTGGGATGAATTGCCCCACTGACCGCCGAGTGCCCAGCATATAGATGGAACGTGCCTGAAAACCGGAGCGAGCACCATGAAAGCACTATTGTCAATTCCGATAGCCGCTGCTCTTACATGCGGCACGTTGACCGCGGGAGCGGCAGAGCCGCTCAAGCAGCAGCTTGTAGGCACTTGGAGTGTCGTTTCGTTTGAAAACGAGAATGAAAAGACCGGGAAAACAACCAAAGTATTTGGTTCCGATCCGAAAGGATATTTTATGTTCGATGCAGCAAATCACTTCTCAATCAATCTACTGCGTCCGGGACGACCAAAATTCGGCCGCCGCGACTTTCCGCTACCCGGGGAAAGCAGAGCCGCTCTGGAGGGGATGATCGTGATGTTTGGCGACTACAAAGTAAATGAATCTGAAAATTCAATATCCTTACAGATTATCGGCGGCAGCTTTCCCGCGTGGGACAATACGAATCAGAAGCGTTTCATCACGATCAACGGCGATGAGCTCACGTATAAGAATCCTACACCGGCAACCGGTGGGGGCACTGCTGTGGTGACTCTGAAACGCGCGAAAATCGCAAGCGAGTGATCTTTCTTTTGGTCGATCCGTCGCCGCGGGCACATCATTTCTGCTCAAAGAGATCGGCCCGGTGAACAGCATGACAGCGACAGACAATTCGTCGGCCGCCACTGGAGCGAAATTGAATGCCACTTATGCCCTTCACATTCAGGAGACAGGGCGTCAGCCGGGGCACCGGTTTCAGAACTCGGCCTCCGACTAATAAGCAAAGCCTCGGACCCCCGAAGTGATCGAGTGAATGGGTCCGCACGCGATGTCTGTATCGGGTCAATTCCGGACCTCCATGCCGCCGAGCGCGAGGTCCGCTTTGCCCCCTATCAACGGACATCATCAGCTTGGCGCGGCACGTCCGAAAATTGCCGGCGACATAATTGAGGTACTCAACCCTTCATTATCGTGGTCTTATACGGATTCCCGTTGGCATCGTAGGTGGTCCATTCGCCGACTTGCTTTCCATTCTCGAAAAACCCTGACCGCAATTTCGTGCCGTCTCTTCGAAACCATTCCCAGTAGCCGGTCAGGATGTCTCCCTCCGTGTGTCCTCTCGCCCTGATGCTTCCATCTTTGTGGCGGTCGACGCGCTCCTTCATGCCAATACCGCTTACACGTCCAGAGCCTCATCAAATTTCCGCTTGTAGTCCGCCATCATGGTTTGCTGCTGCTCCGGGGTTGCAGCTCGCATGTTACTGGCAGCAACAAGGTGTGCCTCATCGCCCTTTTGCATTTGCTCCATGACGTGGGCGTGGCTTTTTTTCCCTAGCTCTCCAAAGGATTCACCGGTGAATTGGGCATCACATGGACCGCCAAGGTCCCGGCAGGTCAGCGTTTTCATTGGCAGTCCTCATTCAGACGCAATACTAAATAGTACCGGTCGAAGTCTCGGTAGGCAACGCTCTCGCAACTTGTTCCAGCAGCGGGTCATCGTTCATGACTGTTGTGGATCAAAAGCTGACCTCACGGCTCTAGAATGCGACGTCTGCTCTTCCCCCCCCGAAAGCGGACATCGTCTGCCGAACTTGCCGTGTCTGAATAGTGTTGCAGCAGACATTCCGTCATCGGTCTGTTTTTGAAGCCCCGGCTTCGTTTAAAAGCGGTAGTCTCCGGGGTATAGGCAGCAAGCGGGACCAAATGGTGATATGGGCCATAACTAGGCCCAGCCGTAGGAGGCATCGAGCGGGTGTTGGCGCGATAGCCTATTTGTCATACAAAATGGTCTCGGCCAGTTATGGGGCCAGGCCAACCTCGGTCAGACCTCGTGTCAACAGTGAGCGTACGTCGCGTATGGCTTTGACTAGGCTAACGCGCGACGGGGTGAGGTTCGTTGGTGCTTCAGAAACCGCAGCCACAGATTCAACATGCGAAAACCGGTCGCGAGCCGACACAGTGGATGCACGCGGTCACGCTGACAGTTTCGATCAGCATAGTCTATTTTTTGGCGGCGCGTCTGAGCCTCGCCCTGCTGACAAAGCCGGACGGCATAGCGGTCTTCTGGCCGGCCGCGGGCGTGTCCGCAGGCGCTCTGATCGCTCTCGGTTTTGGCGCGCGATGGCCGATCATTTTTGGCACCATGGCTGCCACCATTCTGGCGAACCTGTTAGGTGATCGGAATGTCTGGAGCGCCGTTCTATTCGCCTTGTGCAATGCCGGCGAAGCTCTAGTTACGGCGTGGGTGGTCAATCACTACTTTGGTCCAGACTTCAGGTTAAACAAGCTGCAAAACATGGTGGGTCTTGTCGCTGCAGCCGCCATTGGGGCGGCTTTGTCTGGCGTGGGTGGTACCATCACGATCATGATGTTCCACAGCTCAACTGCACCGGCCTGGATTGCTTGGCAACACTGGTTTGCATCCGACGGACTGGGAATAATTACTGTCGCCCCATTGCTGATCGAACTCGCTTCGGCCACACGCGACCGGCCACCGCTGAGCGAATTTCTGGAAGGCACTTTGACCGTCGCGGCCGTTGCGCTCGTGAGTACATTAACGATTTTCCTGCGGTCGGATCTTCTAGTGAATATTGGACCGGTCGCCGTCCTGTTCGCGCCGCTGTTGTGGCTCGCAGCGCGCTGCCGACCGGTTTTTGCTGCGGCAGCGGCCCTCATGGTTAGTCTCTTGATCGTTTGGACGACTACTTTCGGAATTGGCTATTTCGGCGATCCTGCTCTTTCGATACAAGAGCGCGTGCTGGCAGCGCAGGTGAGCATTCTGCTGGTTACCGTCGGCTCATCGCTTCTCGCAGCCCTCTTTGCAGAGATCCGGGACAAGAGAAAAGTAGCTGAAGCGGCGCTGCACGCGAGCGAAACTCAGCGCTACCTCGTCGAGACTGAACGGCTCGCCGCACTTGGCCAACTCGTCGCAGGTGTTGCACACGAGCTCAATAGCCCGATTGGCATCAGCTTGACGGTTGCATCAACGCTGGCGCAGCGCTCCACAAACTTCGGCAATCAGATTGCCTCAGGTTCTGTGCGCCGTACTGTGCTGGCAGAGTTCGTCGATGGCAGCCGCGATGCGGCCAACCAGCTTGTTTCGAATTTGCAGCGCGCTGGCGATCTGATTCAAGCGTTTAAACAGGTCGCCGTTGATCGCAGCCAGGCTGACCGCCGCCATTTTGATCTCAGAGTTGCGACCGAGCAGATCGTGGCGAGTGTGGTTCCGAACCTGCCAAAACCTCGCTGTCTCCTAACCCTTGACATCCCATCCGACGTCATTCTGGACAGCTATCCCGGCGCCTACGGACAAGTGTTGACCAACCTAATCTTCAACGCCGTTAGACACGGGTTTGCGGACGGACTTGGCGGAAACATTTTGGTCGAGGCATCCGATCTCGGAACCGACCAAGTGGAGATCACCTTTACCGACGACGGACGCGGCATTCCCGAAGAAGTTCAGCGCCACGTTTTCGATCCCTTCTTCACCACGCAACGCGCAAAAGGCAGCACCGGGCTCGGACTCTACATCGTGCATTCTCTCGTGACCGAGCAGCTCGGGGGACGAATCACGGTAATTTCTTCGCTTGGCAAAGGCACCTCCATCTCCATGACTCTGCCCTTGGTTGCTCCAAGCCAGGCCGCCGAGCCAACGAGCGCGTTGCGGCGCTTTAAGACATATGGCGACATCCCGATGTGAAGGCCTAACGCCGGGCGGCTGTATCGACTGTCCGCATGGTCAACAGGATACAACTGACTTATCCTTCAAAATCTGCAGTCGCTTCCCTTCCAGCTTTGGCCCAGTGAAGGTGAACCCTGTTGCGTTCCCCTCCGGGCGGGCAAAACTGGCGACGAGCCCATTAAGTGCGGTTCACATGACCGCTGGCCATAACAATGCCCCCCACCCCTCACATCACGCCGAGCGGCCGACGCGATTTTGTCATCGCGCGATGGGTTCCGGCCCTCAAGAGCCTAGCGCCAGATTCTCCAGGCCATGTAATTTGAAGCTTTAGTTAGCTAGTCTCTAGCGTACGCCATAGCGCGTGAAGTCGGCACCGATGTTGGGCTGGATTTTCTTCGCCGCCGAGACATCGGTGTCGCCGCCAGCTTTGTCGCCTCGTTGGAGTTTGGCAAGTCCACGCCCATAGAGCGCGCTCGCCTGGCTTGGGTCGAATCGCAGTGCAGAAATATAATCATCGATAGCCGCGTCAAATTGCCCCATCTTCAGGTGGATCAGCCCACGCGAGTCATATGTCGCGGCGTTGTTCGCCCCCAACTGAAGCGCCTTATCGCAATCCTCCAGGGCCGCCCGCAACGTACCGATGATGGCCCGAGCCCAACAACGTCCGCTCCACACGCCTTCCAGGGTGGGCGCGAGACGAATTGCCACGTCATAATCCCGCTCCGCGCGGTCGTACTTATTCTTTTTCAAGTAGGCTTCGGCACGGTTGGCGAAGGCTTCGCTGTAGTTGGGATTGAGCTTGATGGCCTCGTCGAAAGCCTCGATCGCGAGATCGAATTCGCCCTTACTTAAGTACGTCACACCGCGATTGTTGAATGGCTTGGTGTAGCTTGGATTGAGTTTGATCGATTGATCAAAATCCCGAAGGGCGCGGTTGTAGTCCGCCTTCGCGGCATAGGCATTGCCACGATTGTTATAGGCGATAGCCAATGCGTTCGTCGTGGCTTCACCGGCATCGATGAGCGCCGTGCAACCATTGATTCGAGCGTCAAACGCCGTGTGATCCACGCTGTTGCACAACTCAACATTCCTGAGATTGAAATCCTTCTTCGGATTCTGCGCCATCGCAGGTGATCCGAGCAATAGCAAGACAAGAATGGGCGTCACGCGGTCTACGATGCACACCTTTGCACTAATTTCCATATCAGGCCTTCCGATCTTGGGAACGTTCGGTCGCTGATTTCTGCAATTGACGGTCGGAGGCCCGGATAACCGTTTGTGCCGAGAAGCGCCTGCGCTCAAGCGATAGTCCTAGCACCCTCGACAGATCTTAAAATCGAACTTGTGATCGCTCTTTTGTTCGGGTTGCTGCGCCGAAGCAGCCTTTTTCGCGACTTTACTCTTGCCCCCTTCAATGAGAGTAGAAAACTTGACCGAACCATCGTCCGATATTTCGATGTGTGGCGTGGTGCCTCGAATGCCCATGGTTGCGACAGGCGTGTCGATCTTCATATCGCCAGTCTTCGCTATGCTGCCGGCGACAAAGGTGAACGTTCCCTTGGTGAGACTGAGCAGAGTCGAATTTGACGTCCCGCTTGGGTCGTACACAAATTCGCTCAGAACCATGCGGGCGTTGCTCGATAGATTGAACGACGTGCCGTCCGTGAAGTTAATTCCGACCCGACCATCGGCCCCAGTCTGGACCACGTCACTCAAGTAGACGAGATCACCAACCTTCGTCGGACCGGCTTGACCTGAGACATTTGCCTGAACGACGACCGCGCTCGCATGTTCAATTGTGATCGAACCCGTTGCGGTCACAACTTTCCCAATGGGCTTTGATGGAGAATCCTGAATGGCGGGTCGAGCAGAATCGCCTTGTGCTTGCGCCGGACCAGGCAAGAAATTGGCCAGCGCCAAAACGAAACTTGTCACCAGTATGCTAATCGCATGTGTGCACATTGAACCCCCCTTGGAGAAATATCTGGCTCCGTGTGGCAGTCCGTCGGTTTCTTTGAAACCGGCTAACGCCACAATTGCCATGGGGCTAAACTGTCATTTCAACTAGCTCATTAAATCGTCTACTCCAGACGCTAACGTGCCGCCACTAAGAGGTGGACATTTCGGACGCAAATACTAGTATAATTTTGATTAAGGCAGTGCGACAGCAATCCTGTCCCACTTCCTGAATAGATTTGATTAGATCAGCACGTTTTCAGCAGGCGAGCCTAAGGCTGCCAGCGCCAGGACATTTTGATCTCGGGGCGAGAGCAAGCCAAGCAAAAAAGACTGCGGCACCACGCTGAGCCTGAGTTACTCGGCAGGCGAGCAAAGCCAATGTTAGTTGCGTCCGGCGTAGATTTCGGGGGCGGGTGTGAGGCGGCTGCGGCCTTGCCTCCTCAAGTGATTGGCTACATTCAGACGGCGATAGGATGCGGCGGCACTATCAGGCGTGCGAGCGGCATCGCCATTGAAGTCACAGTTGGCGATCCTGTTTGCCAGGGTGACATCGTCGAGACCGCAGCCGACGGGCGGATCGGAATTTGCTTCATCGATGGCACAGTGTTCAACCTGTCCGGCGGCGCCTGCGTGGAGCTGAGCGAATTCGTCTCCGAGTCCGACGGCACTTCGTATTCGGCCTTCTTCGTGCTGACCAGAGGGACTTTCGCTTTCATGGCCGGTCGGCTGCCAAAGACCGGCTCCCTGAGGGTTGACACGCCCTTTGGAAGCATTCGCGGCCGGGCCCATGCCGGCGGCATGGGCGTGCTGTCGCTCGCGGCACTGATCTTCTCAACGATGAAGGCGGTCCAGGCAGCAGATCCGAACGTCACATTCCTGGACGACGACAGCATCACTTATAAAGACCTCGCGCATGGCTCATTCGAGCTCATAACCAAGGAAGCTGTTCCGCGACACATCATTGTCGAGGATCCCGAAGAGACGGTCGTCCTAAGCAGGAAAGGCTCCTCGATCAGCGTGAATCAGGTTGCGAATTCTGCAAGTCGAATGGAGGAGTTGCAGGCAGCTCAACAGGATGTGCTCGCCAACTACGCGAAAGGGCTGGGGCCGTCTGGATCCAGCACGCCTCCTTTCGTTAGATCGCCGCCGCTGCTGCAACCGATCAATTTTATTCAGCCTGACGGCCCCGCGGGGCAAAATTTCCTGCAACCGCTACAGTGGGTCGCCGTCCCGGTCCCAGAGATTCCTATCGTACACGAGCCGCCGCCGCCGCCGCCGACGCTGAATGCGGCGACGGGGCCGACTGAGCTCGATACGGTGGTGTTCGACACCTTCGCCGCGACGAGCGGAACTCTTGTCGCCAGCAGCTCTGTTAGCAATGCCACATTGACCTTCGGCATCAGCGGGGGGACTACCGGCACCACCGTATTGCATGGAGTGACATACAATATCTCCAGTACCGGCCCGTATGGCGCGCTTTACCTCAACAGCACGAGCGGCGCCTACACCTTCGTGCCCAACAGCGGTGCGATCAATGCGCTGACGGCGCCGACGACCGAAAGCTTTATAATCACGGTGTCAGACGGCACGCTCTCAGCTAGTCAGACCTTCACGATCACCATCAACGGCACTAACGACGCGGCCGTCATTTCCGGCACCGCGGCTGGCTCGGTGGTCGAGGCCGGCGGCATCGCCAAGCGACGCCGGGCACGCCAACGGCGAGCGGCACGCTGACCGATACCGACGTGGACAACACGCCCAACACCTTCATGGCGGTCAGCTCGCCGACGAAAAGCGCGGGCGGCTACGGCACTTTCACGATGACGGCAGCGGGCGCGTGGATCTACACGCTCGACAACGCCAACAGCGCGGTGCAGGCACTCAATGCCGGCGACATGCTGACCGACAGTTTCACGGTGACCACCATCGACGGCACCCCCCAGATGGTGACGATCACCATCAACGGCAGCAACGACGCGGCCGTCATTTCCGGCACCGCGGCCGGCTCGGTGGTCGAGGCCGGCGAAGCCTCACCCGGCACGCCAACGGCGAGCGGCACGCTGATCGATACCGACCTCGACAATCCGCTCAATTCCTTCACGCCCGTGAGCTCGCCGACGAAAAGCGCGGGCGGCTACGGCACTTTCACGATGACGGCGGCGGGCGCGTGGATCTACACGCTCGACAACGCCAACAGCGCGGTGCAGGCACTCAATGCCGGCGACATGCTGACCGATAGTTTCACGGTGACCACCATCGACGGCACCGCAAAGGTGGTGACGATCACCATCAACGGCACTAACGACGCGGCCGTCATTTCCGGCACCGCGGCCGGCTCGGTGGTCGAGGCCGGCGAAGCCTCACCCGGCACGCCAACGGCGAGCGGCACGCTGATCGATACCGACCTCGACAATCCGCTCAATTCCTTCACGCCCGTGAGCTCGCCGACGAAAAGCGCGGGCGGCTACGGCACTTTCACGATGACGGCAGCGGGCGCGTGGATCTACACGCTCGACAACGCCAACAGCGCGGTGCAGGCACTCAATGCCGGCGACATGCTGACCGACAGTTTCACGGTGACCACCATCGACGGCACCCCCCAGATGGTGACGATCACCATCAACGGCAGCAACGACGCGGCCGTCATTTCCGGCACCGCGGCTGGCTCGGTGGTCGAGGCCGGCGAAGCCTCACCCGGCACGCCAACGGCGAGCGGCACGCTGATCGATACCGACCTCGACAATCCGCTCAATTCCTTCACGCCCGTGAGCTCGCCGACGAAAAGCGCGGGCGGCTACGGCACTTTCACGATGACGGCGGCGGGCGCGTGGATCTACACGCTCGACAACGCCAACAGCGCGGTGCAGGCACTCAATGCCGGCGACATGCTGACCGACAGTTTCACGGTGACCACCATCGACGGCACCGCAAAGGTGGTGACGATCACCATCAACGGCAGCAACGACGCGGCCGTCATTTCCGGCACCGCGGCCGGCTCGGTGGTCGAGGCCGGCGAAGCCTCACCCGGCACGCCAACGGCGAGCGGCACGCTGACCGATACCGACCTCGACAATCCGCTCAATTCCTTCACGCCCGTGAGCTCGCCGACGAAAAGCGCGGGCGGCTACGGCACTTTCACGATGACGGCGGCGGGCGCGTGGATCTACACGCTCGACAACGCCAACAGCGCGGTGCAGGCACTCAATGCCGGCGACATGCTGACCGACAGCTTCACGGTGACCACCATCGACGGCACCCCCCAGATGGTGACGATCACCATCAACGGCAGCAACGACGCGGCCGTCATTTCCGGCACCGCGGCCGGCTCGGTGGTCGAGGCCGGCGAAGCCTCACCCGGCACGCCAACGGCGAGCGGCACGCTCACCGACACCGACGTCGACAATGCGCCCGACACCTTCATGGTGGTCAGCTCGCCAACGGAGAGCGATGGTGGCTACGGCATCTTCACGATGACGGCGGCGGGTGCGTGGACCTACACGCTCGACAACAACAACAGCACGGTGGACGCGCTCAATATTGGCGACACGCTGACCGACAGCTTCACGGTGCACACCATCGACGGCACCACGGAAGTCGTGACGATCAGCATCCACGGTGCTAGCGACGCAGATCCCAACGATTTCGACAATCTGGCCGTGGGCACGGTCGTCATATCTGATCCGCCGTTCGTCTATGGGACACCTGGAAGCGATTCCATCGCAGGAGGAGGTGACACCAGCCAAATCATCTATGGCGGCGCCGGCAAAGACACCCTCAACGGCACTGGTGTAAACGACACGATCTATGGCGGATCAGGTAATGACACGATTAAAGGCAATGGTGGGGATGACACCATCTACGGTGGATCGGGAAGTGATACAATTAGCGGCAGTAATGGGAACGACATCATCATTGGTGGATTTGGTGCGGACCAACTCACAGGCAGCAATGGCAACGACCATTTCGTTTATTTGTCCGTAGCGGATTCCAGGGCAGGCCAGTTCGACACCATTACCGATTTTGTATCAGAGTCTGACAAGATCGATTTAACGGCTTTGGGCGCACTTGCCTTTGGTGTTATGGCGTTGAGCCCCACAAGCACTTCTGTGCCAGGGCACACCATCGCCTGGCGCTATGACAGCACGGCAAATGAAACCATTGTGTATGTCAATCCGACAGACCACACGCTCAGCATCGGCAATTCCAGTTTGCTGGAAATCCACCTGCAGGGAAGTGCAACCATTGATTTGTCGGATTTCATCCTCGCCCCAGCGACAGTGACGGTCGCGGCAGCAATCATTCCGATCGATATGGCCGCAGCGATGCAAAACGACGCGATTATAGCCACGTCGACCAGTGTCGACGTTTTGTCGGACACGACCGTCGGTGGCGCCCCCCTCGTAGCTGCGAACTGGACGGCGCAATCAACTAGCGCCAGCTATGTCATAGATGCTGCTTCGAGCGACGATCTCGGATTTCCCAACTTCGATGAAGTCCAGACGTACTCGACGGAATACGCCGCTGATCACATGGCGATAGCTTCGCCCAGTGGACGATCAATCGAACTACATCATGTTGCCTTCGCGGCTCCAATCCAGACCAGCTTCACGTTCGATCAAATGCCGGCGATCAACACTGCCGACGTGATGACAATCGGCCACGGAGCCGTGACGAATGGTCTAACGCCGCAGGATAGTGACTGGATTCTGCCATCCGAGAGCAACTGGAGGGCCAATTCTGATACAAGCTTGAGGAACGAAGATTATGGGCTATCTGTCTCAAAAAACGCCGGCGGGATGAACGAAGCCAACACCCATGCCGACACAATCGATAGCAGTTCAAACGGCGTACGCAGCGCAGGAGTCTCGGACGCGCCGGAGAATGGCGCTGGCAATCATTCGATCTCAAGCGAAGCCGGCGAACACGGCACGGCGCCCATCCATGAAGATCATGGGCTATCGGTCCCAAAAAACGCCGGCGGGATGAACGAAGCCAACACCCAAGCCGACACAATCGATAGCAGAGCAAATGGCGTACGCAGCGCAGGAGTCTCGAACGCGCCGGAGAATGGCGCTGGCAATCATTCGATCTCAAGCGAAGCCGGCGAACACGGCACCGCGCCCATCCATGAAGATCATGGGCTATCGGTCCCAAAAAACGCCGGCGGGATGAACGAAGCCAACACCCATGTCGACACAATCGATAGCAGAGCAAATGGCGTACGCAGCGCAGGAGTCTCGAACGCGCCGGAGAATGGCGCTGGCAATCATTCGATCTCAAGCGAAGCCGGCGAACACGGCACCGCGCCCATCCATGAAGATCATGGGCTATCGGTCCCAAAAAACGCCGGCGGGATGAACGAAGCCAACACCCAAGCCGACACAATCGATAGCAGTTCAAATGGCGTACGCAGCGCAGGAGTTCTCGGACGCGCCGGAGAATGGCGCTGGCAATCATTCGATCTCAAGCGAAGCCGGCGAACACGGCACCGCGCCCATCCATGGAGCCGGCGTACATGATATCGAGCCTTCCTCAATAGCGCATGTGGTGTTCGGGGGGCTTGCCAGCATGCCCGGGCATGAAGCCTCATTCCATTTCAAGGACGAGATTTCAACTCCTAATGGTTCAGGCGTCATCAACCTCGCAGAATTGGGCGATACCCTAGGGTCGATTAGCCATCACGAAAACTCCACCGGAAATCACGCACCGCACGAAATTGCGGAGATAGTACAAACCATTGATCTGTCCCTGTCAGAGCAACACTCGGCTGATCCCTTCGATATCGTTGCGAAGCATGAGGGGAACGCTGTCGTTACCCATGTGCCACACGATCTGATTGTTTGATCGATTCTCTCACGGGACGAGAATTCCGATGATGATTGGCTGAAATGTGACCGCGCCCGGGCTGCGCCTTCGCCCCTTTCGGGTCGAGCATGTCACCCCTCGGTGAGGGAGCCGTAGGATCGGCACGAGGAAATCGCGGGCCCTCTCCTTTCTGCGCTTGTCCCGGCCGCGCCAGAGCCGGCCAAAGCTCGGTGGCGGAGCGGAGGTGCCATAGCTTAGAACAAGCAGATGCTCGCCTTCAGACTCGCGCCCGCGCGATCCTGCGCCACCGCTGCGAAGATAATGCGCAATGTGTGAACTCAGCGAACTGGAGAAACCCTACTATCCGCGTGTCGTATCGCACTTCGTGAACTCGATTACGACAGCGACGACAAGACGGCATCCACTGGCGCGGCTTGGGAAGCTTTGACGAAGGCGGTGGCCGCGGCCGAAGCACAAGAGCAAGCGCAGCCCACAGTTCAATAACTCAACATCTAGAGCGATTGCCGACCGTGTGCCGGCGCGCTTTGATATGCGGCGCCCTGTGAAAATCACGTTTGGCGAAATGCGGAGCGGTCTCCCTTCAATTGCCCCGTAGTGATTCTGCAGGGGCCCCCCACGCGTTTCGAGGGAAAACCGCAATACTCACTGCCCCTTGGTAAACGAATCTCAGTGCCGCTCTTTGATGATGAAAGGGATACGCAGTATGGCAACGAACACGGAAACGAGAACAGTCGTCTGTGAACCGGCTCACATCAGCCCACGTCTATCCGGCAGAGAATATGGTTGGCGGAGGACTCAAGCCATGACCCAACAGTTTACTCGTATACCCAGGTGGCTCACTAACGACTTGCTAGTCATCGTCGTAGGGATGGCAATCATCGGGGCGCTGGCCTGGATTGCTCCCTTCTAAAGCTTAAATGCCTTTCATGTCTCAGCGCGGGCCGTCCATGCGATTTGATGGCTGGCCGGTGTTATGTAACTCTTACGCAAACGACTCTCAGTGACTCTCTAAACCGATTTGTCGTGGACCCGACTCAACAACGGTGCTAGCCCTGTTCGCATCACCGCTAACCCATCGGCCTCCATCGGTGACTGAGAGTTTTGTGCTCCCGCCCAATTCACGGTGAGCATCATGGTTGTTAGAAACCTCCCTCCTCCTCTCTGTCTCAAGTGCAACAAACCCATGCTAGGGACGCTGGCGAAGGCCGGCGGCCGAAAGTTTGGATGCGTTGATTGTGACGCGAAGGCCCAGCTGAGGTTAGCCGAATAATCCCTCTCGTCTTCGCCTTACCGGATAGTGAAACCGGTGCCCTTGTTTCGAAAACGCGAGTCGACACAACCACCTAAGGTTTCGCCGAGATGCATTTGCTAACGCGTTTGCTATCAATGGCTCCACTCTGCTTGGCAAAGTGAGCACGAAGCATCTGCTCCAGGCTCTCGAACACATCGATTGGGCTTGCATCTGCCGGCGCACATTCCTCGATCGCAGCCAGCACTCGCGGGAAGCCGAGCCATAGACACCTTCGTTCAAGCCTATGCTGAGGTCCGTTGTGGGCTAGCCGTAAAGAAGCGGCCAGAGATCCGTCCGCTCTTCAACTGCCGGCTCAACCGGTCGACGCAACACAGGCGTTAAATCTCTCTGCTGGGGTTTCAAATTGCAAGGTCTCACGTGGTCGTTCGTTTAGCTGACGAGCCACTTTGTTCAGATGGACTTGCGAATGCACCGACAAGTCGGTGCCCTTTGGAAAGTACTGTCTCAGCAGGCCATTGGTATTCTCGTTCGACCCGCGTTGCCACGGGCTTTGCGGGTCGCAAAAATAGACATCGATGTTGGTCGCCATAGTAAAGCGCCGATGATCCGTCAGTTCCTTGCCCCGGTCCCAGGTCAGCGACCTATATAGCTCTTTTGGTAGCTTCTTCGTCTGCTTGATGAGCGCGTTGATTACCGTCCGGGTGTCCTTGCCTGCCACCTTGGCCAACATCACGTAACGCGTTTGACGCTCGACTAAGGTCGCGATGTAGGTGTTGTTCGGCCCGGACAGGAGATCGCCCTCCCAATGGCCAGGCACCGCTCTGTCTTCAACCGCAGCCGGTCGCTGACGGATTGAGACGGCATCCTTCATATGTCCCCGTCTATCGCCATTCGGATCAACCGGCCTGGAGCGACGCATCGAGCGCTTCGATCGAAGATGGCCAAGCAGCTCTTTCTTGAGCACGCCGCGCGCTTGGACAAACAGGCTGCGATAGATGGTCTCGTGTGACACCTGATTATACTCGTCTTCAGGATGCGTTCTCTTCAGCCAACCGGCTATCTGCTCGGGTGACCAATCCAATCTGAGCTTCCCTGTCACGGCCCGCCGAAGCCGCGGAATTGATCGCCAATTTACAACATTTTGGACGACGCGATCGTGCCCAGGCATTCTCGTCCGCAACTGTCGCGCGGTAGCGATCACAGCCGCCATTGCGGCCCATTTCACGGCTCACCGTCGAGGGCGAGCGGCCAAGCAGTTTGGCGATAGATCGGGCCGATCGACGTGCTGTAACGCCTCTGGAAATCACCTCGCGTTCCGCAAGCGTCAATGCCAACCTGGAGCGACGCCGCTCCGCAGGACGAAACCCTCCATGCGGGGCAACCAGAAAATAGATCGACGATGACGGCTTACCAAAAGCTCGCCCGATCGCCTTCAACGACTCCCCGTGTTTCCAACGGTCCCACAATTCCGTCTTTTCTGCCGCGGTAAAACCTCTATGAAATCTCCGTTCCATCCTACACTCCATCTTTTCCCTCTAAGATAAAGTGTTGCGTCAATCGGTTGAGACCGCCAACAAACAACGGACATCAACACCACTTCCGAAAAGTGCCAACAACAGACATGCGCCGCCTTATTCGATCACTTCGTCGGCGCGGGCCACCGCAGCCATCACGATGGGAATCGTCGGGCAGTGATTGCAGCATCAATCCGCATCTACGCGCTAGTCGCGCGCGGGCTGCGGCTTCGGCGTGATGGCTGCCGCCGGAAGCGGCGTCAAATCCAGGGTTTGGTCGTTGCCGACCCGTATGCCGGAATAGGCGACGAGCCCGCTAGCGGTGGCGAGCGCGTCGCCCGAGCGCAACGAGCCGTCCATCGCGAGATCGACTGACGCAAGACCGGCGGGATTGTGGCCGTTGCAGGTGCAATCGGCGCGCAGCGCCTTCCGATAGGCAAAGGCGTTTTCGCTATCGGCGTAGCGCTCGCCGGTTGCGGCATAGGCTCTGTCGATGCTGGAGCCAAAAAAGATTTTGGTCGGGCTTGCCGGACAGAAGGCCTGGCACAGCTGCACTGGCGAGGCCGCGCCGCGCATCAGCGGAAAATATTTGCCGTCGCAACTGCGCACGCAGAAGGCTGGTCCCGCGCTTACGACGACCGGCCGCGGCGGTGATTGCGGATCAAAAGACGAGGTCGGCTGCGGTTGCTTCTGGCCGCCACCGAAAAAGAAATCAAGCAAGCCTTCGGCCGCACTCATTTCGGGCGTCAGCGCCACCGGGCCAACGATGGCGGCAGCAACAAGCATGCGGCGCAGCTCGCGCTGAAAGGACAATTCGGTATGCATCGCTTGCTCCACCGGACGCAACAGACCTCTCTGCACACTTGCTGTAATCGTGGATGCGAAACGCGCTCTAAGCTGGGCGGAGAAGAGGAAAGAAATAGGCGAGTGGGCACGGCAAGCGCCACATTTCGGCCGTTGTGGGACGCAGTTTGGGCCGTGATCCTCGGAGTTCGCGCCGCGTTGAAACCGACCGAAGTCCGGTTCGGGTCAAAAGCTGCCTTGGCGGCTCCGAAATCCGACTTCCGCTACCCTCCAGCACAAGAAAAATCGTCCGTGTCGTCTTGCTTATGCCAGTGAAATGGCCCCTCCGACTTTCTTATGCCAGTGAAATGGCCCCTCCGACTTTGCCACCATAATGTCGTTATTGCTGTAAGTCGCAACTGTGCGCGGAGAGAAGCGGTCGGAGAAAGTCGTGAACTTTTCGGCGAGATTTGCGGGTGCTTTCATTGCGTTTCCCTTGGCTTCGTGTGGCCCTCTGCCGTCAAATGTATATGGCGCTCGAGAAGGCTCACAGCGGCGCGGACGAATCCAAGAGCTCCCCGAGGCCACGCAAGAGCGCCGGGAATGGCAAATAGCGGTGCATTGCTTGATAGACGTCGCAGAAGGCCGAGACTTCATCATGCATGCGAGAATAGGTGTGCTGCAGGCGCTGAACCGAAACAAGCCACAGGCAATTGTAGAGCAGCGGAAGGCCGCCAAGAAATATCGGATCGTGAGATGAAGTGCACCGCTTGCGAGGATTGTTTCTGGGTTTGCGAAAACCATCCCAGTCGCCCTTGGGATGGCGACAATGCCTGCAGGTGCGGCGCCGGGATGCCCTGCCTTAGATGTAACCCATGCGACGAGACGACTCCGCCAAGGACGCTCGCAGGGATGAAGATCATATGGGACGCCAAGCACGGCTGGCGGCATTAACAGGTCGCCAAAGTAGGCGACAAAAGAATAGCCGCCCTGGAGAAGGTGGCTTTCCAATCGAGGTCATCACCCGCCAAAGTCAAAGAAAAACCCGCCGGGTTGAGAAGGCGGGTTTTCCTTGCGCAGTGTCTCGCGGAAACTTGGGGGATGCCGCGATTGTGCAGATCGTAATAGACGCCGGTTAAGGAATTTAAATGCCGGCAAGAATATCAATGTCGGCTATCCGGGTATAACCACACCTTGAAACTCCGCTAATTCTTACTGAATGACACCAGAACCTTGACGGGACGCTCGCACCGAGCGGCAGGCTGCACAAGTGCAGTTTGGCGGTCTTTGGTCGCGTATGAGACGACTTACAATTCGTGACCAATGTGCTGCAACACTTCAAATTAGCAAGTCGTGAGACAAAGGTACTGCGGCATGAGGCTGACCGCTATTGACGTGACCGGTCGCGTGTTCCTCCACAGCAGTCGGGCCTACTTTAAGAATTGCCCCGAGTTCGACGTCGTGACCGAGCAGAACGGGTGGATCGTTAAGTACCTCCAGCTCAACCACCGCGGTTGGAGTGGAAGGGGCCGGGTTATTGAAGTGGAATGCCAGTTCTTGGTCGGCGCCGCCGGTCTCGGATGCGGCTGCAGCCGCCTGGGCGCCGTCTGATACATTTATAGCAGCGGATTGCGGAGCGTTTTGCGAGTTACCGTGACCCGCGCTATTACCGGGTGCGAGGCTAGTTTCGATCGGCTCGACCGCTCCCACAGCGGAGCCCGCCTCCGAAGCCTGCTGCGAGTTACCGTGGCTCGCGCTATTACCGGGTGCGAGGCTGGTTTCGATCGGCTCGACCGCTCCCGCAGCGGAGGCCGACTCCGAAGCGTGCTGCGAATTGTCGTGGCCCGCGCTATTACCGGGTGCGAGGCTGGTTTCGATCGGCTCGACCGCTCCCGCAGCGGAGGCCAACTCCGAAGCCTGCTGCGAATTGCCGTGGCCCGCGCTATTACCGGGTGCGAGGCTGGTTTCGATCGGCTCGATGGCTCCCCAGCGGAGCCCGCCTCCGAAGCCTGCTGCGAGTTACCGTGGCTCGCGCTATTACCCGGTGCGAGGCTAGTCTCGATCGGCTCGGCCGCTCCCGCAGCGGAGCCCGCCTCCGAAGCGTGCTGCGAATTGCCGTGGCCCGCGCTATTACCGGGTGCGAGGCTGGTTTCGATCGGCTCGACCGCTCCCGCAGCGGAGGCCCACCTCCGAAGCGTGCTGCGAATTGCCGTGGCCCGCGCTATTACCGGGTGCGAGGCTGGTTTCGATCGGCTCGACCGCTCCCGCAGCGGAGCCCGCCTCCGAAGCTTGCTGCGAGTTGCCGTGGCCCGCGCTGTTACCGGGTGCGAGGCTGGTTTCGATCGGCTCGGCGACTACGACAGGGGCCGCGATTGCGGCGCTTTGCACGCCAAACTCGAAGGGTTGGAGTCCAGTGATTGCGTGCGCGTTGCCGTGCCCAGTCGACAAAGCGCCGGTGTTCGCGTGGATCGGCTCCTTCTTGAATGTTGAGATCTTCCTCGGCCCGAACTGTCGCGTTGCTATGAGCAAGCTCGATTGATGATACGTGGGCCGACACACTAGCCGCACTATCGCTCTCTTCCGTTGCATAAGCCGAATGGTCGCCGAAACTGATGAGCCTAGCCGAAACGTTGGAGCCTATTCGCTCTCGCCCGAAATGGAATCTCAAGCCGTCGTCGGCAGGGATGGTCCACACACCAGCCGTCGAGAGTGTGCTTTCGTTCGGCCCCGCTTCGACAGAAGCATGGACGCTGTACGTCGTCGGAACTGTCCCATCGCTCGCGGTCGCGATCCGCAGCGCAGCGTCGATTCCCTCCAAAGCCGCCGCTTCCGACTGGTAGACGAAATCCGACTCTGCAACGGACACGACGCTCTGCAAATGAATTTCCACCAGGTCGGCATCGCCGATATCAAGGCTGCGATCCGTCGGATTCACATAGACTATCGTTTCATTGATTGCGGGGTTGTAGATCCAGGCAAGGGTATGCGGCGGCACTGACTTGCTTGCTGATGTCAGGTGCAGGAACGCCAGCGCGCCGAAAGCCGCCAAGTTGATCCTGTCCTGCCCCGATGCGAAATCGATGGTAGTGTCGGACTGTGTTGAGTTGGAATCGGTCGCGGAAAGACGAGCTTCGCCCGGGCCAAGCGAATGCACTGCGGCATGGGAGTCGTCGAGTGCGTAGATCAACGCAACGGCGGCCGTGGTGAAGGTGCCATAGCCTCCATGACTCTTCATCGGATTCGAGGCGAACTCCGGCGGTGGAAACTGCTGCTGCGCCGAGGGGCTGCCGATCTGGGTATTGTTAATCGCTTGCAGTAGAGGAGAAGCTAAAAGATAGGGCGTGCTGGATCCGATCGGACCGTAGCCTCTCCCAAGGTTAGAGAGGACGACCTGCTCAGGCGCGTGCAGCGCCTCTATTTTCATCGCCGAGTTCGTGACTTGGCTCACCTTAGTGAAAGAGCTTCTTTGGGTGCGCACGACCGTCTCGCCGGGATCCACTCCGACGACGTGCCGGAGGATCGCTTTCTTCCAGGACTCGAATCCGGCGTGCTCAAGACTCTTGTAGGTGGTGCTGTCGTCGTCATCCGGGAAGGTGTCGTTCGTGTCCGACGCCTTGAGGTCGTCCGCAATTGCGAACGCCAGTGCGGCGAGCGAGAGTGTGCCGAAGCCGGCTTGTCGTTGCAACAATGCGATCGTAGCGAGCACAGTCCTATTATTGATTTCGAGCTTCTGAAAGACGTTGTGAAGGTGCACTTTGACTGTGCCTTGGGAAACGTTTAGCTGGCGCGCAATCTCCTTGTTCGACATGCCTTCGGACACTAGTCGTACAACTTGGCGCTCCCGCTGCGTCAGTAACCCCAGCATTTTTTCGATCTTGGCGACGTATGCTTCCTTGCCGTTTGGCGAAAGGTCTTGGGACTGTTCCGGTGATACACTGCGCTCCGCGATCAGCCTAAGGTATCGCAGCATGGTCTCGGGGTTCGCGTACTTCGAAATTGCACTGCAAGCGCCAACCGCAATAGCCGCGGCGAGACCGTCGTCGCTTTCGGATTCGGTAAAGAACACCAGCCGCGCGGCAAGATTCTCGGCTTTCGCAATGGCGAGGATCTCGGATACCTTCAGGTCAGGTAAGGTGTCAGCAAGAAGCGCGACGTCGGGTGCGAAATTCCGAATTGCTTCAAGGCAGCTTGTCCCATCGCTACACGACGCGACAATCTCGAAGTCGTGCTGTGCTGCGAACACCGACTTCAACCCCTGTAGAACGATCGGTTGTCGATCTACGATCACAAGTCGGATGCAGCGCGTGGATGTTCCCTGGTCCGCGGACACATCTAACATGAGTTTGACCTCGCCCCGGGGATCTATGTCCTTCGGCATATAGCCGAAGGCCGAACATAAGCATTAATATCGAATTAACGGATTAAAAAAAGAGGCTTAGCGGGCTAAGCGGTATTTTAACTAATCTAGGTAAAGGGGCCTCCCAGCACATTTCGGGAAGAAGTGGCAGTAGCTCATCGTTAACAAAACATTATTGCCGGCGTCATACCGATCTCGTGGCGCATGCCGGTCCCAGCAACAACAATACGTGCGATTTTTGTAGCCTGTTTGGCATTGGAGAGTTTTATGAACGGACGAATCTTAGCAGTAGCTGCACTCGTGATCTCTGGATCTTTCTTCGGCGGATATTCACCGGCACGAGCGGACGTGGTGTACGATCTCAATGTCGCTTGCCCGACCTGCGGAGCGGACGGGCAGTCGTACGGATCGGTGACCGCCTCAAATGATGGCAGCAATCTGAAACTGGTAGTGAGCCTCGCGTCTGGCGTTTACTTCAATAACGCCAACAATGTCCCAAACGACGCCTTGCTTTTTAGTCTCTCCGGTTCACCGACCACGCTCACCTATACCGGATTGGCCTCGCCATTCAGCGGAACAGGATTAGCTGGCTCATTTAGCGCCCCACCGTTAACCTCGGGAGGAGGCGCGACCAACTTTGAATATCAGATCCTCTACAACGGCATCCTGCCCCAAGGAAACAATGTCCCCGGGGTCAGCACGCTGACATTTGAAGTCGTAGGCAAGCAGATTAGCAATCTGATCTCGCTTTCCGAGCCCTGCACAGGTTGCTCGCCTTCCGGACAGGTAAATCTGTTTTTTGCCGCAGACATTTATAACTCGAATCCAGGTGGCGCTACGGGGTACGTTGGTGCACAAATTTCCGCAGTTCCGGAGCCCTCGACCTGGGCAATGATGATCCTCGGCTTCTTCGGCGTCGGCTTCATGGCGTATCGACGGAAGGGCCAGGCTGCTCTGCGCCTCGCCTGATCCGAAACAGATTTTCATCTGGGAAGGGTCGCCGTCAGGCGGCCCTTTTTCTGCACTGAATGATTTCGTGTTCACTTCCAAAAGGCTGCAATGCTTTGGGGCCGACAATGACGCGCAGCACATTTGACGCAATGTCTCTCGACGATCTTTGGAACCTCCACAAGCGGGTCGAATTGATCCTGCAGGAAAGGCTCGGTCGGGAGAGACAGAAGCTTGAAAATCAGCTCAGGGAGCTTACGCTCAAGTTGGGTGGAACAAGGGAACGCCGAGAGTATCCCAAGGTCCCGCAGAAGTTTCGTAATCCAGCGTATCCAGAGCAGACGTGGTCGGGCAGAGGTAAGCAGCCTCACTGGGTTAGAACATGGATCGCCAGTGGCGCGAAACTCGATGATCTGCGTGTTGACCCTACCCAATTAGTACAAGATAGCTCAAGCGCGCCGGGACGTAGCATCAAATCAGTCTGCATAATCGAGGGATGACCAGGGCTGAACATGAAACGAAAAATACCCGCCAAGAGCGCCGCTGATGCTCAATCCAAACTCTCCTACAAAACCCCTCGCTGTTTCTTGTGTGACGATACAGGGTCGGTCTGTAAGGATCACCCAGACCGACCATGGTCTGGCAAGTACGCCTGCGACTGCGGTGCTCCCGCTGCACCGTGTCAAAGCTGTAGGTTGATGCTGGCTCGTGGCAACGACGTGGCGGCATCGAAGGCCTGATCTCGGGGCATCTGATCCTCACGCAAGGCGCTACGCCGACGATTCCGTCACATACGATAGGCCAGGAAAGAGGCCGCCAGCCGAGGCAACCTTGCCAATCGTCTCTTCCGTGGCGGCGGCATCATTAAGCCGGGACTTCCGAGTTGCTCCGATCGAACTCTCTAAGCGCAGTGGCACATTGAACGAGCAAAACGATCGATCGAGGAAGGTCAACCATCGAAGCCGGCAAATGCCTGCATTATTTGTGCTTCCCATAATCACTAACGGCACCTCGCCTTGATCCCCAATCAGGCAGAACATCGCTTCGGGTCGTTAGGCGACGTCGCTACGGACATCCGGATCGGCAAAGAAAGCATCACTCTGAAGGTCTATGCTCACCTGTTCCGTAGCAAGGATGGGAAAGCTACCGACGCCATCAACACTGCATTGGCAAATTTAGGCGACCCGTAGTACACGGACCCCATTGGTTTGCATTCGGTTAGCAGCGTCCGCCTTTTGTTCTCTGCTACATCGCAAAAAGCGTAATCAATTCAACGGTTGGAAGGGTGGCCGAGTGGTTTAAGGCACCGGTCTTGAAAACCGGCGTGCCTGCAAGGGTACCGTGGGTTCGAATCCCACCCCTTCCGCCAGTATACTGTTCTCCCTTGTTCGCACTCGTTCGAAATTCACAGCAAAATCAGTAAGTTCGTCGGAAACGCTGTACTCCGCGGTTCGCCGATGTTCTCCCTAGT
This sequence comes from uncultured Alphaproteobacteria bacterium, assembly GCA_963770355.1. GTDB lineage: Bacteria > Pseudomonadota > Alphaproteobacteria > Rhizobiales > Xanthobacteraceae > Bradyrhizobium. Next base: position 4,523 of record CAVYPL010000003.1, on the reverse strand, counting down.
CAGCTCGCTGACCGTAGTTTTTGGCCGTGGGTTCGGAGGACGAATTTTACTGGAGAATAATGTGGCTGGACGGCTCAAACCCCTGGACGTCGAACGCGAAACGAAACCCGGCAAGTATGCCGACGGCGACGCGACGGGCTCTATCTTATCGTGAACGGACCAACATCTAAGAATTGGTCCTACCGATATTGGAAACTAGGCAAGGAGCGTTGGCACGGACTTCTTCAAGGACGTGTCGCTCAAGGAAGCGCGTCTCGCTCGGGATGCAGCGCGGCTGCGCGTAAAGGGTGACAAAAAGCTGCCGGGTGTGGACATCGTGCTCGAGCGTCGGGCGGCAAGGCAGGTGCTTAAGGCCGCCGAGATTAGCTCAATGCAGCCGACGTTCGAGCAATGCGCCGAGGCGTACATCAACGAGCACTGGAACAGCTGGAGCAAGAAGCATCGCGACCAGTGGCCGTCGTCACTCAAGCGCTACGCTTATCCCGCCATCGGAAAGCTCACGATCGCAGAGATCAAGCCAAGCCACATCCACGATCTGCTGAAGCCCATCTGGCTCGAGAAGCGGGAGACCGCCAACCGTGTCCGCGGCCGCATTGAAACGATCATTGCGAAGAACGTCGATGTCGACGACAAGGATTTTCGGAATCCGGCCGAACTTACTAAACAGCTAAGAGAGAAGCTCCCGAAGCGTCCAGAGCGTGTTGTCCGCCATCATCCGGCGCTGCCGTATGCTGAGGCTGCTAAATTCATGATCAGACTTGCGGAAGCCGAAGGTACGGCAGCAGCCATGTTGCGGTTCCTCATATTGACGGCATGCCGCACAAATGAGGTTGTCGAGGCGCGTTGGACCTGTTCCAAAGCCAACGGGGTTGGGACCGTGAAGCGAGACAGCTCGGGCACAGCACGGGGGCGGAAGAAGCGCATTTGCCCATCGCGATGGGTGCAAGCTGCTAGCACAGAGACGATCCTCACGGTGAGTCGGCCTGAAAAGTGGTGAGACGTTAAGTGGGATAGTGGGACTGGACTCCCCTTCCGCCATCCGGCCGTGTGAACAACCGATATTTACGAGCGTCATACTTAGCTTCGCCCTCTGCAGGAACTCGCCATTCAAATCCGCAGAGACGCGAAAATGTCGAGGCGCAGCTGGTCAGGATCGTCGCCCTCCCCGCGCCCTTGCATCGTCCGGCCGACCGCCGGCTTAGCGATACGGACGGCGCTGGGACCGTTTCTTGCGCCGACCACAAATGCAGCCACGTAGTCGCAATGGACACCGACACTTGGCCCGACAGCTTGCGGCTCTCCGATATCGAAAACCGGTTCGTCTGCCAGGTATGCGGCAGACGTGGCGCCGACGTCCGTACCGGCTTCCCGCGGGCCAAAATGGGTACCGCATAGAGCCACACACCCGCAACGGGTCACGGATCGGTGAGGCTGTTTCATTTCGCGGCTTCTCACGAAACCTGCGCCATGACTTTTCGGTTCCACGAAACAAAAAAAGTGCTCACGACATCAATTTTGGGAGGCAATGGAAAAGTCCTGAAACGCGACGGGTTCATGATCGCGGCCTTCACGAACACGGAAGGATTCAATCATGTTCAAGCTATTCTTCTCGACGGGCACGATTGGAATGGGGATTGCTGTTGCAGCGTTAATTTCGTGGTCGCAAGCCGTTACGCCACTGAGTGCGACTACTGCGTCATCGTCGATCAACCCCACCGACATGATGGCGACCTACAAGGCTCCCCTCGCAGTTGAGCAGTGGGACGCCATCTGATCTTCTGCTTCCATAGTGCGGCTCGTGTCTCCGCTTGGATGAGGCGGGCTCACGAGATCAAGCATGACGGCTATCGCCTCATCGTCCAGCGCGAGGGCAAGCACGTCCAGCTGTTCGTGCGTAACGCTCGTAGTCGCAGTGACTTTGCTCTCTCTTGCGCCCGCAAAGGCGGCCGAGGACCTATCGGGATTTGGCACCTCGGTCGACGGGCCGCGCGTTCAACCCACGAGCCGCGGCGGCTGGACGGCCGACGTGTGCGCGGAGATTAAGAGGGTAGAGAAACTCGTCAGTGAGGACGCCCGACCAGCCGATCGGGGCATGCTCCGCATCGGTCTCCTGCACCTCGAAATGAAGCACTGCGGCATCGATATCAGCAAGAAACTCGCCGCTGATCAGGCCGCGCTGGAGGAAATCCAACGTCAAAGTCGCCGGGAGTTTGAAGAGAATATGGCTGCGGCCCAGGTATCCCGCCCCCGGCAACCGATCATCGTTCAAGTGCCGCAAGGGTCATCCGACCCGTCGTCGCTGCCTGATCATCCGTCCCCTCCGGTCAATTGTGTCATCACCCGGCTTGGCGGTGGCATGTCGAGCACCAGCTGCCGATGATGCCCAACGAGCTGGGACCACAGGAAAATCGATGCGCAAATCAGAGTTCGAGTTGGGCTTTCCGACGCGGGGCACCAAGGTTCCGGTCGGCCGCACACTCGACCACGGAGCCTTGACCATGAAGTTCGCGCCGGAGTCTCACTTGAAGATGGCGGACCTGCTCCAAGCGTCAGCGAAAGCGGCCAGCGGGACCAAAAAACGACGTCTGGAGGGCCTCGCCTGCGCACACGAGATCCTTGCAAAGCGGTTGGAGGCAACGATGAAGAGCACGAAAAAAGACGCGCCAGAGGAAACTGCTATAGCGAACGTTCCCCTGATGACTCATTGGCTGAGAGAGCCTCCGGGAGCGTTCTCAGCCACGCTAGAGTGGGAACAGTACTTGACCGAGCTGCGCTCGCTGCCAGATTCGATCGTGACGCGGGCAGCAATCCAGTCGGCTGAGGAGATGGTCGCGATGAAGCGCGCGGAGACGACCTAAGCGACCCCTGGTTTGTCGAGCTTCAGGTTCACTGCGCTCTCCGCCCTTACGATCCACTCGAACGGGTTTGGATCCTGTGATGCCTAAAAAAGGTTCTACTGGTGGGGGTCATCCGTTCGGAAGCGGGTTTCCCCGCTTGCAAAGGTTCTGCTCGACGGAACGTCCATCCTCCCTACCCGCTTGTTGAACGTCTTGAAAAGACGCGCCTGTTCATGTCGTTGAAAGGCCGCAGTCGGCAAAGCCACGGTCGAGACCTACGGTAAAGGGCTTTCGCGCGCTATCCGGAGTACTCGATTGTTTTTGAGCGGAGGCTCGACCGCTTCAGCGAGCAATCAATGGATATCAGCCGCAACTGACATGAGGGCAACCAGGGAACACGGCCGGGATGGTGCGTGCGATCACATCGTTTTACACACGCGATGCGGGGCCTCGTGTGCACCCGCCATCTTCTAACTGCCTGAAGAGTTCAGATACGGCCCCGTGGTTGCGATCCGCACACGTAAATACAAGAGCCCGTGATAGGTGAAGCAGGTCACAGTCGAGCGTCCCGGTCCGACGTAAGCAATGGTGTAAGCCCTTCTGCCTAACGAGCCGAACGGAGGTTTCCCATGAAGCGTCTGTTGATCTCTGGATCTCTGGTAATCGCCCTGTTGGCTGCCGCAAGCACCATGTTGCGGTCGCATTCGCCTGCGACGGACCGTCCTTTCTCGGCTTCAGACATGACGTCGTTGCATAAATCCCAAACCGCGACTAGTGCAAACAAGCTTCCAGTCGAAGAGTTCGAGGATATGTCGCTGATCTTTTCGACCGGGCCGAAGCGCTGAAGCGTGAACGCAGACTTCGGCGCAAGCTGACGGATGGCGGCTGAGTATCGAGGAACCGTCGCCTACCTCTTTGTCACACGCTCTAGGAATTGCACCAGCGCGACGCGGTCCTGTTCCGATCCGATGCGCTGCTCGGGCATCTTGGTGCCGGGCGTATAAGCCTGTGGCCCGATCTCGAACAGTTTGGAAACAGTCTCCGGCGTCCAGACGATATCGAGGCGCTTGAGTGCATCGGAAAAATTATAGCCCGGTGCGGTGGCGATGCGCCGGCCGAAAATGCCGGCGAGCGTCGGGCCTGCCCGGTTGGCCTCCTCGGTGCCCAGCGTATGGCAGGCAACACAGGCACGAAAGATCTCCGCACCGCGATCACCGGCATAGGCAGCGAGCGGATCTCCCGACGTTTCCAACAGAAGGGGATCGACCGGCTCACCTGTCTCCGCGTTCCAGCGCCGGATAATGTTGTCGGCACCGCCCGTGAGCAAAGTTCGGCTATCAGGCAGAAATGCCACCGACCAGACCGGCAGCCCCGGACCGACCAGCGTGCGTGCGAGGTTGCGTGTTTTGCGATCGATCACCGCCACCGCTCCCCCGATGCTCGCGGCGGCGAGGCGAACCCCATCCGGCGAGATCGCAATCGAGATCACAGGCCTTGGTCCGGCCGCAACATCGCCCGCGCGCGCGCCGTCGGCGGCAAGGAAATACACCTTGCCGTCGGCACCGCCAACCGTGATTTCACCATCGCCGCCAACGGCCACGGCGTTGAGCGGGGTTGGCATCGGAACGACGGTCGGCGTTGGCGCACCTGCCAGCGGCCAGATGCGTACGCTTTGGTCATAGCTGA